>NZ_CBDRCM010000003.1:0-261808 GCF_965342435.1 Actinacidiphila sp. bgisy160 | reverse complement strand
GTGGCCCCCCCCCCTCCCCCCCCCCCCCCCCTCAGCTCTGCCGCCACTCGTACTCCTGCTCCCCGCAGCGCAGTGTGCGCGAACGAGGCAGCGCCCGGTCCACCCACTGCCGCGTACGGGCGATGTCCTCGCCCTGGTGGACGAAGGTGTAGCCCCGGGGCCGCAGCATGACGCTGACGAGCAGGCGGCTCCCCACGGCCACCTCGGGCTCCCCGGCCTCGTCCCGGTCGACGGGGAAGGTCAGCAGGCGGTCCCCTCGCTCGCCCTTGAGGTAGCGGTCCACCGCCATCCGCACCGACACCCGGTCCGGCTCCGCCCCGGGCGTCACCCGCAGCACCGTTCCCTCGGCGACGAGTTCGGTGCAGGCCAGCACCTCCGCGTCGGTCATGCGGACCGATTCGACGTCGGCCTCGCCGGTGCCGGCCCCGCAGCCGGCGAGCGCGGAGAGCACGAGCAGCGCCGCCACGGCGAGGGCCGGTCCCGTCCGGTCTCCCACCCTTCGTCCCACGTCCTTCGCTCCCCTCATGAGGTGTCGCTCTCGCACGGCAGGCCCCGGGAGGCCGTGAGTGCCTTCTCCATCCAGGCGCGGGCGGGGGCGATGTCCGCGGCGCCCTCGTACAGGTCCACCCGCTCGCCGGGGAGGGCGGAGACCATCACCAGGACGCGCGACCCGGGTTCCGGGGGCGGGGCAACATCGTCGTGGTCGTCGTCGACGTGGATCGTGAACGTCAGCCGGGGGGCGCCGCCGGCCGGCTTGATGCGGCGGTCGACGTCCATCACCACCCGCAGGTCCCCCGGCTCGCCGGTGGGCGTCACCTCTCGCACGGTGCCCTCGGCGATGTCGCTCGCGCAGGCGACGATGCCCTCCCGCGAGAGCTTCGCCTCGCTCGCCGCCGAACCGTCGCCCAGGGCGGCGTTCCGGGCCAGGACGACCCCGGCGACCGCCGCCACGCCCGCCACGACGGCGGCCAGGCACAGCGCCAGCGCCCTGCGTCCGCGGGGGCGGCCCTCCACGGGCGGGGCGGGCTGTGCGGCGAGGGCGTCGCCGATCAGCCGCACCTGGGTGCGTAGCAGGGCCACGTCGGCGCACGCGGCGGCGTATTCCTCCCCGGTGTCCGCGGCGCCGTCCGGCGGCACGTCCGCGAGGGCGGCCGACAGCGCCTCGTCCGCCCCGTGGGCCTCGTACTCGTTCCCGCTCATCGTCACACCACCTCCCTGGTGTGCAGCCGGCCGCGCAGCGCGCGCACGGCTGCGTGCAGCCGGCTCTTCACCGTGCCCTCCGGGACGCCGAGCGCCGAGGCGATCTCCGCCACGGGCAGGTCGGCGTAGAAGCGCAACGTCAGCACCTGGCGTTGCCGCGGCGGCAGTTCCTGCAGCCCGTCGGCGATCGCCAGGGCCAGCACATGCGCCTCTCCCCCGCCGTGCCGGGCCCCGTCCCGGGGCGTCAGGGCCGCGAGGCGCTCGCCGAGCCGCTCCTGACGGCGTCGCGAGCGGTGCCAGTCCATCGCCACGTTGGAGGCGGCGACGGCCGCCCACGCGCCCGGGTCCCGCAGCGGCTCGCGGCCGCCCGCCCGGCGCTCCAGCAGCTTCAGCCGCACCTGCTGCACCCCGTCCTGCAGATCCCCCGCCGGCACCCCGCCGAGCGCCAGGACGGCCCTTACGCGATCGAGGTGCTCCGGCGCGAGGGGGTCGTCCCCGTCCCCCGGCCGGGACCTCCGTCTCAGCAGCGCCACGCCCCTCCCCCTTCCGCGATTTCTCCTATGACGCGGCAGCGGCGGAAAACGTTCACCCCTCCTCCGGTCCCGCCCCTGGCCCTAACCTGGCGGGGTGTCCGCCCCTCATGAACTGACGATGCTGGAACAGGCCGCGGCCGTCCGGACGGGCGAACTGTCGCCCGTGGAGCTGACGGCCCACTACCTCGACCGGATCGAGCGGCTCGACCCGGCCCTCGGGGCCTATCTGACCGTCACGCCCGAACGCGCCCTGGAGGACGCGCGGCACGCCGAACGCGTGCTCACGGAGGGCGGGCGGCTCCCGCCGCTGCTCGGCGTGCCGGTGCCGGTGAAGGACCTGACGCCGGTGGCCGGGGTGCGTTTCACCTCCGGGTCGGCGGTCTTCGCCGACCGGGTCGCCGACCGGGACGCGTACCTCGTCCGGCTGCTGCGGGACGCGGGGACCGTCCTGACCGGGAAGACCAGCACCCCGGAGTTCGGGCTGCCCGCCTACACCGAGGGCGCCGTGGGGCCGCCGGCCCGCAGCCCGTACGACCTCGCGCGTGGCGCCGGCGGCAGCAGCGGCGGCGCGGCCGCGGCCGTGGCGGCCGGGCTGGCGGCGGCGGCGCACGGCAGCGACGGGGGCGGCTCGATCCGCATCCCGGCCGCCTGCTGCGGGGTCGTCGGGCTGAAGCCGAGCCGGGGCCGGGTCAGCCCCGCGCCGTGGGGCGACGCGAGCGGACTGGCCGTGGGCGGGCCCATCGCGCGCACGGTCCGGGACACCGCGGCGCTGCTCGACGTGCTGGCGGTGCCCGCGCCCGGCGACCCCTTCCGGCTGCCGCCCCCGGAGCGGTCGTTCCTGCGGTGGTGCGAGCACGAACCGCGCCGGCTGCGGATCGCCCGCTGGGCGGTGCCGGACGTCGCGGGGGTGGAGGTCGACCCGCAGGTCCTGGCGGCCTACGAGCGCACCTCGGCGCTGCTGGCCGGGCTGGGGCACGAGGTCGTGGACGTGCCGCAGCCGCTCGCCCCGGGCGACCGCGACGCGTTCACCCCGGTGTGGGCCGTGCTGGCCGCGCTGACTCCCGTGGCACCGGAGCGGGAGCGGGAGCTGCTGCCGCTCACCCGCTGGCTGCGCGACCAGGGGCGGGACGTGGGCGGCCTCGACTACGCCCGCACGCTGGGGGTGATGCAGGGCGTGGGCCGCAAACTGGCCGAGGCCGCCGAGCCGTACGACGCGGTGCTCACCCCGACGCTGGCACAGCTCCCCGCCCCGGTGGGCGCCCTGCGCGACGACGCCGACCCGGCGGCCGACTTCGCGGCGCAACTGGCGTTCACGCCGTTCACCGCGCCGTGGAACATCGCCGGGCTGCCCGCGGTGTCGCTGCCCCTGGAGTGGTCTCCGGCGGGGCTCCCCGTCGGCATGATGCTGGGCGCCCGGCACGGCGAGGAGGGCCCCCTGCTCGCGCTCGCCGCCCAACTGGAGGCCGCGTCCCCCTGGCAGCCCCGCACGGCCCGCGCGTTCGACCCACCGGGGTCCGCGGACGGACCCCCCGCCTGAGGTGGCTGCCGCACCCGGTGGCCGCCGGGTGCCGCAGCGCCCCGGTGGGCGAAGTGAGTGCCGACGGTTTCGTAATGGATCTCATAGGACTGGGTGATCGCGTTGTTCACGCCTGCGTCCAGGAGATTGCTACCTCTCGGCGCCGTCCGCCGCAGACCTTCGAGGACGTGCTGGGCCAGCTGGAGAGATCAGGGCTCACCGAGTCCGTGGCCGCTCTGCGCCTCGGACCGGGAGCTGTGAGCCAGCCCTCCTGCCGTCCCGCACAGAAGGCGGCTTACGAGGCGGAGCTGCCTGAGGAGTGGCTTCGTAGCCGGCGGACACAGCGTCTGATCACCGGCTGAAGGGCGGCCTGTCACCACACCGCCCCGGAGGCCGGCCTCGCGACGCGACCCCGTGGGAGGCGGCCGCCGGGTGCCGCCACTCGTGGGTGGGAGCGGGTGCACGGAATGCGACTGCGTCGCCACGCAGTGGGTATGGCTGAGGCTGTCCGGAGAACGCGCACCCGCGATGACGGCACCAGGAGGGCATCCCATGACCGAAGGCGCCGACCGGGACAGACTTGCCGCGCTGCACGGCGTGGACGTCACCTACCGCCCGTCGCCGGACCGCGAGGTGCGCGTGCCCGACGGGACGGTCGTGGCGGTGCTGGCCGCGCTGGGCGTCGACGCCTCGACCCCGGCGGCAGTGCGCGGCGCGCTGGCGGAGCACGACCACCGTGCCGGGCGCCGGCTGCTCCCCCGCAGCGTGGTGACGCGGGCCGGGCGTCCGCTCGGGCACCGGCTGCCCGAGGGCACCGTGCTGCGGCTGACCACGGAGGACGGCACCGAGGCCACCTGGGACGGCGAGGTGCCGCTGCCCGTGGGGCGGCACGTGCTGCGCGCGCAGGCCCCCGACGGGCGCACCGCGCAGGCGCAGCTCACCGTGGCGCCGGAACGGCTGCCCGGCCCCCCGGAGCGGGTCCTCGGCTTCATGGCGCAGCTGTACTCCGTGCTGTCCTCGCGGTCCTGGGGCATGGGCGACCTCGGCGACCTCGCGGACCTCGCGGCGTGGTCGGGCCGGGCGCTGCACGCGGGCTTCCTTCAGGTCAACCCGCTGCATGTGGCCGTGCCCGGGCGTCCCACCGACCCGTCGCCGTACCGTCCGTCCTCACGGCGCTTCCCCGACCCGGTGTACCTGCGGGTGGAGGAGATCCCGGAGTACGCCTACCTCGGCACCGACGACCGCGAGCGGGCGGTGGACCTGCTGCGCAAGGCGGCCGTGCTGCGCGACTCGGTGCTGCTCAAGGACGCCCTGATCGACCGTGACGCGGTGTGGGAGCTGAAGCGCGAGGCGCTCGCGCTGGTCCGCAAGGTGCCGCTGTCGCCGGGACGGCGGGCCGCGTACTGCGACTTCCTCGCGGACCAGGGGCAGGCGCTGGACGACCACGCCACCTGGTCGATGCTGGCCGAGCTGCACGGCCCGGACTGGCGCGGCTGGCCGGCGGGACTGCGCGACCCGCGCTCGGGGCAGGTCGCGCGGCTCCGCGGCGAACGCCTGGACCAGGTCGACTTCCACTGCTGGCTGGCCTGGCTGACGGACGCCCAGCTGGCCGCGGCGCAGCGTTCGGCGCGGGACGCGGGGATGGCGGTCGGCATCGTCCACGACCTCGCGGTCGGGGTGCACCCCTCCGGTTCCGACGCCTGGGCGCTGCAGGACGCGCTCGCCCACGGGATGTCGGTCGGGGCGCCGCCGGACGCCTTCAACGCCCACGGCCAGGACTGGGGCCTGCCGCCGTGGCGCCCGGACGCCCTGGCCGCCACGGGGTACGCGCCCTACCGCGACCTGCTGCGCAACGTGCTGCGGCACGCGGGGGGCCTGCGCATCGACCACGTGATGGGGCTGTTCCGCCTGTGGTGGGTGCCCGAGGGCGAGCCGCCGACGCGGGGCGCGTACGTCCGTTACGACGCCGTGGCGATACTCGGCGTGCTCGCCCTGGAGGCGCAGCGCGCCGGTGCCGTGGTCATAGGGGAGGACCTCGGCACGGTCGAGCCGGGCGTCCGCGAGGAGCTGGCCGACCGAGGCATCCTCGGCACGTCGGTGCTCTGGTTCGAGCGGGACTGGGAGGCGGCGCACGGATCCGCGCACGCCCGGCCGCTGCCGCCCGCGGCCTGGCGGGCGGACGCGCTGGCGACGGTGACCACCCACGACCTGCCGACGACGGCGGCCCGGCTGACCGGGGAGCACGTCGGGCTGCGGCACCGGCTGGGGCTGCTGACCCGGCCGCTGGAGGCGGAGCAGGCCGAGGACGCGCGGGAGGTCGCGGAGTGGCTGGCGCTGCTCGGCCGACTGGGGCTGCTGCCGGAGGGCGCCCGGGACGAGGAGGCGGTCGTCAAGGCTGTCCACCGCTTCCTGGCGCGCACGCCGGCCCGGATGGTCGGGGTGTGGCTGCCGGACGGGGTCGGCGACCGCCGCCCGCAGAACCTGCCGGGCACCTGGGACCAGTACCCCAACTGGCGGCTGCCGGTCGCGGACGCGGAAGGACGGCCGCTCACCCTGGAGCAGCTGACGGCCTCACCGCGGCTGCACGCGCTGGCGCACGAGGTGCGGACCGCGATGGCGGCACCCGGCGGGCCGTAACACCACCCCGGACGCGCGGGCCGCGGAAGCGTTCGCTACTTTGAGACCGTGGACAAGCTCAACAAGAACGCCCTGCGCGCCGGTGCCGTGACGGCTGGTACGGCGCTGATGCTGCTGATGTCGTCCCCCGCGTTCGCGAACGCCCAGGACGACGGTGCGGACCCGGGTCCCGGCCTGAGCGTGCTCCAGACGCTGGGCCTGTACCTCGCCCTCCCGATCGTCCTGTTCCTGGTCATCGCGGGCCTGGTCATCGTGACCGACAAGTCCCGCAAGACCCAGGGCTGATCCCTTTCCCACGTCGCTGACCGGGCCGCGGAGCACCGCGGCCCGGCCTCAGGCGTTCCCCGGCACCATGTGCCGGGGAACGGCGGCCGACCCCTTGTGCCGGGGGTGGCGGCCGCGAGAGCGTTCCGGCGGCCCGGGCCGTTCCGCCGCACCCCGCCGTCAGGCATCCGCGCCGTCGCCGGCCGGTGTCCGCGAGGGCGCGCGGGCCTTCCCCCAACGGCGTGAACCGAGGTGAAGACGGCGTGGGGAACGAGCGGCATCGCGCGGCAGCGCACCGGCCGCTGCGGAAAGCGCGGAAGACGCGAGGCCCCCCGCGGCGGTGTGCCGCGGGGGGCCTCGCGCTCCGGGTGGGTCAGCCGGCCGCCGCGTCCGCGGCCCGGGCCTTCAGGGCGCGGTCGACCCCGGCACGGCACTCCGTCACCATGCGCCGCAGCGCGGGTGCCGGATCGGCCGCCGCCAGCCAGGCGTCGGTGGCGTCCAGGGTCTCCTGGGAGACCTGGAGCGCCGGGTAGAGGCCGACGATGATCTGCTGGGCCATCTCGTGGCTGCGGGAGGCGAAAACGTCCGAGACCGCCGCGAAGTACCGCTGCGTGTAGGGCGCCAGCAGCTCGCGCTGGTCGGGCTCGGAGAAGCCCGCGATGACCGCCTCCTGGACGGCGTTGGTGAGCTTCTCCGCCTCGACGACCGAGGCCCACGCCTCGGCCTTCGCCTCGGCCGTCGGACGGGCGGCGCGCGCGGTGGCCGCGTGCCGCTCACCGGCCGCCGTGGCGTCCCGGCCGAGCTCCGCCGCGATGGCTTCCTCGTCGGCGCGGCCGGTCGCGGCCAGCCGCTGCAGGAAGGCCCAGCGCAACTCGGTGTCGACGGCCAGACCCTCGATCGTCTCCGTGCCGCCGAGCAGCCCGGCGAGCAGGTCGAGCTGCTCCTTGGTGCGGGCCGTGGCGGCGAACGCCCGTGCCCAGGCGAGCTGGTGGTCGCTGCCGGGGGCGGCCGCGCGCAGGTGCTCCAGTGCCGCCTCGGTCCACCGGGCGAGACCGGTCTCGCGCCAGTCCTCCGCGGCGTAGAGCTCCAGCGCCGTCTTCACCTGGCGGTGCAGGGACTGCACGACGCCGATGTCGGACTCCTTGCCGATGCCGGAGAGCACCAGCTCCAGGTAGTCGCGGGTGGCGAGTTCGCCGTCGCGGGTCATGTCCCACGCCGCCGCCCACACCAGGGCGCGCGGCAGCGACTCGGTGAAGTCGCCGAGGTGCTCGCGGACGGTGGCCAGCGAGGCCTCGTCGAGCCGCACCTTGGCGTACGACAGGTCGTCGTCGTTGAGCAGCACGACCGCCGGGCGCTTGACGCCGGTGAGCTCGGGCACCGGCGTCAGCTCGCCGTCGACGTCCAGCTCGACGCGCTGGACGCGCACCAGCTTGCCGTCCTGGAGCTCGTACGCGCCGACCGCGATGCGGTGCGGCCGCAGGATCGACTCGCCCTTGGCGCCGGGCGGCAGCGCCGGGGCCTCCTGGCGCACGGCGAAGGAGGTGATGGTGCCGTCGGCGGCGGTCTCGATCTCCGGGCGGAGGATGTTGATGCCGGCGGTCTCCAGCCACTTCCTCGACCAGGTCTTCAGGTCGCGGCCGGAGGTCTCCTCCAGCGCGGACAGCAGGTCCGTCAGGCGGGTGTTCTTCCAGGCGTGGCGCTTGAAGTACGCCTGCACGCCGGTGAAGAACTCGTCCATGCCGACGTAGGCCACCAGCTGCTTGAGCACCGAGGCGCCCTTGGCATAGGTGATGCCGTCGAAGTTGACCTGGACGTCCTGGAGGTCGTTGATCTCCGCCATGATCGGGTGGGTGGACGGCAGCTGGTCCTGCCGGTACGCCCAGGTCTTCATGGAGTTGGCGAAGGTCGTCCAGGAGTGCGGCCACCGGCTGCCGGGCGCGTACGCCTGACAGGCGATGGAGGTGTAGGTGGCGAACGACTCGTTCAGCCAGAGGTCGTTCCACCACTCCATGGTGACCAGGTCGCCGAACCACATGTGGGCCAGCTCGTGGAGGATCGTCTCGGCGCGCACCTCGTAGGCGGCGTCGGTCACCTTGGAGCGGAAGACGTACTGGTCGCGGATGGTGACCGCGCCCGCGTTCTCCATGGCGCCGGCGTTGAACTCCGGCACGAAGAGCTGGTCGTACTTCGCAAAGGGGTACGGGAAGTCGAACTTCTCCTCGAACCAGTCGAAGCCCTGCCGGGTGACCTCGAAGATCGCGTCGGCGTCGAGGAACTCCGTCAGCGACGGACGGCAGTACAGGCCCAGCGGCACACTGCGGCCGCCCTCGCCCTCCCAGGTGCTGTGCACGGCGTGGTACGGGCCGGCGATCAGCGCGGTGATGTACGTGGAGATGCGCGGGGTGGGCGCGAAGCTCCACACATTGCCGGCCGGCTCCGGGGTCGGGGAGTTGGAGACGACCGTCCACCCGGCCGGGGCCTTCACGGTGAAGGTGAAGGTCGCCTTGAGGTCGGGCTGCTCGAAGCAGGTGAAGACCCGGCGGGCGTCCGGGACCTCGAACTGGGTGTAGAGGTACGCCTGCTTGTCGACCGGGTCGACGAAGCGGTGCAGGCCCTCGCCGGTGTTGGTGTACGCCGCGTCCGCGACGACCCGCAGCTCGTTGGCGCCGGCCCGCAGCGACGGCAGGGCGATGCGGCTGTCGGCGAAGACCTCGGCCGGGTCCAGCGCGGTGCCGTTGAGCACCACCTCGTGGACCGTGGGGGCGACCAGGTCGATGAAGGTCGAGGCACCCGCCTCGGCGGAGCCGAAGCGCACCGTGGTCACCGACCGGAAGGTGCCGCCCTCCTGGGCCCCGCTCAGGTCGAGCTCGATGTCGTACGCGTCCACGGTGAGCAGGCGGGCTCGCTGCCGCGCCTCCTCGCGTGTGAGGTTCGTGCCGGGCACGTGTCCGTCTCCTTCGTCGGGTTTTCGGCCATCCTCGCACGCGGGAGGGGCGGGACGGCCGGGGGTTTTCCCTCGACCGGCCGGTCGTGTCCCCGGGCGCCGCCGGCTACCGGCGGTACAGGCCGCGGGCACGGGGCGGAAGGAGCGCATCCACACGTTGACACGCCCTCCGTGCGGGTGACGGTCCGTCGGGCCATGACTCCGGGCAGGGGGGAGTCGCCGCGACGCACACGGCAGCGCTCGTCGCCGCCGTCGACGGCGGGGTGGGTCCCGGTGCGGCTGTCCCTGCCCGCGGACGGCGTGCCCGGCTTGTACGAGGTGCCGCCGGCGTTCCGCGCCGAGGGCCGCGCCGTGCGGCAGACCGTCACCGTGCACGCCTGTCCGCGCACCGGCGGCCCCGGCCTCGCCGCGGGCGCCCGGGCCACTTCCTCCGGTGACGAGACGGCGGACTTCCCGGCCTCGGCGCTGACCGACGGCGACCCCGGGATATCCGCTGGTCCTCCCCCGTCCGGGACAACGCCTGGGTGCAGGCCGAGCTGCCACGGGCCGCCGGGGTCGGCCGGGTGGTGCTGCGCCGGCAGGACGCGTACGCCTCCCGCTACACGGTCCTGACCTCGGCGGACGGCCAGAGCCTGCACACCGCGCTGCGGTGGTCTCCGGCGGCCGCCGCGGCACGGAGTCCGTCCGGCTGGACGCCCCGTCGGACACGCGCCGCATCCGTGTGCAGGGACTGGAACGCGGCACGACGTACGGCTGCCCGCTGTACTCGATGCGGGCCTACGCCGTCACCTCAGCACCGTCCATCACCCTCCTCAACCGGCCGTTCTCCGGTGACCGTTGCCGAGTGAGCGCGCGTCTGCCACTATTCACTCAGTACATGTATCGAGTGAATAGAAGGAGGGCGTCGCATGAGTACCGGCAACGTCCTGCTGGGCCTGCTCGCCGCCGGGCCCGGCCACGGCTACGACCTCAAGCGGCGGCACGACGAGCGCTTCCCCCAGGCACGCCCCCTCGCGTACGGGCAGGTCTACACGAGCCTGCAGCGCCTGGTGCGCGACGGCCTCGCCGAGGTCGACGCCACCGAGAGCGACGGCGGCCCGGAGCGCACGACCTACCGGCTCACCGAACAGGGCCGGCTGGCACTGCGGACCTGGCTCGGCGAGCCCGTACCGCCCGCCCCGGTCAGCGCGGCCAACGAGATCTTCGCCAAGGTCACGGCGCTCATCGCCTCCGGCTTCGGCGACCCGGCGGCCTTCCTGCGCCTCCAGCGCGCCGCTCACCTCGCCCGGATGCGCGAACTCACCGCCGCGAAGGCCGCGTCCGGCGCCCCGCTGTCGGCCGTGCTCTCCGCCGACTACGCCCTCACCCATCTCGACGCCGACCTGCGCTGGATGGACAACGCCGCGCAGCGCCTCGGCGCCCTGGCCGAGGAGGTCACCTCAGCATGACCACACCCCTGATCGAGGCCCGCGGCCTCGTCAAGCGGTACGGCACCACCAACGCCCTGCGCGGCGCCTCGCTGCGCCTGCTGCCCGGGGAGATCCTGGCCGTCACCGGGCCGAGCGGCAGCGGCAAGTCCACGCTGCTGCACTGCATGTCGGGCATCGTCCGGCCGGACGAGGGCGAAGTCCGCTACATGGGCGGCGACGCCGGCGGGGAGCGGCTCGACCAGGCCGGGGAGGCACGCCGGTCCATGCTGCGGCGCACCGACTTCGGCGTGGTCTTCCAGTTCGGCCAGTTGGTCGGCGAACTGACGGCCCTGGACAACGTGGCCCTGCCACTGCTGCTGGCCGGGAACTCCCGCGCCGCCGCCCACGAGAGCGCGGGCACCTGGCTGGAGCGTTTCGGGGTGCGCGGTCAGGCCGCCCTGCGCCCGGGTGAGATGTCGGGCGGGCAGGCGCAGCGCGTCGCCCTGGCCCGCGCGCTGGTCACCGGCCCGAAGGCGGTCTTCGCCGACGAGCCCACCGGGGCGCTGGACTCCCTCGCCGGCGAGCAGGTCATGACCGCCCTGGTCCACGCGGCCCGCGAGTCCGGTACCGCGGTGCTCCTGATCACGCACGACGCCCAGGTCGCGGCGTACGCGGACCGCGAGGCGACGGTGCGGGACGGTGTCGTCGAGGGAGAGGACGAGCCCGTCGCCGAGGTGACCCGGTGAGGGGGCTGCGGGGGGATGCCCTGCTGGCGTGGGCACTGCTGCGGGGCTCCCCGCGCAGCCAGTGGTGGCGTCTGGCGCTCACCGCGCTCGGCGCGGCCCTCGGCACGGGCTTCGCGCTGGCGGCCGTCGTCGTCGCTGTGATCAACACCCGGTTCGGGGGCGGGGAGCACCGGTACACCAACGACCTGCTGAACGAGGCCGGCCTGCGACCGGGCGTGGTCGCCGCACTCCTGCTGCTCCTCGTGCCGGTACTGGCTTTCGTGGGGCAGTGCACGCGGATCGGCGCGCTTCGGCGCGAGCGGCGGCTCGCCGCGCTCCGCCTGGCCGGGGCGACCCCGAGCCAGGTGCGGCGGATCTCCGCGCTGGAGACGGGCGCCGCGTGCGGGCTCGGCTCCCTGGCCGGACTGGCCGGTTTCCTGACGCTGCGCGCGGTCCTTGACGCCGGCGCACCGGCCATGGCCGCGGACGGCGGGGCGTTCCGGCTCCTGACCTGGCCGACCGACGTACCCGTTCCGTGGCCTGCGGCGATCCTCGTGGTGCCGGGCCTGCCGCTGCTGGCCACCGCGGAGGCGTGGTTCACGCTGCGACGGGCGGCCGTCGATCCGCTGGGCCCGGCCGCACGCCGGCCACGACGGACCCGCACCGGCCCGGGCATGTGGCTGCTGGGCCCCGTGGCGCTGATCGCGGGCATCGGGCTCGTGCTGCTGGGGCTGACCGTGCGCCTGAGGCACGTGCCGATCGTGCCGATCGTGGTGGCGATCCTCGCCCTGTGCGCCGTCGGACTGGTGTACACCAGCGCCGGGCTGGCGCTGTTCACCGGACGGCTGGCCGCCCGCTCCGGCCGCCCGGCCCTGCTGATCGCGGGGGAGCGGCTGCGGGCCGACCCGTGGGCGTCGGCCCGCGCCCACACGGTGGTGATGCTCGCCTCACTGGTGGGCGTCGGCTGGGTGGTCATGCGACGGGTGACGGTCGAGATGTTCCGGAACGGCCCGGACTATGCCGGCGGTGACGTCTCCTTCTACGTCGGCGGCTACGACCTGGCCGGGCTCGCGCTGCTGATCGGCGTCTCGGTCACCGTCAGCGGGCTGGCCGTGGGCGTCGTGGAGTCACTCATGACCCGCCGCCGGGCCCTGGCCGCCCTGGCCGCGGCGGGCACGCCCCGGAAGGTGCTGTGGCGCGCCACCTTGCTGGAGACCGCGCTGCCCCTCGTCCCGGCCCTGCTCCTGGGCGCCGGCTGCGGCCTGGCGCTCGTCGCGCCCGTCGTGCTCCACGGTCAGGGCCGCCCCCTGCCGCTGCTGGAGCCGGCGCTGCTCACGGGCGGCCTGCTGGCCGCATCCCTGCTGGCGACCGCAGCCGGCCTGCCGCTGCTGCGCCGCACCGTGCACCCGGCGCAGTTGCGCCACGAGTAGCGGCGCGGAGGGTGCGCGGAGGGGCCCCGGACCGGCACGGGGGTGCGGTCCGGGGCCCTGAGCCCGGTAGGGGACGGTTCAGGACAACACGAAGGCCCGGTCTCAGGCGGATATGCCGTCGATCCGGGCCATGGCGTCCTCCGCGCCGAATGCCTGCAGGTATGGCAGCCAGCGCGGGTCCCTATGCCCGGTCCCGATGATCCGCCAGGCGAGGCCCGACGGCGGGGCGGGCTGGTGGCGCATCCGCCAGCCGAGTTCGGCGACATGGCGGTCGGCCTTGAGATGGTTGCACCGGCGGCAGGCAGCGACCACGTTGTCCCACGTGTGCTGGCCTCCGCGGCTGCGCGGGATCACGTGGTCGACGCTGGTTGCGACGCCTCCGCAGTACGCGCACCGGCCGCCGTCCCGGGCGAACAGGGCCCGCCGGGTCAGAGGCACGGGGCCGCGAAAGGGGACTCGGACGAATTTGGTGAGCTTCACGACACTCGGAGCGGGGACAGTACAGGTCGCGCTGTGCATATAGGCGCCGGATTCCTCGAGGCACACGGCCTTCTTGTTCAGCACGAGGATGAGCGCGCGGCGGAGCGGTACGACGCCGAGCGGCTCGTACGACGCGTTGAGGACCAGGACATGCGGCACGGGTGCCTCCTTTTACGCCGGCGGCGCGTGGCTCGCGCCGGGACGATCTGCCCACAGTCTCTCCGGAAGCCCGGTCGCGGCGCCACCATGACCGGGTAACGGAGCGAGGGTGTTTTCAACCACACCCCTTCTACATGCCCTGAATCACCGCACCTCGCGCTCGAACAGCACAACGGGACACATCGCCTCCCCCGTTAGTGTGGGAAGCCTGCCCAACCCGGAGGTTTCCGCCCGTGTCCCCATCGCCGTCCACCGTCGCGACGATCGACGACGCCCAGAAGAGCGCGACCGACGCCGCCGACTACATCAGCCGGAACTGGGCGGACTGGCTCTCCGCAGGGCTGCGCATCCTGCTGATCCTGGTGATCGCGCTGGTGCTGCGGTCGGTGGTCCGCCGCATGATCACCAAGTTCATCGAGCGCATGAACCGCGGCGCCGAGGTCGCCGCGACGAGCGCGCTGGGCGGGCTGCTGGTCAACGCCGAGCGGCGGCGGCAGCGCAGCGAGGCGATCGGCTCGGTGCTGCGCAGCGTGGCCTCGTTCGTGATCATGGGGACGGCGGCGCTCACCGTGCTGTCCGTGTTGCAGATCAACCTGGCTCCGCTGCTGGCCAGCGCGGGGGTGGCCGGTGTCGCGATCGGCTTCGGCGCGCGGAACCTGGTGACCGACTTCCTTTCCGGCGTCTTCATGATCCTGGAGGACCAGTACGGCGTCGGGGACGTCATCGACGCGGGCGTCGCCAGCGGCACCGTGGTCGAGGTCGGGCTGCGGGTGACCAAGCTGCGCGGCGACAACGGCGAGATCTGGTACATCCGCAACGGCGAGGTCAAGCGGATCGGCAACCTCAGCCAGGGCTGGGCGACGGCCGTGGTGGACGTCCAGGTCGGCTACGGGGAGGACCTGGACCGGGCCCGCACGGTGATCGAGGAGACCGCCGCCGCGATGGCCAAGGACCAGCCGTGGGACGAGGTGCTCTGGGAGCCGGTCGAGGTGCTGGGCCTGGAGTCGGTGACCTCGGACTCGGTGCTGATCCAGACGCAGGCCAAGACCATGCCGGGCAAGGCGGCGGCGGTCGCGCGGGAACTGCGCTGGCGGATCAAGCGGGCCTTCGACGCGTCCGGGATCGCGATCGTCGGCGGCACCCCGCAGGCGGTGGAGGAGGGGCCGGCCGACCCCTCGGCCGCCGTCGCCCCGCCGTCCGCGCTCGCCGACCCCGCCTCCCCGCAGGCGCTGGCCGCGCAGCCGCCGGCCCCCGCGCCGGCGTCGTCCCAGCCGGGCGCGGTCAAGTAGCGACAGCCGCCCAACAGGGGCGCCGGGCACCGCCCGGCGCCCCTTTTCCGTGCCACGACACGGCCGGTAACGCTTTGGAGTCGACCTCGCGAACCGCCCTTGACGCTCCGGCTGCGGGCGCCTACCTTGCCTTTCACCAACAGGAAAGTTTCCTAACTACCGCCAGGGCACAGCCGCCTCCCTGACCCCGCCCAGCCCACCAGCCTCGTGCCGTAGCCTGCGGCGCGTGTCCGTCACGACGAGGGAGGACGAGACCGTGGCCGGTACCACCGGAAGCCCGGGCACCCCCGGCACACCGCGCGTACTACGGGCGATGAACGACCGCGCCGCGCTCGACCTGCTCATCGAGCACGGCCCGCTCTCCCGCACCCGGATCGGCAAGCTCACCGGCCTGTCGAAGCCCACCGCCTCCCAGCTGCTCGCCCGTCTCGAAGCGGCCGGGCTGGTCCTCGCCACCGGGACGACCGCCGGGCGCCCGGGGCCCAACGCACAGCTGTACGCGGTCAACCCCGCGGCCGCGCACGTCGCCGGCCTCGATGTGACGACCGAGCGCATACGCGCCGCCGTCGCCGACATCACCGGCCGGGTGGCCGGCGTGTTCGAGCTCGCCACCCCCGGCCGCGCCCGGCGCGGCCAGGGCGGCGCCGTCGAACAGGTCGTCCAGGCCGTCGACGGCGCGATCAAGGCGGCCGGGCTGCACCGCACCGACCTGCACAGGATCGTCGTCGGCACTCCCGGCGCCTTCGACCCCAGCACCGGCCGGCTGCGCTACGCCAGCCACCTCCCCGGCTGGCACTCCCCCGCTCTCCTGGACGAGCTGGCCGCCGCCCTGCCCGTCCCCCTGGAGTACGACAACGACGTAAATCTCGCCGCCGTGGCCGAGCAGCGGCTCGGCGCGGCCCGGGACCACGACGACTTCGTCCTGCTGTGGAACGAGGAGGGCATCGGCGCGGCCATCGTGATCGGCGGCCGGCTGCACCGCGGCTGGACCGGGGGCGCCGGCGAGGTCGGCTTCATGCCGGTGCCGGGGACCCCCCTGGTCCGGCACGTCGCCAAGGCCAACGCCGGCGGCTTCCAGGAACTGGCCGGCTGCAACGCGGTACTGCGCACCGCGCGGGAACTGGGACTCTCCGTACCGCGGGGCACGCAGGCCGATAGCGCCTCGGCGCTGCTCGCCGCGGCGGCGGGTACCGGTGAGGACGCGCACGCGGAGCTGCTTCGGCGCTTCGCCACCGGGCTCGCCATCGGGCTGGCCTCGCTGGTGACCGTCCTCGACCCCGGGCTGATCGTCCTGTCCGGCGGGGTGATCGCCGCGGGCGGTGAGCCGCTGCGCTCCCTGGTCCAGTCCGAACTGGCCGAACTCGCCGTCCCCCGGCCCCGGCTGGTGCTCGGCGGCGTACCGAACGACCCCGTCCTGTCCGGGGCGCTGCAGAGCGCCCTCGCCACCACCCGCGACGAGGTGTTCGACACCTCACGCTGACCGCGACAGCCCATCCACCCACCCGCACACGCAGTGGACGGCCCCCCGCGGGTCCCTCCGCCGGTCTCGCACACCCTCGAACCGCCCGAAGTCCCCTGGAGGAAGCGAAGTGTCCGGTTCCACCAAGACGGCCGCGGCCGCCGTCGCAGCCGCCGCCGCGATAACCCTGCTGACGAGCGCGTGCACGGGCTCCGGCAACAACACCGCAGGCGACGACCCCACCAAGGACGTGACCATCACCTTCTGGCACGGCTGGTCCGCGCCCAGCGAGGTGAAGGCGATCGACGCCAACGTCAAGGCGTTCGAGAAGGCCCACCCCAACATCCACGTCAAGGTGCAGGGCAACATCACCGACGACAAGATCAACCAGGCGCTGCGGGCCGGCGGCCCCAATGCCCCGGACGTCGTCTCCTCCTTCACCACCGACAACGTCGGCAAGTTCTGCTCGTCGGGCGCCTTCGCCGACCTGGACCCGTTTCTGAAGAAGGCAGGCATCGACCCGGCCGCCACCTTCCCCAAGCCGATGCTGGAGTACACCCAGTTCGAGGGGAAGCGCTGCACGCTGCCGCTGCTCGGCGACGCCTACGGCCTCTACTACAACAAGGACGCCTTCAAGGCCGCCGGGATCGCCGCTCCGCCGAAGACGCTCTCGGAGTTCAAGGCCGACGCGGTCAAGCTCACCAAGGCCCAGGGCGACTCCTACTCCCAGCTCGGCTTCATGCCGAACTTCCACGGCTACGAGTCCACCACCACGCACCTGGCCGCGCAGTGGGGCGCGAAGTACTTCGACGCCGACGGCAGGTCGAACATCGCCAAGGACCCCGGGGTCGCCGCCATGTTCACCTGGCAGCAGGACATGGTGAAGGCGCTCGGCGGCTTCAAGAAGCTGGAGAAGTACCGGTCGTCCTTCGGTGACGAGTGGGGCGCCAAGAACCCCTTCCACACCGGCCAGGTCGCCATGGCCATCGACGGCGAGTGGCGGGCCGGAATGGCCGAGGAGGCCGGCACGAAGTTCGAGATCGGCGTCGCCCCCTTCCCCGTGCCGGACGACCAGGCCGACACCTATGGCAAGGGCTACCTGTCGGGCACGATCATCGGCGTCGCCAACACCAGCGCCAAGAAGAACGCGGCCTGGGAGCTGGTGAAGTACATGGCCACCGACACCGACGCGGTGGTGAGCTTCTCCAACGCCATCCACAACGTGCCCTCCACGCTCGCCGCGCTGGGGTCCCCGAAGCTGGACGCCGATCCGCTCTTCCGCACCTTCGTGGAGATCGCGCAGAACCCGGACAGCACCACCACCCCCGCCAGCGTCAACGGCGGCACCTACCAGCTGACCCTGCAGGACTTCGGCTACGCCTACGAGGCCGGCAAGCAGAGCGACCTGGCCGCGGGCCTCAAGGGCGTCGACGAGCAGGTCGACAAGGACATCGCGCAGGCCCGTTGATGAGCGCCGTCCACCCGATGCTGAGGGCGAAGCGCCGTCGTGAGGCGCTTCGCACCCTCGCCTTCATGTCGCCCTGGCTGGTCGGCTTCAGCGTCTTCTTCGCCTACCCGCTGGTCTCGACCGTCTACTTCTCGTTCATGAAGTACGACGGCTTCACCGCCCCGACGTGGAACGGCCTCAGGAACTGGTCGTACGTCTTCGACGACTACCCGTTCTTCTGGCCGGCGCTGCGCAACACGCTGTGGCTGGTCGTGGTCATGGTCAGCCTGCGGGTCGTGTTCGGCCTGGGGATCGGACTGCTGATCACGAGGATCAAGTCGGGTGCCGGGCTGTTCCGCACCGCCTTCTACCTCCCCTATCTGGCCCCGCCGGTGGCCGCGACGATGGCCTTCGCCTTCCTGCTCAACCCCGGCACGGGACCGGTCAACCACCTGCTGGGCAAGGCCGGCCTGCCGACGCCCGGCTGGTTCAACGACCCGGCGTGGTCCAAGCCCGCCCTCACGCTGCTCGCGCTGTGGGGCATCGGCGACCTCATGGTCATCTTCATGGCCGCGCTGCTCGACGTGCCCAAGGAGCAGTACGAGGCCGCCGAGCTGGACGGCGCGGGGCCCTGGGCGAGGTTCCGCTACGTCACGCTGCCGAACATCTCACCCGTCGTGATGTTCGCCGTCGTGACCGGGGTCATCCAGACGATGCAGTACTACACACAGCCCCTGGTCGCCGGGAAGGTCGCCAGCGGCATCATCGGCGGCTCGGGCCAGCAGTTCGAGCCCGGCTACCCGGAGAAGTCCACCCTGACCCTGCCGCAACTGGTCTACAACCTCGGCTTCCAGCGCTTCGACACCGGCTCGGCCTGTGTGATCGCGCTCGTGCTCTTCGCGCTCGCCATGGCCTTCACCGCGCTCCTCATGCGCCGCCGCAGCGGCTTCCTGACGGCGGAGGACTGACGCCCATGACCACCCACGCCACCCTCACCCCATCCGCCACGGCGCCCGCCACCGGAACCCCGTCCGGTGCGCGGCGCACAGCGTCCCGCAAGGCGGCGCTCAACTGGATCGCGGTGCACGCCCTCGGCATCGCCGCCGCGCTCTTCTTCGTCCTGCCGTTCGTCTTCGTCCTCCTCACCGCGGTGATGAGCGACACCCAGGCCCTCACCCGCGACCTGTGGCCGAGGACCTGGGAGTGGGGCAACTTCGGCACCGTCTGGGACACCCCCGGGTTCCTCACCTGGTGGCGCAACACCCTGCTGTACGCGGGCCTCGGCACCGTGCTGACCGTCGTCTCCAGCACGCCGGTCGCCTACGCGCTGGCCAAGTTCCGCTTCCGCGGCCGCAACCTGTCGATGATGCTCGTGGTCTCGACGATGATGCTGCCCCCGCAGGTCGTCATCGTGCCCATGTACCTGTTCTGGGCGAAGCAGCTGCACCTGTCGGGCACGCTGTGGCCGCTGATCATCCCGATGGCCTTCGGTGACGCGTTCAGCATCTTCCTGCTCCGGCAGTTCCTGCTGACCATCCCCAAGGAGTACACGGACGCGGCCAGGGTCGACGGCTGCGGCGAACTGCGCACGATGCTGAACGTGGTGCTGCCGATGGCGAAACCGGCCATCGCCGCCGTGGCGCTGTTCCAGTTCTTCTACTGCTGGAACGACTACTTCGGCCCGCAGATCTACGCGAGCGAGAACCCGGCGGCCTGGACCCTGAGCTACGGCCTGGAGTCCTTCAAGGGCGCCCACCACACCAACTGGAACCTGACGATGGCCGCCACGGTGCTGGTCATGACACCCGTGATCGTCGTCTTCTTCTTCGCGCAAAAGGCCTTCATCGAAGGCGTGACGTTGACGGGAGTCAAAGGATGAAGCTGGCGGTCGTGGGCGGCGGGTCCACGTACACCCCGGAACTCATCGACGGTTTCGCCCGGCTGCGGGAGACCCTGCCGGTCGAGGAGCTGGTCCTGGTGGACCCGGCCGAGGACCGGCTGCGGCTGGTCGGCGGGCTCGCCCGGCGGATCTTCGCCCGGCAGGGCCACCCCGGCACCGTGACCACCACCTCGGACCTGGACGCGGGCGTGGCCGGGGCCGACGCGATCCTGCTGCAGCTGCGTGTCGGCGGCCAGGCCGCCCGGGCGCGGGACGAGGCCTGGCCGCTGGAGTGCGGCTGCGTCGGCCAGGAGACCACCGGCGCGGGCGGGCTGGCCAAGGCGCTGCGCACGGTGCCGGTGGTGCTCGACATCGCCGAGAGGGTCCGCCGGGCCGCCCCCGATGCCTGGATCATCGACTTCACCAACCCGGTCGGCATCGTCACCCGGGCCCTGCTGCAGGCCGGCCACAAGGCCGTCGGGCTGTGCAACGTCGCCATCGGCTTCCAGCGGAAGTTCGCCGGGCTGCTCGGCGTGACCCCCGAGCGGGTCCACCTGGACCACGTGGGCCTCAACCACCTCACCTGGGAACGCGGCGTACGGATCGGCGGCCCCGACGGCGAGGACGTCCTGCCGAAGCTGCTCGCCGAGCACGGCGACACCGTCGCCGGCGACCTCCACCTGCCCCGGGCGGTGCTGGACCGGCTGGGCGTGGTGCCCTCGTACTACCTGCGCTACTACTACGCCCACGACGAGGTCGTGCGGGAGATGCGCACCAAGTCCTCCCGGGCCGCCGAGGTGGCCGCCATCGAGGCGGAACTGCTGGAGATGTACGGGGACGAGACCCTCGACGAGAAGCCGGAGCTGCTGGCCCGGCGCGGCGGGGCCTACTACTCCGAGGCCGCCGTGGCGCTCGCCTCCTCCCTCCTGCGGGACACCGGCGACGTCCAGGTCGTCAACACCCTCAACAACGGCACCCTCCCGTTCCTCCCGGACGACGCCGTCGTCGAGGTCCCGGCCACCGTGGACGCGAACGGGACGCACCCGCTGCCCGTCCCGCCCCTGGACCCGCTGTTCGGCGGCCTGGTCGCGAACGTCACCGCCTACGAGGACCTGGCGCTGACCGCCGCCGTGCACGGCGGCCGCGACCGGGTCTTCAAGGCCCTGCTGTCGCACCCCCTCGTCGGCCAGTACGAGTACGCCGAGGCCCTGACCGACCGTCTGATCGCGCACGACCGGGAGCACCTCGCGTGGGCCTGAACCCTCTTGTCGCCGACGGCGTGCTGGCCGTCGACGCGGGCAACAGCAAGACCGACGTGGCCCTCGTCGCCGCCGACGGGACGGTGCTCGGCACCGCCCGCGGCGGCGGGTTCCAGCCGCAGGTCGCCGGCACCGAGGCGGCGGTCGAGGTGATCGCCCGCATAGTCGAGCGGGCCGCCGACGCCGCCGGCCTCTCCCCGCGGCCCGGGGAACCGCTCGTGCGGCACGTCTCCGCGTGCCTGGCCAACGCCGACCTGCCCGTCGAGGAGCAGCAGCTCGAACTCGCCGTCCACGCCCGGGGCTGGGGCGAGGCCACCCGTGTCGCCAACGACACCTTCGCCCTCCTGCGCGCGGGCGTCGACGGGCCGCGCGGGGTCGCGGTGGTGTGCGGCGCGGGCATCAACTGCGCGGGCATGCTCCCGGACGGCCGCACGGCCCGTTTCCCGGCCATCGGCCAGCTGTCCGGCGACTGGGGCGGCGGGGCGGGCCTGGCCGACGAGGCGCTGTGGTGGGCCGCGCGCGCCGAGGACGGGCGCGGCGGCCCCACCGCGCTCGCCGCCGCGCTGCCCGCGCACTTCGGACTGACCTCGATGTACGCGCTGATCGAAGCACTGCACCTGGGACACATTGATTTCTCCCGAAAGCACGAATTGACCCCTGTGCTCTTCAAGACCGCGGAAGCGGGCGATCCCGTCGCCCGGGCCATCGTCGAACGGCAGGCCGAGGAGATCGTGGTCATGGCCACGGTGGCGCTGCGCCGCCTCGGCCTGCTCGGCGAGGAGACCGACGTCGTCCTCGGCGGCGGTGTCCTGGCCGCCCGCCACCCCCTGCTGATGGACTCCGTGACCGCCCTGCTGGCCGCCGCGGCGCCCAAGGCCGTGCCGAAGGTGGTCACCTCCCCGCCGGTGCTGGGCGCCGCCCTGCTGGGCCTGGACCGCACCGGCGCGGCAGCCGAGGCGCACGCGCGGCTGCGGGCGCACTACGAGGCGGTGGGCTCCGTGTCCTGACCGGCGCGCGCCGGGGGAACCGAACACACTCCCCGGTGCGTGGTGAGCTGCGAGGGGGGCGGCGCGCGGGGGACCCGACGGGCGGCAGACGGGCTGTGCGGACGGCAAGATCCACGCAATCCCTGGGTGGATGCCGGTGACGACGGCCATACTGCTGGTCATGGGCTCGTCGCGCGTACGCGCGGGCGAACGGGTCGGGGGGAGGGCCGGCAGGTGACACGGACGCCGATGGAAACGGAGTTGCCGACCGTGCGGGCGGACACGCCCGCGCCCGGCGGCAGGCGGCCGCGGGCATGGGTGGAGCAACTGCGCGCGTGGCGCGGCGCGGCCACGACGGAACCGGGCCGGCTGCGGATCATCGGAGCGCTGCTGGTCGTACTGGTCGTCGCGTTCGGCGCGGTGACGGCATGGCAGATCACCGAGCGCTCGGCCGCGGCCGACGACGTGATCCACCACAGCGAGCCGCTGAGCGCCCGCGCCGCGGACATCTACCGCTCGCTCGCCGACGCGGACGCCACCGCCGCCGGTGGCTTCCTCGCCGGCGGCGACGACCCCGAGCAGGACCGCGAGCGGTACGCGCGGGACATCCGGGTCGCGGCGCGGAACATCGCCGACGCGGCGGCCAGTTCCGAGGGCTCTGCCGATGCGCGCGCCCGGCTGGAACGGCTCAGCCAGCGGCTGTCGGAGTACACCGGACTGGTCGAGCGCGCCCGGGCCAACAACCGCCAGGGCTTCCCGGTCGGCGGGGCGTACCTGCGGCGCGCCAACAAGATGATGAACGAGCAGCTGCTCCCGGACGCCAAGCAGCTGTGGACGATCGAGACCGCGCGGCTGGGCGAGGACTACGCGGACGCCAAGGCGCTGCCCTGGGCCGCCTGGGCGCTCGGCGTCCTCGCACTGGGCGGGCTGCTGTGGGCACAGCGCCGCTCGTTCCGGCGCACGCACCGGGTGTTCAGCCCGGGCATGCTGGCCGGGACGGTTGCCACCGTCGTGGTGCTGCTGTGGCTGGTGGCCGGGCACGGCGTGGCCCGCGCCCGGCTCGACGACTCCTACGCCCACGGTGCGCGGTCGCTGCAGGTCCTCAACGAGGCCCGGATCCAGACCCTGCAGGCCCGCGGCAACGAGAACCTGACCCTTGTCGCCCGCGGCGGCGGGGACGCGTACAGCGCGGCGTACGACAAGCAACTGCAGGGCCTGGCAGGCACGAACGCGGACGGGCGGACGGGCCTGCTGGCGCAGGCGCTGGGGCTCGCCGACGACTCCGAGGGCCGCGGGAGCATCACGTCGGCGATGAAGGCGGCCAAGGCCTGGTGGGGACTGCACGGCCAAGCCCGCGAGAAGGACGACGCGGGCAGCTACCTGGACGCCGTGGCCCAGACGATCGGCGGCAGGTACGAGAACGGCCGGCAGGCCGAGCAGTACACGGGCTTCTGCTTCGACGAGGTCGACAACAGTCTCAAGCAGTCCGTCGACCACGAGCAGCAGGAGTTCGAACGGGCCGCGGCCGACGGGCGCGGCGCGCTGAACGGGCTGGTGCCGGGCGCGGCGCTGCTGGCGGTGCTCGGCGCCGCGGGCGCGGCGCTGGGCATCGGGCGCAGGCTGTCGGAGTACCGGTGAACGGGGGGAGGCCGCAGATGGGACGCGAGGGACGTGGGTGGCGCGTGCGGGGCTGGGCGGCCGTGGTCTCGGCGGCCGCGCTGGTCGCGGCCGCGGCCGCCGGCGCCGTACTGCCGCTGCAGGACGGCGAGGACCGGGAGCAGCCGAAGGCCCGGGCGGCGGCTACCGGGGCCCCCGCCGCCGCGCCGGGCAAGGCGGCGGCCGACGACGGCTGCGGCGGCCACCCGGAGGCGAGCCTGCGGCCGTCCTCCGCGAGCGGCCCGGCGATCGAACGGATCAGGAAGCGCGGCAAGCTGGTCATCGGGGTCGACCAGAACGGCTACCGCTGGAGCTATCGCGACCCGGTCTCCCGGAAGATCGTCGGCTTCGACATCGACCTGGCCAAGGCCATCGCCAAGGACATCCTCGGCAGCGAGGACGACATCCTCTACAAGACCGTGCCGACCGCCAAGCGCTTCGACGCCGTCAACAACCGTGACGTGGACCTGCTGGTGCGCACCGTGAGCATCACGTGCGAACGGATCAAGGAGAAGCACATCGCCTTCTCCACCGCCTACTTCGAGGCGGGGCAGCAACTGCTGGTCCCCCGTCAGGGTTCCACCGTCAAGGGATTCGACTCCTCCGTGAAGGGGAAACGGATCTGCGTCGCGCAGGGGAGCACCGGCCAGGCGGAGCTGGAGAAGGAGAAGGAGCGGCTGCGGCCCCGCGTCCTGCTCGTCGCCAACCAGCTGGACTGCCTGGTGATGCTGCAACTCGGGGAGGCCGACGCGGTCTTCACCGACAACGCGCTCGCCGCCGGCCAGGCCGCCCAGGACCCGGCGGTGCGGCTGGTGGGCACCCCCGTCACCACCGAGTACTACGGCGTGGCCATGAACGAGCAGGACACCGACCTGGTGCGCCGGGTCAACAAGGTGCTGGAGGACTACCGCGCCGGTGGCCCGGACAGCCATTGGATGCAGGCGTACCGTACCTGGCTGGAGGCGGACCTTCCCGGCATCGAGGGGCCGCCGGCACCGCTCTACAAGGACTGACGGCAAGCACGGGGACCAGCGGGAGGGAAGGAAGGTGCGATGGCGGTCGCGGGACCATCCGGACCGGCGATGAGCCGTGAGGACGTCGACCGTGCCCTGGCACGGCTCGGTGACGAGCGGGACGCCATTGAGGCGTCCCTGCTCGCGCTGCAGGACCACCCCGGCCGCAGGCTGCTCGAGGGCGCGGCGCTGAGCGGTGCCACCAAGGAGCGCTGGGCCGCGGCCGAGCAGGCCGTCGCCCTGTTGTGGGCGCACTTCGACACGTACACGGAGGCCCTGACCACCGCCCGGGCGCTGCGCGGCCGCCGCCGCTGGCCCACCCAGAGCGAACTGCGGGAGCTGACCGAGCTGTTGCGCGGCTCCGGCGTCACCGTCTCCGGCGGCGCCGTGCCGGAGGCGGCGCGGGGCCTGACGGGACCGGCCCGGCTGAGTGAGCGCATCAGCCTGGAGGAACTGCTGGCGCGCATGAACGAGTGGTACGCGCGGGTGATGGACGTGGTGTCCGCCGCAGACGCGGTGTGGTCGGCACTGCCCGCGCGCATCGACCTGCTGGTCGCGGAGGCCGGGCGGGTGCGTTCGCTCGCCGAGTCCGTCGGCGTGCGCCCCGGCACCCACCCCTCGGGCGACGACCTCGCGGGGATGCTGGACTCGCTGGCGGCGCTGCGCGCCGAGGTGGTCTCCGACCCGCTCGCCTTCTGGTCCGGCGGCCGGCCCGACACCACGCGCTACGACCGGGCCGGACGGTCCCTGGAGGACATACGGCGCGAGGTGGAGGCCGTGCTGCACGTCCGCGACGACGCCGACCACCGGCTGATGCGGCTGCGGGACGTCCTGTCGCGCGCCGACCGCACCCTCACCGAGGCGCGCAGTGCCCGGGTCGAGGTGCTCGCCAAGATCGCGGCCTCGGAGGTGCCCGCGGTCAACGGGGCGCCGGTCGCGCTGCACGATCAGCTCTCCGCCGCGGTCGACTTCCGCAGGACCGGCCAGTGGCACCGTCTCTCCCCGCTGCTGGACGACCTCGAACGACGCGCGGACGAGGAACTGCTGCGCGCCCGCGAGTCGCTGACCGCGGTCACCGCGCCGCTGGCCGTCCGCGCCGAGCTGCGCGGCCGGCTCGACGCGTACCGGGCGAAGGTGGCCCGTCACAAAATGGCGGAGGACCCGCTCCTGATGGAGCGCTACGACCACGCGCGGCGTCTGCTGTGGAGCGCGCCGTGCGACCTTCGCGCCGCGGAGAACGCGGTGCTGCGCTATCAGCGGGCCGTTGCCGAGTCGGTGGTGCCGGGGCAGGCGGAACCTGCCGACCACAGGGGGGATGCACGATGAACTGCCAGCGTCCGGGCTGCGACGGGACGATCGAGGACGTCGGGGGCGGTGAGCTGTTCTGCGACACCTGCGGGCTGGCGCCGGCCGCCGGCGGGGGCGGGGGCTCGTCGAAGCCCTCGCAGCCGTCGCGGGCCGCCGGGACCGGACCGGGCTCCGGCGCCTCCTCGCGCTCGTCGCGGACCTCTGGCTCGTCCCGCTCCTCTCGCCGTTCGGTGTCCGGGCGGCTGTCCCGTTCGCTGAGCGGCAGCACGAGCGGCGCCGCCTCCGTCTCCGTGCGCAGTTCGCGCTCCGGCTCCAGCGGCCCGACCCGGGGCAAGCTGGGCGCCGGCCTGGTGACCGTACCGCCCATCCCCCGGCCCGATCCGGCCGCCGCGGTGCTGCAGGACCCGCAGGTCCCCGAGCGGAAGCGGTTCTGCAGCAAGGGCGACTGCGGGGCGCCGGTCGGCCGCAGCCGCGGGGACCGTCCCGGGCGCACCGAGGGCTTCTGCACCAAGTGCGGCCAGCGGTACTCGTTCACGCCCAAGCTGCGGGCGGGCGACGTGGTGCACGGGCAGTACGAGGTGGTGGGCTGCCTGGCGCACGGCGGCCTGGGCTGGATCTACCTGGCCGTGGACCGGGCGGTCAGCGACCGCTGGGTGGTGCTCAAGGGCCTGCTCGACACCGGCGACGAGGACGCGCTGGCCGCGGCGGTCTCCGAGCGCCGCTTCCTCGCCGAGATCGAGCACCCCAACATCGTGCGGATCTACAACTTCGTGGAGCATCTCGACCCGAGGGGCGGCACCCTCGACGGCTACATCGTCATGGAGTACGTCGGCGGCAAGTCCCTCAAGGAGATCGCCAACGAACGCCGGGGCGCCGACGGCAGACGCGAGCCGCTCCCCGTCGACCAGGCCATCGCCTACGCCATCGAGGCGCTGGACGCCCTCGGCCACCTGCACAGCCGCAACCTGCTGTACTGCGACTTCAAGGTCGACAACGCCATCCAGACCGAGGACCGGCTGGAGCTCATCGACATGGGCGCCGTCCGCAGGATGGACGACCAGGACAGCCCGATCTACGGGACGGTCGGCTACCAGGCGCCGGAGGTGCCCGAGGTCGGCCCGTCCGTCGCCTCGGACCTGTACACGGTGGCGCGGACGCTGGCCGTGCTCACCTTCGACTTCCAGGGCTACACGAACGTGTTCGTGGACAGCCTGCCGGACCCGGACGGCATCGAGGTCCTCTCCCGCTACGAGTCCTTCTACCGGCTGCTGGTCCGCGCCACCGACCCCGACCCGGGCCGCCGTTTCGCCTCGGCGGACGAGATGAGCGAGCAGCTGCTGGGCGTGCTGCGCGAGGTCGTGGCGCTGGGCACCGGCAAGCCGCGGCCCGCGCTGTCCACCTTGTTCGGCCCGGAACTGCGGGTGGTCGACACCGTGTTGCTGGCTCCGGCCGAGGACGCCTCCACCCTGGGCGTCCGCGGTGCGAACGGTGCGAACGGCAGCCGGCGGGGCGCCGTACCGGCCCTGCCCGCCGCGACCGCCGCCGCTCCCGCCCTGCCCCCGTCGTCGGCACCCGGCCCCGGCGAGTACGGCGCGACCGTGCCGGGCGCCCCCTTCACCGTGCCCACCCAGCGGACGGGGCCGGTGCCCCTGGCGGCCGGGCCCGCCGTCTCGCCGCTGGACGTACGGGCCGCGGCGCTCTCGCTGCCCGTGCCGCACGTCGATCCCGCCGACCCCAACGCCGGTTTCCTGGCCGGGCTCGCGGCGGCCGCGCCGTCCGAACTGGTGGCCGCGCTGCGGGCGGCGCCGGTGCAGTCCCCGGAGCTGCGGCTGCGCACGGTGCGTGCCCGTCTCGACAGCGACGACGCACCCGCGGCCGTCGAGGAGTTGCGGAGGCTGCAGGAGGAACATCCCGAGGACTGGCGCGTGGTGTGGCACCGCGGCCTGGCCGCGCTCGTCACCCGCGACGACGGCACCGCCGCGCTGTCCTTCGACGCGGTCTACGACGCCTTCCCCGGCGAACCCGCCCCCAAGCTGGCGCTGGGCGTCTGCGCGGAGGTGCTGGGCCAGCTGGACAACGCCGCCGAGTACTACCGGCTCGTGTGGACCACGGACCAGAGCTACGTGAGCGCGGCCTTCGGCCTGGCCCGCGTCCGGCTCGCCGCGGGTGACCGGGCGGGGGCGGTGACCGCCCTGGAGTCGGTCCCCGAGTCCTCGATCCACTACACGGCCGCGCGGGTGGCGGCCGTGCGCGCCCGGCTGCGCGGACGCGCCCCGCAGGAGCCGCTCCTGGACGACCTGCGGGCCGCGGCCCGGCAGGTGGAGGACCTGCAACGGCTGGGCCTGGACACGCGGCTGCGCGAGCAGTTGTCCACCGAGGTGCTGGGCGGCGCGCTGGACTGGGTGCTGGCCGGGCAGCAGGGCGCGGCCGAGGTCCCGTCCACCGGATCCGCCACGCCCGGGCTCCTGGGCCGGGACCTGGACGAACGGGGGCTGCGCTTCGGCCTGGAACACTCGTACCGGGTACTGGCCCGGCTCGCCGACCAGGGCCGCACAAGGATCGAGCTGGTGGAGCGGGCCAACCGCCTCCGCCCCCGGACGTGGGTGTAACCGCCATGCCGCACGAGACCGTTTGCCCGGAGTGCAGCGAGCCTCTGGAACCCGACGACAAGTTCTGCGGCGTCTGCGGCGCCGACCTGTCCGCGCCCCGGGAACCGGACGCGTACGAACTCGCGCCGCCCGACCCCGCCGCCGCCCCCACCGCCCCCGAACCGCCGAGCGGTGAACCGGAGTCGTACGAGCTGGCCCCACCGGGGAGGGACACCGACACCCTCGCCTTCGGCCTGGGCACCGCCGACCTGCCCCAGGCCCGGATCACCGACCCCCGGCTGGAACCGTCCGCAGACGTGCGGTCCGCGAGTTCGGCGCGGTGCGTCGCCTGCGGCATGGGCGACGTCGACCCGGACGGCTACTGCGAGCACTGCGGGCACGCGCAGCCCCGGCCCCGCGACCACCAGGAGCAGGAGTGCGACGGCGTGGCCGCCGTGACCGACCGGGGCTTGCGGCATCACCGCAACGAGGACGCCTTCGCGCTGGCGACGACCGCGCTGCCCGACGGCACGCCCGTCGTCGTCGCCGTGGTCTGCGACGGGGTGTCCTCCGCGTACCGTCCCGACGACGCCTCGGAGGCGGCCGCGGGCACCGCGAGCACCTCCCTCGTACGGTCCCTGGCCCTCGGTGCCCGCCCCGAGGAGGCGATGCGCGACGCGCTGCTCGTGGCCGCCCAGGCGGTGACGGACCTGGCGGCCGAGACCCCCGAGGAGGAGGCCCGGCGCCATCACAACGCGCCCGCGTGCACCTGCGTCAGCGCGATCACCTCGGGCAAGACCTTCACCGTCGGCTGGATCGGGGACAGCCGCGCCTACTGGATCCCCGACGACCGCTCCGCGCCCGCCTCCCGGCTGACCGAGGACGACTCGTGGGCCGAACGCATGGTGTCCATGGGCCTGATGACCCAGGCCGAGGCGTACGCGGACGAGCGGGCCCACGCCATCACCGGCTGGCTCGGCGCGGACGCCGTGGAACTGGACCCGCACACCGCCTCCTTCGAACCGGACGAACCGGGTGTGGTGGTGGTGTGCACCGACGGACTGTGGAACTACGCGGAGTCCGCCGAGGAGCTGGCCTCCGTGGTGCCCGAGGACGCCCGTACACGGCCGCTGCACTGCGCCCGCACGCTGGTCGGGGTCGCCATCGACGGCGGCGGCCACGACAACATCACCGTCGCCGTGCTGCCGTTCCCGGCCGCGTGACCTCTCCCTGATGCTCTCTTCCGATGGTTGAACAAGCGCAAGGAGCGCACCCGATGGCCAACTTCTCCAAGTCGAACGTGCCGCAGTTCTCCGTCGACATCTACCAGAACGAGTTCCTCCCGGAGGGCGGGCGCGAGGTCAACGCGATCGTCACCGTGACCTCGACCGGCGGCGGCACCACCGGTGGGCTGCCGCTGGCCACCCAGGCGCCCGGCGACGTGCCGGGCGCTGCGCCCGGTGCCGCCGTGGTCATCATGGTGGACTGCTCGGGCTCCATGGACTACCCGCCGACCAAGATGCGCAGCGCCCGCGAGGCGACCGCGGCCGCCATCGACACCATCCGCGACGGCGTCGCCTTCGCCGTGGTCGCCGGCACCCACCAGGCCAAGGAGGTCTACCCGGCGAACGGCGGCCTCGCCGTCGCCGACCCGGCCACCCGGCACCAGGCCAAGGAGGCGCTGCGCCGGCTCAGTTCGGGCGGCGGCACCGCGATCGGCACCTGGCTGCGGCTGGCCGACCGGCTGCTGGCCACGTCCGACGTGTCGATACGGCACGGCATCCTGCTCACCGACGGCCGCAACGAGCACGAGAAGCCGGAGGCGTTGCGCGCCGCGCTGGACGCCTGCGCGGGCCGCTTCACCTGCGACGCGCGCGGCGTCGGCACCGACTGGGAGGTCAAGGAGCTGACCGGGATCGCCTCCGCGCTGCTCGGCACGGTGGACATCGTCGCCGACCCGTCCGGCCTGGAGTCGGACTTCCGGCAGATGATGGAGACCGCGATGGGCAAGGAGGTCGCGGACGTCGCCCTGCGCCTGTGGACCCCGCAGGGCGCGGAGATCCAGTACGTCAAGCAGGTCGCGCCGACCGTGGAGGACCTCACCGCCCGCCGCACCGAGGCCGGTCCGCGGGCAGGCGACTACCCGACGGGCTCCTGGGGCGACGAGTCGCGCGACTACCACGTCAACGTGGTGGTGCCGGCCGCCGGTGTCGGCCAGGAGATGCTGGCGGCCCGGATCTCCCTCGTCCTGCCGCAGCCGGACGGCACGCCGCGCGTGCTGGGCCAGGGGCTCGTGCGGGCCGTGTGGACGGACGACATGGCGGCCTCGACGCGGATCAACCCGCAGGTCGCCCACTACACCGGCCAGGCGGAGCTGGCCCAGGTCATCCAGCAGGGCCTGGAGGCCCGCAAGCAGGGCGACTTCGACTCCGCGACCGCCAAACTCGGCCGCGCGGTACAGCTCGCCAGCGCCTCCGGCAACGAGGACACCGCCAAGCTGCTGGCCAGGGTCGTGGACGTGGTGGACGCGGTGACGGGTACCGTGCGGCTGAAGGCCCGGGTTGCCGACGCGGACGAGATGACCCTCGAGACACGTTCGACGAAGACTGTACGGGTGAAGAAATAGAGCAGCGGGACACAGCGGGGCAGAGGGGGAGAGAGCGACATGTCGACTTGTCCGAACGGTCACCAGTCCGCGACGGACGACTGGTGCGAGGTGTGCGGAATGCGCATGTCCGCGCCGCCGTCACCCTCCGTCCCCGGCCCGCCGTCCCCGCCGCCCACGCACGCGGCGCAGGGCGCGCCCCCGCCCCCGCCCCCGTACTCCGGCGGCTACTCCCCCGGCCACACGCCGGGTTACGACCCCGGATACGAGCCCGCCTACGAACCGTCGTACGACCCCGGGTACGAACCGTCGTACGACCCCGGGTACGGCCGCGGCCGGGACGGGTTCGGCTACGACCCCGACGCGACCGCGGCCACCGAGCCCTGTCCCGACTGCGGCACCCCGCGCGAGGGCTACGCCCAGTTCTGCGAGGAGTGCCGCTACAACTTCGTCACGCAGGCCGGGACGGCCTTCGTCCCGCCGGCGCGCCCCTCCTCCCCCGGCTACCCGCCGGACGGGCCTCCGTACCAGCGCTACGAGTCGCAGCGGTCCCGCCCGTCGCAGATCAACCGCCCGGCCGAACCGCTGGCCCCGGAGTCGGTGACCTCCGGCTCGGGCGACTTCCTGCTCACCCCGCCGAGCCCGCCGGACCCCGGGCCCGTGCAGGCGGGCCCGCGCACGTGGACCGCCGTGATCGCCGCCGACCGGGACTACTTCACCGGCATGATGGCCCGCAGCGGCCCGGAGGCACGCGGGCTGTACTTCCCGTCGTACTCCCCCGAGCAGCGGATGCCGCTGACGGGCCCCCAGGTCACCGTCGGCCGCCGCCGGCACAGCACGGGCGAGGCCCCCGACATCGACCTGTCCAGGGCCCCGGAGGACCCGGGCGTCTCCCACAAACACGCCGTGCTGGTGGAGCAGCCCGACGGCAGCTGGGCGGTGGTGGACCAGGGCTCCACCAACGGCACCACCGTCAACGGCGGCGAGGACCCCATCGACCCCTTCGTGCCCGTCCCGCTGACGGAAGGCGACCGCGTCCACGTCGGTGCCTGGACGACGATCACGGTCGTCCGCGACTGACCCCGGCCGTTCCCGGCGCGGGCCGCAGTTCCCAGCGGTGCGGCCCGTCCGGCCGGTCCAGCCAGGTCCACTGGCGGCCGTCCTCGAGGCTCATCCCGAAGCGATCCCGGGGCGGCTGCCCCTGGCCGCGCCACAGGGCGTACGCCTCCTCGACGGCGGCCCACAGGTCCCGCGGCCCGGAGAGCCGGACGGTGCCGTCCCGGGCGGCGTGCGCGGTGGAACCGTCGGCGGCGGTGACCGTGGGGCCGCCCGGGGTCCAGTGGACCTCGGCGTCCCCGGCGTACAGGCCGAGCAGGAACCGGAACAGCTCGTTCTCCAGGATGCGCGGCGGGGTGGCGCCGGCACGGCTGCGCCCCGGGCTCCCGTCGGCGCCGGCGGGCCCGGCGGCCTCCCTGCGCGGGACGGCGCCGGCGCCCCGCAGCGAGACGAAGTACGCGGGGGTGTGCAGGAAGCGCCCCTCGGCCCGCTCCGGGCCCGTCACGCGCAGCGCGATCAGCCCGCCCGCGAAGGGCGCGAGGATCAGCCCGCCGCGCCGGCACTGCCGCGGCCACGCCTCCGGCACCGACGGCAGCTCGCAGGTGGCGACGATCCGGTCGTACGGCGCGCGCTCCGGGCAGCCCAGCGCACCATCCCCGGTGACCACCGTCACCGGGCGCCCGGCCGCGGCCAGGTGCGTGCGGGCGGCCTCGGTGATCTCCGCGTCGAGGTCCACCGTGGTCACCGCCCCGGTGCCCAGGCGGTGCGCGAGCAGCGCGGCGTTGTACCCGGTCCCGGCGCCGATCTCCAGCACCCGCTGCCCGTCCTCGACGCGCAGCGCCTCCAGCATGGCGGCCATCAGCGAGGGCTGGCTGCTGGACGAGACCGGTTCCCCGTCCCGCACGAGTGTGATCAGCGGGACGTCGGCGTAAGCGCCGGACAGCCACCGGGACCGGCCGCGCGGGTCGGGGTCGTCCGCCGACAGCCGGGTGAACCCTCCGTCCGAGCGGGGCCGGTGGTAGACGGGAACGAACAGATGGCGCGGCACCTCCTCGAACGCGGCCCGCCACCTCGGGTCCGCCAGCTCCCCGGCCGCGACGATACGGCGCACCAGCCGGGCCCGCAGCGGCACCGCCGCCGCGGCGTACCGGTCGTCGTTCGTCATACGACCACTCTGCGACGGTGACCCCCTCCGGACAACGCGGGCCGTCTGAGACCATGGGATGCGTGAATGAGATCCCGCGGGGCACCGTTGAGCAGCAGACGTTCTTCGAGGCGGTCGGCGGCGAGCCGACCTTCCGGCGGCTCGTCCGCCGCTTCTACGAAGGCGTCGCCGAGGATCCGATCCTGCGCCCCATGTACCCGGAGGAGGACCTCGGCCCCGCCGAGGAGCGCATGAGGCTCTTCCTCATGCAGTACTGGGGCGGCCCCCGCACCTACAGCGAGAACCGCGGCCACCCCCGGCTGCGGATGCGCCACGCGCCCTTCCGGGTCGACCAGGCCGCCCACGACGCGTGGCTGCGGCACATGCGCACCGCGGTCGACGAACTCGGCCTGGAGCCCGACCACGAGCGCCAGCTGTGGGACTACCTGGTCTACGCGGCGGCGTCGATGGTGAACACCGCGGGCTGATCACGTCGGCCGGATAGGTCATCCTCCGGCACACCGGCCGTACCGAACCGGGGCGGCGGACCTTGGGGTCCGCCGAGCAGGCCGGCAGGTCATCTCCTCGCGGGCACCCGGGAGGAGATCACCCGGGCAGGTCGTCATGGGTCAGCGGACCGGGCTGACCGACAACCCGGGCAGGCCGCGGCGTACGGCGACCGAGCCGTATGGAGTGCGCAGCCGCAGCCAGGGGCCCGCGGCGAGGAGCAGCATCGCCGGCTGCTCGGCCGTGCGCGGCGCCGGGACGGCGGCGCGCACCGGGCGGAGGAAACCCAGCGCGTGGGCGGCGTGCACCACCCGCAGCGGCAGTCCGGTCGCGCCGAGCTGCCGGGACCAGATGTCATCGGCGATGGCGTCCAGCTCCGCGCGGGTGCGGTTCCCGGGCGGCAGCGCCTCGCTGCGGTCGCGGAACTCGGTCACCGCCGCGGCGGCCACGGCACGCACGTCCTCCGCGGACGGCAGGCCCCGCACCCGCTCCCAGCCGCCGCGCGGCGGGAGCAGTCCGGCCCAGGCAGGCCCGGTGACGGCCGCGGGCACCGCGACCGTGCCCGTCACGTCGTCGATGCCGTCGAGCAACTGCCCGGCGGAGACCGTCGAGTCCAGGTCACCGGCGGCCCCGTCCAGCTCGGCCGTGCGGACGGCCAGGACCCCGCCGCCGAACGGCGGCTGCCCGAACACGGCGAGCACCGTGCCCGAGGCGCGCAGCCGGACAACGGCGGCCTTGTCCCAGCGCAGCAGCCGGGCCAGGAAGGCGGCGAAACCGTCCGCCTCCCTGGCATCGGCGAGTCGCAGGGGTGCCGTCATACGGCGACTGCCCCCTCGCGGGCGTCACCGGACTCACCGGGCGCGCCCGCGCTGTCGTCGAAGTACTCCTCCAGGAACGACCGCTCCTCCGCCGTGATCCGGCGGGGCCGGCCCTTCTCCAGGTTGTACGGCACCACGACCGTGGAGGCGCGCACGTAGACCGCCTCCGCGTCCTTGACCTCGTACGCGACGGTCAGTGAGGCGGCCCCTACCTTGGTCACCCACGTCTCGACCGTCACCGGCTCGTGCCGGTGCACCAGCGGGCGCAGGTAGTCGATCTCGTGGCGGGCGACGACCGACCCGCCCGTGAACGACTCGCTGCCCTCCCCGGGCGCCAGCCGGAACATGAAGTCGATCCGGGCCTCCTCCAGGTAGCGGAGGAAGACCACGTTGTTGACGTGCCCGAAGGCGTCCATGTCCGACCAGCGCAGCGGGCAGCGGTAGATGTGCCGGGCCATCTCCCGCTCAGCCCCGGGTGAGCTTCTTGTAGGTGGCGCGGTGCGGCCGGGCCGCGTCCGGGCCGAGGCGCTCGACCTTGTTCTTCTCGTACGACTCGAAGTTGCCCTCGAACCAGAACCACTTGGAGTCGCCTTCGTAGGCGAGGATGTGGGTGGCCACCCGGTCCAGGAACCAGCGGTCGTGGGAGACGACCACGGCGCAGCCGGGGAAGTCCAGCAGCGCGTTCTCCAACGAGGACAGGGTCTCGACGTCGAGGTCGTTGGTCGGCTCGTCGAGGAGCAGCAGGTTGCCGCCCTGCTTGAGGGTGAGCGCCAGGTTCAGCCGGTTGCGCTCACCGCCGGACAGGACGCCGGCCGGCTTCTGCTGGTCCGGGCCCTTGAAGCCGAAGGCGCTGACGTACGCGCGGGACGGCATCTCGACCTGGCCGACGTTGATGTAGTCCAGCTCGTCCGACACGACCGCCCACAGGGTCTTCTTGGGGTCGATGTTGGCGCGGGTCTGATCCACGTAGGAGATCTTGACCGTGTCGCCGACCTTGATCGTGCCGCCGTCCGGGGTCTCCAGGCCCTGGATCATCTTGAACAGCGTGGTCTTGCCGGCACCGTTGGGGCCGATGACGCCCACGATGCCGTTGCGCGGCAGCGTGAAGGACAGGTCGTCGATGAGGACCTTTTCGCCGAACGCCTTGGAGAGGTTGCTGACCTCGACCACGATGTTGCCCAGACGCGGGCCCGGCGGGATCTGGATCTCCTCGAAGTCGAGCTTGCGCATCTTCTCGGCTTCGGCGGCCATCTCCTCGTAGCGGGCGAGGCGGGCCTTGGACTTGGCCTGACGGCCCTTGGCGTTGGAGCGGACCCACTCCAGCTCTTCCTTGAGCCGCTTGGCGCGCTTGGCGTCCTTCTGGCCCTCGACCTTCAGGCGGGACTGCTTGGTCTCCAGGTACGTGGAGTAGTTGCCCTGGTAGGGGTAGGCGCGGCCGCGGTCGAGCTCGAGGATCCACTCGGCGACGTTGTCCAGGAAGTACCGGTCGTGGGTGATCGCCACGACGGTGCCCGCGTACTTGGCCAGGTGCTGCTCCAGCCACTGCACGGACTCGGCGTCCAGGTGGTTGGTGGGCTCGTCGAGCAGCAGCAGGTCGGGGGCCTCCAGAAGCAGCTTGCAGAGCGCGACGCGGCGCTTCTCACCACCGGAGAGGTTGACGACCGGCCAGTCGCCGGGCGGGCAGCCGAGGGCGTCCATCGCCTGCTCCAGCTGCGCGTCCAGGTCCCAGGCGCTGGCGTGGTCCAGCTCCTCCTGCAGCTTGCCCATCTCGTCGAGCAGCGCGTCGGAGTAGTCGGTCGCCATCAGCTCGGCGATCTCGTTGAACCGGTCCAGCTTGCCCTTGATCGCGCCCACGCCGTCCTGGACGTTCTCCAGCACGGTCTTGGACTCGTCCAGCGGGGGCTCCTGCAGCAGGATGCCGACCGAGTAGCCGGGCGAGAGGTACGCGTCGCCGTTCGACGGCTGCTCCAGCCCCGCCATGATCTTGAGCACGGTGGACTTACCGGCACCGTTGGGTCCCACGACACCGATCTTCGCGCCGGGCAGGAAGTTCAGGGTGACGTCGTCGAGGATCACCTTGTCGCCGTGCGCCTTGCGCGTCTTGCGCATGGTGTAGATGAACTCAGCCAAGAGAAACCGTCCGGCATTCGATGTGTGGGCAGATACACCCCATCTTGCCGTACCGCCACCCCCCGGCGGAAACGAGTACCTGAGCGATGTCCCTCACGCCTGCGACCTGGGTACGGGCCGTCCCGTCCCGGTCGTCGCCTGCCGCCGTCGGTCGACGCGGGCACGGCCCAGCCGTCCCCGCCCCGCTTGTGGTGCGGTTCGCGGGCCGGCGGCCGCCTCAGCCTTGCGGAGCCCGGCGTCCACAGCATCGGGTTGCGTCCGTGGATACAGCCGGAGCACTCGCGGGCGTTCTGGATCCCCAGGCAACTCGTACACGCATGAGAGACCACCTCGCGCTCACCGCCGTCGCCAAGATCATGGCTGACGCCGGCACCGACGTCATCGTGCACGCCCGCCGCGGTGAGATCACCGAAGCGATCAATACGGTTCACCGCAATCGCACAGTCCTGCCCGCCGGGCAGGCGGCCGGACTAGACGTGCGGCGAAGCGGGGCAGAGGCATTGACCCGCCCCGCGATGACCGCTGCGGGAGGGCTGGAGCCTGTCGTCGGATTCCCTCCCCCGACCTGGCACCTCGCTGCGTTGTCGAATCGTCCGAGCAGCCCGCTACGAGGACGCCTCTCCGCCTTGCGGTGCACGGCACCTGGGGGCACCTCCCAGCGGAGCTGGGGGAGCCAATTCGACGACAGGCTCTCTAGGAGACCTTGCGGCGCGGGGCGCGCTTGCCCCGGGCGGGTTCCTGGGGGGCGTCGGGCGGGGTGGTCTCGCCGTCCCCGAAGTCCGGGGCATGGAAGGGGTTCGTCACCGGAGGCGGGGATGCCGCGGTCACGGAGCGCGGTTGCCCTTCCGGGGCGGAGAACAGCGACGTCGAATCGATGAGAGGTGTCCCTTTCGTCTCAGGCCCCGGCGGGGCCTGGCGTGCCGTGGCCCGGCACTGCGGTCCTACAGCTTGGTCATCTTGGTGTAGGGGCTGGGGATCCGCATCTGCGTGGACCCGAAGTCCACCAGCGCAGCGGTTCCCCCGTCGATGCCGATCACTCGGCCGAGGCCGTAGATGTCGTGCGTGACCTGGTCGCCCACGGCGAAGACCTTGGGAGCCGGTGTGACCGGCGCCTTGAAGGGGCTGGTGGGCAAATGACGCTTCGGTGCAGGAGGCTTTGTCATTGCCCCCAGTATGCATCGCCGAAATGCGGCGGCGACCGGCCCCCGGGGCATGCGAAGGCGATCGTTACACTCCGTCCCCGCGAGAGGCCCGGCCGGCCCATCGGAGAGCAGACGGGCGGGGCAGCCGCGCAGAAGGCCGTGGGGGCCGTACGCTTCGTATTGTCTATGGCGTCACATAGAGGGCGCCAACCTGGAGGCAATACCTCGTGCTGATCGCTCAGCGTCCGTCACTGACCGAAGAGGTCGTCGACGAGTTCCGCTCCCGGTTCGTGATCGAGCCGCTGGAGCCGGGCTTCGGCTACACCCTCGGCAACTCGCTCCGCCGCACCCTCCTGTCGTCGATCCCGGGTGCCGCCGTCACCTCGATCCGGATCGACGGCGTCCTGCACGAGTTCACCACCGTGCCGGGCGTCAAGGAGGACGTCACCGACCTCATCCTCAACATCAAGTCCCTGGTCGTCTCCTCGGAGCACGACGAGCCGGTCGTGATGTACCTGCGCAAGCAGGGCCCGGGTGTGGTCACCGCCGCCGACATCGCGCCCCCGGCCGGTGTCGAGGTGCACAACCCCGACCTCGTCCTGGCCACGCTGAACGGCAAGGGCAAGCTGGAGATGGAGCTGACCGTCGAGCGCGGTCGCGGCTACGTCTCCGCCGTCCAGAACAAGCAGCAGGGGCAGGAGATCGGCCGTATCCCGGTCGACTCCATCTACAGCCCGGTGCTCAAGGTCAGCTACAAGGTCGAGGCGACCCGTGTCGAGCAGCGCACCGACTTCGACAAGCTGATCGTCGACGTCGAGACCAAGCCCGCGATGCGTCCCCGTGACGCCGTGGCCTCGGCCGGCAAGACCCTCGTCGAGCTGTTCGGTCTCGCCCGCGAGCTGAACGTCGACGCCGAGGGCATCGACATGGGCCCGTCCCCGACGGACGCCGCCCTCGCCGCCGACATGGCGCTGCCGATCGAGGAGCTCGAGCTCACCGTCCGTTCCTACAACTGCCTCAAGCGCGAGGGTGTTCACTCGGTGGGTGAGCTCCTGGCGCGCTCCGAGGCGGACCTGCTCGACATCCGCAACTTCGGTGCGAAGTCGATCGACGAGGTCAAGGCGAAGCTGGCCGGCCTTGGCCTGGCCCTCAAGGACAGCCCGCCCGGATTCGACCCGACCGCCGCCGCCTTCGGCGCGGACGACCGCGCGGATGCGGGGTTCGTGGAGACCGACCAGTACTGAACCCCGCGCCAGGTCGCCGGGGGCCCGGGCCGCACCGGCCGGGACGCGGACGCCCGGGCCTGAGCATGTGACGGCCCCCTCGGAGATCGCTCCGAGGGGGCCGTTCGCTGCCTGGCGCCGCCTGGCCGGCCGTCTAGTCCGCGGCGCGCACCCGCGGAACGAACGGTGAAGGGGGCGGAGGTCTGTCGACCTCCGCCCCCTTCACTCAGGAGCGGCCTGTGGGGTCAGTTCACTCGGCGGAGGGGGCCGACTTCTTCTTACGGAGGAAGAAGACCGCGCCGCCACCGACGACGACCAGGGCGATCGCGATGCCGGCGATCACCGGGGTGGCGCTGCTCGAACCGGTCTCGGCGAGGTTGCCGCCGGTGGTGGAACCGGTGTCACCCGTGCCCTCCGAGGAGCCGCCGGCCGTGGCCGGGCTCGGCGAGGAGGACGGGGTGTCGCCGCCGTTGCCGGCGGTCTGGCAGTCGAGGACGCCCTCGAAGGTCTTCTCGAAGCCCTCGGGGCCGGTGATGGTGACCTTGTAGTGCTGGTCCTCGGCCACCGGCACGGTGATGGTCTCGGACTTGCCGGCCTCGACCGTGTACTCCTTGTCGGCCAGGTTGAAGGTGAACGGCTGGTCACCCTCGTTGGCGGCCGTCACGTCCAGGCCGTTCTTGGCGCAGTTGACCTCGGCGGAGACCGCCGGGATCGGGCCCTTGGCGGCCCAGGTGCCGGTCGCGGTCGCGGAGACCGAGCTGTCGCTGGAGCCGGCGAGGATCTGGACCTGCGTGGTGCTGTCGACCCCGGTGAAGGCGCGGCCGACCGGAAGCTTGGTGTTCGCGGTGGCCGTCAGCGAGGTCGTGCCGTCGGCGGTACCGGCGGCGACGTCGAAGTAGAGCTCGTCGCCGTCCTTCGCGGAGGTGACCGCGGTGCCGTTCTTGTCGGTGACCTTGACGCCGGAGGGGTTGCCGGGCGCGGGGCTCACCTGGACGGTGGAGGCGTTGGTGTGGACCTTGATCGGACCGAGCAGGTCACCGGCCTTGCCGGAGACCGCCGGCGGGTCGAGGGTCAGCGACGCCGCGGGCTCCTTGAGGTCCTTTGCGTGATCCTGCAGCCAGTCCGCGAGCTCCTCGGCGACCGGGTCGACGGCGGTCACGTCGGCCTTGTCGGAGAAGCGCCAGATGGCCACCTGGGTGCCGGCGGCGGCGAGCTTCTCGGTGAGCGGGCCGGACAGGGCCGCGGTCTTCTGCAGCGCCGCGAGGTCGTTCACCTGCGGGTAGGAGTTCTGCAGGATCCAGTTGATCTTGCCGGCGTCCGGGTTGTCATGGAGGCTCGACTCGTCCCAGGAGACCTCCTTGTAAGCGGCCTTGCCCTGGGTCGGGTTGTGCAGGTCGATGCAGTACGTCTGGATCGTGCCGCCGCCGTCGACGGACATCTCGAAGAGTCCGGCGCTGACGTCCTCCTTCTTGCCGCCGTCGTTGATGACAGCGGCGTCGAAGGTCTTCAGACCGCCGAGCGTGGCCGTCGCACCGGGCGCGGTGGGGGTCGCGTCGTCCGCGATGGCGGACCCGGCTACGGCTATGGAACCCGCGGCGAGGAGGCCGGAGGCCACCATCGCTACGGCAAGACGGGCAGTCCCCCGCCTCCGTACAGTGAACATGAATTTCCCCTCCGGGCGAGGCTGGTCGTGGGGGCAGGCCTCGCCGACAGCTGTGGATCCCCGCGGAAAGCCGGGGTACCGCTGAATCCTAGGAACCAACCGCACCAAAGCCACCAGGATTCACGGCCGCCCGGGAATCCGAATCTCAATCGTTACCCACGCGTAGGCATGAACGCGAAATTGTCGATAAATCATCGACGTTTTACCGCCGGCCGAACGCCCGGCTGTCCGGTTTATCCGGACAGCGCGGCCAGCGGATCGCCGGTGAACGGTTCACCGGCGGCCGCGGCGGAATTCGGAACCGAGAGTTCCGGATGGGCCGCGGACAGCCGCCGGAACGCCGAGGTGCCGCGTGTCAGATCGTGCCCGCAGGCGATCGCGTCGACGTCGGCCGAGATCCAGCGCTGACCGTCGCGCTCCTCCTCACGCACTCTCAGGCGCCCCTGCACGAGCAGCGGTTCGCCGACCCCGACCGAGGCCACCACGTTCTCCCCCAGCTGCCGCCAGGCCCACACCGTGTAGAAGCTGGTGTGCCCGTCGGACCAGCCGCCGCGCTCCCGGTCCCAGCGGCGCGCGGTCGTCGCCAGCCGGAACCTGGCGACCGGGACGCCCGTGGGCGTCTTCCGGAATTCCGGCCTGGTGGCCACATTCCCCACGACGGTGACCAGTGTGTCGTTCATTGCCGATGCTCCCCCGTTGTCGTCGCCGGCCGGCAGCCCCCTGCCGCCGGCCCCGCGATGGCTCCATGGTGCCCCTGCCGCGCCCGCCGTGGAGAAACCGGATTCAACCTGTGGATTACTGGCCTGTTGTGGACAACTCCGCCATCCGGAAGTGGTTTCCGGCGAGCACGCCGTACTGTTCCCGCACTTCCCGGTAACGCAGCAATTCCGCCGCCAGCGGTTCCAGCACCCGCGCCCGCCCGCAGTCGGCCGCCGCGTCGGCCATCCGCCGCTCCGCGGCCTGGCCGTACCGCCGGGCCGGGCCGCGGGCCGCGAACCGGCTCACCCGGGTGAGCAGCGGACCGCCCAGGCCGCCGACGGCCAGCAGCGCGGGCGGCAGCCACCACGGCAGCCGCAGCGCGTCCGCCGCCGTCACGATGCCTGACGCCAGCGCCGCCGTCGCGAGCAGCGCCAGCAGCCACTGCGCCGTGCCGACCACCGACCACCACCGGGGACGCAGCGGCTCGTCCGGCGCCGCCCGCTCCACCGCCGCGTCGAGCGCCTCCGGGAGCGTGCGGCCACCGCGGCGCGCGGCCTCACGCACCGCCTGCGCCCACGGAGCGGGCAGCCCCGCCACGGCCTCCGCCGCGACCGCGCGCACCGCCTCGTCGACGGACGCCCGGGACGCCGACAAAGCCGGGCGCCGTCCGTCCAGGGTGCCGTCGCACGACTGCGCGCCGCGTCCCCGGCGCAGCCGCCGCCACGGGGTGCCGCAGGCCTCGTCGGCGGCCCTGGCCCAAGCGCGTTCCGCCGCCCGGCCCGCCGCCGCGGCGCCCACGGCGTGCGCGAGGCTCGCCGTGAAGTCCTCGCGGGCCCGGTCGGTGAGCCCCGTCACCCCCTCGGAGACGTACAGCGGGCGCAGCCGCTCGGCGAGCCCGTCCACGTCCGCGGACAGCCGCCGGCTCGCGGCCGCGCGCTCGGCCACGACCTGGCCGATGGCCGACCTCAGCTCCGGCACTCCGTCACCGTTCAGTGCCGAGGTGGCCAGCACCATGGCGCCGTCCTCGCCGTGCTCGCCGACGGCGAGCCCGTCGTCGTCGAGCAGCCGGCGCAGGTCGTCCAGGACCTGTTCGACGGCCTCCTCGGGGAGCCGGTCGATCTGATTGAGGACGACGACGGTCACGTCGGCGTGCCCGGCCAGCGGCCGCAGGTAGCGCTCGTGCAGCGCGGCGTCCGCGTACTTCTCCGGGTCGAGCACCCACACGATCACGTCGACGAGCTTCAGCACCCGGTCCACCTGGTCGCGGTGGGCGGTCGCCGCCGAGTCGTGGTCCGGCAGGTCGAGCAGGACCAGGCCGGCGGGCCCGTCGTCCGTCCGTTCCGCCCCTTCGTCCAGGACGCTGTGCCGGGCGAACCGCGCCTTGGGTGCGATGCCGAGCCGGTCCAGGAGCCCGGAGGCGCCCCGGGGGTCCCAGGCACAGGCGACCGGGGCCGAGGTGGTCGGCCGGCGAACGCCGATCCGCGACAAGTCCAGTTCGGTCAACGCGTTGAACAGGGACGACTTCCCACTGCCCGTCGCCCCGGCCAGCGCAACCACCGTGTGGTCCGCGGAGAGCCGGCGCCGGTCGCCGACCCGTTCCAGCAGCTCCCCGGCCCCGTCGAGCGCCTCGTGGCTCACGCGGGTGCGCGACAGCCCGAGCAGTTCCGACAGCGCGTCCACCCGCTGCGTGAGCACCTGATCACCTCTCCTGGAGTCCGTACGACCTCTGCACCACGGAAAGCTCCGCGATCAGCGACGCCTGCTGGCCCGCCGTCACATCCAGCGCCTCCACGGGGAGCACCCGCAGTTCCCGCTCGGCGTCGAGCACGTCGGCGACGAGCCGGTCCAGCTCCTCGCGCGCCCGGTCGCCGGCCCGCAGCGCCGCGTGCGCGCCGACGAGGGAGGCGAGCCGCTCGCCCGCGACCGTGCCCTTGCGGCCACCGAGCACGGCGACCGCGATCAGAGCCGCCGCGTTCTGGGGGTCGACGCCCTCCGTGTTCCCGCGCACCGATTGGTGCGCGAGGCGGTTCACCGTGAACCCCCAGGTGTCGACAGCCTCCTCGATCCGCTCGGCGGCGTCGCCGGACGCCGACGCCGACTCCGAGTCGGCGTCCTCCGCCAGGACGGTGCCGGCGCGGTCAGCGCGCCAGGCGTCGAGGGTCCGCTCGTCGGCCGCCGCGACCTCGGTCCGCAGCAGGACCGCAAGGCTCTCGGCGAGGGCGGACAGCAGGGCCGCCGGGCCGCAGTCCGGATAGCCGCGCCAGCTGGCCAGGGCGTCCCCGGCGAGCAGCGCCCCGCCGTCGACGGCCTCCCGCACGCGCGACTCGGCCTCGTCGTAGGCGTCGTCCACGTGGCGGGTCAGGCGCACGGCCGCGGCATGCTGCGCGGCGGAGGCGCCGGCCAGCTCCGGGAGCCGGTTGCCGAGCGAGCCCAGGACCCCGGAGACGGTGCGCTGAGCCGCCTGGTGCCGCGCGGCCGGGTCCTCGGCACAGTGCGCCAGCCAGCTGCCGAGCGCCGCCACTGCGGTGTGCGGCAGCAGCCCGCCGGCCCCCGCCGACTCGGGCAGCTCGGGGACGGTGAACCGCGGCACGTCCCCGAGACCGGCCCGGGTCAGCAGGGCCGCGTAGTGCTGCGAGACGTCCTCGGCGATCTGGTGCGGCACCCGGTCCAGGACGGTGGCCAGGGTGACGTCGTACTCCTTGGCCGTGCGCAGGAGGTGCCACGGCACAGCGTCGGCGTAGCGCGCCGCGGTGGTCACCAGGATCCAGATGTCTGCCGCGCAGAGCAGTTCGGCGGCGAGTTCGCGGTTGCGGGAGACGAGGGAGTCGATGTCGGGCGCGTCCAGCAGGGCGAGTCCACGCGGCAGCGTGTCGTCGGTCTCCAGGCGCAGCCACAGCCTGGCCTCCTCCGCCTCGCGGTCCTCGTCGTTCCCTTCCGTCTCCTCCTCCCCCTCGGCGTCGGCCGCGGTCCGGGGCCGCGGCGCCCAGGCGCGGGCCAGGCCCGGCAGCACCCGCGGATCGGCGAACCAGGCACGGTCCTGGGGATGGCACACCAGCACCGGTGTGCGCGTCGTGGGGCGCAGCACACCCGCGTCACTCACACGCCGGCCGATCAGCGAGTTCACGAGCGTGGACTTGCCCGCTCCGGTCGAACCGCCCACCACCGCCAGCAGCGGCGCTTCGGGCGCCTTCAACCGGGGCACCAGATAGTCGTCGAGTTGCGCGAGCAGTTCCTGGCGTGTGCGGCGGGCCCTCTCGGCTCCGGGAAGGGGGAGGGGAAAGCGCGCGTTCGCGACGCGGTCGCGCAGCGCCGACAGCGCGTCGAGGAGTTCGGGCCGTACATCCAAGATCGCCACAGTGGCAGAATGCCCCATTTTGATGGGTTTTTGAAGCGTATTCCACCTAGTTCACGCCTTTCGGCCCGCAAGAGGGCCGAACGGGACGGAAGGGTCGGAAGAGTCACCGGCATAACGAGTGCACAACAGCCGTCGGCTGAGGCGTCAAAACTGGTGCGACATTCGCACCTGCCTGCGATTATCAGACCGCTTCACCGAACCTACACAACGTGTCATGAAGGCGAAGCAACCGGCCGCACATCAGCCGCGCCCTATCCTTGTCCCCGGCAAGGTCACGCAACCGTCGACACAAGGGGCGGGTTCGGTCGCGGCCAACGTCCGGCCCCCGTAGCTCAGTGGATAGAGCAGGCGCCTTCTAAGCGCTTGGCCGCAGGTTCGAGTCCTGCCGGGGGCACCCACTGCGCCCCTCCACATGGAGGGGCTTTTTTGCCGGTCAGAACCTTGCCACGCGGTACGCAGCTGCGCCTGACCACGCGGGTGATCACGAGAACCCTCCGGCGCCGTCCGGCTGTCGCCGGGTTTGCGCGGGTGGCTCTGTCGAATACGTGTCGAAGTTCCGGAACCGGTTCAGCGATCTTCGTCCGGCTCGGGGAGGTCTCCCCCGGCCTCGATCCGCCTCTGGTGATCCCTTAGCTGACCGGAGATACAACGCGCGTAGGTGGCAGGCAGGACGGGGACGCTGTTGCCCGCCCACTCGGCGACCTGCGTCGGCGGGACGCCCGCGTTGAGCCACGACGTCAGGCAGGTATGCCGCAGGTCATAGACGCGCTTGCCGAGCGGCGAGGCGAACTCTGCCGGCGCGAGCACCTGCTGCCGAGCGGTGCGCCAGGCGCGGCGAAAAACCGACCCCGCGAGAGTGTCCCCGTGCTCCCCCGGGAAGAGCAGATCCCCGGGCTTCAGGCCCTCGGCCTTCACGTGCTCCCGCAGGATGCGCGTCAGCGCCGGACGACACGGTACGACGCGGGTGTCGTCCTTGGCCCTGCCCTTCAGCCCGCGCACCTCATGGACCTTGCCGTATCCGTCCACTGCTTCCCCACCTCCGGCCGAGCGGTGTGGAGCAGCAGCTCGCCCCACTGGTCTTCGTCGTCCTCCACGGGCAGCCGGGCGTCCAGAACACGCATGGCCACTGCTTCCTCCGGCCGGGGCCCCGCGTACTACTAGAGCGTGGAGAAGAAGGCGTGCACCCGCCGGCCACCGCGGGGACGGCGCCAGATCCAGCCCAGGAGACTCGTGGCGTAACCCCCAGGCATCTGACAGAGCTGACCGATGTCTACGACTTCCTCGACGAGGTACGGCTGCGCCCGGGGATGTGGTGCGGGGAAGTTCCCTCCAACACCTGGAGTCGATGACTCTCGGGTACGGCGTGGCGATGAAGGTACATGACATCGAGGCAGGGTCCGAGGCCGGGGAAGCTGGTGATGATCTCGGCATCCGGGTGGGCCTCGAACGCCGCGATGGTGGCGGCTTCGAGTTCATCGGCTCTGGCGCAGGCCGCGTTGAACTGTCGGAGCAAGGCTTGGGTTTTGGCGCCCATGGCCTGTTCGACCAGTGGCGGTTGCTGCATCTGGGGTTCGCGCAGCAGGCGGTGGAGGCGTTCGACTTCGGGGGTGATCTCGCGTTGACGGCCGGCCTTGATGAGCAGGGCCCGCAGTCGCCGACGCCGGGTCCGGCCTGCCGGTGGGACCCAGACCGGGCATAGGATCGCCGCGATAGTGCAGGTCGGAGGCCGTCTCGCCAGAGTGAACCGACCGAACGGAAGACACCTTCAGGGGCCGGCCGGACCGGTTCACAGAAGGGTACGCGCGATGCGAGGGGGGATGAGCGCTGTGGGAATCCATATGCGTCAGCCCGGGGAGTACATCAGGCCTGCCGGCCGCATTCTGCTCAACGACTACGGCCGCCCGGCCGGACAGTACTACGCGTCTGGGGCGTACTACTTCCAGGAATCGCTGAGCAGGTTCTCCGTCGGCCAGAGCGTCGAAGCCGAGCTTGTGCCCGAACCGTCCAATCGGTGGGACGCGCGGGCGGTGGCATTCGACGTGGGGGGTCAGCGGGTTGCCTACCTGCCCGCGACGGCCGCGAAGATATGGCAGGACGTCATACGGGCGTGGAACGCTGCCGACTTCGCCGTGTACGTCGCGGCGGAGGTAAACCGCTGGGAAACCGATGACGGTACCCAGTTTGGGCTCACCGTGCCCAAGTGGGACTGGGAGACGCTCGTGACCTTGGCGGAGGCCGCCGGACTCCGGACGGCCTGGACCCGTGTCATGGAGGGACTCACCGACAAGCAGCGGCTCCTGATGCGGCAGGACGGCGGCTACACCCCGGACGAGTCGGTCCTGAAAGTGTTGCTGAGAAGGCGCGAGCAGTACCCCATGTTCCGCTGGGGCGGGAGTGCCGATGGTGGTCTGGGCGAACGGATGCCGTTCTGGTACGGCTATTTCGTCCGGGAGCAGATGCGGGAGGAGCACGAACAGCTCCGCTGGGCCCGATCGGTGAAGGCCTCCCTGCGGCGTGCGTTCAAGGACGAGATCGGGCGACGCAGGAAGCAGGAGCGGGAGCAGGAACGGCTGCTTCGTCTGGATCGCGAGGAGCAGGCGCTGCGGCTGCACGGGGAGGGTGTGGCGAATCGTGACATCGCCGCGCGGCTCGGCCTGTCTCCTCAACAGGTCGAGGGTCTCCTCTACCGTGTCCGCAAGGCCGCGGGGATCACGCTCCGACGCAATGAGGACCTGCAGAAGGAGCGGCGCCTTGCGGCGGCGGAGGCTCTGAGGCACAAGAGAGCGGGCCTGGCGAGGGCGGAGATCGGACGCGTCATGGGACGGTCCCTCGAGTCCGTCAAGGAGCTGCTGCAGGACGCGGTCTTCTACGAAGCCCCGGAAGACCATCCGGAGCGGCTGGCACTGGCCCGGCAGTGTGCCGGGCTTCGCGGCACGGGTCTGACTAAGGACGAGGTTCTGCAGAAGTTGGGCGGTACCCGGGGGAGGGCGCTGAGGGCGTTCCGGGACGCAAACTTCCTCGACGTCGTTGTCTCCGAGCCATTGGGGCGAGGCCGTGATGTCGACGTTTGAAGCGCGTCGGCTGTCCGGCCTCACGCTAGGACTTGTTCGGCCGGTCATGTGACTACTCGCTGTCTGGGTTTGATGTGGGCATGGGGCCAGTGACTCCCCTTCCATGGAAAGCCCGTCTCGGTTCAGGGAACGAGACGAGCCCCGTCGCTTCGCCACGGCGGGGCTCTGTCGTGCCCGAAGGTTCCGGGGGGGGCGAGCATGAAGCGCTTGGCCGCAGGTTCGAGTCCTGTCGGGGGCACCCTTGCCTGCCAGCACTTTGACAAAACCATTCGGAAGTTTCGAATGGCAGCTACGGCTGGAGAAGTTGTTGACTTCTTGGTGTTCGAACGAGTCCGTCGAACGGGAGTCCTGATTGTTTGATGACGGCCGCCTGACGGGCTGTCGGAATGTGACGCTTCTCCGCCATTTCGGCACGGCGTGGAAGGGGTCGGGACCGTATGCGGAACCCTCACGGAATCCCGCTCCCGCCCTCGGGGCGGTGAACCCCGTGCGAACCGCCCCCGGGCCCGCCGCTCCCCGCCGGTCCGCGGGGGGCCTCGTCACCGGGTGGCGTGGGTCCGGCCCAACCTCCCGGGCGCCATCAGCCGCCCCGGCGGCCGGACCCCGCGGTCCCGTACCGCGGGGTCGGAGTGCGAACCGGAGTCACCGGTGCCGAAGGAGACGGCGGAACATGCCGCGCGCTCCCCCTCGGCGGCAGCGCGGCGAGAGGTCAGTTCGCCTTGCGCAGGACCTCGGTGATCTTGCAGTCGATATCGCCGGCGGCGGGCTGGGACCCCTGGGCGCTCGTCGTCTCCTGGCTCCCCGCGGCCACGCCGGTCGCGGTCGCGACGGCCTGGGCGATGCGCGCTCCGCCGGCGTCCACGAACTCGATCTGCACCTGGTAGTCGGAGGTCTCCGAGCTGTGGTTGGTGATGGTCACCTCGGCGCTGGGCCACTTGCTGAAGCCGGCGAGACCGCACGAGGTGACCTTCGCGTCACCCGGGGCCGATGTGCGGCCGTCGGCCTCGGCCGGTGACGCGCTGACCGCGGTGGAGTCGTCCCCCGAACCACCCTTGTCGTCCCCGGTGTTGAGGGCGAAGGCGACGCTGCCGCCGACCACGACGACGATGGCGGCGATCCCGAAGCCGAGTATCTTCCCCGCGCCCGACTTCTTCGGTGGCCGGCTCCAGTCCGGATCCTGGGGCGGCGGGTAGTGGCCCGGTGGCGAGGCGTGCGACGACTGAGACATGGTGAACCCCCTGAGGCTCGGATGTGAAGACACCGTGGCAGAGCTTCACCATGCGCGCAGAGACAAGAGCTGTCTGTAACGTGCTCGTGACCGATCCGGTATAGATCATTCCTGATAAGTCTGTGCCGAGGGTCTGATCGTGCCGTCCGGAACGGGCCATGGCTCACCGGATGGCCGACGAGACGCCGTGCCTCGCCGGCCACCGGCCCGGGAAAGGTCAGCCGGTCAGGCCGCGACGCGTCAGCAGCGGCTCGATCCGCGGCGCACGGCCCCGGAAGCCCTCGAACGCGGCCATCGGCTCGACGCTGCCGCCGCGGGAGAGCAGCTCACGGCGGAAGATGTCGCCGCTCTCACGCCGCATGCCGCCGTTCTCCTTGAACCACTCCACGGTGTCGGCGTCGAGCACCTCACTCCAGATGTACGAGTAGTACCCGGCGCTGTAGCCGTGGGCGAAGATGTGCGCGAAGTAGGTGCTGCGGTAGCGCGGCGGGATCGCGGGGAGCGCGAGCCCGGCCTCCTTCAGGGCGGCGGCCTCGAACTCCTCCGTGTCGCCGGGGTCGTGACCGGCGGGGATGGTGTGCCAGGCCCAGTCGAGGACGGCGGCCGCCAGGTACTCCACGGTGCGGAAGCCCTGCCCGAAGCGCTCCGCGGCCTCCATCCGGGCCACCAGGTCGGCGGGCATGGGCTCGCCGGTCTCGTGGTGGCGTGCGTAGTGCGCCAGCACCTGCGGCCAGGTCACCCACATCTCGTTGACCTGGGAGGGGTACTCGACGAAGTCGCGCGGGACGGCCGTACCGGAGAAGAAGGGGTGACGGACGTCGGAGAACAGACCGTGCAGGGCGTGGCCGAACTCGTGGAAGAGAGTGTTGACCTCGTCGTAGGTGAGCAGCGCGGGCTCGCCGTCGGCGGGCTTGGCGACGTTGAGGTTGTTGACCACGACCGGCTTGCGGCCGAAGAGCGCGGACTGGTCGACCAGGCTGTTCATCCAGGCGCCGCCGCGCTTGGAGGCGCGGGCGAAGTAGTCGCCCAGGTAGAGGCCGAGGGGCGAGCCGTCGGCGTTGAAGACCTCGAAGACCCGGACGTCGGGGTGGTAGGCGGCGAGGTCGGGGCGCTCGGTGAAGCTCAGTCCGTAGACCTGGCCGGCGGCGTGGAAGACGCCGTCCCGCAGCACCCGGTCCAGCTCGAAGTAGGGGCGCATGGCGGCGGTGTCGATGTCGTACTCCGCCTTGCGGACCTTCTCCGACCAATACGTCCAGTCCCAGGCCGCGAAATCCTCCAGCCCGGAGGCGGCGGCCAGGGCGGCGGCCTCGCGCTCGGCGTTGGCGACGGCGGGCGGGATCAGACGGGCGAGCAGGGAGGTCACGGCCTCGGGCGTGCCGGCGGTCTGGTCGGCGACGACGTACGCGGCGTGGTTCTCGTAGCCGAGCAGGGCGGCGCGCTCGGCGCGCAGCCGGGCGAGCCTGACGGTGAGTTCGCGGTTGGAGGTCAGGCCGCGGCCGAGCGAGGCCTCCAGCAGGCGCCGGCGCAGGGCCCGGTCGTCGAGGGCGGCGAGCTCGGACTGGTTGGAGAAGTTCTTCAGGCTGATGACGTACTTGCCGTCGTGGCCGAGGGCAGTGGCGTTGGCGGCCGCGGCGGCAACGGCGTCGGCGGACAGACCGGCCAGCTCGTCGGCACTGCCGAGGACGAGGGCGGCGGCCTTGGTGTCGGCGAAAAGGTTCTGCTCGAAGGCGGTGGAGGCCTCCGCGATCTCCGCGTTGAGCGCCCTCAGCCGCTCGCGGCCCTCCTCGGTGAGTTCGGCGCCCGCGCGGACGAAGCGGGTGTGGTAGCGCTCCAGCAGCCTCAGCCCCTCGGCCTCCAGACCGAGTTCCTGCCGCCCCTCGTACAGCGCCTTGACGCGGGCGTACAGGGCGGGGTCGAGGTGGATGGCGTCGGCGTGGGCGGCGAGGGCGGGGTTGATCCTGGCCTCGATCTCCTGGATGCCCGGGCCGGTGTCGGCACTCGCGCGGTTGAAGAAGACCTTCGACACGCGGTCCAGCAGGTCTCCGGAACGCTCCAGGGCGACGATCGTGTTCTCGAAGCTGGGCGGTTCGGGGTTCGCCGCGATGGCCTCGGTCTCGGCGAGCTGCTCGGCCATCCCCTGTTCGAAGGCGGGAAGGTAGTGCTCCTCGCGGATGTCCGCGAACGGCGGGAGCTCGTACGGAAGGGTGCTCGGACTGAGGAAGGGATTCGTCGAGGTCACGCCACCGACCTTACGCCCGGTGCCTGCCGCCCGGACGTGCCCTTCCCTAGGATGCCCGGATGGCGGCCACGCTTACGGACGGCCGGGTCGAGCGCGGCAACCGGACCCGTCGGCTGGTGCTCGACCGCACCATGGCGATCGCCTCGGTCGAGGGTCTGGAGGGGCTGTCGCTGGGCCGGCCGGCGACCGAGCTCGGGCTCTGCAGGAGCGGGGGTTCGCCCTGTCGGTTCGAAGGAGGAGCTGCAGCTCGCCACCGTGCGGGCGGCCCGCGAGGGGCACATCCGGCAGGTGGTGGAGCCGGCGCGGGAGCTGCCCGCGGGGCTGACGCGGGTGCGGCGGCTGTGCGAGTCGTGGCTGGACCGCTCGCGGCGGCGGGTCTTCCCGGGTGGCTGCTTCCTGCTCGCGGTGTCGGCGGAGTTCGACGCGCGTACCGGGCCGGTGCACGATGTGGCCGCCCAGGCCCGGCGGGCGGACCGGCTGCGCGCGGACGCCGACATCCCGCTGCTGGCCTTCGAGCTGATCGCGCTGAGGGACACCGGCACCCTGCAGTCGGGGCTCTTCGACGACGCCACGGCCCACGCCCGGGCGGGCACCGCCACCATCAACCGCCTCAGGGCCCTGGCCGACGGGAGGTCGGCCGACGCGGAAGTCCCCTCGCTGCCGGCTCGGTTCGAGGGCTGAGGGGGGCTGGGCATTCCGCACGCGGACGGCTTCTCCGACAATCGGGGAGGCCGGTCACGCGTCCGCCACGTTTGTCACCGTTACACGGGCTTCGCGTCACAGACGATCAACAGCCCCTTCCGCGCCTGATCGCATGTCGTTGTCCCGGCGAGGCCGGCCGTCCCCGAGGCCGGCGCATGGGAGGTGCGTGGAAGATGACGGACCGGACCCTCTGGTCGTACGCCGAGATCGCCGCTCACATCCGGGTGCAGGTCGACACCGTGCGCTCGTACCGCAAGCACGGCCACTTGCCGCCCCCCGATGTCGTGGAGGGCGGGAAGCCGTTCTGGTACGCGGACACGGTCCGTCTGTGGAACTCCCGGCGCCCCGGGAACCGCGGACGCCGGGAGTTCGGCTGACGTCGGCCCCGCCGCCGATCAGCCCGGGCGGGCCGGCTCCGGGTGCGGGTGCGGTACGGGCTCCTCCCGCGCGGGGGCCCGGCCCGGGTCCTCGCCCTCGCTCAGCCCGAACCGGTCGTGCAGCGCCTTCAGCGGCCGCGGCGCCCACCAGGTGGCCCACCCGGTCAGCCGCATCACGGCGGGCACGAGCAGGGTCCGCCCACCATCGCGTTCGCCCTGAGACGAAGGCCGGCACGGCCCGCTCCCGCGGCGGCCGGCCTCAGCCCCGCAGCGCCCGGTCCGCCGGCTCCCCCTGCGGGGCGTCCGCCTCCGGCGCGTCCCCCTCCGGGCCCGCGGGGCCGCCGGTGGCCACCACACGTCCGGGGGACGCCGTACCCGCCCGGGCCGAGCGGCGCCCGGAGAACCTCTGCGCCACACCGCCGATTCCGGCCACGGCCAGCGAGACGCCCAGGCCCAGCGCGACGGCGTAGAGCGAGTCGGACATGGCGAGACCGCCGAAGTAGCCCAGGCCCACCGAGTACGTCGCCCAGACCCCCTCGGCCACACCCGCGCCGATCAGATAGCGGCGGGCCGGGTAGCGCACGATGCCCGCCGAGAGGCCGCCGACGACCCTCCCGCTGGGCAGGAAGCGGACGGCGATCACGAAGGGCACGCCGTGCCGCTGTATCCGCACGCTGGCCCACTCCAGCAGCGCCCGGCGCCGCGGCCGCCGGTAGAGCCGGGTCAGCACTCGGCCGCTGACGGCGCGGCCGGTGCGGTGGATCAGCAGGTCGCCCGCGAGGGCGCTGCCGGCGACGACCAGCAGGACGAGGGCGATGTCCAGCCGCCCCTGGGCGGCGAGCACACCTCCGGCGACCAGGAGCGCCGCGTTGGGCACCAGAGGCGGCGCGGTGGTGGCAGCGAGCACCGCGTACGCCCAGAGGACGTGGCCGTCCCGCAGATACCCCTCGAGGCCCGCGGTGAAGTCGAGGGCCGACACGATCCGTCCAACGTCCATGCGGCCGCCCCTCTTCCCGCCCCGGCCCGTCCCCCGCGTCCCGTCCCAGGCCTCAACGCTCGCAGGGCCGCGACGCAGGGGGCAAGGCGGTTTCGCCGGGATCGGGGCATTCCCAGGGTTTTCCCTGGGGCACCTCATCCTCAGGTACGGGGCCGGAAGGGCCGGCTGTGGCCCGGGGAGTACGCCCGGCGTACTCCCCGGGGCCGCGGTCCCGCGGCTCAGCGGCCGAGCAGTTCGCCGCCGTTGCACTGCAGGATCTCGCCGGTGATGAAGCCGGCCTCGGGGGAGGCGAGGAAGACCACCGCGGAGGCGACGTCCTCGGGCCGTCCCACCCGCCCCACCAGGGTCCGGCCGGCCCTGCGCGTCAGCTCGGCGGCGTCGAGCCGGGCGCCGAAGAACTCGGTGCCCGCGACCGTGCCGGGGGCGACGATGTTGCAGGTCACGCCGCGCGGGCCGAGCTGGGCTGCCAGGGAGTGGTTCCAGGCGTGCAGGGCGGCCTTGGAGGCCCCGTAGGAGCCGCCGCCGCGCAGCGCGGCCACGGACGTGACGGTGATGACCCGGCCGCCCTCGGGGAGCCGGTCACGTACGGATTCGGTCACCAGGACGGCGGTGAGGACGTTGCGCTCGAAGTCGCCGCGCCAGCGGGCCAGCACCCCGTGCGGGCCGGCCCCGATCGCGAGCTCCCGGCTGCCCGCGTTGTTGACCAGGACGTCGATACGGCGGGGGAGCCGCTCCAGGGTCGCCTCCACGTCGTCGGGGTCGGCGAGGTCGCAGACGACCGGGGTGACGTCGTAGCCGTGCAGGGAGCGCAGCTCATCGGCGGTGGCGCGCAGCACCTCGCGCCGCCGGCCGACGATGGTCACGTGGTCGCCGGCCTCGGCGAAGAGGGTGGCCACCGACCGGCCGATGCCCGTTCCCCCGCCGGTCACCACGACGTGCCGGCCCACACTTGCGTTCTGCGACATCACGCTCCGCCCCTCGAGGAGGGACAGCACGTTACGGGACGGGGGCCACGCGACCGACACGGGGGTCTGTCATGATGCGGATGACGTAGGAGATGCGTAGCCGAGACTGAGGTCACACTGGCTGGAACGTAACCTTTTGGTTTACGAGGGGGTCTATCCCAGCGAAGACACCGGGCTCCCGGCGGACTCGGTGAGATGATGAGCGGGTTGTCTTTGGGGGACAGCCCGGTCGCCATGCCGGGGCGAACTGCCCGGAGAGCTTTGAGCGGCCCTCCCGGGTGGCTTGGCCCGGCTGGGCGAGCGCACCCAAAGAACGCCCGGTACGGACCCGTGGGGGGATCCGCTCCGGGAAACGGGAGCGCCCCGTGCCGAACCCGTGGGGGGATTCGGCGCGGGGCGTTTCTCTGTGCGCGGGGCGCGGGGCGTCAGCGGGCCTCGACCGGGACGTAGTCCCGCTCGACGATGCCCGTGTAGACCTGGCGCGGACGACCGATCCGGGAACCCGGCTCGGTGATCATCTCGTGCCACTGGGCGATCCAGCCGGGGAGCCGGCCGAGCGCGAAGAGCACCGTGAACATCGTGGTCGGGAAGCCCATGGCCCGGTAGATCAGGCCGGTGTAGAAGTCGACGTTCGGGTACAGGTTGCGCGAGACGAAGTAGTCGTCGCTGAGGGCGTGCTCCTCGAGCTTCAGCGCGATGTCCAGCAGCTGGTCGGACTTGCCGAGGGCGGAGAGCACGTCGTGGGCGGCGGCCTTGATGATCTTCGCCCGGGGGTCGAAGCTCTTGTAGACCCGGTGGCCGAAGCCCATCAGCCGGACGCCGTCCTCCTTGTTCTTCACCTTGCGGATGAAGGCGTCCACGTCGCCGCCGTCGGCCTGGATGGCCTCCAGCATCTCCAGGACGCTCTGGTTGGCGCCGCCGTGCAGCGGGCCCCACAGGGCGTTGATGCCCGCGGAGATCGACGCGAACAGGTTGGCCTGCGAGGAGCCGACCAGGCGGACGGTGGAGGTGGAGCAGTTCTGCTCGTGGTCCGCGTGCAGGATGAGGAGCTTGTCCAGGGCGTCGACGACGACCGGGTTGAGCTCGTACTCCTCGGCGGGCACGGCGAAGGTCATCCGCAGGAAGTTCTCGACGTAGCCGAGGTCGTTGCGCGGGTAGACGAAGGGGTGTCCGATCGACTTCTTGTAGGCGTACGCGGCGATCGTCGGCAGCTTGGCGATGAGCCGGATCGTCGACAGGTAGCGCTGCTTCTCGTCGAACGGGTTGTGGCTGTCCTGGTAGAAGGTCGACAGCGCGCTGACCACGGAGGACAGCATCGCCATCGGGTGGGCGTCCCGCGGGAAGCCCTGGAAGAACCGTTTGACGTCCTCGTGGAGGAGCGTGTGCTGGGTGATGTCGCCGCGGAAGGCGGCGAGCTCGTCGACGGTGGGGAGCTCACCGTTGATGAGAAGGTACGCGGTCTCCAGGAAGGTGCCGCGCTCGGCGATCTGCTCGATGGGGTAACCGCGGTAGCGGAGGATTCCCTGCTCGCCGTCGAGGTAGGTGATCGCGGACTTGTAGGCCGCGGTGTTGCCGTAGCCGCTGTCCAGGGTGACCAGGCCGGTGTCGGCTCGCAGCTTGCCGATGTCGAAGCCGTTGTCACCAACGGTGCCCTCGATCAACGGGTAGCTGTGTTCGCTGTCCCCGTACCGCAGTACTACAGAGTTGTCGCTCACGTCATTCCCTCACCGACGTCGTGCCTCTTCTTCGAGGTTTGTAGGTGCCCTGACTACCCCTACTGTCCCCCATTTGGCGTGACCACGTGCACTCGGGGTCGGCCGAGGAGCCGAATGGTGGCACCCAGTGCCTATTTTGCCGCCCGCGCCAGCCGGTGGTCGAGCGCCGTGAAGCGCCTGCCTGCGGAGACCGTGCGGACCGCCTGGCCGATCGCCCTGCGGGAACCCACGAGCACGACCAGCCTCTTTGCCCGGGTAACAGCGGTATAGAGCAGGTTCCGCTGGAGCATCATCCACGCCCCGGTGGTGACAGGGATCACCACGGCGGGATACTCGCTGCCCTGTGACCGGTGGATCGTCACCGCGTAGGCGTGCGCCAGCTCGTCCAGCTCGTCGAAGTCGTAAGGAATCTCCTCGTCCTCGTCGGTCAGTACGGTGAGCCGCTGCTCCACGGTGTCCAGGGAGGTGACGACCCCCACCGTTCCATTGAAGACGCCGTTGGCGCCTTTTTCATAGTTGTTCCTGATCTGCGTCACCTTGTCGCCGACGCGGAAGGTGCGGCCGCCGAACCGCCGCTCCGGCAGGTCGGGGCGGGCCGGGGTGACGGCCTGCTGCAGCAGCCCGTTCAGCACGCCGGCGCCCGCGGGGCCCCGGTGCATGGGGGCGAGCACCTGGACGTCGCGGCGTGGGTCGAGGCCGAACCGGCGCGGGATGCGGCGGGCCGCCACGTCCACCGTGAGCCGGGCCGTCTCCTCACCGTCCTCCTCCACGAAGAGGAAGAAGTCGTCCAGCCCCTGGGTGACCGGGTGGGCTCCGGAGTTGATCCGGTGCGCGTTGGTCACCACGCCGGACTCCTGGGCCTGCCGGAAGATACGGGTCAGCCGGACCGACGGGACGGGGCCGCCCTCGGCCAGCAGATCGCGCAGCACCTCACCGGCGCCGACGCTGGGCAGCTGGTCCACATCGCCGACGAAGAGCAGGTGAGCCCCCGGCGGCACGGCCTTGACCAGCTTGTTCGCCAGCAGCAGGTCGAGCATCGAGGCCTCGTCGACGACGACCAGATCGGCGTCGAGGGGCCGGTCCCGGTCGTAGGCGGCGTCGCCGCCCGGCTTGAGCTCCAGCAGCCGGTGGACCGTCGAGGCCTCGGCCCCGGTCAGCTCGGCCAGCCGCTTGGCCGCCCTGCCGGTGGGCGCGGCCAGCACGACCTTGGCCTTCTTCGCCTGCGCCAGCGCCACCACGGACCTGACCGTGAAGGACTTGCCGCAGCCCGGGCCGCCGGTCAGCACGGCGACCTTCTCGGTGAGCGCCAGCCGCACCGCCTGCTGCTGCTCGGGGGCGAGGTCCGCACCCGTCCGTCCGGCGAGCCAGGTCAGCGCCTTGTCCCAGTCGACATCGCGGAAGGCGGGCATCCGGTCCTCCGTACCGCGCAACAGCCGCAGCAGCGAGCCGGCCAGGGAGATCTCCGCCCGGTGGAAGGGCACCAGATACACCGCGCGCACCGGGTCCTCACCGCCGTCGGGGGCGGGCACGGGCTCGACGACCACGCCCTCCTCGCCGGCCAGCTCCGCGAGGCAGTCGATCACCAGGCCGGTGTCCACCTGGAGAAGCTTCACCGCGTCGGACAGCAACCGCTCCTCGGGCAGGAAGCAGTTGCCGCTGTCGGTCGCCTGCGACAGGGCGTACTGCAGGCCTGCCTTGACGCGCTCGGGGCTGTCGTGCGGGATGCCGACAGCCCGCGCGATGCGGTCCGCGGTGAGGAAGCCGATGCCCCAGACGTCGGCCGCCAGCCGGTAGGGCTGGTTCTTCACCACGGAGATCGAGGAGTCCCCGTACTCCTTGTAGATCCGCACCGCGATCGAGGTGGACACGCCCACACCCTGGAGGAAGACCATGACCTCCTTGATGGCCTTCTGCTCCTCCCAGGCGGCGCCGATCAGCTTGGTGCGCTTGGGACCCAGGCCCGGGACCTCCACCAGCCGGGCCGGCTCCCGCTCGATGACCTCCAGGGTGTCGGTGCCGAAGTGCTCGACGATCCGCTCGGCGATCCGCGGGCCGATTCCCTTGATCAGCCCGGAGCCGAGGTAGCGCCGTATGCCCTGGATCGTGGCCGGGAGGACGGTGGTGTAGTTCTCCACGGTGAACTGCTTGCCGTACTGCGGGTGGGAACCCCAACGGCCCTCCATGCGCAGCGACTCGCCCGGCTGGGCGCCCAGCAGCGAGCCGACCACGGTCAGCAGGTCGCCGCCGCCCCGGCCGGTGTCGACCCGGGCGACCGTGTACCCGTTCTCCTCATTGGCGTACGTGATCCGCTCCAGGACGCCCTCGACGACGGCCAGTCTCAACTCCCCCACGGCGCGGGCCACCTCCCCGGATCTGCGATGTGATCCGACCGTACCGCCCGGCCCCGACAGGCCGCCGGGGGCTGTGGACAACTCCGTCCGGCCGGGCCCTGGAATATAACAATCCGGTTTCGTGCTCTTGCCCTGGAGCATGTAATCGATTCCAATCCTCCTTGTAATCGATTCCACGAGGAGGTGGGACGGGTGGCGAGCATCAAGGACGTGGCATCACGCGCCGGTGTCTCCGTCGCGACGGTCTCCCGCGTGCTCAACGACCACCCCGCGGTCCGCCCCGACACCCGCACCCGGGTGCTGGAGGCGGTGGCCGAACTCGGCTACCGGCCCAACGCGGTGGCGCGCTCGCTGCGCACTGACCAGACCCGGACGCTGGGCCTGGTCATCAGCGACGTGCTGAACCCCTTCTTCACCGAGCTCGCCCGCTCCGTGGAGGACGAGGCCAGGGCGCTGGGCTACAGCGTGATCATCGGCAACGCCGACGAGCGGCCGGAGCAGCAGGACCACCACATCCGCACGCTGCTGGACCGCCGCATCGACGGACTGCTGGTCAGCCCCACCGACGGCGGTTCCCCGCTGATACTGGACGCGGTGCGCTCCGGCACGCCGATGGTCTTCGTCGACCGCTGGATCCCCGGTATCGGCAACGACGTCCCGGTGGTCCGCACCGACGGCTGCGACGCGGTGCGCGACCTGGTCGCCCACCTTCACGGCCTGGGCCACCGCCGGCTGGCGATCATCGCCGGCCCCGCCGCGACCACCACCGGCCGCGAGCGCGTGCGGGCCTTCCGCGAGGCGCTGGCGGCCTTCGGCCTGCCGCTGCCCGACGAGTACATCGGCCAGGGCGACTTCCAGGCGGACAGCGGCCGCCGGGCCACCGCCCGCTTCCTGGACCTGCCGGTCCCGCCGGACGTCGTCTTCGCCGCGGACAATCTGATGGCGCTCGGCGCCATGGACGAGATCCGTGCCCGCGGCCTGCGCGTGCCCGACGACATCGCGCTCGCCGCCTTCGACGACATCCCGTGGTTCCTCCATACCGATCCGCCGATCACCGCGATCGCCCAGCCCACGGGCGAGCTCGGCCGCGCGGCCGTGCGGTCGCTGATCGACCGGGTGGAGGGCAGGCCGGCGCCGTCGGTCACCGTGTCCGCCCGCCTCGTTGTCCGCCGCTCCTGCGGCGCGTCCGAAGGGAGTCCCCGTTGAGCACGAGCAGCCCCGAGCTCCTCCGCATGGAGGGTGTCCGCAAGGTCTTCCCCGGTGTGGTGGCCCTCGACGGCGTCGACTTCGATCTGCGCGCGGGCGAGGTGCACGTCCTGCTCGGCGAGAACGGCGCGGGCAAGAGCACCCTGATCAAGATGCTCTCCGGCGCCAACCGCCCCGACGGGGGCCGGATCCTCGTCGACGGCCAGGAGGTGCGCATCCACGGCGCGCAGGACGCCGAGAAGCTGGGTATCGCCACCATCTACCAGGAGTTCAACCTCGTCCCGGCGCTGAGCGTCGCCGAGAACATCTTCCTGGGCCGCCAGCCGCGCCGCCTCGGCCTGGTGAACCGCAAGCAGATGAACGCGGACGCCGCCGCCCTGCTGGCCCGGGTCGGCGTCGACGTCGACCCGCGCACCCCGGTCTCGGAGCTGGGCATCGCCCGCCTGCAGATGGTGGAGATCGCCAAGGCGCTCAGCCTGGAAACGCGCGTCCTGATCATGGACGAGCCGACCGCGGTGCTCACCAGCGAGGAGGTCGACAAGCTCTTCCGGATCGTGCGCAAGCTGCGCGAGGACGGCGTCGGCATCGTCTTCATCACCCACCACCTGGAGGAGATCGCCGCCCTCGGCGACCGCGTCACCGTCCTGCGCGACGGCCGCAGTGTCTCCCAGGTGCCCGCGAGCACCCCCGAGGACGAGCTGGTCCGGCTGATGGTGGGCCGCAGCATCGAGCAGCAGTACCCGCGCGAGCGCGCGGAAGCGGGCGCGCCCCTGCTGCGGGTCGAGGGCCTCACCCGGGGCGGCGTCTTCCACGACGTGAGCTTCGAGGTGCGGGCCGGCGAGGTCGTCGGCCTGGCCGGGCTCGTCGGCGCCGGGCGTACCGAGGTCGTCCGCGCGGTCTTCGGCGCCGACCCGTACGACTCCGGCACGGTCGAGGTGCTGGGCAAGCGGCTGCGCCGCCACGACGTCAACGCCGCCATGGACGCGGGCATCGGCCTGGTGCCGGAGGACCGCAAGGGCCAGGGTCTGGTGCTGGACGCCACCATCCAGGAGAACCTGGGTCTGGTCACCCTCGGCCGGGCCACCCGCGCCGGGTTCGTCGACCGGGCCGGGCAGCGCAAGGCCGCCGACCGCATCTCGGGGCAGCTCAAGGTGCGCATGGCCGGGCTCCACCAGCACGTGCGCACCCTTTCGGGCGGCAACCAGCAGAAGATCGTCATCGGCAAGTGGCTGCTGGCCGACACCAAGGTGCTCATCCTCGACGAACCGACCCGGGGCATCGACGTCGGCGCCAAGGTCGAGATCTACCAGCTCATCAACCAACTCACGGCCTCCGGTCACGCGGTGCTGATGATCTCCAGCGACCTCCCCGAGGTGCTGGGCATGAGCGACCGCGTCCTGGTGATGTCCCAGGGCCGGCTCGCCGGTGAACTCCCCGCGCACGAGGCCACCCAGGACTCCGTCATGGCCCTGGCCGTCGGCACAGCGCCCGCCGAGGGCGGCAACGCAACAGCAACGAAGGATGTGGAGGGCTCCCGTGGCCACTGACACGCTCAAAAGCAGTACGGACACGGGCGGCGTCGCCGCGGCACGCCGTGTGCTCCTCAACAACGGCGCGCTCAGCGCCCTGGTGGTCCTGCTCGTGGCCCTGTCGTTCCTCTCGGGCGACTTCCTGTCCACACAGAACCTGCTCAATGTCGGCGTCCAGGCCGCCGTCGTCGCCATCCTCGCCTTCGGCTCCACCTTTGTGATCGTCGCGGCGGGCATCGACCTGTCGGTGGGCTCGGTCGCGGCGCTGTCCGCGACGGTGCTGGCCTGGAGCGCGAGTTCGGCGGGCCTGCCGGTGTGGCTGGCGGTCGTGCTGTCCGTCGCCACCGGTGTCGCCAGCGGTCTGCTGAGCGGCCTGCTGATCTCCTTCGGCAAGTTGCCGCCGTTCATCGCGACCCTCGCGATGCTGTCGATCGGCCGCGGCCTCACCCTGGTCATCTCCCAGGGCAGCCCCATCGCCTTCCCCGACTCCGTCTCCCACCTGGGCGACACCATCGGTGGCTGGCTGCCCGTCCCGGTCCTGGTCATGATCGTCGCCGGCGCCGCCACGGCGATCATCCTCGGCCGCACGTACATAGGCCGCGCCATGTACGCGATCGGCGGCAACGAGGAGGCGGCCCGCCTCTCCGGCATCCGCGTCAAGCGCCAGAAGATCATCATCTACGCGCTGTCCGGCCTCTTCGCGGCGGTCGCGGGCATCGTGCTCGCCTCACGTCTGGCCTCCGCGCAGCCGCAGGCCGCCTACGGCTACGAACTGGACGCCATCGCGGCGGTCGTCATCGGCGGCGCCAGCCTCTCCGGCGGTGTCGGCAAGGCGTCCGGCACCCTGATCGGCGCGCTGATCCTCGCCGTCCTCCGCAACGGCCTCAACCTGCTGTCGGTCTCCGCCTTCTGGCAGCAGGTCGTCATCGGCGCGGTCATCGCGCTGGCCGTCCTGCTCGACACCCTGCGCCGCCGCGCCTGACCGCGCGCCGCGCACCACAGACCCCCTCCTCTTCTCCGCACCGCACCAGCAAGGAAGCCCCCATGCGCACCAAGCTCATCTCCGCCACCACCGTCGCCGTCGCCGCCCTGGCGCTCACCGCGACCGCCTGCAACTCCGGCTCCGGCTCCGGCTCCTCCTCGGACGTCAAGGTGGGCCTGTCGGTCTCCACCCTCAACAACCCGTTCTTCGTGCAGCTGAAGGCGGGCGCGCAGGCCGAGGCGAAGAAGGAGGGCGTCGACCTGACCGTCACCGACGCGCAGAACGACGCGTCGCAGCAGGCCAACCAGCTGCAGAACTTCACCAGCCAGAACGTGAAGTCGATCATCGTCAACCCGGTGGACTCCGACGCGGCCGGCCCCTCGGTCAAGGCCGCCAACAAGGCCGGCATCCCCGTCGTCGCGGCCGACCGCGGCGTCAACAAGGCCGAGCTCGCGACCACCGTCGCCTCCGACAACGTCGAGGGCGGCCGGCTCGCCGCCAAGACCTTGGCCGAGTCGCTGGGCGGCAAGGGCACCGTGGTCGTCCTCCAGGGCACCGCGGGCACCTCCGCGGCCAACGAGCGCGGCCAGGGCTTCAACGAGGGCATCAAGGCCTACCCGGGCATCAAGGTCGTGGCCCAGCAGGCCGCCGACTTCGACCGCACCAAGGGCCTGGACGTCATGACCAACCTGCTGCAGGCCCACTCCGACGTCACCGGCGTCTTCGCCCAGAACGACGAGATGGCCCTCGGCGCCATCAAGGCGCTCGGCGACAAGGCGGGCAAGTCGGTCAAGGTCGTCGGCTTCGACGGCACCCCCGACGGCCTCAACGCGGTCAAGGGCGGCACCCTTTTCGCGTCCGTGGCGCAGCAGCCGAAGGAACTCGGCAAGCTGGCCGTGCAGAACGCGGTGAAGGCCGCCAAGGGCGAGAAGCTCGGCAGCCTGGTGAAGGTTCCGGTCAAGGTCGTCACCGAGCAGAACGTCGCCGACTTCTCCTCCTGACAGTCCGCACCCCGGTACGGCCGGACCCCGAAGGGAACACGCAGATGCACGGCTACGACCTGCTGGTCGTAGGGTCGGCCAACGCCGACCTGGTGATCCACGTCGACCGCCGCCCGGCGGCCGGTGAGACGGTCCTCGGCTCGGACCTTGCCACCCACCCGGGTGGCAAGGGGGCCAACCAGGCCGTCGCCGCGGCCCGTCTGGGCGCGCGTACGGCGCTCCTGGCGCGGGTCGGCGACGACGCCCACGGGCGGCTGCTCACCGGCTCGCTGAGATCGGCCGGCGTCGACACCACCGGTGTCCTGAACGGCGGCACCCCCACAGGGGTCGCGCTGATCACGGTGGACCCCTCGGGCGACAACAGCATCGTGGTGTCGCCGGGCGCCAACGCCCGGCTCACCGCGGCGGACGTGACCGGCGCGCGCGAGCTGCTGGCCGGCGCCCGGGTGGTCTCCCTGCAACTGGAGATCCCCCTGGAGTCCGTGGCCGCCGCGGTGGCGACGGCCACGGAGTCCGGCACGCGGGTCGTGCTGAACCCCTCGCCCCCCGCCGCGCTGCCGCGGGAGGTGCTCGCCGGCTGCGACCCCATCGTCGTCAACGAGCACGAGGCGCGCGTCCTGCTCGGCCCGGAGGCCGGGGACACCCCCGAGGCGTGGGCGGCGGGGCTGCTCGCCCTCGGGCCGCGCTCGGTGGTCGTCACGCTCGGCGCGGCGGGAGCCCTCGCCGCGACGCCGGACGGCACCGTGCGCATACCCAGCCCGCGTGTGGCGGCCGTCGACACCACCGGTGCCGGCGACTCCTTCACGGGAGCACTGGCCTGGCGTCTCGGCGCGGGCGACGACCTGGTGACCGCCGTGCGGTTCGCGGTGCGGGTGGGCGCCGCCGCCGTCACGAAGCCGGGTGCGCAGGAATCCTTCCCCACCCTCGAAGAAGTGGGTCAGCTGTGAAGAAGTCCGGAATCCTCAACCGCCATCTCGCGGGCGCCCTGGCCGTGCTGGGCCACACCGACCTGGTCGTGGTCTGCGACGCCGGGCTGCCGATCCCTCCCGGGCCGATCGTCGTCGACCTCGCGTTCCGGGCCGGCACGCCGTCGTTCTCCGAGGTCCTCGACGGTCTGTTGGAGGAGCTGGTGGTGGAGGGGGCGATCGCGGCCAGGGAGGTCCGCGAGCACAATCCCGAGGTGACCGCCCAGCTCGACGGGGCCTTCCCGGACCTGGAGCTGGTGCCGCACGAGGAGTTCAAGGCCCGCACCCGGCAGGCCCGCCTCGTCGTCCGCACAGGCGAGTCGCGGCCGTACGCCAACGTCATCCTGCGCTGCGGCGTGCCCTTCTAAGGCGTACATCCTTCCGGCTGCGGTCGGCGGGCCGGGCGGGCGGATCCCGCGTAGCGTCCCGACCATGAGCGACCGACCGCTGAAGGACGAGGTGCTGGAGGAGCTGGGGGACGACCGGCTCCGGGAGATCACCGAGCTGCTCGGGACCGACGCCGCACAGGCGCAGCGGGTCGTGGGGAGCGCGGTGGCCTCGATCACGGGGGTGCTGACCGACGACGTGGTGACACCCGGCGGCACCGCGGAGCTGTGCCAGGCCATGGAGCAGGCCGCGAACGAGCCCGAGCCGCTGCCCGCTGCCGCCGCGGGCTTCGCCGGGATGCAGGGCGGTACGGGGCAGGAACCGGGCCGTGGGGTCCTGGCGGCCGTACTGACCAAGGTCGCCACCCCGGCGGCACGGGCAGTGGCCAAGCGGACCGGGCTTCCGGTCGAGGCGGTCACGGCGGCGCTGGAGACGCTGATCCCCGTGATGGCGGCCGTGCTGGCCCGGCGGGCCCGCGAGAAGCGCTGAACCGCGGCGGCCGGGCGGAACGGACGGAGCAGGCATGGCGAAAGGGGTCCGGCTCGGCCGGACCCCTTTGGCGTTCCCTCCCTCTGCGCGAAACCCCGAGCCCCCTCCAGGTGTCGCGCTCTCCCCCACTCAAGACCCATGTGAGGCCCCCCTCCGGGTCTTGACGCTAGGTAGACACACCGGCCCCGGGGAGGGTTGTACGGCTTCCGGAAGAAATTCTCAGGGATTTCTCAGAGCACGTGCCGGCGGTACCGGACGGCCGTCTCGGCCGGCACCTCGGCTCCGTCGCGCACCCACGACGCGGGTCGGAGATCTCGCCTCGACGGCTACCGCGTGGCCGGCCGCGTCCGCCCGCTCGCGGAACCCGCGCAGGTCCACGCAGCCGTCGCCGGGCCGGCCACGGCCCAGGAGCGCGGCCTCGGGGAGCGGGGTGACGCGGAACGCCCTGCCTCCCGCGGGGCGAGTGGGACGAGGTGCGGGCGGCCGTGAGCCGGGCCGGTGCCTCGTGCGCGGCCGTCCGCCTTCCGGCGCCGGTTCGCCTCCCGCGTCGCACGCGGCCGAGTCGGCACAGCCGTTGACCGCACCTCCGGGGGGTCTCCAGCACGGGCAGGCGGGCCCGGCGGAACCGCTGCCGGCGACGCCGGCGACGGCAGGGTGGGAGCAAGGTTCACAAGCGGGTCCGCCCGTCGGCGCCGACGGCACCTCGCGACCCTTGAAATGACGACAGAAAGCCCTTTCTCGCAGAATGACCCCAGAGCGGCGGAAGGCCCCCGGAAAGGTACTGCGCGACTCCGCTCCCCCGGCGGCCCCCGAGGTGAGAACATGTGCCGCTACGGGCGGAGGGCCCGGGGAGGACCGACCCGGAGGAAACAGACGAGATGGCAGTGACCCTCGCCGACGTGGCGGCGCGCGCCGGAGTGTCGGCCGCGACCGTCTCGCGTGTCCTGAACGGCAACTACCCGGTCGCGGGCAGTACGCGCGAGCGGGTCCTGCGGGCCGTCGACGACCTCGACTACGTCGTGAACGGGCACGCCCGCGCCCTGGCCGCCGCCACCTCCGACCTGGTCGGGGTCCTGGTCAACGACGTCGCCGACCCCTTCTTCGGGCTCATCGCCAGCGCCGTGCAGAGCGAGATCAGCGGCGGCGCCGAGCAACCGTCCGGTGCGCCCGCGGGCGCCGGGAAGCTCGCTGTGGTCTGCAACACCGGGGGTTCCCCCGAGGCCGAGCTCAACTACCTGACCCTGCTGGAGCGGCAGCGCGCCGCGGGCGTGGTGCTCACCGGGGGCGCCGTGGAGGGCACCGGGCACAGCGCCGCCGTCGCCGGCCGCCTCGCCCGGCTCGCCGCCTCGGGCACCCGGATCGTGCTGTGCGGCCGCCCGCCCGTACCGGAACTCGTCGGCCTGGCCGGCCCCGCCGCGGACGCCGTGATGACCGTCGCCTTCGACAACCGGGGCGGCGCGCAACGCCTCACCGAGCACCTGCTGGCCCTCGGCCACCGCACCATCGGCTACGTCGCGGGCCCCGAGGGGCGCAGCACCACCCGGCACCGCCTGGAGGGCCACCGCGCCGCCCTGGCCGAGGCGGGGCTCGCGGGCTCCTCCGCCGAGCTCGAACGCCTCACCGTGCACGGCTACTACGACCGCTCCTCCGGGTACGACGCGGCACTGGAGCTGCTGCGCCGCGAGCCGGGGATCACCGCGGTCGTCGCCGCCAACGACACGGTGGCACTCGGCGTCTGCGCCGCGCTGCGCGAGCGCGGACTGCGCATCCCCGAGGACGTATCGGTCGCCGGCTTCGACGACCTGCCCTTCAGCGTGGACGCCGTGCCCGCGCTCACGACGGTGCGCATACCGCTGCAGGGGGCGGGCGCCCGCGCCGGGCGGCTGGTCATGGGGCGTCAGACGCCGCCTCCCGGCGGGCTCGCAACCGTACGGACGGAGCTGATGGTGCGGGCCTCGACGGCGGCACCGCGAAGCGGCGCGTAGGAACGCGCGAAACGGCGGAACGGCGGAACGGCGGGAGGCGCGCCAGGCGCACCGGTGCCCGTGCGGAACCGCCCCGGCGGGGATACCTTTGACGCAGTCAAAGAATTTCGAGGGGGCCGCCCATGACCGTCCAGGAGATCCGGGCGTTCAACCGCTTCTACACCAACCTGATCGGCGCGCTCGACTACAGCCGCCATCTGCACACCCCGTACACCCTCACCGAGGCCCGCGTCCTCTACGAGCTCGCCCACGCCGCCGACGGTGGGCTGGACGCCGCCGACCTGCGCACGACCCTGTCCGTGGACGCCGGGCAGCTCAGCCGGCTGCTGGCAGCCTTCGAGGACCGGGGACTGGTGACCCGCGCGCCCTCGCCGCGGGACGCCCGGCGGCAGCGCGTGGAGCCGACACCCGAAGGCAAAGAGGCGGCCCGGCTCCTGGAGGACCGGTCGCGGGAGGCGGTCGCGTCCATGGTCGGCGGGCTCGCCCCGCGCGAGCGCGAACGCCTGACGCAGGCCATGCGTACGGTCCGCGACGTCCTCGGTGGGCCGGCCGCGCGCAGGGCCCCGCGCGTGCCGCGGGTCCGGCTGCGCGAGCCGCGCCCAGGGGACCTCGGCTGGGTGGTCCAGCGCAACGCCGAGGTCTACGCCGAGGAGTACGGCTGGAACGCCGAGTACGAGACCCTCGTCGCCCGGATCGTCGCCGCCGGCCACGAGCGGGCGTGGATCGCCGAACTGGACGGCGAGCGCGCCGGCTGCGTCTTCTGCGTCCGCGACGAGGCGCCCGGCACGGCACGGCTGCGCCTGCTGCTGGTGGAGCCGGCCGCCCGGGGCCACGGCATCGGCCGGCGGCTGGTGCAGGCCTGCGTCGGGCACGCGCGCGCGGCCGGCCACCACGAGCTGGTGCTGTGGACCAACGACGTGCTGGTCTCCGCCCGGCGGATCTACGAGGCGGCCGGTTTCGAGCTCGTCGGGGAGAAGCCGCACCATAGTTTCGGCCGCGATCTCGTCGGGCAGGATTGGCGACTGGTGCTGTAACGTCCGAGAAGTGAAGCTCGCGTTCTCGACCCTCGGCGTGCCGGGGCTCCCCGTGCCGGACGTGGTCCGGCTTGCCGCGGAGCACGGTTACCACGGCGTGGAGCTGCGGGCGGGCCACGAGGAGCCGGTGCACAGCGGCCTGACGGAACGGCAGCGTGCCGACGTGGCCCGGGAGTTCCGCGGCTCCGGAGTCGCGGTTCTGGCGGTCGCCTCCTACGTGCAGGTGGCCGCGCCCGGTGAGGACGCCCCCGCGCTGCGCGGGCTGCGCGACCACGTGCGCCTCGCCGCCGACCTCGGCGCCTCCTACGTACGGGTGTTCCCCGGCGCCGGTGACGACGACGGCGACGCCGCCGACACCCGGGCGGCCCGCCGGCTGGCAGCGGTGGCCCCGCAGGCGGCGGACGCGGGCGTGCGGGTGCTGGTGGAGACCCACGACTCGCACCGGACCGGCGCGGACGTCGCACGGATCCTGGGGCTGGTGGGTCATCACCACGTGGGCGCGTTGTGGGACGTGCTGCACCCCTGGCTGGGCGGCGAACAGCCCGAGCACACCTACCCGGTACTCGCGCCCTACCTGGGCTATGTGCAGGTCAAGGACGTCTCCTCCGCGCAGGACACCACCCCGCTGCCGCTCGGGCACGGGGCACTGCCGCTGGCCGGCACGGTGGAGTTGCTCAGCCGCGCGGGCTGGGACGGCTGGCTGTGCTGGGAGTACGAGAAGCGCTGGTACCCGCAGGTGCGGGCGCTGCCGGAACTGCTGTCGCGGGGACGTTCACATCTGCTGCGGCTGCTCGGCGAGTCGGCCTGAGGCCGGCGCCCGGCCGGATCGAGCCCAGCGACGTCACGGCGACGCCCCCCACCAGCAGCACGGCGGCCGTCCAGCGCAGCGGGCCGACTCCCTCGTCCAGCAACAGGGCCGCCGACGTCATGCCGAACACCGGGACCAGCAGGGAGAACGGGGCCACCGTGGAGGCGTCGTACGTCCGCAGCAGGAAGCCCCAGGCACCGAAGCCGAAGACGGTGGTGATCCAGGCGACGTAGACGATCGCTCCGGCGCCGCTCCAGTCGAGGCCGCGCAGCGCGGCGGCGTCCGCGGCGGGGCCCTCGAAGACCAGCGAGAGGGCGAGCAGCGGCAGTGGCGGGACGAGGCTGACCCAGACCATCCAGCTCAGCGCGTCCGGCGGGGCGGCGCGGCGGGTGAGGACGTTGGACAGCCCCCAGAAGGCGGCGGCCGCGACGACCAGCACGAACGCGCCGAGCGGCCCGGAGGTGCCCTCGTCGTACGCGGCGACGCCGATTCCCGCGAACGCGACGCCCATGCCCGCGATCCGCAGCCGGCCGGGCCGCTCGCCCAGCAGGACGACCGCGAGGAGGGCGGTGAAGACCGCCTGGACCTGGAGCACCAGCGAGGAGAGCCCGGCGGGCATGCCCTGGTTCATGCCGATGAACAGCAGGCCGAACTTGGCGACGCCGAGGACGAGTCCGACGGCGAGGATCCAGCGCAGCGCGACGCCGGGACGGCGCACGAAGAAGACCGCGGGCACGGCGGCTACCAGGAAGCGCAGGGCGCAGAAGAGCAGTGGCGGGAAGTGGCCCAGCCCGACCTCGATGACCACGAAGTTGACGCCCCAGACCGCGGCGACGAGGACCGCGAGGGCGAGGTGTACCGGTCGCATCGCTCCAGCATCGGGCACCATACTCTTAAGCACCAGCGACTATCGCTGCACTGTCAACTTCAGTTTTGCTGAACAGTGCGTCATTGGCGCACCCGGGATGACGAGGTGAACGGATGCTGGACCTGGCCCGGCTGCGGGCGCTGCACGCCGTGCATGTGCACGGATCGGTGGGCGCCGCGGCCACCGCCCTCGGCTACACCGCGTCCGCCGTCTCCCAGCAGATCGCGAAGCTGGAGCGGGAGACCCGGACGACGCTCCTGGAGCGGCAGGGCCGCGGCGTGGCGCTGACCGAGGCCGCCCAGCTGCTGGCGGAGACCGCGCAGGAGCTGATGGCGATCGTCGAGCGGGCCGAGGTGGCGCTGGAGGAGCGGCGCGGCCGGCCCACCGGACGGCTGACCATGGCCGCCTTCCCGACCGCCGCACGCGGGCTGCTCCCGGAAGTGCTGGCCGGGCTGACGGCCGACCACCCGTCGCTGGAACTGCGGCTGGTGGAGGAGGGCGCCCACCTCTCGGTCGACCTGGTCTCGCGCGGTGTCGTCGACCTGGCCGTGGTGCACGACTGGGACATCGCCCCGCTGCCCGCGCCCGAGGGCCTGGAGCGGGTGGTGATCGGCGAGGACCACTGCGACGTGCTGGTCCCGGCCGGGCACTCGCTGGCGGCGCGCGGAGCGCTCGTCCGCGAGGACATCGTCGACCAGCGGTGGATCTGCCAGCCGCCCGGGCACGTGTGCCACGACTGGCTGGTGCGGACCCTGCGGGAGGCGGGCACCGAGCCGGACCTGGCGTTCCAGGTCGCCGAGTACCAGACACAGTTGGCGCTGGTGGCGGCCGGACTGGGGATCGCGCTCGTGCCGCGGCTGGGGCGCGGGCCGGTGCCGGACGGGGTGGTCGTGGTGCCGCTGGAACCGGCGCCCGTGCGGCGGCTTTACGCCTTGTGGCGGACGGGGGCGTCGCGACGTCCGGCGATCACCGAGACCGTTCGGGCGTTGCGGGCGCACTACCCCCGGGTCGTTGCCTGACCATGGGCGGATGTCGCCCACGCGCAGGGAACCGTATCGGTCCCGCTCCCGTCCAACCGATGTGCTGCCGGTGAGTCTGAGTCTCCGCAAAGCGGTGTCGGTCACGCTGTTGGCTGCGTCGCTGGCAACCCTCTCCGCCGCCTGCGGCCGGCAGCAGTCCGCCACCGGTGCGCCCCCCTTCGACAACGCCGGTGGCGGCCCCGCCCCCTCCGCCGTCGTCACGCCGCCTCCGACGCCGACGGCCTCCGCCCCGGCGGCCCCGGCCCCGTCCACCGCCGGGTCCCCGCCGGCCGGCGGAGCGGTCTCCACCCGCCGCATGTACTTCGAGCAGACCACGCGCGGCGTGCCCGCGGTGCACACGGTCCTCGACAACGAGCGCGACCTGGCCCGGTTCCCGGGCTACTTCATGAAGTCCGACCCCCGGATCGCCGACGCGATCGCCTCGCGCGCCGCCCGTACCGACTTCTCACGCTCGGTCCTGGTCGCCTGGAGCCGCACCACCGGCTGCAACAGCACGAAGGACGCCGTCCTCTTCCGGAACGGCAGCCGGCTGCTGCTGGGCCTCGCCCAGACCCCGATGGGCCGGTGCCTGGTCGCCAATCAGGTGATCGTCCTCTTCGAGGTGCCGCGCGACCGCATGCCGAAGGAGCCGCGCTTCACCCAGGAGCAGAATCCGCGGGCCGATCCGCCCGCCCCGGGGCGCACGGTGGCGTTCAACAGCCTCAACGGCTCGGAGGCGCCGAGGGGCCGCCGCAGCGCCGAGGTCACCACGGACCGTCAGCTCGACGCCTTCCTCGCGAACCTGCCCCGCAGGGACGCTGACACGGTGCGCAAGCAGCTGGCCGGCCAGCCGCGGCGCGGCGACGAACGGCGCTTCGGCTTCGTGCTGTCGGGCTGCCGGCCCACCGGCGCCGTTCTGACGATCGGCCGCCGGGAGCTGTCGGCGGCGCCGATCGGGGACGAGCACATTCGCTGCATCCAGGCGCAGTACTACGTGGCGGTGCTCTCGGTCCCGTCCCGTCTCGTGCCCGCGCACGCCCGACTCATTGACTGACAATTACTTTCCGGCTAAGCGTATCTGCTTGAAAGTTTCTTTCAGGTGCTTCCCGTCTCCTCCTGCCGGAAGGAGTCCGTCAAATGCACAGCCGTCCTCACCCGTCCCGCCGCACGGTGCTCGGTGCCACCGCGGCCGCCTCCACCGCCCTCGCCCTCGGCGTCCCGGGCACCGCGAACGCGGCCGCGGCGGACCGCAGACGCGTCCGCGCGATCATCGACCGCATGAGCGTCGAGGAGAAGATCGGCCAGCTCTTCGTGATGCGCGTGTACGGTCATTCGGCCACCGCCCCCGATCCGGCCGACGTGGCCGCGAACCAGGCGGAGATCGGGGTCGCCAACGCGGCCGAGCTGATCGCCAAGTACCACGTCGGCGGCATCATCTACTTCGCGTGGGCCCACAACACCCGTGATCCGCACCAGATCGCCGACCTGTCCAACGGCATACAGCGGGCCTCCCGGATCCCGCTGCTGATCTCCACCGACCAGGAGCACGGCGCCGTCGCCCGCGTCGGTTCCCCCGCCACGCTCTTCCCCGGCGGGATGGCGCTCGGCGCGGGCGGCAGCACCAGGGACGCCCGGCGGGCCGCGGCCGTCGCCGGGGCCGAGCTGGCGGCAATGGGCATCACCCAGAACTACGCGCCGGTCGCCGACGTGAACGTCAACCCGGCCAACCCCGTCATCGGGGTGCGATCCTTCGGCGCCGACCCGGGGGCCGTCGCCGCGCTCGTCGCCGCCCAGGTGGAGGGCTACCAGCGGGCCGGGATCGCCGCCACCGCCAAGCACTTCCCCGGCCACGGCGACACCGGCACCGACAGCCACTTCGAACTGCCGGTCATCACGCACTCGGCGCAGGAGTGGCGGCGCCTGGACGCCCCGCCGTTCCGCGCGGCGATCGCCGCCGGCATCGACTCGATCATGACCGCGCACATCCTGGTCCCCGCCCTCGACGACTCCGGCGACCCCGCGACGCTCTCCCGGCCGATCCTCACCGGCATCCTCCGCGAGGAACTCGGCTACGACGGCGTGGTCGTCACCGACTCCCTCGGCATGGAGGGCGTGCGCCAGAAGTACGGCGACGACCGGGTCCCGGTGCTCGCCCTGAAGGCCGGGGCCGACCAGCTGCTCAACCCGCCGGTCCTGGAGACCGCGTGGCAGGGCGTCCTGGCCGCCGTGAAGTCCGGCGAGCTCACCGAGGAACGCCTCGACGAGTCGCTCACCCGGGTCCTGATGCTCAAGGCGCGACGCGGGCTGCTCGACGACCCGTACGTCACGCACCGCGGCGTCGACCGGGTGGTCGGCACCCCCGGCCACCTGGCCGAGGCCGACCGGATCACCGAACACACCGTCACTCTGCTGGCGAACGGCGGGGCGCTGCCGCTGCCCGCCCACCGGCGGCTGCTGGTCGTCGGCGCCGACCCGGCCGCGCCCTCGGGCACCGGAGGCCCGCCCACCGCAGTGCTCGGCGCGGCCCTGGCCGGACTCGGGCACACCGCGCAGGTCCTGTCGACCGGGACCGCGCCGGGGCAGGCGACGATCGACCGGGCGGTGGCCGCCGCGGGCGACAAGGACGCCGTGGTGGTCGCCACGTACAACGTCACCGGGGCGTCGACGGGCCAGGTCGCGCTGGTGAACGCGCTGGTCGCGACGGGTGTGCCGGTGGTACAGATCGCGATCCGCAACCCGTACGACATCGCCCGGCTGGACGGGGTGGCCGCCGCGCTGGCCACCTACGGCTGGACGGACGTGTCGATGCGGGCGGCGGCACGAGTGCTGGCGGGCGCGGTACGGCCCACCGGGAAGCTGCCGGTGGCCGTGCCGGCGGCGGACGACCCGGCGCAAACGCTCTACCCCGTCGGCTGGGGCCTGCGGTACTGAGCACGCCGCGCGCGGGGCGGCCCCTCCCGGAAACGGGCCACGCCACCTATCCCGCCGAGAACGGGCCTCGCGCGAGCCGGCGGCCCCGCACCCGGGAGACCCGGGCGGGGGCGGCGGGCCCCGCACGATCGCGGGCGACTGCGTCCACCCGTCCCGGAAGGGACAGATGAAGGAGACGCCCTGCGACGGTTCGGGGCCGCACGCCCCACGGTTCCGGGTCATGGAGGTGGCCCGCGGCCGCCGCTCCTGCCCCGCGGGGACGGCGCTGTACGTCGGTGTGGGCGGCGCGCCGGCGGGCGTGGGAGCGGCCGCCGGCTCTGGGGCCCGATCAGAAGGGAAGGCGTCCGGCGGCCTCGGTGCTCCGGTCGAGCCTGGCGTCGTACGCCGCCAGGGGCCGAGCGGCCTCTGGGTCGGCACGCACGGCCGCGGGGGCGACCCCGGCCCACTCCAGCACCTCAGCGGTGGCCTTCGCGCGGTCGGCCGCGCCCAGCGCGCCGATCACCGCGCCGTGGTTGGCACCGGGCGCCCACATCACGTACGAGTCGTGCGCGCCCCGCGAGAGGCGGAACGGCTCGGCTCCCCACGGGTCGTTGGTCCCGTACACGAAGAGCATGCGCTCGGCGTGGTGGCGCACCCAGGAGTCGACGTCGTGCATCGCGTGCGGCTGGAAGCGCATCGGGATGGAGCGCGGCACGTAGGAGCGCGGCTGGTAGATCCCGGGGTAGCGCAGCAGACCCTTCAGGTGCGGGGTGGCGAACGTCGGGGCGCCGAGCTGGGTGCCCGCCTGGTAGTAGTACGGCGTGTAGTACTCCAGGCCCTGGTCGGTGTAGAAGTCGAAGCCGGAGACGGAGTCGACGAAGGAGTAGATGGCGTCCGTGGTCGCGGTCGCCGCGGGCACGTCGGCGCACTCCGCCTGCTGGTGGTACTGCCAGAAGGCCCACACCAGGTCCAGCACCACGTTCTCGTACGCCTTGTCCGCGCTGCCGACGGTGGTGAAGGTCAGGCCGTTGTCGGAGGCGTACTTCTGGTAGCGGGCGACGATCTCGTCCCGGCGGACGAGGGCCTCGCGCTGCACGGCGTCGAGTCGCGCCCGGCAGTCGGCGGTACCGACGGTGCGGAAGAAGCGGGTGTAGGCGGAGTCCTCGTTGTTCACCACGTCGTTGGGGGCGACGTAGGCGACCGTGCCGGCCATGTCGCGCGGGTAGAAGCGGCGGTAGTACGTGGCCGTCATGCCGCCCTTGCTGGCGCCGGTGGCGAGCCAGTTCCCGGCGTAGATCCGGCTCAGCGCCCGGAAGATGCGGTGCTGGTCACTGGCGGCCTGCCAGATGTCGAGCTTCGACCAGTCGGCGGGGGCCGGGCGGGACGGGGTGAAGAAGCGGTACTCCATGGAGACCTGGTTGCCGTCGACGATCTGCGTCGGCTCACGGCGGGAGGGGGTCGTGGACAGGCCGTAGCCGGAGGTGTAGAAGACGGTGGGCCGGCCGGTCCCCTTGTGCAGCACGGTGATCCGCTGCTGGAACGTTCCCTTGGACGGGTGCCGGTGGTCCACCGGCTGCGTGTAGTTAAGGACGAAGAAGCGGTAGCCGGTGACCGGCTTCTCCTCGATCAGGCTCATCCCGGGTATCGCCAGGATGCGGTCCTTGATGTCCGGCTCGTCAGCGGTCGCGGTGGCGACTCCACCGCCGGCGGTGCCGATGAGCAACACCAGCGCCAGCAGCCATCTGAGCGCGTTGCGCATGCCCCCTCCTTCGGGGTTCGACGGGCGTCGCCCGTGAACCTATGAGGAGGAAGTGGCCTGCCGCCAGGGGGCGTTGGGCAAAGAGCCGCGGCCCGGACCACCGGGTCCGGGCCACGGGCGCGCGGGGGCGGCCGCCTCAGGCGACGGCCTCGCTGCTCTCGTCCTCTCCGATGAAGGTGCGCCACAGATCGGCGTACCGGCCGTCGGCGGCGAGGAGTTGCTCGTGCGTGCCGTCCTCGACGACCCGGCCGCGGTCGAGGACGACGACCCGGTCCGCGCGGGCGGCGGTGGTCAGCCGGTGGGCGACGACCAGGGTGGTGCGGCGTACGGCGAGCCGGTCGGCGGCCTGGTTGACCAGCGCCTCGGTGGCCAGGTCCAGGGCGGCCGTCGCCTCGTCGAGCAGCAGGATGTCGGGGTCGACCAGTTCGGCGCGGGCCAGGGCGATCAACTGCCGCTGTCCGGCGGAGAGGTTGCGGCCGCGCTCGGAGACCGGGTGCAGGTAGCCGCCGTCCAGCGTGGCGATCATGTCGTGGGCGCCGACGGCGCGGGCCGCGGCCTCCACCTCGGCGTCGGTGGCGTCCATCCGCCCGTAGGCGATGGCGTCGCGGACCGTCCCCTCGAAGAGGTACGCCTCCTGCGGGACGACGCCGAGCCGCTGCCGGTAGGCGGTCAGGTCGAGCTCGCGGATGTCCTGGCCGTCGACCAGGACGGCGCCCGAGGTGGGGTCGTAGAACCGGGCGACCATCTTGACCAGGGTCGACTTGCCCGCTCCCGTCTCGCCGACGAAGGCCACCGTCTGCCCCGCGGGGATCCGCAGGTCGATCCCGGACAGCGCCTCGGCGCCCTCCTCGGTGTAGCGGAAGCGCACGTCGCGGAAGGCGATCTCGCCGCGCAGCCTGCCGACCTCGCGCGGGGACTCGGCGGGCGGCGTCGCGGTCGGAGTCCGCAGCAGCTCGCGGATGCGGCCCAGGGACACCGACGCCTGCTGGTAGCCGTCGAAGACCTGCGAGAGCTGCTGCACGGGCGAGAAGAACAAGTCGATGTAGAGCAGGTACGCCACCAGGGCGCCGGCGGTGAGCGTGCCCGCGCCGATCCGGTGGGCGCCGACGATCAGCACCAGGGCGGCGGCGACGCTGGACAGCAGCTGCACGAAGGGGAAGTAGACCGAGATCAGCCACTGGCCGCGCACGCGCGCCTGCCGGTAGGCGTCGCTGCGGTCGGCGAAGCGCTCGGCGCCCCCGCGCTCGCCGCGGAATGCCTGCACGACGCGGAGCCCGGCGACATGCTCCTGCAGGTCGGCGTTGACGACGCTGACCCGTTCCCGGGCCAGCTCGTAGGCCTTCACGGACTTGCGGCGGAAGACCCAGGTGGCCAGGAAGAGCACCGGCAGGGTGGCGAAGACGATCAGCGCCAGCTGGACGTCGATCACCAGCAGCGCGACCAGGATGCCGAGGAAGGTGAGCACGCTGACCAGCGCGGTGACCAGACCGGTCTGCAGGAACGTCGACAGCGCGTCGACGTCGGTGGTCATCCGGGTCATGATGCGGCCACTCAGCTCGCGCTCGTAGTAGTCGAGCCCGAGCCGGTGCAGGTGGGAGAAGATCTTCACCCGGAGCGTGTAGAGCACTCGCTCTCCCGTGCGGCCGGTCAGGCGCGTGGAACCCCACTGCGCGATCCACTGCGCGGCGACGACGGCGACACCGAGCAGTGAGGCGGTCCAGACGGCGCCGAGCGCGGCCTGCCGCACGCCGGAGTCGATGCCGTGCCGGATCAGGACCGGCAGCAGCAGCCCGGCCAGCGCGTCCACGGCGACGAACAGCAGGCTCAGCAGCAGGGGGCCGCGGAAACCGCGCAGCAGACTGCGCAGTCCGAAGTCCTTCTCGACCGAGGCCGCCCCGGCCTCGTCGACGTCCGGGGTGTCCAGGGCCGGGGGCAGCGCTGCCACCTGCGCGAGCAGTTCGGGGGTGGCGGGCATCCCGGCCATGGCCGAGGCCATGCCGCCGGGGCCGCCGCGCGCGACGACGGGGGAGGGCGCCGCCTGCAGCGGCCCGGTGTCCTCGTCGCGGCGCCGGCGGTCCTGCGGCCACAGGGCCGCGGTCACACCGCCCTGCGCGGGAGCCGCGGCGGCCGGACCTGCGGCCGGGTCCGCGGCCGCGGCCTCACCGGGCCACTGGGTGAGGGGCACGACCTCGCCCGCGGGGTCGTGCGTGACGACGTCCGAACCGAGCTCGTCGGGGTCGGTGAGCAGCCGCCGGTACAGCGGGCAGCGCGCCTCCAACTCCTCGTGGGTGCCCACGTCGACCAGCCGGCCGGCCTCCAGCACGGCGATCCGGTCGGCGAGGGCGAGGGTGGACCGCCGGTGGGCGATGAGCAGGGTCGTACGGCCCGCCATCACCTCGCGCAGCGCGTCGTGGATCTCCGCCTCGACGCGGGCGTCGACGGCGGAGGTCGCGTCGTCGAGGATGAGCAGCCGCGGATCGGTGAGGATGGCACGAGCCAGGGCGACGCGCTGACGCTGGCCGCCGGAGAGGGTCAGCCCCTGCTCGCCGACGACGGTGTCGTACCCCTCGGGCAGGGCACTGATGAACGCGTCCGCCTGGGCGTGCCGGGTCGCGGTCAGGATCTGCTCGTCGGTGGCGTCGGGGTGGCCGTAGGCGATGTTGGCGCGGATGGTGTCGGAGAACAGGAAGCTGTCCTCCGGCACGAGCCCTATGGCGTCGCGCAGGGAGCCGAAGGTGAGGTCGCGCACGTCCCGGCCGCCGACGCGGACGGCGCCGCCCGTCACGTCGTAGAAGCGCGGCAGCAGCAACGAGACGGTCGACTTGCCGCTGCCGGAAGCCCCGACGACGGCGACGGTCTCGCCGGGCTCGACGGTGAGCGAGAAGTCGTCCAGCACGGGGCGCGTGCGGTCGTAGCCGAAGCTGACGTGGTCGAACTCGACGGTGGCCGCGGCCTCGCGGGGCAGCTGCCCGGTGCCTTCCTCCAGGCTGGGCCGGGTGTCGATCAGTTCGGTGACGCGCTCGACCCCGGCCCTGGCCTGCTGGCCGACCGTGAGCATCATGGTGAGCATGCGCACCGGTCCGGTCAGCTGCGCGAGGTAGGTCGAGAACGCGACGAAGGTGCCCAGGGTGATCTGGCCCCGTACGGCCATCCAGCCACCGAGCGCCAGCATGCCGACCTGCCCGAGCGAGGGCACGGCCTGCAGGGCGGGGCTGTAGCGCGCGTTGAGCCTGATGGTGCGCAGGCGCCCGGCGAAGAGCCGCTCGCTGACCGAGCGCAGCTTGGACATCTCCTGCTGCTCCTGGCCGAAGCCCTTCACGACGCGGACGCCGGTCACCGAGCCGTCCACGATCCCGGCGACGGCGGCGGCCTGGCCCTGCGCGTACCAGGTGGCGGGGAAGAGCCGCTTGCGGCTGCGGTCGGCCAGGAACCACAGGGCGGGCGCGACGGCGAGGGCGATCACGGTCAGCAGCGGCGAGAGCACGAACATCACGACGATCGACAGGACGAACAGCAGGACGTTGCCGATCATCATGGGCGCCATGAAGAGCAGGCCCTGGATGAGCTGCAGGTCACTGGTGGCCCGGCCGACGACCTGACCGGTGTTGAGCTCGTCCTGGCGCGCGCCGTCCAGCCGGGTGAGCGAGTGGAACATGTCCGTGCGCAGGTCGTGCTGCACGTCGAGGGCGAGCCTGCCGCCGTAGAAGCGCCGCAGGAACGTCATGAGATAGACCACGATCGCGGCGCCGATCAGCACACCGGCCCAGGGGGCCAGCGGCTTGTCGTGCTTGACGATGACGTCGTCGATGATCAGCTTGGGGACGAGCGGCACGAGCGCCATCACGGCCATGCCCGCGAGCGAGGAACCGAGCGCGAGGCCCACGTTCCACCGGTAGCGCCAGCAGTAACGCATCAGCCGCCGCAGCCAGCCCTCGGCCGCCACGGCCTTCCCGGCCTTCGCTTGGTCGTCCTTCGCCGCCACCCGGTGTCCTCCTGTCCCGTCCTTCTCGCCGGAGGATCACAACGCCCTGGAGTGCGGATTTCATCCTCCTGCAACAAAACTACGGCGAAGGTCCGACAGTGCCCGGGCGGAGGTCCTGGGACCAAGCGATCCGAAACGTTTCGCCTGTGGCCGGGACCGGGTTCCTGTGCCCGGGTCCCGGCCTCCGGGCCCTCGGGTCACCCCAGGTGCGTCGGCGCGAACATCCGCAAGCGGGCGGGGAGCACGACCACGGAGGGGCCGGGCGCCGCGAGGGCCTCCGCGAGGTCGTCCCGGAGCCGCTCGGGGCTGGTGCGGACCGCCGGGACGCCGAAGGATGCGGCGAGGGCGACGAAGTCCGGCCGGGCCAGCTCGGTGCCGGTGGCCTCGCCGAAGGCGTCCGTCATGTATTCGCGCAGGATGCCGTAGCCGCCGTCGTCGACGATCAGCCAGGTGACGGGCAGGCCGTACTGCCTGGCCGTGGCGAGCTCCGCGATCGAGTACATCGCGCCGCCGTCGCCCGAGACGGCCAGCACGGGCCGGGTGCGGTCCGCGGCGGCCGCGCCGAGCGCGGCGGGGAAGCCGTAGCCGAGGCCGCCGGCGCCCTGGGCGGAGTGCATCGGGCCGGGCCAGGCGGACCATGCCCAGTAGGCGAGGATCGTCATGTCCCAGAAGCTGGGGGCGTCCTCGGGGAGGGCGTCCCGCACGGCGGCGAGGACGCGCCGTTCCAGGCCGAGGTCCTGGCCGTCGATGCGCTCCCGGACCCGCTCCAGCAGCGCCGCCACCACCTCGCGCGCACCCGCGTCGCGGCGCTCGCCGACGGCGGAGGCGAGCGCGCCGAGGGCGAGCCGGGCGTCGGCGTGGATGCCGAGCGCCGGGTGGTTGGACTCCAGCTTGCCGAGGTCCGCCTCGACCTGGATCACCCTGCCGCGCGGGCGGAAGGTGTGGTAGTTCGAGGAGAGCTCGCCCAGTCCGGAGCCGACGACCAGCAGGACGTCGGCGTCCTCCAGGAAGTCGGTGGTGTGCCGGTCCTCCAGCCAGCTCCGCAGCGACAGCGGGTGCTCCCACGGGAAGGCCCCCTTGCCGCCGAAGGTGCAGGCGACGGGGGCGTCGAGCCGCTCGGCGAGGGCGCGCAGCGCGGCCTCGGCCCCCGCGCGCACCACCCCGCCGCCGGCCAGCACGACCGGCCGCTCGGCGCGGGACAGCAGCGCCGCGGCCTCGGCGATCAGCTCGGCGCGCGGGTGCAGCGGCCGGGGCTCGGCGGCCAGCTCCCCGACCGGCGGGACGGTCACGGGGGCGAGCAGCACGTCCTGCGGGATCTCCACCCAGACCGGCCCGTACGGCGCGGTCAGGGCCGACTCCCAGGCGGCGGCGAGGGCCGAGGGGATCTGGGAGGCGGCGCGGACGGTGTGCACCGACTTGACGATGTCGCGGAACGACGCCTTCTGGTCGACGAGTTCGTGCAGGTAGCCGTGGCGGCCACCGCCGAGGCCGGCGACCGGGACCTGGCTGCCGATGGCGACGACCGGCGCCGAGGCGGCGGCCGACTCCTGCAGTGCGGCGAGCGTCATCAGCGCGCCGGGGCCGGTGGAGACCAGCAGGGGTGCGGCCCCGCCGGTGACCCTGGCGTACGCGTCCGCGGCGAAGCCCGCGTTGTTCTCGACGCGCAGCCCCACGTACTCCAGCTTCGAGCGCCGCAGCGCGTCGAAGGCGCCGAGGGCGTGCTGCCCGGGCAGCCCGAAGACGGTCGTCGCGCCCAACGCCGCCAGGGATTCGACGACCAGGTCTCCGCCGTTCCGCTCGCTCATGCGCGGCTCGCCGCGATCTGCCGGGTCATGATCGTGGTCAGCTCGTAGGCGGTGTGGGAGGCCGCGACGCTGGTGATCTCGGCGTGGTCGTAGGCAGGGGCGACCTCGACGACGTCGGCGGAGATCAGGTGGCAGGAGGCCAGGCCGCGCAGGATCTCCAGCAGCTCACGGGAGGTGATGCCGCCGGCCTCGGGGGTGCCCGTGCCGGGGGCGTGGGCCGGGTCGAGGACGTCGATGTCGATGGAGATGTACAGCGGGCGGTCGCCGATGCGCTCGCGCAGTTGCTGGGCGACCTCGTCGGCGCCGCGCCGGTAGACGTCGGCGGAGGTGACGATGCCGAAGCCCATCTTCTCGTCGTCGGTGAGGTCCTGCTTGCCGTACAGCGGGCCGCGGGTGCCGACGTGGGAGAGCGCGGAGGTGTCGAGGACGCCCTCCTCGACGGCCCGGCGGAACGGGGTGCCGTGGGTGTACTCGGCCCCGAAGTAGGTGTCCCAGGTGTCGAGGTGGGCGTCGAAGTGGAGCAGCGCGACCGGACCGTGCTTGCGGGCCATGGCACGCAGCAGGGGCAGCGAGATGGTGTGGTCGCCGCCGAGGGTCATCAGGCGGGCGCCGGTGCCGAGCAGGTCGTCGGCGGCGGCCTGGATGGTCTCGACGGCCTCGTGGATGTCGAACGGGTTGGCGGCGATGTCACCGGCGTCCGCGACCTGGGCGAGCGCGAAGGGCGAGGCGTCCTGTGCGGGGTTGTACGGGCGCAGCAGGCGGGAGGCCTCACGGATCGCGTTGCCGCCGAAGCGGGCACCGGGTCGGTAGGAGACACCCGCGTCGAAGGGCACGCCGACCACGGCGACGTCGGTGGCGCCGACCTCGTCCAGGCGCGGGAGCCGCGCGAACGTGGCGGGCCCGGCGTACCGCGGGGTGCGGGAGGAGTCGATGGGGCCGCGCGGTTCGGTGCTGCTCATGGGTGACTGCCTTCTTTCATACGCTTCGTTGCGCTCTGCTCGCTTTGTGACTTTATCCGACTGGAACGGTTCCCTCGGCGGCCGGGACGGGGGTCCGTCCGGCCAGCCGCTCCCGCCAGGCCGCCAGCACGGCGGCGTCGGTCGGCTTGGTGGCGAGGCTCACCGCGATGTGGACGACGAGGGAGGCGAGCAGGCCGTAGTAGACGGGCTCGTTGGCCAGGATGCCCTTCCAGGCCATCAATCCCACGACGGCCAGGCCGCCGACGGCCACCGAGGCGAGGGCGCCCGCCGCGGTGCCGCGCTTCCACAGCAGACCGCCGAGGATCGGCACCAGCAGGCCGCCCACGAGGAGGTTGTAGGCCACGGTCAGCGCCTCGACGACATTGTTCAGCGCGATGGCGGTGACGATGACGGCCACGCCCATGATCAGAATGAAGGCGCGGTTGCCCGAGACCTCGTCGTGCGCGCCCTCTTCGTCGTCCCGCCCGCGGGAGACGACGCCGCGCAGCCGCGACCAGATGTCGTTGTTGGCAACGGTGGCACAGGCGATCAGCGCGCCGGAGGAGGTGGACATCACCGCGGACAGCGCCGCGGCCAGCACCAGGCCGCGCACGCCCACCGGCAGCGCGTCCTTCACGATGGTGGCGAAGGCGTCGTCGGGCGCCGCCAGGTTCGGGTACAGCACCTTGGCGGCGGTGCCGATGACGGCGCCGGCGATCGCGTAGACCAGGCAGTAGACACCGGCGGCGGTGCCGCCGAGCTTGGCGATCCTGTCGCTGCGGGCGGTGAACACCCGCTGCCAGATGTCCTGGCCGATGAGCATGCCGAAGGTGTAGATCAGCACATAGGTGAAGATCGTCTGTCCGCCGATGCCCAGGGGCGCGAAGTACTCGGTCGGAAGCTGTGCCTTCATCTGCGCGAAGCCGCCCGCCTTGACCACCGCGATGGGCAGGAGCAGGACCAGCACGCCGAGGGTCTTGACCACGAACTGCACCATGTCGGTGAGCGTGATCGACCACATGCCGCCCAGCGTGGAGTAGGCGACCACGACCGCACCGCCCAGGATGATCGCCAGGGTGCGGTCCAGGCCGAACAGGACGTCGAAGATCGTCGCGTACGCGATGGTCGAGGTCACCGCGAGCATCAGCGTGTACGCCCACATGACGACACCGGAGATGACGCCGGCCGAGCCGCCGTAGCGCAGGTCGAGCATCTCGGAGACGGTGTACACCCTCAGGCGGGCGATGCGGGCGGAGAAGAAGACGCTCAGCGCCAGCAGGCCGAGGCCGATGGTGAAGACCATCCAGGCGCCGGACAGGCCGTACTGGTACCCGAGGCCGACGCCACCGATGGTGGAGGCGCCGCCGAGGACGATCGCGGCCATGGTGCCGGAGTACATCGACGGGCCCAGCCGGCGGCCGGCGACCAGGAACTCGCTCTTGGACCTGGCGCGGCGCATGCCCCACCAGCCCACGGCGAGCATGCCGGCCAGATAGCCGATGATCACGGCGTAGTCGACGGCCATGAGCCCTCCTCCATCGGTTGCGCGGGCGGAGCCGCGGGCTTTCCTCTGCGGTGACGATAGGTGGCCGGGAAGAAGCGCTGAAGTGTACGTTTCATCCACCGCAACCGGTCCGCATGGAGGAAACACACATGGCTCCCCCGCGTCAGGACCTGGCGCCGCCCACCCCGCCGATCCCGCTCGCCACTCTGCTCGCCCTGCCCGACCTCGGGCTGCGCCAGGTCGCGGGCCCGTCCGCGGCCGACAGGGACATCCGCGTCCAGTGGGTGCACACCAGTGAGATGGAGGACCCCTTCCCCTACCTGCTCGGTGGGGAGCTGCTGCTGACCGCGGGGGTGCACTTCGCGTCGGCGGCGGGTGCCGACGCCTACCTGGACCGCTACGTGGCCCGCACGCGCGAGGCGGGGGCGGCGGCGCTCGGCTTCGGCCTCGCCCCGGTGCACGACGAGACCCCGGCGGCGCTGGTCGCCGCCTGCGACCGGCACGGCCTGCCGCTGGTGGAGGTGCCGCCGCGGACCCCCTTCACCGCGGTCGCGCGGGCGGTCTGGCAGGCCATGGGCGAGGCCCGCGTGCGTGAGCTGAGGCACGTCACCGAGGCGCAGCAGGCCCTCGCCGCGGCCGCCGCGCGCCCCGACCCCGTGCCCTCGGTCCTGCGCAGGCTCGCCGGCCGCCTGGGCGCATGGGCCGCGCTGATCGCTCCGGACGGGGCCGAGGTGTACGCCGCGGGAACCGCCCCGGACCCGGGAGCGCGTGCGGCGGCGGCCCGGCTCGCCCGGGTGGTGCGCCCGGCGCCGGACGCGCACGCGCCCTCCTCGGCGACCGACACCCACGCCGGGACGCGCCTTTCGGCGTACGCCCTCGCCGGCGGCGCCCCGAGCGAGCGGCCGGCGCTCGTCCTGGCCACTGGCCACCCCGATCCGGGCGACCACGCGGTCGCCAACGTCGCCGCGGTGCTCCTCTCGCTGCTCACCGGGCCGCACCTGGGCAGCGCGGAGGCGGGCCGGTCCGCGGCGCTGGTACGGCTGCTGCTGGGCGCGGACCCGCAGGAGGCGGCCCCCTTGCTGGGGCCGGAGACCCGCTGGGCCGTCGTGCACGCCCACAGGCGCGGCGGCCCGGCCGGACCGCTGGCGGCCGCGGCCCTCGGCGCGGCCCTGGGCACAGCGCTGATCGAGCCGGGCGACGCCGTCGTACGCCTGCTGCTGCCGGCCGGCCGCGAGGTGACCGCCCAGCCGGGGTGGACCCTCGGGGTGAGCGGCCCGGTGGCGGTGGCCGCCCTCGTCACCGGGGACGGCCAGGCCGCGGGCGCGCTGCGCCGGGCGGTCGCCACCCGGGTGCCCCTGGTGACCCACCGCGGGGCCGGTCCCGGCATGAGCGGACTGGTCACCCCGGACGACGCCAGGTCCAGGGCGCGGGAACTGCTGGCGCCGGTGGCGGACTCGCCCGCCCTGGTGGAGACACTGCGCACCTGGATCGGTCTGCACGGCAGCTGGGACCGGACGGCCGTCGCGCTGGAGGTGCACCGCAACACCGTGCGCCAGCGCGTCGGGCGGGCGGCGGCCCTGCTGGAGGCGGACCTGGACGACCCGGACGTACGCATGGAGCTGTGGTTCGCGCTGCGCTGGCTGTGAGCCCGTCCGCCCCGCCGCGGCGTGCTGTCTGACGCCCCGGCAGGAGGTAACGGACCGGCGTCGATCGGCGGCCCCCCGCACGCACGTCCGACAGCAGGCGACAATGGGGGGCATGCTGCCCCATGTCACCGTGCCGTCCCGCAAGGCCCTCGCCGACCACCTCGTACGCACGCGCATCGCGGGCGACGTCGCCACCCCCCGCGAGAACAACCGCTCCCACTACCGCAGACTCGCCGAGGGCGACCGCCACTACTGGTTCGGTCTGGAGTTCGGCGACCGCTGGACGGACGAGGAGGCGGTGCTGGCGGTCATGGCCGAGCGCTGCGGGGTCGTCGCCGACCCCGGCCACCTCCGCGGGCAGGACACCATCGATCCCGAACTGACGATCAGTGCCCTGGACCGGGCCGCCCGGATGCTCTGCAAGGCCGTGGAGGGCGGGCAGCGGGTGCTCTTCGCCACCGGCCACCCCGGCGGTCTACTGGACGTCCACCGCACCCTGGCCGCGGCCAGCCGGGCCGCCGGGGCCGAGGTCGTCGCGATCCCTGACGGGCTGTCCACCGACGAGGGCGGCGTCTTCCAGTTCTGCGACGTGGCCATGCTGGAGCGTGGCGCAACGCTGTGGCACACCCACTCCCCCGGCCCGATGGCGGCGGTCCTGGACGCGCTGGCCGCGCAGGGCCGGCCGCTGCCCGGCCTGGTCGTCGCCGACCACGGCTGGGCGGGGTGCGCCGGGCAGCGCGGCATCGACGCCGTCGGCTTCGCGGACTGCAACGACCCGGCGCTCTTCCTCGCGGAGGCGGAGGGCACCGTCTCGGTGACCGTCCCGCTCGACGACCACGTAACCGACCCGCGCCACTACGACCCGATGACGGCCTACCTCCTGGACGCGGCGGGCCTGACCAGTCCCGCCTGACAGCGGGCCACGCCCCCTCGGGCGTGGCCGGCTGTTTCCCGGACGGGCCCCGGGCCGCCGTCCTTGCGGCGTCCCGACCGGGTGTCGCCGGCGATCCTGGCGCACCGGGCCGGGCTCGCGCCGGGGACGCCGCGTGCGGCTGCCCCGGCCACCGTCGACGGTTGCCTGGTCACCGTCGCGGCGACCGAGGCCTGGGCGGCACCCTGAACGCGGGCCCCGAGCCGGACGGCGGCTTCCTGGTGCGGGCGGCACTGCCGCTGGAGGTGGACCGGTGACGCGGTGACTCAGCCCCGCGGTACGCGGACCACGCCCTCCTGGATGACGGAGACGGCCAGCCGCCCGTCCTGGGTGTAGATGCGCGCCGTGCCGAGCCCGCGCCCGCCGGAGGCGGAGGGGCTCTGCTGGTCGTACAGCAGCCACTCGTCGGCGCGGAACGGCCGGTGGAACCACATGGCGTGGTCCAGGCTGGCGCCGACAACGTCCCCGACCGCCCAGCCGCCGCGCCCATGGGCCAGCAGCACGGAGTCCAGCAACGTCATGTCCGACACATAGGTGGCGAGGCAGACGTGAAGCAGCGGGTCGTCGGCGACCTTGCCGTTGGCGCGGAACCACACCTGGGAACGGGGCTCGCGCGGGCCCGCGCCGGCGGCGAGGAAGGGCGGGGCGTCGACGTAGCGCAGGTCGACGGCGGCACGCGCCTCCAGGAGACGGTCCACGACCGAGGGGTCGGGGAACCGGTTCCGGTGCGGGAGCAGCAGCTCCTCGCCGGTGGGCAGGGTCTCCGGTTCCGGCGCCGGCGGCATCGGTTCCTGGTGCTCCAGCCCGTCCTCGTACGTCTGGAAGGACGCGGACAGGTGGAAGATCGGCTGCCCGTGCTGTACCGCGACCACCCGGCGGGTGGTGAAGGAGCGGCCGTCCCGGATGCGGTCGACCTGGTAGACGATCGGCGCGCCCGGGTCGCCCATGCGCAGGAAGTAGGCGTGCAGGGAATGGGCGTCGCGTCCTTCCGGGACCGTGCGCCCCGCCGCGACCAGCGCCTGTGCGGCGACCTGGCCCCCGAAGACGCGGGGGACGACGGCGGGGCGGCTGGCGCCGCGGAAGATGTCCTGCTCGATCCGCTCGAGGTCGAGCAGATCGAGCAGCGACTGCAGTGCGTGGTTGGTCACGTGTGTCTCTCGGGGTCGGCGGACCGTGCGGTCACAGCCCCATCGACTTGGCGATGATCGACTTCATGACCTCGCTGGTGCCGCCGTAGATACGGTGCACGCGGTTGTCCGCGTACAAGCGGGCGATCGGGTACTCCAGCATGTAGCCGTAGCCACCGTGCAGCTGGAGGCAGCGGTCGATGACCTTGGCCGCGGTCTCGGTGCAGAAGAGCTTGGCGCGGGCGGCGTCGGCGGCGGTGAGGTCTCCGTGCTCGTGCGCCTCGAGCGCCCGGTCGACGACGGCCTGCATGGCGTCCACGTCGGAGGCGCACTCGGCGAGCACGAACTTGGTGTTCTGGAACTCGGCGACGGCCTTGCCGAAGACCTTGCGGTCGCGCACGTACTGGGTCGCGAAGCGGACGGCGGCGTCGGCCTGGGCGTAGGAGCCCACGGCGATCGCGAGGCGCTCGACCGGCAGGTTGTGGGCGAGGTAGGAGAAGGCCTTGCCCTCCTCGCCGAGCAGGTCCTCGACCGGGACCTTGACGTCGGTGAAGGACAGCTCGGCGGTGTCGGAGGTGCGCAGCCCGATCTTCTCCAGCTTGCGGCCGACGGCGTAGCCCTCGCTCGTGGTGTCGACCGCGAGGATCGACAGGCCGCGGCGACGGTCCTCCGGGGTGGCGGGCGAGGTGCGGCAGACGACCAGCACGCGGTCGGCGACCACGCCGCCGGTGATGAAGGTCTTGGCGCCGTTGAGGACGTAGTGGGTGCCGTCCTCGGAGAGCTTCGCGCTGGTGGTCATGCCGGCCAGGTCCGAGCCGGTGCCGGGCTCGGTCATGGCGATGGCGGTCATCATGTCACCGCTGATGAAGTCGGGCAGCCAGCGCTTCTTCTGCTCCTCGTTGGCGAACTCGAGGAGGTACGGGAGCACCAGGCCGGTGTGCACGCCGCTGCTGCCGAAGCTGACGCCGGCGCGGGCGCACTCCTCGGTCACCACGGCGCTGAACTTCCAGCCCGTGATGCCCGCCCCGCCGTACTCCTCGGGCACCTCGATGCCGAAGATGCCCAGCTCGCCCAGGCGCCGGTAGAAGTCACGGGGCGGGTACCCCGCCTCCTCCCACTCGGGGTAGACGGGTACGACCTCGTTGGCGATGAAGTCCCGGATCGTCTCCCGGAAGGCCTCGTGGTCCTCGTTGAATACCGTGCGACGCACGTGGCGCCTCCTCTGCACACCGAGCGATAAGCAAGCGCTCAGTAAGTTACTTCCCGGTTGTGCGCGCTGTCCAGAGCGGCGAAGGCGCCCAGGGCCAGCCGGTGCAGCAGCACGGCGGTCGCCGCGCGGCCGGGCAGCCCCCCGTGCGGGCCGAGGTGCGGGGTGGAGTTGAGCAGGCCGAAGACGGCGTGCACGGCCGCGCGGACCTCGGACTCGGCCGCCCCCGGGTGGACCTCGCGGACGACCGTGACCCACTGCTCGACGTACTGCCGCTGCAGCTGGCGCACCAGCTTGCGGTCGGAGTCGCGCAGCCGGTCCAGCTCACGGTCGTGGAGAATGATCAGCGCCCGGTCGTCCAGGGCGAAGTCGATGTGCCCGCGGACCAGGGCGTCCAGCGCGGCGGCGGCGCCGTCCGCCTCGGCCACGCGCATGCGGCCCGCCGCGTGCAGCCGGCCACTGATCCCGACGAGCAGCTCGGCGAGCATCGCGTCCTTGCCGGCGAAGTGCCGGTACAGCCCCGGGCCGCTGATGCCGACGGCCGCCCCTATCTCGTCCACGCCGACCCCGTGGAACCCGCGCTCGGCGAAAAGCCGCGCGGCCTCCCTCAGGATCTGGTCGCGCCTGCCGCCGGCCGCCCTGGCCGCAGTCCTCGTGGGCTCCACACCGCACCTTTCCGCGAGGCCTCCGGTCCGCGGATGCCCCCGCCGTCTCATCGTCCTACCATTCTAGACAGCCGTGTTAACGACCGCTAACGTGGTCGACAACACGTTAACGACCGCTAACTCCTCCGGGGGCCCGTGACATGGAAGCACCCGTCCTCGCCAGCGCCGCGGATCCGGCGAGCGAGGCCTACCGCGCCAACGAGAAGGCGCACGCCGAGCTGTCCGCGCGACTGCGCGAGAAGCTCGCCGCGGCCGCACTCGGCGGCGGCGAGAAGGCCCGCGCCCGGCACACCGCGCGCGGCAAGCTGCTCCCCCGCGACCGGGTGGACGGGCTGCTCGACCCCGGATCGCCCTTCCTGGAGCTCGCCCCGCTGGCCGCCGACGGCATGTACGACGGCCAGGCCCCGGCCGCCGGCGTCGTCGCGGGGATCGGCCGGGTCTCCGGCCGCGAGGTCGTGATCGTCGCCAACGACGCCACCGTCAAGGGCGGCACGTACTACCCGATGACGGTCAAGAAGCACCTGCGCGCCCAGGAGATCGCCCTGGACAACCGGCTGCCGTGCGTCTACCTGGTCGACTCCGGCGGCGCCTTCCTGCCCCGGCAGGACGAGGTCTTCCCCGACCGCGACCACTTCGGGCGGATCTTCTTCAACCAGGCGACCATGTCCGCGCGCGGCATCCCGCAGATCGCCGCCGTCCTCGGCTCCTGCACGGCGGGCGGCGCCTACGTCCCCGCGATGAGCGACGAGGCGGTGATCGTCCGCGGCCAGGGCACGATCTTCCTCGGCGGCCCGCCGCTGGTGAAGGCCGCCACCGGCGAGGTGGTCACGGCCGAGGAGCTCGGCGGCGGAGAGGTGCACTCCCGCACCTCCGGCGTCACCGACCACCTGGCCGAGGACGACGCGCACGCCCTGCGCATCGTGCGGAACATCGTGGCCACCCTGCCCGCCCGCGCCGACCTGCCGTGGACGGTCGCGCCCGTCGAGGAGCCCGCCGTCGACCCGGCCGGGCTCTACGGCGCGGTCCCGGTCGATCCACGCACCCCCTACGACGTCCGCGAGGTCATCGCGCGCCTCGTCGACGGCAGCCGCTTCGCGGAGTTCAAGGCCGAGTACGGCACGACGCTGGTCACCGGCTTCGCCCGGATCCACGGCCACCCGGTGGGGATCGTCGCCAACAACGGAATCCTGTTCTCCGAATCGGCCCAGAAGGGCGCGCACTTCATCGAGCTGTGCGACCAGCGCGGCATCCCGCTGCTCTTCCTGCAGAACATCTCGGGCTTCATGGTGGGCCGTCAGTACGAGGCGGGCGGCATCGCCAAGCACGGCGCCAAGATGGTCACCGCGGTGGCCACGACCCGGGTGCCCAAGCTGACCGTGGTCATCGGGGGCTCCTACGGCGCGGGCAACTACTCGATGTGCGGCCGCGCCTATTCGCCGCGCTTCCTGTGGATGTGGCCCAACGCCAAGATCTCCGTCATGGGCGGCGAGCAGGCCGCCTCCGTGCTGGCCACCGTCAAGCGCGACCAGATCGAGGCGGCCGGCGACACCTGGGCCGCGGAGGACGAGGAGGGCTTCAAGGCTCCGATCCGCGCCCAGTACGAGGAGCAGGGCAACGCCTACTACGCGACCGCCCGGCTGTGGGACGACGGGGTCATCGACCCCCTGCAGACCCGTCAGGCACTGGGACTGGCCCTGACCGCGTGCGCCAACGCGCCGATTCCGCAACGCGATCCGCAGGCGCCGGGCTTCGGCGTCTTCCGGATGTAGGGGGAGCACAGTGATGTCAGCGATGTTCGACACCGTCCTGGTGGCCAACCGCGGCGAGATCGCCGTCCGCGTCATCCGCACCCTGCGACGGCTCGGGATCCGTTCGGTCGCCGTCTTCAGCGACGCCGACGCCGGGGCCCGCCACGTGCGCGAGGCCGACACCGCCGTGCGCATCGGCCCCGCGGCGGCCGCCGAGAGCTACCTGTCGATCGAGCGGATGCTGGAGGCGGCCGCGCGCACCGGCGCCCAGGCGGTCCACCCCGGTTACGGGTTCCTCGCCGAGAACGCCGCCTTCGCCCGCGCCTGCGCGGACGCGGGGCTCGCCTTCATCGGCCCGCCCGCCCGGGCCATCGAGCTCATGGGCGACAAGATCCGCGCCAAGGAGACCGTCCGCGAGGCCGGCGTGCCGGTGGTGCCGGGCAGCAGTGGCAGCGGTCTGACGGACGAGCAGCTGACGGCGGCCGCCCTGGAGATCGGCACCCCCGTGCTTCTGAAGCCGTCGGCGGGCGGCGGCGGCAAGGGCATGCGCCTGGTGCGCGACGACGCCCTGCTCGCGGAGGAGATCGCGGCGGCCCGCCGCGAGGCACGCGGCTCCTTCGGGGACGACACCCTGCTCGTCGAGCGATGGATCGACCGGCCCCGGCACATCGAGATCCAGGTGCTGGCCGACGGCCACGGCAACGTGGTGCACCTCGGGGAGCGCGAGTGCTCGCTGCAGCGCCGCCACCAGAAGGTGATCGAGGAGGCCCCCTCGGTCCTGCTGGACGAGACCACCCGGGCCGCCATGGGCGCCGCCGCCGTCCAGGCCGCGCTGTCCTGCGGTTACGTCGGCGCAGGCACCGTGGAGTTCATCGTCCCGGGCGCCGACCCGTCCGCCTACTGCTTCATGGAGATGAACACCCGCCTCCAGGTCGAGCACCCCGTCACCGAACTGGTCACCGGGCTGGACCTGGTGGAGTGGCAGCTGCGGATCGCCGCAGGCGAGCGGCTGTCCTTCGGCCAGGACGAGGTCGCCCTGACCGGGCACGCCGTCGAGGCCCGGATCTGCGCCGAAGTGCCCTCCCGCAACTTCCTGCCGTCGGCGGGCACCGTGCTGGCGCTGGACGAGCCCGCCGGCGAAGGCGTGCGCGTCGACTCCGGGCTCCGCACCGGCAGCGAGATCGGCACGTCCTACGACCCGATGCTCGCCAAGGTCATCGCCCACGGCCCCGACCGCCCGACCGCGCTGCGCCGGCTGCGGGCCGCCCTCGCCGGGACGACGGTGCTGGGCCTGGAGACCAACACCGGCTTCCTGCGCCGTCTCCTGGCCCACCCCGACGTCGTCTCCGGCGAGATGGACACCGGGCTCATCGACCGGGAGCTGGCCGCTCTGGTGCCGTCCGAGGTGCCTGTCGAGGTGTACGCGGCGAGCGCACTGCTGCGCCACGCGGCCCTTGAGCCGGCGGCGGCCGGCGGAGGCTGGCAGGACCCGTTCTCCGTGCCGAGCGGGTGGCGGCTCGGCGGGGAGCCCGCCTGGACCGGCCACTGGCTGCGCGTGTCCGGGTGCCAGGCCGTGCTGGTCCGCGTCCGCGGCCGTGCCGAAGACGCGGAGGTGCGTGTGGACGACGCCGCGCCGGTGCGGGCCCGGCTGCTCCCCGGCGCCGGGCAGCGGATCACCGTCGAGTGGGACGGCGTCACGCACGCCTTCGACCACGCCGGCGACTGGCTGGGCAGGGACGGTGACGGCTGGCACCTGCAGCCGTACGACCCGGTCGAGGCGGCGCTGCGCGGCGGAACCGGCGCGGGCGGGGTGGACACCCTGGCCGCGCCCATGCCGGGCACGGTGACCGTGGTCAAGGTCGCCAAGGGCGACGAGGTCGTCGCGGGTCAGAGCCTGCTCGTGGTGGAGGCGATGAAGATGGAGCACGTCATCACCGCCCCGCACGACGGCACCGTCACCGAGATCGACGTGACCCCGGGCAGCACGGTCGCCATGGACCAGGTGCTCGCCGTCGTCGCCCCGCACCAGGAGGAGGCCCAGTGATGGCCGTCGAGCGAATCCCCGGGCTGCCCATGTCCGTGCCGCTGGCCGGGCTCCCGCGGCGGGTGCGCATCCACGAGGTCGGCGCCCGCGACGGGCTGCAGAACGAGAAGGCCACGGTGCCGACCGAGGTCAAGGCGGAGTTCGTGCACCGCCTGGCCGACGCCGGGCTGACCACCATCGAGGCGACCAGCTTCGTGCACCCCGCGTGGGTGCCCCAGCTCGCCGACGCCGAGCAGTTGATGCCGCTGCTGGACGACCTGGGCGACGCGGTCCGGCTGCCCGTGCTGGTGCCCAACCGGCGCGGGCTGGAGCGGGCGCTGGCCCTGGGGGTGCGCGAGGTCGCCGTCTTCGGCAGTGCGACCGAGTCCTTCGCCAAGGCCAACCTCAACCGCACGATCGACGAGTCGCTGGAGATGTTCGCGCCGGTCGTCACCGCCGCCAAGGAGGCGGGAGCGAGGGTGCGGGGCTATCTGTCGATGTGCTTCGGCGACCCCTGGGAGGGCCCCGTGCCCGTCCCGCAGGTCGCCGCGGTGGCCCGCAGCCTGTACGACCTCGGCTGCGACGAGCTCAGCCTCGGTGACACCATCGGCGTCGCCACCCCCGGCCACGTCGTGGCGCTGCTGGACACCCTGACCGGCCTGGACGTGCCCGTCGAGCGGCTCGCCGTCCACTTCCACGACACCTACGGCCAGGCGCTGTCCAACACGCTGGCCGCCCTCCGGCAGGGCGTGACCGTCGTCGACGCCTCCGCCGGCGGCCTCGGCGGCTGCCCCTACGCCAAGAGCGCCACCGGGAACCTCGCCACCGAGGACCTGGTCTGGATGCTCGACGGCCTCGGCGTCGAGACCGGGGTCGACCTCAGCCGCCTCACCGCCACCAGCGTGTGGATGGCGGAGCAATTGGGCCGACCGAGCCCGTCCCGTACCGTCCGCGCCCTCTCCCACCAGGAGTGACCACAGCCATGACGACCGCCCACCGGCTCCCCGCCGAGTATGAGGAACTCCGCCGCACGGTGGAGGAGTTCGCGCATGACGTCGTCGCGCCGAAGATCGGCGAGTTCTACGAGCACGACGAGTTCCCCTACGAGATCATCCGCGAGATGGGCCGCATGGGCCTGTTCGGCCTGCCCTTCCCGGAGGAGTACGGCGGCATGGGCGGCGACTACTTCGCCCTGTGCATCGCCCTGGAGGAGCTCGCCCGGGTGGACTCCTCCGTGGCGATCACCCTGGAGGCGGGGGTCTCGCTCGGCGCCATGCCGGTCTTCCGCTTCGGCACCGAGGAGCAGAAGCGCGCCTGGCTGCCCCGGCTGACCTCCGGCGAGCAGCTGGGCGCGTTCGGGCTGACCGAGCCGGACTGCGGTTCCGACGCCGGCGGCACCCGCACCACGGCCTGGCTGGACGAGTCGAGCGGCGAGTGGGTGATCAACGGCACCAAGAGCTTCATCACCAACTCGGGCACCGACATCACCGCCCTGGTCACGGTCACGGCCGTCACCGGCCGGAAGGAGGACGGCCGCCCGGAGATCTCCTCGATCATCGTGCCCTCCGGCACCCCGGGCTTCACGGTCTCGAAGAAGTACAGCAAGGTCGGCTGGAACGCCTCCGACACCCGGGAGCTGTCCTTCGCCGACTGCCGCGTGCCGGCCGCCAACCTGCTGGGCGAGCGGGGCCGGGGCTACGCCCAGTTCCTGCGCATCCTGGACGAGGGCCGGATCGCCATCGCGGCGCTGGCCACCGGACTGGCGCAGGGCTGCGTGGACGAGTCGGTCGCCTACGCCAAGGAGCGCACGGCCTTCGGGCGCCCGATCGGCGGCAACCAGGCGATCGCCTTCAAGCTCGCCGACATGGAGATGCGCGCCCACACCGCCCGGCTCGCCTGGCGGGACGCGGCGTCCCGGCTGCTCGCCGGCGAGCCCTTCAAGAAGGAGGCGGCGATGGCCAAGCTCTACTCCTCGGAGATCGCGGTCACCAACGCCCGCGAGGCCACCCAGGTGCACGGCGGCTACGGCTTCATGAACGAGTACCCGGTCGCCCGCATGTGGCGGGACTCCAAGATCCTGGAGATCGGCGAGGGCACCAGCGAGGTGCAGCGCATGCTGATCGCACGCGAGCTGGGCCTTCCGGCGTAGTTTTCGCCACTCCTCTGCCCGATATCGGGCAGGAATCTTGCACTCAGCCTCCTCCTTCCCTCAGTATCGACCGGTGCTCGAACGCCGGACGGCCCATGACGACCTCGTCGACCACCTGATGCGGACCACGCCGCTGCAACGCGGCGAGGCCGCCCGGGTGGTCCTCGACGTTCTGGCGTACTTCGACGAGACAGCCGAGGACTTCGTACGGCGCCGCCACCGTGAGCTGCAAGCCATGGGACTGCAGAACGCGGAGATCTTCGAACGGATCACGGCCGAGCTGCCGCGCCGGGCGGTCACCCCGCCCGAGTACTCACTGCGGCAGCTGCGCCGCATCGTCTACGGCTGACAGCGAGACCGGGCCGCCGCGTGCGACCGGGAGGGACGGAAACATGTGTGGAATCGTCGGCTACATCGGGAAGCGTGATGTCGCCCCGCTGCTGCTGGAGGGGCTGCAGCGACTGGAGTACCGCGGTTACGACTCCGCGGGCGTCGTGGTCGCCGGCAAATCCGGCGGGCTCAAGGCCGTCAAGGCCAAGGGCCGGGTCCGTGAGCTGGAGGCGCGGATCCCCAAGCGCTTCGCCGGGACCACCGGCATAGCCCACACCCGCTGGGCCACCCACGGCGCCCCGAGCGACGAGAACGCGCACCCGCACCTCGACACCGAGGGCAAGGTCGCCGTCGTCCACAACGGCATCGTCGACAACGCCGCCGAGCTGCGCGCCAAGCTGGAGGCCGACGGCGTGGTCTTCGCCTCGGAGACCGACACCGAGGTCATCACCCACCTGGTCGCCCGCTCCCAGGCCGGGTCCCTGGAGGAGAAGGTCCGCGAGGCGCTGAAGGTCATCGAGGGCACGTACGGCATCGCCGTCATGCACGCCGACTTCCCCGACCGGATCGTCGTGGCCCGCAACGGCTCGCCGGTGGTCCTCGGCATCGGCGAGAAGGAGATGTTCGTCGCCTCCGACGTCGCCGCGCTGATCTCCCACACCCGCCAGGTCGTCACCCTCGACGACGGCGAGATGGCCACTTTGAAGGCCGACGACTTCCGCACGTACACGACCTCGGGCACCCGCACCACGGCCACCCCCGAGACCGTGGAGTGGGAGGCCGCCTCCTACGACATGGGCGGTCACGACACCTACATGCACAAGGAGATCAGCGAGCAGCCCGACGCGGTCGACCGCGTGCTGCGCGGCCGGATCGACGACAAGTTCTCCACGGTGCACCTGGGCGGCCTGAACCTGGACGCCCGCGAGGCGCGCGGCATCCGCCGCGTGAAGATCCTCGGCTGCGGAACCTCCTACCACGCCGGTCTGATCGGTGCCTCGCTGATCGAGGGCCTGGCCCGCATCCCGGCGGACTCGGAACCGGCCTCCGAGTTCCGCTACCGCAACCCGGTCGTGGACCCCGACACGCTCTACATCGCCGTCTCGCAGTCCGGTGAGACCTACGACGTGCTGGCGGCGGTGCAGGAACTCAAGCGCAAGGGCGCCCGCGTCCTCGGCGTGGTGAACGTGGTGGGTTCCGCGATCGCCCGGGAGACCGACGGCGGCGTGTACGTGCACGCCGGCCCGGAGGTCTGTGTCGTCTCCACCAAGTGCTTCACCAACACCGTCGTCTCCTTCGCGCTGCTCGCCCTGCACCTGGGCCGAATCCGCGACCTCTCGGTGGCCGACGGCAAGCGGATCATCGAGGGCCTGCGGAGGCTGCCCGAGCAGATCCAGGAGATCCTCGCGCAGGAGGAGGACATCGCGAAGCTGGCGGCCGAGTACGCGGACGCCAAGTCGATGATGTTCATCGGCCGGGTGCGCGGCTACCCGGTGGCGCTGGAGGCGTCGCTGAAGCTGAAGGAGATCTCCTACATCCACGCCGAGGCGTACCCGGCCTCCGAGCTCAAGCACGGCCCGCTGGCCCTGATCGAGCCGGCGATGCCGACCGTCGCGATCGTCCCGGACGACTCGCTGCTGGAGAAGAACCGCGCCGCGATGGAGGAGATCAAGGCCCGCAGCGGCCGCATCCTGGCCGTCGCGCACCAGGAACAGGCGAAGGCCGACCACACGATCGTCGTCCCGAAGAACGAGGACGAGCTCGACCCGATCCTGATGGGCATCCCGCTCCAGCTGCTGGCCTACCACACGGCGCTCGCCCTGGGCCGGGACATCGACAAGCCGCGCAACCTCGCGAAGTCCGTCACCGTCGAGTAGGCCCCCGGGGGACCCGCCGTCGGACGACGAGGCCCCCCGCGCCCGAGGGCGCGGGGGGCCTCGGAGCCGCCCTCCCCGGTGGTCAGGCCGCGTGCCCGCGGTGCGGCATGGCCAGCCGCCAGCCGTCGGCGAGCGCGCGCCGGCCCCACGTGGCGTTGGTGAGCAGTGCGGTCCCGCCGTACCAGGCGACCGCGCCGGCCGCGAGGCCGACCCAGCCGGCCGCCTTGCCGAGGCCACCGTTGGAGGCAAGTGCCGCGATGCCGAACAGAGCCGTGGACACGGTCAGCAGCCCGAAGGCCGCCTGCGCCACGCCGCCCATCTGCCACGCGGCCATGGTCAGACTGAGCGCCAGCAGCGCCCACAGGAGCATGAACAGCCCGGTGACCTCCTTGCTCGCGCCCGCGCCGGACTCCGCCGACCAGGTCACCCAGAAGGCGCCCAGCAGGGCGAAGGCGGTGCCGGTGAAGCCGTTGCCACCGTAGAACTCCCACATGCCGGCGACGAATTGCGTGACGCCGCCGACGACGAGTGCGAGTCCCGCGGCGTCGGCCGCCGCGGTGTTGTCGAATACGCCCGTGCTGAGCAGCCCGAAGGCGATCAGTGTCAGGCCGAGTGCCAGATATCCCAGAGCCGTGGCGCCGGCTCCTGCGGTGCGTGCCGTGGAGACGTCGTTGTCCACCGCGGGCCCCCTTCGTGTACGAGGGAAGAAACTGCTGACGAGATACCCTTCACAAGGGCACAAGCAATCCCGCGGGGGCCGGATTCACGGCTTCGTGCACCGAATCGTTATGGAATGACCACGACAGGACGCTGCGCACGGCGGGCGAGGCGTCCGGCGACCGACCCGAAGATCTTGCCGATGATCCCGTGCGTCCCACCCACCACGATGGCGTCGGCCTCGTACTCCCGGCCGACCTCCTCCAGCTCGTGGCAGATGTCGCCGCCGCGCTCCACCAGGATCCACGGCACTTCCGTCAGGTGGTCGGCGCAGGCCAGTTCCAGGCCGAGCACCTCGGTGCGGTGGTCGGGGACATCGACGAAGACCGGCGGCTCGCAGCCCGCCCACACCGTCGCCGGGAGCCGGTTGGCGACGTGCACGATGATCAGCGCGGAACCGGACCGGCGCGCCATGCCGATGGCGTACGCGAGGGCCCGTTCACTGGACACGGAGCCGTCGAAACCGACGACCACGCCGTGCCGGAACGCGGGATCACAGGAAGTGCGCGGCTCGCAGGCCGCCTCCGGCACCGCCGCCGATTCGGCGAGCGGCTTTCCGTCGGCGGGCTCGGGGAGCTCGTAACCGGCCATGATGCGGTTTCTCGGCAAGGTCGGCGCCGGGGGCGCCGAGTGGGCGGACAACAACAGTGCGGGGGCCGCGGGACCGGCCTGATTTCGACCGGTAAGGGGCTGCCCTTCCCGCTGACTCCAGAGTACGGCGACTGGGGGCCCCTGCACAGATGCGCAGGCGCCCTCACAGCGTCCCCCTACCCCGGAGTTTCCAGGAGAATGCCGGAGCCGGCCGCCGAGCGCAACGCCCCGCCGCCAATCGGACAAGTCACCCCGCGTCCGGCCCTGTCCCGCTGTCCGCCTCCGGCCATATCCGGAATCGTCCTCCCGGCCCCGCGGGACGCCGGGGGCGCGCGCGTTCCCCGGCCACACAAGGGGCGTACGACGGGGCGCTGACCAGGGGCGCGTACAGGACTTCCCATTATTTTCGGCCAATTTCCCATCAGGGAAAGGGACTTGGGATCCTGTACCGCAACCCCCGCCGCCACCAGGGCGGAAGCGGAATGAGGGGGCGCACGGGCGTTGTGCGCCGGTATCACTCCCGGAAGGCACACTTCACGAGGGGAACGCTTCGTGATCGAATGCTTCACGCCACGTGGTCATGTCGACATACCGGCAGGTGGTGAACTTGCCACTGCGGGTACAGCGGAACGAGTAGATTCGATCTTGAGCGACAACGGCGGGGGACCCGTGCAGGACCGAGAGGACCAGACGACCGAGGGGGGCTTGAGCTCCATGACACAGGAGTCCAGGACCGGCACCATGGCGGAGATCCAGTCGGCCGCCGGCATGTCCACCGCACCGTCCACGTCGACGGGGACACCGGGCGTCCCGCACGTCCCGGGAGCGTCTGGCGCCGCGGTGAGCACCTCCGTTCCGTCAGGCCCGTCCGTCACCGCACAACAGGGCCGCGGACCACGCAAGTTGTCGGCGCGACGCCGTCAGGAGGTGGTCGCCGTACTGCTGTTCAGCGGCGGCCCGATCTTCGAGAGCTCCATCCCGCTCTCCGTGTTCGGCATCGACCGCCAGGACGCGGGCGTCCCGCGCTACCGGCTGCTGGTCTGCGCCGGCGAGGACGGCCCGCTGCGCACCACCGGCGGGCTGGAGTTGTCGGCCCCCTACGGCCTGGAGGCGCTGTCGCGGGCCGGCACGGTCGTCGTGCCCGCCTGGCGCTCGATCTCGCAGCCCCCGCCCGCCGAGGCGCTGGACGCGCTGCGCCGCGCCCACGAGGAGGGCGCGCGCATCATCGGGCTGTGCACCGGTGCCTTCGTGCTCGCCGCCGCCGGGCTGCTGGACGGCCGCCCCGCCACCACGCACTGGATGTACGCGCCGACCCTCGCCAAGCGCTACCCGTCCGTCCACGTCGACCCGCGCGAGTTGTTCGTCGACGACGGAGACGTACTCACCAGCGCGGGCACCGCCGCCGGCATCGACCTGTGCCTGCACGTCGTACGAAGCGACCACGGCGGCGAGGCCGCCAACGCGCTCGCCCGCCGGCTGGTGGTACCCCCGCGGCGCGGCGACTGGGGCGGCCAGCCCCGGCACCTCGACCGCTCTTTACCGGAGGAGATCGGCGGCGACCCGCTCGCCGAGGTCGTCGCCTGGGCGCTGGAGCACCTGCACGAGCAGTTCGACGTGGAAACCCTGGCCGCCCGCGCCTACATGAGCCGCCGCACCTTCGACCGCCGCTTCCGCACGCTGACCGGCAGCGCGCCGCTGCAGTGGCTGATCACTCAGCGCGTCCTGCAGGCACAGCGGCTGCTGGAGACCTCCGACTACTCCGTGGACGAGGTCGCCGCGCGCTGCGGCTTCCGCTCGCCCGTCGCCCTGCGCGGCCATTTCCGCCGCCAGCTCGGCTCCTCCCCCGCCTCGTACCGGGCCGCCTTCCGGGCCCGGCGCCCACAGGACGAGCCGGACCCCGTGCTGCCCGCCACCCGGGAACCGCGCGGTCCCGAGGCGGGTGGCGGCGCGGTGCCGGCCCCGCGCCGCGGCCCCGCGGAGCGCGGACACGGCGGGGTGCTGCAGCAGATCGTGGGCCAGGCCGGTCCCGGCGCCGGCCCGGGCGCGCTCAAGACCGACGCCGAGCCGCCCTACGCGGCGCGCATCCCGGAGCAGCCCGGCAGCCGTTTCGACCCCCGCGAGCCGCACGGCGCCCGGCGGCCACGCGGTGACCGGGAGGGCCGCGACGGACGCAGTCGCAGCGCGACTATGCCTGCTCCGCGGGATCGCCCCGTAGGGTGAGACGTATGAACGACCGGATGGTGTGGATCGACTGCGAGATGACCGGGCTCTCCCTGGCCCAGGACGCTCTGATCGAGGTGGCGGCGCTCGTCACCGACTCGGAGCTCAACGTGCTCGGGGATGGGGTGGACATCGTCATCCGTCCGCCGGCCGAGGCCCTGGAGAGCATGCCGGAGATCGTCCGCACGATGCACACCGCCTCCGGCCTGCTGGAGGAGCTGGACGGCGGCGTGACGCTGGAGGAGGCGGAGAAGCTCGTCCTGGACTACGTCCGCCAGTACGTGGCCGAGCCGCGCAAGGCGCCGCTGTGCGGCAACTCGGTCTCCACCGACCGCGGCTTCATCGCCCGGGACATGCCCACGCTCGAACAGCACCTGCACTACCGCATCGTGGACGTCTCCTCCATCAAGGAACTGGCCCGGCGCTGGTACCCCCGCGCCTACTTCGCCAGCCCGGAGAAGAACGGCAACCACCGCGCCCTGGCCGACATCCGCGAGTCCATCGCGGAGTTGCGCTACTACCGCGAGGCGGTCTTCGTGCCCCAGCCGGGACCCGACACCGAAACGGCGCGCTCGATCGCCGCGAAGTACGTCCTGCCTGCGGAAACGGCGGAGTGAGCGAGCCACGGGAAACGTGGCAGCGAGCACCCTCCCGGACCCTGTACACTTTTTCTCGGCCGGTACGGAGCAGCACAAAGCACCGGTCGTGGTGGGTGTAGCTCAGCTGGTAGAGCACCTGGTTGTGGTCCAGGATGTCGCGGGTTCGAGTCCCGTCACTCACCCTATGGGCCGGGCCCATGACCTGCGCAAACGCGGGTCATGGGCCCGGCTGCCGTTTGGCCGCGGCCACACCACGGCCCATCCCCCCGCGATCTGAGTCGCCCGGGAAGGAGCGATGGCCGTAAGTCCACATGGAGCTTCGCTCGACATAAGTACCCAGTCACATGCTGTGTGGTTTTCGTGCATCGATCCGCCCACCGAGTGACGGGGCCTGATCAGAGCCATGGACCCGTCCATCAGCAGGTCACCGCGCCCGTCGATGCTCGCCAGTGCCTCCTTCAGACCGGGAACGCGAGGAGGGAGGAACTCCTCGGACAGGGTGACATGCGTTCGAGTAGTCGCGTGTCGCCGTTCCGTGAACCGTGTTCAGAGACCGCCGACACCTCGCTTCGGCCCGCCTTACCCAGCCCTGCCGCGGTGTCGGGGTCGGCCATCCACGATGAGACCTCCAACCGAAACGACATCTGTCTTCGGCAATAAAAGGTATCGTTTAATTGGCAGGGCTAGCAGCGGAGGGACCATTCGCATGGCCAGAACAGTCATCGACCTCGATGAAGACATGGTCACCGAAGCCATGCGCATCTTCGGAGCAAAAACAAAGGCCAAAGCCGTCCGCCTCGCCATGGAAGACGCCGTCAAGAGGCACCTGCGACAGGAGGGCTTCGACGCCATGGAGGCCGGCGAGTTCGACTTCAGTGAGATCGTCGAGAACACGGGCCCCCGCAACGCCGACGGCTCTCTCAAGCACGACGGCGACCGCGACGGACGCCCAGCCGCCTGATGCAGGACCGCTACCTGATCGACAAGTCCGCCCTCGCCCGCTGGACGAAACCGAGTGTCAAGGAGGTGCTCGCGCCCCTGCACGAGCGTTACCTCCTTGCAGTGTGCCAGCCCACCGAGTACGAGATGATCCACTCTGCACGGGACAGCTCCGAGGCGACCCGGATCAGCACCTGGCTCCACGCCTTCGACTACATCCGCGCTGACGACCACACCTTCGTCCGCGCCCTGGAAGTCCAGCGCCACGCTCTCAACGCGGGCTTCCACCGGGCACTGTCCCTCCCCGACCTACTGATCGCCGCCACGGCAGAACGGCACCAGCGGACGGTCCTCCACTACGACGGCGACTTCGACATGATCGCCTCCCTGACGGGACAACCCGCCGAATGGGTCGTACCGCCCGGCAGCGCGGACCGCTGAACGGGCCGCCCGTCCACCGGGCGAAGTCGGCGGGCCGGAAGCCTCGGTCACGCGTTCCGTAGCAAGATCAGCCATGCCAGGTCGGCCGCGGTCTGACTGCGGACCGCCTGCGCACGGGTGACTCCGGATCTCCATCCGGCACGTGGTGCGGCATGGGCACGTTCTCCCCCGCTCATGCGCATCCATCGCCATACGAAACAGGTTCGAGTCCCGTCACTCACCTTGATCGACGAGGGGCCGGTCACCCCGGGCGAACGAGCGCCCCGGGCGAACGAGCGCCCCGGGCGACCGGAGCCGTCGGCCGGGACCACGCGGCCCCGGCCGTGGCGCGTCAGCCGGCGACCGCCTCGGCGGCGGCGAGCGCCGGCTGCCAGGGGTACTCGGGCCCGGTCCCGGTGTGGCCGAACAAGATCGTTACCCCGGCGGCGCGCAGGGTCTCCAGCGAGCGCTCGAACTGCGGGTGCTGCGTGAGCGCCGCGTTCACGGACGGCATCGCCACCATCGGGACGCGCTTGCCGATGCCCTCGGCGAGGGTTCCGGTGACGAACGTCCCCGTCAGGCCGAGTGCCCACCCGTTGATCGTGTTGAAGGTGGCCGGGGCCACCAGGATCACGTCGGCCGGGGGCCAGACCTCGGGCCGGCCGGGCAGCGGGTACTCGTGGCGCACCGGGCGGCCGGTCAGCGCGGCCAGTCCGTCCAGGCTCGGCTCCAGCCAGCGGGCCGCGGTGGGCGTCAGGCCCAGGCAGACGTCCCAGCCGCGCACCTGGGCGTCCTCGATGACCCGCGCGATGTCGAAGACGGGCGGGGCGGCACCGGCGAAGAGGTAGAGGGTCCGAGTCATACGGACCACCCAATCGCGGGAAATGGATCTTACGCAACCGTACGGAGGACCGGTCGCCCGGCGGGCCTCACGGGGCCCAGTGGTACTTGCCCCCGCCGAGCCAGCGCACGGCCTGCGGGTCGTCGAAGTCGACGTGCTCCCGCCCGGCGTCGTGGGCGATGCGGACGACGTCGAGCAGGTCATGGGCGATGCCGACGGGCTCCCCGTCGATCTGCACGATGCGGAACGGCGGGTCGCCGGCCTGGACGGGGGACACGACGATCGGGGTGGTCGGGCTCACCCGTCCAGCTTGCGGCACCCCGGCACGCGGCGCACCCGAAGTGGCCCTGCCGCCCGACGGATGAATGGCCCTCGGCGTCCCGCGCCCGCGCTCGTAGCGTGGAGGGCATGAACACCGAGCTCTCCCGTAAGGCCCTCGCCTCCCGTCTGCGCGCCCTGCACGTGCCGGGCCGCCCGCTGGTCCTGCCGAACGTCTGGGACGCCGCCTCGGCGCGTGCCGTGACCGAAGCGGGCTTCCCGGCGGTCGCCACCGGGAGCGCGGCCGTGGCGCCCGCCCTGGGCTACGAGGACCGGGAGGGCACGCCCGGGGAGGAGATGCTCGCCGCGGTCACGCGCATCGCCCGGGCCGTCCCCGTACCGGTGACCGCCGACATGGAGCGGGGCTACGGGCTGGCGCCCGCGCAGCTGGCGGAGCGGCTGGCCGCGACCGGCGCCGTGGGCTGCAACCTGGAGGACACCGACCCCCGCTCGGGACAGCTGGTCGGCCCGGAGGAACAGGCGGCGTACATCGCCGCCCTGCGCGCGGCGGATCCGGAGCTGGTGATCAACGCCCGGGCGGACTCCTTCCTCCGCGCCGATGCCGCTCCCGCGGATCGGCTGGCGGACGCGGTGGCCCGGGCCCGGGCGTACCTGGAGGCCGGCGCGGACTGCGTCTATCCGATCGGGGCGCTGGACGAGCCCACCGTCCGGGCCGTGGTCGAGGGCGTGGACGGCCGCCCGGTCAACGTGCTGTCCTGGCCCGGCGGGCCCTCACCGGGCCGTCTGGCGGAACTGGGGGTGGCACGGATCAGCTTCGGCCATCAGCTCCACCAGATGGTCCAGCGGTACTTCGCCGGGCTCCTCGCGGCCGTGGCGCGCGGTGACAGTCCCTTCACAGAGATCTGACGGTACGTCAAACATCCGTGCGCGGGGGCGCCTCGTCGTTGCCGCGGCGCACCGTGCGCAGCGGACCGCCGGGCCGCCACACCTCCAGGACGAGGTCGGGGTCCTCGACGTAGACGCGCACGACCTCGGCGATGTCGGCGCGGAAGAGGTGGAAGGGCCCCTCGGGCACCGTCACCTCGCCGGTGAAGCGGGCGATCGCCGCCGGGTCGGTGACCTCGACGGCGCGTCCGGAGATCCGTACGTCGCCCCCGTCCATGGAGGTGTCCGGGCCGGGATTGACGTGGAGCGCGAAGCGCGGGTCGCGCCGCAGATCGAGGGCCTTGCGGGAGCGGGGCATCATGCCCAGCCACAGCTCGCCGAGCCGGAACTCGGCCTCGATGCCGCTGAGCCGGGGGGAGCCGTCGGCACGGAGGGTGCCGAGGACGTGGTGCTTGTAGCCGCCGAATCGGGTGCGCACGGCCTGCGCGAGGCCGGGCTGTGCTTCCTGGAAGTCTGTCCAGCTGGTCGTCATGCCGCCATGCTCCCCGGCATACCCGACATCCTCTGTCGGCATTGCCGGGGCGGGATCACCCCTCGCCCGGAAGGCGGCGGCCCGGGACGTCGCCCTGGCCCTGGCGGGCGGCCTGCCAGATCCCGCGGAGGCGGTCCAGCTCGGCCAGTTCGGCGCGCGACCAGGTGCGCCGGCCCGCGACGTACCGCCGTATGGCCTCATTGGCGGCTTCGACGGATCGACGGTCCAGAACGGTCGGTGGCATGCCCTGATTTTAGGAGAGGGGTGTGACAAGGAACCGCGGATGCCGCCCCCGTGGGCCCAAGTCACACCGTGAGCCTCCTCACGTGGCGGGGCTCACTCCCGAAGTCCGCGCCGACTCCTCCGGCCGCGCGCACACCTCACGTGGCGCTACGGTCGGCCAGGACCGCCGCGAGCGCGCCCACGCCCCTGACCGGCGCCCCGGCCCCTCGGCGGGGACGCGCGCCACCAGGCCGGGCGGGCGTGCGGATCCGGCTCCGCGCGTCCGCCCTCCGGTACCGGACGGTGCTCACGCGGACTCGCGGCGGACGAGCTCGGTCGACAGCACGACGTGCCGGCGGGTGGCGGTGCTCGCCGCGATCTCCTCCAGCAGCACCCGCGCCATGGTGCGGCCCATCTCCTCCATCGGCTGCCGCACGCTGGTCAGCGGCGGGTCGGTGTGGCGGGCGATGGCGGAGTCGTCGAAACCGATCAGCGCCACGTCGTCGGGTACGCGCCGGCCCCGCTCGCGCAGCACCTGCAGTGCGCCGCTGGCCATGACGTCCGAGGCCGCGAAGACCGCGTCGACGTCGGGCCGGCGCTCCAGCAGCGCCCGCATCGCCGCGCGGCCGCCCTCCTCGGTGAAGTCGCCGGCCGCGACGAGCGCGTGGTCGTACACCAGCCCGGCGGCATCGACCGCCTGGCGGTAGCCGTCGAGGCGACAGCGGGCGACGTACATGTCCAGGGGCCCGGTGATGGTCGCCACGGCCTTGCGTCCGAGTCCGAGCAGGTGGGCCACGGCCGAGCGGGCGCCGCCGACGTTGTCGGAGTCGACGTACGACACCGACTCCAGGTCGGAGCGGCGGCCGCTCAGCACGGTCGGCATCTCCAGCTGCTCCAGCAGGTCGGGCAGCGGGTCGTCCTCGTGGACCGAGACCAGCAGGACACCGTCGACGCGGTGGGCGCCCAGGTATTGCGCGAAACGCTGCCGCTCCTTGGGCGTCCGCAGCAGCGTGAGCAGCAACTGCATGTCGGTGTCGGCGAGTTCGGCGCCCACGCCGCGGATGATGTGGGAGAAGTACGGCTCGGCGAAGAGCCTGGCCTCCGCCTCGGGGATGACCAGGGCGATCGCGTCCGTCCGGTTGCCCGCCAGGGCGCGCGCCGCGCGGTTGGGGACGTAGCCGAGTTCGGCGATGGCAGCCTCCACCGCGGCCTTGGCGCGGTCGCTCACCCGGGGTGATCCATTGATCACCCGGGAGACCGTGCCCCGGCCCACTCCGGCGCGCGCGGCGACCTCTTCAAGCGTCGGTCTGCCGCTGCGCCGTCCACCCAACACCATGTCGGCCTCCCAATCACGAGGTGGTAACCGCGCCAACTTAGAGCGTCCACTCCCTTGACACCTCATCGGGGAACGGAGACTCTTCAACACATCACATATGGGAGCGCTCCCACCCTAGCGAAAACGTACACTTCCCGCACGTACTCGGAGGATCCGAATGCGCACGACAAGGAAGTCGTCCCGGCCGCGAGGCCGTACCGCGGCCGTCGCGATAACCACGGTGACCGCGCTGGGAGTCAGCCTGCTCGCCGGCTGCTCCAAGGACAGCGACGAGCCGGCCAAGGCCGGTGGCTCGGAGGGTGACGCCAAGGGCAAGATCACCCTCACGGTCGGCACCTTCGGTGTCTTCGGCTACAAGCAGGCCGGCCTGTACGAGGAGTACGAGAAGGCACATCCGAACATCACAATCAAGGAGAACGTGATCGAGCGGAACGACGCCTACTACCCGCAGCTTCTCACCCACCTCGCCGCGGGCAGCGGCCTGAGCGACATCCAGGCCATCGAGGTCGGCAACATCAACGAGATCGTGTCCACCCAGGCGGCGAAGTTCGAGGACCTCTCCAAGGCCGCCGGCGTCGAGAAATCGGACTACCTCGACTGGAAGTGGGCGCAGGCCACCACCTCCGACGGCAAGACCGTCGGCCTCGGCACCGACATCGGCCCGATGGCGATCTGCTACCGCACCGACCTGTTCAAGCAGGCGGGTCTGCCCACCGACCGCGAAGAGGTCGGCAAGCTGTGGGCCGGTGACTGGAGCAAGTACCTGGACGCGGGCCAGACCTACACGAAGAACGCGCCCAAGGGCACGACCTTCCTGGACTCGGCCGCGGGCCTGTACCAGGCGATCAGCAATTCCGCCTCCGAGCGCTACTACGACAGCAGCGGCAAGGTCATCTACAAGACGAGCCCCTCCGTGAAGGAGGCCTGGGACCTGGCCATGGAGGCCACCACCGGCAAGATGACCGCCAAGCTGAAGCTCTTCGACAAGGCCTGGGACCAGGGCTTCGCCAACAGCCGCTTCGCGTCGCTCCCCTGCCCGTCGTGGATGCTCGGCTACATCCAGGAGAAGGCCGGCGACGCCGGGAAGGGCAAGTGGGACGTCGCCGCGGCGCCCAAGCCCGCCAACTGGGGCGGCTCCTTCGTGGGTGTGCCCTCGGCCGGCAAGAACAGGGAAGAGGCCGTCAAGCTGGCCGCGTGGCTGACCGCACCGGAGCAGCAGGCCAAGGTCTTCGCCAAGCAGGCGAGCTTCCCGAGCGCCCCGGGCGCCTACGACCTGCCCGACGTCAGGGACGCCAAGCACGCCTACTTCAACAACGCGCCGATCGGCCAGATCTTCGCCGACGCGGCCAAGAGCATCCCGACCCTGGTGATCGGTCCGAAGGACCAGCAGATCTACACGGCCATCACCGACGTCGGCATCCTGCAGGTCGAGCAGCAGGGCAAGTCGCCTGCTGCCGGCTGGGCGGCTGCCGAGAAGGAAATCGACAACGCGCTGGACCAGTGAGATCCGCATGGCTTCGGAGATCTCCGGCATGGCCGCGGTGACCGCGCCCCCCTCCAAGGGGGGCGCGGCCCCGCGCGACGGCTCCGGCCGGCCGCGCGACGCACGTGACGAGCGACGCGCCCGCCGGCGCAGCCGCCGCTACCGGTGGGACGTCAAGGCGATGCCGTACGCCTTCGTCTCGCCCTTCTTCCTGTTCTTCGCCGCCTTCGGCCTCTTCCCGCTGATCTACACGGGCTGGTCCTCCTTCTACCGGGTGGAGCTGACCAACCTCGACGCGCGCGAGTTCGTCGGCTTCCACAACTACACCCGTCTGCTGGAGGACGAGTTCTTCTGGAACGCCCTGAAGAACACGTTCACCATCGGTGTGATCTCCACCGTCCCGCAGCTGCTGATCGCGCTGGGCCTGGCCCACCTGCTCAACTACAGGCTGCGCGGCTCGACCTTCTTCCGGGTCGCGATGCTCACCCCGTACGCCACCTCGGTCGCCGCCGCGACGCTGGTCTTCACGCTGATGTTCGGCACCGACTACGGCATGATCAACTGGACGCTGGAGCACCTCGGGTTCAGCCACCACATCGACTGGCGGGCGGGCACCTGGTCCTCGCAGATCGCCGTCTCCTCGATCGTGATCTGGCGCTGGACCGGTTACAACACCTTGATCTACCTGGCCGCGATGCAGTCCGTGCCACACGATCTGTACGAGTCCGCCGCGCTGGACGGCGCCTCGCGCCGGCAGCAGTTCCTGCACGTGACCATCCCGATGCTGCGGCCCACGATCCTCTTCACGATCGTGGTCTCGACGATCGGCGCCACCCAGCTGTTCGGCGAGCCGTTCCTCTTCGGCGGCCCCGGCGGCGAGAAGGGCGGCTCCTCCCACCAGTTCCAGACGCTGGGCCTGTACCTGTACGAGCAGGGCTGGACGAACTACCACCTCGGGCGGGCCTCGGCCATCGCCTGGGCGATGTTCCTGCTCCTGCTGCTGATCGCCGCCGTCAACGGGCTGGTCGCCCGCCGGCTGCACAAGAGCCAGGAGGGGTGACGGCGATGGCCACCATCTCGACCAACCCGCCGGAGCGGGCCCCGGCCCGCACGGCTGACGCACCCCGCAAGGCGAAGCGCCACACCCCCGGGGCGCCCAAGGCCGGACGGCAGATGCACGCCGGCCCGGTCACCTACGTCGTACTGATCGTCTTCACGGCGATATCGCTCTTCCCCCTGGTGTGGACCGCGATAGCCGCCTCCCGGACGAACACGCGGCTGGCGCAGACCCCGCCGCCGTTCTGGTTCGGCGCGAACCTCTTCAGCAACATGCGGACGGCATGGACGGACGCCAACCTCGGCACGGCGCTGCTGAACACGGTCGTCGTGGCGGGCAGCATCACCGTCGGCACGGTGCTGTTCTCGACGATCGCGGGCTTCGCCTTCGCGAAACTGCACTTCAAGCTGAAGACCTTCCTGCTCATGCTGACCATCGGCACCATGATGGTGCCGCCCCAGCTCAGCGTGGTGCCGCTCTTCCTGTGGATCGCGGACCTGGACTGGACGAACCACCTCCAGGCGGTCGTCCTGCCGACCTTCGTCAGCGCCTTCGGCGTCTTCTTCATGCGGCAGTACCTCTCCCAGGCCCTGCCCACCGAACTCATCGAGGCCGCCCGCGTCGACGGCGCCAGCAGCCTGCGGATCGTCTGGCACGTGGTCTTCCCGGCCGCCCGCCCCGCGATGGCGGTCCTGGGCATGCTGACCTTCGTCATGGCCTGGAACGACTTCTTCTGGCCGATCATCGCGCTGACCCAGGAGAACCCGACCGTACAGGTCGCGCTCACCAGCCTCGGCCGCGGCTACATCCCCGACGAGTCCGTGATCATGGCCGGCGCGCTGCTCGGCACGCTCCCGCTGCTGCTGGTCTTCGTGATCTTCGGCAAGCAGATCGTCGGCGGCATCATGCAGGGCGCGGTCAAGGGCTGAGCCCTCCCCCGGCCGCGGCCGCGCCCCTTCCCCTCTCCTTATCCTGTTCACTCGTCCCGATGGGAGCGCTCCCGTATGACAGCTTCCGACATGCGTCCCGCACCGAGCCGCACCGCCGCGGTGAGCGGCCACCGGTTCCCGCCCGGCTTCCTGTGGGGTGCGGCCACCGCCGCGTACCAGATCGAGGGCGCCGCTGCCGAGGACGGGCGCACCCCGTCGATCTGGGACATCTTCAGCCACACCCCCGGCAAGGTCTTCGAGGGGCACACCGGCGACGTCGCGGCCGACCACTACCACCGCTTCCGTGACGACGTCCGGCTCATGGCCGACCTCGGCCTGAGCGCCTACCGGTTCTCCGTCTCCTGGTCCCGCGTCCAGCCCACCGGCCGCGGGCCGGCGGTGGAGCGCGGCCTGGACTTCTACCGCGCGCTCACCGACGAGCTGCTGGAGCACGGCATCCAGCCGGCCGTCACCCTCTATCACTGGGACCTGCCGCAGGAGCTCGAGGACGCCGGCGGCTGGCCCGCCCGCGACACCGCGGAGCGCTTCGGCGAGTACGCGCGGATCGTCGCCGGGGCCCTCGGCGACCGCGTCCAGCTGTGGACCACCCTCAACGAGCCCTGGTGCAGCGCCTTCCTCGGCTACGGCTCCGGCGTGCACGCCCCCGGCCGCACCGACCCGGTCGCCGCCCTGCGCGCCGCCCACCACCTCAACCTCGGCCACGGCCGCGCCGCCGAGGCGCTGCGCTCGGTCCTCCCGGCCCGCGCCCAGCTGGGCATCGCGCTCAACCTGCACCAGGTCCGCGCGCTCACCAGCTCCCCCGCCGACGTGGACGCCGCGCGCCGCATCGACGCCGTCGGCAACCGGGTCTTCACCGGCCCCCTGTTCAAGGGCGCGTACCCGCAGGACCTGCTCCAGGACACCCGCCGCCTGACCGACTGGTCCTTCGTCCAGGACGGCGACCTCGCCACGATCAAGCGCCACCCGCTGGACGTGCTGGGCATCAACTACTACACGCCCACGCTCGTGTCGTCCGGCGACTCCGTCGACGGGCCGCGCAGCGACAGCCACGGCGCCAGCGAGTTCTCCCCCTGGCCGGGCGCGGACGACGTCGCGTTCCACCAGCCCCCGGGCGAGCGGACGGCGATGGGCTGGTCCGTCGACCCCACGGGCCTGTACGACCTGCTGACCCGGTTGAACCGCGAGTTCCCCGACCTGCCGCTGCTCATCACGGAGAACGGCGCGGCCTACGAGGACTCCGTGGGCCCCGACGGCGCGGTGCACGACCCCGAGCGGGTGGAGTACCTGCGCGTCCACCTGGAGGCGGTCCACCGCGCCATGCGCGCCGGCGTTGACGTGCGCGGCTACTTCCTGTGGTCCCTGATGGACAACTTCGAGTGGGCGTACGGGTACGGCAAGCGCTTCGGCGCGGTGTGGGTCGACTACGAGACGCAGGAGCGCATCCCGAAGTCCAGCGCCCACTGGTACGCGGGCGTCGCCCGCACGGGCGCGCTCCCCGACACGGCGGAGACCGACGCCGCGTCGTGACGGACCGGCGGGACGCGGCGCACTATTCGGAGGGGGGCGCCGCGTCCCGTCCCACGTCGCGCAGGAACTCCGTCCAGGCGGCGGGGGTGAAGGAGAGGGAGGGGCCGTCCGGGTCCTTGCTGTCCCTGACGCGCACGCCGTGGGGGGTGGTGGCGACCTCGACGCAGTTGCTGCCTTCGGTGTCGCTGTACGTCGACTTGCGCCAGGACGGTTCGCCGCTCATACCTCACCCGCCATCCGCTTGATGAATCGCGCCGACTCGTCGGCTCCGAGGGCCTCCGTCCGGATCATGCCATGCCGTTGTGTCAGCGCACCCACTTGTTCCGGGTCCGCGGTCAGCAGGCTGAGTGACTGCCCCTCCGTGAGGGCGAGCCGTTCGTGCTCCCGGGTCTCCAGCAGCACGATGGGCCCGTTGAGTCCGGGGTGAGCACCGGCAGCGAAGGGCAGCACCTGCAGGGAGACGTTGCGCAGCTCGGCCACCTCCAGCAGGTGCAGAAGCTGCCGCTTCGTCGTTGCCGAGCCGCCCACGGGACAGCGCAGGGCCGCCTCGTACACCACGAAACTGAACTCGACGGGCGGACTGCGCCGCAACAGTGCCTGGCGTTCCAGCCGCGCCAGGACCCGTTCCTCCAGGACCGCGTCGTCCAGTGGCGGCCGGTGCGCGCCGAGCAGCGCGCGCACGGTGGCCTCGATCTGGAGCAACCCGGGAATCAGCAGCGGTTCGTACGACCAGAGGCTGACCGCCTCCGCCTCGTAACGGAAGAAGTTCTGCGACCTCGCCGGGAACTTCTCCGGCTTGAGGTACGCCTCCGCCGCGGCGAGCTTCCCCTGGGCACCGCACAGTTGATCCGCGATCTGCAGAAAACGGGAGCTGGGCCGGCGGCGGCCCTGCTCCATGGACTTCACCGTCTCGTAACCGTACGCCGCCTCGCGGGCCAACTGCTCGCGGGTGACGCCCGCCTGCTCACGCCACAGCTTGACCTGGTTGCCGCAGTACCGCCACGCCATCGGCGGCTGGGTCACCTCGTCGGTCATCCACATCCACCCCCACACTCTCCGTGCCGACAAGACTACGGAACGGCACCGTCAGTCGCGCGCGAAGCTGTGGAAGCGGCCGATCACGGTGAACCCACGGCGCGCGTACCAGCGGTGGGGCCAGTCGTCCGCGTCGGCGACGAGGAAACGGGTGGCGCACCCGGCGTCGGCGGCCTGGCGCAACGCCGTGGACAGGACGGCGTCGGCGTAGCCGTTCCCGAGGTGGGCCTCGGAGGTGACGAGGTCCTCGATCTGGGCGATGCCGGAGGCGGGGTCCATGTAGAGATCCGCCCAGGAGGCGACGTCGCCCTCCGGGGTCCGCGCGCCGATGAAGCGGACGACGTCCGCGCCGCGGCGCCGGGCCTCGCGGCGGTCCACGAGTTGCCGGACCGCCTCGTCGTCGGCCTCCGGGAGGAAGCCGCGCCAACGCCGTGCGAGGGGTTCCCGGAAGGCGTCGAGGTCCACTTCCTCCGCGGGGCCGCCGTCCGGGACCGGGCCGGTGTGCAGCATGACGAGCTCGACGGAATCCGTGTAGCCCGCGCGGACCAGGGTCCCGGCGCAGGCGGTGCCCGTCGCGTCGTCCAGGACGGTGATCGCGCGGTGCTTCAGGTGGCCCAGCGCCTCGTCGGCGAGGGCGGGCAGCGCCCCGGGATCCACGGCACCGTCCACGACCACGTGGTTGTTGCCGTGCGAGTACGCGTAGGCGTCGTCGAGGGCGGCGAAGCCGCCGGGGAGGCCGACGGTGCGCGCCGCCTGGCGGCGGGCGAAGGCCGCCACGAAGGCGCGGATCCGCGGCATTTCCGGTGCTGACATGAGGGCAGCCTAGGCGGGACCGCTAGGGTCACGGCCCATGGCGATGCAACTGTTCCAGGCCGACGGCGACTTCGCCGACCGGATGGTCGCGCTGGCCGGACTGCCGTGGAGCCGCCGGGCGGTCGAGGACGCGTTCGTGGCCAACGGCTGGGAGGTCCCGGAGGACGAGGAGGAAGGACCCGTCATCGGCTGGTGGGAGGTCCAGTTCCTCCCGGGGCGCGAGGAGGGCGTCGACGACTGGTGGCTGGAACTCGGCGAACCTCCCGGCTGCATGGACGACGGCTCCCCCGACGCCGTGTGCGCCCACGCCGGGTGCGGTGAGGGGAGCTACGTCCTGCACCCCTTCGCGTACTTCGCCGACCCCGACGACCCGGCCGAGTGGGACAACGAGTTCGGGCCCTGGCACAGCCGCCCCGACGTGCGGCGCGATGCGACGGCGGAGGACTACGACGCCGAGTACCGGCGTGTGGCGGCGCTGCTGCGCGACCGCCTCGGGGAGCCGGAACCCGCGGGCCCCTGGCCGTACAAGGACATCGACGCCACTCGGCACATCCGCTGGTCCCGCGGCGGCGCGCACGTGATCCTGCTCGACGGGAGCGACGCCATGTCCTACGGCGCCTACCACCGAGCGGGCGTCGTGGTGCGGCCGAAGCGGTAGGGGGCGGCCGTGGCCGTACCACCGCGCCGTGAGCCCGGATCACCGTGCGCGACGACAGCGTGCTTAGGTGGCGCGTCCGATACACAGTCCGTCATAACCCCGGTAGTTGAGGAACTGATGCCTCTCACGTAGCGTCAAAATCTCTGCTGCTGCAGTCAAGAAAAGACACGGGGGTGTCCACGGTGGGCGTCGTGCTGCCCGACGAGCTGGCGTACGTGCTCGACCTGATCGGCGTTGCCTGGCCGAACGTCGACGAGGACGACTACCGCGAGATGGCCACGTCGCTGCGGGACTTCGCGGACGACGTCGACGGCGGCGCGATGGACGCCCACACCGCCGTGCAGGAGTTGCTGGGCGCGAACGCGGGCGCCGCCATGGACGCCTTCGAGGCCCACTGGGGCAAGGTCAAGGGCACACATCTGGCCAATCTCGCCGAGGCCGCGCGGATGGGCGCCGTCGCGCTGGACGGGGTGGCAATCGCAATCGAGGTCGCCAAAGGTGCCGCGATCATCCAACTGGGCATCCTGGCGGTGGAGATAGCCTCGACCATCGCCTCCGCCCCCTTCACGCTGGGCCTGTCGAGCTTCGCCGGGGCCGCCGCGACCCAGGCGACCCGGATGATCGTGAAGAAGATCTTCCGCGAGGTCATCAACCAGGTCGTCGACCAGTTGATGTCCATCGCCACCGCCCCGATCTACGCCGCCCTGGAGTCGATGGCCGCCGACCTGATCATCCAGGTCGGTTCCAACGCCCTGGGCCTGCAGAAGGGCGTCGACCTGGGCCGGACCGCCGACGCCGGCAAGGAGGGCTTCGGCGAGGGCGTCGACGGGGCCAAGAAGCAGGCCGACAGCTTCACCCTCGCCAGCGCCGGAGGCGGCGGGGGTGGCGGTGGCGGTGGGGGTGGGGGTGGGGGTGGTGGCGGCACTCACTTCCAGAGCGACGGGGACAGCTTCGACCGGATCGACACCCAGCTCGACGGCATCACCGGCTCCCTGCACGGCAAGTCGAAGGGGCACATAGGCCGGGCACGCAACGCCAAGGGCCGCACCAGCGGCCGCGGCGAGATCGCCGAGCACATCATGCCGATCGCCACGAAGATCGTGGACGGCATCGGCGAGGCGGCCGAGAAGGCCGTGGGCCATGTGCGCGGCGACATGCGCAAGGGCCTCAAGCAGATGCACCAGAACCACCGCGACAACGATGACAGCATCGCGACCGAGCTGCAGCAGCTGCAGAAGACGGGCAGGGGCAAGCCGGTCTACGTGCTGGAGTCGGACGGACAGATAAGGCGCCTGGACGACCAGGGCCGGCTCGTGGATCTGACCGACGAGGACAAGAAGTCCGGTATCACACGGCTCCTGGAGGACCGTGACGGCAACACCACGGACCGGACGAGCATCCCGCAGCCCGGCAAGCGGACCGTGCGCCAGCTGCCCGGCGGCAAGCCCGCCAAGAAGAAGGAGTCCACCGAGGTCCCGCTGTCGTCCACCCCCCTGGCGGACGCCACCCGCAGGGCACGCCACGCGAAGGGCCACTACGGGACGTACGACAAGCAGGGCACGAAGGACGAGACCTTCACCAGCAACAACTTCGCCGCCGCCCACTACCGTGACGACGCGAACGACCATGAGTTCGTACTGGTCGCCTACAGCGATCGCCCCTACCACTCGGAGAAGCGCCTGGCGACACCGTTCCTGGACAGGGGGATGGACGGACACGTCACGCACATGTACACGGAGCGGGAACCTTGTTACGACAAGTCGCCCACCTGCGCCTACTGGCTGGAGGGGTACATGCCGCACGTCGATGTCAGCCACAGCGTGGAGTACGGGGACGCCGCATCCCAGGACAGGGGCAACGCGATCATGAAGGGGTACCTCGACGACCTCAGGGCGGGCCGCCGGTAGGATCGGCAGCCCGCGAACGACCGCCCACACCCATGATGTGCAGGAGAGGGGATCATGCCGCCGACGGTGACACGCGCCATGCTGGAGTCCGTCTTCCCTCCAGGTGAGCTGGTCACCCTGGACGACCCGGCGATGTCCCTCATCGCCCACGGGCCCTCCCGCGCGTTCCTGCGGAGCATCGGCCTGCCCCTCCAGGAGAGCGGCCTGTTCGTGCTGGACCCGGACTTCCCGACGCACATGACGACCATCCACGACTGGCACCTGGGTGACGACGCCCCTCCGGGCGCCGCGGGCTTCCTGTACCTGGCCCAGCTGCACTACGACCACGTGGTCCTGGACGGGGCGTCCGGGCGGGTCTGGGCACTGCCCGAGGCGGAGCCGGAGATGTTCCCCCTCCACGAGGACCTGCATTCGCTCGCGTACTTCCTCTGCGCCGCCGAACGCGAACGCCCGGCCTACGACCCGCAGTTCCCGGACGCCGCTGTGCGCGCGGCGCGTTGGGACCCGCGGGGGGCGGCGGACCGGCTCCTCGCAGAGCTGCGTCCACTGGAGCCCATGGCGTTCGAAAACGAGAACAGCCCGTGGTCCCTGTTCCTCCAGGATGCCTCGAAGGGTTTCGACGGCGTGGCCGGCTGAGGCGGCGCCGGAGGACCAGAAGAAGGAGACGACAGGCAATGGACGGCCGCCCAGAGGTGACGGCAAGCGTGGTGGCGCGGTTCGGCGAGGGCGGCGTCCGCCGTTTCGCGAGTGCTCCGGGGGTGGTCGTCCCGCTGCAGGTGGGGCCGTACTTCGCCACGTCGCCCGAGGAACCGGAGACCCTGGTCGCCTTCGCGGACGCGCAGGAAGAGGAGGTGCCCGAGCGCGCGCGGGAGTACCTGCGCCTGGGCACCGACCGGGGGTACGAGATCTGCCTCGCCCCGGACGGCGCCGTGCGCGGAGTCCTCGTGGGCTACGACGAGCCCGAGCGGCATGTGAACGGCACGCTGGAGGCGTTCACCCGGGGCCTGGTGGCGCTGGACGAGGCCCTCACGGCGATCGCGGGCACCGACCGGCCCGAGGCGGCGTCGCAGGCGTTCGCGACACTGGAGACGCGGCTGCGGGAACTGGACGGGACGGCGTTCGCGGACCGCGAGGACTGGTGGCCGCAGGTGCTGGACGACATCCGGGACACCGCGAGCGCGGAGTGGTTCGCGGCGTTCGAGGTCGTGGACGCCGACGGGGAGGCGAAGATCCTGACCTCCTCGGGCGGGATCTGCGTGCACCCCGAGGAGCGGCTGTGGGCGAACCTGCGGGCGGCCGGGGTGGAACCGGAGCAGGTCAGGCGCATCCACACCGAACTGGAGTCGTGCTTCATGCCGGGGCACTACTGCTCGATGACGCTCGCGCGTCTCTTCCCGGAGGCCGGGCTGACGCACAACTTCCCCTACGGGGAGACGGCCGAGTCCCGGGCCACCGGCATCCGCAAGCTGCGCGAGGCGGCGGCACAGGAGGGCTGAGGGACATGACGGGGGAACTGGGGACGGCGGACCGGCCCGCTCTCGGGGCCGGCCGAGGGCCCGCCGCGCGGCGGGTCCTGGAGTGGGCGACGTCGGGCGCCATGGCACCGCTGGCGGTGACCGGTTCCCCCGGGTCCGGCAAGAGCCATCTGCTGGCGTGGTTCGTGGCCGGCGCGCAGCGCGACCCCGGCACCATGGTGCACGGGCTGACCCCGGCCCGCGGACTGACCGCGGACGCCGTGTCCTGGGAACTGGGGCGGCAGCTGGGATACGGGCCGCTCTCCCCGGAGGACCTGCTGGGTCACATCCATGCCGATCCGCGTCCGCTGACCCTCGGCTTCGCCGACCTGCACCATGCCCGGCCGGGCTGCCGGGAGGCCCTGGTGGAGCCCCTGCTGGCCTTCCCGCACGTGCGCATGCTGCTCGAGGCCCGGGACGCCGAAAGCGTTCCGGACGGCGCGTTCGTGGTCGACCTGGACGACCCCGCGCTGACCGACCGCGCGGCGTTCGCCGCCTGGTACGCCGGGCTGGTCCCCGCCGGCGCCGCCTTCACCGCGGACCAGGTGTTCCCGCACCCGGCGACGGCCCGCCTCGCCGCGACCGTCCCCGGGCCTCCCGCCGAGGGCGACGTACCGGCCCTGTGGTGGGCGCGGCTGCCCGAGCCGGCCCGTCCCGCGCTGCACACGCTGGCCGCTCTGCGCGGCCCGGTCCCCGCCGACGTGTGGGAGTTGCTGCACGCGCACCTGACCGGCGACCCGGCGGCACGGGCGGCCGTCGCCGCCGCCGTGGAGCGCCTGCCCGAGGGAGCCGGGTACGAGGCGCCGCCCGGCGGGCCCGTCGTCGCGGGCCTGGACGAACGCATCGTCGACGTCCTCAAGTCCCGCGCCCCGACCAGCTCCTACGCTCGGGAGCACGTGCTCGGCCACGCCGTCGGCGCCGGTACGGCGGACCGGTTGCTGCGCGACGCGGGCTTCCTCGTCCACGGCTCCGCGACCGCCCTGACGGCGGCCCTCTCGGACCCGGACACCGCGACGGCGGCCCCCGCGGCGCTGGCCCCCGTGTGGCGCCGCGCGGCGCCCGTGCTGACGACGCCCGGCATGAGCGACCCCGAGCGCGCCGCCGTCCTGCAGGCCGCCGCGCTCGCCGCCGCGCCGCAGATGGCCGCGCTGCTGCGTCCCATCGCCGAGCGGCACACCTGGACCGCCGAGTGGTTCCGCCCCGGCGAGTCCTTCACCGCGCTCGGCCCCGGCACGGTCGAAGGGGAGTTGCTGGCGGCCGATCCCCTCGGCCGGTTGCACGCCCTCGACCCGGCCACGGGCGCGGACCTGCGCAGGGTGCCCTCCCCGACCGAGCTACGGCCCCTCGCGCTGGCGGCCCTCGGCGACGGCCTGCTGCTCCTCGACCGCGACCGGCTTCTGCACGCCGTCCCGCCCGGCACGGTCGCCTTCGGCGAGGCCGCCCACCGCCACAACCCGGACGGCCCCTCGGCCCTGGCCTCGGTGCCCGCCTCCGGTCTCCTGGTCGTCGGTGACGCCGCGGGCCGCGTCCACGTCTGGCGCTCCCCCGCGTATGACCCCGAACCCCTCAGCCGCCCCCTGCACCAGGCCCCCGTCTCCGCGGTCGCCCACGTCCACTCGGCCCGGCACGACCTGTCGTTCTGCCTCAGCGGCGGGCTGGACGGCACCCTGCGCCTGTGGGCGACCTCGGACGAACCGATGCCGGAGCCCGTGGAGCGGCGAGACTCCGTCATCACCGCGCTGACCGCCGCCGACACCCCCGCCCACGGCCCGGTCGCCGTCGCCGCCTGGGCCGACGGCCGGGCCGGCGTCTGGGACCTGCTCGGCGCCCGCGTCCACCCTCTTCCGCTGCTGCACCGGGCCGACGGCATCGCCCTCACGCCCGACGGCGCCCTCACCGTCACCGGCCCCGGCGGGACGTACGGCCTCCGGCTCCACTTCGACCGGCTGTGGACGTAGCGGTGGGCGAACCGTACGCGGGAAGCCCCCGAGATCGCCCTCGTCGTCCGGCCCGACGTCGGCTACGAGGGCGACGCCGAGGATTTCGCCGAGCCGGCCGGCGGCCTGCGCCGACCGGTCCTCCCCGTCGGGTACGAGACGTCGGAGCTCGGGATCGTGCTGGCGGACGACCTGGGCCGGGTGTTCTACCGGCACTGGAGCGGGCCGTACTTCCTGGGCCACGACGTCTACGAGGCCTTCGCCCGCCGCCTTTCCGGGAGCACTCTGCGGGACGCGGAGGACCTCTACGCCTGACGCGGCCCCGTCGACGCCGGACCACGCCGGTTCACGCGGGCCATGACTCCGCCTGCCGGCGCAGGAATTCGGCCACGTCCGGGCGCCGGGAGTACGGCCGGAGAGTCTGGGCGGCGGAGGAGAGCATGCCCCGCACGCGCGGGGACTGGACGCGGCCCAGCAGGTCGAGGACGCGGATGCCGGCGTCGGTGGCCTCGTCGACGCGACGGGCGGAGGCGAGGTTGCCCGCGAGTTCCGCGGTGTACAGCGCGGCGTTGCGCGTGAAGTGCGGCGCCTGCAGGCCGACCGCCCGCCGGGCGTGCTCGACCGCGCGGTGGTGGTCGCCGAGGGCGGACCAGGACTGGGCCTCCAGCCCGGCGAGTTCGGCCTCGCCGTAGAAGGTCATCCACTCCGGGTCCGCGGCGCAGGGGCCGCGGCCGAACAGGGTCTGGGCGCGGGCGAGGGCGCGCTCGCAGCCGGCGCGGTCGCCGAGGCCGGCCCAGCCGCCCGCCTCGCGCAGGGCGAGCAGCGAGAGCAGGCGGGGCGAGCCGAGGTGGCGGGCGGCCTGCTGGGCGGCCTGGGCGGCGCGGACGGCCTCGCGGGGCCGGCCGGCGTCACGGGCGAGGAAGGAGGCGTTGCAGAAGGCGTGCGCCTCCAGGGCGCGGTCGCCGGCCATGCGGGCGGTGGCGAGGGCCTCGCCGTAGAAGGAGCGGGCGTCGGCCAGGCGCCCGGAGTCGTGGGCCAGCCATCCCACGGAGATGGCGAGTTCGCCGGCGCCGCCCATCAGGTCCCCGGCGACGGCCTGGCTGTAGGTGCCCTCGTCGAGGAGGCGGTAGGCGGCCCCCAGGGAGTGGCCGGCCTGCCGGTAGAGCGCGCCGGCGCCGTGCCGGTCGTCGTGCAGGCGGATCTCGCGAACGGCCGCGCGGACGGCGCGGGCCTGGGGTCTGCCGACCTTCCGCACCGTCTCCGCCGCGGCGGCGGGCCCCAGCACCAGGGTCGTGGCGATGGCGGCCGGGCCGCCGGTCATGAACGCGCGACGCAGCACGTCGCTCTCCTCGTCGGTCTCGGTCTCGGTCTCGTACGGGGTCGGCCGGGGGGCCGGGGCCGCCGCGACGCGCCGGCCGCGGACCAGTTCGCGCGGCTCGAAGCCCATGTCCGCCAGGTCGCGGCCGGGGAACATGTGCCGGAAGACCCGCTCGTAGGCGTAGTTGGGGCAGCGGATCTCCCCCGACTCCACGCGGCCGATGTAGCGGGCGTCGCAGCTGACCTGTTCGCCGATGTCCCGCCCCGCGCGGCGCACGGCGGCGGCGAACTCACCGGGGGACCGGTCTCCGCGCAGGCGCCGGAAGGCTGTGTTGGGGGTGGAAGGTGACGAGTGCATCGCCGGGCTCCCGTTGGACGGTCGGTGCGGTGCCGGGTGGCGGCGCGACGACCGTACTCGCTGTGAGGGCCCGAGTACCGGTGGTTTGGCTACAAAAGGGATATCTCACCCTCCATTCGCCATGAAACGCCACCCCTGGCGGCGTCGCGGGGGCGTAGCTGTTGACGTCCGCGCGCGTTGGACATCCTGCAACCCCCACCGTCCGACCCCAAGGAGGATTCGCCTTGTTGGACGAGCCATGGGATCTGGTCACCGTCCCGGCCCGGCAGGGGCTGGAGGCCGTGGACATCCTGCGCATGCGGACCGGTCTCGGACCCGTGCTGCACGACAGCTCGGGCGACAGCCTCGGCTTCCTGGTGCCGCGGGGCACGGCCGACGGCTGGGACATGCCGGGCAGCGCCTGCACGCAGACCGCGGGCGGCGGCCTCACCGTCCCCGGCGAACTGCGCGAGCCCCCGGTGGCCGGCACCGGCTGGCTGGTGCCGCCGCACGATGACAGCGCCGTGACGGACCCGGCGGTGCTGCGTGACGCGCTGGGCGAGGCTGCCCGGATGATCGAGCTGGCCGACCGGCTCTGAGTCCGCGCCTCGGCCGCCGCCCATACTGGGTGGCATGGCAGCGCGCAGGACGAGGACGACGAAGGCACCGGACGGCATACGCGAGCGGGTCGGCGGAGGCCTCGCCGAGCTCGTGCCGGACCGGGACCGGCCGCGGGGCTGGTCACTGCTGATCGACGGGGCACCGCAGTCGCACGTCGACCTGGACGACCCGGGGTACCTGGACTTCTCCTACCAGCGCAGGCTCGGCCACGTCGTCGACCTGGCGGCCCCGCCCGGCCGCCCGCTGCACGTGCTGCACCTCGGCGGCGGGGCGCTGACCCTGGCCCGCTACACCGCCGCGACCCGGCCGCGCTCGACGCAGCAGGTGGTGGAGCTGGACACCGCGCTGGTGGAGCTGGTGCGGCGGGAACTGCCCTGGGACCGGACCTGGCGCATCAAGGTGCGCGGCGGCGACGCCCGCGAGGGCCTGGCCAAGGTGCCGGAGGGCTGGGCGGACCTGGTCATCACGGACGTCTTCGGCGGGGCCCGTACGCCCGCCCATCTGACCAGTACGGATTTCCTCGCGCAGGTGCGGCGGGCGCTGGCGCCCGGCGGACTGTACGCCGCCAACGTCGCGGACGGCGGGCGGCTGGAGTTCCTGCGGGCGCAGATCGCGACGCTTCGGGCGTGCTTCCCGCACGCGTGCCTGGCCGCGGACCCCGCGGTGCTGCGGGGACGCCGCTTCGGCAACGTCATCCTGGTGGCCGCGGACAGCGAACTGCCCGTGGCGGAGTTCACCCGGCGCGTGGCCTCGGACCCGCATCCGGGCCGGGTCGAGCACGGCAGGGAGCTGGACGCCTTCGCGGGCGGCGCGGCTCCGGTCACGGACACCACGGCGGCGGCCTCGCCCGCTCCCCCGGAGTCGGTGTTCCGCTAGGCCCGGCTGCCCGACTAGCCCCCGGAGTTCTGCGCGATGTACGTGTCGACGGTGGGCGGATGCCCGTTCCAGGTGCAGAACAAGGAAGAGGTCGTGGTGGCCGAGACGAAGTCGATCCGGATCCACTCGGGCTGCTTCCAGACCTTCATCTCCCAGCCGGAGTCGGGCGTCGCGGAGACCAGCGTCGCGGAGCGCTCACCCAGGTCGAGCACGACCCGGCCGCCCTCGACCGTGTAGCTGTGCACGTTGCCGGTGTCGGCGGACGAGGACGTGGCGGGAGTGGGCGAACCCGGCGGGCGGGCCGGTGCCGTGGACGGGGCGCGCGGCGACGCCTTGGCGTTCCGCGCCGGCGCGGAGCCCCGCGCCTCGGCGCGGTGGCCGGCCGCGGGACTCGCGGACTGCGTGGGGGCGGCGACCTTGTCGGAGACGGGCTCGGAGATGGGCAGGGCCCGGGGCGGGTCGTAGGCCGTGCCCGCCAGCACGTGGTGGACGCCGAACCACGACAGCGCGACGGCGGCGCTCGTGGCGAGCGTCCACGCTCCGGCGTGCGCCAGTGCTCTTCGCATCCGCCCATAGTGCCGGACGCACCCCCGAAACGGAGCCGGGGGTTGCGCTTCCCGGTCTGACGTGCTCGCGCCCACCCGGTATCCCCCAGATGGGCTAGGTTGCGGGCCATGGCAAGTGTGCTCGTGGTCGAGGACGACCAGTTCGTGCGCTCCGCCCTCATCCGCCACCTCACCGAGGCCGCGCACGCCGTACGGAGCGTGGGCACGGCCCTGGAGGCACTGCGGGAGGTGGCGCAGGTCGGATTCGACGTGGTGATCCTGGACCTCGGCCTGCCGGACCTGGACGGGGCCGAGGCGCTGAAGATGCTGCGCGGCATCACGGACGTGCCGGTGATCATCGCGACGGCGCGGGACGACGAGTCGGAGATCGTGCGGCTGCTCAACGCGGGCGCCGACGACTACCTCGTCAAGCCGTTCTCGGTCGAGCACCTGTCGGCGCGCATGGCGGCGGTGCTGCGCCGCTCCCGCACCCGCGAGGCGGACCGGGTGCTGCGGGTGGGCGGGCTGCAGATCGACGTGCTGCGCCGCCAGGCCGCCCTGGACGGGACGCCGCTGGCCCTGACCCGCCGTGAGTTCGACCTGCTGTCCTTCCTGGCGGCCCGGCCGGGCGTGGTGGTGGCGCGGCGTGAGCTGCTGTCCGAGGTGTGGCAGCAGTCGTACGGTGACGACCAGACCATCGACGTCCATCTGTCTTGGCTGCGCCGCAAGTTGGGCGAGACGGCGGCCCGCCCGCGCTATCTGCACACGCTGCGCGGGGTGGGAGTGAAGCTGGAGCCACCGCGGTGAGGTGGGCGCTGGTCAAGGTCTGCGTCGCGGTGACGGCCATGGTCGTCGTCGCCTTCGCGGTGCCGCTGGCACTCACCGTCAAGGAGATGGCCCGGGACCGGGCGATCGGCAACGCGGAGCGGCAGGCTGCGGCCATAGGGCCGGCGCTGGCGATCACCACCGACCGCACCCAGCTGGAGCGGGCGGTGGCCTCGACGCAGGCGGGCGCCGACGGCCGGATCGCGGTGCGGGTGCCCGCGACGGAGGGCACCGCCGGGGTGGAGATCGGCCACCCGCACGCGCCGGACGCCGACCTGGACCGGGCGTCGGAACTGGGCCGGGCCGCCACCGTCCCGGTGGCCGGGGGTTACGCCCTGCTGCAGCCGACCGCGGTCGGTTCGGGCTCGGTGGCGGTGGTCGAGGTGTTCGTGCCGGACGGCGAGGTCAGCCGCGGGGTCACCACCGCCTGGGCGGTGCTGGCCCTGGTCGGCCTGGGCCTGATCGTCGGCGCGGTGGCGGTGGCGGACCGGCTCGGCACCCGCATGGTGCGCCCCGCCAAGCGACTGGCGGACGCCGCGCACGGCCTCGGGCGCGGCGACCTGACCGTACGCGTCCCGGAGGACGGCCCGGCCGAACTGCGCTCCGCCGCGGCGGCGTTCAACGCCATGGCGGACCAGGTGGTGCAACTGCTCGCCAACGAGCGGGAGCTGGCCGCCGACCTCTCGCACCGGCTGCGGACCCCGCTGACGGTGCTGCGGCTCAACGCCGCCTCGCTCGGTGACGGTCCGGCCGGGGATCAGACCCGGCACGCGGTGGCCCAGCTGGAACGCGAGGTTGACCAGATCATCCGCACCGCCCGGGCCCAGCAGGCGCAGAGCCAGCCGGTCACGGTGGGCTGCGACGCGGCCGAGGTGATCCGGGAGCGGATGGCCTTCTGGTCGGCGCTCGCCGAGGACCAGGGCCGCGAGGTGAGCACCGCGGGCGTCGAACGCCCGGTGCGGGTGCCGGTGGCGCGGACCGACCTGGTGGCCTGCCTGGACGCCATGCTCGGCAACGTCTTCCGGCACACCCCCGAGGGCACGGCCTTCGCGGTGGACGTCCACAGCAGCCAGGAGGCGGTGATCGTGCTGGTCTCCGACGCAGGCCCGGGAATCAAGGACCCGGCGGCCGCGCTACGGCGCGGCCAGGGCGCGGGCGGAGACGGCTCGACGGGCCTCGGGCTGGACATCGTACGGCGCCTCGCGGAATCGACGGGGGGCGACGTACGGCTCGGCTCCTCGGTGCTCGGAGGTGCCGAGATCCGGGTGTGGATCGCCCTGCGGCCACTCGCCGCGGGCGGCAAGCGGAACCACCGGGTGGTGCGCCGCAGGCGGCTGAAGCGCTCCGCCGCGGCCACGGAGGGCTGATCCACCCACCGGGCCCGATGGCTCCGCTGCCCCTGGGACCCGGCCGGACGTCCCTGGCCGGATCCCACGCCGCCGGTCACCCCCAGTAGACGTCGCAGTAGTCGTAATAGACGTAGTAGGCGTCCTCCCCGGCGTAGCAGTAGTCGTCATTGACGTAGCCGTGCACGGCGCCGGCCCGTTGGTGCGAGGTCTGCGTGACCGCGGTCTCGGCCTTCGCCGGCGCCGGGGCCGCGGACGCGGTGGTGGGGATCAGCGCGCCGCCGGCGGCCAGGGCGGCGGAAGCGGTGAGGACCAGCAGGCGCCGGGTGCGAAGTGTGTGAGTCATGGGAGTTCTCCTTCGGTGATTGTCTGCTGCGGTGCGGGAACCGGCCGGACGGTCCCGCCGGACGATTCCCCCGGGTCAGGCGTTCCGCGTGAACCCATGCCTCCATTGACCCCGGCCCGGCGCGCCACGTCACTTCCCGGAATTTCGGGGCTTGACATGCGGCGACTCACCGCCGCGCCCGAACGCCCCCCCAGAGGTCTGAACCATTAACCGGCCCCGATGGCTCCCTTAAGCGCGTCATAAAAGATCGAACGCCCGCCCATCTCTGGGCATTTGCCTGAATCGGCATCGCTAGCGTGCCGCTCCATGAGGAACTCACATCGTCGTCGTCCCACCCGCAAGGCCGCCCTCCTCGCAGGTGTGACCGCGGGCGCGGTCGCCGCGGCCGGCGCCTTCGCGCTCGCGGGCTCGGCCCAGGCCGCCACCGTCGGTGCCGCGTACAGCAGGACCAGCCACTGGAGCACCGGCTACACCGGCCGGTACGAGATCACCAACTCCTCGGACGCGACGCTCTCCGACTGGACGCTGAAGTTCGACCTGCCCGCGGGCACGAGCATCAGCTCGCTCTGGAACGCCACCTACACGGTGTCCGGGCAGCACGTCACCGTGCGCCCGGCGAGCTGGAACCAGGACATCGCCGCGGGGAAGGCGGCCGAGGTCGGTTTCGTGACGAAGTCCGCCACGAAGGCGGGCGACCCGGTCAACTGCCTGATCAACGGCGTGAAATGTTCCGTCGACGACGGCGTGACCGCCTCCCCGAGCGGACGCCCCACCGCCACCGCGAGCCCGACGGCACCGGGCTCCGGCAGGACGCCCACCGCCACCCCCACCAGGACGGCGTCGCCGACGGCCACCGCGACCCCGTCCGCGACCGCGAGCCCCACCGCGGGCACCGGCTCGCCGTCCTCCGCCGGCTTCGCGCCGTACGTCGACACCTCGCTCTACCCGGCCTTCGACCTGCTCGCCCACTCCCGGGCGACCGGCGTCAAGCAGTACAACCTGGCCTTCGTCACCGACGGCGGCGGCTGCACGCCCAAGTGGGGCGGGGTCGGCGACCTGGCGAACGACGGCGTCGCGGCCCAGATCGGCGACCTGCGCAAGGCCGGCGGCGATGTCCGGGTCTCCTTCGGCGGCGCGTCCGGCTCGGAGCTGGCGACGACCTGTTCCTCGGTCTCCGCGCTGGCCGCGGCGTACGCCGAGGTCGTCGACACCTACCAGCTCACCAAGGTGGACTTCGACGTCGAGGGCGGCGCCATCGCCGACACGGCCGCCAACACCCGCCGGGCGCAGGCCATCGCGCGACTCCAGGCGAGCCACGGCGGCCTGGAGGTCTCCTACACCCTGCCGGTGATGCCGACCGGTCTCACCCAGGACGGTGTCGGCCTGCTCGCGGACGCCAGGTCCCACGGGGTGCGGATCGCCGCGGTCGACATCATGGCGATGGACTACGGCGCCTCCTTCAGCGGCGACATGGGCGGCTACGCGATCGACGCCGCCACCGCCACCCAGGGACAACTCAAGGGCGTGCTCGGCCTGTCGGACGCCGCCGCCTGGAGGGCCGTCGCGGTCACCCCGATGATCGGCGTGAACGACGTGGCCACCGAGGTCTTCAAGGTCGACGACGCGACGCAGCTGGTGACCTTCGCCCGGTCCAAGGGCCTGGGCCGGCTGTCGATGTGGTCGGGCACGCGGGACAAGCAGTGCGCCGGGGGCGCCAGGAACGCCGCCGACGCGACGTGCAGTTCGATCGTCCAGGAGGCGGGCGCCTTCTCCAGGGCCTTCGCGGCCTACCGCGGCTGAGGCCGCACGCGACCACCCCCCTCCCCCCACACGGGCGCCCCGGCCGGCAGTTCAGCACCCCGCCCCGGCCGGGGCGCTCCCGTGCGCGCCGCGCGCTCAGGTGCGGAGCAGACCGTCCAGCAGCGCGGACAGCCCGCCCTCGTACTGCGCGCGGCCGGACTGCTGCGCGGCGACCAGCTCGGGGGCCAGCCCCACGAGCGAGGGATAGCTGTCCGGCGGCAGGTCGGCGAGCCGGCCGCGGATCCGCTCGCGCAGTCCGGCCTCGGCCTCCTCGCACTCGGCGCGTTTGCGGCGCACCACCCACAACGCGGCGCCGACCGTGTACTGCATCAGCGCCACCTGGGCGCGCGCGGCGGCGGACGGGTCCAGTCCCGCCTCGATCAGCAGGCAGAGCATCCGGTCGATGACGGCGATGGCCTCGTCGCCGCGGAGCGGGCGGCTCGTCAGCAGCTGGAGCGCGGAGGGGTGCTCACTGAAAAGCCGGTACACACCGACACAGAGTTCAATAAGCTGCCCGCGGGGCGGGCCGGAGCCGCCGGAGGGCAGCTCGATCTCGCCGAGCAGCCGTTCGTTGACCGCGTCGATGATCTCGTCCTTGCCCTTGAAGTGGGAGTAGACGGCCATGGTGCCGACGCCGAGCTCCTGGGCGAGCGCGCGCATGGTGAAGGCCTCGGGCCCGTGGCGGTCGAGGAGCGCGACGGCCGCGTCGAGGATGCGGTCCGGGTTCAAGGTGTTGCGGGGGACGCGGCGCCGTGGGGAGCGGGCCGGCGGGGTGACAGTCATGAGGGATGTGTGTCCGGTCGGGGGATCGTGGGTGAGCGGTCGGCGGGTTGAGCGGGTTCCTTGATTCTCCCGCGTTCCCGGGCAACCCGGCGAGGTGGCGGGGCGTCTTTTCGCACGTCTTCCCGAGCACAACTGTCTGAACCCTGGACGAATCGGGGGTGAAGGGAATAGGCGGGGGCGGTGCCCGGGTTGGTTAGCGTACGTCGTACGGTAGACCGAAATGACTCTCACAGGGAGAGATGGGGGGAGAACGGCCGGATGACCATGAGCATCACCGCCCCGCGGGCGTCCGCCTACCGGGGCGGTCTTCGCTGGTGGACCGAGCTGCCGCTGATCGCGGTGGTCTACGGCCTCTACACCGCGGGCCGCCTCCTCGTACGCGGCGACGTGGGCCGGGCAGCCGACCACGGCATCGCCATACTCCACCTCGAACGCGCGCTCCGCATCGACCCGGAGCGCTCCATCAACTCCCTCTTCAGCCGCTACCGGGCGCTCGGTGTTCCCGCCGACTTCTGGTACGCCTCGCTCCACTACCTGATCACCCCACTGGTGCTGGTCTGGCTGTGGCGCCGGCGGCCGACCGTCTACCGCCTTGCGCGCACCTGGCTGCTGGTGTCCACCCTCATCGGGCTGATCGGCTTCACGCTCATGCCCACCGCGCCACCGCGGCTGCTGGCGGCCGGCCACGGCTTCATCGACACCATGGCGCAGTACGGTTCGTACGGCTGGTGGGGCGCGGAGGCGAGCGCGCCGCGCGGGCTGGGCGGGATGACCAACCAGTACGCGGCCATGCCCAGCCTGCACGTCGGCTGGTCCCTGTGGTGCGGCATCATGCTCTGGCGCCACGGACGCACGTCCTTCGTCCGCGCCGTGGGCGTCCTCTACCCCCTCGGCACGGCCCTCGTGGTCATGGGCACCGCCAACCACTACCTGCTGGACGCCCTCGCCGGCGCCGCCGTGATGGGGATCGGGCTCCTGCTGGCACCCCCGGCGCTGCGTGTGGTGGACCTCATACGGGACGCCGCGCGCATCCGGTTCGCGACACCGCGGCCCGCCTCCTCCACGGTCGTCGCGACCTCCCGCGACGTCGCTCCGGCGGACGTGGGGATCCTCCCCGGAGCGGCGGTCGAACCGCGGCGCTGAGGCTCCGGCCGGGGCCGCGGACCGCCGGCGTCCGCATTGTGGCCCACGCTGTCGGTGGGGGGTGCGAGACTTGCGCGGGTGAGCACTACGCACGATCTGCGAGAGCGGCTGGCCGCGTTGCGCGGCCCGACGACCGTGCCGCGCCCGATGGACGCGCGCGCCCTGGCGGCGCTCGCCGCGAACCCCGGGTGCCGGCGCCGGGCGCTGCTGGACGCCGCCGGGGTGGACAAGGCGGCGGTGGCGCGCGTCCTGGGCAACCCCGCGCCCTTCGGGCAGTCGCAGTTCGCCTTCGTACGGGGCCATGCCTTCGAGGCCCGGGTGAAGGCCGACGACTGCGCCGAACTGCTGCGCCTGCTGGGCGCGCCCGGGACCGCCGAGGCCGTGCTGCCCGACCTGTCCGCCCCGGGTCCCGAGGGCCGGGTCGCCCGCACCCGCCTCGCGCTCAAGGAGGCGACCGCGGCGGGCCGGTGGACGCTGCTCGACCACCCCCTGCTCGTGCTCGAGGTCGCGGACTCCCCGGTCTACCTCGAGCCGGACGCCATCGCCGTGCGGCCGGACGGCTCGTGGACGGTGGTGGAGGTCAAGTCCTTCCCCATCCTCGACGGTTCCGCGGACGCGGTGAAGGTCGGCGCGGCGGCCCGCCAGGCCGCGGTGTACGTCCTGGCGCTGGAGCGGCTGGGGTTCGGCACCCCGGAGCACCGGGTGCTGCTGGTGTGCCCCAAGGACTTCTCCAACCTTCCCGCCGCCGAGTTCGTCGACGTGCGCAAGCAGCTGGCGGTCACGCGGCGGCAGCTGACCCGGCTGACCCGGATCGAGGACATCGCCGCCTCCCTGCCCGAGGGCACGACCTTCGACCTGCGGCTCGCGGACGACGGACGGACGGCGACCCGCCCCGCCGCGGAGCTCTCCGACGCGGTGGACCGGCTGCCCGCGGCGTACGCGCCCGAGTGCCTGGCCAGTTGCGAGTTGTCCTTCCACTGCCGCGAACAGGCCCGGGCGTGCGGCGCGGTGGAGGTCCTCGGCCGCGGCGTGCGCGGTGAACTGGGCGCGCTGACCGAGGTGGAGCAGGTGCTGGCGGCCGCGCGGGGCACCGAGGGCGATCCTCCCCCTGGCTCCGCCGGGGGGACCCCCACGGATCCCGCGGTCGCCGCGCTGCGGCGGGCGCAGGCCCTGCGGGCGGAGGCGCTGGGATGTCGCTGATCTCGGTGCTGGCCCGGGCGGAGGCCATGGCGACCGGCCGGGCGACACCGCTCGCGACGGTGCGCCATCGCCATCTGTCGGACCGGCCGCTGGTCCTCGTCCCGCTGACCACCGCGGGCGAGGTCGGCGCCCCGTTGGGCGCCCTCGTCGGCACGGACCGGGACGAGCCCCGGCTGCTGGCGGTGCCGCAGCCGCGCGACCGCGATCTGCGCTTCGCCTTCCTGGCCGAGCTGGCGCAGGTCGTGCTGCCCTACCTGGAGTCCTACGCGGACGACACCGAGACCGAGCCGGCCACCCGCACCCGGGTGGGGGCGCCGCCCGGCCCCCAGGCCGGGGGAGAGCCGGAGGTCTGCGCCGACGCACCCCAGATCGTGGTCGCGAACGCCCCCGCCGTGGAGTACGTGCGCCTGCTCGGACGCTCCACCCGCTTCCGCCGCACCACCGAGGACGACCCCGACGAGCCGCATCCGGTGCCGGCCAGGGTGCCGCTGCTCGGCCGCTGGCTCACCCACTACGGGGAACGCGCCCGCACCCCCGGCTCCGCCCTGCTGCTGTCCGCGACGGAACTGCTCACCCGGCACTGGGCGACCGGCCAGAGCAACCTGGAGGACCAGCACCTGGGCGCCCTGCTGGCCTGGATCGACCCTCCGGACGGCACGACGGGCGCCGAGGCGGCCCGCCGGGCGGAGTCCCACCGCGGTCCGGACGGTCTGCTGCTTCACCCGCCCGCCGGTCCCGCGACGGACCCGGTCTTCGACAACACGGTGCTCGCCCCGGCCACCGCCCGCTACGACGCCGGGATCAGCGGGGCCGGGGAGGAGATCGCCCACCTGCTGGCCGGCCAGATGCGTCCCACCTGGGACGCGGTGTGGCGGTCGCTGGACCTGCTGCGCGAGCTGCCCGAGGGCGACCACGTCGCGGACCGCTGGAAGCGCGACCGGTGGTCGTACACCTCGCACCGGGACCGTGTGCGCGCCGGGGAGCCGCCGCAGCCGCGCCGCGACGACGCCGTGTCGGCGGCGCAGAAGCTCGCCGGCCGGGAGACCGCGCAGGTGCGGCTGGAGGCCCAGGAGGCGCTGGACGACCCGCTGGTGATGGCCGTGCGGCGGCTGGCCGGGGAGGCCTTCGCGGGCCGGGTGGACCGGGTGGAGATGGCGATGAGCGAGGGCAAGGTGCCCAAGCCGCGTCCCCTGGTGACGATCCTCACACAGGACCGGCCGCATCTGGACGAGGCCGCCAAGCTCTACCGCGCGCTGCCGGACGGACGTACGCAGCAGGCGCAGTTCGTGGAGTGGGCCGGACCCGGGGCGGTGCTCCTGCGGGTGGTGAACGGCATGGGCCGTGGCAAGGTCCCCGATCCCGGCACGGTGCCGGCGGAAGGGGACGAGGTGTGCTGGACGTTGTTCGAGCACGCGCCGCGCGGCGGCGCCGGGCTGCCGGATCCGGAGGACACCCCGTGGACCCACGGCGGGCCCCCGGGCGCCGCGACCGCGGGCACGACCGCGGCCACCGCCGGCGGCGTCGCCGCCGTCGCCGAGAGCCCTGACCCCGCGACCACGGAGGACTATCTGTGAGCCCGGTGAGCGACGCCGCCCAGGCGGCCGGCACCGCGACCGAGCGGATCCTGCACGACACCCTGCACGGCGCGTTCCGCGGCGTCGTCGTCGACTCGCCGCCCGGCGCCGGCAAGTCCACGCTGGTGGTGCGCGCCGCCCAGGAGCTGGTCGCGGCGGGTGAGTCCCTGATGGTGGTCGCCCAGACCAACGCGCAGGTGGACGACTTGGTGGACCGGCTGGCCACCGCCGACCCCAAGCTGCCGATCGGCCGGCTCCACGGCAGCGACTCGCCGCCGGACCCGGTACTCGACCGCCACGAGGCGGTGCTGAAGTCGACCAAGGCGGCCGACCTCGCCGGGGCCAAGGTGGTGATCGCCACCGCCGCGAAGTGGGCCTTCGTGAAGGACGCCGAGCCCTGGCGGCACGCCATCGTCGACGAGGCGTACCAGATGCGCTCGGACGCGCTGCTGCAGGTGGCCGGGCTGTTCGAGCGGGCGCTGTTCGTCGGCGACCCCGGCCAGCTGGACCCGTTCAGCGTGGTCGGCGCCGAGCAGTGGGCAGGGCTGAGCCATGACCCCTCGGCGAGCGCGGTGGTCACCTTGCTGGCCCACAACCCGGGGCTGCCGCAGCACCGGCTGCCGGTCTCCTGGCGGCTGCCGGCCTCCGCCGCGCCGCTGGTCTCCCACGCCTTCTACCCCTACACCCCGTTCCGCAGCGGCACCGACCACGGGGACCGGCGGCTCTCCTTCAGCGTGCCCGGTGACGGCTCGGGCCCGGACCGGGTGGTGGACGAGGCCGCCGCGTCCGGCTGGGGCCTGCTGGAACTGCCGGCACGGCGCACCCCGCGGACCGACCCGGAGGCGGTGCGCGCGGTCGCGCTGGTCGTCCGGCGGCTGCTGGACCGCGGCGGCGTGGCGGTCTCCGAGCGGGGCACCGCGCCGGTGGGCCCGGACCGGATCGCCGTGGGCACCGCCCACCGGGACCAGGCGGCAGCGGTCCGCGCGGCGCTGGCGGACCTGGGCGTGACCGGGGTCACCGTCGACACCGCCAACCGGCTGCAGGGCCGGGAGTTCGACGTCACCGTGGTGCTGCACCCCCTGTCGGGACGTCCCGACGCCACCGCGTTCCACCTGGAGACCGGGCGGCTGTGCGTGCTGGCCTCGCGCCACCGGCACGCGTGCATCGTGGTGTGCCGGGCGGGGGTCTCGGAGCTGCTGGACGAGCACCCCTCGACGGAGCCGGTGCAGCTCGGCGTGACCGTGAAGTTCCCGGACGGCTGGGAGGCCAACCACGCGGTGCTGGCCCATCTGTCCGAGCACCGCGTGACCTGGCGGCCGTAGCCCGCCCGCCGTCCGCTCCGGGCACTCTTGCGCGGGGCGGGACAATGGAAGGCGCTGACGATCCTGGAGGTACGTTCATGTCCGAGCCGCAGTCGGCTCACAGCGCGGCGGACAAGCAGCCCGCCCCGCGCCTGAAACCCGCCCAGCTGCTGTTCGAGCCCGCCGCCCTGGCCGAGGACGAGGAGCACTTCTTCGACCTGGAGTCCATCGAGGACCCCAGGGCGCTGCTGGCCCGTTCCTCGGAGCTCGCCCTCGCCTTCCGCGCGGCCGCGGACCGGGCGACGGAGTTCCAGGCCATAGCCGCGGCCCAGCTCGCCGACCCCAAGCGTTTCGACCGGCTGACTCCCGCCGCCATCGGCGAGCAGGCGGGCTGGTCGGAGGACTACGCCAAGCGGATGATCGAGTTCGGCGAGGGCCTGATGCGGGGCGGGGACGCAGCGCTGTCCTGACGACGCACGTGGCATATGCGTGCGGGGCACGGTACCCGACACATGGCAGGCGTGTCCGGCCTTCGCGTGATGTCGCGTAGCGAAACGTTCACTCACGGTAGTTGTATGGGTCATGAGTGACTGGCAGTGGCACACATGGCCGGGGGGCGTGCCGGAGTCCGCCTCCCGCCCATATCCGTACGCGCAGTACCCCACCCCTGACGGGGCCGATTGGCTGGCCTCCGCCAGCGCCTTCCCGCGCAGCGTGCGGGCCCTGTGGTCCGCACGGCCCACGGCGCCGAGCGCGCTGCCCTGCGGCACGGCCTTCGACGCGGTGAATCTGCCGGCCCTGTTCGGGCGCCGGGTCCTGGAGCACCTGTGGTCCTCGGGCCCCGGCTCCGGTCCGGCCGCCGTGCTGCGCGGCCGGGTGCTGCTGCTCGCCGAGCCGGGCACGGCCACGCGCCTCCCCTCGCTGCTGGCCTGGGAGGAGTGGGGGCTGAGGCTGCCGCCGGTGCTGTGCCACGGCGACGGGGACTCGGTGGCCCTGCCCCCGCCGTACGGCGACACCGGCCACGGGCGTTCCCGCTGGCTGGTCGCCCCCGACACACGCCGTCCGTGGCTCCCCGGGGCCGACGTGCTGCTGTGGGCCTGCGTCCGGGCTGCCCGAGCCGAGGCCGGTTGATTATCGATTTTCACCCGCCCGCAAGCGGATGCTAATGTCTACGACGTCAGCGAGCGCCGCTAGCTCAACTGGCAGAGCAGCTGACTCTTAATCAGCGGGTTCGGGGTTCGAGTCCCTGGCGGCGCACAGCGAGAGGGCGTCCTTCCTACGGGAAGGGCGCCTTCGTCATGCGTCCCGTCGTATGCGCTACGGGCCGTCCCACAGCGGGCGCGAGGTGGTGATCCGCACGGTCCAGCCCTCGTCGTCCGGGTCACGGCCGAGGACGTCGACGGTGAGGCCGCGGGCGCGGTCGGTGAAGCGGCCACCGGAGGAGAACGGGGCGTCGTTGAGGGCGTTGAAGGTGGCGCTGCTGTACTCGCAGGCGGTGGTGCGCGGATGGGCGTCCTCGACGGCGACGGGCCCCTGCCCGGAATCGACGTCGGTGCGCACCTGGTAGATCAGCACCCCCTCGCGGCAGGCCTCGCTGTCGTTGCCGCGGGCGGCGCGCGCCTCGACGACGTACGCGCGGGTCCGGCCGAGGGGGATGACGACCGCCTTGCGGCCGCCCGGCACCTCGACCGGCGTGAGGTGCACCGAGCGGGCGCCCGGGTCGCGGACGCAGGCGACCTGCCAGTCGTCGAGCCACCCCAGGCGCCATTTGTGCCAGGAGAAGAGATCGCCCTGCAGCCCCCAGTCCAGGGACATGCTGTCCCATTGGCCCGCGAGGGTGTCGGTGTGGCCGAAGTCCTTCACGGAGTACAGGTCGGGGAGCCCGAAGGCGTGGCCGTTCTCGTGGCCCAGCACCCGGGCGCCGGACTGGTCGTGGCCGTAGACCAGCGAGACCCGGTCCAGGCTGGTGCCGTCGTCGGTGGTGGCGGCCGAGGCGCCGGTCCAGGTCACCGAGAGGACGGCCTGTTCGGCGGGCGGCCCGGCGTTGGGCGTGACGAGGACGTTGACCAGGTCGTACCCGGAGAAGTCGATCTTCCGGTCGGCGACGCGCAGCAGGTCCCGCATCATGGCCGTGTGCGTACGCCAGCCGTAGCCGCGCCCTATCCCGTAGGAGTGGAAGGGCCGCGGCATGCGGATGTAGCGCAGCACCGGCGTCGAGACGTAGCGCAGCTTCCCGTACGAGGCGCGGTAGAACCAGTGCCGCACGGCGGGGAAGAACTCGCGGTAGCGCTCGGCGGCGCTGTACGGGGCGCGCTTGTCGGGGAAGTCGACAAGCAGGGTGAGCGCCCGCACCTCGCCGGTGGCACGGGCGAACTGACGGCCGTCCGCGCCGCCGAACCCCTCGGACATCGTGACGCCCGGCGCTGCTCGCAGCGCACAGGGACGGTCGGCCGGCGGGGCCGCCGCGGGCGCCCCCTCGGTGGCGGCGGTGCCGCCGGCGGCGAAGAGGAGCAGCGAGGCCAGGACCGCGAGCGCCCGGGGACCGCGCATCGCCTCAGCCCTGGGTGACCTGGACGGTCCAGGATCCGTCGGAGTGGCGATCGGCGACGTGGACGCGCGCCGACCGGCCGAGGGCGTAGGTCTCCCCCGGCCGCAGCGGCGCGTCGGCGAGCGGCGGGTACACCGAGGACTCCCAGCAGGCGCCGCTGCCCGGATGGGCGTCGACGACGTCGACGGGGCCGTCGCCCGACGAGACGTCGGCCCGGACGCGGTACATCAGCACGCCCTGGCCGCAGGTGAGGCGGTCGTTGCCGAGGGCGGCGCGGGCCTCGATGGCGACGACACCTTCCACGCCCGCGGGCAGCACCAGCAGCTTGACGCCGCCGGGCCGCTCGACGGGGCTCAGGCGGAAGGTGTGGGTGCCGCCCTCGGTGACGCAGCGGACCTGGGACGGCCCGAGCCAGCCCAGCTTCCACTTGTGCCAGGCGAAGAAGTCCGGGGCCAGCCCGAACTGACTGCCCATGAGGTCCCAGTCGCCGACGTGGGTGTCCCAGTCGGCGTTGCTGCCCAGGGGCGGCCGGTAGTAGAGGTCGGGCAGGTCGAAGGCGTGCCCGGTCTCGTGGGCCAGCACGTTGATGTCCGGCGGGTGGCCCTCGAAGACGGTGACGAAGCGGTGCAGGTCCGTGCCGTCGACGCGGACCGGTCTGCCCAGGTTGACCACTTTGGTGGCGTCCGGGTCGACGCCGGGCGCGTCGGGGTCGGCGACCAGGTAGACGACCCCGTACCGGGAGAAGTCCACCTGCCCGTCGGCCGCCACCACGGCGTCCCGCAGGTAGCGGGCGCGCAGGGCGGGGCTCCAGTCCCGGCCGATGCCGTACGCCGTGGACGCCGCGGGCATGCGCAGCCAGTGCGGCAGGATGCGCGGCCGCAGCCGGAAGGTGCCGTACGAGGCCCGGGCGAAGAAGTTCGTGGTGGCCGGGAAGTGATCGGCCGCCAGTTCGCCGGGACTGATGGTGGGGGCGGCGTCGGGGAACGCCAGGAACACCATCAGGGCGTCAACATCGCCGCGGGCCCGCGGATAGGCCTGGTTCCAGCCGCTGACGCCCTCGGAGTGGTGTGCCCGGGTCCGCGGCAGGGCGCACAGCGAGGAGTCGGAACCCCCGGCCGCGGGGCCGGTGACCAGCGTCCACGCGACAACGGCCGCGAAGACGCTGACGGCGGCGACGACCGCCCGGAGCCCGTCGGGGGCATGCCCGCGAACGCTCCGGCGGAACCGCCGGTGCGCACGTATGGGTAGCCCTGACAGCGGCACGTGGACCTCTCGTACGGGGTCGGGACGCCCACATCACGCTGCTACGGTTTGCTATGTTTTGCCCCGTTATGATGAGCCGCTCGGGTGACCGTCCGATCACTACAGTGCGTAATGAGTGACGAAAAGCGGTCAATGGAATTCAGCGGCCAAACACAAATGATCAAGATCGCATCCGGCGTGCCGAGAATCACCACGACGGCGGTGGCAGCGGCAATTCCGCAACGTCTATGATCGGCACATTTCCAGCATGAACGCCGCCTCTTGGCGGTCATTCGATTCCTCCACGACCACATGTGCGAGACGACAGCTATGCGGGAGCCAGCGGTGGGCGCACCCTCGGGAGGCCCGGACCTCGAACCCGAGGCGACGGCCACGACGGTCACTCAACGTCACGTCTCGGCCCCGGAACGGACAGCCTCGGAGGTACGCGACTACCGCGCCGCCTTCAACGTGGCCCGGCTGCCGATGGCACTGGTCGACTCCGACGGCCGGGTGCGCGAGGCCAATCCGGCACTCGGCGCGCTGCTCGGCGCGGACCCGTTGCTGCTCACCACCCGCCCCGCGGCGGAGCTGGTCGGCCTCGCCGGCGCCGGCGGCGAGGTGCCCCCGCTCGCGGAGAGCCCGGAGTACGCCGAGTACGAGGACGTGCTGACCGGAAGGCGCGGCGAGTTGCGCCGTACCAGAACCGTGCGCGGGCCGGACGGGCGCACGGTCTGGGCCGAGGTCGTCGTGGTGCCCGTCCCCGGCGGCGTCCTGATGTCGGTGGAGGACCTGGGCGAGACCCGCGAACTGCGCGAGCAGCTACGCCACTTGCGGATGCATGACCCGGTCACCCGGCTCCCCAACCGGCAGTTGTTCTTCGAGCGGCTCGCCACCGCGCTGGAGGGCGCCGACAGCCGCACCGGCCGGATCGGCCTGTGCTACCTCGACCTCGACGGCTTCAAGGCCATCAACGACACCCTCGGCCACCGGGTCGGCGACCGGCTGCTCAAGGCCGTAGCCGGCCGGCTGTCGGACTGCGCGGCCCGCCTCGGGCGGAGCGGGACGCTCGTCGCCCGGCTGGGCGGCGACGAGTTCGCCGTCCTCGTCGAGGACTCCACCGGCACCGGGCAGGCCACCGGGCTCGCCGAATCCGTACTCACCGCGCTGCAGCTGCCGTTCGACCTCGCCGGGCAGCGCCTGGCGGTCTCGGCCAGCATCGGTGTCGTCGAGCGGGAGGCCGCCGGGGCCACCGCCACGGGCATCATGCAGGCCGCCGACACCACGTTGTACTGGGCCAAGGCCGACGGCAAGGCCCGCTGGACGCTCTTCGACCCCGAGCGCAACGCCCACCGGATGACCAAGCAGGCGCTGTCCAGCACCCTGCGGCAGGCCGTGGAGCGCGGGGAGTTCGCGCTGGAGTACCAGCCCCTGGTGGAACTCGGCAGCGGCTGCCTGCGCGGGGTGGAGGCCCTGGTGCGCTGGCGGCACCCGCACTTCGGGCTGCTCGGGCCGAACCGGTTCATCCCGCTGGCGGAGGAGAACGGCTCCATCGTCCAGCTCGGCCGCTGGGTGCTCGCCGAGTCGTGCCGCCAGGCCCGGCAGTGGCAGAAGGACTGGCCCGACGACCCGATCTTCGTCAGCGTCAACGTCGCCGTGCGCCAGGTCTGGGACTCCGACCTGGTCGCCGACGTCGCGGAGATCCTCGACGACACCGGGCTGCCCGCCGGGCTGCTGCAGCTGGAGCTCACCGAGTCGGCGGTGATGGGCTCGGCAGGCCGGCCCCTGCAGGCACTGCACGCCCTGCAGGAGATGGGCGTGCGCATCGCCATCGACGACTTCGGCACCGGCTACTCCAACCTCGCCTACCTCAGCCGGCTGCCCGTCTCCGCGCTCAAGCTCGACGGCAGCTTCGTACGCGGCTTCCGCGACAGCCTGCACCCAAATCCGGCCGACGAGACGATCGTCGAGGCACTGGTGCAGCTCGCCCACCGGCTCGGGCTGACCGTCACCGCCGAGTGCGTGGAGAACGCCGAGCAGGCGGAGCGGCTGCGCCGGATCGGCTGCGACACCGGTCAGGGGTGGCTGTACTCGCGGCCCGTGCCGGCCGAGGGGATCGCGGCGCTGCGCGGCTACGGGCCGGCCGACGGGCCCGGCCTCGGCGCAGGCCCCGGCGCAGGACCCGGCACCGGACCCGGGGAATAGCCGGAGCCGCACGCCGGTTGCCCGTTGCCGTAGGCAAGGCACCGGCCGCAGGAGGCGACGCAGGCACGTGGACACGAACGACCCGGTACGAGGCACCGCCCTCGGCAGCGCACCCGTCCCGCTCTCCGTCCTCGACCTGGCGGGCGTCGGCAGCGGACTGACCGCGCGCGACGCCCTGGCCGCCGGTGTCGCGCTGGCCCGGCTCGCCGAGGCCCGCGGCTACCACCGCTACTGGGTCGCCGAGCACCACTCGATGCCCGGGGTCGCGTCCTCCTCGCCGGCCGTGATCCTCGCCCACCTCGCCGCCCACACCGAGCGCATACGCCTCGGCTCCGGCGGCGTCATGCTGCCCAACCACGCGCCGCTGGTCATCGCCGAGCAGTTCGGCACCCTGGAGGCCCTGGCACCGGGCCGGATCGACCTCGGACTCGGCCGCGCCCCGGGCACGGACGGCGCCACCGCCGCCGCGCTGCGCCGCACCGACCGGCTGAACGAGGGCACCGACGAGTTCCCGCAGGCGCTGACCGAGCTCATCCGCTTCCTGGACGACGACTTCCCCGACGGCCACCCCTACGCACGCATCCACGCCATCCCCGGTCCCGTGCAGGGCACCGTTCCGGGCGGCGTGCAGTCCCCCGCGCGGCCGCCGATCTGGCTGCTCGGCTCCAGCACCTTCAGCGCCCGGCTGGCCGCGGCCCTGGGGCTGCCCTTCGCCTTCGCGCACCACTTCTCCGCGGCGAACACCGAACCCGCGCTGGAGATGTACCGCAGGTCCTTCCGGCCCTCGGAGGTGCTGGACGAGCCCTACGCGCTGATCGGCGTGGCGGCACTGGCGGCGGAGGAGGAGAAGGACGCCCACCGGCAGGTGCTCAGCGGCGCCCTGGCCATGCTGCGCCTGCGCATGGGGCGCCCGGGCCTGGTCCCGTCCCCGGAGGAAGCGGAGGCGTACGACTTCAGCCCGGCCGAGCGGGACTTCGTCGGCGCCTGGCTCGGCAACGTGGTGTACGGCACACCGGACGCGGTCCGGGACGGCCTGGACGCGCTGGTGCGCCGCACGGGGGCGCAGGAGCTGATGCTCACGGCCAACGCCCACACCCCCTCCGCACGGCTGCGCTCCTACGAGCTGGTCGCCGACGCGTACGGCCTGCCGGGCGGCGCCTGACCGGTGGCGTGGGCCCCGCCCACGCCCCGCCCGGTCCGCTCGGGCCGGACCCTAGACGTCCACGGCCACGTACTTGATCTCCAGGTACTCGTCGATCCCCACGGCGCCGCCCTCGCGGCCGGTCCCGGACTGCTTGACCCCGCCGAAGGGCGCCGCGGGGGTGGAGACGACGCCCTTGTTCAGACCGAGCATGCCCGTCTCCAGCTCCTCGGCGTAGCGGATCCCGCGCCGCAGGCTCTCCGTGAAGACGTAGCCGACCAGTCCGAACACGGTGTCGTTGGCCAGCCGGATCGCCTCCTCGTCGTCCTCGAAGGTGACGACCGGCGCGACGGGGCCGAAGATCTCCTCCCGGAGCATCGCCGCATCCGGCGGCACGTCGGCCAGTACGGTCGGCGGGTAGAAGTACCCGGGGCGGTCGGCGAGCGGGGCACCGCCGGTGACCGCGCGGGCCCCGGCCGAGACGGCGTCCCGCACCAGGCCATCCACTTTGTCCAGGCCGGCGCCGTCGATGAGCGGCCCGACCTGGGTGCCGGGCTCGGTGCCGCGGCCGACCACCATCGAGCCCAGCTTCTCGGCGAGGCGCCCGGTGAAGGCCTCGGCCAGGTCGCGGTGGACGTAGATCCGGTTGGCCGCCGTGCAGGCCTCGCCGATGTTGCGCATCTTGGCGATGGCCGCGCCCTCCACGGCCTTCTCCAGGTCCGCGTCACGGCAGACGATGAGGGGGGCGTTGCCGCCCAGCTCCATGGAGGTCCGCAGCACCTGCCGCGCGCTGAGCTCGATGAGCTTCCGCCCGACGCCCGTGGAGCCGGTGAAGGAGAGCTTGCGCAGGCGCGGGTCCTCCGTCAGGGGGCCGCTGATCTCCGCGGGCCTTGAGCTGGTGAGGACGTTCAGCACGCCGTCCGGCAGCCCGGCCTGCCCGAGGATCTCGGCGAGGGCGAGCATGGACAGCGGCGTCTGGTGGGCCGGCTTGACGATCATGGTGCAGCCCGCGGCGACGGCGGGGCCGATCTTGCGGGTGCCCATCGCCATGGGGAAGTTCCACGGGGTGATCAGCAGCGCCGGGCCCACGGGCTGGCGCATCACCCAGATCCGGCCGTAGCCGTCGGGCGCGGTGCGCCAGCCGCCCTCGATCCGCACCGCCTCCTCGGAGAACCAGCGGAAGAACTCGGCGGCATAGAGGATCTCGCCGCGGGACTCGGCGACCGGCTTGCCCATCTCCAGGGTCATCAGCAGGGCGAGTTCCTCCTGCCGCTCCACGATGAGCTCGTAGGCCCGGCGCAGGATCTCCCCGCGGTCACGCGGCGGCGTGGCCGCCCATCCCTCCTGCGCGTCGGCCGCGGCGTCCATCGCCACCTTGGCGTCCTCGGCCCCGGCGTCCGGCACGGCGCACAGCGGTCGCGCGGTCGACGGGTCCTCCACCTCGTACTCGCGCCCGTCGCTCGCGGGCCGCCAGTGGCCGCCGACGAGCAGTGCCTTCGGCACCCGCTCCACGACCAGCTGCTCGCGCTTGCCGTTCCCTTCGGTGCTGTCGCTCATGGCAGCTCCCTGCCTCCCGCGGACGTTCCGGACATCGGGTACCCCACCAGATTCGCATGGATGCCCCCACTGCGCCGGGGAGGCGCGGCCCTGGCATGGTCACCGACTCGGCGTACCGGAACTGCGGCCCACGCTCACCGACTTCGGCGCGCTCATACCGGCCCTGACGGCCGTCGACGTGGTCGGCGCCGGGGGGCCGCTGACCTCGGTGAGGTCCCTGGCCGCAGTAGGACAGGGCGGACGCGCCGCTCGCCGGGCGGATCGACGCCCGCGCGCCGACCGGAACTCGCCGCGCCGGCCGGCCCGCACCGACGAGGGCGCCGCGACGGAGGTGCTGGTCCGCCGGAGCGGATCCTCGGTTCCCCGGAGCATGCCGGGACCCGGGAATTCCTCAATGCGTGCTCCGCGGAAAATTGGTCCGTGCCTTTGGCATATGCCAGAGTGGCCCGTTCCTGCGTATACGCCTGCCGCCCCCTACATAAAGCTCCAACGGGCTCTACGGGAAAGCACATTGAGGCTATCGTGGAATGCGGCCCAGCTGCCGGACACGCCTGCCGCGCCCGGCAGTCGTGACCAGCAGCTACAGCAAGGACGCAAACGGTCACACCTGTAGGGGGACACCGTGGCGCTTGAGCACCGACAGGTCGCGCCGGTCTACGCGGTCCAGCACGCGCTTCGCGTGCTCGAGACCGTGGACAAGCACAGGAACGGCGTCACCGCCGAGCAGCTCGCCCGCGAGATCGGGGTACCCATCGGTTACCTCGGTCAGCTCCTGGCCATGCTCAATCGCGAGCGCTATCTCAACGCCCTGCCCGGCGGCGGCTACGCGGTCGGTGAATCGCTGGTCCTGCTCGGCAGCGCCAGCCGCGACCTGGCGCTCGGCGAGAAGATCAAGAAGATCCTGGCGGCACTGCGCGACGAGGTCGGAGCAGCCGTCTACTTCAGCCGTTACGACGACGGAGAGGTCAAGATCATCGACTTCGCCGACGGCCCGGAAGCGCCCAAGGTCAACGAGTGGGTGGACTTCCGCTCCGCCGCCCACGCCAGCGCGGTCGGCAAGTGCCTGCTCACTCAGCTCGACCACAACGGGCGCCGCGACCACCTGTCCCGGCACAAGACGGTACGGCTCACCTCCAGGACCACGATCAGCGAGAAGGTGCTGCTGACCAAACTGGAGAGCCAGCCGGCCAGCGCCCCGACCCTGGACCTGCAGGAGTACGCGATCGGAACGGTCTGCGCCGCCATCCCGATCACCGTCGGGAAGACGGTCGGCTGTCTCGCCCTCTCCCTCCCCGTCACCCAGGCCCACCGCCTCAAGGGCGCGGCCGACACGCTCAACGAACGCGCGGCGCCGGTGCTGCTGTCGCTGGCCATCTGAGGCCGCCCGGCACGCGCCGTACACCGGAACACCACGAAGGGCGCCCCTCCCGGAGGAGGGGCGCCCTCATGCTGTGCGCCGCCAGGGACTCGAACCCCGAACCCGCTGATTAAGAGTCAGCTGCTCTGCCAGTTGAGCTAGCGGCGCGTTCAGGACAATCATACGGGGTCGGAGGGGGTGCTCGTGACCACCCCCTCCGACCGCGGAACCGGACCCGTCAGCCCAGGCCGAACGCCCGGACGATCTCCTGCCCGACCGTGCCGCCGCCGCTCTGCCGGATCTTCACGCCCCCGGTCGCGCCCTTCGGGCGGTCCACGGTGACGGCGTCCTGCGCGGTACCGGTGCGGTCGGTGAAGTGCACGACGTCACCGGCGACCAGGGTGATGTCGTGGTCGACGGCGCGCGGCACGGACGCCGCCCCGTCCTGGGCAGGGGCTGCCGCGGCGGTCGTGGCGGGCAGCAGAAGGGTGCCACCGACCAGCGCGCACGCGGTGGCGGTCGCGGTCAGCACGGCATGGCGGGCACCCCGAACAGGTCGTGCGCTCTGGGCACTTGGAGGGTGGGCGAATGCCATGCACAGGAGGTCCACCGGCGCGGAAACCGCTTGCGCACCGCTTCCGTGCGGCGTGAAACCGCCGTGGCGGATACCCGCCGCCCCCCGCGCGTGGGCATGCTGAGGGGCCCGGCAAGAGGGGGGAGGTATGCCGGGCCCATCAGCGTGGGGGGAGGGGGTGTGGCTATATGGGGGGTGTTGTTGTCTTCGGGGGTCTGCCCGCCGGATTTACCAGGTGAGGTCGTTGGCGACCGCCCAGGTGAGGTCACCGGGCATGGGCTGTGCGGAAGCTGTAGCCGCTCCGATCAGCCCCAAGGAGATGGCGGCGACGACACCCACTACGGCACGAATGACGTTGCGGCGAATCGATGACATGGCAGGCCTGTCCAGGAGGTGTGAGCTGGGGTTTTACGGGACCGAGGGCGCTACTCCGGTCTGGAGGAACCGTACGGCTGACTGAATTCTGTCGGATCACAAGCCGCTGGTCTGTAGTTTTCGCGTTCCGGATTCGGACATGGCCCTATGCGGACACATGGGACCGGATGGGCCCCGAAGGGTCCATACACGAGCCCCGCCCCTTAACCTGATCGAAGCCGGGGGTGACGTGAAGCATTGGGGGTGCGTGCAGTGACCGACGACGACCTTCTGCGCGCCCGGGCGCAGGAACTCTACGCCCTGGCGCTGGCCGACGCCGACTGGACACCGGAAAGCGTCTGTTCGCTCACCGGCTGGTCCCGCGCCGAACTCGACGACGCCCTGCACACGCTCGCGTCCTTCGGCCTCACGACCAGGTTCCCCTCCTCCCGCAGCGGCTGGTCGGTGCACTCCCCCGCGACGGCGATGGCGCAGCTGGTCGAGGGCAGCCGGCGCCGTACCGAGGAACTGGTCAGGACGATCACGGACGCGCACGCCGCGCTCAGCCAAGTGGCCGGTGAATTCCAGCCGGTGCACATGCGGCACCTGGCCGAGGCCCGGATCGAAGTCGCCGCCCAGCCCGCGCAGATCGCCGCGATCCTCGACGAGGGGGCCAGCACCGCCACGACCGAGATCCTCTCGATGCACCCCACCGTGCCGGGGGAGATTCCCCTGTTCAAAGCCGACGACCGCAATCGCGAACTGTTCAACCGCGGGGTCCGGCAGCGATCGATCTACCTCGCCACCGCGGCGGCCGTGCCGAACGTCCGCGCCCACCTGCGGACCTACGCCAACGACGGCGGCGAAGTGCGGACGGCGGCGACGCTGCCCATGAAGCTGATCATCGTGGACCACACGCTCGCCGTCGTGCCGGCCCTGGGCCTGGACGACCGGGCCGGCGAGGGGGCCGAGGGCTCCGCCATGGTCCTGCGCAGCCCCGCCATGGTGGCCGTGCTGCGGCAGATGTTCGAGCACTGCTGGGCCGCGGCCTCCGACCTGTTCACCGACGACGTCGGCGCCGCGCCCGCCGCGCGGCACCGGGAGGTCGTCCGGCTGCTCGCGTCGGGGCTGACGGACGAGGCCATCGGCCGCAAGCTGGGCCTGTCCGACCGGACGGTGCGGCGGATAGTGGCCGAGCTGATGCAGCAGATAGGGGCCGACAGCCGCTTCCAGGCCGGGGTGAGAATGGTCCGCCTCGGCTGGCTGGACGACGATCCGGCACTCCTGGAGGACGCGGTCGGAAGCACCCCCGCTGGTCAGGTAGGATCCTCTCTGTCGGTGAGCGCCGCTAGCTCAACTGGCAGAGCAGCTGACTCTTAATCAGCGGGTTCGGGGTTCGAGTCCCTGGCGGCGCACAGCGAGAGGGCGTCCTTCCTGCGGGAAGGGCGCCCTCGCTCATTTGTGTGGGAAGGGCGGCGCCCCCGGTGACTCGGTGCGAAAATATCCCCTAGCGATGATGTGAGAGCTCTGCGAGGGCTCACGAGGAGGCCATGCGCGCGCACGATCCGCCGCCGCCCGGCACGGGCAGGGAGGCCCGGCCGAGTCCAGGGGCCGCCCCGCCCGGGGGGCTGCTCGACCTCCTGCAGGTCGCGGCGATGGTGCTGGACCGCACCGGCCACATCGTGCTGTGGAGCCCGGAGGCCGAGCGTCTGTTCGGTTACTCGGCGGCCGAGGCCCTCGGCCAGAACGCCGGGCTGCTGCTGGTGGCGCCGGAGAAGCTGGAGCTGGTCACCGAGCTGTTCAAGCAGGTCATGGCGGGTGCGATCTGGCAGGGCGTGTTCCCGATCGTGCACGCCGACGGCACGACCCGGGACGTCGAGTTCCGCAACATGCGCATGCACGACGTGGACGGCGGCCTCTACGCGCTGGGCCTGGGCGCCGACCTGTCCACGGTGCGGCGCGTGGAGACGGACATGGCGCTGTCCAGCAGCCTCGTCGACCAGTCCCCCATCGGGCTGGCCGTCTTCGACACCGACCTGCGGATCGTGCGCGTCAACCGGGCCATGGAGGAGCTGCACGGCCTGCCCGCGGCCGCCATGATCGGGCGCCGGGTGCGCGAGATCTCGCGGGGCTCGGAGTTCCGGGCGATCGAGGCCCGGATGCGGCAGGTGCTGGAGACCGGGGAGCCGCTGCTGGACATGGAGACGGTGGTCAGTACCTACGCCGACCAGGAGCACGACCACACCTGGTCGATCTCGTACTACCGGATCCAGGACCCCACCGGGCGGGTGCTGGGCCTGGCCGCCTCGATCGCGGACTTCACCGAGCGCCACCAGGCCGCCGAGGAGATCGCCGAGGCCCGCGGCCGGCTCGCGGTGATCGCCGAGGCCGGCACCCGGATCGGCACCACGCTGGACCTGCAGCAGACCGCGCGGGAGCTGGCCTCGGTGGTGGTGCCGACGCTGGCCGACATCGCCACCGTCGACGTCCTGGACGAGGTGCTGCGCGGCGGCCCGGTGCCCAAGGTGCGCGCCCAGCAGTCGGCCGAGTTCCGGGCGCTGGCCGTCGCCGCCGCCGAGTCCGGCGAGGCGATCGGCGCCGTCTTCCCGGTCGGGGAGCTGGCCCGGTACGCCGGCGACCGGCTGATCACCAAGACCGTGCGGGAGGGCCAGCCGGTGGTCGTGCACCGGGTGAGCAGCCGCATGCTGCGCCGCATAGCCCGCGACGAACGAGCCGCCGCCCAGCTGAAACGGGCGGGGGCGCATTCCTACCTCGCCGCGCCGCTCATCGCCCGCGGCGAGGTGCTGGGGGCGGTCGGGATGTTCCGCACCCGCAACCAGAAGCCCTTCGACGACGAGGACCGGACCCTGGCGGTGGAGCTGGCCGCCCGGGCCGCCATCTCCATCGACAACGCGCGGCTGTACGCCGGCGAGCGCAACGCCGCGCTCACCCTCCAGCGCAGCCTGCTGCCGCACGAGCCGCCGCGTGTGGACGGGATGGAGATCTCCGCCCGCTACATCCCCGCCGTCCGGGAGGTCGGCGGGGACTGGTACGACGTCCTGCAGCTGCGGGACGGCAAGGTCGGGCTGATCGTCGGGGACGTGATGGGCAAGGGCCTGCACGCGGCCGCCATCATGGGCCAGCTGCGCACGGCGACCCGGGCCTTCGCCCGGCTCGACCTGCCGCCGCACGAGGTGCTGGCGCACCTGGACAGCATCACCGGCAGCGCAGAGGGCGACTTCATCGCCACCTGCGTCTACGCCGTCTGCGACCCCGCCACGGGCCGCTGCCAGTTCTCCACCGCCGGGCACCTGCCGCCGGTGCTGGTGCCGCCCGGCGGCCGCGCCGAGCTGATCGACCTGCCCAGCGCGGTACCGCTGGGCGTCGGCGGGATCCGCTTCCGCACGGTGGAGCGGAAGCTCGCCGAGGGCACCTTGCTGGCGCTGTTCACCGACGGGCTGGTCGAGGACCGCCGGCAGGCGATCGACGTGGGGCTGCGCACGCTGATGCGCGTCCTCAAGCTCAAGAGCCGCCACCGCACGCTGGAGGACACCTGCGACGTCGTCCTGAGCGCCGGGCTCCAGTCACCCGACGACGATGTCGCCTTGCTGCTCGCCCGGATGGGGGCGCCCGCGGCCGACGACGAGGTGGCGGGCGAACCCTGAGCCGTCGGCGACCGCGGGCGCAGCCGTGCACTCGGGGGCCGAGGCCGCCCAGCGGGCGCTGCTGCCCCACGGGGGCCCGGGGTCGGCGGGCTGCGGGTGGCCGTGCGCTGCATGTCGGCGGCCGACTCCGACGCGGTCCTGCTGCTGATGGCCCGTCCACCATCGGACCAAATCGCTCACATGGCCGGTTAACAACTCGTTTCACGCCTTGCGATCAAGACGGGCATCCGGGGAACGGACCCATGCGCCCTTACCGGTGAGCCAACGGGTCCGGTTTCGGCGGCTCTTTCGTACCCAGGGGACGGCCCCCAGGGGCGAGGGGGTGGATCCAGGCGTTACCTCACGGTGGTCCGGTCGTTGACGAGTCGTAGCCGGCCTCACGCGAGCTGGAGGCCACAGAACGCCCACGCATGCCTCGGGGCAGGGGGCCGCAGCGCCCGGGGCACCGATATCGCCGCGAGAGCGGCGCGACATGCTTCGGGGGGAGCATCCACATGCCGCCGACACCGGGCGCCCCGCAGTACAGGACCGACCCACAGGCCGGAAGGACGCACAGTGCGCGGGAGCTGCGGCTCGCCGAGGTCTTCGTGGAACTTGCCGACACCCTGGACGGCGACTTCGACCTGGTTGTCTTCCTGGAGCGGGTGGCCGACCGCTGCGTGGAACTGCTGGACGTGACGGCGGCCGGGCTGCTGCTGGACGACGGGCGCGGCCGGCTGAGGACCGCGGCCGGCCGCGGGGGCGCGGGCGAGCTCCTCGGGCGGCAGCCGGAGGAGGGGCCATGCCTGGACTGCTACCGGGGTTCGGACGTGGTCACCGCCCCGGACCTGGCACGCTGCGACGACCGCTGGCCGAGTTTCGCCCCGCTCGCCCTCGAACGGGGCTTCCGCGCGACGTACGCCGTGCCGCTGCGGCGCCGGGCGGAGGTGATCGGCGCGTTGAACCTGTTCCGCGGGGTGCCCGGGGATCCCCCGGGCGGGGACGTGGCGCTGGCGCGGGCGTTCGCGGACGCCGCCGCCGTCGGGATACTCCAGGAACGGGCCCGGCAGCGACGGGAGGTGCTGGCCGCCCAGTTGCAGGCGGCGCTGGACAGCCGGGTCGTCCTGGAGCAGGCAAAGGGCGTGCTGGCGGAGCGCTGGGGTGTCGGTGTCGACGAGGCGTTCACGGCGCTGCGTCGGTACGCGCGCACCCACCGGGTGCGGCTGGCGGAACTGGCGCAAGGCGTCGTGACGGGCACGGTGGACTCCGGCGCGCTGCGGGAGGCCGGCGGCTGACAGAGCGGCGGGGACGTCACCTCGTCCTCCTCGGCTTCCTCCTCGGCCGGGCGGGTGACGGCGCGTCGGGCATAGGCTGGGCCCCACCACCCCGGACCCCGGTGGCGTCCCGTCCTGTTCCCCGTCCGCGTGCCGCACTCGCCAGGTTCCCGTTCCCGGAGACGTCCCATGTCCGACGACGCCACAGACGCCATGCCCCGGATCCACCGGCGCACCAACGGGTCCAGCACCCTGGTGACGCTCGGCGGCGCGGTGGACGCGCTCACCGCTCCGGGGGTGTCCGCCGCGCTCGACGCGCTGACCGGGGCCGACCGCCCGGACATCGTGGTGGACCTGCGACCGGTGGAGTTCATCGACTGCAGTGGCCTGTCGGCGCTGGTGCGCGCCCGGCGCCGCGCCGAGGAGCACGCGGGGCGGGTACGGCTGGTGTGCCGGGACGAGTTCACGCTGCGCACGCTGCGGGCGACCCGGCTGACCCGGTGCTTCACCATCCTGCCGGACTGGCCGGAGCAGGCGGACTGACGCGCGCCGACGCGCGCGCCCCGACACGCCCTGGCCTGGCCGCGTTCGGGTGTTCCAGCCTGGCAGGGCGGCCCAGGACCCCGGTCGCCGGAAGGACTTCCTCCATCTCCAGGACCTGGTCCGGCCATGGCCGAGCTCGCGACCTCGCCACGCTGTCCCTGTCCGCTCCGGGCGTTGACGGACCCCGGCCGCGGCCGGCAGCCCACCGCGGACGGCACGGCGCCGGTGCGCTTCCGTGCCCGGCCGCCCGGGCCGGGCGGCCGGGCCGGCCCACCGTCTCCCCCCTGACGCGCCGGACCACTCCCGCGGTCCCGGCGCCCGAGGGTGAGGAGCGCCCGGCCGGCGGCTCCGAGGAGGAGCGGACCGCGGGCCGGGCGCTGTACGCCTCGGCAGGCCCGGGGTGCGGTCAGGCCGTCGGCGTGAGCCGCACCGTCCGGCCCTCGCGGGCCGAGACGGCGGCCGCCTCCAGGACGGCGAGCGCGTCTGCGGCCTCGCGCGCGGTGACCGGCGGCGCGGTGCCGTCGCGCAGGGCGGCGGCGACGGCGGCGTAGTACGCGGGGTAGTCGCCCGGGAGGGTCGGCACGGGGCGTACGTCGTCGCCGGCGCCCAGGACGCCCCACCCGGTCTCCGGCTCGGTGCCCCACGCGGTGCCGGGCGCGGGGCGGGCGCCGTCGCGCAGCGCGGCCTCCTGCGGGTCCAGGCCGTGCTTGACGTATCCGGCGGCGCTGCCGAGCACCCGGAAACGGGGGCCGAGCTGCCCGGTGGTGGCACTCATCCACAGGTGGGAGCGGACACCCCCGGCGTGGGTGACGGCCACGAAGGCGTCGTCGTCCACCTGGGCACCGGGCCGGCGCGCGTCCAGCTCGCCGTACACGGAGACGGCGGGCCCGAAGAGGGTGAGGGCCTGGTCGACGAGGTGGCTGCCGAGGTCGTAGAGCAGGCCGCCGATCTCGGCGGGGTCTCCGGACTCGCGCCAGCCGCCCTTCAGGCTCGGCCGCCACCGCTCGAAGCGGGACTCGAAGCGCCCCACCTCGCCCAGTTCGCCGCGCTCCAGCAGCCCGCGCAGGGTGAGGAAGTCGTTGTCCCAGCGGCGGTTCTGGAAGACCGAGAGCAGCAGGCCGCGTTCGTCGGCGAGGTCCGCGAGGGCGTGCGCCCCGGCCGCGGTGCCGGCCACCGGCTTGTCGACGACGACCGCGAGCCCGGCCTCCAGGGCGGCGGTCGCGAACGGGACGTGGGTCTTGTTCGGCGAGGCCACGACGATCAGGTCGAGCTCGCCGGCGCGCTTCCACAGCTCGTCCGCGTGGTCGGCCAGGCGGACGTCCGGGTGCTCGGCGCGGGCCTGCGCCTGGCGCTCCGGGTTGCTGGTGACGACGGTGTCCAGGACGAGGCCGTCGGTGGTGGCGATCAGCGGGGCGTGGAAGACCGAGCCGGCCAGACCGTAGCCGACCAGTCCGACGCGAAGGGGTGCGGGAGCCATGGGACACACTTAAGCAACGCTGTTGCCAAAGCGCAAGCGAGCCTGACAATGGGAGATGTGAACAGGGGAATCTCCGGGGCCAACCTGCCCGCGCTGCGCAGCCACAACGCCGCCCTCGTCCTGGGTCTGCTGCGGACGGCGACGGTGGGCGGGGGCGCGGGCATCAGCCGTCTCGAACTGGCCGAGCGCACCGGGCTCACCCCTCAGGCCGTCAGCAAGATCACCGCGCGGCTGCGGGCCGACGGCCTGGTCGACGAGGCCGGCCGCGGCGCCCCCACCGGCGGCAAGCCCCGCACCCTGCTGCGGCTGGCGCGCCGCGCCCGGTACGCCGCCGGGGTGCACCTGGACCGCGACGAGCTGACCGTGGTGCTCGCCGACCTGGCGGGCGGCGTGGTGGACGCCAGGACGGTTCCCCTGGACCTGCGCCGCCCGGCCGGGGAGGTGCTGGAGGCCGTGGCGGGACTGGTCCGGGAGACCGTCGGCGCGACCCCCGGCGCGGACGGGGCGGTGCTCGGCGCAGGGCTCGCCTGCCCGGGCCCGCTCGACCACACCGCGGGGGTGCTGCACCGCGTAACGGGCCTGCCGGGATGGGACGGCTACCCGTTGCGCGAGGCGCTGGCCGGGCGCCTCGGGCTGCCGGTCGTGCTGGACAAGGACACCAACGCGGCGGCGCTCGCCGTGCTCCGGCCCGGCGGGGACGGCGACGGGGGCGCGGCCGCCGGCGCCGGACCGGCCGCGGACGCCGGGGACTCGTTCGGCTATCTGCACCTGGGGACCGGGCTCGGCGCGGGCCTCGTGCTCGGCGGCGCGCTGCACCGCGGCGCCCGTACCGGCGCCGGGGAGTTCGGCCACCAGGCGGTCGCCCTGGACGGCCCGGTGTGCGCCTGCGGCAACCGGGGCTGCCTGGAGGCGCTGTGCCTGGCCGCCGTCGGCCGCGGCGACACGGTGGGGGCCGCGCGGCTGCTCGGGGTCGGCGCCGCCAACCTGGTCTCCCTGCTGGACATCGACCGGGTCGTGCTCGGTGGCCGTACGGTGCTGGCGGAGCCCGCGCTGTTCGCGCGCGAGGTGGCCGCCGCCATGGACCCGCGCACCCTGCGCGCGGCCGGCCGCACGGTGCCCGTCACCGTCGCCCCTGCCGGGCGGCGCGTGGTCGCCGAGGGGGCCGCGCTGCTGGCGCTGGCGCCGCTCTTCGGCCAGACGGCGGTGCGCTAGCCGCCCGTACGGGTACGGGGACCGGCCGCCGCCGCGTCGCGCGGTGATATCAGCGGATGACCGTGAGAGCTTCGCTGTCCATGAGGTGGTGCAGCGCTCTGGCCGTCGCGGCCGCCGCGGTCGTGGCGGCGGCCCCCCAGGCGGCCGCGGAACCCTTCCCGGTCACCGCCCTGCTGCTGGGCGGCCCCCACACCTACGCGGCCGGGGCCGGCCCCCGGGAGTTCCGGGTGGAACTGGAGAACACCGCGCGCGCGCCGCTGCGTGACGTGCACCCGGTCCTCGTCTTCGTCGACCGGGCACGGAAGCTGGCGCCCGATCAGATCCGCCTGGAGTACCGGACCACGGCCCCGATCGCGGGAGCCGCGGGCACCCGGGACCGCTCGTGGCGGCCGGTGGCCGTCGAGCGCACGGACAACGACGAGAACATCGCCGTGGTGGGCGGCAAGAACGGGCCCGGAACCACGCTGCCCGCGCACCGCAAGGTGACGATCGCGCTGCGGCTGCGCTTCACCGCGCCCACGCCCGCCGGGCCGGTCACGGCGTCGGCCACGATCATGGAGCGCCGCGGCACGGACGGCGACTGGGTCGGGGAGTCCGTCGGCTACGACTTCGACATCGTCCCGCCCCGGAACGCCACGCCCCGGCCGCAGTCCCCGCGCCCCGGCCGGACCGGTGAGCACGGACGGCAGGAAGGCGGCGAGGGCGGGGACGGCGACGGCACCGGACCGGGGGCACGACCGGGCGGGTCCCCGGCACCGGACTCCTCCGCGGATGTTGGACCGGGCACAGACCCGGGCACGGTACCGGGCAAGGGCGACGAGGCCGCCCCGGGCACCGCACCCCGACTGGCCGCCACGGGCGACCGGCACCGGGCGCCCGCGCTGATGCTCACGGGCGCCGGGGTGCTGCTGGTCATGGGCGGTGCGGCCCTGCGGTTCAGCCGCCGAGGGTGAACCGGTGCGGGACCGCCGCCCCTGGGGATGCCTGAGGTCGCCGCGGTCACCGGCTCCCGCGGCCCGCGAGACGGGCGTCCGGTGAACGTCTCACGGCGCGGCGCCGCCGCACCGCCCGGGACCGTGAAAGGCCCCCGGCGTGTGGCGGCCGGGGGCGCACCGTCGTCAGACCAGGTCGACGAGGTCCGCGATGGAGTCCACGACGGTGGTCGGCCGGTACGGGAAGCGGTCGATGTCGCCCTTCTCGGTCAGGCCGGTCAGCACCAGGAAGGTCTGCATCCCGGCCTCCAGGCCCGCCAGCACGTCGGTGTCCATGCGGTCGCCGATCATGGCGGAGGTCTCCGAGTGCGCGCCGATGGTGTTGAGGCCGGTGCGCATCATCAGCGGGTTGGGCTTGCCGACGAAGTACGGGTCCTTCCCCGTCGCCTTCGTGATCAGGGCGGCCACCGAGCCGGTGGCCGGCAGCGCGCCCTCGGGCGAGGGCCCGGTGTTGTCGGGGTTGGTGGCGATGAACCGGGACCCCGCGTTGATCAGGCGTATGGCCTTTGTGAGGGCCTCGAAGGAGTAGGTCCGGGTCTCGCCCAGGATCACGAAATCGGGCTCGTGGTCGGTCAGCACGTAGCCCGCGTCGTGCAGGGCCGTGGTGAGGCCGGCCTCGCCGATGACGTACGCCGTCCCGCCCGGGTGCTGGTCGTCCAGGAAGCGGGCCGTGGCCAGCGCCGAGGTCCAGATGTTCTCCGCCGGCACGTCCAGGCCGATACGGCTGAGCCGCGCCGCCAGGTCGCGGGGGGTGTAGATCGAGTTGTTCGTCAGGACGAGGAACGGGCGGCCCGAGTCCCGCAGCCGCTTGATAAAGGCGTCCGCGCCGGGCACCGGGATGCCCTCGTGCATGAGGACGCCGTCCATGTCGGTGAGCCAGGATTCGATGGGCTTGCGCGCTGTCATGGCTGCGGACTCTAGTCCGGGCGGGTGAGCTGTGCACACGCGGGCGGGGTCCGCCCCTGGTTCCCCGGTCCGGGCGACCTCCCGACCCGTCCGGAGCACCACCGCATGCGAGGGCCCGCGAGGGAAGGGACCTTCGAAACACCGGGGCCGACCAATCCGATGACCTGAGCCCGGTTGAGTGGAGGTTGTGATCATGGGCTCTGTCATGGGAGCCGCCCGCGTTCCCCTGTGCGCCGCCGCCGCGGCCACGCTGATCGTGTTCTGCGGTCCCGCCGCCCTGGCCGACGACGGGTCGGACGAATCCAGCGGGACCACGTTCCATTTCGGCGGAGGCGGCGGAGGGGGTGACGGGGACGAGGACGGCGGTGGCAACAACCCCCTCCTGCAGTTCGGCTCGAAGGGCGACGACGACCGCCAGGACAACGGCCGGCAGAACGTCGACAGCGACGATGACGGCGAGGATGACAACGGGCGCGACAACGGCCGGCAGAACAACAACGACGACGACCACGAGGACTCCGGCCGTGACAACAGCGGCCGCGACAACTCCGGGCAGGACGACGACAACCGCCAGGACAGCGGCCCCGGCGACGGCCCTGACAACAGTCCGGACGACAACGGCGGCGGCGTCGGTGGCGTCGGCGGGGTCGGCGGCACCGGGGGCGTGGGTGGCGTGGGCAGCGGCCCGGTGAAGATCACCCCGGGCACGGCCGGCCCCGGCGGCGACGTGGACGTCCGCACCGACCAGTGCGACCGCGCCAAGACCGGCACCGTCAGCTCCTCGGCGTTCGTCACTCCGGTCACGCTCGCCCCGGCGAGCGACGGCGGGATGTACGCCTCCGCGGTGGTCCGCTCCGGGCTGACCCCGGGCTCCTACCGGGTCGCCGTCACCTGCGACGGCAAGTCCCAGGAGGGCACGCTGGAGGTCACCGAGGCCGTCCCCGGCTTCCCGTCCGCGCCGGTCCCCGCGGGCGGCGGCGCCATGGCGGCCCACCAGGCCGCCGCGGAGCAGCGGCCGGCGGGTGTGCCGGGCGTCGTGGCGGCCGGGGTGCTGGCCGTGGCAGGGGCGGCGGGGCTGGTCGTGCACCGCCGCCGCACCAGGGACTGACCCGGTGCAGGGACGTACCGTCGCGGCCCTCGCGGCCGCCGTGGTGCTCTGCGCGGCGTGGCTGAAGGGGTACATCCACCCGGGCCAGCCGGGCTCCGGACTGGGCGCCCCCGCGCCCGCCGCGACCGCGGGGGCCGCCGGGCGGCCCGCCCAGGTGTACGCGGCGCACACGCCGCTGCCCCCGGCGCGCCCGCTGCGGATCGACATCCCCTCGGCCGGCATCCACGCCAAGCTGGTGGAGCGCGGGCTCACCGCCGACGGCGCGGTGGACCCGCCGCCGTTCAGCACCCCGGACGTGGCGGGCTGGTACGGGCGCGGTCCCGCCCCCGGCGACGCGGGGGCGGCGCTGATCGTCGGGCACGTCGACACCCGCACCAAGGCGGCGGTGTTCTACGCCCTGAGCACGGTCGGGCAGGGCGACCTGGTGGAGGTCACCCGCTCCGACGGCTCGATCGCCGAGTTCGCCGTCGAGGGCGTGGAGATCGTCGACAAGACGGGCTTCCGCCCGGACCGGGTGTACGGCTCGGGGGTCCGCCCCGAGCTACGGCTGATCACCTGCGGCGGCACCTTCGACCACGCCACCCAGTCCTACTCGGCTAACGTCGTGGTGTACGCGGCGCTGACCGGCTCGCACACCCGGGCATGACCGGCACAGGCCCGACGGGGTGTCAGATTCCGAGGTCGCGGATGAGCTTGGCCACGTGGCCGGTGGCCTTGACGTTGTACCAGGCGTGCTCGACGTTGCCCTGCTCGTCGACGACGACGGTGGAGCGGATCACCCCCGTCACCACCTTGCCGTACAGCTTCTTCTCGCCGAAGGCGCCGTACGCGCTCAGCACCGACTTGTCGGGGTCGGCGAGCAGGGCGACCTTCAGGGACTCCTTCTCGCGGAACTTGGCCAGTTTCTCCGGCTTGTCGGGCGAGATCCCGATGACGTCGTAGCCGGCGCCCGCGAGCAGGTCGAGGTTGTCGGTGAAGTCGCAGGCCTGCTTGGTGCACCCGGGCGTGAGGGCGGCCGGGTAGAAGTACACGACGACCTTGCGGCCCGCGTGGCCGGCGAGGGAGACCTCGTTGCCGTCGGCGTCGGGAAGGGTGAAGGCGGGGGCGGTGTCGCCGGGCTGGAGGCGCTCGCTCATGGTGCAGTTCTCCGATTCGGGGTGCCGACGGGCATCGGCACGGACGGGCTGACAGACTGTCTGCACGGTACCGGTCGACTAGGACGATGGAGGCGGAGCAGTGTCGGATGGCAGGAGCCCTGCTCAGATCGAGGCGGACATCGCCCTCAAGCGGCAGGCGCTGGCCGCGACGCTGGACGAGATCGCGGTGCGGGTGCACCCCAGCACGATCGCGGCCGACGCCAAGGCGAAGGTCGCCTCGGCGGTGGACCGCACCGCGGGCCGTGCCTACGTCGCGGTGAACCGCGGTGTGACCGAGCTGCGGGGCCACTTCGTGTCGGAGGACGGCGCGCCGCGCGTGGAGCGCATCGTGCCGGTCGCGGTGGCGGCGGTGGCGCTGGTCGCCGTGGTGGCCGGGCTCTCACTGCGCCGGCGTCGCCGGTAACGTCGTACCTGTGAGTTCGAATACGCATGACAAGCTTCCCATCCGCATGCTGCACGACCGCGTGCTGGTGCGCTCCGACGTCCCCGAGGGCGAGCGGCGCTCCGGCGGCGGCATCCTGATCCCCGCCACGGCCGCCGTCGGCAAGCGGCTCGCCTGGGCCGAGGTGGTCGCGGTGGGACAGAACGTACGGACCGTGGAGGTCGGCGACCGGGTGCTCTTCGACCCGGAGGAGCGGGCCGAGGTCGAGGTGCGCGGCACGGCGTACGTGCTGATGCGGGAGCGGGACCTGCACGCGGTGGCCGCGGAGCGGCTGCAGGGCTCGGAGGACTCCACCGGCCTCTACCTCTGATTTGTTATCGTCGGCTTCGTCCCCCTGACGAGACGCGCCGTACCAGGGCCCATGCAAAGACGACGCACCCCCTGAACCCCTCGAGGATCGTGGAGGTGCCCGTCATGGCATGGGTCCTGTTGTGTGCCGCCGGCCTGCTCGAGGTCGGCTGGTCGGTCGGCATGAAGTACACCGACGGCTTCACCCGGCTGTGGCCCAGCGTCGGCACGGGGCTCGGCATCGTGGCGAGCATGCTGCTGCTGTCGTACGCGGCCAGGACGCTGCCGATCGGCACCGCCTACGGGGTGTGGGTGGGTATCGGCGCGGCCGGCGCGGCGGTGCTCGGCATCGTCGTGCTGGGTGAGCCGGCGACCGCCGCCCGGATCTTCTTCATCTGCCTGCTGCTGGTGTCCGTGGTCGGCCTGAAGGCGACCTCGGGGCACTGAGGCACCGGGCCCGCTCCGGGCGCCGCCGGAGACCCCCGGCGGCGCCCGGTCCGGCCTACGGGAAGTCGTCCCCGCCACCGGGGTCGCCGTCCAGGCCGCCGATGGGCAGTCCGCCGCCCTCGGGGCCGCCGTCCGTGCCGGGGCTGGACGGGCCGCCGGGTTCGGTCGGCTCCTCGCTGACCGGCGGTTCCTCCGTGCCGGGCGGCTCGGACGTCTGCGGCGGGGCCGGGGCGGTCGGCGGGGCCGTGGTGGGCGGCGCGGAGCTGGCCGGCGGGGCGGTGGTCGGCGGGGCCTGGGCGCCGGGCGCCAGCCGCAGCTTGAAGTTCTTCACCGGCTTCCCCTCCAGCGCGTCGGCCGTGTACTGGGCCCAGATCTGCGTGGGGTAGCCGCCGCCGTTGACCCGGGGCAGTCCCGTGACGTTGTACAGCTTCTTCTGGCCGTACGGCGGCTCGGGGTCCTGGCCCATGACGGCGACGACGGTGGCCAGGTCCGGGGTGTAGCCGGCGAACCAGGCGGCCCGGTCCTCCTCCGCCGTGCCGGTCTTGCCCGCGGCGGGCCGGCCGGAGGCCTGCGCGGCGGTCGCGGTACCGCCGCGAACCACCGAGCGCAGGATGGACGTCGTGGTGTCGGCGGCCTCCCGGTGCACGGCCTGCGTGGGCCGGCGCACGGGCAGCTGCACCTCCTGCCCGTTCTTGGTGATCTTCACCACCATGGTGTACGGGACGTACCGGCCGTGGTTGGCGAGCGTCGCGTAGGCCTGCGCCATGTCCAGCGGGCTCGCCGTCATCGTGCCGAGCGCCATCGCCGGGGTGGTCACCAGCTTCACCTTCTCCGGCATGCCCAGGGCCCGCACCGTGTCGTTGACCTCGCCCGCCCCGACGTCCTGCGCCATCTGGGCGTAGACCGAGTTCACGGACTTGTCCATGGCCTTGGTGACCGTGATCGGACCGTAGGAGACGCCGTCCTCGTTCTCCGGGGCGTAGCCGGTGGGGCCGTCCGGACCGATGACCTCGCGCTTGTTCCGGCCGTCGTAGACGGTGTACGGGGTGATGCGCCGGTCGTTCTGGGTGGTGGCGTCGTTCTGCACGGCGGAGGCGAAGATGAACGGCTTGAAGGTGGAACCCACCTGGTAGTCGGAGCGGGTCGCGTTGTTGACGTACTGCTTGGTGAAGTCGACGCCGCCGTACATCGCGACGACCTTGCCGCTGGCCGGGTCGATGGACGCCCCGCCGACCCGCACGAACCTGTCGGCCGGGTGCGCCTTGGGGTCGAGCTTGTCCAGCAGCCGCTTCTCGGCCGCCTTGACGAAGGCCTTCTCCTTCTTGCGGTCGATGGTGGTGGTGATGCGGTAACCGCCGGAGCGCAGGGTCTCCTCGTCCAGGATCTTCGCCCCGTACAGGTAGTCCTTGACGGCCTCGACCAGGTAGCCGCGCTGGCCGGACATCCCGGTGGCGGCCTTGGCCTTGTGCGGCTCCGGGAACTTCAGCCCGGCGCGCTCGCCCGCGCTCAGCCAGCCCTCCTTGACCATGCCGTCCAGCACGTAGTCCCAGCGGGCCCGCGCCTTGGCCTTGTTCTCCGGATGGGCCACGATGTCGTACTCGCTGGGCGCGTTGAGCAGGGTCGCCAGGTACGCGCCCTCGGCGGCGTCGAGCTCGTCGGCGTCCTTGCCGAAGTAGGCCTGGGCGGCGGCCTGGATGCCGTAGGCGTTGCGGCCGTAGTAGCTGGTGTTGAGATACCCCTCGAGGATCTCCTCCTTGGTCTTCTCGCGGTCCAGCTTGATCGCGATGAAGAACTCCTTGGCCTTGCGGACCGCCGTCTGCTCCTGGTTGAGGTAGTAGTTCTTGACGTACTGCTGGGTGATGGTCGAACCGGACTGCTTGCCCTTGCCGGTGACCGTGTTCCACGCCGCGCGCAGCATCGCCTTCGGGCTGACCGCGGACTCGTGGTAGAAGTTCCGGTCCTCGGCGGCCAGGGTGGCGTGCTGGGCGACCTCGGACACCTGGTCCAGGCCCACGTTCTCGCGGTTGACCGCGCCGTCGCGGGCGAGCTGGGTGCCGTCGGAGTACAGGTAGACGTTGCTCTGCGCGACCGCGCCCGCGTTCGCCTTGGGGATGTCGACCAGTTGGTAACCGATGATGAACGCCCCCGCGCACGCCAGCACGACCAACAGGAACGCGCCGAGCACCCCGCGCCAGCTCGGGATGAGTCTGCGGGCACCGGTGCGCTTCGGCTTCTTGCCGGAGGGCCGGTTCTCCCAGCCGCCGGGGGAAGCGTTGCTGCTGCTCATGTCTGTACTGACTCCTCCGCGGCCGCCGAGGGTTGTGCCGCGGCGGAACATCTTGGGTCAATCGTGCCGTACGACCCGCCGGACACCCTCCCACCATCAGGACAAAACGGGTCATCGCTGCGCATCCGTGACAAGCCTGTGACAGGCCGAAAGCGTGACACCCACCACCCCGCCGGGTGAAAACTCCATGGCATCGGGAGGTCACCACGAGTAAGGTCGGGCGCTTGCGCGCGAACGGGCGGACCCGTTCCCCATCACCGGGAGGAGGGACCATGCACCTGTACGCGACCGTGGCGGCGAGCGGCTTCCGGCGCCACGCCACGTACCGGGTGGCCACCGCGGCCGGCGTATTCACCAACACGGTCTTCGGCTTCATCACCGCATACACCTACATCGCCCTCTGGCACGAACGGCCCCACCTGGGGGGCTACGACCAGTCCATGGCGTTGACGTACGTCTGGATCGGGCAGGCACTGTTCGCGACCTCCTCCCTCATGGGCGGCGGGTTCCAGGACGAGCTGATCGAGCGCGTCCGCAGCGGCGACATCGCCGTCGACCTCCACCGCCCCGCCGACCTGCAGGCCTGGTGGCTCGCCGCCGACCTCGGACGGGCCGGCTACCAGCTGATCGCCCGCGGCGTGGTGCCCATGGCCTGCGGCGCCCTCGCCTTCGACCTCGCCCTCCCGGCCTCCCCCGCCACCTGGGCCTGCTTCCTGCTGTCGGTCGCCCTCGGGGTCGTCGTCAGCTTCGCCCTGCGCTATCTCGTCGTCCTCAGCGTCTTCTGGCTCATGGACGGCACCGGGATCGTGGCTGTCTCCGGCCTGTCCACGCTCTTCTTCTCCGGCATGCTGCTGCCCCTCAACGCCTTCCCCGGCGAGCTGGCCGCGATCACCCTGCTGCTGCCCTGGTCAGCACTGCTCCAGGTCCCCGCCGACATCCTGCTCGGCCGGCACACCGGCGCCGCCCTCGCCGCCGCCCTGGGCTTCCAGGCCGTCTGGGCGGTGCTCCTGCTCGGCGCGGGGCGGCTGCTGCAGTCCGCGGCCACCCGCAAGGTGGTGGTCCAGGGTGGCTGAGGCACTGCGCGCCTACGGGCTGATCGTGTGGATGTGGACCCGCTCGACCATGGCGTACCGGGCGTCGTTCGCGATGACCGCGGCCGTCAACTTCGCCGCCACCGGGCTGGACTTCCTCACGATCCTGCTGATGTTCTCCCAGATCGACCGGCTCGGCGGCTTCTCCCTGCCCGAGGTCGCCTTCCTCTACGGCACCGCCGGCATCGCCTTCGGCATGGCCGACCTCGCCCTGGGCAGCATGGAGCGGCTCGGCGACCGGGTCCGCGACGGCACGCTCGACACCCTCCTGGTGCGGCCCGTGCCCGTGCTCGCCCAGGTCGCCGCCGACCGCTTCGCCCTGCGCCGGATCGGCCGTATCGTCCAGGGACTGCTCGTCCTGGGCTGGTCGGTGACCCGCCTGGAACTGCACTGGACCGCCCTGGACCTGGTGCTGCTGCCGGTGATGCTGCTCAGCGGCGCCGGGATCTTCGGCGCGGTCTTCGTCGCCGGCGCGGCCTTCCAGTTCTGGGCCGGCGACGCCTCGGAGGTGCAGAACTCCTTCACCTACGGCGGCGCCACCCTGCTGCAGTTCCCGCCGTCGGTCTTCGCCAAGGACCTCGTACGCGGCGTCACCTTCGTGGTGCCGCTCGCCTTCGTCAACTGGCTGCCCGCGCTGCGCATCCTCGGCCGCCAGGACCCCCTCGGCCTGCCCGGCTGGGTGGACTTCGCCCCACCGCTGGTCGCCGTCGCCTGCTGCGCCCTGGCCGGCGCCGCCTGGCGGGCGGGCCTGCGTTCGTACCGGAGCACCGGGAGCTGATGCCCGACATGACCTCCCTCATCGAACTCGACGGCGTCGAGAAGGTCTTCGACGTACGCCGCCGCGCCGGCCTGCTGCGCCGCGAACGCCGCCGGGTACGCGCCGTGGACGGCCTCTCCTTCACCGTCCCCGCCGGCCAGGTGGTCGGGTACATCGGGCCCAACGGCGCCGGCAAGTCCACCACCGTCAAGATGCTCACCGGCATCCTCACCCCCAGCGGCGGCCGGCTGCGCGTCGCCGGCATCGACCCCTCCCGCGAGCGCACCCGGCTCGCCCGCCGCGTCGGCGTCGTCTTCGGGCAGCGCACCACCTTGTGGTGGGACCTGCCGCTGCGGGACTCCTACGAACTCGTGCGCCGCATGTACCGCGTCGACGCCGCCCGCTACCGCCGCAACCTCGACCGCTGCGTCGGCCTGCTCGACCTCGCACCGCTCCTGGACGTCCCCGTACGGCAGCTCTCGCTCGGCCAGCGCATGCGCGGCGACATCGCCGCGGCGCTCCTCCACGACCCCGAGGTGCTCTACCTCGACGAGCCCACCATCGGGCTGGACGTCGTCAGCAAGGCGAAGGTGCGCTCGTTCCTGCGGGCCGTCAACACCGAGCAGGGCACCACCGTCCTGCTCACCACCCACGACCTCACCGACATCGAGCAGCTGTGCGGCCGCGTCATGGTGATCGACCACGGCCGCCTGGTGTACGACGGGGGGCTCGACGGGCTGCACGCCGCGGGCGAGAGCGAACGCACCCTCGTCGTCGACTTCGAACGGGAACTGCCGCCCGTGGAACTCCCGGGCGCCCGCTGCGAGCGCGTCGAAGGACCCCGGCAGTGGATCGCCTTCCCCGCGGCCGCCAGCGCGGCGCCCCTGGTCGCCGAACTCACCGCGCGGCACGGCGTCGTCGACCTGTCGGTGCGCGAACCGACCATCGAGGACGTCATCGCCCGCATGTACACCGCGAGCAGCACCGCCCCGGCCTGACGGACCGCAGCCGCCCCGACGGTGCCACGGGGGCGGGGGCCGGTGTGCGTGCCGAGCCGGCCGGCGACGCGCCCGGAACGGGTGCCCGGGCCCCGATCGTCGCGGGCCCGGCCCGCTCGCCCCCGCACCGGCACCCTCCCCGACCGCCGACGCCACCCACGGGCGTACCGGCGACCGGCCCACGGCGTCCACGACCGCCGGGCCGGCCCTGCGGGAAGACTTGGGCAAACCGCCCCCGACTGCGCGATGGGCACGATGTGCGGCCATCACGTGACCGGCCCGACAACGGCCGCACCACCGTCCGGCAGCCCACCCCGACGCGATCGTCACGGGCCCGGCCCGCTCGCCCCCGCACCGGCACCCTTCCCGACCGCCGGCGCCACCCACGGGCGTACCGGCGACCGGCGCCGCGGGTCATCTGCGGCGAGCTCCCCGACCCCGGTCCGTACTTGCCCGGCAGGCTCGTTGGGCCCCGCAGAGCGCGTGGGCACCCCGGGCCGCCATGAGGACGGGGGCCGCAATCGACGGAGTCCTCCCCGGCACGGGGACGTTCCCGACCGGGAGCGCGGGCCGGACCGCGTCGTCCCGCCCGGGGGTCAGCGCAGCGAGGTCAGCGCCGCCCGTACCCGCTCCACCGCGCCCGCCGTGGTCGACGCGTGCGCCGACAGCCGGACGGAGTCCGTCCGCACCGACGGGGTCACCCCGTGCGCGTGCAGTGCCTTGGCGACCTGGGCCGGGTCCACGTCCGGCACCGCGAAGGACACGATGCCCGCCCGCTCGGCACGCGCCACCGGGGACAGCACCTGCCCGCCCGCCGAACGGACCACGTCGATCAGCTCGTCGACCCGGCGCGCGACATGCGCCTCGATCGCGGCCACCCCGACGCCCTCGACCAGCTCCAGCGCCACCGCGAAGGCCGCGGCCGTCACCGGGCTCAGATTGGTGATGCTCCAGCGCAGCGCGTCCGGCGCGACCGGGTGCTCGGTGTCGTCGAAGACGGCGACGTCCTCCACCCCGGTCCACCCCGTCAGCGTGGGCTCCAGCCGCTCCAGGGCCCGGTCCGACAGCGCCGCGAAACCGGTCGCCCAGCTCGCCCGCAGCCACTTCTGGCCGCCCGCCACGACCACGTCCGCCGCCTGCCACGGCAGCTCGACGACGCCGAAGCCCTGCATCGCGTCCACCACGAGCAGCCGGTCGCCGACGACCTCGCGCAGCGCGGCGAGGTCGGCCCGGTACCCGGTGCGGAAGTCCACGGCGCTGACCGAGACCGCCACCACGTCGTCCGTCAGCGCAGCGCGCACCGCGTCCGGGGTCGGCGCGCCGTCCAGCCAGCGCGGGACCGCCCGGCCCAGAGCGGCCGTACGCCGCCACGGGTAGTGGTTGGCGGGGAAGTCGGCCGACGGCACCAGGACGGCGCCTGCGGGCACACCGAAAGCGGCGTGGAAGAGCCCGGTGGAGGCGTTGGGCAGCAGCGCCACGTGCCCGGTGTCCGTCCCCGCCAGCCGGGCCGCCGCGGCCCGGGCGCGCGGCTCAGCCCGCATCAGCTCGTTGACGGTGGTGTGGTCGGCCTCGGCCGACGCCGCCAGGGCGGCCGCTGTAGCGTCCAGGACGTCCCGCGAGGGCGGGCCGTAGCGTGCGAAGTCCAGGTAGCCCTCGGGCTCGCTGAAGTGCCCGGCGTAGCCGGGCAGACCGCCCGTGTGGTCCGTCATGGGTCTCGCCGTCCGTCCGTACTCGTCACACCTTGGCCGCCGCGCCGCCCTTGAGCAGCGACAACCGCACAGTCTCCGCCATGCGCAGGTAGCCGGCGTCACTGGGGTGCAGATGGTCGCCGGAGTCGTAGGCGGGCAGCAGCGCGGAGGGACGGCGCGGGTCGCGCAGCGCCCGGTCGAAGTCGATCACGTCGTCGTACACCGTGCCCGCCCGGATCGCGGCGTTCACCTGCTGCCGCACCGCCTCGGTGTGCGCGTTGAAGCCCGCATGGCCCCCGCTGGGCATCAGCGTGGCGCCCAGCACCCGCAGCCCGCGCTCGTGGCCGCGCGCCACGATCTCCCGCAACCCGGAGAGGATCTCGCGCGCACCGGTCCGCTGCGGCGGCCTGATCACGTCATTGATGCCCAGCTCGACGACGAGCGTGCGGACGCCGGTCTGGGAGAGCGCGTCGCGCTCGAGGCGGCTCAGGCCGCTGGGATTGCCGCCGTTCTCGCCGTCGCGCAGCACCCGGTTGCCGCTGATCCCCTGATTGAGGACGCCGAGCCGCAATCCCCGGTCACCGGAGCCGCGCAGCCGCGCCGCCAGGCGGTCCGGCCAGCGGTGGTTCGCGCCGGACGTGGAGGTGATGCCGTCGGTGATCGAGTCACCGAACAGCACCACCGACCCGGCCGCCTGCCGCGTGAAGACGTCCACCCCCGTCACATAGCGCCAGTAGGGGGTCCGCGCGGTGTAAGCGGCGCCGTCGGTCCGCGCGGTGCGCTCGCCGAGCGCCATGAACGAGGTCTGCCGCGCCCGCGGGTGGTACGTCACCGGGCCCGAGGCCTGCGGCGTGTACGTCGTCACCAGGAGGTCCGCCGCCTGCGGCACGGCCAGTTGCACGGGATCGCTGACGACGCCGCCGCCCGCGGGGATCCGCACCTGCGTCCGCCCGCCGAAGGTCAGCGACCGCATCGTGCCGCGCGCCGCGGCCGGCGACCCCTCGGCCGCCGCGACGGCGACCGTCGCCCGGCCGATCAGCAGCGGCGTCCGGCCGAAGAGGTTGGAGAGGTGGATGCGCACCGAGGTGCCGCCGACACTGGTGTGCACCACGTTGCGGATCGACCACCCCGCGTAGCCCTTGGGCACGTTCGGCTCGCCCCCGACCGGGGATGCCGACCAGGTGCCCACCCAAGAACCGGACGCCGCGGGCGCGGCCTGGTTGGGGACACCGGGCAGTCCGGCCGCCACCGCGGGCCTCCCGGAACGGCCGGAGGAGTCGCCGCGGCCGGCGGTGACGAAGATCGCGGCGGAGAGAACCGCGACCAGCGCGACAATTCCGGCGAGCAGTGCATAACCCGTCGATCTGGCCATGCGGCGCTTCACTCCTGGGATCAAAGGGCGGGAAACCGGCGCGATCCGCTGCCGCCATGATCCCATGGAGGCGTCGGGCCTGCCCGTCTGCATTGTCGGACGCCGGGAACTCGTTGTTCGTTCCACTCGAAGAGTGTGGTGTGGACGATACGCGGAAGGAGTGGATGCGGCGGATGGAAACGGCTGCGGTGACCGGATCGGACCAAGACCCGACTCCGGCGTTCTCGTACAGCCCCGCCGACGAGGGCAGGCGGCGCGGCGTACGACGCATGAAGGTGATCGCCACCGGCCTGCTGCTGGTGGCAACAGCCGTGTACGGGCTGGCCAAGTGGGCCGAGTCGGCGGGGGTCGGCGCGTGGTCCGGCTACGTCGCGGCCGCCGCCGAGGCGGGCATGGTCGGCGCCCTCGCCGACTGGTTCGCGGTGACCGCGCTCTTCCGCAGACCGCTCGGCCTGCCCATCCCGCACACCGCGATCATCCCCACCAAGAAGGACGCGCTCGGCCGCACCCTCGGCGACTTCGTCGGCGAGAACTTCCTGTCCCCGCAGGTCGTCCGCACCCGGCTGCGCAAGGTCGGCATCGCCCGGCGGCTCGGCGCCTGGCTGGAACACCCCGACCACGCCGACCGCGTCACCGAACAGGGCGCCGCCGCCCTGCGCGGCGCCCTGACCGTGCTGCGCGACTCCGACGTCCAGGCGGTGGTCGGCGAGGCCATCACCCGGCGCGCCGACGCCCAGGAGATCGCCCCGGGGATCGGGAAGATGCTGGAGCGCGTCGTCGCCGACGGCGGGCACCGGCGAGTGGTCGACCTGGTCTGCGTCCGGGCGCACGACTGGCTGGTCGAGCACTCCGACTCGGTGATGCACGCCGTCCAGGAGGGCGCCCCCGGCTGGACCCCGCGCTTCGTGGACCGCCGGGTCGGCGAACGCGTCTACAAGGAACTCGTGCGCTTCACCGCCGAGATGCGGGACATGCCCGAGCACCCCGCCCGCGGCGCCATCGACCGCTTCCTGGCCGACTTCGCCCGTGAACTGCAGTCCGACCCCGACACCCGGACCCGCGTCGAACGGCTCAAGAAGGACCTGATCGCCCGCGACGAGGTCCAGGACCTCATCGAGTCCGCGTGGGGCTCGGTCCGCGGCATGATCGTCGCCGCCGCCGAGGACGAGCGCAGCGAACTGCGGCTGCGGGCCCGGGCCTCGCTGCTGTCGCTGGGCGCGCGGATGACCGAGGACCCCCGGCTCACCGCCAAGATCGACGGCTGGCTGGAGGACGCCGCCACGTACGTGGTCACCACCTACCGCGACGAGATCACCGCGCTGATCACCGACACCATCGCCGGGTGGGACCCCGAGCAGACCACCCGCAAGATCGAGGCGAACGTCGGCAGGGACCTGCAGTTCATCCGGATCAACGGCACCGTCGTCGGCTCCCTGGCGGGGCTGGTCATCTACACCGTGTCACGGCTTCTGACGGGGTAGCGGGGCGGTGGCGTGAAGCGGGGAGGCCACGGAACCAGGAAACTGACGCCACGTCACCTGCCCGGCCGGCATGGCCACCCGCCCCACGTTCCGCCACGCCGGCAGGGACGCGCGCTGCCGGGCCCCGGCGAAACCGCCCTCGCCCTCGGCGCCGTCCCGTCACGTGGCCCAGGCGGCGGCGCGCACCGGGTCACCACCCTGGAGCGGCAACGGGACCACACCGGCCCCTCCGACACCCCCACCCCCAAGACATCGGATGAATCCGCACCAGCCGGCGGCACCGCACCCAGGAGCCGACCCCGCAGCCGGCGGCGCCGACGCCCGCAACACCGTCCACCCCCGCCGCCACATGACCGGACCCGGCCACCACATCACCCACACCACTGGGGCGACTCGCCGCAGCGGAACCACGCCGACCCCCCGTACGTCATCCCCTGCGGAACGAACGGAAGGAGGAGTCCCCATGATGCGAAGCACCGCCGCAGCCGCACGCGTGCACGGCGCCGCCCTCCTGCTCCTCCTCACAGGCCTCCTGCTCACCCACAGCGGCCTCACCACCACCGTCGCCGCCGCCGCGACCACCGCCACGCTCGCCCTCCTGCTCGGCAGCGCCCTCCGCCTCTCGGCCACCGCACCCTCCGTACCCCGCGGACGCGTCCGCACCGCGCTGCGCGACCGGGAACGCCGCACCGCCTTCCTCCCCCAGCGCGACCCCGACGCCTCCGGCCGCCCACGCCCCAGGGCTCCCGGCCGCCCCCTCCCGACGGCCGCCTAGGGGCAACGCCACCGCCACCGCACCACACGGCACCCGCTGCCCCACCGCGCCCCGTCACGCCGCGCCCACCCGACCGACCGGCACGACGACACCCGCGGAGGGTCCCACCCCCATGTCCGTGTTCACGCACGCCCTGCTCACCCTCACCGACAACCTCGCCCCCCTCACCGGACGCGCCGCCGCACCCGCCGCCGCGATCGTCCTCGTCACCCTCCTGGTACGACTCGCCCTCCACCCCCTCGCCCGCGCCGCCGCCCGCGGCGAGAAGGCCCGCACCGCACTCGCCCCACGCGTCGCCGAACTGCGCCGCAAGCACGCACGCGACCCCCAGGAACTCCAGCGCGCCCTCAACGGCCTCTACACCCAGCAGGGCGCCTCCCCCTTCGCCGGCATGCTCCCGACCCTCCTCCAACTGCCCGCCTTCTTCGTGCTCTACCACGCCTCCTCCACCGCCCGGATCGCCGACGACCGGACCGGCGCCCTGCACGTCGCGATCCTCGTCGTGGTCGCCGCCGTCGCCTACTGGTCCTACCGCCGCGCCCGCAAGGCCTCCCCCGACGCCCAGGGCCTCGCCAAGCACCTCCCGCTGCTCTCCTTCGGCACCCTGGTCACCGCCGCCGTCGTCCCCCCGGCCGCCGGGCTCTACATCGCCACCTCCGCCGCCTGGACCGTCGCCGAACGCGCCTATCTGCACAGGCCACGCCGTGGGCAAGGGGTTGCGGACGCCGCCCCCGCGGCTGGAGGATCAACCAAGACCTCCGATGACCGCCCCCATCGGACATGACCCCGGACACGACCACCGACATGACCACCACCCCCGACCACACCCGGAGAGTCTTGTGAAGCTGCTGCGAGTCGGCCCCGCCGGAGCCGAACGCCCGGCCCTGCTCGACCAGGACGGCACCCTGCGCGACCTGTCCTCCCTCACCCCCGACATCGACGGCCCCCTGCTCGCCGACGCGGACACCCTCGCCCGCATCCGCGCCGCGGCCGCCGACGGCACCCTCCCCGCCCTCGACCCCGACGACCTGCGCGTCGGCCCGCCGCTCAGCCGCATCGGCAAGATCGTCTGCATCGGCCTCAACTACCACGACCACGCCCGCGAGACCGGCGCCGCCGTCCCCGACGAGCCCATCCTCTTCATGAAGGCCCCCGACACCGTCGTCGGCCCCGACGACACCGTCCTCGTCCCCCGCGGCAGCCTCAAGACCGACTGGGAGGTCGAACTCGCCGTCGTCATCGGCGCCGAACTGCGCTACGCGGCCGGCGAATCGGAGGCCCTCGCCGCCGTGGCCGGCTACGCCGTCTCCCACGACGTCTCCGAACGCGCCTTCCAGATCGAGCGCGGCGGCCAATGGGACAAGGGCAAGAACTGCGAGACCTTCAACCCCCTCGGCCCCTGGCTCGTCACCGCCGACGAGGTCCCCGACCCCCAGGCGCTGGGCCTGCGGCTGTGGGTCAACGGCGACCTCAAGCAGGACGGCAGCACCGCCGAGCAGATCTTCCCGGTCGCCGAAGTCGTCCGCTACGTCAGCCAGTTCATGACGCTCTACCCCGGCGACGTCATCAACACCGGCACCCCGGCCGGCGTCGCCCTCGGCCGCCCCGAGCCCAAGCCCTACCTCCGGGCCGGCGACGTCGTCGAGCTCGAGATCGACGGGCTCGGCCACCAGCGCCAGGTCCTCAAGGACGCGTAGCCCCCCAACCCCCCGCCGAAGGGCGCCCGGCACGACACGCCGGGCGCCCTCGCCGCATCCGGACGGCGTAACCGTCGTACAAGTGCGTCGTTAAAGCGTGCGAAAGTGCAACACACGACCGCACGGGGGAAATCAGTGCGCGCAAGCCCCTACACCCGCGATCTCTTGTCCGACGCCGTCGCGTCGTCGCGTACGCTCACCGAGGCGATGATCAAGCTCGGGCTGGACCCGAAGAGCCCGACCAGGGGCTACCTCCGTGAGCGGATGAGACGGTTGCACGTGGACACATCGCATTTCGAACGAGAAGGCGGTCGTTGGACACGCGAACTGCTCACCGAGGCGGTCGCCGCGTCGACAAACATGTATGAGGTACTCAGCCACCTGGGGGTGGACGCCGTCGGCGGCCAGCACACGCACATCAGTCGACGCATCCGCGGGTTCGGCATCGACATCTCGCATTTCGTGACCAGAGCGCGAAGCAAGGGCCGACGGTCGCATGACGAACTCCTGGTCAGGCAGGAAGCAGGGACGGCCCGTCGCGTTCACAGTGACCGGCTCAAGAGCGCGCTGCTGGCGAAGGGCGTCGCCGAGTGCTGCGCGCTCTGCGGTACGGAGCCCGTGTGGTGCGGCCGGCCGCTGCCCTTGGAGGTCGACCACATCGACGGCAACTGGCGGGACAACCGCCTCCGCAATCTCCGTCTGCTGTGCCCGAACTGCCACGCGACGACCGATACGTACCGGGGCCGGGGCAAGCGGCACGACCGGAGCACCACCCAGTGAGCGCCGGGACCCCGTACACCCGCGAACTGCTCGAGGAAGCGGCGGCTCGATGCCATTCCATGAAGGAGGTCGTGGCGTTTCTCGACAGGGTTCCCTACGAAAAGCTGCACCGCTACCTGTACAAGCGGTTCGGTGACTTCGGCATCGACATCTCCCATTTCCGCGGGCTCACTTACGGCGCAGGCCGCAAGCGCCCTCGACCCACGCCCACAGAACTCCGCGAGGCCGTGGCGCTTTCCGTGTCGGTGGCCGAGACCCTCCGTCGACTGAGCAGGCCCGACAACACGCGCACCCGCGCGCTGTTCCGTGCTTGGCTGGCCGAGGACGGACTGGATACCGGGCACTTCCTCGGGCAGGCACACGGCAACCGGAACAGCACCAGGGGCAGGAAGCCCGCAGCCGCCATCCTCGTCGCGCGCAGCGACGGCTACCGCACCAAAGCGGTACTCCTGCGAAGGGCCCTCGCCGAGATCGGCGTGCCGTCCCAGTGCGCACAATGCGGCACCGGCGAGCGCTGGCTCGGCAGGCCGATGACGCTGGAAGTGGATCATATCAACGGCGACCCGCTGGACGACCGAGCGGAGAATCTGCGGCTGTTGTGTCCGAACTGTCATGCCGTCACCGACACCTGGTGCCGTGGGGGCAGACGCCCGGCAGTCAGGTAAACCACCTACGATTCCGCAGCCGCCACCCGTTACCATGGGTGGCGGCTAGCGGCGGTGGCGCAGAGGTGACGCAGCAGACTTAGGATCTGTGGCCCTTGATCGGGCTTGAGGGTTCGAATCCCTTCCGCCGCACCCCTTGCGGCCTGCGAATCCACGAATTGGGTGCGCAGGCCGCAACGCTCTCACCCCAGCAGTTCCCCCACCACCGGCACCAGCGCCCGGAAGGCCTGACCGCGGTGGCTGATGGCGTTCTTCTCCTCCGCGGTGAGCTCGGCGCAGGTCCGGGACTCGCCGAGCGGCTGGAGGATCGGGTCGTAGCCGAACCCGCCCGCGCCGTGGGGCTCGAAGCGCAGCGTGCCGAGGAGGCGGCCCTCGACGACGCGTTCGGTGCCGTCGGGGAGGGCGAGGGCGGCGGCGCACGCGAAGTGGGCGGCGCGGTGGGGGGCGTCGATGTCGGAGAGCTGGGCGAGGAGGAGCTCGAGGTTGGCGCGGTCGTCGCCGTGCTTGCCGGCCCAGCGGGCGGAGAAGATGCCGGGGGCGCCGCCGAGGACGTCGACGCAGAGGCCGGAGTCGTCGGCGACGGCGGGGTGGCCGGTGGCCTGGGCGAGGGCGTGGGCCTTGAGGAGGGCGTTCTCCGCGAAGGTGACGCCGGTCTCGCGGACGTCGGGGATCTCGGGGTAGGCGTCGGCGCCGACGAGCTCCACGCCGAGTCCGGCGTCGGCCAGGATGGCGTGGAGTTCGGCGACCTTGTGGGCGTTGCGGGTGGCGAGGACCAGGCGGGTGTGCGGCATGGTCCGATTATCCCGTCAGCCGGGGGTGCAGACCTTGGAGAGTTCGGATGCGGCGTCGGCGACGGGGGTGATGTCGGGGACTTCGCCGTTCTCGGCGGCCTTCTGTGCGTTCTCGACGGCTTTTTGGAGGTCGCCCACGGCGGTGTCGACGTCGGCGTTGCCGGTCTTGTCGCCGAGTTCGGCGAGGTCGTCGGCGATCTGGTCGAGGGCGTTGGCGGCGTCCTGTGGGCTGTTGCCGGCGTTGCTGACGGCGTTCTGCAGGTTCTGGACGTCGGTGGCGACCTGGGTTGCGACGTTGGCGCAGTCGAGGGCTTTGTCGACGGCGTCCACGGCGCTGCAGCCGACGAGGGCGGTGGTGCCGAGGGCGGCCGCGGTGGCGAGCGCTGCGAGGCGGCGGGTGCGTGGGTGCATACCTTTACATACGCACCGCGCCGTCCTCGGGTTGCGTTTTCCAGACCTTCTCTTTGTCAGCCCTTGGTGATCTGTTCGAGTTCGGTGAGGGCGGCGCGCTGGAGCGCGTCGAGTTCGGTGCAGCCGGCGACGGCGAGGTCGAGGAGGCTGTTGAGTTCCTTGCGGTCGAAGGGCTGGCCCTCGGCGGTGCCCTGGACCTCGACGAAGCGGCCGTCGCCGGTGCAGACGACGTTCATGTCGGTCTCGGCGCGGACGTCCTCCTCGTAGCAGAGGTCGAGCATGGGGACGCCGTCGATGATGCCGACGCTGACGGCGCTGACGGTGCCGCTGAGGGGCTGGGCCTTGGGGCGGACGAGCTTGCGGCCGTGCATCCAGGTGACGGCGTCGGCGAGGGCGACGTAGGCGCCGGTGATGGCGGCGGTGCGGGTGCCGCCGTCGGCCTGGAGGACGTCGCAGTCGAGGACGACGGTGTTCTCGCCGAGTGCCTTGTAGTCGATGACGGCGCGCAGGGAGCGGCCGATGAGGCGGCTGATCTCGTGGGTGCGGCCGCCGATCTTGCCGCGGACGGACTCGCGGTCGCCGCGGGTGTTGGTGGCGCGGGGCAGCATGGCGTATTCGGCGGTGACCCAGCCTTCGCCGCTGCCCTTGCGCCAGCGGGGGACGCCCTCGGTGACGGAGGCGGTGCAGAGGACCTTGGTGTCGCCGAAGGAGACGAGGACGGATCCTTCGGCGTGCTTGCTCCAGCCGCGGTGGATGGTGACGGGGCGGAGCTCTTCGGGGGTGCGGCCGTCGATACGAGACATGGCGTCGAGCCTAGTCGTAGCGCGGCCCGGGGCCCGTGCCGGTCCGGGAACGGGCCCCTTGCGGGTGAGGTGGGGTGGCCCGGCGGTCAGTGCCGGGTCACATCATGTCCTCGATGTCGGCGGCGATGGGGTCGGCGTCGGTGCCGATGACGACCTGGATGGCGGTGCCCATCTTGACGACGCCGTGGGCTCCGGCGGCCTTGAGCGCGGCCTCGTCGACGAGCGAGGCGTCCTTGACCTCCGTGCGGAGACGGGTGATGCAGCCCTCGACTTCCTCGATGTTGTCGAGCCCGCCGAGCCCGGCGACGATCTTCTCTGCCTTGCTGGCCATCTGTACTCCTGGTTGGTCTCGGCCGTTCGGTCCGATTTCACACCGTAATGCAGTGGTGGACCGTATTTGCGGGGATGCATGGGTGACGCAGCCGTGCCGCAACTGGTCTACACCACATTACCTGCCGGGAGGTAGTCCCATGGGTCCGGACGCCGCCGCAGCCGCCCCGCGTCCGAGCCGGAAGTGGGGCTCCGTGCTGTTCCAGGGGCTGCAGAAGATGGGGCGCAGTCTGCAGTTGCCGATCGCTGTGCTGCCGGCGGCGGGCATCTTGAACCGGCTGGGGCAGGACGACGTCTTCGGCCCGGAGGGGCTGGGCTGGGACGGAGTGGCCAAGGTGTTCAACGGCGCGGGCGGCGCGCTGCTGGACGGTTCGCTGGGGCTGCCGCTGCTGTTCGCGGTGGGCGTGGCCATCGGCATGGCGAAGAAGGCGGACGGCTCGACGGCGCTGGCGGCGGTGGCGGGTTTCCTCGTCTACTACGGGGTGCTGCACCAGTTCCCGCAGGACTGTCCGCGGGGGACGGCGTTCCTGGCGACGAGCACCATCAGCGGGGCGTGCATCCCGCCGGGGACGCCGTCAGCGGCGGCTCCGGCGGCGTACCAGAACCCGGGGGTGTTCGGCGGCATCGTGATCGGGCTGCTGACCGCGTTCTTCTGGCAGCGCTACCACCGGACGAGGCTGGTGGACTGGCTGGGCTTCTTCAACGGGCGCCGGCTCGTACCGATCATCATGGCGTTCGTCGGGATCGTCTTCGCGGTGCTGTGCGTGTTCGTCTGGCCGCCGGTCGGCTCCGGACTCACCGCGTTCAGTCAGTGGCTCACGGACCTGGGCTCGTACGGGGCGGGGATCTTCGGTGTGGCGAACCGGGCGTTGCTGACGGTGGGGCTGCACCAGTTCCTCAACGTCTTCGTGTGGTTCCAGTTCGGCAGTTTCACCAAGCCGGACGGGACGGTGGTGCACGGGGACATCACGCGCTTCCTGCAGGGCGACCCGACGGCCGGGCAGTTCACCTCCGGGTTCTTCCCGATCATGATGTTCGCGCTGCCGGCCGCCGCGCTGGCGATCACGCACTGCGCCCGTCCGGCCCGCCGCAAGGAGGTGGGGGGCCTGATGCTGTCGGTGGCGCTGACCTCGTTCGTGACGGGCATCACCGAGCCGATCGAGTACTCGTTCCTGTTCATCGCGCCGGCGCTGTACGCGATCCACGCGGTGCTGACCGGGGTGTCCATGGCGGTGACATGGGGCCTGGGGGTGCACGACGGCTTCACGTTCTCGGCGGGGCTGATCGACTACGTCATCAACTGGAACCTCGCGACGAAGCCGTGGTTGATCGTCCCGATCGGGCTGGTCTTCGCGGCGGTGTACTACACGCTCTTCCGCTTCGTGATCACCAGGTTCGACCTGGCGACACCGGGGCGTGAGCCGGAGGAGATCGCGGAGGAGATGGAGCGGGGCAACGTCAGGGCGTAGCGAGAGCACCACGCTCGGGAGTGTGGTCTAGACCACATCGGAGGAGCCTTTCCTTGACGCGCCGCTTACATGTTAATACTGGTCTACACCACTCGGTGGTTTAGACCAGGAGGAACCCCCCCCATGACAACCGCCACCGCATCGGCGGCCCCCGCAGCGAAGAAGCGGGGCTCCGGCCTTTTCCAGGGCCTGCAGAAGGTCGGCCGCAGCCTGCAGCTGCCGATCGCCGTCCTGCCGGCGGCGGGCATTCTGCTGCGTCTCGGCCAGCCCGACGTGCACGAGAAGTGGCACTTCCCGACCAAGCTGGTCGAGATCTTCGGAACGGCCGGCGGCGCGGTCTTCGACAATTTGCCGTTGCTCTTCTGCATCGGCGTGGCGATCGGTTTCGCCAAGAAGGCGGACGGCTCCACCGCACTGGCGGCCCTCGTCGGCTTCCTGGTCTACAGCAACGTCCTGAAGGCCTTCCCGGTCACCGAGGCCAAGATCCAGGCAGGCGCGGACATCCCCGCGACCTACAACAATCCGGGCGTCCTCGGCGGCATCTTGATGGGGCTGCTCTCGGCCGTCCTCTGGCAGCGGTTCCACCGCACGCGGCTCAAGGACTGGCTGGGCTTCTTCAACGGCCGCCGTCTCGTGCCCATCATCATGGCCTTCGTCGGCACGCTCGTGGGCATCTTCTTCGGTCTGGTCTGGGAACCCATCGGTGAGGTCATCAGTGACTTCGGCGAGTGGATGACCGGTCTCGGCAGCGTGGGCGCCGGCCTCTTCGGCCTGATCAACCGAGGGCTGATCCCGATCGGCATGCACCAGTTCGTCAACTCGGTGGCCTGGTTCCAGCTCGGCGACTTCACCAACAGCGCCGGCGAGGTCGTCCACGGTGACCTCACCCGCTTCTTTGACCACGACCCGACTGCCGGGCAGTTCATGTCCGGCTTCTTCCCGATCATGATGTTCGGCCTGCCGGCCGCCGCCCTCGCCATCGCACACTCCGCCCGGCCCGAGCGCCGGAAAGCCGTGCTCGGCATGATGATGTCGCTGGCGCTTACCTCGTTCCTGACCGGCATCACCGAGCCGATCGAGTTCTCGTTCATGTTCATCGCCCCGTTGCTGTTCGCCGTCCACGCCGTACTCACGGCGCTGTCCATGGCGATCACCTGGGGATTCGGTGTGCATCACGGCTTCACGTTCTCGGCTGGTGCCATCGACTACGGCATGAACTGGACGTTCGCAACGAAACCCTGGCTGATCATCCCCATCGGCCTGGTGTTCGCGGTGATCTACTACGTGGTCTTCCGCTTCGCGATCACCAAGTTCAACCTCCCCACTCCTGGCCGCGAGCCAGACGACGAGCTCGAGGACGCCGCCAAGGCGTAACGCCCGGCGCGACACACGACGAAGCCCCCGGAACCGCCTGGTTCCGGGGGCCTCGTGCTGCTCGGGGAGGGCGTGAGGACGGTCAGACCTCGTAGACCGCGCCGGCCTTCGCCACCTCGACCGGGCCGTCGTAGACCTCGCGGGCGTGCTCGAGGGCGGTCTGCGGGTCGGTCCACGGCGGGATGTGGGTGAGCACCAGCCGCCCGGCCCCCGCGCGGTCCGCGTACTGGCCGGCCTCGCGGCCATTGAGGTGCAGCTCGGGGATGTCCTCCTTGCCGTACGTGAAGGAGGCCTCGCACAGGAAGAGGTCGGTGCCCTCGGTGAGGTTCAGCAGCGCGTCGCAGGGGCCGGTGTCCCCCGAATAGGTGATGGCGCGACCGGCGTGCTCGACACGGAAGCCGAATGCCTCGACGGGGTGGCTGACGACGTCCGCGGTGACGGTGAAGGGGCCGAGACGGAAGGTGCCGGGTTCGAGGGTGCGGAAGTCGAAGACCTCGCTCATGCACTTCTCGTCGGGCACGTCCCCGTACGCGCTGGCCAGCCGCCGCTCGGTGCCCTCGGGCCCGTAGACGGGGATGGCGTGGGCGGGGCCGCCCTCGTGCCGGTAGTAGCGCGCGACGAAGTACCCGCACATGTCGATGCAGTGGTCGGCGTGCAGATGGCTGAGCAGGATGGCGTCGAGGTCGTACAGACCACAGTGGCGCTGCATCTCGCCGAGGGCGCCGTTGCCCATGTCGAGGAGCAGCCTGAAGCCGTCGGCCTCGATGAGGTAGCTCGAGCAGGCCGATTCCGCGGACGGAAACGACCCCGAGCAGCCGACGACGGTGAGCTTCATGTGCAGAAACCTCCGTGGATTGTTCCGGGGGTCTTGCGATGGCGCGCCACGGCGCCCCCGCTCCGCAGGGGGAGGGGGGAGGGGGCGGGAGCGACTCGCCATGTGTTCTTGAGCGTAAGGCGCACGGCGTGCGCGTGCTCCTTCGCGGAGCCCCGTTGTGGGCGGAATCACCAGTACGGCGCCCTCGCCGCCGGAAGTCCGACGGGACGAGGGCGCCGTGGGGTGCGGATCAGGCCCAGAGCTGGCCGTGCAGGGCGGCGACGGCCGCCTCGGTGGACTCGGCGGTGTAGATGCCGGTCGACAGGTACTTCCAGCCGCCGTCGGCGACGACGAACACGATGTCGGCGCGTTCTCCGGCGCGTTCGGCCTTGCGGGCCACGCCGAGGGCGGCGTGCAGGGCGGCTCCGGTGGAGACGCCGGCGAAGATGCCCTCCTGCTGGAGCAGTTCGCGGGTGCGGCGGACCGCGTCCACGGAGCCGACGGAGAAGCGGGTGGTGAGGACGGACTCGTCGTACAGCTCGGGGATGAAGCCCTCGTCGAGGTTGCGCAGTCCGTAGACGAGGTCGTCGTAGCGGGGCTCGGCGGCGACGATCTGTACGCCGGGGACCTTCTCGCGCAGGTAGCGGCCGACGCCCATGAGGGTGCCGGTGGTACCGAGACCGGCGACGAAGTGGGTGACGGAGGGGAGGTCGGCGAGGATCTCGGGTCCGGTGCCGGCGTAGTGGGCGCCGGCGTTGTCCGGGTTGCCGTACTGGTAGAGCATCACCCAGTCGGGGTGCTGCTCGGCCAGTTCCTTGGCGGCGCGGACGGCGGTGTTGGAGCCGCCGGCGGCCGGGGAGGGGATGATCTCGGCGCCCCACATCGTGAGCAGCTCGCGCCGCTCGGACGAGGTGTTCTCGGGCATGACGCAGACCATGCGGTAGCCCTTGAGCCGGGCCGCCATGGCGAGCGAGATGCCGGTGTTGCCGGAGGTGGGTTCGAGGATCGTGCAGCCGGGGGTGAGCCGTCCGGCGCGCTCGGCCTGCTCGATCATGTGCAGGGCCGGGCGGTCCTTGACCGAGCCCGTGGGGTTGCGGTCCTCCAGCTTGGCCCAGACGGAGACCTCGGTGGAGGGGGACAGGCGCGGCAGCCGTACCAGCGGGGTGTTGCCGACGGCTGCCAGCGGGCTGTCGTACCGCATCAGCGCACGCCGACGCGGCCGGCCGGCAGGCCGCTGCCGCCGGCGACGGCCGGGAGGATCGTCACGCTGTCGCCGTCGGTGAGCTTGGTGGTGATGCCGTCGAGGAAGCGGACGTCCTCGTCGTTGAGGTAGACGTTCACGAAGCGCCGCAGCTCACCGCCGTCGACGATGCGCTCGCGGATGCCTGTGTGGCGGGTGTCGAGGTCGGCGAAGAGTTCGCCGAGGGTGCTGCCGCTGCCTTCGACGGCCTTGGCGCCGCCGGTGTAGGTGCGGAGGATGGTCGGGATGCGGACCTCGATGGCCATGCGTCGGCTCCAGTGGGTGCGTGAGTACGGCGGGAAGGCGGGGATGCGCGGGCTGACGGTGCTCAGGCGCACGGACATGCCGCGCTGGCGAGGCGGCACAGGTCGACGTGCAGCCGCGCCACGAGCAGCGTGCCCGGCGCCTTGTCGCTCACGTCGTGGGAAACCATGGGGTCATCGTATCGATTCCCCCGGGGCCCCAGAGACGGGTGTCCCAGGATGCGGACCGTCGCGTCTCAGATGTAGGAGTCGACGATCTCGACGGGCTCCTCGGTGACCTCGCCGTCCACGATGCGGAACGAGCGGAACTGGAAGGGGCCGGCGTCGTCGGTGTCGGCGGTGGAGACCAGCACGTAGTGGGCGCCGGGCTCGTTGGCGTAGGAGATGTCGGTGCGCGAGGGGTAGGCCTCGGTGGCGGTGTGCGAGTGGTAGACGACCACCGGTTCCTCGTCGCGGTCGTCGAGTTCGCGGTAGAGCTTCAGCAGGTCGGTGGAGTCGAACTCGTAGAACGTGGGCGAGCGGGCCGCGTTGAGCATCGGGATGTGCCGCTCGGGCCGGTCGGTGCCGGCCGGTCCCGCGATCACGCCGCAGGCCTCGTCCGGGTGGTCGGCGCGCGCGTGGGCGACGAGCGCGTCGTGCAGGGCACGGGTGATGGTCAGCATGGTCGTCAGGATAAAGGGGAGTCGGCGCGGCACCCGTTGCGAGGATGGTGGCCGCCGTACGGGGTGTACGGCAGCCACCTGTCGAGACGGGGTGACGGGGTCCCGGGGTTACTCCTGGGCGAGCGCCGGCGTCGCGTCGGCCGGGGTGCGGCGCTTGAGTGCCGGATAGCCGGCGCAGAGCAGGGCCGACCAGACGAGCCAGACGTACAGGCCGAGCCGGGTGTCCGCGTCGGTCGCCATGAGGACGACGACGGACAGCAGCGCCACGATGGCGATCCAGTTGGTGACCGGGGCGCCCGGCATCCGGAAGTCGGAGGGGGGCAGCAGGCCGGCGCGGACCTTGGCGCGGTAGCGCAGGTGCGCAGCGAGGATCATGATCCAGGTCCACAGGCCGGCGCAGGTCGCGACGGAGGTGATGTAGACGAACGCCTTGTCCGGGGAGACGACGTTGACGATCACGCCGATGCCCATGACGAGGCTGGACATGACGAGCGCGGGCAGCGGGAGTTGCCGGTCGCTGAGCCTGGCGACGGCCTTGGGAGCCTCGCCGTTGACGGCCAGGCCGCGCAGCATGCGGCCGGTGGAGTAGATGCCGGAGTTGCAGGAGGACAGGGCGGCGGTGAGGACCACGAAGTTCATGATCCCGGCGGCGCCGGGGATGCCGACCCGGACGAAGACCTCGACGAAGGGGCTCACTCCCGGGTCGTACTTGGTCCAGGAGAAGACCGACAGCAGGACGATGAGCGTGCCGACGTAGAAGATGCCGATGCGGACCGGGAGGGTGTTGATCGCCTTGCGCAGGGTCTGCTTGGGGTTCTCCGCCTCGCCCGCGGTGATGCCGACCAGCTCGACACCGAGGTAGGCGAAGATCACGCCCTGCATGGCGAGCATGGCCTGCCAGGCGCCGTTGGGGGCGAAGCCGCCGTCGGACCACAGGTGGGCGACGGAGGCGGTGTCGCCTGCGGAGGAGAAGCCGAAGGTCAGGATGCCGACGCCGATGACGATCATCGCGACGATCGCGGTGACCTTGATCGTGGAGAACCAGAACTCCAGCTCGCCGAAGATCTTGACCGAGACGAGGTTGGCGCCGAAGAGCACCACCAGGGCGACGGCGGCGGTGGACCAGACCGGGACCGACGGCCACCAGAAGTTGATGTAGGCGCCCGCGACGGTGACCTCGGACATGCAGGCGGTGACCCACAGGGCCCAGTACGACCAGCCGGTGGCGAAGCCGGCGAACGGCCCGAAGAACTCGCGGGCGTAGTCGGCGAAGCTGCCGGAGGTGGGGCGGTAGGTGAGGAGTTCGCCGAGGGCCCGCATGATGAAGAAGATCACGATGCCGGCGGCCGCGTAGCAGGCGATCAGGCTGGGCCCGATGGCGGCGATGCCCTTGCTGGACCCGTAGAACAGGCCGGTGCCGATGGCTCCGCCGATGGCGATCATCTGGACCTGGCGGGCGGTGAGTCCGCGCTTGTAGCCCTCCTCCGGCGCGGTCCCCGTGGCGCCGCCGCCGGATTCGTACTGTTCGACCTGCGTCGAGGTCATGGTGCTGTGCCTTTCTCCATGCCCGTCCGGCCGCAACGGCCCGGATCGGGTTCCGATCCCCCCGGATGGTGGAGGTGCACGCCGGGGTCGGCCGGCCACGCGACCGACCGCGACAGGGGTGGCGTCACGGCCGGTGGTCGAGGATTCGTATCACGGGGTGTGCGTCGGGCACGCAGCGCAAATGTGGCACACAGCACAGGGAGAAGCGGACAAAAGGTGCGCCGAATGGGAATGCGGTCCGCTCGGGTGACGTGATCGTTATCCGGAATTGAGCGTCGTCTGAGCGAATGGACGCCCTCCGGATCACGGCATGAGGGTCTCCACGAGGCTCTCCTGGAGCGCCCCGAGCCAGAGGTAGGCCATGACGAGCGGCTTGCGCGGGTCGGAGTCCGGCAGCCGGTACAGCTCGCTGTCCTCGTCCTCGCTGACCTCCAGCCGGGTCCCCATGGTCAGCCGCAGGTCGTTGAGGGTGCCGAGCCACTGGCGCGCCTGCTCGGGGTCGAGGGTCAGCACCGCTCCCCCGTCGCCGCCGGGGGTCAGCGCGTCGAGGCTGCGGACGACGGCGAGCGCGTCGTCGCGCTTGCGGGCGCGCAGGTCGATCTCGGTGTAGCGGCGGAACTCCGAGGAGTCCGCCTCCTCTTCGTAGGCGTCCGGGAAGAGCCGGGCGAGCGCCGGGTCCTGCGGGGGCCGGGTGGGCCCCTCGGCGAACAGCCCGGCCAGCGGGTCGGCCGGTTCGCCGCCGACGGTGGCGTCGCCGGGGCCGATCAGCTCCAGGAGCTGCACGGCCAGGCTGCGCAGGATGGAGATCTCGACCTCGTCGAGCGCGACGGCGGCGCCGCCTCCGGACGCGGTCTGGAAATACCCGGGCATGTCTGTATCAGCCGTCCCTCAGGGGCTCGGTGGTCTCGGTGTGGTCTCGCGGCCTCAGCGGTCCTGCGTCAGAGTGGCCCACAGCCCGTAGCCGTGCATGGCCTGCACGTCGCGCTCCATCTCCTCGCGCGTGCCGCTGGACACCACGGCCCGGCCCTTGTGGTGCACGTCGAGCATGAGCTTGGTGGCCTTGTCCTTCGGGTAGCCGAAGTACGCCTGGAAGACGTAGGTGACGTAGCTCATCAGATTGACCGGGTCGTTGTGAACGACGGTCACCCAGGGAACGTCCGGGGACGGCACCTCGAAGGGGGCCTCGCGCGACTCGGTCCGTTCGATCTCTGCGGGGGCGACACTCACGTGACCCATGCTGTCACCACACCGTGCCGACAGGGAAACCGGCCCTCCGAGAAATCGTCACTCTGACGAGATTTGGGGGTAGCATCCTCAGACATGAGCACTGCAGACCTGGGGCTGCCCGTCACGGTCCCCTCCACCGCGCTGTTCACCGACCGGTACGAGCTGACGATGCTGCAGGCCGCGCTGCGCAGCGGCGCCGCCCACCGCCGCTGCGTGTTCGAGGTGTTCACCCGCCGGCTCCCCGAGGGGCGCCGGTACGGGGTGGTGTGCGGCACCGGCCGGGTGCTGGACGCCGTGGAGAACTTCCGCTTCGACGACGGCATCCTGTCCTTCCTGGAACGCGAGCGGATGGTGGACGCGCCCACCCTGGAATGGCTGGCCGGCTACCGCTTCCGCGGCGACGTCCTCGGCTACCCCGAGGGCGAGGTGTACTTCCCCGGCTCGCCGATCATGCGGGTCGAGGGCACCTTCGCCGAGGCGGTGCTGCTGGAGACGGTGGTGCTGTCGATCCTCAACCACGACTCGGCGATCGCGGCCGCCGCCTCCCGGATGGCCGTGGCCGCCTCGGGACGGCCGCTGATGGAGATGGGTGCCCGACGCACCCACGAGCTGGCTGCGGTGGCGGCCTCGCGCGCCGCCTACGTCGGGGGCTTCGCCTCCTCCAGCAACCTCGCCGCCGGCTTCCGCTACGGCCTGCCGACCATCGGCACCAGCGCGCACGCCTTCACCCTGCTCCACGACGACGAGCGGGACGCCTTCACCGCCCAGGTCGAGTCCCTCGGCCGCGGCACCACGCTGCTGGTCGACACCTACGACTTGGCCTCGGCCGTCCGGGCCGCCGTGGAGATCGCCGGCCCCGAGCTCGGGGCGGTGCGCATCGACTCCGGGGACCTGCTGCTGCTCGCCCACCGGGTGCGGCAGCAGCTGGACGACCTGGGGGCGAAGAACACCCGGATCGTGGTGACCTCGGACCTGGACGAGTACGCGATCGCCTCGCTGGCCGCGGCGCCGGTCGACGCGTACGGGGTCGGCACGTCCCTGGTGACCGGCAGCGGGCAGCCGACCTGCTCGATGGTCTACAAGCTGGTCGCCCGCGCCACCTCCGACGATCCCCGCGCGCCCCTGGTGCCGGTCGCCAAGAAGTCCATGGGCGGCAAGACCAGCGTCGGCGGGCGCAAGTGGGCGGCCCGGCGGCTGGACGCCGACGGGATCGCCGAGGCCGAGGTGATCGGCGCCGGGCCGGTCCCGGGGCCGCTGGCGGACCGGCAGCTGCTGGTGCCGCTGGTGCTGGGCGGCGAGATCGTGCACCGGGAGCCGCTGGACGCCGCCCGCACCCGCCACATCGAGGCACGCGCCGGGCTGCCGCTGTCCGCGACGCAGCTGTCGCGCGGCGAACCGGTGCTGCCCACCGAGTACATCACCCACTGATCTGCCGGGGCCCCTGCCGCGGCGGGGCGCCGCTCACTACAGTCGACAAGCGAAGCGACCGGAAGGGACCGACCGCCATGCACCGCGCACTGATCGTCGTGGACGTGCAGAACGACTTCTGCGAGGGCGGCAGCCTGCCGGTCGCCGGCGGCGCCGAGGTCGCCGCCGCCATCACCGACCTCGTGGGGGACGCCACCGCCGGCTACCGGCACGTCGTGGCCACCCGCGACCACCACGTCTCCCCCGGCGGCCACTTCGCCGAGCACCCCGACTTCGTCCACACCTGGCCCCCGCACTGCGTCGCGGGCACCGAGGGCGCCGGTTTCCACCCCAACTTCGCGCCGGCGGTCGCCTCCGGCGCGGTGGAGGCGGTCTTCGACAAGGGCGCGTACGCGGGCGCGTACAGCGGTTTCGAGGGCGCCGACGAGAACGGCACCGGACTGGCCCAGTGGCTGCGCGAGCGCGGCGTGGCGGAGGTCGACGTGGTCGGCATCGCCACCGACCACTGCGTACGGGCGACCGCGCTGGACGCCGTGCGGGAGGGCTTCCGTACCCGGGTGCTGCTCGACCTGACGGCGGGCGTCATGCCGGCGACGACCGAGCGGGCGCTGGAGGAGCTGCGCGCGGCCGGAGCCGAACTGTCCGGGAAGCCGGTCGTTCGCGAACAGGCCTGACGGCCGGGCCGTGCCCGGGTTCAGCGGCGGACGGTCGGGCCCAGCAGGGCCGCGATGGACTGCCAGGGGGCGGCCGGGGCCGAGGGGATGCGGCGCCAGACGAGGCCGTCGGGGTGGTGGAGGACGGCGTTGATCTCGTCCGACGTGGGCGGCTCCATGTTGCCGACGAGGCGGACGGTACGGAAGCCGAGGTTCCGCAGCCGGGTCAGCGCGCGCTGACGGTTGACCGCGACGACGAGCACCCTGATGTATTCGTCCGGGAACCCGCCGGGCGAGGGCAGTCGGAGCGCGACGACGACGACGCCGCTCGGAAGCCTGGTGAAACCGCCGCTGGCCATAAGCACATGATCGGCAGATCGGCCCCCGTCCACCAGGGGACGGGGGCCGATCAGGTCACTTCACGCGGTGCGTGATCACTTCATCACTTCTTGGACGGGCCAATCTTGATGGTGACCGTGCTGCCGTCCCGGGCCTCGTGGAGGATCGTGATGCGGGTGTTGGTCGGGCTGACCTTCACGCTGCCCGTGGGATTCTCCGAGGACCAGTACGAGTACTTGTCGTCGAAGACCGGGTTGCCGGGCAGGCTCGGGATCCGGGTGGCGACACCCGCCTTGTGCAGGGTGACGGCGTCGGTCCGGCCCGTGGTGAACGTGGAGTCGTAGGACTGCACGCGGTTGCGCATCAGCGTGCCGTCCTTCCACTTCAGCGCCTTGGGGTGGGCGTCGATCGGCAGGACCCGGCCGGAACCTGCGTGCTCACTGACGTTGTTGTCGTCCTGCGAGGTGTCCCACAGCCAGATCAGCAGGCCGTTCTGGTACGCGTAGTGCTCGACCCAGTTGTCCTTGGGCGCGACGAAGCCGAAGTTGTAGGGGCCGACCTTCAGGGTCTTGTCGTACGAGACGTACTGCCGGTTCTCCGCGATGTAGTACTGCGCGTAGTCCTCGGAGAACGTGGAGCCCTTGATCGAGAACCCGTTCGCGGTCCAGCCGTTGTCACCGGCCTCGGCGCCGTCGCTGAGCAGGGTCGTCCCGTCCGCGGTCACGGTGATCGCGTCGGCGAGGAAGCCCTTCATCGCCAGTCCGCCGTCGGTCTGGTAGCGGAAGCGCAGCTTGAACGACTTGCCCGCGTAGGCGTCCAGCGGGACGACCATGTCCTGGTAGGTGGTCGCGCTGCCGGTCAGGGCCGGCTTGTCGCTGGCGTCGCGCGGGAGCGGGGCACCGCCGATGGTGCCGTCGAGCGGCGTCCAGGTCGCGCCGCCGTCGGTGGACGCCTCCGTGTAGAGGTAGTCGTAGCTGCGCTCGATGTCGTACCAGGCCTTGAGGGACAGGCTCGCCGAGGTCTTCCCGGTGAGGTCGACGTCACGGGTGAGCGTGTTGCTCAGGTTGTTGCCCTTGTTGCTCCACCACTGCTTCACGCCCTCGGCGGGGGTCGCCAGCTCGGTGGTCACGGTCTTCTTCGGGAGCGTGACGACCAGGCCCTGCTTCTTCGCGGTGTTGTACTCCGCGACACCCAGGGTGCTGACCGAGGTCTTGCCGGCCTTGGCGGTGGCGTAGTTCAGCCAGCCCAGCTGCAGCTTGTCCCAGGCCGTCATGTCGCCGGGCAGGTCGCCGATGGCGTCCTTGCCGGTGCCGAGCCACGAACCGGACGACATCAGCGTCCAGAAGCCGGTGGAGTTCTCGGCGGTGTTGGTGGTGTCGTAGTGGTCCGGCAGACCGAGGTCGTGGCCGAACTCGTGGGCGAAGACGCCGAGGCCGCCGTTCTCCGGCTGGACGGTGTAGTCGCCGACCCAGACGCCGGTGTCGCCGATCTGGGTGCCGCCGAGCAGATTGCCCTCCGGGCCGGTGGCCCCGGCGTCGGTGCCGAACGCGTACCAGCGGTGGGCCCAGATCGCGTCCTCGCCCTGCGCGCCGCCGCCGGCGGACTCGTCCTCACCGGCGTGCACGATCTGGAAGTGGTCGATGTAGCCGTCGGGCTCGTTGAAGTTGCCGTCGCCGTCGTAGTCGTAGCGGTCCCACTGGTCGTACTCGGCCAGCTTCGCCTTGATCGTGGCGGCGCTGTCACCGGCGGCCTTGCGCGCGTCGACCCACTTGTTCACCGCGTCCGCGACGAGGTTCCAGGTGCAGGTGTCGCACTTGTTGCTGCCGTACCGGGCCTCGTTCCAGTCGACCTTGACCCAGTCGGCGACCTCGCCGGCGACCGAGTAGCGGCCGGAGGACTGCCTCTCGTAGTACTTGGCCATGGACTCCGTGCCCTTGGCCTTCGAGAAGTACAGGTCCTGGAAGTGCTGGCGGTTGTAGTCCGCCTGCCACTCCGTGCTGTTGTCCTTGCCGCGGTCGGGCTTGGCTATCTGGTTGTGCGCGGGACCGGCCGTGCCGCCGTACGCGGGGTCGGTCTTGTCCCCGAACTCGGCGAGGATCACGAAGATCTTGTCGGTCTTCTCGCGCGCGAGCTCGACGTACTTGTTCCGGCCGAGCTTCACCACGTCCGAGGCGCCGCGGTTCTCGACCTTGGACTTGCCGGAGATGACCTGCTCGATCGCCTGCTGGCGCTGTGCGGACTGACGCTCGCTCAGCGGGCCCTTCAGATCGTGCTCGACACGCTCCGCCTTCGCCGGGTCGTGCCGCACGACACGACTGGCCTGCGAGTCGGCCTGGGCTGCCGCGACGGGGAAGGCGGTGGCGCCTATTGCGGCGATCGCCACGGCCAGAGCGGCGGATCTGATGGTCCGTCGTTGGCTTATCACGATGTATTGACCTCCCTAGGGTGAAGCCATTGCACCGGAGTGACGCATGAAAAGACAGGTCTTGACTTGGCCATGACCGACAAGTACGGTGAGCGACCGGTCCGTTGCGCATAGCGGACACATCGACGCGCCCAAGTTCCCGTGACCGTCGATTCGTTGGCCTCCGGGGAGATCGCGATGCGACCCCGTGCGCCCCCCGTGCTTCCGCACCGTGGGTTAGGTCACGCTTACCGGGCGTTCCGTGCGGGCATCTCGGACCGTAGAGTCGGTGGTTGGCGTGCCACGTCTGAACCACCCGGAAGACGGCCCTGGCCGAAGCTCCGCCACAATCGACGCATATGAGGACGGATCAGCCATGCCACGTCCCACCCCCGCCCAGCTGACCTACGGTTCCGCGACCGTGATGCTCTCCACCCTCGCGATGCTGCTGCTCTCGGAGGCGAGATCGGGGGTCGCTGTGGCGGTCATCGCCGCAGCGGGACTCGCGCTCGGCGTCCTGGTCGCCGTGACGGCGGCGATCCCGGCCGGCACGCGTCGCACGAAGCGCGAACTGCCCGTCGCCCGGCAGCCGGTCCCGCGGCCCCGCGTCCGCGGCACCGCCGAGGCCCGGCTGGGCGAGCACTCGCTGCGGCGCTGACCGCCGCGCCTCCCGCTGAACACGACGACGGCCCCGGAGCGTCCGCTCCGGGGCCGTCGTTCACGTTCAGGGTGCGTGTCAGGCCTGGACGACCACGGTCTTGGCCGCCTTGTCGTGCCAGCACTGGCGGTACGGCTTGTCCCACAGGTGCCACAGGACGTTCAGCAGCGACAGGATGAAGCCCACGCAGGGCACGACGCCGACGAAGGAGTACACCGCGGCGCGACCCCAGGCGGCACCGCCGGGCGGGCTGCCGTCGGCCAGCTTGGCGACGCGGATCTTCATGACCTTCTTGCCGATGGTCTGACCCGTGGACTGGAGCATCAGGCCCTCGTACACGAACGCGCCCGCGAAGACGAGCAGCTCGATGCCGAGGAACGCCCCGGTGTCCGTGAAGGAGGTGCTCGTCGCCGCCATCAGCACGATGAGCACGACGAGGAAGATGCCGCCGTCGATGAGGCGCGCGACGAAGCGCTGGCCGCTGCCGGCCAGCGGGGGCATGCCCGCCAGGGCCGGGTCCGTCGGCATCTGACCGTAGCCGGGCGCCTGCTGCGGATAGGCGTAGGGCTGCTGCTGCTGCGGGAACGGCTGCTGGTCGTAAGGGTTCTGGCCCTGGGGGTGCGGCTGCTGTCCGTACGGGTTCTGCCCGTACGGGTCCTGGCCCCCCGAGCCGCCCTGCGGGTAACCGTAGCCGGGCGGTTGATTCGAACTCATGGAGTGAGTAAATCAGCCGGGCATGACAGCGCATAGACGAGAATGGTCACGGCCCTGCGACGATCACCCCACAGTGTGCCTCAGTCCACCGCAACCACCACTGTTTGCCCCGCTTTGTCGTGCAGACACTGACGGTACGGCTTGTCCCAGGTACACCAGAGCACTTCGATGATCCAGAAGATCTCCCCGCAGCACGGGATGATCGGCACCAGCGAGTAGACCGACTCCCGCTTCAGTGCCGCCGGGGTCGTCGGGTTGGCGCCGTCAGCGAGCATGCCCACGCGCACCCTGAGCAGCTTCTTGCCGAGGCTCTGCCCGGACCGGGTGAGCATGAACACCTGGTAGGCCAGGTAGACCACGGCGTAGATCACGCCCTGGGAGAACACCGCCCCGGTGGCGTTGTAGTCGTAGTTCCAGATCAGCCCGGTGAGGCCGTAGACCGGGATGCCGATGATCAGCGCGTCGACGATACGGGCGACCAGCCTGCGCCCGCGGTTGGCCAGCGGCGGCATCCCGGCCAGGGGATCGGGCTCGCCCACGCCGTACGGACCGCTCGCGTACGGGTCGCCGCGGCCGTAGCCCGGGGGCGGCTGGTCGTAGGGCGAGCCGCCGGGTGGTTGCCGGTACGGGGGCGGCGGGTACGGCTGCTGACCCGGGGGCTGCTGACCCGGGGGCTGCGGCCCGGGCGGCGGTGACTGCCCGGGCGGCGGCTGCGCGGGCCCGGACGGCTCCCGGGGCGGCTTGGCGAACGGGTCCTCGGGCTCGTCGGTGCTCATGCCCCGAGTGAAACCCGGACGATTCGGCCGCGCCTCCGGCGGGGGCCGTTCGGGTGTCAGCGCTCCCGGGCCACGAAGGTGCGCGCCGCCTTGTCGTGCCAGCACTGCCGCCACGGCCGGTCGAAGAGGCACCACGCCAGGCCGAGGAAGCCGATCACGAGCGCGTCCAGCACCGTGTGGGTGAGCCAGCGGCGCAGCGCCTGCCCGAAGCCGGGCTCGTACTGGCTCTCGATGTCCAGCACGCGCAGGCCGAGCAGCTTCTTGCCCAGGGTGCGGCCCCACTTGGCGGTGGGCAGCACCTCGTACAGCAGCCCGGTGACGAGCGCGACGGCGGCGACGATGCCCAGCTGCACGCCCGTCGTGCCGTCGATCAGCCAGACCGTCATCTCCTCGCCGGTCAGCCGGGCGGCGTCCACCTTGTCGCGCAGGTGCTCGTACGCGGACGTTCCCAGCGGCACCGCGGCGGCCGCGACGACCGCGCCCACCACCACGGTGTCGATCAACCGGGCCACCAGCCGCTTCCCCGGCGACGCGGGGCGCGCCTGCTCCTGCGCCGAGGCGAACGGGTCGTCGGCCACCGGCCGCCACGGCGTGGGGGCGGCGCCCTCCCCGCCCTGGGACGGGACCTGGCGGGCCAGGTCGTGCACCTGCTGTGCCCATGGGACGGGAGCGGGCTGCTGCACGGGCACGGCGCTCTCGGTCGGCGCGGACGCCGTGGCCCCTGCCGCGGACGTGGCGGCCGCACGCGCGGGTGCCGGGGCCGGCGAAGGAGCGGCGGCGGGGGCGGTCGTCGGCGTGGAGGCCGGAGCGGGGGCCTGGGCCCGGGCGGGCGCGGCGGGCTGCTCCGCGCGCTCGGGGGTGCCCCACGAGACGCGGGGCGAGGGGTCCTGCCGGGCCGGGTCGGCGGCCCACGCCCGCTCCGGAGCGGGCCCCGGGGACCCCTGCCGCGGCTGCTGCGGCTGCGCCTGCGGCCCGGTGACGGTCTCGGGTCCGCGTTCGGCCCGCGGCGCCCGCGGGTCCTCGTCCAGGAACATCGGCCCGGACTCCTCCAGCGCGGGGGTCCGCGGCGTCGCCACCGCCTCCGGGGCCTGCGGCACGGGGGGCGCGGGCGGCGGCGCCAGCGCGGGCCCGGCCGCGGCCACGGCCGCGCCGGAGGGCGGCGCGAGGTCCTCCCCCGGCCGCGGCGCGGGGCGGCTCGTGCCGGGCACCCACGAGGACCCGTTCCAGTACCGGATGTAGCCCGGGATGGACGGGTCCGGGTAATACCCGGGACCGGGCAGACTCCCGTCGCTGCTACCGGAGGTCATCCGTGACAACTCCCCTCACGACCGACACGCTCGACCAGCCCGCCGTCCCCGGCGTGCAAGGAGGACACTAACGAAGAACGCGGCGGGCGGACGAAAGAAACGATCCATGGGCGAGGATCGGCATTCCGGGGCAAATCCCGGCGACCGAACCGATACGCTTCCGAACTGACACCGCATCGGACGGACGGGGACGTGCGCGCCGCGGAACCGTGGGCGCGGCGGGGCGGGAACGGGAGGGCCGTCGCACGGCCGGACGACCTCAGGCGGGGGCGGACGGCGACGTTCCGTGTGTACCGCATCCATCTCGCGTGTGCCGGCCCTTCGGGAAAAGTCCTCCCGATCGCCGGAACCCGCGTAATGGTGAAGGCCGTATGCGCTCTCTCTCCCGGTGCGGGCCCCCCGCGGCACCCGCCGCGCAGCACCGCCAGGGTCCTTCGCGCCGAGGAAAGGACGACGAGATGCACACCGTGGTCGAACGCGAGCTGGAGATGCACCTGGTGCTGTCGCCCGAGCGCAGCGTCGCCGTCCCGGCCAGGCTGGCCTACCGGGCGCAGGATCCCTTCGCCGTGCACATCACCTTCCACATCGGTTCCAATCGCCCCGTCAGCTGGACCTTCGCCCGGGAGCTGCTGGTCGAGGGGGTGTTCCGGCCGAGCGGGCACGGTGACGTACGGATCTGGCCGACCAAGACGGACGGGCGGAGCGTGATCTGCATGGCCCTCAGCTCGCCGGACGGCACCGCACTGCTGGAGGCGTCCTCGCACCCGGTGGCGGCGTGGCTGGAGCGCACCCTGCGGGCGGTGCCGCCGGGGACGGAGCTGGACCACCTGGCCATGGACGAGCGGCTGGACGAGCTGCTGGCCCCGGCCGCCGGCGAGGGCGCCGCGCGCGACGAGCGCCGCACGCGCGACCCCTGGCACGGCTCCGACGAGTCGCCGGACGCGTAGGGCGACGGCCCGCGAGCCCGGCGGCCGGGGCCCGGGTGCTCAGAACACCTTGCCCGGGTTGAGGATGCCGAGCGGGTCGAAGACGGCCTTGATGCCGCGCTGCATCTCCACGCCCACCGGACCGAGTTCGCGCGCCAGCCACTCCTTCTTCAGGACCCCCACGCCGTGCTCGCCGGTGATCGTGCCGCCGAGCTCCAGGCCGAGCGCCATGATCTCGTCGAAGGACTCGCGGGCCCGGCCGGACTCCTCGGGGTCGGCGGCGTCGAAACACACCACGGGGTGGGTGTTGCCGTCCCCGGCGTGCGCACACACGCCGATGGTGAGGTCGTGCTTGCGGGCGATCGCCGCGACCCCGTCGAGCATCGCGGCGAGTCTGCCGCGCGGCACGCACACGTCGTCGATCATCGTGGCCGTGGAGACCCGCTCCAGTGCCGGCAGCGCCATCCGCCGTGCCTGGAGCAGCATTTCGGACTCCGCCGCGTCCTCGGCGGGCACCACCTGCGTCGCCCCGGCGGCCGCGCACAGCTCCCCCACCGCGGCCAGGTCGGCGGCCGGGTCGGGGGTGTCGAAGGCGGCCAGCAGCAGGGCCTCGGTCGACTCGGGCAGTCCCATGCTGGTCATGTCGTTGACCGCGCGCACGGTCGTGCCGTCCATCAGCTCCAGCAGCGAGGGCACATGGCCGCCGGCCATGATGTCGCAGACCGCCGCGCAGGCCGCCTCGGCCGAGGGGAACTCCGCCACCAGCGCCAACTGGGCGGGCGGTGCGGGCTTGAGCGCCAGCACGGCCCGCACCACGATGCCGAGGCTGCCCTCGGAGCCGACGATCAGCCGGGTCAGGTCGTACCCGGCGACGCCCTTGGCGGTGCGCCGGCCGGTGCGCAGCAGCCGTCCGTCGGCCAGGACGACCTCCAGGCCGAGCACGTACTCGGCGGTGACCCCGTACTTCACGCAGCACAGGCCGCCGGAGCCGGTGCCGATGTTGCCGCCGATGGTGCACTGCTCCCAGCTGGAGGGGTCCGGCGGGTAGTACAGGCCCCGCTCGGCGACGGCGCGGGAGAGAACGGCGTTGACGACGCCCGGTTCGACGACGGCGACGCGGTCGACGGGGTCGATCTCCAGGATGCGGTCCATCTTGGTCAGGGAGAGCACGATGCAGCCGTCGGAGGCGTTGGCGGCGCCCGACAGGCCGGTACGGGCCCCTTGCGGCACGACGGGCACCCGCAGCGCCGTGGCGGTCCGCATGACGTGGCGGACCTGCTCCACGGTGCGCGGCAGGACGACCACCGCGGGCGCCCCGGCCGGGCAGAAGCCGGCCATGTCGTTGGCGTACGAGGCGGTGACGTCGGGATCGGCGAGGATGGCCTCGCCGGGGAGTCCGGCGAGCAGCCGGTCGATGAGATCGCCCATGCGTCCAGCTTCGCACCGCGCGGCCGCCCGGGGAAGATCACGTCATCGCGCGGCTCGCGGCCGTCTGAGTATCCGTACGGATGGTGGCGCGGGCGGGGGCGCGGCGAGGATGACGGCCGTGACGGATACGACGGACGCGGGCAGCGCGGCACAGGCGCGGCGGCACGACGGGCGCAGGGTCGCGGTGCGCTGCGTGTGGGCGGTCGTGCTGCTCGCCCCGCCGGTGGTGCTGTGGGTCATGGGCGCGGCGGACGCCGCGCAGCACAAGAGCCCCACGGACTGGATGGGCAACCACCGCACCAAGGTGGCTTTGGAGAATGCCGCCCTGCTCATCGTGGGCCTGCCGGTGGCGGGGGCGGTGACCGGCGCTCTGGCCGGGGCGCTGCGGCGGCCGCCGCGCACGGGGCTGTGGGCCGCGACAGGAATGGTGCTGGGGGCGCTGGCGCTGTGGGCGTTCGGGGCCTGGACGCTCGCGATGGCCCTCCGGGACTTCCGGATCGTCTTCTGACCCGCGGGCCGGCGCCGGTCCACGCCCCTCCCCCGTGGAGGCATGGTCCGGCGCCGGGGTCCGCGGTGGTGGCGATCAGAGGTTGCCGCGACGCTCCTGCTCGCGCTCGATCGCTTCGAAGAGCGCCTTGAAGTTGCCCTTGCCGAAGCCCATCGAACCGTGCCGCTCGATCATTTCGAAGAAGACGGTCGGGCGATCCTGGACAGGCTTGGTGAAGATCTGCAACAGGTAGCCGTCTTCGTCCCGGTCTGCCAGGATCTTCAACTCCCGCAGGGTGTCGATCGGGACGCGGGTGTCGCCGACCCACTCGCCGAGGGTGTCGTAGTAGGAGTCGGGGGTGTCGAGGAACTCGACGCCCGCGGCGCGCATGGCGCGGACCGAGGCGACGATGTCGTTGGTGGCGAGGGCGATGTGCTGGACGCCCGGGCCGCCGTAGAACTCCAGGTACTCGTCGATCTGGGACTTCTTCTTGGCGATCGCGGGCTCGTTGATGGGGAACTTGACCTTCAGCGTGCCGTCCGCGACGACCTTGGACATCAGGGCCGAGTACTCGGTGGCGATGTCGTCACCGACGAACTCCTTCATGTTGGTGAAGCCCATGACGCGGTTGTAGAAGGTCACCCAGTCGTTCATCTTGCCGAGTTCGACGTTGCCGACGCAGTGGTCGATCGCCTGGAAGAAGCGCTTGGCCGGCGGCTCCACGATCGGCTCGGCGGCGACGTAGCCGGGCAGGTACGGGCCCTTGTAGGCGCCGCGTTCGACCAGGGTGTGGCGGGTCTGGCCGTAGGTGGCGATGGCGGCCAGCACGACGGTGCCGTACTCGTCGCCGACCTCGTGCGGCTCCTCCAGGCCGGTGGCGCCGTGCGCGAGGGCGTAGTCGTAGGCGGCGCGGACGTCCGGCACCTCCAGGGCGAGGTCCACGACGCCGTCGCCGTGGGCGGCGACGTGCTCCTCCAGGAACCGGCCGCGGTCGGTGGCGGCCTTGACGACGGAGGTGAAGACGAAGCGGGCGCTCCCGGACTCCAGGACGTAGGACGCGGTCTCGCGGCTGCCGTTCTCCGGTCCGGAGTAGGCCACGCGCTTCATGCCGAACGCGGTCGAGTAGTAGTGGGCGGCCTGCTTGGCGTTGCCCACCGCGAAGACGACCGCGTCCATTCCCTTGACCGGGAACGGGTCCGCGTCGCCGGGGGTGGGGGAAGTGTGATCCAGGGTCTCAGTCATGGCAGCAGCCTCGCCCGGCAGCTCAAGGTGCGCAATAGTTTCCGGAACGGCTGAGCACTCTGTACAGCAGTTCACGGAAAATGGGCGGCATTCTGTGCATGGTGACCACCGACACAGGAGGGACTGGGGTGGCATGGGGATCGACGCGCTGGACGGACGGCTGATCAAGCTGCTCGCCGAGGAGCCCCGGATCGGCGTGCTGGAGGCCTCGCGCCGCCTGGGGGTGGCGCGCGGCACCGTGCAGGCACGGCTGGACCGGCTTCAGGCCAATGGGGTGATCCGGGGCTTCGGGCCGCAGGTGGACCCGGCCGCGCTGGGCTACCCGGTGACGGCCTTCGCGACGCTGGAGATCAAGCAGGGGCAAGGTCCGGACGTACGGGCCCACTTGGCCGGCGTCCCGGAGGTGCTGGAACTGCACACCACGACCGGGCAGGGCGACATGCTGTGCCGGCTGGTGGCCCGCTCCAACGCCGATCTCCAACGTGTGATCGACCGGGTTGTGGGCTTCGATGGCATCGTGCGGGCCTCCACGGCGATCGTCATGGAGAACCCGGTCCCGCTGCGGATCATCCCGCTGGTCGAGCAGGCGGCACAGGACGCGGACACGTAGCCCCGGAGTGCCGCCGGAGTGCCACCGGAGCGCCGCCGCGATTCATGCAAAGAAAGCATTGCAAAGGAACCTTTGCGCGCTCTACGGTGAACCCGTGCCTGACGAACCCGCCGCCGGCGCACCCGACCCCGGCGTCATCAGCCTCGACCCGCGCACCCTGCGCGGACTCGCCCACCCCCTGCGCATCCGGCTGCTCGCCGCCCTGCGCGAGTACGGGCCTGCCACCGCCTCGGGCCTGGCGGCCCGGCTCGGCGAGTCCAGCGGCGCCACCAGCTACCACCTGCGACAGCTGGCGGCGTACGGCTTCGTGGAGGAGGACCCGGGCCGCGGCACCGCCCGCGAGCGCTGGTGGAAGGCCGCGCACCGGGGCACCCGCTTCGACGCCGGGAGCCTCCTGGCCCACGACGACCCCGAAGTGCGGGCGGCGGTCGGGCTGTTCGGCCGGGAGATCGCCGCGATCCACACCGCGGAACTGGAGACCTGGCTCGCCACCGTCGGCGACTGGTCCGAGGAGTGGCGCGACAGCTTCGACCTCAGCAACTTCGCCCTGCGGCTCACCCCCGCCCGGACCCGCGCCCTGTGCGAGGAACTCCACGCCGTGCTGGAGCGCTACCGGGCCCAGGAGGGCGGCGAGCCCGGGTCCGCCGAGGACGCCGCGCACGTCCGCGTCCATCTGCACGCCTTTCCGCGCGCCGCCGACTGACCGCACCGACCACCACGGGGGAACCCACATGGACACCGGGACCGGCATATCCGACGGCACGGCGGTCACCGCGCCAGGCCCGCGGCCACCCGATCCGCGGCCGCTGCGCCTGGTCCTCGCCGCCAACGTCGTGTCGATCAGCGGCAACTCGCTCACCGTGCTGGCCGTCCCGTGGTTCGTGCTGCAGACCACCGGCAGCGCCGCCCGCGCGGGCCTGGTGGCCTTCTGCGCGACGCTGCCGGTCGTGGTCTCCGCACTCGTCGGCGGGCCGGTCATCGACCGCTTCGGACGGCGCAGGTCGTCGGTCCTGTCGGACGCGGTGTGCGCGGTGGCCGTCGTGGCGATCCCGCTGCTCCATTTCGCGGGCGTGCTGCGGTTCTGGCAGCTGTGCGCGCTGATGGCCGTCAGCGGGCTCTTCCACGCCCCCGGTGAGACCGCGCGCGAGGTGCTGCTGCCCGTACTGGCGGAGCGGGCCGGGACGCCGCTGGGGCGCGCCGCCGGCTACTTCGACGGCGCCTCGCGCGGCGCCCGGATGCTCGGCGCCTCAGCCGGGGGCGTGCTCATCGCCGTCCTGGGCGCGGAGGCGGTGCTGCTGCTGGACGCCGCCACCTTCGGCGTCTCCGCGGCCCTGATCGCGTTCGGCGTCCGCGGACTGCCGGGCACCGAACCGGCGAAGGACGCGGCACCGGTCTCCCTGCGCACCTACCGGGCCGAACTGCGCGAGGGCTACGCCTTCCTGATCCGCAACCGGCTGCTGCTCGCCATCACCCTCATGGTCATGGTCACCAACGGCCTGGACGCGGGCTGGAGTTCGGTGCTGCTGCCCGTGCACGCCGAGCGGGAGCTCGGCGGCGCTGTCCAGCTCGGCCTGCTCTCCGGCCTCTTCGGGGCCGGCGCGCTCGCCGGGGCGCTGCTGTACGGCGCGGTGGGCCACCGCATGCCGCGGTGGCCGGTCTACACGCTGTGCTTCCTGCTGTGCGGCGCGCCCCGGTTCCTGGTCGCCGCGTGGGTGCCCGGATGGGGCGCCCTGGCGGTGACCATGGTGGCCGGCGGCATCGCGGCGGGGGCGCTCAACCCGATCCTGGCGACAGTGACCTTCGAGCACGTGCCCGACGAGCTGCGCACCCGCGCCCTGGGCACCCTGGGCGCCGGAGTGCTGCTCACCACCCCCGTGGGCGGGCTCGCCGCAGGCTACCTGGTGGACGGCATCGGCCTGACCGGCGCGCTGCTGCTGATCGGCGGGACGTACTTCCTGGCCACGCTGAGCCCCCTGGTCTTCCCCTCCTGGCGCCGCATGGACGCCCGGCGGGACGCCTGAGCTCCGGCCGGCGGCTCGGCTCGGATGGTCGACCTGGCCAATTGGCCGACTGTCGGTCTCCGGGCAGGCTGCCGCCAGGACTTGATCTCGGAGGTGGTTGTGGGGCGTCGTCCGCGGGAGTGTTCGTCCGGCCGGTGACCATGGAGGAGGGCCGGCGTCTGCAGCGGATCGGTCGGTCCTCGAAGGACCCGGTCAGGCTGCGGCGGGCCATCGTGGTGATGCTGTCCGCCCAGGGCCGGTCGGTGACGGACATCGTCTCGTTGTCACAGGTCAGCGCGGATTACGTGCGCGATGTCAGCCACGCCTTCGACGAGCGGCGGTTGACGCGCTGGACACCGGGGGTGGAGCCATCACGCGGGCCCGAACCCGCAGTAGGTCCGGTGGCCGTACTGATAGGCAGCGATGATCCCGGCGACGTAGCCGCGGTTGTACTCGGCAGAGTATCCGGTCCGTCCCGTGCGCCCACGGCTGTCGCCGCGAATGTCAGTCGCGGGCGTAGACCAGGCCGTTCCGGTATCCGTCCTGGTATCCCTGGTCGTAGGGGGTGGCGCTCGGAGACCGAGGCTGCCCGGCCGCCGGAGCCGGTCCTGCGGTCAGGGCGTGCGACGTGGCGGCTTGAGGAAGAACGAGTACGGTGGCGGCCACTGGGGCAACGAGAAGGACAGCGAGTCGCTTTGCGTTCATGGCTTCCCAACCTTGTTGTGGGAGTAGACGAAAACGGGTGACAGGACGTCATCACGACGGCGCGGCTCAGGACCGTGGTCCAACGGATCCGTGCGGGAAACCCGCGATGGCGTCAAGGACCGCCTCGGCAATCGGTGTCGGCCAAGAATGCCTCGGCTCGTTCCACGCCGGCGCTGAAGCACCCCTTATCAGGCTAGGACGAGCCGTCAGGCTCCGCGATCCGGGATGGAACGCGTGTGCGACGAACGCGTGCTACGGCCCTCCCGGAGACCGACAGTCGATCGATCACCGGGTCGGCCATCCGAGCCGAGCCACTAGGGCGTGTTTCGAAAGTAGCGCCGGCCGCCCGAAGGGCGGGTCCCGCGGCGTCTGGTGCGGTGCATCGCAAGGCGGAGAGTCGTCCTCGTAGTGGGCTACTCGGACGATTCGACAACGCAGCGGGGTGCCGTGCCAGGCGTCGCGGGACAGGCGGGACTTTCGAAACACGCCCTAGCAGGCGGGGACCTCGCCCCCGCGGTCGAGGGCGTCCAGGGCGTCGATCGCGCCGTCGAGGGTGGTGACGGGCACCAGCCGCAGCCCCTTGGGGAGTTCGGCCTTGGCGTCGGTGCACTCGGCCTTGGGAACGAGGAAGACGGTCGCGCCGTCGCGCCGGGCGGCCTGCTCCTTGAGCGGGACGCCGCCGACCGGGCCGACCTTGCCGCCGGCGGTGATCGTCCCCGTACCGGCGATCCTTCGGCCGCCGGTGAGGTCGCCGCCGCGCCCGTTGCCCTCGATCTTGTCGATGATGCCCAGGCTGAACATCAGCCCCGCGCTGGGCCCGCCGACGTCCGCGAGGTGGAGGGTGACCTTGACGTCCGAGGGGGACAGCCGCAGCTGCCGGAGGGCCGCGGTGGTGGCGTCCTGCTGGGACTCGGTCATCTCCGCCCGGTTGTGCTGCTCGATCTCCTTGACCGTGCCGCCGGTCGGGTAGACCGCGTCGCGCGGCATCACGGCCTGGTCCGTGGCGAACCAGGCCGTGAGGACGTCACCGAAGCGGACGGTCGCGTCCGGGTTGGTCGCCGCGATGGTCGTCATCCGCAGCTGCCCCGAGGTGTCGCGGGTCTCGGTGCCGGTGATCGTGATCACTGGCCTGCCCCGGTCGGCGCCGAGGACATCCGCCGTCAGCCCGGGCACGACGATCGAGATCGGCAGCGGCGCGAACAGGGCCACCGCCAGCAGCGCGGCCACGAGCGCGGCGCAGACGACGAGGATCCGGTTCCGGGCGGAGGCGAAAGGCATGGGGTGAATGTAGTTCACGGCGGCGCCCCGGCGTGCCGGGGCCCGGGGCACCCCGGCCCCGGCACGGCCGCTAGCGCAGGGCGTCGGCGACCTCCAGCGCCGCCTCGACCACCCGGGGACCCACCCGTTCGGGTATCACGTCGGCGAGCATCACCACACCGACACTGCCCTCGATGCCCGGCACGCCCACCAGCGGGGCCGCCGCGCCGCTCGCCCCGGCCTCCAGCTCACCGTGGGTGAGCACGTAGCCGGGGCCCTCGGAGCAGCGCGGATCGGGCTCGTACGGCTGCACGCTGCGCCCGGCGAGGATCGCCCGGCCCGCGGCGCCGCGGTCCAGGGAGTGCCGGAAACCGGTGCGGTAGGCGACGTGGTAGTCGGTCCAGCTCGGCTCGACGACGGCCACGGCGAGCGCCTCGGTGCCGTCGACCAGGGTGAGGTGCGCGGTGGCGCCGATGTCCTCGGCGAGGGAACGCAGGGCGGGAAGCGCGGCCTCGCGCAGCAGCGGGTGCACCTGGTGCGCCAGCCGCAGTACGCCGAGGCCGACCCGGGCACGTCCGCCGAGGTCGCGGCGGACCAGGGAGTGCTGCTCCAGTGTGGCCAGGAGGCGGTAGACCACCGTTCGGTTGACGCCCAGCTTCGCCGCCAGTTCCGTGACGGTCAGTCCGTGGTCGGTGTCGGCCAACAGCTTCAGGACCCGCAGGCCCCTATCGAGCGTCTGAGAGGTCTCCGCGGTCACGACGCCCCCTTCTCGTGTGAGTGGCGGCTCATCTCTCACGGCGGGAGCACCTGCCGGTCCCGCGGCAGAGCGCGGAGAGGCCACCGGTCTGGCGGTACCGGCTGGCGCCCCGAGGCTGCTCTGCCACGGCGCGTTGCGTGACCGGAACGGTAGCGACGCGTACCGCTCAGCGGAAGACTTCGTCCACAATCCGGTCACGTGACCGGGGCAGCTGGGGCGCCCGACGTAAATCTTGCGTCGAATCACCTCTCACGCCGCAAGATTCACAGCTCTCCTGACGCACCATCAGCAGACGTCCCGGACATCCCGGCTGCGAGTCCGGCCGCCGCTCAGCGCATCCGGGTGGCCCACTCCTGGACCTTCTTGATGCGCTCGTGGAGCTGCCCCGCCGTCGCCTCCGCGCTCGGCGGCCCGCCGCACACGCGGCGCAGCTCGTTGTGGATGACACCGTGCGGCTTGCCGCTCTGGTGGTTGTACGCGGCGACCATCGTGTTCAGCCGCTTGCGCAGCTCCAGCAGCTCCTTGTGCGTGACGATCGGCCGCCGCTCGGCGGGCAGTTCCAGCAGGTCCGCCTCGCTGTCCGGCTTCTTCCGGCTGTGCGCGATCTGCCGGGCCTGCCGCTTCTGCAGCAGCAACTGCACCTGGTCCGGCTCCAGAAGGCCCGGAATACCCAGGTAGTCCTGCTCCTCCGCGCTCCCCGGGTGCGCCTGCATGCCGAACTCGGCGCCGTCGTACAGCACCCGGTCGAAGACGGCGTCGGACTCCAGCGCCTCGAAGGGCAGCATGTCCTGCTCGCCGGTGTCCTCGTCCTGCTGCTTCTCGGCCTCCTCCAGCTCCTTCTCGGACTCCGCGTACGGGTCCTCCTCGCCCTCCTTCTTGGGCTTGTCGAGGGCGTGGTCGCGCTCCACCTCCATCTCGCCGGCGAATTCCAGCAGCGTGGGGATGGTCGGCAGGAAGACCGAGGCCGTCTCGCCGCGCCTGCGCGACCGCACGAAGCGGCCGACCGCCTGCGCGAAGAACAGCGGCGTGGAGATCGTCGTCGCGTAGACCCCGACGGCCAGCCGCGGGACGTCCACGCCCTCCGACACCATGCGGACCGCGACCATCCAGCGGTCGTCGCTCGCGCTGAACTCCTCGATCCGCGAGGACGCCCCGGTGTCGTCGGAGAGCACCACGGTCGCCTTGTGCCCCGTGATCTCCCGGATCAGCTTGGCGTACGCCCGGGCCGTGTCCTGGTCGGTGGCGATCACCAGGGCACCGGCGTCCGGGATGGACTTGCGGACCTCCGTCAGCCGCTGGTCGGCGGCGCGCAGCACGTTCGGGATCCACTCGCCGGTCGGCGCCAGCGCGGTCCGCCAGGCCTGGCCGATCGCGTCCTTGGTCATCGGCTCGCCGAGCCGCGCGGAGATCTCGTCGCCGGCCTTCGTGCGCCAGCGCATGTTGCCGCTGTAGGAGAGGAAGATCACAGGGCGCACGACGTGGTCGGCGAGCGCGTTGCCGTAGCCGTAGGTGTAGTCGGCGGACGACCGGCGGATGCCGTCGTTGCCCTCCTCGTACGTCACGAACGGGATCGGGTTCGTGTCCGACCGGAACGGCGTCCCGGTCAGCGCCAGGCGCCGCGTCGCCGGCTCGAACGCCTCCAGGCACGCCTCGCCCCAGGACCGGCTGTCGCCCGCGTGGTGGATCTCGTCCAGGATCACCAGCGTCTTGCGCTGCTCGCAGCGGTTGCGGTGCAGCATCGGGCGCACACCGACGCCCGCGTAGGTCACCGCGACCCCGTGGTACTCCTTGCCGACCGGCCCCGCGCTGTACTCCGGGTCCAGTTTGATGCCTATCCGGGCCGCGGCCTCCGCCCACTGCTTCTTCAGGTGCTCGGTGGGGGCCACGACGGTGATCTGCTGCACGAGGTGGTTGTGGAGCAGATACGAGGCCAGGGTGAGCGCGAAGGTCGTCTTGCCCGCTCCGGGGGTCGCGACGGCCAGGAAGTCACGCGGCTGCGTCGCGATGTACCGGTCCAGGGCAGCCTGCTGCCAGGCGCGCAGCTTGCCGGCCGTGCCCCAGGGGGCGCGGCCGGGGAAGGCGGGCGACAGGTGGTGCGAGTGCGAGTTGCTGGCGCTGTGCGGGGCGGTGGTAGTCACGGTCTCCGGTGACGGGTCGGGTACGACAACCGTCACAGCCTACTGGCGCGCGGCGCGTGCCCCCGCCTGCGGCGCGATCGGGGGCGCGTCTGTGAGGGCCGGTTGCCGTGTGCGGGCGCGTTGCGCCTGCGGCGTGGCGGGGACGGTGGCCGTACCGGCTGTTTCGGGCCGAAGGAGCCGGGAGGAGCCCCGTTCAGGCGGCGGCGAGGCGGGACAGGGCCTGCCCGATCGCCTCGGGGGCGGAAACGGTTCCCGCCGCCACCGACACGACCAGGTCGTACGCCGCGTCCTGGTCGGCCGACCGCAGGTCGACCCCGTTCAGCCCCAGGAACACCGCCGCCGCCAGCCACGCCGTCCGCTTGTTCCCGTCGACCAGGGGGTGGTTCGCCGCGATCGCGTGCAGCAGCGCCCCCGCCCGCTCGTACACGTCCCCGTATGCCTCGACGCCGAACATCCGCGCCCGCGGCCGGTGCACGGCCGACGCGAGCAGCCCGGGCTCGCGCACCGCGGGCCGTTCGCCGCGGGCGGCCAGGCGGGCGAGCTCCGTGACCTCGTCGAGGGTCAGGTGGCGCACGGTCACCTCACTCCCCCAGCCTGCGCAGCAGGTCCGCGTGGGCGACGGTGTACGCCTCCCCCGCGGCGCGCACGCGCGCGGCCTCGGCCGCCTCGTACGCCCGCACCGCGGTGCGCACGAACTCCGCGACCGGCACGCCGTGCGCGTCGGCGAGGTCGCTCAGGGACTCCCACTCGGTGTCGGTGAAGACGACGGTCAGCTCTTTCACACCGGGACGGTAACTCCCCGCCGCGGCCGCCTCACCCGGTTTTCGGGCGGAGCCGGGCCGCGGCGCCCACGCCCGCGAGGGAAATGGCGGCCATGGGGAGGAGGACGGCCGTGAAGGCTCCGCCCGCTCCGCCGAGGGCCGCGAAGACGGTGCCCGCGGCGGCGACGAGGACGACGCTGGACAGGGCGTCCGAGACCTGGAGCGCGGCGGAGTTGGCGCCGGCCTCGGAGGGCGGCGAGAGCTTGAAGAGGATGACGCTCAGGGAGGAGATGACCAGGCCCGCGCCGAGGCCGCCCACGGCCCAGGCGGCGGCCGTGCTCCACGCGGGGGCGGCGTCCAGCAACGGCAGGGCGGCGCCGGCGATCGCGGCGGCCATGAGGAACATGCCGAGGACGACGAGGCGTTCGCGGTGGCGTTCGAGGCGGGGGCGGCCCTGGATCCAGGAGCCGATGCCCCAGGTGACGCCGCCGCCGGCCAGGGAGAGCCCGGCGAGGGTCGGCGACATGTGCCGCTGCGTGACGAGCATGAGCGGCACGAAGCTCTCGGCGCCGAGGAACGTGCCGGAGGCCACACCGCGCAGCAGCACCACGGATGGCAGGCCGCGGGCCGCGCGGAAGGTGCCCCGGGGCAGCAGCCGCAGCGCGGCCGGGACGACGAGCGCGGCACCGGCCGCCGCGAGGACCAGGGACAGCGGTCGCAGGTCCTGCCCGGCGTACTGGAGCAGTCCGGCGCCGGCGGAGACGGCGAGCGCGAGGCGCAGCCGGCGGCCGTCGGGGGCCGCGCGGTCGTCCGGCGGACGCTGAAGGGAGGTGCGGCGCAGTGCGGGCAGGCCGATGAGGAGCGGGAGGACGACGAGCACGGGGATGGCGAGGAAGACCCAGCGCCAGCCGAACTGCTCGGTGACCGTGCCGGCCACGAGCGGCCCGACGATGGACGGCAGCACCCAGGACGCGGCGAAGGCGGCCATCACCGCGGGCCGCAGGCGTTCGGGGTAGGCGAGGCCGACGACGACGTACAGGGCGACGATGACGAGCCCGCCGCCGATGCCCTGCACGGCGCGGCCCAGCACGAAGGGCCACATGGACTGCGCGGTGCCGGAGACGACCAGCCCGGCAGCGAAGGCGCCGATGCCGGCGACCAGCGGCGCCAGCGGGCCGGTGCGGTCGCACCACTGGCCGCTGACGACCATCGCGAACAGCGAGGTGGTGAAGTAGCCGGAGAAGGCGAAGGCGTACAGCGGCAGCCCGTCCAGCTCCCGCGCGGCGACCGGCATCGCGGTGCCGACGGCGGTGGCCTCGAAGGCGATGAGCAGGACGACGGAGACCATCGCGAGGGTCAGCGCCCGGTAGCGGCTGCCCAGCACGGTGTCGGCGCCGGTGTCCTGCGCGGCGAGGGGCATGCCTGCGTGGCCGGATACCGGCTCGGTGTCTGCGGTGGTCACCACGACAGGGTAAGGGGTCAACCTGCCACTTGCCCCTGGCACCCCGGTCGGCCTTTCGGCCTAGGACCGGGAGAAGCCGGCCCGGGCTGGGAAGGCGTAGGCCATGCCGCACTACACGTCGTACGACGGAACCGAGCTCGCCTACACGGACCGGGGCGAGGGGCCCGTGCTGCTCGCGCTCGCCGGCGGCCCGGGACGGGACGCCGCCTACCTGGGCGACCTGGGCGGCCTGGACCGAGGCAGGCGCCTGGTCGTCCCGGACAGCAGGGGCACCGGCGGCAGCCCGCCGGCCGCGGACCCGACGGCCTACTCCTTCCCACGGCTCGCCCAGGACGTGGAGGCGCTGCGCCGGCACCTCGGCCTGGAGCGCTTCGCGCTGCTCGCGCACGACGCGGCCGCCGCGACCGCGCAGGCGTACGCCGCCGCCTATCCGGAGCGGCTGACCCACCTGGTGCTGGTCACCCCGGGCTCCCGGCTGCAGGGCGAGCTGCCCGACGACGCCCGCGAGATCTTCGAGAGCCGCGTCGGCGAGCCCTGGTGGCCGGAGGCGGTCGCCGCCCTCGCCGAACTGCAGACCGCCGACGACCTCGACCGGGTCCGCGCGCTGCTGCTCCAGGTCGCGCCGATGGCCTACGGCCACTGGGACGAGCCCCAGCGCGCCCACGCCGCCGCGGAGGGCGGCCAGTTGCACCCGGTCCCCCGTGCCGGCTTCTGGCAGGGCGTGGACGAGCCGGGCCGGCTCGCCGTCCTGGCCCGGCTGCGCGAGGTGACCTGCCCGGTCCTGGTCCTCACCGGCGACCGCGACGCGATCACCGGCATGCGCGCGGGCGAGGTCGTCGCGGCCTGCTTCCCGCACGCCGTCCTGCGCCCTCTGCACGCCGTCGGGCACTTCCCCTGGGTCGACGAACCCGATCTGTTCCGCCCGGTGGTGGAGGAGTTCCTGTCCGGCGCCGCCTCACCGGGCGGTTCGTGAACGGCGTACGGCAGTCCCGTTGCAGGCCCCGGGAGACGTTGGCCCCCTCCCGGGGACGCCGCCTATGGTCGGAGCACGTCACCGACGCAAGGCCGTGTGCCCGAGTGGTTCAGGGGCTCGACTGCAACTCACGTCACGTGGGTTCGATTCCCGCACGGCCTCCACCGGCTTGTGGTCCGCTCCTCCTCCCGGCACCTCCGGGAGGAGGAGCGACAGCGCCGGGGTCAGTGAGGGCGGGTCGTCACGTCGACGCGGGCGACGTGCGCGAGGGGCTGCCGTTCGCCGGGGAGCATCGCGTCGAACCGCCTGTCGCCGGTGAGGTACCGCCGGAAGAAGGCGCCGATGTGGGGGCCGGCGCTGTTGCGAACCGACCTGTCGGGCCAGCTGGGGGCGTGGGACGCGGGCGGACGGCGACTCGGCCGGGTGGTGCGCGGTGTGGTCTGGTCATGCGCCGAAGGCTGGTCGGCCGACGGCCTGACCGCCTCCGCTGTGTGGGCGGATTCCGGCGCACGCGACGCACGTGCCGCTTCGGGCCCGGCGGAGCATGCCGCCAGCGCACCGAAGCACAACAGAGCCGACACGATCGCCCGGGGAACTCTTCTCACTGATCTTCCTTGCCTCTCTCGCCTGGGTCACGACGTGCCCTGGGCAGCGCCGACGGCGCCTCCGCGCGCGACGCGCTGTCCCGCTGCGCCGCGTCGCGGTGAGCGAGCGCCGACACATCGTCTCGCCATGACAGACGTGCGGACACCCGCCGGGGTGCGGCTGTGGACGGACGTCGCTGCGTGCCCGGTCGCCCAGGTGCGGCCGTTCCGCGTCTGAAGGCGGATCAGCCGCCGGTGCGGGCGCGGCCGGACAGTCGCCGAACACCGAAGTGAGCTCTGCGCCGTGATCGTGCCGGCCCGCCGCACGGCCGCTGCGAGCGCTACCGCCACTGCGGGCTGGTTGCGATGGCCCGCAGTTGGGCCGGTGTCAGGATCGGCGTGGTACGGGTCGAGGGGACGTTCTGGCTCGGTGCCTGCCACACCGAGATGGTGACGTAGAGCCCGTCGGGATGAAGCACGTTCACCACCTCGTGCCCAGGGCTCGTTCCCGGTGGTGCCTGCCGGGACGCGATCAGGGTGCCGTCGGCCATGGGGTTCGTGCCCGCGAAGACGTGGCTGCGGATCGCGGCGGTGGAGGTCTGCCGGGAAACGTGCACCTCGAACAGCGACTTGCCGTGCCCGTCGTCCACCCACAGCTGCCCCGACTGCCGGCCGCCAGGCGGGCTCGAATGGGTCAGGCCGCTCGGCAGCAGCGTGGTCAGGATGGCAAGGGCGCGGTCGGCGGGCAGCGTGCCGGTGAAGGCCGGCTCCGGGGTGGCGGATGCCGAGCCGGTCGTGGCCGAGGCCGCCGGACCGGCGAGCGTGTGGTCGGCGGGCCGCCCGTCGGACAGCAGCCCGGGGACGACCACAGCGCCGAGCCCGACGAGCGCGAGGACGGCTGCTCCGCTCACACCGGCGGCCGCGGCGCGGCGGCGGCGCCTGCGTCGGCCGTCGCGGACACAGCCCTGAAGAAGCGGGGCCGCGTTGGGCGGCTCGAAGGTCATGAGGGTGGTTCGGAGGGCTTCGGTGAAGTCTTCTTCGATGGGCATGGCGGGTCACCGCGTTTCGGAGGTCGGTGAAGAGGGCGAGGTGGTGCCGCGGCACCGGAGTTCAGGGGCTGACGAGCTCGGACAGGTCGTGGCCCAGAAGGTCCCGGATCCGGGCGAGCGCACGCATGCTCTGGTTGCGTACCGCGCCCGGCCGGATCTGAAGGATCGCGGCGGTCTGCTCGACGCTGCGGTCCTCCCAGTACCGCAGGAGCAGGACGGCCCGGTCCCGGGCGGAGAGCCGGCCGAGAGCGTCGAGCAGCGCGACCCGCAGCGTGGCGTCGTGCTCGGTGGCGGCACCGGAGTCCGGCAGGGTGTCGGTGGGCTGCTCGGAACTGCTGCGCCGGCGGCGGTAGGACAGGTAGGTCCGTACGAGGACGGTGTGGGTGTAGGCCGCCGGGTCGTCCACCTGCGTGATCTTGCGCCAGTTGGCATACATCCGGCCCAGCGTGTCCTGCACCAGATCCTCCGCGAGGTGCACATCACCGCTGGTGAGCACACACGCAGAGCGGAACAGAGGTGCGAATCGCGCAGCGGCGAACGCCATGAATTCCTCTTCGTGCCGGCGCTTCATCCGAGATCCTGTTCGTCGTCCACACTCTGAAGACGCTGTGGCCGCGGGGTTACGTCCCACCCGGAGGGGCAGAGATCTCGCCGTCGCGGGGTACCGCCCCTTCGTCTTCACCGTCTCAGTTCAACGCGCGGATCGCCGGGGAGTGCATCAACGTCAAGCCGTTGGGGCCTACGGCGAGGCAGATCCCTCCAAGACGCTCTTATAATGTACGCGTCAGATGCATCACGATGTCGGTCGTCCCGTAACGCACCAGCGATTGCAGGAGGACTCCCCCGCGATGGCAGTGACGCACAGAACCCAGCGGCGGATCGCCGCAGCGTTCTCGGCGGTGGTGACCGCCGCCGCCCTCGGTCTGACCGCGGTAACCCCCGCACAGGCTGCACCGGCCGAAGGCCGCATCATCGGCGCCGACGTCAAGGGCGCCGTCAAGGACAGCTACATCGTCATCCTCAAGAAGAGTTCCGGACTCACATCGACCTCGGCCGGGGGCCGGAGCGTGGTGACCCGCCACGGCGGCGTGGTCGATCACACCTACCGCGCCGCCCTCAACGGCTACGCGGCCCACATGACCGCGACCGAGGCCGGGCGGCTCGCCGCGGACCCCGCCGTCGCCCAGGTCATCCAGGACGCCACGGTCAGCATCGACGCCACGCAGACCAACCCGCCCTCGTGGGGACTGGACCGCATCGACCAGGCGGCGCTCCCCCTGAACAACAGCTATACGTACCCCGACACGGCCGGAGCCGGCGTGACGGCGTACATCATCGACACCGGAGTGCGCATCACGCACACCGACTTCGGCGGCCGGGCCTCCTACGGCTACGACGCGGTCCAGAACGACTTCGTCGCCCAGGACGGCAACGGCCACGGCACCCATGTCGCGGGCACCGTCGCCGGCACCTCGTACGGCGTCGCCAAGAAGGCGAAGATCGTCGCTGTACGTGTCCTGAACAACGCCGGATCGGGCACGACCGCCCAGGTCGTGGCCGGCATCGACTGGGTCACCGCCAACGCCGTGAAGCCGGCCGTGGCCAACATGAGCCTGGGCGGCGGCGCCAACACCGCGATCGACACCGCCGTCCGCAACTCGATCGCCTCCGGGGTCACCTACGCCGTCGCCGCGGGCAACGACGGGGCGAACGCCTCCTCCTACTCGCCCGCGCGCGTGAGCGAGGCGATCACCGTCGGCGCCACGACCAGCACCGACGCCAGGGCCAGCTACTCCAACTACGGCTCCGGGCTGGACCTGTTCGCGCCCGGATCGTCCATCACCTCCGCGTGGAAGAACAGCGACACCGCCGCCAACACCATCTCCGGCACCTCGATGGCGACCCCGCACGTCACGGGCGCGGCCGCCGTCTATCTCGCCGGACATCCGTCGGCCTCGCCCTCCCAGGTGGCGAGCGCCCTGACCTCGGCGGCCACCTCCGGAGTGGTCGCCGGCCCCGGCAGCGGATCACCCAACCTGCTGCTGCGCGTCACCCCGTAGCACCCGTACCGGTTTCCCGGGGTCGGCCGTACCGGCCGACCGCGGGAAACCGGTCGTGTGCCAGGTGACGCCGTCAGTGGTGACGGCGAAGGCCTGCGCGCCAGGGTGTGTACTGAGCCAGGTGCGGGCCGCGTCGCCCATGGCGTAGGCGGCGGTGGCCCAGGCGTCGGCGGCGGTGAGGGTGGGGCAGACGACGGTTATCGAGGCGAGTCGAGTGGCCGGCGGCTGCCCGGTGTGCGGATCGAGGATGTGGCAGCCCCGTTCGGCGGGGCCCGACGTGGCGACGGCCGTCTCATGGGCCTCGGCACCCACCTCGACGACCGCGGCAACGGCACCATGGGTCAGGGGATCGGAGATGCCGATCCGCCAGGGACCGCCCACCGTCTGGACGTCGCCGCCGCCGTTGACGCACACCGCTTCCGCGCCGGCCTCGGCGAGCGTCCGTGCGGCGCGCTCGACCGCCCAGCCCTTCACCAGGCCCGTGGGGTCGGGACCGGTGCCGGGCCGGCCTTCGTACCGGGCCGAGAACCAGCCGTCGCTCTGCCGTTCGGCCTCCTCGCACAGCCGCAGCACTTCGCGCACCTCGGCATCGCAACTCCGCAGATCCAGCTCGCCGCGGGCGAGTCGGCTGATCTGGCTGTCGGAGCGGTAGGTGGAGAAGACGGCGTCGGTCATGTGCAGGAAGGCGACCGACTCCTCCAGCGCCCTACGCACGCGCGGGAGGTGCGTGAAGCCGCGGACGTCGAAGGAGAAGACCGTGCCCATGACGTGTTCCACGTGGCGCAGGCGCGCGGGCTCAGACACCGGCCTGGTCCAGGGCGCTCTGCAGCGACTGCTTGTAGCCCGTGCTGGTGTAAGTGGCACCGGACACCGAGTCGATGCTCGCACTCTGCGCGGCCAGCGTCTCCTGGTTGAGCTTGGGGACGGCGGTGGAGTTGATGTCCCGGCTCCGTGCCGTCTCGTCGGGGTACTGGACGGCGGTCGCCCCCGTGATCCGGGTGCCGGTGAGCGTGATCCGCACCTGGACCGGCCCGTAGTTCGTCTGGACGGTGGGACCGGTGACGGTACGGGTGGTGGGCGCGGCCGTGGTGGTCTTCGGGGTGGACGGGGCGGTGCTGGTCCTCCTGGGGGCGGTGGGGAAGGAGCTGGAGATCGAAGCGGCCGGAGACGACGTGGCGCGCCGGTGTCCTGCCCTCCCCGACGCCGAGGCGGACACGGAGGGAGAAGCGGAGGCGGGGGTGGACGTGGAGACGGCCATGGATGCGGAGGGGACCGCCGTCACCGGGGCGGAGGGAGCACCGGCCTGATGGACGGACGGGTCCGTGCCGGGCTTGAGCGCGAGCATCAGCACGATGCCGGAGACCGTGACGGCGCTGGTGAGCACGACACGACGGAGCGAATGCTTCTTCTTCACGGAGGTCACCGGACTCAGAACTCGAAGGACTCGTGGTGGATGCGGCGGTCGGGGACGCCGGCCTCGCGGAGCGCGGCGTAGGACTCCTCGGCCAGGCCCGGCGGCCCGCACAGGTAGACGTCATGGCGGGCGATGTCCGGCAGGATCCTCCGCAGCTTCTTCGCGGTGATCGCGGGCCGTCTGCCGTCCGGGCTGTTCACCGCGTACAGCAGCTGCGCACCGCGGGCGTCCGCGATCGCCTCCAGCTCGTCCCGGAGCGCGAGCTCCTCGGCCGTGCGCGCCCGGTAGAGCAGGGTGAGATCCCCAGGCCCCCCGGGCAGGGTCTCGAACAGCGCCCGCAGTGGCGTGATCCCCGCGCCGCCCGCGAGCAACAGCACCTTGCCACGGCTGCGGCGGCCCGCGGTCATCGCCCCGTAAGGGCCCTCCGCCCACACCCGGGTGCCCGGGCGGAGCCGGGCCAGCGCCGCGCTGTGCCCGCCGGCCGCCTTCACGGTGACCCGCAGCAGATCCGGCCGGGGTGGCGCCGACAGCGAGTACGGGTTCGAGGTCCAGCGCAGCCCCTCGGCCAGGAACCGCCAGCGGAAGAACTGTCCCGGTTCCGCACCCAGCCTGTGCAGCCGGCGTCCGCGGATCAGCACGGACACCACGCCGGGCGTCTCCTGCACGACCGACTCGACCCGCATGCGGTGCCGGAGGTTGAGCCCTACAGGAGTGAGCACGCGGTACCAGAGCACCAGCGCGCCGACCAGAAGGTACAGGGCGTACCAGGCGGTGCGCGCGACGGTGCCCGTCACGAATTCGCTGCCCGTGGCGAGCTGGTGCCAGAAGGCGAGGTAGACGGCGGCATAGGTGAGCAGGTGCAGGTAGTACCACGTCTCGTAGCGCAGGCGTCTGCGCAGTGCGCCGACCGAGACAAGGCCCACGAGCAGCAGGATCAGGGTCCCGGCCGTCGCCTTCACCATCTCCGGGTACTCGGTGACGACGGAGACCGTCTGCGCCACGATGCCGGTGTCCGCCTGGAGCGCGTAGCCGTAGAGGATCAGCACGACGTGCGCGACGACCAGGGACAGCGCGTACCGTCCGCTCATCGCGTGCCACCGGGTGACCCGGTCGGTGCCCACCCGGCGCTCCAGGGCCGGAACGCGCGCCATCAGCGCGATCACGATGGCGGTCACGTATCCGGACAGCAGCCCCGTGATCCGGCCGGCGGCCGTCAGGCAGTCGCCGACGGTCCGGGGCACATACGGTGTGTTGCTCCACCACAGCCACAGGGTGGCTGCCGCGCCGAACCAGGCCAGTGCCGCCAGGGGTATCGCGGGGGAACGCCGGGGGCGGATCCGGCGCATGGCCTGCCGTCTGCCCGCACGGCTGTGCTGGATCGTCGTCAAGGGGGTCGTTCTCTTTCCCTGGTTCCTGAGTCGGCCCCCTGCTCCCTGGTCGCCCCTGAGCGCGGCATCTTACCCCTGGGAGTACGGGGATGCCGGACCTGCAGCGTCAGGGAACACGGAGTCTAGGGCCCAGGGCGTCATACCGCCAGGCCGCTCCCTTGCGCCGTTTCTGAGGCCCAGTGCACGCGGACCGTCCCGTCGTGCCAGACCGCTCCCGGGGTGGGGAAGCATCTTCACGGCCAGCGCGGGCGGTTCGATGCGGAGACCGTCCACCATGGCCCGGTCCGTGCGGACCGGGCCCCTCAGCGCGTGTGGCGGGGCGTCACGTCTGCGGCCGGACCACCGCGTGCTGGGGGCGGATGGGCAGGCGGCTGACCGGGCGGCCGGTGGCCGCGCGGACGGCCGAGGCGACGGCTGCCGGGGAGACGACGACGGGGACCGCGCTGGCGGCCTTGGCGCCGAAGGGGGCGAGCACGTCGCGTTCCTCGATGAGCCGGACCACGCGGATCGCGGGCGCGTCGAGCGCGGTCGGCAGCGAATAGCCGGTCAGGTTGGGCCGCTTGATGACGCCGCGCGGCGCGCGGAGGTCCTCCATGAGGGCCATGCCGACGCCCTGGGTGACGCCGGCCTCGATCCGGGCCCGCAGCTGTGCGGGGTTGAGGACCCGGCCGACGTCCTGGGCGACAGCCATCTCCACCACCCGGATCGCGCCGAGTTCGATGTCGACGTCGACCACGGCGCGCACGGCGCAGAAGGCGAGGCCCACAAAGGCGTCGCCCTGGCCGGTGTCGTCGAGCTTCTCGGTGGGGTGCGGGCGGCACTGGGCGGTGGCCCACAGCTCCTTGCCGGCCAGTTCCTCCTCGACGGTGGTGGAGAGCACCCCGTCGTACGAGGTGATCTTGCCGTCGGCGATGGAGAGCAGTTCCGCCGACATGCCGAACTTCCCGGCCAGCGGCTGCAGCAGCTGGGTGCGGACCATCTTGGCGGCGCGCTCGACGGCGCCACCGGAGACCCAGGTGTGGCGGCCGCGGGCGGCGGCGCCGGCCGGGGGCTGGTCGGTGTCGGAGGGCAGGACGCGGACGTCCTCGACGCCGAGGACCTCCTGCACGATCTGCCGGGCGAGGGTGGCGAAGCCCTGGCCGGTGTCGACGGCGGCGCAGATGACGGTGGCGGCGCCGTCGTGGACGCGGACGGTGGCGGTGGAGACCTCGTCGGTGCCCTCGGCGCCCAGCATGTGCACCATGCCGAGCGCGTAGCCGACGCCGCGGCGCACCGCGCCCGGCTCGCCCGCGCCCTCCAGGCCGCCGGGAAGCAGCCATTCGGACTCGTCGTCGTCGACGGGCAGCGGGGGCAGGTCGGTGTCGCGCACGGCCTTGAGCAGTTCACCGACGGGCGCCGGGCAGGTGACCGTCTGGCCGGTGGGCAGCAGGTCGCCGGTGGCCATGACGTTGCGCATGCGGATCTCGGCCGGGTCCAGGCCGAGTTTGGCCGCGAGCTTGTCCATCTGGCCCTCGTAGGCCGCGCAGACCTGCATCGCGCCCTCGCCCCTGACGTGGCCGGAGGGCGGGTTGTTGGTGCGCACCGCCCAGCCCTCGACGAAGACGTGCGGCACGACGTAGGGGCCCGCGGCGAAGGCCACGGCCGCGGCCAGGGCGTCGGCGGAGGTGTCGGCGTACGCGCCGGCGTCCAGCAGCACCTGGGCCTCGACCTTGACCAGCCGGCCCTCGGCGTCGGCGTGGTGGCGGTACCGCAACAGGGTCGGGTGGCGGTGGCTGTGGCTGAGGAAGGACTCCTCGCGGGTGGCCACGAACTTCACCGGGCAGCCGGTCTTCAGCGCGAGCAGTCCGAGGGGGATCTGCACCCCGGAGTCCTCGCGGTCGCCCATCGCGCCGGGCACCGCGGTGACCACCACCTTGACCCGGTCCTGTTCCAGCCCGAAGCAGGCGGCGGCCAGGTCGCGGTCGGTGTGCGGGTCCGTGGAGGCGACGTACAGCTCCACGCCGCCGTCGGGGCGGGGCACGGCGAGCCCGGCCTCGGCGCCCACCGGGGCCGGGTCCTGGCGGCCGACCCGGTACAGGCCCTCGACGATGACCTCGCCGACCGCGTCCGGGTCGCCGAACTGCAGCGGGATGTGCCGGATCAGATTGCCGTCGGGGTGCAGCGGGGGTGCCGCGAAGGCCCGCTCCGGGTCGATGACGGGCTCCAGGACCTCGTACTCGACCTGGATGGCGGCGGCGGCGAGCCGGGCGGTGTCGGGGTGGTCGGCGGCCACGGCGGCGATGGCCTCGCCGTGGTGCCGGACGGTGTCCTTGGCGAAGACCGGGCGGTCTGCGACGCGGCGCCCGTGCATGGCGTCGCCCGGGACGTCCTCGTGGGTCACCACGGCCCGCACGCCGGGGAGCGCGACGGCCTCCGTCGTGTCGATGGACAGGATGCGGGCGTGCGGGTGCGGGGAGCGCAGCACGGCCGCCCACAGCAGTCCCTCGGCCCACAGGTCGGCGGCGTACGGGTACGTCCCCTGGGCCTTGGCGTAGGCGTCGGTGGCGGGCAGGGAGGCGCCGATGCCGTGCGGCGCGGACTGCTGCTCGGCGCCGGTCGCGACCGGCGCGGGGGTGCCCACGGCCGGGGTGGCCGTCGCGGCGTCGGGGCCCGTCATCGCGCGTACCTTTCGCTGCCGCGAGGGGGGAGGTGGTGCGGGGTCAGCAGGTTCGGGGTGCTCACGCCGGGCCTCCGGAGGAGGGGCGCGGGTGCGGGACGCGGATGCCGTCGGCCGGGTCGCCCGCGGTGTCGTCCGCGGCGGCCTCGGCGGTCTCCTCGCGCTCGGTCACGACCTGGCGGACGGCCTCCAGGACGCCCTGGTAGCCGGAGCAGCGGCAGAGGTTGCCGCTGATGGCCTGCCGGGTCTCCAGCTCGGTCGGGCTGTGGTTGCCCTCGAGCAGGTCGTGCACGGTCATCGCCATGCCCGGGATGCAGAAACCGCACTGCACGGCCCCGCACTCGGCAAGCGCCCGCTGGACGTCCGAGGGACCGCCGTCGGCGGACAGCCCCTCGACGGTGCGGATGTCGCTGCCCGCGGCGGTCGCGGCGGGCACCAGGCAGGAGGCGACGAGCCGGCCGTCGACCTTGACCGAGCAGGCGCCGCACTCGCCCTGCTCGCAGCCGTCCTTGGCGCCGGCGAGACCGAGGCGCTCGCGCAGCACGTAGAGCAGGGACTCGCCGAGCCAGGCGTCGGTGACGGGCCGGTCGGTGCCGTTGACGTTGAGGACGTAGGAGGCCACGGGGTGCTCGCTGTGCGCGTCCGCGACGGGCCCCTCGCCGGGCCCGTCGGCCCCCTCCTCCGGGGTCGGCGGCTCCTGCGCGGCGAATTCCGCCGCAAGGTCCGCCGCAAGATCCGCCACCGGGTCCGTGGCGGGCTCCTGCGGGTGGGTGCCGTCCTCGCCGGGGTCCGGCCCCGGCCGGGGCTCCTCGGCGGCGGCCGGGGCCGGAGCGGGGGCCGACACGGGCGGGATGCGGTACTCGCCGGACTCCTCGGCGGTGCCGTCCGGGGCCGGCGGCAGCGTCCACTGGCCGGTGGCGTCCGCGGGCAGGGACCAGCCGCCGTCGGCCGCGCCCGCGGGCGCCTGCAGGGCGGCGGGGGCGGTCCAGGGCTGCGCCGAGTCGCTGGTCGGGGTGGGTACGAAGGCCCCCACCGAGTACTCGCCGGAGTCGTCGGCGGCGGGGTCCTCGCGTACGACGGGGATCACCCACGTCGTGGCCGCGTCCTCGCCGGCGACCGGGGCGGCGGGCGGCTCGGGCGCGTAGCCGTGGCCCGGGGCGGCGAGCGGATCGGCGCCGGGCTCGGCCATGGACAGCTGCGCCGCGAAGGAGACGTGCATGGTCTGGTCGGGGTCGTACTCGCCGTGGGGCAGGGGCTCCCACACCCCGTGCCCCGGGCTGAATCCCCCGCCGTGCGGGGACCCCTCCTGCGGCTGGTCGGTCATGCGCCCGTCCGGTGTCCTGTCGTCGTACACGTCGTCACTCATGCCAGTGCCCTCCCCAGCGCACGGCGGGCCAGTGCGGCCACCGTACGCCGCAGCTGGACGGCCGCGGGGGGCAGTTCGGGGGCCGCGGGCGGGGCTCCCCCCACGCCGCCGTCCGCGGCCGGCAGCGGGTCGGGGATGCAGGCGGCGGCGACGTACTCGCCGAAGGCCGTGAGGGCCTCCGGCGCCAGTGTGCGCTCGCCGTCCCAGTCGATCAGCCCGGCGACCCAGCGCTCGGCCTCGAGCGGCCGCAGCGGCACCGGTGCGACGGCTCCCACCGCGCAGCGTACGCCCCGGCGGGCGGGGTCGAGGACGACGGCGACGGACGCGACCGCGCGGCCGGGACCGGTGCGGCCGGTGGCCTTGAGGAAGGTCTGCGGCGCGTGCAGCAGCGGGACCCGGACGTACGCCAGGACCTCGCCCGGCCGCAGCGGGTCCATGCCGGTGAGCAGGTGGCTGACCGGCAGCTCGCGGTTGCCGTCCGGGCCGGCGACCAGGACGGACGCCTCCAGGGCGGCCAGCACGGGCAGCGAGTCGCCGGTGGGGGCGGCGCCGGCGATGTTGCCGCCGAGCGTGCCCGCGTTGCGGATCTGCGGGGGCCCGGCGGCGCGGGCGGCGGCGGCAAGGGCGGGGATGAGCGCGGCGAAGTCCGGGCGGCCCATGCGGGCGTGGGTGAGGCCGGCGCCGAGCAGCGCCGCGCCGTCCGCGTACTGCCAGCCGCGGATCTCGCTGATCCGCCCGAGGCCGACCAGTCCCGCGGGGCGCAGCAGCCCGGAGTTCACGGCCGCCATGAGGTCGGTGCCTCCGGCGACGGGCACGGCGGTGGGCGTGGCGGCCAAGGCCGCCACGGCCTCGTCGAGCGAGGTCGGCAACGCCACATTGCGCGCTGCCTGCCGTGCGTACGTGCTCACGCAGCTGCCCCTTCCCCGGCTGTCCGCGGTGCGGTAGCCGTACGGTACGTGCTGACAGCCCGGACGTGGCAACTCTGGCACATCTTCCGGGGTGATCAACGCGAGGGTCGCAAAGGAGAACCTGCCTTCCGGATCGAACTCCGTCCGGTTTGCGACTTTCTCCAGGTTGCGACGGGAACGGCCTCCTTCGTGCGCCTTGCCGTGATTGGCCATACCACCCTGCCATCTCCCGCGTCGCCCCACCGCGGGTTGTGGCGGGCCTCACACGATCGGGGGCGGCCCCTCGATCGGGCGTCCGATGACGCCCGGACGCCGCTGCCACGGCAGCGGACAGCCCGGCGGCCGGTGTTCGACCCCCAGTGCGTCAAGTCGCCCGTAGTGGGTGGTCATTCGGGCGGCGAAGCCCTCGTGGTCGCGGGCGGCGGGACCGGGCAGCCGGCTCCAGACCGTCTCGGCGAAGGCGGCGAGCCGCGGGAAGGCCATGTAGTCCACCGCGCGGACCGAATCCATCGCCTCCGTCCAGATGTTGGCCTGCGCGCCGATGACGTGGGCGGCCTCCTCGGCGGTGAGCTCGTCCGGGACGGGCTCAAAACGGTAGACGTCCTCCAGGGTGCGGACGTGCGCGATCGGCACGGGCTCGTCCTCGCTGTCCGACTGGCGCCAGTCCAGGTACACCTGGCTCTCCCGGCACATCACGACGTCGTGCCCCGCCCGGGCGGCCGCTACGCCGCCCGCGTGGCCGCGCCAGGAGGAGACGGCGGCGCCCTCGGCCGGCCCGCCCTCCAGGATCTCGTCCCAGCCGATCAGCCGGCGGCCGCGCCCGCTCAGCCAGGTGTCGAAGTGCCGCACGAACCACCTCTGCAGCTCGTCCTCGTCACGCAAGCCCAGTTCCTTGATGCGGGCCTGGACGGTGGCGGAGGCGCGCCACTGGTCCTTGGGGCACTCGTCGCCGCCGATGTGCACGAACTCCGAGGGGAAGACCTCCAGTAGCTCGGCGAGGACGTTCTCGTAGAAGCGCACGGTGGCCTCGGTGGGCGCCAGCACGTTCGGGTTGATGCCCCAACCGGTCAGCACCGGCAGGGCGGTGGTGTCCACGACGTCCGTGTTGCCGGGTTCCGGGTACGCGGCGACGCCTCGACGGGTGCCGGGATGAGGCCCATGACGACCATCCTGCCGCGCCCGCGGCAACTGGAACGGACGAATCGCCGATTTCCGGACGCCGCGGCGCCTCAGCCGCCGGCCCGGCGGGCGCGGTTCAGGGCGCGGAAGGGGATCAGCATGCCGACGACGAACCACAGGACGTGGGCCACTGCCACCGCCGACCACAGCGCCGTGGAGGTCGCCTGAGCCGCGGAGAGGGCCACGGCGGTGCCGATGAGGGCGACGACCGCGGTCAGCTGGAGGACGGTGTGCCGGCTGGGCAGGAAGTCGCGCTGCAGGAAGGTGTCGCCGTACCACCAGCGCACCGCGCGGGCGGCGGCCAGCAGCACCACGACGGCGCCGGCCGCGACGCCCAGGACGGCCGGAAGCGGCCATGGGGCGCCGTCGGCCGCGGAGGCGGCCACCAGGCCGGTGGCGGCGAACGGGAGCACGGGCAGGCAGGCCCCGGCGGTGAGGGCCACGGCGCGAGCGCGGGCCGGGTCCCCGTTCAACTCGGCCCGGGCCAGGGCGCGTACGGTCTGCAGCCGCCCCCGGCCGCTGCTGCCGGAGCGGCGGGCCTGCAGCAGCCACAGCCAGCCGGCCAGCGCCACCAGCACGGCCACCCCGCCGGCCAGCACCGGGGGGTCGGCGAACAGCACCAGCGCGGCCACCAGCAGCGCGGGGGCGGCCCGGGGCCACTGGCGCCGCCCCGCAACGTCCGCGGGCGCGGCGCCGAGTTCCATGGCCCGCGCCACGACCGCGCGGCGTTCGGCGCGGGCGGCCGGACGAAGCGAGAGATCCAGCGCCCGTGCGAGCGCGACGTGCGCCTCGGCCTCGCGGGGTGCGATCAGCACCGCCTGCCGGGCGGCGGCGACGGCCTCGGGGCCGCGGGAGAGCATCCGGCAGGAGTCGGCGACCAGCACCCGGGCGCGCCACTCGCGGGGATCGGCGGCGACCCGCAGCCCGAGCCCGAGGGCGGCGTGCGCGTCTCCGAGCATCAGCAGGACGAGTCCGGCCAGCAGCGGCGGGTCCGGGTCGCCCGGCTCCGCGTGCGCCAGCGCCCAGTCGACGGCCTCCCGGGCCCGGTCGGCCCGCCGCTCGTACGCGAAGACCCTGGCCCGTACGAGGTAGCCGAAGCTGCCGTTGCGGGTGACGAAGGCGTCGTCGACGAGCGAGTGCGCCATCTCGAAGCGCCCCCGCTCGCACAGCCCGAAGACCCGGTCCGCCGTGACGGCGTCGTCCTGCGCCATGTCCCCCCGAACGCGCGAGGTACGGCCGCCGCGCCGCGGCCGTACCTGCCGGGTGCCGAGGCGGCCGTTACTTGCCGCTCTTGTCCTTGTCCCCGCCACCGGTGGGCATGGATTCGAAGATCTCCTTGCACATCGGGCAGACCGGGTACTTCTTGGGGTCCCGGCCGGGCACCCAGACCTTTCCGCAGAGGGCGACCACCGGCGATCCGGAGAGCGCGCTCTCCATGATCTTGTCCTTCTGGACGTAGTGCGCGAAGCGCTCGTGGTCGCCATCGCCGTTCGACACCTGCGGGGTCGGTTCGACGAGGGTGCCGGTGCCCGCCCCGCGCTCGGGCTCGAGAGTGCTCATGGCACGCAAGCCTAATTCAGAGACGGATCGTCCGGATACGTCGCGACCATCGCGAGTTCGCTGCGCTGTCTGCGCAGCACCGAGCGCCACAGCTGATCGGGGTCCGGGGAGAAGACGTCCCCCGGTTCGGACTCCACCACGTACCAGGCGCCCTCGACCAGTTCGTCCTCCAGCTGGCCGGGCCCCCATCCGGCGTACCCGGCGAAGATCCGCAGGGAGCCCAGCTCGGCCGCGAGGAGCTCGGGCGGCGCCTCCAGGTCCACCAGGCCGATCGCGCCGAACACCCGCCGCCAGCCGAGCGGCTCCCCGTCCTCGCCGTCCCGCGGCTCCCCGGGCACCACGGCCAGGCCCAGCGCCGAGTCCAGCGAGACGGGCCCGCCCTGGAAGACGACCTGGGGCGCGCCCGCCAGGCCGGCCCAGGACTCCAGGACGTCGCCGACCCCGACGGGCGTGGGGCGGTTGAGGACGACGCCGAGCGAGCCCTCCTCGTCGTGGTCGAGGAGGAGCACCACCGCCCGGTCGAAGTTCGGGTCCGCGAGCGCGGGCGTCGCGACGAGCAGTCTGCCGGTGAGCGATGACACTTCGGTCATGGTCAACATAATCCCGCATTCCGCCGCCGCGCGGGGTGGCAACCGCACCCTTTTCGGGCGCCGGGACCGGGGGCGGGCCGCCGCGACGGCGACCCTCCGGGACGGCGCGAACGCGCAGGGTGCTGTAGCGAACCCATTACATGAGTGGGACCTCACAGCCCTCTTCCCGGCGCCGGAAGGCCGATTACCATTTCTGCTTGGTGCCTGCGGGGACCGAGCTTCCTTTCTGCCCGTCTCCAGGAACGCGAGAGCAATGACCGGCCTTAACGACGTACTGCTCGTCCACGGTGGCACCCCCCTCGAGGGGGAGATCCATGTCCGCGGTGCGAAGAACCTCGTGCCCAAGGCGATGGTGGCCGCGCTGCTGGGCAGCGAACCCAGCCGGCTGCGCAACGTGCCCGACATCCGCGACGTGCGCGTCGTGCGGGGCCTGCTGCAGCTGCACGGGGTGACGGTGCAGGCCGGCGACGAGCCCGGGGAGCTGGTGCTCGACCCGTCCAAGGTGGAGAGCGCGAACGTCGCCGACATCGACGCGCACGCGGGCTCCTCGCGGATCCCGATCCTGTTCTGCGGGCCCCTGCTGCACCGTCTCGGCCACGCCTTCATCCCGGGCCTGGGCGGCTGCGACATCGGTGGCCGGCCGATCGACTTCCACTTCGACGTGCTGCGCAAGTTCGGCGCGGTCATCGAGAAGCGCCCCGAGGGCCAGTACCTGGAGGCCCCGCAGCGGCTGCGCGGCTGCAAGATCGAGCTCCCGTACCCGTCGGTCGGCGCGACCGAGCAGGTACTGCTGACGGCCGTCCTGGCCGAGGGCGTCACCGAGCTGAGCAACGCCGCGATCGAGCCGGAGATCGAGGACCTCATCTGCGTCCTGCAGAAGATGGGCGCCATCATCACGATGGGCACCAACCGCACCATCCACATCACCGGCGTGGACAAGCTCGGCGGCTACAACCACCGCGCCCTCCCGGACCGCCTGGAGGCCGCCTCCTGGGCCTGCGCGGCCCTGGCGACCGAGGGCAACGTCTACGTCCGCGGCGCCAGCCAGCGCGAGATGATGACCTTCCTCAACGTCTTCCGCAAGGTGGGCGGCGCGTTCGAGGTCGACGACCACGGCATCCGCTTCTGGCACCCCGGCGGCCCGCTGAACGCCATCGCCCTGGAGACCGACGTCCACCCCGGCTTCCAGACCGACTGGCAGCAGCCCCTGGTCGTGGCCCTCACCCAGGCCTCGGGCCTGTCCATCGTCCACGAGACGGTGTACGAGTCCCGGCTGGGCTTCACCTCGGCGCTCAACCAGATGGGTGCCCACATCCAGCTCTACCGCGAGTGCCTGGGCGGCACCCCCTGCCGCTTCGGCCAGCGCAACTTCCTGCACTCCGCGGTCGTCAGCGGCCCCACCAGGCTGCAGGGCGCCGACCTCGTCATCCCGGACCTGCGCGGCGGCTTCTCGTACCTGATCGCGGCCCTGGCCGCGCAGGGCACCTCGCGGGTGCACGGCATCGACCTGATCAACCGCGGATACGAGAACTTCATGCAGAAGCTGGAGAAGCTCGGCGCCAAGGTCGAGCTGCCCGGCACCGACTGACCCGGCACCCTTGCGGACACACGGAAGGGCGGCCTCCCCGCGGGGGGGCCGCCCTTCCACATGTCGCGTCGGCGCGCGGAATTACTTGCCCTTGGCGGCTTCCTTGAGCTTCGAGCCCGCGGAGACCTTCACGCTGTAACCGGCCGGGATCTGGATCGGGTCACCGGTCTGCGGGTTGCGCGCGGTGCGCGCGGCGCGGTGGCTGCGCTCGAAGGTGAGGAAGCCGGGGATGGTGACCTTCTCGTCGCCCTTGGCGACGATCTCGCCGACAACCTCGGCGAACGCGGCCAGAACGGCGTCGGCGTCCTTGCGGGTCACCTCGGCGCGCTCGGACAGCGCGGCCACCAGCTCACTGCGGTTCATCTAAGTACTCCTTGCATGGAAACCCCCAACGTCGACCGTCGGGGAAGACGCATTGTGAAGACGCTCATCGCGCTTCTGCGGTGCGGCCCTCACCGCCCAGGTACGCATCCTGCCCCTATTTCTGGGGGAAACGCCAATCCGGCACCCGGGAGAGTCACACAAAAAGCGGGTCGTGTACGGCTCGATGACGCTCCGTCGTCACGACGTCGCGGGGAGGCCGTGCGACTTCGCCGCCTCGCGGACGGCGCCCGCGACGGCGCCCGCGACCTTGTCGTTGAAGACGCTCGGGATGATGTAGTTCGGGTTGAGCTCGTCCTCCGTGACGACGTCCGCGAGGGCGGCCGCCGCCGCGAGCATCATGTCGGTGTTCACCGTACGGCTCTGGGCGTCCAGCAGTCCACGGAAGACACCCGGGAAGACCAGCACGTTGTTGATCTGGTTGGGGAAGTCGCTGCGCCCCGTGGCGACCACCGCGGCGGTCTCCCGGGCGACCGCCGGGTCCACCTCGGGGTCGGGGTTGGCCAGGGCGAAGACGATGGCACCGTCGGCCATGGCCGCGACGTCCTCGCCCTCCAGGACGTTGGGGGCGGAGACGCCGATGAAGACGTCCGCGCCGCGCACCGCCTCCTTCAGCGTCCCGGTGATCTCCTCCGGGTTGGTGTTGTCCGCGATCCAGCGCAGCGCCGACTCTGGGCCGGCCGCGACCAGGTCCTCCCGGCCGCTGTGCACGACGCCGTGGATGTCGGCCACGACGGCGTGCTTGACGCCCGCCGCGAGCAGCAGCTTCAGGATGGCCGTGCCGGCCGCGCCTGCGCCCGACATGACGACCCGTACGTCGCCGGCCTGCTTGCCGACCACGCGCAGCGCGTTGGTGAGCGCCGCGAGCACCACGATGGCGGTGCCGTGCTGGTCGTCGTGGAACACCGGGATGTCGAGGGCCTCGCGCAGCCGGGCCTCGATCTCGAAGCAGCGGGGCGCCGAGATGTCCTCCAGGTTGATGCCGGCGAAGCCGGGGGCGATCGCCTTGACGATCTCCACGATCGCGTCGGTGTCCTGGGTGTCCAGGCAGATCGGCCAGGCGTCGATGCCCGCGAAGCGCTTGAAGAGCGCCGCCTTGCCCTCCATGACCGGCAGCGCGGCCTTCGGCCCGATGTTGCCGAGGCCCAGCACGGCCGAGCCGTCGGTGACCACCGCGACACTGTTGCGCTTGATGGTCAGCCGGCGGGCGTCCTCGGGGTTCTTTGCGATCGCCATGCAGACCCGGGCCACACCTGGCGTGTAGACCATGGAGAGGTCGTCACGGTTGCGGATAGGGTGCTTCGACGCCATCTCGATCTTGCCGCCGAGGTGCATCAGGAACGTACGGTCGGAGACCTTGCCGATCGCGACGCCCTCGATCTGCGCCAGCTTGGCGACGATCTCGTCCGCGTGGGCGGTCGACGTGGCGGCGATCGTCACGTCGATGCGCAGCTTCTCATGGCCGGAAGCGGTCACGTCCAGGCCGTGGACCGCGCCACCGGAGGCCTCCACGGCCGTGGTGAGCTGGCTGACCGCGGAGCCGCTCGCGGGCACCTCCAGCCGCACCGTGATTGAGTACGAGACGCTCGGCGCCGTTGCCATGGCCGCTGTTCCTCCGCTGTCGCTGCTTAGTGCGCCCTCGATGCTGCCACCTACCGGTGGGTACGCGTAAACCCGGGGGGCCTACGACAAACTGTCGAGCAGCGATGGGTGTCAACGGAAGCTTGCGTGCTTAATGTTCCCCCAGCCGCCACCGGAACGGCGCACACGAACGGAATGACAATCCCGGATCGTTTGTTAGCCTGGGTGAGGCACCGGCTCGATCCAAGCCCCCGGGCCCAACCTTAGGCGCTTCGAGCGCCCACTTGCCGCGAGGCGAGCATGGCGGGTCGGTGTCACATACGTCCGGCGGGGCGCCCCTCACGAAGGGGCGCCCCGCCGTCGTCATGAGAGGGGTCAGTCAGTCCCGCAGCAGGTCCGGGACGCCGGCGCCGTCCGGCAGGTCCCGCGCCCCCGAGAGCACCGTCAGCCGCTGGGTCGCCCGGGTCAGCGCCACGTACAGCACCCGCAGGCCGGCCGGGGACTCGTCCGCGATCTCCGCGGGCGAGACGACCAGCGTCGCGTCGTACTCCAGGCCCTTGGCCTCCAGGCTGCCCAGCGCCACGACGCGCTCGCCGAGCCCCGCCAGCCAGCGCCGGGCCTCCTCACGGCGGCCCATGGCCACGACCACGCCCACGGTGCCCTCGACCTCGCCCAGCATCCGCTCCGCCTCGGCGCGCACCGCCTCGCCGGGGTGCCCGTCGGCGGCCACCACGAACCGGGGCACCAGCCCCGTGGAGCGCACCGCTCGCGGCGATTCGCTGCCCGGCATGGCCAGCGCCAGCACCTTCGCCGCCAGGTCGGCGATCTCTGCCGGGTTGCGGTAGTTCACCGTGAGCGTGAAGCGGCGGCGCGGACGCGTGCCCAGGGCCTCGTCACGGGCCAGGGCGGCCTCGTCGGGGTCGGTCCAGGAACTCTGCGCGGGGTCGCCGACCACCGTCCAGGTCGCGGCACGGCCGCGGCGGCCCACCATGCGCCACTGCATCGGGGTGAGGTCCTGCGCCTCGTCGACGATCACGTGCGCGTACTCCGTGCGCTCCGCGTCCAGCCGGTCCTGCCGGCTGCGCCGCCCGGCCGCCATCCGGTCCGCGTAGGTGGTGACCTCCTCCAGGCCGGTCAGGTGGTCCAGCGGGTCCGCCTCGCGGCTGCGCACCTTCGGCGGCGGGCCCAGCAGCGCCTCCAGCTCGTCGAGCATCGCGACGTCGTGCACGGACAGCGCCCCGTTGCCCGCCGCGTCCAGACGGCGCAGCGAGCGCGCCACACGGCGCACCTCGGGCGGCGTCAGGACCCGCCGCGACCAGCGCCCCAGCCGCTTCTCGTCGGAGAGCGCCGCCAGCACCCCGCGCGGGGTCAGCACCGGCCACCACGCGGCCAGGAAGTCCGTGAACTCCTGCTCGGTGGAGATGTCCTCGTCGAAGCCCTGCCGCTCCTCGGCGGCCAGCTCCGGGTCGTCGAAGCGGCGCCCGGCCTTGCGCCACAGCGCGTCCAGCAGCAGGCGGCGGGCCCGGGGCCGCAGCAGGTTCACCGGCGCCGTGCCGCCCAGCACGGAGTGCCGGATCCCCGACAGCTCCTCGGCGTCCAGCTCCAGCCGCCGGCCGAACGCCACGACCCGCAGCCGGTCCGGGCAGCGTCCCGCCCCGGCCCCGGCCCCGTGCTCCAGCACGCCGCGGGCCGCCTTGCGCAACACCCTCAGCATCCGCAGCGAGCCCTTGATCCGGGCGACCGCGGGATCGTCGTACGTGGTGGCCTCGGCGCCGTCCACGAGCGAGCCCACGGCACGGATCGCGACCTGGCCCTCCTCGCCCAGCGAGGGCAGCACGCCCTCGGTGTACGCCACCAGCAGCGGCGTCGGGCTGACGACCAGGATGCCGCCCGCGTACCGGCGCCGGTCCTGGTACAGCAGGTACGCCGCCCGGTGCAGGGCCACCGCCGTCTTCCCCGTGCCGGGACCGCCGGTCACCTCGGTGACGGATGCGGCGGGGGCCCGGATCACCACGTCCTGCTCGGCCTGGATGCTGGAGACGATGTCCCGCATCGTGTGGCTGCGCGCCTGGCCCAGCGCGGCCATCAGCGCGCCGTCGCCCACCACCGGGAGTCCCGTCGTCAGCTCCGGGCGCAGCAGGTCGTCCTCGACGCCCAGCACCTTGCGGCCCTTGGAGCGGATGACGCGCCGCCGCACCACCCGGCCGGGCGCGACCGGGGTCGCCCGGTAGAACGGCGCCGCCGCGGGGGCCCGCCAGTCGATCACCAGCGGCGCGTAGTCCGCGTCCAGCACGCCGAGCCGCCCGATGTGCAGAGTTTCGGCGACGTCCGCCATGCCGTCGGGCCGGATCGCGTCGTCCGCGGGCTCCACCGAGGTGAACGCACCGTCCGGGCCCTTCTTGCCGTCCTTGCCCCGCAGCAGGTCGATCCGGCCGAAGAGGAAGTCCTCGAACTCCGAGTTCAGCCGGTTCAGGTGCAGCCCCGCCCGGAACACCTGGGCGTCGCGCTCCGCGAGCGCGCCCGGCGTGCCGACCTGGCCGCGTTTGACGGCGTCGTCCATGAGGAACTCCGCCTCGTGGATCTTCTCCTCGAGCCGGTCGTACACCCGGTCCAGATGCGTCTGCTCGACCGCGATCTCCGTGTCCCGGACCGCTGCCACGCAGGACCCCCTTCTTGTTCTTCCGTACGTCACGCGCCGCGCGCGCCGCCCCGGCGAACGGGGCAGCCTGTCACCGTACGCCAACCAGGCGTTTCCCGCCCACTCGGCGAGTGCCTCCCGAAGGGTGCGGGGTACCCCGTGTCGCCGCGTGCGGGTGCGTCGTGGTTGCCGTTGGGGGTTTCCCCGCCCACCCTCCCGATTGCCCGGCGCGGTTGGTTGCCGCCTCGCGGGGTGCGTTGGGTCGGCCAGGGTCGGGGTCCCCGGGGTCGGCATTCTGGACCGCATATTCATGTGCATGGCGGCGGTGCAGGTCGGACCCCGGATGCCGCACAGCACATACACGTCAGCGTCCAGAACGCCCACGCCTACGCCCCCGCCCCCTCCGCCGGTTCCGCGACCAACGGCCGGACCTGGTTGCGGGTCGGCCGCTCGCCGGAGGCTGGGGGCACCCCCAGCGGTAGCTGGGGGAGGGCTGGCGCAACCCCACAACGGCGCCGCACCTGCCCGGTGCGCACGGTCTCGTCGGCGTGTGCACGCCGGTGGGTGGGGTGCGCCCACCCGTCCCGCCTTGCGGGACGACTGCCCGCTACCTCCACCTCGCCCGGCTGTCAGCCGGCCATGCGACGGGAGGGGTGTGGCGGGGTGCCCCGCAGGGGACGAGCGGCGGACCCGGCGCCAGATGACGTGGGGGTAAACCGCGAGCCCCGAGGTGGGGGTCCCCCCGGCCGAAGGCTGGGGACGTGCCCCGGCGCGGCACCGACCCAGGCCCACGGTGCGAGGCCCGCACTGACCGCGCCGGGCAATCGGGAGGGCGGTGGGGGAACCGCCCGCCGCAGGCGCAACGGACCCGCACACGACAACGGCGCCGCTTACGGCTCACGCGGAGGCGTACTTGCCGTCCGCGGCCGGATCGAGCGCCAGGCGGTACCCCCGCTTGACCACCGTCTGGATGAGCTTCGGCACCCCCAGCGCCGCCCGCAGCCGCGCCATCGCCGTCTCCACGGCGTGCTCGTCGCGTCCCGCCCCCGGCAGCACCCGGAGCAGGTCGGCCCGGGAGACCACCCACCCGGGGCGCCGGGCGAGGGTGCGGAGCAGGGCCATCCCGGCCGGGGGGACGGCCCGCAACTCCCCGTCGACGACGACCGCGTGACCGCGGATCTCCAGGCGCCGCCCGGCGACGGGGAGGGGGCGCGCCCGCCCCGGGAGCTCCGCGGCGAGCAGTTGGACGAGCGGCCCCAGGCGGAACCGATCGGGCTGGGTGGTGGGCACGTCGTGGGCCTGCAGCGGGAGCGCCGTGACGGGGCCCACGCAGGCCGCGAGGATGTCGTGGCGGAGGGCGTCGAGTAGTTCGCCGCGCAGGCCCCGGCGTTCGGCCCGGTCCAGCAGGGAGGCCGCCGCGGGGGCGCTGGTGAACGTGACCGCGTCCAGCCCGCGCGCGACGGCCGCGTCGATGAGCCGGTCGACCGGCGCGAGGTCCTCCGGCGGCATCCAGCGGTAGACGGGGACGCCGACGACCTCCGCGCCGGCCGCGCGCAGCGCCTCACTGAAGCCGGGCACCGGCTCCCCGTGCAGCTGGACGCCGACGCGCCGGCCGGCGACGCCCTCGTCCAGCAGGCGGTCCAGGACCTCCGCCATCGACTCGGACGCCGGTGACCAGGACTCCCTGAGCCCGGCCGCGCGGATCGCGCCGCGCACCTTGGGGCCGCGGGCGAGCAGTTCGACGTGGCGCAGCCGTTCCAGAAGGGGCTCGCCGAGCCCCCAGCCGTCGGCGGCCTCGATCCAGCCGCGGAAGCCGATCGCCGTGGTGGCGACCACGACGTCGGGGCCGCGGTCGAGCAACCGCTCGGTCGCGGCGAGCAGTTCGGTGTCGTCCGGCAGCGGGACGATCCGCAGCGCGGGGGCCCGCATGACCACGGCGCCGCGCCGCTCGAGGAGGGCGCACAGTTCGTCGGCGCGACGGGCCGCGGTGACGCCGACCGTGAAGCCCGCCAGGGGAAGGACGTCTGCGTGTCGCACTTGCATGGCTCTGCCTCGCTCCGCCGGAGGTACACGTGCAACGGAGGCCCGGGACCGTCCCGGGTCCCGGAGTCGTGCGCCCCGTTCCGCGCATGGTTCCAAGCCCCGGTGACGGTCCGGGATCACCGGCATTTCCCCGTTGTTACGCAGTTGGCCGGGGCTACACCTCCGCGTAGGAGAGCTGCGGCTCCGGCTCGGCCCTCGTACCGGGCCCGGCCGCCGGAGCGGGAGCCGGCGCGGGCCTGCGCAGGTATACGGCCCAGGTGACCACGAAGCAGACCGCGTAGACGGCCAGGAAGGCCACGAAGGCCGGGGTGCCGGTGCCCCGGGTGAGGAAGGACTGCCGGAAGGCGAGGTTGATGCCGAGGCCGCCGAGCGCGCCGACGGCGCCGATCAGGCCCATCGCGGCTCCGGACAGCCGGCGCCCGTAGGCGGCCGCGGCCTCACCGGTCAGCCCCTTGGCGGCGGCCTTGGCGGCGTAGATGCCCGGGATCATCTTGTACGTGGAGCCGTTGCCGAGGCCGGTCAGGATGAACAGGGCGACGAAGGCGGCGGAGAACAGCGTCAGGGACTTCTGTGCCGAGGCGAGGACGATCACGGCGGTGGCTGCGGCCATCGCCAGGAAGTTCCACAAGGTGATCCGTGCCCCGCCGTAGGCGTCGGCGAGCCGCCCGCCGACGGGGCGGATGAGCGAGCCGAGCAGCGGGCCGACGAAGGTGATGGACGCGGCCTCCAGCGGGGTGCGGGCGAACTGGTTCTGCAGGACGAGCCCGAAGGCGAAGCTGTAGCCGATGAAGGAGCCGAAGGTGCCGATGTAGAGGAAGGACATGATCCAGGTGTGGCCGTCCTTCACCGCCAGGGCGGCCGCGCCGGTGTCGTTCCGCACGGGCGCCAGGTTGTCCATGTACAGGGCGGCGAGCGTGGCGGCGACCACGATGAGCGGGATGTAGACGGCGAGCAGCAGCCGCGGGTGACCGGCGCCGGCCGTGCCGATGACCAGCAGGCCGGCCAGCTGGACGACGGGCACGCCGATGTTGCCGCCGCCCGCGTTGAGGCCGAGTGCCCAGCCCTTCCTCCGCAGCGGGAAGAAGGAGTTGATGTTGGTCATGGAGGAGGCGAAGTTGCCGCCGCCGACACCGGTCAGCGCGGCGACGGCGAGGAAGGTGCCGTAGGAGGTGCCGGGCTCCATGACGACGGCGGCGGCGATCGTCGGCAGCAGCAGCATGAGCGCGCTGAGGACGGTCCAGTTGCGGCCGCCGAAGCGCGCCACGGCGAAGGTGTACGGGACGCGGACCACGGAGCCGACCGCCGTGGCCATGGCGACCAGGAAGAACTTCCCGGCGGGGTCGATGCCGTACTCCGGGCCCATGAAGAGCACCATGACCGACCAGAGCGTCCAGACCGAGAAGCCGACGTGCTCGGACAGGACGGAGAAGAGCAGGTTCCGGTGGGCGACGCGCCGGCCGCCGTTCTCCCAGGACTCCTCGTCCTCGGGGTCCCACCGCTCGATCCAGCGGCCGCCCTTGCGTGCTGTGGTGCTCGCGGCAGTCATGACGCCTCCAGGCCCTGATGTCGCTCGTCGGATGATGCCCACGACGGTAGGAACGGCGCGTTTCCGCCCGATGGCCTGAGGTGACCGCCACGCAACCTTGCTCTCACCCGGTGCGCGGTCCCGGTGTGAGCGCCGGGGGCGCCATCACGCGGGTGTCCGGCTCCGGCAGCCAGGCGCCGTCCGGCGGGGTGAGCCAGTCGTCCTCGTCGGCGAGCCGCCGCGCCGTCCGGAGCAGGGCGTCCAGTCCCGGGTGGCGCAGTCCGCGCCGCCACACCATGGAGACCGGGGCGAGCGGTACGGGGGCGGTGAGCGGGCGCAGGACGAAGCCGGGCAGGTCGATGAACTCGGTGCTGGCCAGTACGGGCCAGCGGTGCTTGCGCACCAGGCGGACGAACTCCTCCGGGCCGTCGATGGCGGGGAAGGGCGCGGCCACGGAGATGCCCCGGCCCTGGAAGAGGCGCTGGGCCAGGTCCGTCCATTCGGCGGTGTCCGGGTTCCCGGCGGCGGCGTAGAGGGACTCCCCGGCGAGCCGGCCGAGCGGCACCTCGGCGAGTGGGGCCAGCCGGTGGCCGTCCGGGAGCAGCACCGCCATCCGCTCGTAGCGGACCGGCCGGTGCTCCAGCCGGTCCAGCACCGCGGGGGCGAGGCCCGCCGCGCGCCCGAAGGAGACGTCCAGGCGGCCCGCGAGGATCCCGGCAGCGGCGCCGGTGAGCCCGCTGTGGAAGCGCGCGGTCAGTTCGAGTTCGGGCGCGGCGGCGCGGGCGGCGGTCAGCACCCGGTGGCCGGTGCCCACGGGGGCGCCGATGTCGACGAGCAGCGGACGGCCGGCGGGCGCGAAGGCGGCGGCCAGTTCGTCGTGGGCGGCGAGCACGCGCCGGGCGTACGGCAGCAGCCGCTCCCCCTCGGCGGTCAGCCGCGCCGATCGGGTCGTCCGTACGAACAGCTCGGCCCGCAGTTCCCGCTCCAGGCGCCGGACGTCCCGGCTCAGCGCCTGCTGGGCGACGTGGAGGCGGGCGGCGGCCTGGGTGAAGTGCAGCTCCTCCGCGACGGCGGTGAAGGCCCTCAGCAGGCGCGGGTCGATGGCGTGCGGCATCCGTCCATTGAACACGTCCGCGATTGACAACGGGAACGCGTCAATGGGCGCTGATCAGGTGTTGGACCGCGCCGGGGGCGCCCCGGGAGAGTGATCGCATGACCGCGCTCGCCTTCGCCGCCCCCTACCGGCGGCTCTTCGCCCTGCCCGGCACCCGGGCCTTCACCACCGGGAACCTCCTGGCCCGGCTCCCGATGGGGATGTTCGGCGTCAGTGCGGTCGTCATGATCGCCGCGGGGTACGGCTCGTACGCGCTGGCCGGGGCGGTCACCGCCACCGGACTCGCCGCGACGGCCGTGGTGGCCCCGTGGACCGCCCGTCTGATCGACCGGCACGGCCAGGCCCGGGTGGCCGTGCCGGCCGCGGGGCTCGCCGCGCTGGGCTCGCTCGCGCTGGTGGTGTGCGTACGGCTGCACGCCCCGGCCTGGACGCTGTTCGCCGCGTACGCCGCCACCGCCACGACGCCGAACACCGGCGGCATGGCGCGGGCGCGCTGGGCGCACCTGTACCGCGAGGACGAGCGGGCCCGGCATGTCGCCAACTCCTTCGAGCAGGCCGCGGACGAGGGCTGCTTCATGCTCGGCCCGGTCCTCGCGGCCTTCCTGTGCACCTCTCTGTTCCCGGAGGCCGGCACGCTGACCGGGGCGCTGCTGCTCTTCGGCGGCATCCTGCTCTTCGCCGCGCAGCGCGGCACCGAGCCGCCGCCGGTGCCGCGGGCCACGGCCGGCCGGGACGTGGCAGCGGGGCGGGCCGCGGTACCGGCCGTCCTGCTGACGTTCCTGGCGACCGGGGCCGTCTTCGGCGCCCTGGAGGTCACCACGATCGCCTTCGCCGACGCCCACGGGCACCGCGGCGCCGCCGGGGCGGTGCTCGCCCTCCAGGCGGCGGGTTCGTGCGTGGCGGGCCTGCTGTACGGGCTGCGCCGGCCCCGCGGCACCGCCGGGGGCCGGTTCGCCGCGAGCGTCGCCCTGATGGCCGTCCTCATGCTCGGCCCGCTGCCCGCGGCGGCCCTCGGCGGCCTGTGGCTGCTGGCCCCCGCGCTGCTGCTGGCGGGCATGGCCACCGCACCCACGATGATCAACGGCATGGCCCTGATCCAGCGCCAGGTCCCTCCCGGCCGCCTCAACGAGGGGATGACGCTCGCCGTCACGGCCCTCCTGGGCGGCATCGCCTCGGGCTCCTTCGCCGCGGGGTCCGTCGTGGAGCAGCGGGGCGCGCTGCCCGCGTACGCGATACCGGCGATCGCCGCGGCCACCGCCGCGCTGGTCGCGGCGGCCTCCCTGCGGACGGCCCGGCGCCGGGCCTGACGTGCCGGCCGTCAGCCGCCGGGCGCCGCCGTCCCCCGCGGCCGGCGAGACGACGAGCACGCTCATGGTGTGCTCGGCCATCGCGACCGCGAGCACGAAGGCCTTGCCCTCCCACAACGGCAGGCCCGTGACGGCGGTGTGCACGCTCGGCGCGCCGGGCGCCCGCGTGAGTGCGGGGAACGTGTATCCCTGCGCCGGTGGATCGCCCCAAGCGCTCTGTGAGCCCCTGGAAACGACGGAAGGCGATGCCTCCCGCGCAGTGCGCGGCAGGCATCGCCTTCCGTTGGGTCAGTGGAGATGGCGGGAATCGAACCCGCGTCCTGTGGTGCGGAACCAGGGCTTCTCCGAGCGCAGTCCGCTGTGCTTTTCTCGGCCCCGGCAGTCACGCGGACAAGCCGCCGACGGGCCCAGCCACTGTTTGGTTTCCCACCGGGCCCCGTGGCCGGGCCCAGTGGTTTAGTCCCCTAGCTGATGCCAGGATCCGGGTCGGGAACAGCCCCGGGCTGACACTCCGCGGAGTCTTCGCTAGCTGCTAATTAGGCAGCGAGGGCGAAGGCGGAGGAATCGCTCTTGTTATTGGCGATTATTTTTTTCGGCATATGGTTTACGAGATCATTGCCGCTTTCTCGGCTCGCTTCCCCTGCTTCGACATCCCCAGTCGAAACCGATCATCCCCATGTTGATTTTTCAAGCTGCTCACCGGGCGGTCACCGTCCGGTGGGACTGCCGCCATCGTACGTGACGAACGCGCACGGTGGCCAGCGCATTCCCGCGCGTGGGCGCGGGCGGCGTTCACTGCCCGCGCTGCCGGCGGCGCGCCGCCGAGATGGCCCGGTCCGCCTCGCGGCGGTCCTGCTTCTCGCGCAGGGTCTGCCGCTTGTCGTAGTCCTTCTTGCCCTTGGCCAGCGCGATCTCGACCTTCGCCCGGCCGTCCTTGAAGTACAGGGAGAGCGGCACGATCGTGTGACCGGTCTCCTGCGACTTCTGGAAGAGCTTCTCGATCTCCGCCCGGTGCAGCAGCAGCTTGCGCTTGCGCCGCGCCGAGTGGTTCGTCCACGTCCCCTGCGTGTACTCGGGGATGTGCACGTTGTGCAGCCACGCCTCGCCCCCGTCGAGCTGGCCGAAGCCGTCGACCAGGGACGCGCGTCCCTGGCGCAGCGACTTCACCTCGGTGCCGGTGAGCACCAGGCCCGCCTCGTAGGTGTCGAGGATGTGGTAGTCGTGCCGCGCCTTCTTGTTCTGCGCGATCAGCTTGCGACCCGTTTCCTTTGCCATAGCGCCGCCATTCTCGCACCTCGGCGAGGCCGGGGGTACCGGTTTGCGCGCCGGTCAGCGGGCCGGCGTGCCCAGACCGTCCAGCACCCCGAGGGCCTCGGACTCGGCGTCCGCGCCACCGCTGACCAACAGGTCGGGCTCGACACCGCGGCCGTCCACCCGACGGCCCGCGGGCAGCCGGTAGTGGCCCACGGTGAGTTCGGCGACCGAGCCGTCCGACAACCGGCTGGGCATCTGCACCGACCCCTTGCCGAAGGTGCGGGAGCCCACGACGACGGCACGGCCGCGGTCCTGGAGGGCACCGGCGAGCAGTTCGGCCGCGCTCATCGTGCCGCCGTCGACGAGCACGACGAGCGGGGTGTCGGTGTCGCCCGCGTCGGCGGCGTAGAGCGCCTGCTGCTTGCCGTGGACGTCGTACGTGGCGACCAGGCCGCCGTCCAGGAGCGCGGAGGCCACGCCGACGGCCTCGGTGACCAGGCCACCGGAGTTGCCGCGCAGGTCCAGGAGTATGCCCTCGTGTCCCGGCCGGCCGGCCAGGACACGGCGGACCTGCCCGGCGACGCCCTTGGTGAAGGCGTCGACCTTGACCACGGTGACGCCGCCGGGAACGTGCCGCACCCGAACGGACTCCGTCGGCAGCAGGGCCCGCCGCGGTGAGACCTCCCAGGAGCGCGTACCGCGCCGCAGGCCCAGGGACACGACGGTGCCGGCGGCGTCCGAACCGCGCAGCCGGGCGACGACCTCGGTGACGGGACGGCCGGTGACCTCCGTGCCGTCGATGCTCACCAGCCGGTCCCCGGCGCGCACGCCGGCCCGGGCGGCGGGGCTGCCGGACTGGACGCGGTCGATGCCGATGCGGCCGTTTTCGGTGCGCCGCACCCACAGGCCGACCCCCACGTACCGGCCGTCCAGGGACTGCTGGAAGCCCTCGTACTCCTGGGCGGTGTAGAAGGAGGACCAGCGGTCGCCGCTGCGGCTGACCAGGGCCTGCGCGGCCTGCGGGCCCACCTTGCCCGCCGCGATCGCCTCCGCGATCTCGTCGATGTCGGCGACGGGGCCGGCCGGGATGCGCGAGTTCGGCGGCGTCCGCCGTTCCGCGCCGAGGCCCCCGAAGGAGCCCGCCGCGGCGCCCGTCGCCAGGACCGCCCCGAAGACCACTGTCAGCGCCGCGGCGCGGCGCAGACGGCGTTGTCTTCCGGGCGGACAGTGGCTCAGCACGTCGGGCAGTCTAGGCGAGAAGCGGGCGCTGTACGGAAAGTTGGCCGTACGGCGCCCTTGGCGCGAATCAGACCTTGAGGTATTTGCGCAGCGCGATCAGGGCCGCCAGCGCGGGCATCAGCATGCCCACCACCAGCACCAGCGGCAGCACCTGGGCCACCTCGCCCCAGCCGAGGAAGTTGATCAGTGGCACCTTGGTCTGCAGCGACAGGCCGTGGTCGATCAGGAAGTAGCGGCCCACCAGCAGCATCAGACAGGCCAGGCCACCGCCGACCAGACCGGCGAACGCGGCCTCCATGATGAACGGCATCTGGATGTAGAAGCTGGAGGCGCCGACCAGCCGCATGATCCCGGTCTCACGGCGCCGGCTGAAGGCCGAAACGCGCACCGTGTTGACGATCAGCATCATCGCCACCGCGAGCATGAACGCCAGTACCACCAGCGCGGCCAGCGTCATGCCGTTGAGCAGCCCGAACAGGTTGTCCAGCAGGGCCTTTTGGTCCTGCACCTCCTGGACGCCGGGACGGCCCTGGAAGGCGCTCGCGACCACCTGGAACTTCGTCGGGTCCTTGAGCTTGACCCGGAAAGACTCCTGCATCTGGTCCGGGGTGAGGGAGTCGGCCAGCGGCGAGTCGGAGAACTGCTCCTTGTAGTGCTTGTAGGCGTCCTCCGCGCTCTCGTGGAAGTACTTCTCCACCAGCGGCAGCGCCTTGAGCTGCTTCTCGATGTCCTGCTTCTGCTCCTCGGTGACGGCGCCCTTGGTGCAGTTGGGGTCGGTCTTGGCGTCGTTCTTGTTGCAGAGGAAGATCGACACCTGGACCTTGTCGTACCAGTAGCCCTTCATCGAGTCGACCTGCTCGCGGGCGAGCCACGAGCCGCCGGCGAGCGCGAGCGAGAGGGCCACGGAGACGATGACCGCGAAGGTCATGGTGAGGTTGCGCCGGAGGCCGACGCCGATCTCCGAGAGCACGAACTGGGCGCGCATGTTGTCCTTTCAGAAGGCCGCGGTGTGCAGGGCGGGGTCCAGGCTCAGTGCTGGTAGCCGTAGACGCCGCGGGACTGGTCGCGGACCAGTCGCCCCTTCTCGAGCTCGATGACGCGCTTGCGCATCTGGTCGACGATGTTCTGGTCGTGGGTGGCCATCACCACCGTGGTGCCGGTCCGGTTGATGCGGTCCAGCAGCCGCATGATGCCCACGGAGGTCTGCGGGTCGAGGTTTCCCGTGGGCTCGTCCGCGATCAGCAGCATCGGGCGGTTGACGAACGCCCGGGCGATCGCCACGCGCTGCTGCTCACCGCCGGACAGCTCGCCCGGCATGCGGTCCTCCTTGCCGCCGAGGCCGACGAGGTCGAGCACCTCGGGGACCGTCTTGCGGATGGTGCCGCGCGGCTTGCCGATCACCTCGAGGGCGAACGCCACGTTCTCCGCGACCGTTTTGTTGGGCAGCAGGCGGAAGTCCTGGAAGACCGTTCCCAACTGGCGGCGCATCTGCGGCACCTTCCAGTTGGACAGGCGGGCGAGGTCCTTGCCGAGCACGTGCACCATGCCGGTGTCCGTCCGCTCCTCGCGCAGGATCAGCCGCAGGAAGGTCGACTTCCCGGAGCCGGAGGAGCCCACCAGGAAGACGAACTCACCCTTCTCGATTTCCAGCGAAACGTCCCGAAGTGCAGGACGGTTCTGCCGGGGGTAGGTCTTGGAGACGTTGTCGAATCGGATCACGGTCGCACTCCGGATACAGGGGATCGGAGGCGACCTTACGCGAATGCCCGCGGCCCGCGCAGTCCGCGGTCCGGGATGACGGGTTTATTCACCGACCACGGGGGGACAAAGCAGGCATTGGCCACATGCGTCACTCTTCGGAGTCGCAGGAATCGCGCGGGGCGCGCCGAGCGTCCCGGAAACTGGCACAGTGGTCGGGGGGCTCGGGAACGTACCGTCCCTGTCGCGCGTTGTTCATGGAGCGGCCGCCCGGCCGCCTGGGAGGAGGCGACCGCATGACAGTCGACCGACTGGTGTGCGCCAATTGCGCCGGCCCCGTCAGCGAGGGCCGCTGTGCCGTCTGCCGCGCCCATCGTGCCCGCATGCAGCAGGAGAACCCCTTCGCGGCCGTCTCTCCGGCAGCCCTCATCGCCCTGCTGGTCGCACTGCTCGCGGTGGCGTGGGTGGTCCACGAGGCCGCCGTGTAGCGCGGCGCGCACATACGACGAACACAGGGGCCCGAGGCGCTTCGGCGCGACGGGCCCCTGTGACGTTCCCGGGGCCTCACGCGGACGCGCGGAGGCCCGCGGCGCGTGCGCCGCGGGCCCCTGTGTGCGCCGGTGTCCGGGCGTGGGCCTCAGACCGCGGCGTTGCGGCCGCCGCCGACCAGGCGCGGCATCAGGCGGAAGCCGACACCGCCCGCGATCATCGTGGCGGCGCCGATCAGCAGGAAGATGGTCTCGCCGGCACCGGTCTCGGCCAGCTCCTCCTTGGTGTCACCCTGGGTGACGACCTCGCTGCTGCCGGCGTTGTCGGTGTCGGTGTTGTCGGCGCAGGTCACGCTGTCACCGTCGAGGGTGCAGGTGGTGCCGTCGCCGCCATCGGTGGTGCCGCCGTCGGTGGAACCGCCGCTGTTGCCGTTTCCGCCGCTGTTGCCGTTGCCACCGCTGTTGCCGTTGCCACCGGTGCTCGGGTCACCCGTCGTCGGGTCACCACCCGTCGGGTCACCCGTCGTCGGGTCACCACCCGTCGGGTCACCCGTCGTCGGGTCACCACCCGTCGGGTCACCCGTCGTCGGGTCACCACCCGTCGGGTCACCACCCGTCGGGTCACCCGTCGTCGGGTCACCACCCGTCGGGTCACCACCCGTCGGGTCACCCGTCGTCGGGTCACCACCCGTCGGGTCACCCGTCGTCGGGTCACCACCCGTCGGGTCACCCGAAACTCCGGAGGTGGGATCTTCGTCGCCGTTCAAGGAGGCGGAAACGCCGACCTCGGTCTCGCCGGCGCTCAGGCCGATGTCCAGGCCGACGGCCTGCGCGGCACCGGCGGCCGTCAGCGAGGCGCCGGCCGCGATCACCGCGGCAGCGGCTATGCGGGCCACCCGCAGCCGCGTGTTCTTCTTGCTCATCTGGCAACTACCCCCAGTAGCTTCTCGTCCATGGAGCAGCGTCACAGGGGGAGCGTCCTGCGGGGCGGTTCACGTTCAAGGCCGGGGCGTGAGCCACCGACCGCGCTCGCCCCCGTTCGCTCACGCCCCAGTCATACGCATGCCGCGCATCACGATTCCCAGATTTCACAGCGTCGTCAAGGGCGTTCCAAGCACAATGCCGGAATTGGCTCACTATGACGGCCACTTGCTTATGCGGCTGTGACCCAAAACGCACAACTGCCGCCCATTGGACGGCAGTTGTGAGGATTTCGCAAAGATGATGCCGCGTCAGACGCGGGCACCCTGGTCCTGCTGCTTGCGCCAGCGGATGCCCGCCTCGAGGAAGCCGTCGATGTCGCCGTCGAGGACGCCCTGCGGGTTGCCGACCTCGTAGTCCGTCCGGAGGTCCTTGACCATCTGGTACGGGTGGAGCACGTAGGAACGCATCTGGTTGCCCCAGGAGTTGCCGCCGTCGCCCTTGAGGGCGTCCATCTTGGCCTGCTCCTCCTGGCGGCGCCGCTCCAGCAGCTTGGCCTGCAGGACGTTCATCGCGCTGGCCTTGTTCTGGATCTGGGAGCGCTCGTTCTGGCAGGAGACCACGATGCCGGTCGGGATGTGGGTGATCCGGACCGCGGAGTCGGTGGTGTTGACGCCCTGGCCGCCGGGGCCGGAGGCGCGGTAGACGTCGATCCGCAGCTCGGTCTCGTCGATCTCGACGTGGTCGCTCTGCTCGACGACCGGCAGCACCTCGACGCCCGCGAAGGAGGTCTGGCGCCGGCCCTGGTTGTCGAAGGGCGAGATGCGCACCAGTCGGTGGGTGCCCTGCTCGACCGAGAGGGTGCCGTAGGCGTACGGCGCCTTCACCACGAAGGTCGTGGACTTGATGCCGGCCTCTTCCGCGTACGAGGTCTCGTAGACCTCGGTCGGGTAGCCGTGCCGCTCGGACCACCGCAGATACATGCGCTGCAGCTGCTCCGCGAAGTCGGCGGCGTCGACGCCGCCCGCCTCGGCGCGGATGTTGACCAGCGCCTCACGGGCGTCGTACTCGCCGGACAGGAGGGTACGGACCTCCATCTCGTCCAGCGCCTTGCGCACCGACTCCAGCTCGGCCTCCGCCTCGGCGCGGGTGTCCGCGTCGTCCTCGGCCTCGGCGAGCTCGAAGAGCACCCCGAGGTCGTCGATGCGACCGCGCAGCCCCTCGGCCTTGCGGACCTCGGCCTGCAGATGCGACAGCTTGCTGGTGATCTTCTGCGCCGCCTCGGGGTCGTCCCACAGCGACGGCGCCGCCGCCTGCTCCTCGAGCACGGCGATGTCGGCCCTCAGCTTGTCGAGGTCCAGAACGGCCTCGATCGAGGCCATGGTCGACGAGAGGGACTTGAGCTCTTCGGATACATCCAGGACTGCCACGTCCCCCAGCGTACCGGCACGCCGCGCGTTGCCGCGCCGGTGAGCCGGGGCGGGCCCGCCGGCGGCCGGGAGCCGCGCGCCGATCAGGCCGGGACGGGGGCGGAGGCGTGGGCGAGCGTGCCGTCGGCACGGCGGAGGTAGAGGGTCAGGGTGTCGTCCGCCGTGGTCACACCGGGGTGGGAGGGGGTGCTGGCGGACAGCCGGACCGGCGTCCATGCGCCGCCTTCGGAGACGGCCGCGGCCAGGGCCCCGTCGTCGGCGGGGGCGAGGACGTAGAGCCGGCCGCCGGAGACGGCCGGCTCGGGGCGGCCCGTGGCGTCGAGGCCGGTGACGATCTCGGAGGGACGCCAGGCGCCGTTCACGTACGGCAGGCGCAGCACGGCGCCGTCGGCCTTGCGGACGGCGAAGGCGTCGAGGGTGCCGGACGCGGCCGAGACCAGACCGGGGGCGGCGGTGACGCGGCCCGCGGTGGGGACCAGCGCCCAGGCGTTCCAGCGGCCGTCGACCCAGGAGGAGGTGACGAGGTCACCGCCGGAGCAGCCCACCAGGTCGATCCGGCCGGGCGCGGAAGACGCGGCGGCGGGGGTCGTGGTGAAGCGGGCCGGCTGGTCGACCTGGTACCAGTCGCCCCACGTGCCGCCGCTGAGGGTGCGGCGGTAGACCCTGTGGTCGGTGCCGAGGGCGAAGACGTCCAGCTGCCCGGCGCGCGGGGAGACCACCGAGGGGTCGTCGGCGACGCTTATCCCGGTGAGCCGGTGCCAGGTGCCGGAGACCAGGTACCAGACGTTCTTGTCGCTGCCCCGGGTGAAGACGTACGTCGTCCCGGACACGGAGATCGCCCGGGGGCCGCCCACCGGATGGACGGCGCGGTCCGGGAAACGGGGCAGCGCCGTGTAGCCGGACCAGCGCAGCGCGGCCTCCTCGGCGGTGCCCGCCGGGCTGCTGACCGCGCCCTGCGGGGAGGCGGCGGCGCCCGTGGGGGCGGTCGGGGTGGTCGATGCCTGCCCGGACGGCTTGTCCTCGCGGCTGGTGGAGCCGCCGTCGTCGTCGGAGCCGGAGGCCGCGATCGCCCAGCCGCCGAGCCCGACGACAAGTGCGGCCGCCGCCGCCGCGCCGATCTTGACGCGGCGGCGCTGGAGCGCGTCGGGGACGGCGCGGTGGCGGTGCCGGGTGCGCGGGCCGGGGACCGCGGCGGGCCGGCCGCCGGCCAGCTCCTCCGCGGTGGGCAGCTTGATGCTGGTGTGCGTGTCGCGCGTCGAGTCCGGTGCGGAGCCGCGGACCAGGGGCACGGCGCCGCGTGGCTGCCCGGCCGGCGGGTCGTACGGCTCGGTGACGGAACCGGGCTCGCGGCCGTAGGCATCCTCTCCGTGGTGGTCGCCGGGCGCGTCCACCTCCAGCGGGGGCAGTCCGGCGAGGGCGGGCAGCAGCTCGCGCAGCCGTGCCCCGACCTCAGCCGCCCTGAGCCGGGAGGCGGGGGCCTTGGCGAGGCACTGGGAGAGCAGCTGCCACAGTTCGTCGGGCAGGTCGGGCAGCGGTGCGACCGACTCGGTGACGTGCCGGCGCAGCACCGCGCCCGGGTGGCCGCCGCCGAACGGGGTGAAGCCGGCGAGCAGCTCGTACAGGACGGTGGCGAGGGCGTAGATGTCCACGGAGGCGCGCGGCGGCAGGCCCTCGATGATCTCCGGGGCCAGGTAGTCGGGGGTGCCGATGATGCGGGTGGCCCGGGTGCGGCGCGGGGAGTCGACCAGCCGCGCGATGCCGAAGTCGGTGAGGAGCGCCGGGGGCGCCCCGCCCGGTCCGGGCGGGGCTGCGGAGTCCAGCAGGACGTTCTCCGGCTTGACGTCGCGGTGGACGACGCCCGCGGCATGGGCGGCGGCCAGGCCGTCCGCGACGTCCGCGGTGATGGAGACGGCCGCCTCGGGGGTGAGCCTGCGTTCGCGCTCCAGCCGGGAGCGCAGGTCCGTGCCGCGGACCAGGTCCATGACGAGCGCGAGGTCGCTGCCGTCGACCACCAGGTCGCGGATACCGACGATGTTCGGGTGGTGGAGCGCCAGCAGGGCCGTGCGCTCCTGGACGAAGCGGCCGACGAGGTCCTGGTCGGAGGCGAGGTCCTCGCGCAGTAGCTTGATGGCGACCGGGCCCTCGGGGCCCTCGCCCAGCCACACCGTGCCCGCGGAACCCCGCCCCAGCACCTGGTGCGCGGTGTACCGGCTGCCGATCTTCCGTCCCAAGGCTGCTCCGACTCCTCCGACGTGCCGTCGTGTTGGCGACAAAGCTACGCGGATGCGAGCCGGTTGGGGGAACCTGTCGGGGGTGAGTGCGGCTTCTCCGGGAGAAATCACCCTCCAGAAGTCGACAAATCACCAACACCGGCCTCACGGGAAGGTGACGGTGCGCCAGCGACGCCGACGCCACCGGCGCACCGGCAGGCACGGCGCGGTCAGTGCCCCACGCCGTGCCCGGGCGGTCTCGCCGCCGTACCGCCGTACTACGGGGTGTTGCCGGAGCCGCCCGACGATCCGCCGAGGCCCGAGACCCAGTCCCAGAAGTTCTGGACGCCGTCGCTGACGGTGCCCCACAGGCTCTTGCCCGTGTCCAGCCACTCCGGGACCGGGGTGAGGTACCAGACGAGCACGACGATCACGATCAGGACGATGATCATCGTGAAGCAGCCCTTGAGGCACCCCAGGCCCGGGATCCTCATCGGGTTGGCGCTGCGCGGGCGCGGCTCGCGGTGCGGGGCCGGCTCGGGCGCGGACGGCCGCTGGGGCTCGTACCGCTGGTGCTGCGGCTGCTCATAGCGCGGCGCGGGCTGCTGGGGCCGCGGCGCGTACTGCTGCGGATGCGGCTGGGGCGCGTAGGCGGGCTGCGCCGGCTGCCGGTACTGGGGCTGCTGCGGCCGCTGCTGGTACGCCTGCGGGGGCTGCGGCTGCTGCTGCTGCTGCGCGGCCTGACGGCGAGGCCTGCGGCGCAGCGGGTCCTGCTCCGGGTCCAGGTACTGGATCTCGGTCTGCTCGGCGCGCGCACGCGCGCGGTTGAGCTGCGACTCCCACGGGTGCGGGCCCTGCGGGGCACCGGCGTCCGGATGCCCGTCCGGCACCGGCGGCATCACGCGGGTGCCGTCGCCGGACGCGGCCGGTGCCGAGCCGCCGGGGATGACCCGGGTCGCGTCGGCCGTGCCCGCCGCGGACGCGGGCAGGACGCTGGTGGCGGCATTGGGGTCGTACGCGTCGTATGCGCCGGCCGGCGACCGGTTCGGCAGCACCTGGGTGGGGTCGGCCGTGCCCGGCGGGACGAGCGGGGTGTCCGGGACGGTCGCGGGGGCCGGGTCCGGCGCGAGCAGCGCGGCGACGCCGAGCGCCGCCTCTGACTGCGCCGGGGAGGAGTGCACGCCCACGCCCGCCGCGACGACGCGCAGGGCGCGCGCCAGGTTCTGCGCGCTGGGCCGCTCGCCGGGCTCCTTGCGCAGGCAGCGCTCGATGACCGTCCACAGCGGCTCGGGCACGGTGGAAGGGCGGCGCGGCTCCTCGCTCAGGTGCTGGTGCAGCACTTCGAGCGCGCTCTCGCCCCTGAAGGGCGGGCGGCCGGTGACCAGTTCGTACAGGAGGATGCCGGCACCGTAGATGTCCACCGCCGAGGTCTGCGGGCGGCCCTGGGCGGACTCCGGCGCTATGTAGGCGGGCGTGCCGACGAACTCGTGGGTGCGGGTGACGCCGGGCGAGTCCGCCAGCCGTGCGATGCCGAAGTCGGTCAGCATCGGGTGCATCTGCTGGGTGCCGTCCGGGCCCGCGACGGTGGCGAGCAGGACGTTGGCGGGCTTCAGGTCCCGGTGGACCACGCCGTCGGCGTGGCTGGCGGCGAGCGCGTCGGCCACCGCGGCGGTCAGCAGGGCGCCGCCGACCGGCGAGAACGGGCCGTTCTCGCGCAGGTGGCGGTAGAGGTCGGGACCCTCGACCAGATCCATCACCAGGGCCAGCAGCTCACCTTCCACGACCAGGTCGCGGACCCGGACGATGTGGGGGTGGCGCAGCCGCAGGAGGACCGAGCGCTCGCGGAGGAAGCGCATGACGATGTCGGGATCGCCCGCCAGCTCCTCCTTGAGCACCTTGATCGCGACGGTCTCGCCGGTGTCCCGCACCTGGGACCGCCACACGGTGCCCGTGGCTCCGCGCCCGAGCGGCTCCACCAGTTCGTATTTGCTGCCTACCGGCCGCACGTTCGCGCTCCCTGGATCTTGGCCTGGTCCGTGGCCTGTTTCGCCCACTGTAGTGCCGCCACGTGGGAGCGGGGCTGCGTTCCGGTACGGGGCGGGTGTGGGGTTATGACGCGGGGTACGGTCGTTTGGTTGCTCTTTCCGCCCAATGCTGACCATTCAAGATCGCAAAGATGGGCACCGGCGGCAAGCTGTCGGCGGCGAGTGGGAGGATGCGTCTCGCGGATCGCGTATCGCCGGGCAAGCGGGCCAGTTGGGCCGGCTGAGCAAGGCGAGCCCGCCGTTCCGCTCTTGTACGTGTCGACGTCCCGGGCACGGCGGGGTGGGGCCGGGGGCCCGCGCCGCGGTGGATCCGGGCAGAAGGGACCGTGGACGGAGATGCAGATCCGGCTGACCGTTCTCGGGCCGCGCGGCGGCCGCGCGGCGCGCTCCTGCGACGTGCTCGTCACCGCGCCGGCGGGCACGCCCCTCGGTGCCGTGGCCGGCGCCCTCGCGTCCGGCTCGGGCGGCTCCGGCCAGCCCGCGCGGGCCGGCAAGTCCACGCCCCCGCTCTACGCGGGCAGCGAGCGACTGGACCCGGCCACCGCCGTGCTCGGGGTGCCACCGCTGCTCGACGGCGCGGTCCTGTCGCTGCACGCCCCCGCCGACGGGCACGAGGGCGGCCGCCCCACGGCCGCCGCCCGGCTGCACGTCGTCGGCGGGCCCGACGCGGGCGGCGTCCATCTGCTGCAGGGCGGCCGGATCCGGGTCGGCCGGTCCGTGGACGCGGACGTGCCGCTGGACGACCCTGACGTCTCCCGGCTGCACTGTGCCATCACGGTGGACGGCGAGGGCCGGGTCACCGTCGCCGACCTCGGCTCCACCAACGGCACCGCCCTCGACGGCGCTCCCGTGGGCGAGCGCGCGGTCCCCTTCCCGGCCGGCGCGCTGCTGCGGATCGGCGAGTCGACCCTCCGGCTGGAGCCGGCGCCCCCGGGCTCGGCCGTCCCTGCGCCGCCCGCCTCCGTCCCCGCCGTCCCCGACGCCGAGGGGCACCTGCAGGTGACCCTCCCCCCGGCCTCCTGGCCGGAAAGCGGCCGCGTGGTGACCTGGTGTCCCGCCCCTCCCGCCGACGCCACCCCGCAGCGGTCCGCCGCGCGGGAGGCGGCGCCCGCCGACGGCCCGACGACCACCGGCACCGGGTCCGGGGCCGTCGGGGTGGACTCCCCCGCCGCGCCGACGCCCGAGCAGGCCCCGGCGGATGCGGCGCAGGGCACCCCCGCCCGGCGCGACACCCCGCAGCGCGGCCTGTCCGAGCAGACCCGTACGGTCGCGCTGCCCCCGGGCCGCCGCGGCGGCGGGCGGGCCGCGGAGGCCGGCAGCCGGATGGCCGGCGCCATAGGGAGCTGGGCCAGGCGCCTGACCACCGGACGCGGTGACCCGGACGCCGCCGGCGCCGGGGGCGGGACGACGTACGACCGGACCGACGCCGCCGCGCTGCGCGAGCGCTGGCCCGATCCCGCCGCCGTCCTGCTCACCGCGCTCGGGCCGGGCCCGCGGCTGTGGGAGCGCGCCCCCGGCCATCCCGACCTGCTCACGCTCCGGCTCGGCACCGCCGACCTGACCGCCGAGGACGGCTACCGGACGCTGCCCGCCGTGCCGTTCACCGTGGACCTGCGCGACCCGCACACCCATGTGCTGGGCCTCGCCGGGCCGCGTCCGCGGCTGTCCGGGCTGGCCCGGGCGGTGATCGCCCAGCTGTGCGCCCTGCACGCGCCCGGCGTGCTGGAGGTCGTCCTGATCAGCGCCGACCGCTCCCGCCCCGCCGAGCAGCGGGCCGAGGAGTGGGGGTGGCTGTACTGGCTGCCGCATCTGCGCCCGGCACACGGCCAGGACTGCCGGCTGCTCACCGCGACGGACCGGGAGCAGGCCGAGGCCCGCGTCGCCGAGGTGGTCCGGCGTATCGAGGAGGGGCCGCTCGGCACGGGCTGGGCGACCGCCACCCCCGAGGAGGTGGCCGAGGCCGCGGCACGCCGCGAGGGCCCGTACACCCTGCTGGTGATGGACGGCGACCCGGGCTCGGCCTATCTGCGCGAGGCCGCCGGCCGGATCGCGGCCGCCGGGCCGTCGGCCGGGGTGCACCTGCTGTGCCTGGCCGAGAGCCCGGAGCGGCTGGCCGCCCGGTGCGGTGCCGTCGCCGTGCTGGAGGGCGACGTCGCGACGACACTGCGGATGGAGCCGCACGGCCCGGAGCACATGACGATGGAGGCGGTGTCGGCGGCCTGGGCCGAGCGTTTCGCACGGGCTCTTGCCCCACTGCGCGAGGGCGAGGCCGCGGCGCCCCGCCGTACGCGCTCCGCGCTGCCGCCCACGGCCCGGCTCCTGGACGAGCTGGACCTGGCGCTCGCCACCCCGGCGAAGATCGCCACCCGCTGGGCCGAGCCCGCTCCCTCCGGTGGTGCCGCCGCGGCCGTCCTGGGCACGGGACCGGAGGGCCGGGTGCTGGTCGACCTGGTCACCGAGGGGCCCCACCTGCTGGTCGGCGGGGCCGCGGGCGCCGGCAAGACCGAGCTGCTGCGCTCGGTGGCCGCCGCCCTGTCCGCGGGCGAGCGGCCGGACCGGCTGGCCCTGATCCTCGTCGACGGCGCCGGGGCGGAGCGCGGCGAGGGGCTGCGCGCCTGCACCGACCTGCCGCACGTCTCCACCTATCTGGCCGCCTCCGACCCGGTGCGGATGCGCGAGTTCGCGCAGGCGCTCGCGGCGGAGCTGAAACGCCGTGACGAACTGCTGGACGGAGCGGACTTCGGGCAGTGGCACGAGCGCCGCCGGCTGCCCGCGGTGCCTCGCCAGGCCGAGCCGGGCCACGCCCCGGCCGGTGCCGCGGACCCGCAGGTGCGCGGCGCGGTGCGGGTACGGACCCGCACCACCGAGCCGCTGCCCCGGCTGGTCGTCGTGGTCGACGACTTCGACGCCCTGGTCGCGCCCGCGCTCGGCAGTCCCGGCCGGCCCGCCGCGGGCTCGGTGGTCCGCGCGCTGGAGAGCGTGGCGCGCGACGGCGAGCGCCTCGGCGTCCACCTGGTCGCCGCGACCGGCCGCCCGGAACGCACCGCGGGCACCGACACCGACGACGCGGCGCGGCTGCGGATCGCACTGCGCACCGAGGAGCCGGAGTCGGCCGCGCTGCTGGTCGCCGTCGAGGAGCCGGCGACCGTCGACGACGACCTGCCGGGCCGCGGTTACCTGCGCCGGCCGGACGGGGCCGTCACCGCCTTCCAGGCCGGCCGGGTCAGTGGCCGGATCCCGCGTACCGCGACTTTGCGGCCCACGGTGGTCCCGCTGGAGTGGGACCGCATGGGCGATCCGCCGGCGCGCCGGCCGGTCCGCGAACTGGGCAACGGCCCCACCGACCTCGCCCTGCTGGCCAGTGCCCTGCAACGTGCCGCGGAGTCCGCGGCGGCCGATCCGGCGCCGCCGCTGCTCTGACCGCCCCGTTCCGGTACCCCGTTGGCCCGTCCGGTCACATGACGGTCACGATCCAACGCCCGCGCGCTGAGGCGCTATTGCGGCGGTTATCAGACAGGGCGTAGGACTGAACGCGCAACAGCGGATGACGCGGGGACGGGACGCCCGGCGCAGCTGCCACGGCCATGCGGCGGGCTGCCACCGCGGCGCGGGTCCGCGCTGAGGGGATGGGCAGGCAGATGCGGACATCCAGCAGGCGCACGCGACGTACACGACGAACGGTCGTCGCCGCTTTGGCGACAGCCGCCCTGGCGCTGACGGCCGCCGGGTGCGGCGGAGGCGACGACGACAAGGGCGACCCCGGTGGGGGCGGGAGCAGTTCCGGCGCGAGCGGGAGCGTCTCACTGCCGGACCTCAAGGGCCAAAAGCTCGAGGTCGCGGCGGTGTGGACCGGGCCGGAGCAGAAGAACTTCCAGAAGGTGCTGGACGAGTTCACCAAGCGGACCGGGGCCGAGGTCGGCTTCGTGCCCACCGGCGACAACGTCTCCACCTTCCTCGGTACGAAGATCGAGGGCGGCCGGCCGCCGGACGTGGCGTTCCTCCCGCAGGTCGGAGTGTTGCGCCAGTTCGCGCAGAAGGGCTGGCTGAAGCCGCTCTCCTCCGACGTCCAGGCACAGCTCGACAAGAACTTCACCACCGGCTGGAAGGACCTGGGCGCGTACGAGGGCAAGCAGTACGGCGTCTACGCCAAGGCCGCCAACAAGTCGCTGGTCTGGTACAACACCGCGGCCTTCGAGAACGCCGGGATCTCCGGACCGCCGGGAAGCTGGGACGACTTCCTCCAGACCGCCGAGACCCTCTTCGAGTCGGGCACTCCCCCGGTATCGGTGGGCGGCGCGGACGGCTGGACCCTGACCGACTGGTTCGAGAACATCTACCTCTCCCAGGCCGGCCCGGAGAAGTACGACCAGCTGGCCGAGCACAAGATCAAGTGGACCGACCCCTCGGTGAAGGACGCGCTCACCACACTCGCCCAGCTCTTCGGCAAGAAAGACCTGATCGCCGGCGGGCAGAACGGCGCGCTCAAGACCGACTTCCCGAAGTCCGTGACGCAGACCTTCACCGGCAACCCGCCGAAGGCCGCCATGGTCTACGAGGGCGACTTCGTCGGCGCGTTCATCGGCGACAACACCAAGGCGAGGGTGGGCGAGGACGCCAAGGTCTTCCCCTTCCCCGCGGTGGGCTCCGGCAAGGCGCCGGTGGTCAGCGGCGGTGACGTCGCCGTGGCGCTGAAGGACGGCAAGGGCGCGCAGGCGCTGCTGGCCTTCCTCGCCTCCACCGACGCGGCGCAGGTGTGGGCCTCCTCGGGCGGCTTCGTCTCGCCGAACAAGTCGCTGGATCTGTCGGCCTATCCGAACGAGGTCTCGCGGTCGATCGCCCAGGGCCTGATCGCGGCGGGCGACGACTTCCGCTTCGACATGTCCGACCAGGCCCCAGCGGCCTTCGGCGGCACCGCGGGCAAGGGCGAGTGGAAGGACCTGCAGGACTTCCTGCGGAACCCCTCCGACGTCGCCGGCGCGCAGGCCAAACTGGAAGCGGACGCCGCCAAGGCGTACGCCGGCTAGGCGGCCGCGATGGCGACGGCGGCCACGGCGAAGGGGCCGGCCGCTCCCGGCGGCGCGCCCCCCGCCCGCGGCAGGAGCGTCATGGGCACCAGGCGCTGGGTGGCGGGACTGTTCCTGCTGCCCGCGCTGGTGCTGCTGGGCGCGCTGGTGGTGTACCCCATCGGCTACACCACCTGGCGCAGCCTGTTCGACAAGGCCGGCTCGGATTTCGTCGGCCTGCACAACTACGCCGCGGTCTTCGGCGACGACAGCACCCTGACGGCGCTGCGGAACACCGCGATCTGGGTGGTCGTGGCGCCGGTGCTGGCCACGGCCCTCGGGCTGATCTTCGCGGTGCTCACCGAGCGGGTGAGCTGGGGCACCGCCTTCAAGCTGGTCGTCTTCATGCCGATGGCCGTCTCGATGCTGGCCGCCGGGATCATCTTCCGTCTGGTGTACGAGCAGGACCCGGCGCGCGGCGCGGCCAACGCGGTCGTGGTCGGTGTCCACGACACCTTCGCCGAGTCCTCGGCGTACCCGGGGGCCCGGCCGCGGCCGGACGGCTCGCTGGCCGCCTCGGGCGGCGGCTCGTTCACCACGCGGGACGCCGCCGGGGAGGGGACGGCTGTCGGGCTGCCGCTGATCGGCATCCCCGCGGCGAAGCTGCCCGCGGACACCGCGCAGGCCCGGCAGGCCGCCGCCGGGCCGGGGGTGACCGGCACCGTGTGGCTGGACTTCAAACCGGGCGGCGGCGGCAGGCCCGGGGTGATCGACGCCGGTGAGAAGGCGCTGGAGGGCGTGAAGGTCGAGGCCGTGCGGGACGGGCGGGTGGTGGCCTCCGCCACCTCCGGCACGGACGGCACCTTCGCGCTGCCCGCCTCGGCGGCCGGGGCACAGTTGCGGCTGCCCGCCTCGAACTTCGCGGAGCCCTACAACGGCGTCGACTGGCTCGGCCCCACCCTGGTGACGCCCGCCATCATCGGGGCCTACCTGTGGATGTGGGCGGGCTTCGCGATGGTGCTCATCGCGGCGGGCCTGGCCGGGGTGCCGCGGGAGCTGATGGAGGCGGCGCGCATCGACGGCGCGGGCGAGTGGCAGGTCTTCCGCAGGATCACCGTGCCGCTGCTGGCACCGGTGCTGGTCGTGGTCGTCGTGACCCTGATGATCAACGTGATGAAGATCTTCGACCTGGTCTACATCATCGCGCCCGACACCTCGAAGGACGAGGCCAACGTACTGGCCCTGCAGCTGTATCTGTCGTCCTTCGGGGCCGGCAACGACCAGGGCGTGGGCAGCGCGATCGGTGTGATCCTGCTGCTGCTCGTCGTCCCGGTCATGGTCTTCAACATCCGCCGACTGCGCAGGGAGGCCCGACGATGACGACCGTCGCAGGCACAGCGGAACCGGCGGGCCCGGCGCGGGCGCGGGCCACCGCGGCCGCCGTCCGGCAGTCCTTCGCCTCGCGGGTCGCGGCCCGCACCGGCGGCGGGGTGCTGCGGGTGTTCCTCGTGCTGGTGGCCCTGTTCTGGCTGATGCCGACCGTGGGGTTGCTGATCTCCTCCTTCCGGGGTCCGGTGGACATCGCCGGCTCCGGCTGGTGGAAGGTCTTCACCACGCCCTCGCAGCTGACCGTCACCAACTACCGGGAACTGCTCGGCAACGACACCGTCACCTCCTCGCTGGTCAACACCGCACTGATCACGGTGCCCGCCACGCTGCTGGTGGTGGTGATCGGGGCGCTGGCGGGCTACGCCTTCGCCTGGATGGAGTTCCCGGGGCGGGACTGGCTGTTCCTCGTGGTGGTGGGGCTGCTGGTGGTGCCGGTGCAGATCGCGCTCATCCCGGTGGCGAAGCTGTTCGGCCAGATCGGGATCTTCGGCGACATCATCGGCGTGGTGCTCTTCCACGTCGGCTTCGGCCTGCCGTTCGCCGTCTTCCTGCTGCGCAACTTCTTCGCGGAGATCCCGCGGGAACTGCTGGAGGCGGCACGGCTGGACGGCGCGGGCGAGCTGCGGCTGTTCGCCACCGTGATCATGCCCCTGGGCGGCCCGGCGATCGCCTCGCTGGGCATCTTCCAGTTCCTGTGGGTGTGGAACGACATGCTGGTGGCGCTGATCTTCTCCAACACCGGCTCGCAGCCGATCACGGTCGCCCTGCAGCAGCAGGTCCGGCAGTTCGGCAACAACATCGACGTCCTGGCACCGGGGGCCTTCGTGTCGATGGTGGTCCCGCTCGTCGTCTTCTTCGCCTTCCAGCGCCAGTTCGTCTCCGGTGTCATGGCGGGCGCCGTGAAGTAGCCCCGTGAAGCACCGCAGGTCAGGGGCAACACTCCGTCGCCGGACGGGTCGCCGTACGCGGCGCATGCCCGGGATATAACGGGCATACGCCGCGTAAGCCGACATTACGGATGTGCTGCCTTGCCCCGGTTCAGCGTCATCGTGCCCGCCCACAAGGTGCAGGCCTACCTGCACGAGTGCCTGGAGTCCGTGCTCGGCCAGAGCTTCTCGGACTTCGAGGTGATCGCCGTCGACGACCGCTCCCCCGACGCGTGCGGTGCCATCCTCGACGCCTTCGCGGCCCGCGACCGCCGGGTGACCGTCCTGCACCTGAAGGAGAACGTGGGCCTCGGCCCGGCCCGCAACGCCGGGACGGCCCGGGCCACCGGCGACTACCTGCTCTTCCTCGACAGCGACGACGTCCTCGCCCCCGGCTCCCTGCAGGCCGTCGCCGACCGCCTGAAGGAGACCGCCGAACCGGACGTGCTGGTCTACGACTACGCCCGCACCTACTGGGACGGCCGCGTCGTGCGCAACCAGCGCGCTCCGCTGCTCGCCCAGGACGGACGCCCCGCCGGGCCCCTCGACGACCGCCCCGAACTGCTGCGGCTGCTGCCGGTCGCCTGGAACAAGGCGTACAAGCGGGACTTCGTCCAGCGCCGGGGCCTCGCCTTCCCGCCCGGCTGGTACGAGGACGTCCCCTGGACCTACCCCCTGCTGCTGGCCGCCCGCAGCATCGCGGTGCTCGACCGGGTCTGCGTGCACTACCGCCAGCGCCGCCGGGGCAGCATCCTGCGCACCACCAGCAGCCGGCACTTCGACGTCTTCGACCAGTACGACCGGGTCTTCGCCTTCCTCGACCGCAATCCCGCCCTCGACGGCTGGCGGCCGGCCCTCTTCAGCCGGATGACCGACCACCTGCTGGCGGTCTACAACACCCCCGGCCGGCTGCCCCGCTCGGCCCGGGGCGTCTACTTCCAGCGCTGCGGCGTCCACTTCCGCCGCTACCGCCCGCAGGAGCCCGGCCCGCGCGCGCACGGCGTCCCCGGCGCCACCCGGCGGCTGCTCGTACGGCTCGGCGCGCGGCAGGTCTTCGACGCCGTACGCACCGTCAACGCGCTGCGCAGGAAGCTGCGGCGGCTCGCGAAGGACACCTCCCGGGCGGCCCGGGAGGCGGCCCTGCGGCTGCACTACCGGATCCAGCGGCACCGGCCCCTCGACCCGGACCTGGCCGTCTTCGCGGCCGGCCGCTACGCCGGGTACGGCGGCGACCCCGCCGCCCTGGAGGCCGCCGTCCGCGAGCTGGCCCCGCACATCCGCACCGCGTGGATCACGACCCCGGCGAACGCGCGCACCCTGCCGCGCGGCGTTCGCCGGCTCCAGCCCGGCTCGCCCGCCTACTGGACGGCGCTGGCGCGCGCCACCTACCTGGTCAACGACGTCAACTTCCCGCACGCCTACCGCAAACGGCGCGGCCAGGTGAACCTCCACACCCACCAGGGCACCCCGCTCGGCCGCATGGGCCTGGACGTCCAGGGGCACCCGGCCGCCTCGGCGGGCCGGGACTTCGCCCGGATGCTCGCCCACACCGACCGCTGGGACTTCTGCCTGTCCGCCAACCCGCACTCGACGGTGGTCTGGGAACGGGCCTACCCGGCCGGCTACACCACCCTGGAGCACGGCCGGCCCGGCAACGACATCCTGCTGCGCGCCGACGCCGACGACGTGCGCCGGATCCGCGCCGGACTCGGCATCCCGCCGGAGTCCACCGCGATCCTGTACGCGCCCGCGCACCGCGACTACCGGCGCGGCTTCCACCCGCCCGTCGACCTGGTCCGGCTGGCCCGCGAACTCGGCCCCGGCCGCGTGGTCCTGTACCGCGCGCCGGACGGTCACCGCGGCGCGGCCACGCTGCCCGAGGGGCTGCCCGACACCGTGCTGGACGTCTCCGCCCATCCCTCGCCCCAGGAGCTGTGCCTGGCCGCGGACGCCCTGGTGACCGACTACTCCCCCCTGATGTTCGACTACGCGGCCCTCGACCGCCCGATCGTGGTCCACGCCGAGGACTGGACGGCCTACCGGGCCGCGCGCGGCACCTACTTCGACATCACCGCCGAGGCCCCCGGGCCGGTCGCCCGAAACGAGGACGAACTCCTGTCCATCCTCACCACGGACACCTGGCGCGGTCCCCGTTCGGCCCAGTTGCGGGCCGCGTTCCGGGCCCGCTTCTGCCCGTACGACGACGGCCGTGCCGCCGAGCGGGTCGTACGGCGGGTCTTCCTCGGCGAGGACGGCGGGCAGCCCGCCGTCCTCCCACCGGAGCGCCGCACCCCGGCCCCGGCGGCACGCCCGTAGCCGCACGGGCACGGCCCGGCGTCACCGGGCCGGTGCCCGGGGGCATGAGGCGATCTCGTCCGGAGCGCGCCGCCCGGACACCGTGCCCGCGACCTCGGCCGGCGGTGTGCGCCCGGCGGGTGAGGCACGGACCTCGGCGCCCCCGGGCTCCGCATCACTCCGCAGCGTGCGGACGGGGCACCAGGCCCGCCGCACGGGCGCCGCTTCGGGCCCGCGACGGATCCTCCTCGACCCCGGCGCCGAGTCGCGGCCCACCGGGTGGAGGACGGCGCTCCCCGTGGCGCCGGGGCTCACCCGGGCGGCGGCGCCGGGGTGCGCTCGTCCGGCTTGAGGACGGGAAGCAGATCCGGCTCGCCCAGCAGCACGCGCCGTACGACACGCTCGGACGCCCGCCCGTCGTCCCAGGGGCAGAAGCGGGCCCGGAAGGCCGCCCGCAGTTCGGCGGCCTCGGGCGAGGCCCAGGTGCCGGAGCGGAAGGCGGTGGCGACCGCGGCCTCGTCGCGGGCGACCACGCCCGGGGTCTCGCCGGGGCGCCCGGAGACCAGGTCGAAGTAGACCCCGCGGGCGGCCCGGTAGACCTCCCAGTCGGCGGCGTGGACCACGATCGGGCGGTCCAGGCCGGCGTAGTCGAACATCAGTGACGAGTAGTCGGTGAGCAGCGCGTCGGAGGCCAGGCACAGCTCCTCCAGCGGCGTGTGCGCGGAGACGTCCAGCGCCCCCTCCGGCAGCGCCGCGGGGGCGGCTCCCGGGTAGAAGTAGTGCGCGCGGACCAGCACCACGTACTCCCGCCCCAGCGCCCGGCACAGCCGTGCCAGGTCCAGCTGCGGGACGAATTCCCGCTGGTAGTCGCGGTGCGTGGGGGCGTACAGGATCGCCCTGACCCCGTCCGGGACGCCCAGCCGGGCCCGGATCCGCCGCACGTCGTCGGCGCCGGCGGTGAAGTAGGCGTCGTTGCGGGGGTAGCCGGTGGGCAGCGTCAGGTAGCCGCCGGGGTAGACCCGCTCCCAGATCTCGCTGGAGTGGGGGTTGGCCGACAGCGAGTAGTCCCACTGGTCGGCGTGCTCCAGCAGGCGGCGGAAGCTCATGCCCCTGGCCACCGCCGGGTGGGCGCGCAGGTCCATGCCCATGTGCTTGAGGGGGGTGCCGTGGTGGGTCTGCAGGTAGACCTGGCCGGGGCGCTTGACGACCTCGCCGGTGAAGTTGGCGTTGTTGACCAGGAAGCGGGCGCGGGCCAGCAGCTCCCAGTAGCGGCGGGAGTTCACCTCCACCGAGTCGGCGCCCTCGGGGACGGCGTCCCGCCCGTCGCGCCGTACCACCCACACCCCGTGCAGGTGCGGGGCGAGCTCGCGGGCCTTGTGGTAGATCGCCGCGGGACTGCACAGCACCCCCCGGTTCCAGTACGCGGCGTAGACCACCAGCTCGTCGTCGAGCGGGCGGCGGCGTTCCAGGGCGTACCAGCGGCGGTACACCTCGCGGGCGGCGGCGTTGCGGCGTACGCGCAGCCGGTGGGCGGCCCGGGCACGCAGCTCCGCGGCACGGTGGGCGGCGAAGGTGCCGGGCAGCCCGGCGCGGCGGAAGAAGGCGGCGCGGTCCTGCGGGCGCAGCCGCCCGGGGTCGTCCAGGACGGCACGCAGCCGCCGGTCCCGCTCGGCGCGCAGCACCGGCAGGTCGTGCCGGGCCAGCAGGGAGTCGTACCGGTCGGCCAGGGCGAGGTGCTGCGGGCCAGGCGTGCTGGAGAAGCTGCCGTGGCGGCGCCTGCGCCAGGTGACGCAGACCCGGTCCAGGCAGGCGATGCGCGGGGCGGCGAGCAGCATCTCGTAGGCCACCGGGACGTCCTCGTACGGCCCGGCACCGAAGCCGAACCCGCCCCAGTAGTCGCGCCGCACCACCCGGTTCCAGGCGGCGGGCAGGACGGTCAGGCACTCGGGGCGCTCGGTGGCCCGGAAGACGGCGTGCCCGGCGAGGGCGGCGGCGTGCAGGAAGGGACCGTCCTCGCTCTCCGCGCGGTGCTCCCACACGTCGAGCTCCTCGTGGTCGAAGAGCAGCACCTCCGGGTCGCCGGTGGACCGCAGCCGTGCGTCCAGGGCGGCCAGGGCGCCGGGCGCGAGGAGGTCGTCGGCGTCGAGGAAGAGCAGGTAGTCGCCGCTGGCGCGGGCCGCCCCCGCGTCCCGGGCCGGGCCCGCGCCGCCGTTGCGGGGCTGCCTGAGCGGGAGCACTCTGGAGTCTGCGGCGGCGACCTCGTCGACGACGGCGGCCGATCCGTCGGGCGAGCAGTCGTCGACCGCGATGAGCTCCAGGTCCGCGTACCGCTGCCCGAGCACCGACTCCAGGCACGCACGGACGTAGCCCTGGACCTTCCATACCGGGACGATCACGCTGAACCGAGGCATAGGGCCGAGCGTAAGCAGGACTGGACCCCGGCGCCCGGTGGATCACCCGAAAGGCGCAGGCGAGGTGACCGAGAAGGCGGTCACGAGTTGAACCCCTCGTCCCCCTGTCGCCCTCGTTCCGGAAAGGGCCACGTCACCATGGTGTCGCGCACGCCCCGCCTCACTGTCGTCGTTCCGGTCCACAACGTCGAGAGCTGGCTGGAGGAGTGCCTTCGCTCGGTGGCCGCGCAGACCTTCGACGCCCTCGACGTGGTCATGGTCGACGACGGCTCCACCGACTCCAGCCCGGAGATCGCCCAGGACTTCGCCGACCGCGACCCGCGCTTCCGCCTGGTACGGCAGGACAACGGCGGCCTCGGCCACGCCCGCAACACCGGCACCCGCCACGCCGACCCGCGCACCGAGTACCTGTGCTTCCTGGACAGCGACGACATCCTCCCGCCGCGCGCCTACCAGAACCTGGTGGGGCTGCTGGACGGGTCGGGCTCGGACTTCGCGACCGGCAACGTGTGGCGGCTGACCGCAGACGGCCGCAGCCAGGCCTGGCAGCACCGGGACATGACCCGCACCGTCACCGGCACCCACATCACCCGGGACCTGAGCCTGCTGTCGGACCGGGTCGCCTGGAACAAGGTCTTCCGCCGCTCCTTCTGGGAGCGCCACCACCTCGCCTTCCCCGAGGGCGTGCTCTACGAGGACACCCCGCTGACCATCCCCGCGCACTTCCTCGCCGACGCCGTCGACGTGGCCCACGAGCATGTGTACTACTGGCGGATCCGCGAGGGCTCCATCACGCGGCGCCGCACCGACGTCAAGGGCGTGCGCGACCGGATCGCCGCCGTCGACCACGTCAGCCGCTTCCTCGGCGACCCGGCCCGCACCCGCTGGACCTCCTTCAAACGGGCCTACGACCGCTCGGTCCTCACCGACGACCTGCTGTACTTCATCGACGCCCTGCCGATGGCCGGCCCCGAGTACCGGCGGGTCTTCATGGAACGCTGCCGCGACTGGCTCACCCGGGTCGACCCCACCCTCTTCCCTGAGCTGCCCGCGGGGCTGCGCATCAAGTGGCACCTGATCGTCAAGGACCGCCTCGACGACCTGCTGGCGGTGCTCGACCATGAGCAGCGCAACTCCGCCGGCTTCGGCGTCACCGGCCCGCCGCTGCGCAAGCGGGCGGTGCTGCGCGGCGCCGACGGCGGCCGGATCGCCCTGCCGGCCTCGGCCGCCCGGCTGCGGCGCTCGGACTTCCCGGTCCGGGCTCGGGTGCGCGAGGTGGTGCGGGAGAACGGACGGCTCGTCCTGCGCGGCTACGCCTACCTGCGCAACATCGACGCGGACCGCAAGGGCGCCGCGCACATCACCGCCGTCGCCGTCCATGGCCACGGCCGCCGGTCCAAGGTGGTGCTGCTGCCGGTCAGGGTCCGGCAGGAGCCCGTCGCGACCCTCAACTCGCGCCAGGAGGAACACTGCTACGACTGGTCGGGCTTCGAGATCACGATCGACCCGGCGCGGCTGACCACCGGCCGCCGCCAGGGCGAACCGCGGGCCGGCCACTGGCGGCTCGGGGTGATCGTCGCGGCGAAGGGGGTCATCCGCAGGGCGGCCCTGCGGGCCGCGGACGCGGGCTCGGGGGCGTCCCCGCCGTCGTACGCGGCCGGCGGCGGCATGCGACTGGTGCCGTACTACCGGCGGGGGCGGCTGCACCTGTCGGTGGAGCCGGAGGTGCGGCGGCTGACCGGGCACCGGGCGACCGGCGACGGCGCCGCGGTGGAACTGGACTTCACGGGCGCGCCGCAGGCGACGCGGGTGCGGCTGACGCACTCCGCGACGCCCACCGTGCTGGAGTACCCGCTGGAGCCCGTGGCGCGGGGGGAGGCGGACGACGGCGGCCGCCGGGCCCGCGTGCCCCTCGCCGACCTGGCGGCCGCCCGGTCGGCGCTGGACGCCGGGCCCAAGGAGATCCGCCCCGAGGACACCGACAGCTGGGACGTGGCGCTGCTGAGCCCCGGGCACGCCGACCCCGTCCACCTGGACGGCGCGCTGCCCGCCGGGCACTACGACCTGGGCACCGACCCCCGCCTCGGCGGGACACCGCGGCGGTTGCTGGTCGAGGCGAAGGCCTCGGGGAAGCTGGTGCTGCGCGACCGCACCCCGCAGCCGGTGGCCGACGCCATCGGCTGGACCGCCGAGGGTGCCCTGGTCGTGGCGGGCCGCCTCGCGCCCGGCTCCGCCCCCGGTCCGGCCGAACTGGTGCTGCGCCACGGCACGCACCGCGTGGAGCACGCCGTCCCGGTCCAGTCCGACGGTCCGCCGGGACGCCGGCCCGGCTTCCCGTCGCCGTCAAGCGCCATCCTGCCGTTGCCGCCGGGGCCGGAGGGGGCGTCGCCGGGGCCGGAGGACGCCGCGGGGCCGGGCCCGTACGAGGGGCGCCGTTTCACCGCCACCCTGCGCCCCGGCACGCTGGAGTCCCTCGCCGGCACCGTCCCGCTGCCCGCCGGCCGCTGGTACCTGCACCTGCGCGACGGGGCCGGCGCGGAAGCTCCGGTACGGGTCGCGCCCGGGGTGTTCGAGGCGCTGCCGATGGCGGCGGAGGCGGGCGGCAAGTCCTTCTCCGTCGACCGGCGCTTCCACGACCGGCTGTTCCTCGACGCCCGGCCCACCGTGCCGGAGCCGCAGCGCGGCCCGTACCGGCAGCGGGTGCTGCGCGAGAGCCACCACCCTCGCACCCGCGCCCTGCCGCGCCGCGAGGCGGTGCTCTACAGCGCCTTCGACGGACGGGCGTACGGCGACTCTCCGCGCGCCGTCCACGAGGAGTTGCTGCGCCGCCGCGCGGCCGACGGCCTGGAGCACCTGTGGGTGGTCAGGGACGGCCAGGCTCCCCCGCCGGCGACCGCGCGGCCGGTCGTGCTGCACAGCGCCGCCTGGTACGAGGCGCTCGCCCGCTGCCGCTACGTCGTCACCAACACCCACCTGCCGCCGTGGTTCACACGCCGCCCGGACCAGACCGTGCTGCAGACCTGGCACGGCACGCCCCTCAAGCGCACCGGCCGGGACCTCGCCGGGACCCTGTGCGCGGACCTGGTGCACCTGCCCCGCCCGCCGCGCGACCCGGGCGCCCAGTGGAGCCTGCTGCTGTCGCCGAACGCGTACAGCACCCCGCTGCTGCGCGCCGCGCTCGGCTACGACGGACCGGTCGCCGAGACGGGACTGCCCCGCACGGACGTGCTCTTCGCCGACGACCGCGACAAGGTCGCCGCCGCGCTGCGCGACCGGCTGCGGATCCCGGGGGACCGCACCGTCGTGCTCTACGCGCCCACACGCCGCGATGACCTGGCGTACGACGCCGAGCACTACCGCATGTCGCCCCACCTGGACCTGGCGGAGGCCGAACGCGCCCTGGGCGCCGACCACGTGCTGCTCTTCCGCTCCCACCCCCTGGTCGCCGACCGCGTCCGCACCCCGCGCTCCGGGTTCGTGCGCGACGTGTCCTGCCACCCGGACGTGGCGGAGCTGCTGCTCATCGCCGACGTCCTGGTCACCGACTACGCGTCACCGGCGGCCGACTTCGCCAACACCGGACGCCCTATGCTCTTCCTCGTCCCCGACCTGGAGCACTTCCGCGACACCCTGCGTGGCTTCTACCCCGACTTCGAGGCCCAGGCCCCGGGCCCGCTGCTGCAGTCCACCGCCGAACTGGCCGGCGCGCTGCGCGACCTGGGCACCGTGGTCCGGCACAGCGCCGACGCGTACGCGCACTTCCGGGCGACCTTCTGCCACCTCGACGACGGCGGCGCGGCGGCCCGAGCCGTCGACCGGCTGCTCGAACCCGACCGTCACTGACCCCTGAGGGAACCCAGGATCCACATGCCCCGCTTCTCCGTCATCGTCCCGGTCCACAGGGTGCAGGGCTATCTGCGCGCCTGCCTCGACTCGGTGCTGTCGCAGTCACTGCCCGACCTCGAGGTGATCGCGGTCGACGACCGTTCGCCGGACCACTGCGGCCGCATCCTCGACGAGTACGCGGCCCGCGACTCCCGGGTGATCGCGCTGCACCACGAGGAGAACCTGGGCGTGGGGCGGGCCCGCAACACCGGTGCCGAGCGGGCCACCGGCGACTACCTGCTCTTCCTCGACGGCGACGACACCCTGGCCCCCGGTTCCCTGGAGGCGGTCGCGGAGCGGCTGAAGCAGGACGGGGACCCGGACATCCTCTACTTCGACCACGTGCGCACCTACTGGTGGGAGGCCGCCGAGAAGAGCGTCTTCGGGGAGCTGCTCGCCTCGGCCGGCACCGAGGTCTTCCGGATCACCGAACGCCCCGAGTTCCTGCGGCTGTTCGCGATGACCTCCAACCGGGTCTACCGCCGCGCCTTCTACCGGGGGCACGGTTTCTCCTTCAGCGACGGCATCTACGAGGACGCCCTCCTCTCCTACGTCACGATGCTCAGCGCCGAGCGGATCTCCTGTCTGGCGCGGGTGGTGCTGGAGTACCGGCAGCGGCGCAGCGGTGCCAGCACCCGCAGCCCCGGCCGCAACCACTTCGTCATCCTCGACCAGTACACCCGGCTCTTCGACTTCCTCGACGCGCCCGGCCGCGAGCACCTCGCACCACTGCGGCCGATGCTGTTCGAGCGGGCCGTCAGCCACCTCCTGTTCTGCCTCGGCAACCCCGGCCGGATCCCGCCGCGGCTGCGCGGCGAGTTCTTCCGGCTCGCGGCCCGCTGGTACGCCCGCCACGTCCCGGAGGGGTTCGTGCCGCCAGCGGACAAGGCCGCCGGCTGCCGGCGGCTGGCCCGCGGCAGCTGGCTGCTTGCCCGGCTGGGCGACGTTGCGCGCGGGGCCCGCAAGGAGCTGTCCCGGCGCAGGCGGCGGCTGCGCCGGCAGGTCGCACAGCGGGCCAAGGCCGCCCTGTACGCCTACCACCTGCGGCGACCGCTCGACCCCGGCCTCGCGGTGTACTCGGCGTACTGGGACCGCGGTGTGTTCTGCAACCCGGCCGCGATCTACCACAAGGCGCGCGAGATCGCCCCGGGCATCCACGGGGTGTGGCTGGTCCGCAAGTCCGACGTACCCCGGGTGCCCAAGGGCGTGGACTACGTCGTGCCGCGCACCCGGCGCTACTGGCGGTTGATGGCCCGGGCCACGTACCTGATCAGCAACGTCAACTTCCCCAACGACATCCGCAAGCGGCCCGGCAGTATCCATCTGCAGACCCACCACGGCACCCCGCTGAAGAAGATGGGCATCGACCAGCAGCGCTACCCCGCCTCGGCCAAGGGCATGAGCTTCCGCCGCCTGCTGGAGCGGGTGGACCGCTGGGACTACAGCCTGTCCTCCAACCCGCACTCCAGCGAGATCTGGGAGCGCGTCTACCCCTCCTCCTGGCAGCACCTGGAGTCCGGCTACCCGCGCAACGACGTCTTCCTGACCGCCGGCGCCGCCGAGGTCGCCCGCGCCCGCACGGCCCTGGGCATCGCCCCCGGCCGCACCGCGGTCCTGTACGCGCCGACGACCCGCGACTACCAGCGCAACTTCGTGCCGCGGCTGGACGTGGAACGAGTGTGCCGGGCGCTCGGCGAGGACTTCGTCCTGCTGACCCGCATCCACTACTTCCACGGCGAGGACCCCCGGCTGAAGGCGCTGCACGACGAGGGCCTGCTGGTGGACGTTTCCCGGCACCCGTCGGTCGAACAGCTGTGCCTGGCCGCCGACGCCCTCGTCACCGACTACTCGTCGATCATGTTCGACTACGCGCTCCTCGACCGGCCCATCGTCGTCCACGCCGACGACTGGCCGGTCTACCGGGCCAGCCGCGGCGTCTACTTCGACCTGCTGTCCGGCGCGCCCGGCGAGACCCCCGGCGCGGTCTCCACCAGCGACGACGAGCTGATCGCGGTCTTTCGCGACGGCGCCTGGAACAGCCCGGAGGCGGCCGTCCTGCGCGAGGCGTTCCGCCGGCGCTTCTGCGCCTTCGACGACGGCCGGGCCGCCGAGCGCGTCGTGCGGCGGCTCT
>NZ_CBDRCM010000002.1:0-367941 GCF_965342435.1 Actinacidiphila sp. bgisy160 | reverse complement strand
GTACCACTGCCCCGGCACCACCCCCGCACGGTAGCGTCCCTCCGGGCCCACCCAGCGGCTGGTATGAACGTCGCTGAACGATCCGGTCGGCGGCTTCTACGGTGTCCCGGTCGATCAGATCAGAGAGGCCGGCCCACGTACGTGGTACAGAAAGAGCGGTTGGCGGGCGTGAAGCCCGTCCATCAGCGCCAGGCTGTCGTCCTGGCCCTGTGGCGGTGGCGTGCGCCCGTGCTCGCGTTCGAGCTCGACGCAGAGTGGGGCATCGACCGGGCTGCGCTGGAATCGCTGTTCCAGCTGGCAGCGTCACCTGCTGGTGAACAGTCGGATCGTGCATACCGGCGAGCGATCGCCGAGTTGTCCACGGCCCCGCTCTTCACGTCCGAAGTCGACCCGGACACGGTCCGGCTCATTCAGTTGGAGACCATCAGCAACCTACTGGCCTTCGGCGAGTTGCTGGACAAGCCTGGCGTGGACGCAACAGAGGGAGTGGTCGAAGGCTCGGCCGGCCTGGCGGACCACCTCGACAACCTCGTCGAGGACTCGTTCTACCCGCACCCCTCGGAGGAAGCCCACCGCGAGTACCTCGTGAACCTGGCGGGACGGGCGGGCGAGGGGTATTTCGCGTCCCGCAGCTTCGCCGTCGAATCCGTCGGCCACGGCACTCTCCGGACTCTCCCCGATTCGGCAGGGCTGCTCGACTCGTGCACGGGTCGCGAGTTGCTCGCGCTGTGCGAGGAGTTCGGCGACGAAGTGGTCACAACGATGCGGTGGCTCCGCGCGACGGGCTACTAGCGATCGCGTCGTGCGCCGGATGTAGTTCGCATCGAGGGGGCCCAGCGCGGACCCCGTGCCACTCTCGCCAGAACGAGGGGCGGGGGGTCAGGGGGGCACGGTGCGCGGGCCAGTACGCCGCCCACTGCATCCGCGGCGGGGAACTCACAGGTCAGGCCAGTGATCACCATACGTCGCTCCTCATGCGGCGGTCGGCCACGAGTACACCGGTCAAGATGACGTCAGGCCCAGAGTGACCGCGATGCTGAGCGGCTCGACAGTGATCGTCCTCTGCGCGGCAAGGGTTCGCTCGACCCCGCGACCGGCGCGGACATGATCTGGTACGAGGCGGCTGCCGAACTCCGGTACCCGTCCGGGTTGGAGCCCATCGCCGCGCGCGCCGTCCAGCTCGACGACTGGAACGAGAACTGGTCGGCCCCCTGGGATGAGATCACCAGCGAGGTAGTCCACGCGGTTCACGAACTGCTCCGGAACCGGGCGGCGTCAGCCCCGGGACACTGAGCCCAGGCCGGCCCCCCGAGCCGCCCATGCCGCGGGGTCACCGGGGGCGTTGTCGGGGCCGCAATCGTGCGGCGCGTTTGGATTCGACATCGCCCCGGATTTCAAGTCGTCCAATTTCCTGGTCCCCACCGCTCAGGCCCCAATTGTTACACCCAGGGCCCGGCTCGCGGAATCCAAAATGACGTCGGCTTGTCAAATTTGGCCCGCTTGAATGAATTTACTTCATCCTGTCCCGCAACGCTTTTCCACGTCGAGAGCCCGTGCCGGATTCACTCCAAGGTGTGTCGACATGGAAGTCAACGATTCCCCCACAGCAGAACAGTGTGGGGCGTGAGCTGGTAAAACACCAGAGTTGCGGCCCGTCGGGTACCCTCGCGCATTTCGCGATGGTGCCCTGTTCGGCGGACCTTCATCGCGAAGCGTGAATGACTTCCGAGTGGCTATCGGCTAGCTTCGGCTCCGCATCAGGAAATTCCTGTCTCCAAGGGAGGAACGCAGTGAAAGGTCTTGCTCGAGCCGCGGCTACGGTGGCATTGGCGGTATCAGCGATGGGGATCCCCATGGCCGGTACGGCACTGGCCACTTCCGCGAACTGTTCGGGGTGCGGCTGGGACGACGGCTGTGGCAACCGGGGCTACGACCGCGGAGCGTACGGCTACGGAGGCTACGACCGCGGAGGCTACGGCCACGGGGGGTACGGCCGTGGCGGGTACGACCGCGGGGCGTACGGCCGCGGAGGCTACGGCCGCGGGGGATACGGCCACGGAGGGTACGGCGGCCGGGGCGGGGACTTCCGCTTCTTCGAGTTCACCAACAAGTCGCTGAAGTCCGCCCACGTGAACGCCCACAACGAATCACTGTCGGCCAACGTCGCCTCCCCGCTGGCAGTCGCACAGTCCGAGGCCGTCCAGGCCATCAACATCCGACAGTAACTCCCGAAGCCGACCGCCGCCCTGGACGGACTGCCGTGCCAGGGCCCGGTCGCCGTCGAGGGGATCACTTCGCAAGGCCTGACCGCCGCCGACCTGGCCGGCCGGTCGCGGTCAGGCCGGCCGAGGACTGCGGCACTCCGCCTGCGACGCCGCCACGACATCGTCCGGGCCGAACAGCGGCACATCATGGCCGCCTTCGACAGCTCGGGCGGGATGGAGCTGCCGGCGCAACAGAAAGCCGCGCGCCTGGGCTGGGACACGCCCCTCGCCTTCGCGGGTCGAGGGCGCGCAGGGCAGGCTGAAGCGGCTGGCGGAACAGGGCTGAAAGCGGATGGCTTCCAAAGGGTTGATCCACCTCGGACAGATCGGCCCCGACCCGGTTGCGCTGCCGTGGGTCTAGGTGTTCACCAGCCACCGTCGCCCGTCGATGAGTTCGCGAACCGCATCAAGGTGGCCGGCGTGGCACGCGGTCTCAGTGATCACATGGAGCAGGACGTCCCGAAGACTGTGCAGGCGCCACTCCTCACTCTCCGGGAAAGGCCACCAGACCAGGTCGGCATCTGCGGATGAGGCGGCGATGACGGCATCCGCCAGGGACGCCTCATACCGGTAGCCGTCAAGGACGTCGGCGGCCGGCACCGCCGAAGCCACTTGCCATGCGCTGTCTTGGCTGCCGACCAGGTCGATGACCTCCGGGTCCCCAGCCACAACGGCACGGAACCACAATCGCTCCACCGACAGCGTGAGGTGCTGCACCATCCCCAGGCAACTCCATCCAGAGGGCAGCACCGGTCGCCGCAGCGCCTCCTCACCGAGCCCCTCCACGGTCCCCAACACGTGGTCTCGCTGGACCTGCAAGCAACGCAGCAGCGCCGTGATCTCAGCGTCCGCCACCGCGGTCACTTCGCCACCTCCCGGATGCCGCACTCGTCGTGGAGGCCGTCGTCGTGCCCGGCGGCGATCCGTACCCATTGCGCGGTCGGCCGCCCGTCCTTGCGGAACTGCTGACCGCGGGTCTCGTACGGCTGCGGCCAGCCCGGCGGACAGTCCTCCCAGGTCTCCTGCCGCCCGTAGACGGTCATGTCCAGGATGCCGTACGACGCCGCCATGGGTTCGACACCGCGGCCGGTGGTCCAGTACGTCTCGTGGACACGGTCCCCGTCGCGGAGGTAGCACGCCTTCATCCCGAAGTGCCGACCGGCGACGAGCCGTTCGTGGGAGTCGGCGGGTACGGAGTACCAGGGCAGCTCCCAGCCCATGAAGCGGCGGTAGCGGTCCGACTCTTCGTAGGGCCCCTGACAGAAGACAGCGAAAGTGACGTCACGCTGATGCAGATAGGACAGTTCACGGACCTGGCCGGTGAAGAAGGTGCAGCCCTCGCACTGCTCGGCGGCGGGGTGGCCGTCATGCCACATGTGATACGACACGAACAGTTGGGTACGGTCCTCGAAGACGTCGATCAGGGGGACGGACCCGTTGCTTCCGACGAGCGGGGTCGAGGGGTCCACCTCGGTCATGGGCAGGCGGCGCCGGGCGGCGGCGATTGCGTCGCCCTCCCGGGTGTGCGCCTTCTCCCGGGCGCGCAGGGTTTCGATTGCGGCCAGCCACTCCAGACGGGAGACGACAGGCGGCGTGTTCGTTGTAGTCATGTCCGTACTGACCCGGCAGCCCGCAAGAACTCATCGGTCGACTGATCAAGACTCCGAACGGAATGCGACGCCTTCTCAGACGTTGCATACAGGTTCTCCCCCAGCCGGCACGGCGGGCGTGGCGCCCTGCCCCGACCCGGCGACCACGACAACAGCGGTTGGGACGGCAGCCGGTCCGGCCGTCGTCGTCGCAACACCCGTTTCGCCGTGCGTCTTTCGCGGCTTCCCGGACTGGCTCCCCCGGCCCGGACCGCACGCACGCCGGGCCGCGGGTGCGACCCGTCAGGGGGGCGCATACGCTGTGAGTGGACGCTCCTCTCTTTGTCGAGGTGAGAGATCGTGCCGCTCTACATCACCCTGCTGAGCTGGACCGACCAGGGAATCCGCGCCTACGCCGACACGGCGGAACGGGCCGACGCCTTCGGTGCCGCGCTGCGGGACGTCGGGGGAAGGCTCGCGGACATCTACTGGACCGTGGGGCCCTACGACCTCGTGGCGATCGTCGAGGCGCCCGACGACGAGACCGCCGCCGCGGCGCTGCTGCGGCTCGGCGCGATCGGCAACATCCGCAGCACGACCATGCGGGCCTTCGGGCGGGACGAGGTCGAGGGCGTCATCGCCAAGGCCTCCGCCTGAGGGACGCGATGTCCCGCGTGACCGCGGTCAACCGCCCTCGGCGGCCCGCTGGAAGAAGGAACCGCGTCTCAGCCGCTCGTACGAGGGCTCGGCTCGTGCTATCCCACGCGTCCCCCCCTCGACGGCCATGGACGGGAACCGCTCCTTGAGGGGCCGCCCACCGGTGGCACGGACGGGGCAATTCACCGCGTTCCGCTCCACTGTGCCGACCGCCGGTTTTCCGGCGACCTGGGGGTATTGACCTGCGTTGCGGATCATCACAAGATGACGCGTACGGCACTTCGCCGAGATCGCCGGCGGGGCCGTGCCCGACCGCTTCGCCCGCCGGCACGGGCAGGCCGGTGTGCGGTCCGGCGCGTCCGGAATCCTGGAAGGTCATGCGTTCATGCAGAGCTACGCCTCGGCGCAATTGGCATCACCTGGTACCTACTTCCAGACGGCCGCGTTCTGCTGCCTCGTGGCGGTCGTGCTCATACGGGCAGGCCGCGTGTGGCGCCGCGCGGCCCGGGGTCTGCTCTCCCCCGACGAGCCGGTGCGGGTGGAATCCGCCCCGGCGCCCGGTCCGGCGTCCTCGCCGGACCGGGGCAACCGGACCGTGGGGCGGGTCTACCTCTGCTTCGGCTGGTTCCTGGTGCTGGGGACCGTCGTCAACCTGGTCAACGGCTTCCGCTCGGTGTGGGGCTGAGGGCCCGCCGGTCCCGGACGGTCAGCGGCGGCGGCCGGGCTCCGTCGGCGACGCAGGAGCCTGGGGCTTCGTAGTGGCGCCGGAGCCCAGAACCCGGTCGCAGTAGGGACCCATGGCCTCCTTTCCACCGGCCACCCTCTCCAGGGTTGCCCGTGCCGCGGCCTCCATGGCCTCGCCGCGCCCCGTGGCCTTGACGTACGCCTCGCAGAGCCCCTTGGGTTCGGCATCCGTGAGCCCGGGGGGCGTGGTCCGCGAACCGGGCGTGGCCGAAGGCGCGCCGGAGGATTTCCCCGCCGTGGGTCCGACGGGGGGTGTGGACATCGGTGCGGTGGGCGTGGCGGCGACGGGGGTGGAGGACGCGGAGGCGACCGGCGCGGCGGACCCGGCCGAGCCGGAGGGCACCGGACGGGGCCCGGTCCTGGCCGAGTGGAACGGGTTCGGAAGCGTGCCGGACTGCGCGGCGAACGCCACTCCACCGAGGGCGAAGACCGCGGCCAGTCCACCGGCCGCCACCCGGGCACGCCGGCCGAGAGCGGACGGTCGCCGCCGCGTGGACCCGGCGTCCCGCGCCTGCCGGTACGCCGTCAGCACCACCCGCTCCTGTGCCGGATCCGCGGGCAACGGCGCCGACGCGGCCGCCAGGAGATCCGCCAGAAGCGTCGCACGGCTGTCGGCGTCCTCCACGCCGACGCCGTCGAGCAGCCGCTCCACCAGCGCGGCGTCCATCCAGTCGTCGTGTTCTCTGCTGTCCTTCATCCTTCACTTCCCCTGGCGCCGTCGAGGCGCTCGGCCAGGCGTCTGAGACCCCGGTGGGCGGCGGTCCGCACCGCACCCGGCCGCTTGCCCAGGACCTTTGCCGCGGTGGGCGCGTTGAGCCCGACGACCACCCGCAGGAGGACCGCCTCGGCCTGGTCCTGCGGCAGCCCAGCGATCAGATCGAGCGCCCGCCGCGTCGACAGGTTCTCCAGCGCCGCCCCGCCGGCGTCCTCGAGCGTCACCGGTTCGGCGACGCGGTCCTCGAGGGGTGTGGTGCGGGGCCGCGCCTTGATCCTCCTGATGTGGTCCATGGCCCGGTGCCGGGCGATCGTCGCGGCCCAGCCCCGGAAGGCCTGGCCGTCGCCGCGGAAGCCGGCGACGTCGCGGACGATGTCGTGCCAGGTCTCGGAGGCCACGTCCTCGGCGTCGTCGCCGACCAGTCCGTGCAGGTAGCCCAGGAGCATCGGATGGACCTCCCGGTAGACGGCAGCGAACGCGCTCTCGTCGCCGCCGCGGGCCCGCCGGACCGCATCACCGAGTTCGCCCTCGCCCAGCCGGTCGCGCCGACGAACCTCCGCCTTGCCCACTGCGTCCTCTTCGTGCTCGTCGCCCCGTGCGTGCCGCGCTGTCGCACCGCGGGGACCCGGCCTCCCGCGGCGTGGCGGAAGTCACACCTGGCCCCGGCCCATCACGGAGAGGCAGAAAAGACGCAGGCTGTCCGCCGCGCCGTTCTCGTACCGCTTCATCGCCCGTCCGAGCGGGTTCCAGACACGCCCGTCCGGCGTGCGGATTCCGAACGGCTGCCCGAATGTATCGCGCTTCTCCTCGTCGAACTCCACCCAGTCCGCTCCGGCCGCGCGGACGAGCACCTCGCCCGTGTAGGCACCGAACCCCCGAAGTGTCGGAGCCACCGCCTGGAGGGGAGGCCCTTCACGCCGGATCGCCTCGATCACCCGGTCGACCATGGTGAGACTCTCCGGCGAGTAGTCGAGTCTGATCCTGGCCCCTTCCCGGGCCATGGTGACCACGTCCGCGGCGAGGCGGGGCCCGAGCACGGCCGCCCGTGGGTTGCTCACGTCCTGCTTCATCCTGCCCCTTCGCTCCTCGGGCCCGTGTGCGGTTCTGCACGCGGCTATCCACGGGGGCGCAACCGGTCCCGAAACCGTTACACCCCCCCGGGAGGCGAGAGCAGCGGAAGAAAAGCGGCGAAGGCAGCGTGACGGCAGAAACCACACCATGCCGCTTTTGAGCGGAATATGGTCACGGTCGCCAGTCGAACGGGATCGCTTGTAGGGTTCGCGGCCGTGTACCAGACCCCCGGCCCCGACACTGCCCGGCCGCAGCCGGAACACCCCGCGGCGCGCCGTCGCCACGCCGTCACGGCGCCCGTCTTCGTCGACGCCTCCGGACGTCGCCAGCGGCGGGTCCGGCGGCTCGGGCTGCTGCTCGCCGTACCCGCGGTCGCGTACGTCGCCCTCCTGCTGAGCGCGCTCCTGGGTGGCCCCGGCGCCTCCTCGCCGTACCTTCCGTTGCCCGAGTCGGCCGAGCGCCCCTCCGGAGGTCCGGCGTCATCGGCACCGCAGCGTGAGGCAGGCGCCCCGCGCCGGCCGTCGACGGCACCGCCCGCGGTTCCGGAGGGGCTGCCCGGCGAGGCGTCCCGGACGCCCGCAGCCGTGGCCGAGCCGGGGGCCGCGACCACGACCGGACCGAGCCCGGCGGCGAGCACCGCGCCGGGCGCCTCGAAAACGACCCCGGCACCCGCCGAGGTCCGGGGCAGGAGTACGGCTTCCCACCCCGCCCCCGCCCGCAGCACCAGTCGCAGCCGCGGCTAGGGCAGGCCGTGTTCCACCGCCGAGGAGAGCGATCACGATGAGGCGTGCCCGGACCCGCCACCCCCGAAGAAACGGCCACCGCGGCATCGTGCGCAACGTGCCGCTGCGTACGCACTGGCTCCTGCTGACGATGCTGGTCCTGACGTTGAGCGCGGCACTGGTCATCCAGGGCTACACGCACCACATGTCCGGGATCGGCGACGACGCCGCCAGGCCGCTCGGCGCCTCCGACCGCGTGCCGGCGGGCGTGACCCGTGGCGGTCCGGTCGTCGACGGCTCCTCGGACGCCGTCCGCACCGCCGGTCCCAAGGCCCGCACCGTCGCGCTCACCTTCGACGACGGTCCGGATCCCCAGTGGACGCCGAAGATCCTGGACGTTCTGCGCCGACACCACGTGCACGCCACGTTCTTCGTGGTGGGCACCCAGGTCGCCGCCCATCCGGAGCTCGTGCGGCGCATCATCGCCGAAGGGCACGAGATCGGTGTCCACACCTTCACCCACACGGACCTGGGGACGCTCCCGCGGTGGCAGCGCTCGCTGGAGCTGCGCGAGACCCAGTTGGCGCTGGCGGGCGCCACCGGGCGGACCAGCTCGCTGCTGCGCCCCCCGTACTCGTCCGGGAACGCGGCGGTGACGAACCAGGACTGGTCCGCGATCCGGGCGGCCGCCGGGGACGGCTACCTGACGGTCCTCAGCACGCTCGACAGCGGTGACTGGCAGCGGCCGGGTGTGGACCGGATCATCGCCGACTCGGTCCCGCGCGGCACGGCCGGGCAGATCCTGCTGATGCACGACGGCGGCGGCGACCGCTCGCAGACGCTGGAGGCCCTGGACCCGCTGCTCTCGACGCTCGCCGACCGCGGCTTCTCGGTGACCACGGTGAGCGGGGCGGTACGGCTGCCGCAGTCCACCCGGCCCGCCGCGACCGGTGACCACTGGCTGGGCCTGGGGCTCATCGGCGCACTCTCCGGGAGCGAGTGGGCCCTGCGGGTCCTCGGCTGGCTGCTGTACGCGGCGGGCGCGCTGGCCCTGCTGCGCGCCGCCGCCGTCATGGTCGCGGCCCGCCGGCACGTCCGCAGGCGCGCCGTGCCGTGGGGGCCGCCGGTGACCGCCCCGGTCTCCGTCATCGTCCCCGCGTACAACGAGAGCGCCGGCATCGAGGCGGCGGTCCGTTCCCTGCTCGCCTCCGACCATCCCGTCGAGATCGTCGTCGTCGACGACGGATCCACCGACGGCACGGCCGACCTCGTGGAGTCGCTGCGGCTGCCCTTCGTACGCGTCATCCGGCAGGCCAACGCGGGCAAGCCCGCGGCGCTCAACACCGGGATCGCCGCGGCCTCGTACGACCTGCTCGTGATGGTCGACGGCGACACGGTCTTCGAACCCGACGCGGTGCGCGCACTCGTGCAGCCCTTCGCCGATCCGGGTGTCGGCGCGGTGTCCGGCAACGCCAAGGTCATCAACCGCCGTGGCCTGCTGGGCCGGTGGCAGCACATCGAGTACGTGGTGGGGTTCAACCTCGACCGACGTCTGTTCGACCTCGCGGAGTGCATGCCCACCGTGCCCGGGGCCGTCGGCGCGTTCCGTCGCGACGCCCTGGTGAGGGCAGGCGGCGTGAGCGACGACACGCTCGCCGAGGACACCGATCTGACGATGGCGCTCTGCCGCGCCGGATGGCGGGTGGTGTACCAGGAGGACGCGATCGCCTGGACCGAGGCCCCCGCCTCGCTGGGGGCGTTGTGGCGTCAGCGCTACCGCTGGTGCTACGGCACGCTGCAGGCGATGTGGAAGCACCGCGGGGCACTGCTGCAGTCCGGCGCGGCCGGCAAGCTCGGCCGCCGCGGCCTGCTGTACCTGCTGCTCTTCCAGGTGTTGCTGCCCCTGCTGGCCCCCGTGGTCGACGTCTTCGCCGTCTACGGGCTGGTCTTCCTCGACCCCGTGCGCATCGTCGGGTTGTGGCTGGGATTCCTGGCGCTGCAGGCCGTGATGGGGCTGTACGCCTTCCGGCTCGACGGCGAGCGGGCCGGCCCCCTGTGGAGCCTGCCTCTGCAGCAGTTCGTCTACCGGCAGCTGATGTACCTCGTGGTGATCCAGTCGGTGGCCACCGCCCTCGCCGGGTCGCGGTTGCGCTGGCAGCGGATGGAGCGCTACGGCAGTCTGTCGGTCCCGGCGCCGGGTCCCGGCACGGCAGCCCCGGCCGGGACGGCGGAATCACCGACGTTGCTGGCCGACGCCTGGGTCGAGGAGGCCCAGACCTCCTCTGCCGCCGATGTCCCCCATCTGCACGGGGGCGCCCTGCCGGGGGCGTACCCCCCGGCGGACGCCGCACCGTGGGACGGCCGGCGGGGCTGGTGACATCCGTCGACCGTCGTGGACGCGCCGCGCGGCGGGGACGCGCTTAGGCTGCGGGCATGGCGAACGCGACCGTACGCGAGTGGTACGAGGAAGAGGGCTGGGGCGTGCTGGACTGCCCGGAGACGCCCGGGGGGTGCTTCGCCCACTACAGCGACATCGAGATGAACGGCTTCCGCACGCTGTCCGCCGGCCAGTCGGTGGCCCTGGAGTGGGAGGCGCCGGGCTTCGCGCAGGACGGGTACGAGTACCGCGCCCTGCGCGTCGTGCCGAAGGGCTGACCGCGCCGCCCGCGGCTCAGCCCGCGTCCAGGCTCAGCCCACGTCCCACAGGAAGCGGTGGGTGTGGATGCCGAAGTAGGGGAAGGTGTCCACGCCCGCGACGCCCTCGGTGGTCCTGACCACGTCGTTGACGAAGTCCAACAGGTCGGACGGGCCCGGGCAGACGACCTCGGCGAAGAGGGCGTAGGGCCCGGCGGTGAGGACCGCGTAGACGACCTCGTCGCGGGCGGCGAGCGTGTCCGCGACCGCGCGCGGGTCGCCGTCCACCCGGACGCCGAGCAGCGCCATCGCCTGCCCGCCCATGGCCATGGGGTCGGTGACGCCCACGACCTGCACGACCTTGCCGTCGATCAGCCGTTGCAGGCGCTGGCGGGCGGCGGACGGGGAGAGCCCGACCTTCGGGCCGAGGTCCGCGTACGGGATGCGGCCGTCGGTCTGGAGCTCGCGGAGGATGGCGCGGTCGATGTCGTCCACGGGTCTCAGCCTGCCAGCTCGGCCAGGGCCCCGGCGAAGAGGGCGGTGTGGGTGTCGACGTCGGCCTCGGTGGTGGCCGGGCACATCAGGGCCATGTTGTGGAACGGCGTCATGAGGATGCCGCGGTTGGCCAGCCACAGGTGCAGGAAGTCCTCCAGTTCGGGGTCGGAGACGGCCGCCGACTCGGTGCCGTCGCGCGGTGCGGGCGCGGCGAAGCGGTACTCCGTGCGGGCGCCGAGACGGCTGACGGACCAGGGCAGGCCGTGCGCGGCGACGGCCTCGGCCACGCCGCGCTCGAAGCGGGCGGCGAGCTCGGACATGGCGGCGAACGCGTCGTCGGTGAGGACGTGTTCGAGAGTGGCGCGCATGGCGGCGACGGACAGAGCGTTGCCTGCGAGGGTGCCGCCGACGCCGCCCATGTCGACCAGGTCGAGGTCGCCACGGGACAGGAGGCGGTCGGCGAGGTCGGCGGACAGGCCGTAGGCGCCGGCCGGTACGCCGCCGGCGATGGCCTTGCCGATGGTGAGGATGTCGGGCTCCAGGGACCAGGCGGCGGTGGCGCCGCCCGGCCCGGCGGAGAAGGTGTGGGTCTCGTCGTTGATCAGCAGTACGCCGTGCCGGCGGGTGATCTCGCGGACGCCCTCCAGGTAGCCGGGCTCCGGCAGCACGATCCCGATGTTGGTGAGGGCGGGCTCCATCAGGACGGCGGCCACGTCTTTGTGGGCGAGTTCCCGCTCCAGTCCCTCCAGGTCGTTGAACTCCGCGACGCGGCTGGTCAGCGTGACGTCGCAGGGCGCTCCGACGTTGCCGGGGCGGCTCACCCCGCCGCGGCCGCCGGGGCCGGTGACGATGAGGGACTCGTCGACACTGCCGTGGTAGCAGTAGCTGTTGAAGAGGATCTTCCGCCGTCCGGTGACGGCGCGGGCGAGGCGGATCGCCCACCGGTTGGCGTCGGTCGCGGTGAGCGAGTAAGACCAGCGGGGCATCCCGAAGCGGCGGGCCAGTTCGGCGCCGACCCACTCGGCGTCCTCGGTGGGGAGCATCGCGGTGGCCCCGCCCAGCTCGCGGTAGCGGCGCTCGATCGCCCCGGCGACCGGCTCCGGGGAGTGCCCGGCCATGGCGCCGGTGTCGCCGAGGCAGAAGTCGATGTACTCGTGGCCGTCGATGTCGGTCACGCGGGCGCCGCGGGCACCGGCCAGGTAGCGGGGGAAGGCTCCCGCGTTCTTGTTCATCCAGGTCATGGGCACCCGGCCGAAGAGGTGGCCGGCCGCCTCGTACGCGGCGCGTGACTTCGGATTGCGGGCGGCCGCCTCGGCGGTCTCCCGCGCGAGCAGTTCCTTCAGGCGGGTGCGGTCGACGGACATGGGGGGCCTCCTCGGCAACGGGCGGCTCCGACCATACGCGTGATTCCGTTGCTGAGCCATCCTCTGACACGTGATTCGATCGTAAGAGCTATCGAATCCACATCCGGTGATCGGGGTGAGGAGGTGAGGAGGTGAGGACCCGGCCCGGAGCCGTTGCCCTCCGGGGTGTGACAGGTGGCGTGCGTCCCGTCCGCAGCGGGTGCGCCCGCCGGGGAGCGGTGCCAGGGTGGCTTGTGTCGGCCTGTGGACGGACGGCGGGGAAAGGTGGCGATGGCCATGGCGGGACACCCGCACACCATGCTGGTCCACAAGGTGTACGCGGCGTTCACCCGAGGCGACATGGACACGCTGGCCGGCCTGCTGGCCGGGGACGCGGCCCACCACACCCCCGGCGACCATCCGCTGGCCGGGCACTACAAGGGCCGGGACGAGATCATCGGCTACTACCGCAGGCTGGCCGAGGAGACCGACGGCAGCATGCGGGTCCAGTTGCGGCAGGTGCTCATCGACGGCCGCGGCCACGCGATGTCCCTCCACCACTTCACGGCCCAGCGCGGGGGCGCGTACCTGGACCAGCCGGGCGGGATCGTGTTCCGGATCGTCGGCGACCGGATCACGGATCTGGACGAGTGCGTCGGCGATCTCGAGGCCATCAACCGGTTCTGGTCCTGAGAAAGGGCCCGGACCCCGGACGCCGAGGCGGAAGTGCGGCCCGCACCCGCGGACGAGGTGGCGCCACGCCCGGCCACGAGGATTCGCGGCACGGCGCCGGGAACCACCGCCCGCCGGCCGGCGAGGACACCCCGGGCGACGCCGGGCAGCTCCCGGATGCCCCGGAGCGGCAGCGGGTAGTCGAGGACGCCGAGCCGTACCCCGGCACGGAATGAGGGCCTGGGGCACCAGGCACCCCGGCCGGCCGGGGTCGTCGCGCCCGGCACGCACGAAGGTCGTCAGCCGCCGGGTAGCGCGACGCGCGCGAGCGGGCCGAGGCGCGCGGCGCGGCGCGCTCCCCGCGCCGGTCCCCGCAGGGCGGGCCAAGACGCGGCCGTGCGCACCCAGTTGCGTGGACGTCCTCGTGGCGCGGTCTCACGGGCGCGCGGACCCCCGCGCCACACCGCTCCCCGTCCTCCCACCCTCCCCTTCCCTCATACCCCTAGGGGGTATAGTTTGATGGTGGGTGGACGGCACGGTGCCCCGACGCCGTACACCGGAACACGCACAGAAGGCACGAGGAGAACACATGTCTGTCAGCTACAGCGTCTCCGGGATGAGCTGCGGTCACTGCGAGTCCGCGGTCAGCAAGGAGATCTCGAACCTCCCCGGTGTGACCGGCATCACGGTGGACGCCGAGACCGGCCTGCTCACGATCGACTCCGACGCGCCCCTGGACGAGGCGGCCGTCCGCGCCGCCGTCGACGAGGCGGGCTACGAATTGGTCGGCCGGGCATGACCCTCCCGGATCAGCAGCAGGTCACCCCGCGGATCGCAGCGCAGGCCGCCCCCGCGGGCGTCACCGAGCTCGAACTCGCGATCGGCGGGATGACCTGCGCCTCGTGCGCGGCGCGGATCGAGAAGAAGCTCAACCGCATGGACGGCGTCACCGCCACCGTCAACTACGCCACCGAGAAGGCCAAGGTGGCGTTCGGGGGCGGGATCGGCGTCGGCGACCTGATCGCCACGGTCGAGGCCACCGGTTACACCGCCGCGCTCCCCGCCCCGCCGGTCACCGACGCGCCGCAGGATGAGCCGGAGTCCGAACCCGCCGAGCTCACGGCGCTGCGGCAGCGGCTGCTGACCGCCGTCGTGCTCGCCGTTCCCGTCATCGCGATGGCCATGGTCCCGGCCCTGCAGTTCCGCGACTGGCAGTGGCTGTCGCTGACCCTGGCCGCGCCGGTCGTGGCGTACGCGGCCTGGCCCTTCCACCGCGCTGCGTGGACCAACCTGCGGCACGGCGCCACCACCATGGACACGCTGATCTCCATGGGCACGCTGGCCGCCTTCGGCTGGTCCGTGTGGGCGCTCTTCCTGGGCGACGCGGGTGCGCCCGGCCTGAAGCACCCCTTCGAGTTGACCGTCGCCCCCGGCCACGGCTCCGCCGACCTGTACCTGGAGGTCGCCTCCGGTGTCACCGCCTTCATCCTGGCCGGGCGCTACTTCGAGGCCCGTTCCAAGCGCCGGGCGGGCGCCGCGCTGCGCGCCCTGATGGAGCTGGGCGCCAGGGACGTCGGTGTGCTGCGCGGCGGGCGCGAGGTGCGCGTCCCCACGGCCGAGCTGGCCGTCGGCGACCTGTTCGTGGTGCGGCCGGGCGAGAAGGTGGCCACGGACGGCGTCGTACGGGAGGGCACCTCCGCGGTCGACGCCTCGATGCTCACCGGCGAGTCCGTACCGGTCGAGGTGGGGCCGGGCGAGGCCGTCACCGGAGCCACGGTGAACGCCGGCGGCCGGCTGGTCGTGGAGGCCACCCGGGTCGGCGCCGACACCCAGCTGGCCCGCATGGCCCGCCTGGTGGAGGACGCCCAGAACGGCAAGGCGGCGGCTCAGCGCCTCGCCGACCGGATCTCCGCGGTGTTCGTGCCCGTCGTGATCGGGCTCGCCCTGGCGACCCTCGGCTTCTGGCTCGGCAACGGCTCGGGCCCGACCGCCGCCTTCACCGCGGCCGTCGCCGTGCTGATCATCGCCTGCCCGTGCGCGCTCGGCCTGGCCACCCCCACGGCGCTGATGGTCGGCACCGGACGGGGCGCGCAACTCGGCATCCTCATCAAGGGGCCCGAGGTCCTGGAGACCACCCGCCGGGTCGACACGATCGTGCTGGACAAGACCGGGACGGTCACCACCGGCGCCATGACGCTGAGCGCCGTGCACCCGGCCGAGGGGGAGCGGGAGGACGAGGTGCTGCGCCTGGCCGGCGCCCTGGAGCACGCCTCCGAGCACCCCATCGCCCGCGCGATCGCCCGGGCGGCGGAGGAACGCACCGGCGCCCTGCCCGGCGTCACGGGTTTCCGCGCGCTGCCCGGACTCGGCGTCCGGGGCACCGTCGACGGCCACCAGGTCACCGTCGGGCGCCAGGAGCTGCCCGAACCGCTGCCGGCCGGGCTGGCCCGCGCCAAGGCGGAGGCCGAGGCCCGCGGCAGCACCGTCGTCACGGCCGCCTGGGACGGCCGGGCGCGCGCCGTGCTCGTCGTCGCCGACGCCGTGAAGCCGACCAGTGCCGAAGCCGTCCGCATGCTGCGCGGCCTGGGCCTCACCCCGGTCCTGCTCACCGGGGACCACGAGGCGGTGGCCCGGGCCGTCGCCGCCGAGGTCGGCATCGACGCCGCCGATGTGATCGCGGACGTCATGCCGGAGGACAAGGTCGCCGTCGTGGCCCGGCTCCAGCGGGAGGGCAAGTCCGTCGCCATGGTCGGCGACGGGATCAACGACGCCGCCGCACTGGCCCGCGCCGACCTCGGGCTCGCCATGGGCACCGGCACGGACGCCGCCATCGAGGCGAGCGACCTGACGCTGGTCCGGGGCGACCTGCGGGTCGCCGCCGACGCCATCCGGCTGTCCCGGCGCACCCTCGGCACGATCAAGGGCAACCTCTTCTGGGCCTTCGGCTACAACGTGGCGGCCCTGCCGCTCGCCGCCGCCGGGCTGCTCAACCCGATGATCGCGGGCGCCGCGATGGCCTTCTCCTCGGTCTTCGTGGTCGGCAACTCCCTGCGGTTGCGCGGTTTCCGGCCGCTCGCTCGCTGACCCCCACGGCCGCCCCCCGGGCCGTGGGGGCGATCACTCGCCGTCCAGAAGGGCGGCGACGACAGCGTCCATGTCCAGGTGGCGCAGTTCCTGCCCGGGCGGCCCGGCCTCGTACGCCCGGGCCAGGAAGCGCCGCAGAGCGGAGCTGCGCATCTCGACGAGGGCGGTGCCCTCGGCGGTGCGGAACTCGAACGCGGTGTGCTCCGGCCCGCCTTTGCGATCCGGGCGGCGAGCGGGTCGTCTCGGCGGTGGCGCAGGGTCGCGGTGATCTCCCGGACCCGGGGCCCCGGCGCGGGGCGCGCGGACGGGCCCTGACGATGTGGTCGATGTCGGTCAGCATGGTCGGCAGGCGGGCGGTGCGCTCCGGATGCCTTCCGGTCCACCGGGAGAGTGCGAACGGCCCCCGTCCTCACGCGACTTCCGGCTCCGATGGCGTGATGTACGTCATAGGCGGCCGCGGTCGCTGTCAGTGGGCCGTGCCACGATGAACCATGGACGCGCGACGAACGGTGGGAGCGGAGGAGCGGCGCCGCCGCATGGCGGTGCGGCACCGGCTGACGGCACAGCGGCGGGCGGCGGCCCCCGAGGAGGTCGCCGAGTCGCTGGTGGCGCTGCACGGCACGGATCCGGCGACGGTCTACCTGTCCGCCGCGGCCAGGATGCGCGAGCCCGGCGCCGCGGCCCTGGACCGGGCGCTGTACGAGGACCGGAGCCTGACCCGGCTGCTCGCGATGCGCCGGACGATGTTCGTGGTCACCACCGCCTCGGCACCGGTGGCGCTCTCCGCGGCGGCCCAGGCGATCGCCGCGCAGGAGCGCCGGAAACTGCTCACGCATCTGGCCGACGGCGGCGGCTGGGACGAGCGGTGGCTGGCGGAGCTGGAGGAGTCCGTGCTCGCCGCCCTGACCGTACGCGGCGAGGCGACCGCGGCGCAGCTCGCCTCCGACGTTCCTCGGCTGCGCGAGCGGGTCGTGGTGGCACGCGGCAAGCCGTACGAGGCGGCCCAGGCGGTGTCCTCACGCGTGCTGCGGGTGCTGGCGGCGGAGGGCCGTATCGTCCGCAGACGGCCGGTGGGCGGCTGGACGAGCAGTCAGTACCGCTGGGCCCCGGGCGCGGTGACGCGGGCACTCCCGGTCGCGCAGGCCCGTACCGAGCTGGTCCGCCGCTGGCTGGCCGCGTACGGGCCGGGCACGGAGGCCGACCTGAAGTGGTGGACGGGCTGGACGCTGACCGAGGTCCGCAAGGCCCTGGCGGCGCTCGGCACAGAACAGGTCCTGCTCGACGGGGAGACCGGCCATGTGCTGCCGGACGACGACGGGCCGGTCCCGGAGACGCCGCCGTGGGCGGCGTTGCTGCCCGCGCTGGACCCGACGCCGATGGGCTGGCAGCGGCGCGACTGGTACCTGCCGCGGGACGAACGGGAGCGGGCGGCGCTCTTCGACCGGTCGGGCAACATCGGCCCCACCGTGTGGTGGAACGGGCGGGTGATCGGCGGCTGGGCGCAGCGCGCCGACGGCGAGGTCGTCCACCGGCTCTTCGCCGACCCGGGCCGCGAGGCCGTCGCCGCGATCGAGGCCGAGTCCGCCCGGCTGCGGGGGTGGCTGGACGGCGTCCGTGTCACGCCCCGGTTCCGCACCCCGCTGGAAAGCGAGTTGGCGGAGTCGGGGACGACAACGGGGGCCGCATCCGCTACGCCGGGCTCCGCGGCCTCGCCGGCCTGAAAGACCGTCACCACGGGTATGCCGCTCCTGACGCCTGGTGACCGGCCGGGCGCGGACCGGGCGGAGGTGGACCGATGGAACAGGTGGCCGTGTTCTGCGGCAACTGCGACTGCGGCTGTCCCACGCTGTACGTGGACGAAGCGGCGCCGGCCGACCAGCGGGTCGTGCTGACCGACGACTTCGGGCAGCGGGTGCGGATGAGCGCCGAGCAGTTCCGCTCGCTGGTCGAGGAGGCGAAGGCGGGCCGGCTGGACCACGTGTAGCGGTCCGGCCGGCCCGCCCTCCCGATCGCCCGCGCACCGCGGGCGGGGCTGACCCGGGTCAGGCGACCCGGGTCAGCTTCGAGCCGAAGGAGGGCTCGACGAGGGCCGACTCCAGCAGGACCGGGACCCGGATCGTGCTGTCGCCGTTGCCGACGACGAGTTCACCGACCTGGGCACCGGCGTTCGCCATGTGCGGGAGGCCCGCCTTGCCGGCCTCCACCGAGATGTCGACCTCGAGGCCCGCCCAGCCGATCGCGGTGACGTCCTTCCCTGCCACCACCGGGGTGTGGCCGCCGAGACCGTCGTCGACGTAGCCGACGACGTCACCCTTGTTGATGATCGTGGCCGAGGCGAGCGCGTCCCGCGTGCCGTCGATCAGGGTGTGGCTGCGGCCGAGGACCGTGTCGATGATCGGCGCCTTCTGCTGGTCCAGCATCGCGCCGACGATCAGCTGCTTGGTGCCGCCGATCGTGCGGTAGGCGGCGAAGAGCAGGTTGCCGCCGGCCTTGGTGCTGGTGCCGGTCTTGATGCCGACGATGTCGTTGTAGCCCGCCAGCTGGTTGTAGTTCTTCTGGACGTTGCCGTTGATGTCCGTGTACTGGATCTTGGTGGCGATCTCCGCGAAGACCGGGTTCTTCATCGCCGCGTGCCCCAGCTTGACCTGGTCGCTCGCGGTGCTGACGGTGGTGGCCTCCAGGCCGCTCGGGTCGGTGTACGTCGTGTCGTCCATCCCGAGTTCCTTGGCGGTGGCGTTCATCTTCTTCACGAACGCCTCCTCCGATCCCGCGTCCCAACGGGCCAGCAGACGGGCGATGTTGTTGGCCGAGGGCAGCATGACAGCCTCCAGCGCCTCGTACTCGCTGAGCTCCTGCCCCGCGGTGACGGGGACGACGGACTCCGACTCCTGCGTGCCGCTGTGGTACTGGTCCTCGGCCTTCTGGTCGACCTCGACGGTCTTGCCCTTGCCGCCCTTCTTGATCGGGTGGTCGCGCAGGATGACGTAGGTCGTCATCACCTTGGCGACGCTCGCGATCGGCGTCGGCTTCTGCTCGCCGAACTCGCCCATGCGGCCGAGGCCCTCGGCCTCGACGACCGCCTGGCCCTCGCTGGGCCACGGGAGCGCGAGCTCGTCACCCTTGAAGGTGTACGAGGTCTCGGCGGTCGTTTCCAGCTCCGGCTCGGGCAGCGGACGCAGCGCCTGAGCCACGCAGAAGGCCACGATCAGCAGCAGGACCAGCGGGGTCCAGATCTTGATCCGCCGCACGGTCGTACGCAGCGGCGTCTGCGGCGGCGGCGGCGTGTTCGTCAGTTCCGCCAGCAGCCGCAGCGGCTCGTCGGGGTCGGGCGGCAGCGGCATCTGCTTCGTCCGCGAACCGCCGCCGGGCTCCGTGGTCCGCGCGGCATCCGCGGGTGCCGGGGCCTGCGGGCCCACGACCGGGCGGTCGTCGGTCCTCAGGGGGACAAACGTTCCGCTCGGCCGGGGAGGCGCGACGACGGGCGCGGAGGCGGAGGGCGCGCGCAGGGTCAGGGTGCGGTCCCTGACCGGCGTCCCGCCGCCCTCCGTACGGGGCGCGCGCAGCGTGAGCGTGCCCTCCCCGGCCCTGGGGCCGTCGTGTCCGCCCCCGGACGCCTCGCGCGCCCCGGGGCCGCCCTTGACGCCTCCGAGGCCCTGTGAGGGGCCCTCAGTGCCGCCGTCCGCGGGCTCGCCGGACGGGGCGTCGTCCTCCGGGGTCTCCTCGTCCGCGCCGCCGGCGGGGGCGTCCTCGACGGAAGCGTCCTCGGGCTCCGCTTCGGCGTCCGCCGCGGTCCCCGCGTCCGCCGCATCCTCCTCCGGCTCCTCGTCCGGCTCCTCGTCCGCGTCGGCGGACGGCCCCTCGTCCGTCCCCGCGGGCTCGTCGGCCTCCCCGGGCTCCTCCGCGCGCGCCCCGCCCGCGGTGGGCTCGGCGTCGCCCTCGGTCCCGGCTTCGGCGGTACCGGACTCCTCCGCTTCGGCCTCCTCGGCCTCCTCGACGACTGCGTCGTCGGTACGGGATTCCGCGTCGTCCCCCGCGCCGTCGGCCGGAGGGGTGTCCTCCGCCTCCGGCGTAGCGTCCTGCGCACCGCCGTCCACGTCCGCTCCGTCGTCCGGCGTAGCGGAAGCACTCCGATCCGGATCCGGTGCGCCCTCCGCTTCGGGCGGCTCCGGCGTGAACCCCGCTTCTCCGGTGGCCGGTTCCGATGCGCCCCGGGGCGCTCCCACGACCCCGCGGAAGACTGTCAGCCTCGGATCCACCGCCCCGCCTCCGGTCGCCTCCCCCGACGACTCCTGCTGCTCCGCCCTGCCGGGGGACTCGCCCGCCACCGGACCTCCTCCACACTTCGCGCGATGCGCCGCCACGGCGCCCCGCTCACCCATACACCAGTTTCCAGGCCCCTGCTGTGAAGCCACCGGGGGACCCGCCGTGGGACGCCCCGGCTCCCCGCGAGTCACCGCCGCCCTCGGTGCTAGACGAGAACGACATATGAGTCGGTTCCCGCACGAACGGGCAAGGCGCTCTCGACAGGCCGGTGTGAGAGGCGTCACCCTGTCATTCATCCACGCGGGGAGGCATGGATGGGCAGGAGCCGCAGAACACTTCCGGAGGAGCTACTGCTTCTCGCCCTGGACCCGGCCACGGGTACCACGGCGCAGCCGCAGTCGCTCGACCTCGGTCTTGCCGGGGCACAGCTAGTGGAGCTGGCCCTCGCAGGACGGATAGCCCCTGACGGGGATCGTATCGCCGTGGTGCACCCACGGCCGACAGGAGATCCGACCCTGGACTCCGCGCTCGAACTGCTGCGCCGTCGCGGCAGCCCCGTGCGCGCCGTCCACTGGATCGGCGGGCCCCGCCTGGGGCTGCGCCAGACGTATCTCGCGCATCTGGAACGGTGCGGCATGGTGCACGCCGTGCCGGGGCAGATGTGCGGGGTGCTGCCGACCACGCGCTATCAGGCGACCGACAGCGAGGTCAGCCGGGAGATCAGGGCCCGGCTGGACAGCGCGATCCGCACCGGGATGCCACCGGACCCGCGGACCGCCGCTCTCGCCGCGATCGCCCATGCCGTGGGGCTCGGCAAGCACCTGTACCCGGGCAACGAGGGCCGGTCGTCCCGATCGCGGCTCCGTGACCTGATCAGGTACGACCCCATGGGCGGCCTCGTCGCGCACGCCGTGATGGACGTGCAGAACGGTGCCGCCGCGCAGCCGAAGCGCGCCCCCGCCCAGGGGCGTCCGGCGGCGGCCAGGGCGACGGGCCACGGCATGGTCCGCGCCGGCGTCCGCTGACCCGGGGTGTCCGGCGGCAGGGCCCGGACACCGTGACGAACGCGACCCCACGCAACCGCCCCGCGCGCTGCTGTTTGTCCGCTCTTTCGAAGAGCGCAGCATATGACCAATTCCCAGCGGGGGGATGACCGATAGTGGCACTCTGCTGACCAGCAGTACATATCTGCAGAGAACACGGACCAGTCCGCAACCCGGAGGTGCACATCCCGTGGCCGCCAACGTCAATCCCACCGTCAGGCGACGCCGACTCGGCTCGGAACTGCGCAAGCTGCGTGAGCAGAAGGGAATGACCGCGGAGGAGGTCGCCGCCCGGCTGCTGGTCTCCCAGTCGAAGATCAGCAGGCTGGAGAACGGGCGCCGCAGCATCAGCCAGCGCGACGTGCGCGACCTGTGCAGCGTGTACGGGGTCGAGGACAGCCGCCTCGTCGACTCGCTGATGAACATGGCGCGCGAGTCCCGGCAGCAGGGCTGGTGGCACGCCTTCGGCGACGTCCCCTACAGCGTCTACATCGGCCTGGAGACCGAGGCCGAGTCCCTGCGCGTCTACGAATCCCTCATCATGCCGGGCCTGCTGCAAACACGCGGCTACGCGGAGGCAGTCATCGAGGGCATGTGGCCGGAGGCAACACCCGCGGACCTCGAGAAGCGGATCCAAGTGCGGCTCAAGCGGCAGGAACGCATCTTGGACCCCGTGAAGCCGCTGCGCTACTGGGCCGTCGTCGACGAGGCGCTCCTGCGCCGCGTGGTGGGCAGCAAGGTGGTCATGCGCGAGCAACTGGAGCACCTGGCAAACGTAAGCTCCATGCCGCACGTCACACTGCAGGTGCTCCCCTACGCCGTGGGCGCTCACCCGGGGATGTACGGCAAATTCGCCATCCTGGAGTTCGAGGACGAGTCCGACGCCAGCGTGGTCTACCTCGAGGGCGTCACCAGCGACCTGTACCTCGAGAAGCCGTCGGACGTGCAGAGCTACAGCGTCATGTACGAACACTTGAGGGCCCAGGCCCTGAATGCCGAGCAGTCCCGGCAGTTCGTGATCGACATCGCCAAGGAGTACGCGACCTGATGGGGGTCCAGCACCCGTGGGCGGCAGGGTACACCGCAGGCCGCATGGTGGAAGCGGGTCATGGAATATGCCATCCGGTCGGGTGAACCGGCCATCCAGGATGTGATGTTGGCGAGTAGCGTCATTTGCGCCCCCGGGGCGTGATCACGCCTCCCCGACTGGACCATCCGGAGTGTAAAGAATGGCAACACCGCAGATCCACAAGGAAGCCTGGAAGAAGTCCTCGTACTCGGCTGCCAACGGCGACTGCATCGAGGTGGCGAGGCCGAGCGACGAGGTCATCGCCGTACGCGACTCCAAGGACCCCAAGGGACCGATTCTCAGCTTCACGAAGGAGTCCTGGGCCTCCTTCGTCGCAGCCGCGCAGCAGGGCGCATTCCCTGCCGCCTGACCCACCAGCAGATGAAGACGACCCCCTCGACTGGCCCGCCGTCCTGGCCGAGGGGGTGCACTTCCACCGCCACACCTACAACTAGTCGCCGTTGACGATGCGGCGGAGCTTCACCACCGACTCATCGGAGGATCCCAGAACGCGCTCAGCGGCCTCGAGATACCGCGATGCCACTTCCACCGCCTCCTCTCGCATGTCACAGGACGCCAGTTGCGAGGCAAGCCCGGCCTGATTGGCGAGAAGATAGGGATGCTCAGCCCCCAGTGCGCGTTCCTGGCCGATGACCACTCTTCTCCCCAAGTCGATCGCGTCCTGAAGCCGGCCGGTCCGCTCGTAGATCCAACTCAGCAATACCGCGGCCGAGAGTGCCTGCTGGTGGTCGCGGCCCTGGACACGTGAGCGGTCGTCGAGCACACGTTCCGCGACCGCCAGTGCCTCAGCAGTCTGCCCCCGCTTGAACAGCCCGTACGCCTGGTTGTGACGAGCCATGAGGGTTGTCGGGTGATCACTGCCCAGGCTGCTCTCACAGGCTGCCACGACGCTCGCCGCTGAATGATCGAACTCCTCGAAGTCGCCCAGAGGAACAAGGTGCTCCAGGAGGGTCGCCCGGGTACGCAGTGTCTCTACGTGATCGCCACCAAGCGCTTGTTGCTGCAACTCCGCAATACGACGCAGCAGCACCACACCTTCTGCTCGCCGGCCCATTTGGCAAAGCGGTGCCGCCAAGGCGTACCCACTCTCGCAGGTCTCGATGTGACCGGGTCCGAACAACCGCTCACAGTCGTCGAAGACTCGCCGGAGAACCTCTTCCGAGTCAGCAAAGCGCCCCAGCCGGAACAAGGCCCATCCCGCCCGTCTCAAGGCATGCATCACCCTGACGTCGGAAGCACCCAGCGCCCGCTCCCCGGCCTGCGCCGCACGGACCGCCAGATCATGCGCGCCGGTGTAGTCGCCACCTTCATGGAGCTGCTCCGCGATGCGCGATGCGAGCGTTACAACCGGGGCCGCAGCTTCTCCCAGCGGCTCCCTCTTCACCAGCGCCGCAATGTGTGGCGCCAGCACCCGACCCAGCTCCTGGGACTCCGCCGAAACCGCATCGTGAGGAGTGGCCGCCTCCAACAGGCTTGCCGCGGCGACAAGATAGGGCGATCTCTGCCTTTCGGGCACCTCGGCAGCCACGCTGCTGAGCAACACCCTGTGCGAACGGACCGATCGAACAGGACCATCCATACGCGGTACGTCGACAATCGCGACCAGGGAATGTTCGATCAACCCTCTGAGCGCCTGTTCGAGCCGTCCGCTGCGAAGCGAGGGTTCACCCTCCTCGGCGCCCAAGGTGACGGTCTCGGCCCGAGCGAGAACCGTGAGCGGCATGGGCTCCGCGCTCCAGCAGGACATGAGCCGTAGGAGTGTGGTGGCCTCGGGAAGTCCCTCGCCGGCAAGCGCCTCCAGCGAGAGCTTCCACGTACGTGCGACGGGGTCGTCTTCCGCGCCGATGCGCCCCACAGCCGGCAACCCCCGATTCAGCTGTCCGAGCGGGTCCTCCTCCAGACGATCCGCATACTCAGACATGGATACGGCCTCCAGTAGCCGGCTCGACAGGTAGGAACCGGCCAGGTTCAACGCCAAGGGCAGGCATCCCAGCTTCTCCGCCACCTTGACGGCTTGCTCGAAGCCTCCTGCTTCCGGCGCGAGGTCACAAAGGGCCTGCGCAGCGTCATGAAGCGGCAGCACCTCGACCGCATGCCGGACGGCCTCTCGCCACACCGGCGAGTGCGCCCGCCGAGAGGTCACCATCACCACGCCATTGCGGCTCCTCCTGAGCCATCCTCCGGCGAGCACGGTGGGATCGTCCGCGTTGTCGATCACCAGCAGCCAGGGGTGGACGGCATGGTCGAGGTACTTCCACACAAGGTCGGCCGCCGGACGCAAGCCCGCCTGCGCCGCTGCCGCCTCTGCCGGGTCGGCGCCCTGGTCGATGGCGACCGCCAGCATTGCCGCGCGGAACCCGGCGGGATCGGAGGCGCTGACCCACAAGCCCACCTTGTCCGTCGTGGCGGATGCCTCCTCGAACACCGCATGCACCAGGGAGGTCTTTCCCGCACCCCCGACCCCGTGAAGCACATGAACCGACCCGCCCTCGCCCGCGAGGACTTCCCGGAACCTGGCCATCAATTCGGAACGATCGCGAAGAACCCCCGGAACCGTCCCAACGAGTGGCACCCGCACCGAGTCGGGTACCGGAAGCCGCGGCCCGTCCCGTTCCAGCCCTCCCGGTGTCAGGCCAGGTCTCTCCCCGTAGTGATGGTGATGTTCGACGATGTGCTGGTCACGCGCAGCCTGAAAGACCCGGCCCTGCCCCGATGCCCGGCCGTACTGGGATCCCGGCTCCCCGTCCTCGGGGGCCGTCATCGTTCGGTGATGTGCTGGTCGCGTCCTGCCTGGTACACGCGGCTTTCCCCTTCGGCCCGCGCCTGAAGGTGAATCGTCGTGTGTACCTGAGCCCCGGTGACGGGTCCCGCCATCGCAAGATCGTCCAGGATCTGCCGCAGCTCATCGGCCGCGCTCGGGTCGTTCGCCAGCAATCGACGTATCCGTCCGGACCACTCCTCGGTGAGTTCGAGCTCCGTTCCCGCGTCTCCCGACTCTCGCGCCGCGAGGATGTCCTCCCGCGTCGCCTCGAGCTCTCCGATGATGCCGTCGGTCCGGCTCGGTTGCGTCCGGTTCCAAAGCGTCGCCAGGCTGTCCCGCACCCGCTGCCAGGCATCCGTTGCCATGAGGGTCACAACCGTGGTTCCCGCGCTGCGTGCCAGATCGACGATCTCCGGTTGCATCTCCACCCCACCCCGTCCCCGTATCGCATCCCGCCACGCGCGAGAGTCGATCCTCACACTACGGTCGCGAGTTGATGACTGTCCGGGGTCCGCGAGACTTCCACCGGCCTTGGTCCGAAGCCGTACCGCCTCCGGCTGGCGCAGCCGGTCGACGTAGGTGTCGGCCCCCGGCACCGTGGGGAGGAAGGGCGCGACGAGTTCGACCCGGCCCGGGCCCGTGCCGGCCGCCTCGGTGTCCGAGCCCGCGTTGGGGTGGCCGAGCGCGTGGAAGCCGCGGGGCCCCTCTGGCGCCGGCGATGAAGTGGTCGCCCGCGGGTTGGTTCGCCGTCGCGCTCGCTTCGGGTGTCCTCTTCGATGCCTCCGGTGCAGTTGACTGGAAGTCAGATATGGATGCCCATGGCGGTGCCCGACATATCTGTGTACGGTCCGCGAAATCACCCGCCACCGCGAAGGAGCCCGTCATGCGCGCCCCCGTTCCCGGCCTCGCCACCCGTGCCACCAGCGTCGGCGGATCTCCGGTACGGGAGATCCTCGCGCTGACCGCCCGTCCGGAGGTGATCTCCTTCGCCGGCGGGCTGCCCTCCCCCGAGCTCTTCGACGCCGCGGCGATACGCGCCGCCTACGACCACGTCCTCGCCGAGGCGCCCGAGAGGGTGCTGCAGTACTCCACCACCGAAGGGGACCCGGCGCTGCGCGGGGCGATCGCCGGCCGGCTCACCCGGGCGGGGCTGCCCACCGGCTCCGACGACCTGCTCGTCACCAGCGGCTCTCAGCAGGCCCTCACCCTGGTCTCCACGGCCCTGCTGGAACCCGGGGACGTCGTCCTCGTGGAGGATCCTGGCTACCTGGCGGCGCTGCAGTGCTTCGCCTTCGCGGGCGCCCGCGTGGTGCCCGTCCCCACCGACGCGGACGGCATCGACCCGATGGCCCTGGAACTGGCCGTCGTCCGGGAGAAGGCCAGGCTGCTCTACCTGGTGCCGACCTTCCACAACCCCACTGGCCGCACGATGACGGCCGAGCGCCGGCAGGCGGTCGCCCTGATCGCCGAACGTCACGGGCTGTGGATCGCGGAGGACGACCCGTACGGGGAACTGCGCTACGACGGCGAGGCGGAACCGTGGATCGCCTCCCACCAGGCTGCCGCGGACCGTACGGTCCTGCTCGGCAGCCTGTCCAAGATCATGGCGCCCGGGATGCGGCTCGGCTGGCTGCGCGCCCCGGCCGCGCTGCGCCGGGCGTGCGTGGTGGCCAAGCAGTCCGCCGACCTGCACACCTCGACCGTGGACCAGGCCGCCGCCGCCCGCTACCTCGCCGACTCCGACCTCGACGCCCATCTGGCGCGGGTCCGCGCCGCCTACCGGGAGCGGCGGGACGCCCTGCTGGCCGGACTGCCCGGGGCACTGCCCGAGGGCAGCGCGTGGAACCGGCCGGAGGGCGGCATGTTCGTCTGGGCCCGGCTGCCCACCGGGTACGACGCGGCACAGTTGCTGCCCCAGGTGGTGGCCCACGACGTGGCCTATGTGCCGGGGGCACCCTTCTACGCGGGCGAGCCCGACCGTGCGGCGTTACGGCTGTCCTTCGTCACGCACACCCCCGACGAGATCGGGGAAGGACTGCGCCGGCTCGCCAAGGCCCTGGCCATCGCGGCCGGCTGAGACCGTTTCCGACAGAGCGTCAATTCGCCTGCGTAGTGGCGGTGGTGGACCGCGCTCCCGGGCTGGATGCGGGGCCCGCCGGTCCAGGCCTGCGCCGGCTTCACGGCGCGCACCGAGGGCGCGCCCGAGGGCGAGGCGCCGCACCGGCCCGCCGGCCGTATGGCGCTTCTGGAGCCGGCCACGGACGGCGACGTGGCGGAGGCCGGCGCCCTCCTGACCTGCGACCGGGCGCGCGACCACCGGACGGTCGCCACTGGTGAACGCGGGCGAACTGCTGCGCTGACAGGGACGGATGGACCCGGACGGGCTGCGTCCGGCGTGCGGTCGTTCCGGCGAAGTACCCGCTCATGGTGGGGCGCCGTACACAGTCACAACAACGTGAAGTAAGGTCAAGAACGAGTAAAATCGTTCTACTCGCTGATCGGTGTTCATGTCCTTGAACATCGATGGTCTTGACCAGCCCCTTCCCAGGCGGTTCAATCTGGGGCGCCGCCCCGCGACGGACGTACCGGCGAAGTGCGCTCCCGTTCACAAGGCGGACCCCTGGAAGGGGCAACAACGCATGAATGGTCTCGACTGGGCCGTACTCATCGGCTACTTCGGCGTGATGGTCGCCATCGGCCTGTGGTCCCACAAACGCGTCGACGACGTCGGCGACTTCTTCACCGCGGGCGGCCGCATGCCCTGGTGGCTGTCCGGCATCTCGCACCACATGTCCGGCTACAGCGCGGTGATGTTCACCGGTTACGCCGGCATCGCCTACACCTACGGCGTCACCTCGTACGTCACCTGGTCCTTCCCGATCGCCATCGGCATCGCCATCGGCGCCAACCTCTTCGCGCCCCGGCTCAACCGGCTGCGCTCCCGGCTGCACGTGGCCTCGCCGCTGGAGTACCTGAAGAACCGTTACAACGTCCCGACCCAGCAGGCCCTCGCCGTCTCCGGCGTGCTGCTGAAGATCGTGGACGTGGGTGCCAAGTGGGCGGCGATCGCCACCCTCCTGTCGGTCTTCACCGGTGTCTCCCTCAACCAGGGCATCCTGATCACCGGCGCCGTCACGGCCGTCTACTGCACGGTCGGCGGGCTGTGGGCGGACGCCCTCACCGAGCTGGGCCAGTTCGTCATCCAGCTGCTGGCCGGCCTCGCCATGCTGGTGGCGGTCCTGGGCGAGATCGGCGGGATCAGCGGGCTGTGGACGGTCTGGGACAAGCTGCCGGACGACCACACCGCGCCGACCGCCGGGCCGTACACGCTGACCTTCCTGCTGGCGTACCTGTTCATCAAGACGTTCGAGTACAACGGCGGCATGTGGAACCAGGCCCAGCGCTACATGGCCACCTCCAACGCCCGCGCGGCGACCCGCTCGGCCCGGCTGTCGGCCGTGCTGTGGTTCGTCTGGCCGCTGGTCCTCTTCTTCCCCATGTGGGTGGCCCCGCTGCTGGTGAAGGCGCAGAAGCCGGACGCCTCGGACTCGTACGCCCTGCTGACCGAGCAATTGCTGCCGCACGGCCTGCTGGGCCTGGTGGTCGTCGGCTTCTTCTCGCACACCATGGCCATGTGCTCCTCCGACGCCAACGCCATCGCCGCCGTCTTCACCCGGGACATCGCGCCGGTGCTGTCCAGGGCGGCGCGCGGCTGGGACGCGCGGGCCGGGCTGATCGCCGCCCGGATCACCACCGTGGCCTTCCTCGCCCTGTCGATGGCGGTCGCCACCCAGGTCAACTCGCCGACCTTCAAGGACATCATCACGGTCGTCATCAAATGGGTGGCCGGTCTGATGGGCCCGATCGCGATCCCGTTCATGCTCGGGTTGCTGCGGACGTTCCGTAAGTCCGGCCCGACGGCGGCACTGGTCTCCTGGGCCGCCGGCCTGTTCGCCTTCTGGCTCACCAACTACGGGCTGGACGGGGTGCAGCTGCAGATCCAGATCGTGACGCCGCTGGCGGTCTCCCTCGTGCTGTACGTGCTCATCGGCTTCGCCAAGCCAGAGGACACCCCGGAGCGCGACGCGATCCTGGCGCGGATCAACTCCGACGACGACGGCGACGACGCGGCCGCCGCTGCCGTGCCCGAGGAGCCCGCGAAGGCCTGACGGCCGGTGTCCCGGGGCGGGCCGCCCACCCGCCCCGGGACAGCGGTACCCGCGTGCCGGCGGCTCGGTTCGCCTCCGAAGCGCTCGCCGAAGCAGCGGTGCCCGCGCCCCCGCTCACAGGACGTCGGCGAGTTCCTGCAGCAACCGCCGCTTCGGCCGTGCCCCCACCAGGGACATCACCGGCTCACCCGACCGGAAGACCATCAGGGTCGGCATCGACAGGACGCCGTACGCCGACGTCGCCCGCGGGTTGTGGTCCACGTCGAGCTGGACGACCTTCAGCCGGCCCGCCTCCTCCCGGGCGACCTCCGCCAGGACCGGGGCGATCTGGCGGCAGGGCGGGCACCAGTCGGCGGTGAACTCCACCAGCACCGGCCCCTCGGCCCCCAGTACCTCCTCGGCGAACGTCGCGTCGGTCACCTCGGTCAGGCCCTCGGTGTGCGTCGTCATCGCGTACTCCCCTCGCTTGCCTCGCAACTGAACTCGCAGCGCGGTTCGGACGCGCCCCCGGCCGAGGCCAGCTCGGCGCGGACGAGTTGCGAGCCGAGCCGCTCACGGACCTCCGTCAGACGGTCGATGCACTCGTCCAGCTCCGCCAGCTTGCGCCGGTAGACCTCGAGCGAGGCGGCGCAGGTGTCCCCCTGCGGGTGGCCGGCCCGCAGGCAGTCCACGAACGGGCGGGTGTCCTCCAGTTCGAAGCCGAAGGCGCGCAGTGCCTGGATCTGCCGGAGCAGCCGCAGGTCCTGCTCGTCGTAGGCCCGGTAGCCGTTGCCCGTACGCCGGGCGCGCAGCAAGCCGAGCGATTCGTAGTGGCGCAGGGCGCGGGTGGTGGTCCCGGCCCGTTCGGCGAGTTCTCCGATCCGCATGCCCCGACGGTAGACCTTGACGCCGACGTCAAGGCCAGTCCGGATATTCCCCGTCCGGGCCCCGCGGCCCGGTGATCCTTCCGACACCGCCGGCTGACGGATGCCGCGCCTATCCTCGGAGGATGACCCAGACTCCGCCCACCGCCAACAGCATGCGCCGTGCCCTGAGGCGTGCCCGTGACGGCGTCGCGCTCGACACCGCGGAGGCCGCGGTGCTGCTCCAGGCGCGGGGGGCGGACCTCGCCGCCCTCACCGAGAGCGCGGCCCGGGTGCGGGACGCGGGTCTGGAGGCGGCGGGACGGCCCCGCGTCATCACCTACTCCAAGAGCGTCTTCATCCCGCTCACGCGTCTGTGCCGGGACAAGTGCCACTACTGCACCTTCGCGACGGTCCCCGGCAAGCTGCGGCGGGCCGGGCACGGGATGTTCATGTCCCCGGACGAGGTGCTGGAGATCGCCCGCCGCGGTGCCGAACTCGGCTGCAAGGAAGCCCTGATCACGCTCGGGGACAAGCCGGAGGACCGCTGGCCCGAGGCCCGCGAGTGGCTCGACGCCCACGGCTACGACGACACCATCGCCTACGTCCGTGCGATGTCCGTGCGGATCCTGGAGGAGACGGGGCTGCTGCCGCACCTCAACCCCGGGGTCATGAGCTGGACGGACTTCCAGCGCCTGAAGCCGGTCGCCCCCTCCATGGGCATGATGCTGGAGACGACGGCGACCCGGCTGTGGAGCGAGCCCGGTGGCCCGCACTACGGCTCCCCCGACAAGGAACCCGCCGTGCGGCTGCGGGTGCTGGAGGACGCGGGCCGCAGCTCCGTGCCCTTCACCAGCGGCATCCTCATCGGCATCGGGGAGACCTACGAGGAGCGCGCCGACTCGCTGTTCGCGCTGCGCCGCGTGGCCCGGTCGTACCACGGCGTCCAGGAGCTGATCATCCAGAACTTCCGCGCCAAGCCGGACACCGCGATGCGCGGCATGCCGGACGCGGAACTGGACGACCTGGTGGCCACCGTGGCGGTTGCCCGGCACATCATGGGCCCGTCGGCCTGCCTTCAGGCGCCGCCGAACCTGGTGGACGCGGAGTACGCCCGGCTGATCGGGGCCGGCATCGACGACTGGGGCGGGGTCTCCCCGCTCACCCCGGACCACGTCAACCCCGAGCGGCCCTGGCCGCAGATCGAGGAGCTGGCGGCACGCTCGGCGGAGGCGGGCTTCAGCTTGCGCGAACGGCTGTGCGTCTACCCGGAGTTCGTCCAACGCGGCGAGCCGTGGCTCGACCCGCGCCTGCGGCCGCACGTCACCGCCCTGGCCGACCCGGCCACCGGCCTGGCCCGTGAGGACGCCGAGGTCACCGGCCGTCCCTGGCAGGAGCCCGAGGAGGTCTTCACCGCGGCGGGCCGCACCGACCTGCACCGCGCCATCGACACCGAGGGCCGCACCGGCGACCGCCGCGAGGACTTCGACGAGGTGTACGGGGACTGGGAGGCGCTGCGCGAGCAGGCCGCGCCCGGCCTGGTCCCGGACCGCATCGAGGCCGACGTGCGCACGGCGCTGTCCGTGGCCGCCGACGACCCCACGAAGCTGACCGACGCCGAGGCGCTCGCGCTGCTGCACGCGGACGGGGCGGCGTTGGACGCGCTGTGCCGGATCGCCGACGACGTCCGCCGTGACGCGGTCGGCGACGAGGTCACCTACGTCGTCACCCGGAACATCAACTTCACCAACGTCTGCTACACCGGCTGCCGCTTCTGCGCCTTCGCCCAACGCCGCACCGACGCCGACGCCTACACCCTGTCCCTGACCCAGGTCGCCGTCCGCGCCGAACAGGCCTGGCAGGTCGGCGCCACCGAAGTCTGCATGCAGGGCGGCATCCACCCCGACCTGCCCGGCACCGCCTACTTCGACATCGCGCGGGCGGTGAAGGAACGCGTGCCCGGCATGCACGTGCACGCCTTCTCCCCGATGGAGGTCGTCAACGGCGCCACCCGCACCGGCCTGTCGATCCGCGAATGGCTGACCGCCGCCAAGGAAGCCGGCCTGGACTCCGTCCCCGGCACCGCCGCCGAGATCCTCGACGACGAGGTCCGCTGGGTCCTGACCAAGGGCAAGCTGCCCGCCGCCACCTGGGTCGAGGTCATCACCACCGCCCACGAGCTGGGCCTGCCCTCCTCCTCCACCATGATGTACGGGCACGTCGACCAGCCCCACCACTGGCTCGCCCACCTGCGGCTGCTCGCACGGATCCAGCAACGGACCGGCGGTTTCACCGAGTTCGTGACCCTGCCCTTCATCCACACCAACGCACCGGTCTACCTCGCCGGCATCGCCCGCCCCGGCCCCACCCTGCGCGACAACCGCGCCGTCACCGCCATGGCCCGCCTCCTGCTCCACCCGCACATCCGCAACATCCAGACCAGCTGGGTCAAGCTCGGCACCGACGGCGCCGCCGAGATGCTCCGCTCCGGCGCCAACGACCTCGGCGGCACCCTGATGGAGGAGACCATCTCCCGCATGGCCGGCTCCAGCTACGGCTCCTATCGCTCCATCCGCGACCTCGTCGCCATCGCCGACGCCGCCGGCCGCCCGGCCCGCCAGCGCACCACCACCTACGGCGACGTCCCCGCCGAACGCATCGCCACAGGTCTGGCCACCGACGGCCACCTGCCGGAGCTGCTGCCGGTCCTGGAGGACTGACCGATCGCTTGAGAAGGTGCCCGCCACCACGGCTTCGCGACCCGCCGCCCCCGTTCGAGGGAGGCGGCGGTCGTATCGCGGGTCACCTGCGGATCATCGGGGAGTACCTCGTGCCCGCCGTGACGCACGGCCCGCTGGACGGGTCCTGCCCCGGCACGATCAGCGGCGGCCTTCAGTAGGAGGCGGGGACGAGTCCGACGCCGAGCTGGCGCAGCCACTCCAGGTTGTCGTACTGGACCCACTCTTCCGCCAGCCTGCCGTCCTCGTCGTAGCGGAACATGTTGATCAGAGTCAGCGTCACCTTCTTGCCGTGCGGCTGCACCGTTCCCACCGGCGTCGGATCGAACGGATTCTCGAAAATGCCGCCCATCTCCGTCCGGCAACCGATCAGATTCCCGGCTGAGACGATTTCATATCGCTCGCAGTAGTAGTCCGTGAAGGCGTTGCGCATCTGACTGAAAAAGCTCGACAGTTCCTCGAACCCGAGGTCGCCGTCGGGGCCGTGGAACGCGAAGTCCTCACTGAAGTAGGCGCGCAGTGCGCCCGGATTCTCCTTCGAGATGGCGTCCCGGCCGATGCGGACGAGCGCACGGGAACGCACGTCGTAGCGGGTGTCGTCGGGGGATATGAAATGAGTCATGGTGTTTCCTCTGAGATCAGGTTGCTCACGGTGCCGTGCCGCATCGCGGCGCGCCCCTGCGAAGCCGACGCAGCGCCGCAGAACCGGAAGCGGATTCCGGGTCGAAAGATCCTGCCCGGGATGGACTCGGTCTCTTGTAAGACCGCGCACAAACGCCGCGGGCGCCGGCGACCTGGCTGGCGGCCGGTCATGCTCTGCACTGCTTTCCTCATGAAACAGCTTTGCACCGCCGGAGACATTCCACCAGCGAATCGTTGGCATCGCTCCCATGCGGAAACAGCATGGCTCGCCGGCCGGAGCAGACCCGTCCTCGCATCCGCCGGCGTGCCGCTCCAGGTCGCTAAGCGCGTCCCCTCGCACGCTTCGGCACACAGCACGGCCGCCTCCCCTCGCCATGCTCTGAGTGGACGGTCGCGCTTTGCCCTACCTTGTCGTTCACGCATATCGTCGGGCCATGCCGGAACTGACGCTGACGGGCCTGCGAGTCACGCTGGAGGTCGCTCAGCGCGGGTCCTTCACCGCGGCGGCCGAGGCGCTCGGCTACACCCAGTCCGCGGTCTCGCGCCAGATCATGGCCACAGAAGCCGCAGTGGGGGCCCCGCTGTTCGAGCGGCAAGCCCGTGGAGTCCGGCCGACTCCGTCCGGGGAGGCGCTGCTGCGGCACGCGCGCCGCATGCTCGCAGACGCCGAAGCGGCGGAACTGGAGATCGCGGGGCTCCGCGACCGTCTCGCGGGGCGCCTGGCCGTCGGCGCGTACCCCACCGCGGCCGCGGTGCTGGTGCCCAGGGCCATCGCCCGCCTGCAAAAGGCGCACCCGGCCCTCACCGTGAGCCTGTGGGAGGCGGGCAGCCCCGCCCAGCTGCGCCGCCTTCGCGCGGGACGCCTCGAGGTGGCCGTCGTGGCAGTCGGGGAAGGGCTCCCCGACTACGACCTCACCGGGCTGCGCACCGAGGTCGTACGCACCGGCCGCGGGATAGGCGTGGCCGTCCACACGGCACATCCGCTGGCCTCCAGGGAAGAGGTGCACGTCGACGACCTGGCGCAAGAGGCGTGGATCGTGGGAGCCGGCGAGGAAGGCGGGCCCCGGTTCGGCGCCTGGCCCACCCTGGAAGCTCCGCGCGTGGCCTACGAGGCGCACAGCTGGCAGACGCGCCTCGGGCTCGTTGCCGCGGGACTGGGGATATCGGTCATGCCCGGGCTGGCCGCGGACATCGTCCCGCAGGGCGTGAAGTGGCTGCGTGTCGAGGATCCCGCGCTCAGGTTCAAGAGGGAGACCATGATGGTCACGGCCACCGACCTGTCGGCACGAGCGAGAGCCATGCGTCAAGCCATGCACGACGAGGTCGCCGGACTCGCGACGGAGCGCCGATCACCCGTGTGACCGGCTCCCCTGCCCGGAGAGCGCCTTCGAGATCTCGACCCGAAGGAGCCTCCTCGCTTGGCGCAGGTCGCGGACCGCGCGGCACCGTTTCCGCACAGCGCCCGCTTCTCACTCATCCCTGACCAGCCGAGAAAGCCCCTACCGAGGCGGAACCAACCGAGGAGTCCGCCGACGCCCTGCCGACACACCTCGTCGACGACCCACTCGCTCCCAGAGGGCGCGGCCGGGCCGCGCCCCCGGCTCGACCTGCGCAAAAGAGTCCGAGCAACTCTCCAAAAGCGTCACACAGGCTGCGCAGCTCCTTCGGGAGGTGTCGTTAGCGTTGCTGGCCGTCCCGCCCTGCACGGGGAACGTGCGCGCGGACCTGCCGCCGACGTCCCCCGGCGGCTCGCGTCAGCAGAGAAAGACTCGGAGATGGACTACTGCTCCTCTTGCCGTCGGCATCTCAACGGGGCTCTCGTGTGTCCGGGGTGCGGCGCCTACGCACCCGACATCGCGCCGCCCATGTGGCAGGGCCCGGGCTCCACCGCGGAATGGCAGACGAGCCGTGAAGCGGACTCCGACGACCCCGACGGCCCCGGCCAGGACGACGCCGACCCGTCCCCGCAGGGCCGTGCGGCCCGCCGCCGGCAGATGGAACGCTGGAAGAAGAACCGGCGTCGCGCCGCGGCCGCCACGGCCGTGGCGCTCGTCGGCGGCGGTCTCACCGTCGCGGCGATGCCGCACGGCGGCTCCGACGGCCGGGCCGACACGGCAGCGGCGGCGGAGGCGGAGCCACTGACGCCGGCCACGGCCCGTACTGTCCCGCTCTCCTCGATCCCGGCGCGGCCCGGTGGCGGTGACGCCGGCCACCGCCCCGGTGAGGGCGCGCCCACCGCCACCACCGCGCCGCGCGGCGAGGCGGCCCGCGCCGAGCCGTCCGCCGCGAGCACCGGCGCGCCGGCGCACACCGCCCCGCAGGGCGACGCCGGTTCACGGGTCCGCCCGGTCACGGCCGTCCTCGCGCCGGCGGACACCGCCCCGCACACCACCGCGCCCTCGTCCGCCCCCCACTTGCCCGCGGACGTCGCGACCACACCCCCCACAACGACGGCGACCCCCACGTCGTCGGCAACGAAGTCACCGATGCAGCTGTGCCTCCTGGTGCTCTGCGTCGGCTGACCGGAAAGGAACGTCACGTGTCAAGCAGCCACGCCGACCACGACCGCCGCCGAGTCAGCGCCTGGCGGTTGTGGGGCGTCGGAGCCGCGACCGCGGTGCTCGCCGTCCTGCTGGCCAAGTCCGGCATCCTGGTCGCGCGGAGATTCCTGCTGCTGCCGCTCTTCGCCCCCCAGGGCTACGGGCCGTGGCGCGACGCCGCCGCGACCGCCTACGTCCTCGGGGCAGGGCTCATCGCACTCGCCGCGACGCTGCTGCTACGCCTCCTGCTCGCCGCGACGCCGCGCGCCATGGTGTTCTTCGGCTGGATCATGACCGCGCTGACCTTCCTCGCCGTGCTGATCCCCCTGGCCCTGCACCGCTCGAACGAGATGCTCGCCGCCTGCGTGGTGAACCTGTTCATCGGGCTGATCGTCACCTCCCTGCTCGCGAGCGCGGCGCGCTGGGCACAGACCCGCGGCGGCCGGGCCCCCCGGCCGGCCTGGCAGGGCCGCGGCTGGTAGCACCCGAAGTCCCCGCCCCTTGAAGGCCCCCGCTGCCCGGCAGCGGGGGCCTTCCCCCGTGCGTGACCGACCACATTCCGTTCGTGACCGGAGGCCGACCGATCTGGGTCGATTACAGTGCTTGGTCGGGTCGGACAGAGAGGCGCTGGTCATGAGCGGGGCCGTATGGGGGCGTGCCGAGCAGCAGGACTTCCGCAGCCGGGTGCGCGGCTGCCTGCTCGGTGGCGCGATCGGCGACGCCCTCGGTGCCGGCGTCGAGTTCGACTCGCTGACGGACATACGACAGACGCACGGCAAGGACGGCGTCACCGATTACGTCCCGGCGTACGGGCGGCGGGGGGCCGTCACCGACGACACCCAGATGACGCTGTTCACCGCCGAGGGCCTGATACGCGCCCAGGTGCGCCGCGACGCCGGGGCCTGGCACCCGCCCACCGACGTGCACCGGGCCTACCTGCGCTGGGCGGCCACCCAGAACGACTGGGGGCCCGACGAGCGCCGCAAGGACACCGGCTGGCTGGCCCGCGAGGAGTGGCTGTACGCGCGCCGCGCCCCGGGCAAGGCCTGCCTGACCGGGCTCGCCGACGAGCGGATGGGCACCCTCGACAACCCCAAGAACCCGGACTCCAAGGGCTGCGGCACGGTCATGCGGTCCGCGCCCTTCGGGCTGCTGGTCGGCTGGGAGCCGCATCTGGTGCTGCAGCTCGCCGTCGAATGCGCCGCGCAGACACATGGTCACCCCACCGGCGTGCTGGCCGCCGGAGCGTTCGCCGTCATCGTCCACGGACTGGCCCGCGGCGAGGCCCTGGACGGCGCCGTGCAGCACGCGCTGGCCCTGATCGCCGCGCGCCCTGGGCACGAGGAGACCTCCGCTGCCCTGCAGGCCGCCCTCGGGGCCGTACGTCAGGGGCTGCCCAGCGCGGAGCGGGTGGAGTCCCTGGGCGCGGGCTGGACCGCCGAGGAGGCGCTCTCCATCGGCGTCTACTGCGCCCTGGTCGCCGAGGACGTCCGGCACGGACTGCTGCTGGCGGTCAACCACTCAGGGGACAGCGACTCCACCGGCTCGATCTGCGGCAACCTGCTCGGCGTGGAGCACGGCGAGACCGCCCTGCCCCCGGCGTGGACGGCGGAACTGGAGGGCCGGGGCACCATCCTGCAGCTCGCCGACGATTTCGCCATGGAGACGACGCAGGGCCCCGCGCTGCACGGACCCGGCGGCGCGTCCGCGGCGTGGCTGGAGCGCTACCCCGGCAGCTGACCGCGGGCCGAGGGCCGGCGGTCCGGGGTACCACGGCTGGGATGCCGCGGTTCACAGATACTGCGGTATCGCGCCGGCCCTCCGCCGGCCACCGCTGGGGGGGTGGCCCTGCGCGTGCGGCGGATTGCCCGCCCACACCCCCACCGGCCGTTGGTCGCAGGCGATACTGGGGGGCGGGGGAGCTGGGGGCATCCCCGGCCGAAGGCCGGGGGAGGGTGGGCGTTCTGAACCCTGACGCGTATGTGTCGTGCGGCACAGACGGCACAGACCTGCACCGCCCGCCACGCACATGAACACGCGGTCCGGAACGCCCAGCCCCGCAGGCCCCGACCCCGGCCCACCCGACGCACCCCGCGCAGGCCCGCACCAACCATCCGGGGCGATCGGGCGCGCGGGGGATGGCCGCCGCAGGCGCGGAAAACCCGCACACGACAACCGGGGCGGAACACCGCGCACCCCGGGTCACGCCACCCCCCCATCCGGCTCCAGCAGCAGCATGCGCCACACCGCGTCCTCCAACCCCTGCACGGAGGCGATCCACCCCAGCCCGTCCTCCGGGGTGCCCCGGCCCGCCGCGACCGCCAGCTCGCCGACCGCGTCCGCGAGGTCCCCATGCCGCAGCGCGGGCTCCATGCGGCCCCCGCCCAGCCCGTCGGCGACGTACCGCTCGTAACCGGGCGCCGTGCGCAGGACGCCGACCGGACGCCACTCCTGCGCCAGCCGGTCCACCGGCTCGCCGCCCACCCGGCGCCCGTCGGCCTCCACGACCTGGGTGCGCGAGCGGTCCACCGCGAGCGCGGTCCACGCGTCGGCACCCGTGAGCACCGCTGCGGGCCGGCAGCGCTCGACGGCCTCCGCGACCGTCCCCACCCCGTCCGGGCCGCCGCCGACCAGCGGCACCGCCGCCATCCCGGCGTACAGGCAGCCGTAGAACGCCCCCGCGAGGTCCACGCCCTGCGGATAGGCCAGCAGCACCCGGCTGCCCGGCGGCAGCAGCCGGCCCAGCCGTGCCGCGACCGCGCGCGCACGGCGGTCCAGCCCGGCGAAGTCGCAGTCGTACGGTTCGTACGGGCGCCCTTCCGGCTGCCGGAAGGCCCGGCTGCGCAGTGCGGGGCCGGGCAGCCGGTACACCGACGGCGCCGGCCCGCCGCCGCTCCGGCTCCGTGGTCCGCTCACGGCCTGCGACACACAACGCGAGCACATGGGCGTCCCTCCACTCCCCCGGTCGGACCGCCCGCCGACCCGGCGGCATATGACCGTACTTCACCTGAAACTGGCCCGAACATCCCCTGCTACTCCTCGGAACGCCCCTCCCGAAAGCCACCCATAGGTGACCGCATACAGGTTGAGGCGGCAAACTGGCACAGGCGGCGGAACCGATGGTGATGGTCCCGCCGTCCGTGAAAACTGTTCCGGCTCGTGATGAACGATCGATATACGCGCTCGTCGCGAAGGTACGGCGGCACCTGGGGGCAGGCATGGCAAGCGGTAAGGACCGGGGCGGAGCGCTGCGCTTCGCGGTGCTCGGCCCGGTGCGGGCCTGGCGCGGCACGGAGCCGGTCTCCGCCGGGTCGCCACAGCAGAAGGCGCTGCTGGCCGCGCTGCTGCTGCGCGGCGGCCGCACGGCCACCGCGCAGGAACTACTGGACGCCGTCTGGGGCGAGGACCCGCCGCCCACCGCGCTCGCGGCGCTGCGCAGCTACGCCTTCCGCCTCCGCAAGGCCCTCGGCGCCGACGCGCTGGCCACCGTCGGCGGCGGCTACGTGCTGCGCCCGGGGGACGACTTCGACCTCTCCCTGGCCGAACGGCACCAAGCCGCGGCGGAGAAGGCTCGCGCGGCCGGGGACCTGGCCACGGCCCGTGAGGAACTGCGCGGCGCCCTCGCCCTCTTCGACGGCGAGCCCCTCGCGGGGCTGCCCGGCCCGTACGCCGAGACCCAGCGCACCCGCCTGCTGGAATGGCGGCTGCAGCTCACCGAGACCTGCCTCGACCTGGACCTGCAGGCCGGCTGCCACGCCGAGGTGGTCTCCGAGCTCACCGTCCTGTCCGCCGAACACCCCTTGCGCGAGCGCCCGCGCGCCCTGCTGATGCTCGCCCTGTACCGCAGCGGACGGCAGGCCGAGGCGCTCGGCGTCTACGCCGACACCCGCCGCCTCCTGGACGACGAGCTGGGCGTCGACCCGGGTGCCGAACTCACCGAACTGCACCAGCGCGTCCTGGAGGCCGACCCGTCGCTGCTGCCGCCGCCCGTCCCGCAGGAAGAGGCCGCCGCCGAGCCGGTACGGCCGGCCCAGCTGCCGGCCACGGTCGCGGACTTCACCGGCCGCGACGCCTTCGTCCGCGAGCTCGGCGAGCGCCTGGCCGCGGCCTCGGCGGAGGGCGGCGTCATGTCGGTCTCCGCCGTCGCCGGCATCGGCGGGGTCGGCAAGACGACCCTCGCCGTCCACGTCGCCCACGCCGTCACGGGCACGTTCCCCGACGGCCAGCTCTACGTCGACCTCCAGGGCACCGCCGCCCGGCCCGCCGAGCCCGAGACGGTGCTCGCCTCCTTCCTGCGCTCCCTCGGCGTCGACGACTCCGCGATACCCGAGTCCCTCGCCGACCGCGCCGCGCTCTACCGCACCACCCTCGCGGGCCGCCGGATCCTGGCCCTGCTGGACAACGCCCATGACGCCGCCCAGATCCGTCACCTCCTGCCGGGAACGCCGGGCTGCGCCGCGCTCATCACCAGCAGGGTCCGCATGGTCGACCTCGCCGGGGCCCACCTGGTCGACCTCGACGTCATGAGCCCGGAAGAGGCCCTGCTGCTCTTCACCCGCATCGTCGGGGAGGAGCGCGTCGCCGCCGAACGCCAGGCCGCCCTCGACGTCGTCGCCGCCTGCGGCTTCCTGCCGCTCGCCATCCGCATCGCCGCCTCCCGCCTGGCCACCCGCCGCACCTGGACGGTCTCCTTCCTCGCCCGCAAGCTCAGCGACGAACGCCGCCGCCTGGACGAGCTCAAGGCCGGCGACCTCGCCGTCAAGGCCACCTTCGAGCTCGGCTACGGCCAGCTCACCCCGCAGCAGGCCGTAGCCTTCCGCCTGCTGGCCCTCGCCGACGGGCCGGACATCTCCCTGGAGGCGGCCGCGGCCGTCCTCGACATGGACGTCTACGACGCCGAGGAACTGCTCGAGGCCCTGGTAGACATCAGCCTCATCGAGTCCGCCGCGCCCGCCCGCTACCGCTACCACGACCTGGTGCGTCTCTACGCCCGCGACTGCGCCGAGCGCCACGAGAGCGACGACGCCCGCTGCGCCGCCCTGTCCCGGCTGCTGGACTTCTACCTGGCGTCGGCCGCGTGCGCGTACGAGCTGGAGAACCCCGGCGACCGCCTGCTGGCGCACCTCGCGCCCGTCGGCCGCCCCGGGCTGCCCTTCGACTCCCGCGAGGACGGCCTGGACTGGCTGTTCACCGAGGCGCCCAGCCTCCTCGCCGCGGTCCAGCAGGCAGCGGGCGGCGGCTGCGAGGGGCCGATGCGGCGAGCCGTCGACCTGCTCTTCACCGCGCAGGACCTGATGGAGTCCGGCATCCACGCGCGCCAGTACGAGCAGGCCACACGCGCCATCGTCGCCACGGCCGGCAGCTGCGGCGAACCGCTCGTGGAGGGCCGGGCCCGCGTACTGCTGGGCCAGCTGAACAGCCTGGCCGGACGGCTGGAGGAGGCGGACCGGGAGGCCGAACGCAGCCTCGTGCTGGGGCGAGCCGTCGGAGATCCTCTGACCAGCAGTTACGCCCCCAATCTGCGAGGGATGGTGGCCTTCCCGAGGCGGCGCTTCCAGGACTGCGCGGACCACCATTCCCAGGCCCTGGAAGCCTTCATGGCCGACGGCAACCGGCACGGCGGCGCCGCCGCGCTGAGCAATCTGTCCCGCGCCCAGATCGAGCTCGGGGACGTCTCCGCCGCCGTGACCTCGGCGGAGCAGGCCCTGTCGATCTACCGTGAGCTGCGCGCCGGGTTCCGCCTCGGCAACGGCCTCTACGCGCTCGCCATCGCGCTCACGGCGGCCGGTCGCCGCGAGGAGGCGCTGGCGTCGCTCTCCGAGGCGCTCCCCGTCTTCAGGGCGGCGCGGCAGCAGTTCTGGGAGGCCATGTCCCTCTTCCGCATGGCGGAGGTGCACCTGACCTCCGGCGCCCATCGCCAGTCGGCGGCGCTGGCCGAGCAGTCGCTGAACGCGCTGCGCGACCTCGGGGGTGAGCTCTACCGCGCGAAGGTGCTCACCGTCCTCGGGCGCGCGCTCGCCGAGGCCGGCCAGGTGGACCGTGCCCGCGCCTGCTGGCGGGACGCCCTGGCGGCCTTCGTCGCGCTGGGCTCCCCCGACGCCGACGAGGTGCGGCGCCTGCTGCACGGTCCCGCCGCCGCTCCGGCCGTCGCCGTCTAGCCGGTTCCGCGCTGCGCAACACCGCCGATACAGGACATCAACAGTTCCGTTTATCGGTTGATTATCGACGCCTGCCACGATTCCATCACTGCAAGAGCTGCCCGCCTGGTAGCGCACGGGGGTCGTTGCCAGGCGGGCTTCGTATCGGCCCAGTTCCACCCACCAGGGGAGGCACCATGAGCGAGACGGCACCCGAGTCCGGCTCCACCGTCGAGGAAGAGCCGGAAGTCGTCACCACCGAGGAGACCGAGGAGCCCGAGGTCAAGAGCGACGACACCACGGTCAAGCCCGACAACTGGCACACGCCCTGACCGGCGCCTGACACGGGGGACGGCCGGCCCGAGGGGGCACGGGGGACAGCGCGACGGGGACGGCACCACCACGGGGGACGGCACGACTGAGGGGCGCACCAAGGGGGACGCGCTTCCGGGGGGAGCGGCACGGGGGAACCACGGACCGACTGCGGCGCGGAGGGGGCGCCGCAGCCGGTCCTTCTTTCTTGCGCGCGCCGGTCGGCGGCGGCCCTCGACGTCGCCCGGCTCTTGCCGGTCCGGTGGGCCAACACGGTATTTCTCCTGGGCGAGTTGGCCTCCCGCGCCCCTTGGGCCCAAGTCGTCTCGCCCGCTGGGTGCCCGCACCCGGCCTCTCCTCCGGAGGCGTAGTGAGGTTTGTACGCAAGGCCGCCGCCGTCCTCGCCGCCGTGACGGCCGGACTCCTGTCCGCCGCGCTCCCGGCCGCCGCCGCGGACAGCCCGGACAACTGGCACCAGACGATCGTCAGCCCCGACAACTGGCACGCCCCCTGACACCCGGAGCGCCGGACCGCCGAGGCTCTCCAACAGGGAGCCGACGGGGTCCTGGCCGCCCGTCCCACCGAGGCCGTACAGGGCACGATCCGCGCCGTCGGGTCGGCCCACGAAGCCGCGCGCCCCGGCCTTCGCGCACGGGCCGCACCTCATCGCCCTCGGCAACCTCCCGCCCGAGCGCCGGACCCGGCCGCTCGCGCACCGCACGCGGGAGCACCGGGTGCGCTGACCGGTGCGCCGCCTGCGTCCGGGCCGGCGGACCCCGGTGGCCGGGGCAGCCGTTGACGATCCGCCCGGAACGCGGCGAACGAGGGTCACCCGGACAGCCCCTCGCGTGGCGCCCCGGTCCCCCGCCGCGTAGGTTGACCAGCGACGGCCGTCGTCAGCCCCTTCCGTGAGCGGCACGACGGCCGTCCGCCGGCGTTCCTCAGGCGCGCCGGGTGGCCGCCTCGGTGCCCTTCACGGCGTTGAGGGCGTACACGCAGCGGTCCTTGCTGCTCGCGTAGACCACGCCGTCCGAGACGACCGGGGAACCGGTGATCTCCCCGCCGGTCTCCAGCTTCCAGCGCAACTGGCCGCCGCTCGCGTCGACCGTGTAGAGGCAGTGGTCCTTCGAGCCGAAGTGCACCCGCCCGTCGGCCACCACCGGGGAGCCGACGATCTCGCCCTGGGCGGCGAAGCGCCACTTCGGGGTGCCGGAGACCGCGTCGAGCGTGTACAGCGCACCGCCCGCGCCCAGCATCACCGAACCGCCCGCGACGAGCACCGGCTCCACGCTCTGCCGCTGCTCGGTGGCGACCCGCCAGCGGTCGCGCCCGTCCGCCGGGTCCAGGGCGTACACGGTGCCCAGGTAGTCCGCGACATAGACGCCGCCGCCCGTGACGCCCGGTCCCGGCACGTGGGCGGGCGGCGCGAACATGACGGCGGGGGCGTCGAAGCGCCACCGCTCGGTGCCGCTGCGGGCGTCCAGGGCGAGCACGCGGTTCCCCACGGTCACGTAGACCGCGCCGTCGGCGACGACCGGACGGGTCGGCATGGCGCCGCCCTCCCCGGTCGGGTACGACCAGTGCTCCGCGCCGCTGCCCGCGTCCAGGGCGTGCAGCCGGCCGCCGCCGTGGAAGTACACGACCCCGTCCACCACGCTCGGGCCCGACTCGGGCGTCTCGAACTCCGTCTGCGCGCCGCCGCGTTCCCAGCGCAGCCGTCCGGCCGCGGCGTCCCAGACCTGCACGCCGCCGCCGCGGGTACCGGTGACCACGGTCCCGGCGTCCGCGCGAAGCGAGTAGATCCAGCCGTCCACACCGGTGCGCCAGTGCTCGGCGCCGTCCGCGGCGTCCAGCGCGTACAGGCTCGGCCCGTCGGAGCCGTGGATCCGGCCGTCCGAGACCGCCATCGTCCACGCCACGTCACGGGTCTTGAACTGCCGCCGCCCGGTGGCCACGTCGAGCGCGTGCACCTCGAAGGAGGTCACGTAGAGCCGCCCCGAGGAGACGACCGGGGTGCCCCACACGTCGTTCGACATGCGGAACCGCCACGGCCGCCATTCGCCCGGCGGGACCGCGGGGGCCTGCGGGGCGCCCTGCGCGTTGCCCTGACCCGGCACCGCGGCCGGCGGACCTCCGGCCGCGCCACCGCGACCGGCCCAGCCGAGCCCGCCGCCGGCGGCGGCCGCGGTGGCCGCGGCCTGGTTCTTGCGCTCGGCGAGCCGCATCCCGGGCCCTATCGGTGCCGAACCGGCGAGCTGCACCGGTCCGCCCGGGCCCTCGGCGGCGGCCGGAGGGGGCGCCACGGGGGCCACGGGGGGCGCGGGAGGCCGGGCCGGCATCGGAGGCAGCGCGGCACCCGCGCCGCCGCCACCGGGCGCTCCGGCGCCCACGCCACCGCCGGGGGCGCCCGGCCCCGCGCCGGGGCGGCCGCCGCTGCGCCGCTCCTCTATCAGACCCACCGCCGCGGGCGGCAGCCACGCGGAGGCCGTACCGGTGTCGTCGCCCGCCGAGGAGAACAGGTGCGGCGCCAACTGCGCCTGCAGGTCCGCCGGACTCGGCCGGCGGTCGGCCTCCATGCGCATGCACGCCTCGATGAGCGGCCGCAGTTCGCTGGGCAGACCCGACAGATCAGGGCCCTCCCTGAGCAGCATGAAGACCGTCTCCACGGGATTGGCCCCGTGGAAGGGCGCGTGCCCGGTCGCGGCGAAGACCAGCGTCGAGCCCAGCGAGAAGACGTCGCTGGAGCCGGTGACGCTGCGCGAGTCCTTGGCCTGCTCCGGGGACATGTACGCGGGCGTGCCGACGGCCACGTTCGTCATCGTCAGCCGCGTGTTGGACACCCCGCTCGCGATACCGAAGTCGATCACCCGCGGGCCGTCCTCCACGACGAGCACGTTGGAGGGCTTCAGGTCCCGGTGGACCAGCCCCGCCCCGTGGATCGACTGCAGAGCCTCCGCGACCCCGGCCGCCAGCCACCGCACGGCCTGCACGGGCAGCGGCCCGGACTCGTTGACGATCTCCTCCAGCGAGGGCGCCGGCACGAACGCCGTCGCCAGCCAGGGCACGGCGGCCCTGGGATCGGCGTCGACGACCGCCGCCGTGTAGAAGCCACTGACCGCGCGGGCCGCCTCCACCTCACGGGCGAAGCGCACGCGGAACAGCTGGTCCTCGGCGAGCTCAGCCCGTACGGTCTTGATCGCCACGCGCCGGCCGGACGCCGAGCGGGCGAGATAGACCAGGCCCATACCGCCGGCGCCCAGCCTGCCCAGCACCTCGAAAGGGCCGATCCGTCTCGGATCGTGCTGCGTCAGCTGCTGCACCACTGCCCTGCCACCTCCCCGTGGGTTCCCCCCATCCCGGGGTCCGACCCTGATTCTTCCTGGGATGAGTATCAGTTGCGAACCCGGGGCGGTGTCGACACGCGATTACCTTTGATTCGGTTGCGGATCCGGGCGCGTTCAGGACGGCTTCTCACCGACCGTGGTGCCGGGGTCGATCAGGGCGAAATGGGCACCCTGGTCGTCGCTCGCCAGGAGAAAACGGCCGAAAGGCGAATCCATCGGACCCATCGTGACCCGGCCCCCGAGCCGCGCGACCGTCTCCGCGGCGCGGTCGGCGTCGGATACGGCGAAATAGACGACGAAGTGCGCGGGCAGTTCCTCGGGGAACCCCTGCCCCATCCGGAAGCGGCCGAGGACGGCGTTGCCGGGAGTGACCTCCTTGCCCCCGGGGACGAAGATCCGGAAGTCGATGGCCTCGTCCTCGATCCGTTTGCTGCCGAAGCCGAAGACCTCCTCGTAGAAGGGGTCGGTCCGCTCGGTCTCGCGCGTGTAGACCTCGGCCCAGATGTAGGAGCCCGGCACGCCGGTCGTCTCGAAGCCGCCGTGCGTGCCGGGCTGCCACACCCCGAACACCGCACCGCCCGGGTCGGCCGCCATGAGCATCGTGCCGAAGGGGCCAACGGCCATGGGCTCCATGATGAGTTGGCCGCCCGAGTCGCGGATCCTGCCCGCGGTGGCCCGGATGTCGCAGGAGGCGAGGTAGAGGTTCCAGACCGTCGGCATCCGGCCGTCCGGCTTGGGGGACAGGGCCGCGACGTTCTTCCCGTCCGGGCCGTACGCCTGGGTGTACTGGCCGTACCGCTCCTCGCCCTCGCCGAAGGTCCAGCCGAGCAGTCCGCCGTAGAAGCGCTTGCCGGCCTCCAGGTCGTTGAGCATGGCGTCGGCCCAGCAGGGGGTGCCATCGGGGTATGCGGCCATCTCGTCCTCGATTCGTCCGATGATGCGGCTGGCGATCCCGATTCACGTGGGGATTCGCGTGGATCGACGGAGTGTCTGGCTTGACACGTTATCGACGGATCCCCCGCCGCGCCCGAGGAGAAATCGAACACATGACCTTCCCCATTTGCATGCATCGAATCGCGCGCTGATCACCAGCCCGTAAACTGACGGCATGACAGGACAAGTTCGCACCGTCGACGGCCGTGTGGCAGGCCGCCGGGGACAGGCGACGCGGCAGAAGCTGCTCGACTGCCTCGGCGAAATGCTCAGCACGTCGCCGTACCGGGACGTCAAGGTGATCGACGTCGCCCGGATGGCGGGTACCTCCCCCGCAACGTTCTACCAGTACTTCCCCGACGTCGAGGGCGCCGTCCTCGAGCTCGCCGAGGAGATGGCCAAGGAGGGGGCCGCGCTGACGGACCTCGTCGCCGGCCGTTCCTGGGCCGGCAAGTCCGGCGCCGCGGCGGCGGAGGAACTGGTCGAGGGCTTCCTCTCCTTCTGGCGCAAGCACGACGCCATCCTGCGCGTCGTCGACCTGGGCGCCGCCGAAGGGGACAAGCGGTTCTACAAGATCCGCATGAGGATCCTCAACCCCCTCACCAACTCCCTTTCCGATTCGATCAAGGAGCTCCAGGGCAAGGGCCGGGTCGACAAGGATGTCAGCCCGGCAGCCGTCGCCGGATCCCTCGTGGCCATGCTCGCCGCGGTCGCCGCGCACCAGAAGGGTTTCCAGAGCTGGGGCGTCAAGCAAGCCGAGCTGAAGCCGAACCTCTCGCTGCTGGTGCACCTCGGTGTGACGGGCAAGAAGCCGACGCGGTGACGCCCGTCGCCGACGCCCGCCTCCGGCGGCATTGTTGATCTACACCTACGCTCAAGTCGAAGTCCTGCCTGCAACGACGCGGGCGCCTACCGGTCCTCGGGGGAGGTTGCCGGCCCAGGCGCCCGCGTTGTCCTTTCCGGGGACTTCGCGCCGCGGCCGCACGGCCGCGCCACCGCCCGGTTCCCCGGGGACGAGCCGGAACAGCCGGATCCGCCGCTCCGCGCGCCGCGCATAGGCCGCGTACGAGGGCCGGAACTCCACCAGCGCCGCCCACACCGACTCGCGCCCCTCGCCCGCCGGCAACGGGGCCCGTACGGGGATGTCCCGGCCGCGCGCCGGCTCACCTCGACGTCGGGATGCCTCAGCGGGTCCCCCGTCCACGCCGGATGATCCGTACCCCCGACGTTGCTGCCGACCAGCACGAACGTCCCGCCCTCCTCGCGCATGCACGCCGGCGGGGCGCACCGGGGCGGACCGCCGCGCACGCCGGTGCTGGTGAGCGCCACCCCGGGCAGCAGCCACGCGCTGGGCAGCACCCTGCCGCGGGTCGCCCGGTGCACGAACCGGGCGACCGCCGGGACGAACATGCGGCCCGACCCCGGCGAACGCCCGGTCGAGGACACCTTCTGCATGACGGTCCGCAGCGCGCTCATGCCGCCGCCCTCCTCGGTCGTGGCCGCGAACAGGCCCACGCGTTCGGCCGCGTGGGCCCGCAGGGCGTGCACGGGGCCGAAGGGACGTTCGCCGGAGGCGGCCGGGCGGGCCACCCGAACTGTTCCCTGGCCCCGACGTACTCCACGCGCCGCGGCGGCCGCCAGGACACCCGTACGGGCCAGTGCGGGGCGCGGAACGCCGGCCGCCTCCCCGCCCGGGGGCTCCGCTGGGACGTCGCACAGTTCGACGCGGGGCGCCGCGGGGCCCTGCGTCCCGCCGCGGCGCCTCGCTTCGGGCGTCAGCCGGTGACGGCGACCGGGGCGTCCCAGTAGCTGCGGTCCACGGTGATGGCGTAACCGCCGCGGGACTCCTTGCTGTTGACCATGTACTGGTGGCCGCGGCGGTGCCCGGTCCACAGCGACGTGGAGAACGGCCAGTCGGTGGTCGTGGTCTTGTGCCCGTCCCACAGCGCGTACCAGAGGATGTCCGGCAGGTCGGTGCGGTTCGTCGCCGTGGCGACGGCCTTCGCGCTGGAGCTGCGGAAGCCGTAGAAGCCTGCCCAGTACCCCTTGGCGTGCACCGCCTTGTCCCACGCCCGGATGTACGTGAGCACCGCGTTGTTGCACGAGGTGTTGGCGACGTCGTACGACTCCATGTCCAAGTACACCGGGCTGCCGGCCTTCATCCCCAGCGCCGACGCCTTGGCCACCGCGTCCGCGCCGTCCGTCGCGCCGAGCGAGGCGGCGGTGGAGGCGGTCAGCTTCTCCGGGTTGCGGCTGGTCTGGCACGGCGGCTGCGCGCCCACGTAGAGCGGGATCAGCTTCCAGCCCGTGGCACTGACCGACTTGACCCAGGAGGCAGTCAGGTTCGGCTGCGCGCAGCCCCGGTTCCTGCCGCCGACGTACACCGCCGCCGCGCCGTAGAACCCGGTGTGCCACGCCTTCATCGCCGACGCGGACGGCGCCGCGCACGTGTCGAACGCCCGCCCCGTGTAGACCTTGGGCGCCGGGCGCGACACCGTGGTCGCCATCGAGGCCTCCGCGGCCACGCCACCGCCCACGAGCACCGCGGCCGCCGCCACCGCCCATGCGATGTAACGACGCTTCTTCGACATCCGGTGACCGGACATCCCCACCCCATTCATGACACGGGGCGCACCGCACCGGGTGCGCCTTGCAGGACTGCTGAGGCCCCCGGCGCGGCACGCGTGCGGCACTGGGCGCGGCACGGAGTACGGCGGCCGCGCGGCGCACGGATTCACCGGCGTACGGGTCCGCGGCGCGCGAGGGGCGGATCGCACCCTAGCCAATCCGCACACCGTGATCGGGAAAGCACATGTCCCGATCGGCACAAGATTCCGCCAAGGCACGGCAAATCTCCGCCGAGGGGCCGGGGACGCGGGCTCGAAGACGCGGGTCAGGGACGCGGGTCGGTCGCGAGGCGGCTGTGCAGGTGGACGTCGCGCAGCGCGCCCGACAGGTCGACCATCGCGTCGCGCAGCACGCCTTCGAGGAGGTAACCGCAGCGCCCCGCGACACGGCAGGAGGACTCGTTGCCCACGGCGTGGCCCAGTTCCAGCCGGTGCAGCCCCAGATCGCGGTAGGCCCACCGGGTCACCGCCTCCAGGGCCCGGGAGGCGAGGCCGCGCCCACGGGCCTCGGGGAGCAGCCAGTAGCTGACGCGTGCCCCGCGCATGGCCTGGTCGATCATCCCTATGCCGGCCTGGCCGACTACGACCCCGGCCTCGGTGACGGCGAACGATGCGAGGTCGCCGGCCGCCCAGCCGTCGCGCCGGCGCCCCAGGAACGCCCGCGCCCCGGCCTCGTCGGGCTCGGGGGCGTGCGCGGTGTTCCAGCGGCGGAAATCCGGGTCGGCGAGGCCGCGCAGTGCCGCGTCCAGATCGCCGGGCGTCTCCTCCCAGGGTCTGAGCAGCAGTCCGTACGCTTCCAACTCCACCGGCTTCAGCACGCCCTCATTGAAGCAAAGGACGCCGCCCGGGCGGACGGAAGACAGGTATCGCGATCCCCTCGTCGGTGGCCGCGGGGCGAGGGCAGACGCGCAGGCCATGCCTACGCCCAGCGCGTCCCAGGCGCGGCCGACGGTTGCCGCCATGCTGCGCGGCCCCCCGGTGAGACCGACGACCGCGGCCCAGGCGATGCCGGTGCGCGGCTCGAACCGGCCCCTCTTGTCCTTGTGCCGCCGGCTTCCCAGCCACCACAACCCGAGGCCGATACGCAGGACGGCGAGCCATTCGGCGTCGGCCGGCCGGACCGTCCGCGTCACATGCCTTCGAGGAAAAGGAATTTGACACTCAGTCTGCCGACCGCGTGCGGTCACGCCTCCGCATGGCGCCGGGGCGAAAGCGCGCTACCTTCCGGAGTGACCTCACCCTGCAGGCACGGGAGCAGCCATGACCGACACCTCGGCATCCGCCGGTACCTCCGCATCCGCCGCCACCCCCATACCGAGCACGGCCGCGCCGGACGCGATCGTCGTCGGCGCGGGCCCCGGCGGCCTCGCCGTCGCCGCCTCGCTGCGACACCGGGGCGTGCGCACCCTGGTCGTCGAACGGTCGGACGCGGTGGGTGCCTCCTGGCGTGGCCATTACGACCGGCTGCGGCTGCACACGACCAGACGCCTGTCCGCGCTGCCGGGCCTCGGGATCCCCCGGGCGTACGGCCGCTGGGTGGGCCGCGACGACGTCGTCCGCTACCTGGAGCAGTACGCCGAGTTCCACGAGCTGGACGTCGCCACCGGCATAGAGGTCGGGCGCGTCGAGCCCGCGGAGGACCCGGCGGCGGGCTGGGTGCTCCCGGCCACCGGAGGGCGCCGGCTGACCGCGCGGAGCGTCGTCGTCGCCACCGGCTACAACCACTCGCCGCACGTGCCGGACTGGCCCGGGCGGGACACCTTCGACGGGGAGTTGCTGCACGCCTCCCGCTACCGCAACGGCCGGGCCTACGAGGACCGGGACGTCCTGGTCGTGGGCGTGGGCAACACCGGCGCCGAGATCGCCGTCGACCTCGCCGAGTCCGGCGCGGCCCGCGTCCGGCTGGCGGTGCGGACGCCCCCGCACATCATGCGCCGCTCCACCGCCGGGTGGCCCGCGCAGCGCACCGGCATCATGGTCCGCCGCCTCCCGACGAGGCTGGTCGACACGATCGCGCCCTACGTGGAGCGCGTCTCCGTGCCGGACCTGTCGGCGTACGGGCTCCCGCGCCCGGACAACGGCCTCTACTCGCGGGTGCGGGAGGGCTCCATCCCCGTCCAGGACGTCGGCATCGTCGACGCCGTCCGGTCGCGGAAGGTCGAGCCCGTGGCCGCCGTCGAGGGTTTCGACGGACATGAGGTCCTGCTCGCCGACGGCACGCGGATCACCCCGGACGCCGTGGTCGCGGCCACCGGCTACCGCCGCGGCCTGGAACCGCTGGTCGGTCATCTCGGCGTCCTCGACGAGCGGGGCCGGCCCCTGGCACACGGCCGCCGCAGCCCCAAGAACGCTCCCGGTCTGTACTTCACCGGGTTCACCAATCCCATCAGCGGCATGTTCCGCGAAATGGCCATCGACGCGCGCCGGATCGCCAAGGCGGTGGCGCGGCGGTAGCGAACGCCGCGCGGCGGGCAATCGAGGGGGTGTGGGCCGCCCCTCTCCCCCTCAGCCGGCCGGGCCGCCTTCCCGCGGGGCGCACAGGCTCCTCGCGCCCCGCCTGTTCCTGACGCGACGTCATGAACTCCAGGACGCCGCTGCCCTGCCGGCCCCGGCCCGGCCACCGGTCGCCGGCTCGCCTTCCTCGAACGCCGCCCGCCGGACTTCCGTGGACGGTGACAGCGAGACGGCTCACTCGCCGGGTGCCCCGGCCCCGGGCGGTGGCCGGTACTCCTCCAGCAGTCCGGTGCCGTAGGCCAGTAGACCGCCCGCGAGGACGAGGCCGATCACGGCGATCGACACAACAGAGATCTGGAAGGCGACCTGCCGCTGACGCGCCCACCCGGTCCTGCCCTCCGGGTCCCGACGGCCCGCGTAGAACGAGGTGACCAGGACCGGCGCCGCCCCGGCACCCGCGACGCACAGCCACGCGAGCGGGTACGGACCGCCGAGCCACACCACATGCACCGCCAGGACGGCGGCAGTCGCCACCTCCGCCGCCAGCAGGCAGAGCCAGCGGGGACGACCGGTGCGCGCCGCGAGCCGCAGTCCCAGGACCGTCGCCGGCAGGGCGTGCAGGAGGGAGGCGGCCACCGCGCAGGCCCACAGGGGGATCAGGGCCAGCGGCAGCACGCAGAGGGCGAAGGGCTCGTCGAAGGCGTGTTCCGAGGACTTCAGGGACGGAAGCAGCGCCAAGTGGACCGTCTGCGCGACCACCGCCACCGCGCAGTACGTCGACACCGCCGCCGCGCGTCCGGTATCGCCCCACGGGTCGACCGCGGTCCGCGCCAGGGACCCCCACCCCGCACTCCATCCCATAACCGGCACGGTACGCGGCGTCCCGGACCGTCCCCCGCGCGCCCCTCATCTCTGACGGAACGTCACTTCCCGTGGGATCGTGAGCGGAAGGTCGGCGTAGGGGGGTGCTCACGTCCCGGCGCTGTGCCGCGAAGGCCGCCGGCGGCTCCGGAGCCACGCCGGCTATGCCGCGAGGGGCAGCGTCCCCGTGCCCGGGGTCGGGTGCCGCCGGATCACCAGCGCCATGAGCGCCGCCACGGCGCACAGCGCCCCGGAGGAGTACCAGACCACGTCGTAGGAGCCGAAGACGTCGCGCGCCGCGCCGCCGAGGAACGCCACCAGGGCGGCGCCCACCTGGTGGGAGGCGAGCACCCAGCCGAAGACGATGGCGCTGTCGGCGCCGTAGAACTCGCGGCACAGGGCGATGGTGGGCGGCACGGTGGCGACCCAGTCCAGGCCGTAGAAGACGATGAACAACACCATGGGCGGGTGGACCGAGTCGCCCAGGAGCACCGGCAGGAACATCAGCGACAGTCCGCGCAGCCCGTAATAGGTGGCCAGCAGCCGCCGCGGGCTGAAGCGGTCGGTGAACCAGCCGGAGGCGACGGTGCCCACGATGTCGAAGATGCCGATCACCGCGAGCAGGGACGCGGCGGCCGTCACCGGCATCCCGTGATCGTGCGATGCCGGCACGAAGTGCGTCTTGACCAGGCCGTTCGTCGAGGCACCGCAGATCGCGAAGGTTCCGGCCAGCAGCCAGAACGGGCCACCGCGGGCGGCGTTGAACAGCGCCTTGACCGCCCGCGTGGCCGCCCCCGTCACCGGCGGCGGCTTCGGCATGAACTTTTTGGCGCCGTACGGGGCCAGGCCCACGTCGGCCGGGTGGTCCCGCAGCAGCAGGTAGACCACGGGCGCGACGAGGAGCGCGGCACCCGTGACAGTGAGCGCCGCGGCGCGCCAGCCCGCGTTCTCGATGATGACGGAGAGCAGGGGAAGGAAGATCAGCTGCCCTGCCGCGCCGGCCGCCGTCAGGATGCCCGTGACCAGGCCGCGCCGGTGCTCGAACCAGCGGTTGGTGACGGTGGTCGCGAAGGCCAGGGCCATGGAGCCGCTGCCCAGCCCGACGAGCACACCCCACAGGAGCACCAGCTGCCAGCTCGCGGTCATGAAGACGGTCAGGCCGGCTCCGGTCGCGATGGTGAGGAGTGCGGCCGCCACGACGCGGCGGATGCCGAAGCGGTCCATGAGTGCGGCGGCGAACGGCGCGGTCAGCCCGTAGAGCGCGAGGTTGACGGAGACGGCCAGTCCGATCATGCCCCTCGACCAGCCGAACTCGCCGTTCAGCGGCTCGATGAGCAGTCCGGGCAGGGAGGCGAAGCCCGCGGCGCCGATGAGCGCGACGAAGGCGGCGGCGGCCACCGACCACGCGCGGTGGATCCGGGGTGTGCGGAACGGCCGGGAATCGGCGGCGGGGACCCTGTCGGCCAGGGACTGCGCGGGAAGCTCGGGAGTCTGCGTCACCAGGTCAGCATCCGGCATCGCTTCTCACGGAACGAGTGGCCGGATGGCCATGTTGTGCAAGGATCGGGCCATGACCGCATCCATGGAGATGTTTTCGCGGACCGCCGATACCGGCACACCGGTGCGCCACCGGGTGGTCGTCCTGGTGCAGCACGGCGTGATCCCCTTCGAAGTGGGCATCCCGCACCGCATCTTCGGCGGCGCGAGGGACCGCGACGGAGTCGATCTGTACGAAGTGGTGACCTGCTCCCCCTACGGCCCCGGGGCGGTACGCGCCGACGCCGACTTCGAGATCCACGTCGCCCACGGACCCGAGGTCCTGGAGACGGCCGACACCGTCATCGTCCCCGCCGCCCACGAGCGCTCCGTCGCGCACACGGAGGGCCGCCTGCCCGAGGAGATGGCGGCCGCCTTCGCCCGGGTCCGCCCCGGAGCCCGGCTCGTCTCCATCTGCACCGGCTCGTACTTCCTGGCCGCGGCCGGCTATCTGGACGGTCTGCGCGCCACCACGCACTGGTCGAGCACGGACCACTTCCAAAGGCTCTTCCCCCAGGTGCGCGTCGAGCCGGACGTCCTGTACGTCGACAACGGCGCGATCCTCACCTCCGCGGGCGTCGGCTCGGGCGTCGACCTGTGCCTGCACCTCGTACGCCGTGACCACGGCATCGCGGTGGCCAACGCCAGCGCACGCCGTACGGTCGTGCCGCCGCACCGGGAAGGCGGGCAGGCCCAGTACATCCAGCGGCCCGTCCCCCAGCCCCAGCAGGCCACCACGGCGGCGGCACGCTCCTGGGCGCTGGACCGGCTCGACCAGCCTCTGACGCTGCGTGAGCTGGCCGAGCGCGAGGCGATGAGCGTGCGCACCTTCACCCGTCGTTTCCGGGAGGAGATGGGCACCAGCCCCGGGCAGTGGCTGGCGCAGCAGCGCGTCGAGCACGCCCGGCACCTCCTGGAGTCCAGCGACCTGTCGGTCGACCAGGTCGCCCGGCAGGCCGGGTTCGGCACGGCGGCCTCCATGCGGCAGCATCTGCAGGCCGTCCTCGGCGTCTCACCCAGCGCCTACCGGCGCACCTTCCGGGCGACGGCGGCGTTCTGACAAGCGCCGGGAAGGTCAAGAGGTCAGCAAGCCCCGCGCCACGCGGCCGCCCCGGGCGCGCTCCGCCGCCTTGACGAAGTCCTCCACCGGGTAGGTTCCGATGACGAGTTCGTCCAGCGGGAGCCGGCCCTGCCAAAGTTTCCGACGGGCGGCCCGTACGGTCCGGTCAGGTCAGAAGGCGGGGCGGCGGAGCAGCCCGCCCATGGATTGCGCGGGGACGATCGCGGGGCGCTCACAGCGGTCGATCTCACACCAGATCTGCTTGCCGGCGCCCTCGCGCTGCCAGCCCCAGCGGTCCGCGAGGCCGTCCACGAGTTCCAGTCCCCGGCCGCCGGTCTCGTCGTTGTCGGCGTGCCTCGGGCGGGGCGGCGAGTCACTGGTGTCGGCCACCTCGACGCGCACGGTCTCCTGTTCGCCGCTCCGCGCGGCACCGGAGGAGCGGAAGAGCATCCGCAGCACGGCGGGACAGCCGGTGTGCACAACGGCGTTGGTGACCAGTTCGGAGATGAGCAGGATCAGCGTCTCGGCGACCGGCTCGTCGGCTCCTATACCGGAGCCCGCGAGACGCGAGCGGGCCCACCGGCGGGCCCGCCCCACCTCTGCGGGGTCGGGACCGACCTCAAGTTGAACCTGGAGCACCTGCACCGCTCACACCATCCGAACCGGCGGACACATCGCCTCGCGCCTCGGCAGGGTCACCGTACGTGACCTCTTCGCGACCCAGCATGATTGACCCGCAGTCACCGCAACAAGCGCTTCGGGCATATTCCAGCGCGAGGGGGTACGAGTGCCGCATACTGTGCGGGGCTCATTACGGGTCGAAATCGAACAGCCCGGTGCAGGCAGCTCACCGGGCACCGAGACCCCGCCACTGCCGCATCCGTCGCGTTTCGCCACCACACGCACCCGATGGAGCGTACCCGAGGCGGGCTCCGACTCCATGGCGTGACAAGTCACACCTCGGACACAACCCGATATCGGCACTCGGGAACCCTTTATCCGTGACGAATCGGCCATCACGGACTCAACACCGCAAAAAGCATCACCGGGGAGACTCTCCGCGATCCTGTCCTCACACTCCGCCGTGGGCCCGGCCGTCCGCAAACCGCCCCAACGGCTCGAGGCGGTGGACGCCCTGCCGCGGGAAGAGACCTGCGCAAGGTCCTGAAGTACAAGCTCAGGGAGCGCTTTACGAAAGCGTGAGGCACGTCCGGCGCAAAGCCGCGTTACCCTCCTCCGCAAGAGTTCCAGAGGGGAAGGGTCACGGTGGGCACACAGGACGGCCAGGACCGGGCGCGGGACGGCCTGGAGGAAGGTCCCGGCACAGTTCCGGAAAGCGGCCCGCAGGACGGCCCGCAGGATCCCCTCGAACTGCTCCGGCTGGCAGACGCCGCCCTGGACGCGGGCGAACTGGACCAGGCACGGCTCCACTTCGAAACCGCCGAACGGCTGCTGGCCGCGGACCCAGCGGCCCCGGACGCCCGGCGCGCCGCGGCGCTGCGCGGCCGGGCCGTGTCCCATCTGCTGGCGGGTGAGGTGCGGTACGCGTCCCATCTGCTGGAGGAGGGCATCACCCGGCTCGAGCGGCAGACCGTCTCCGACGGCGCCCGCCCCGACCCCGACGCCCTGCTGATGCTGTACATCGCGTCCATCGGGCCGTACACCGACCTGGGCGCCTACGCCCGGGCCGCGCACGCCGCCGAGCAGGCGCTCAATCTCGCCCCGGGGGCGGGCGATCCGGCGCTGGTCGCCCAGATGCACCGCAGCATCGCCCGCACCCTGATCGTCGCGGGGCGCACCGGCGAGGCCGAGGCGTCCCTGGCGAAGGCCCAGGAGCTGTTCCAGCGGCTGGAGTTGCACACGGACCTGGCCCACTGCCACTGGATGCGGGGCTACGTCCACTCCCAGGACGGCGACCTGGAGCAGGCCGAGCGCGAGTTGCGCACCGCCCGGGACATGCTGTCCGCCGGCCGGTCAGTGCTGTTCACGGTGCAGGTCGAGGTGGAGCTGGCGGACGTGCTGCGACGGCGCGGCAAGCCGGCCGAGGCCGAGGAGCTGCTGACCCGGCTGCTGGACGAGCTGGGCCCGTGGCGCGGCGCCGTCCACGCCGGCGGGGCGCACCGGCTGCTCGGGCTGCTGGCGGAGGAGCGCGGCGACCCGGAGGCCGCGGAGGAGCACTACGTGTCCGCCCTGGCGCTGCTGGAACGCGCGGGGGCCGCCGGCGACCTGGCGGACATCTGCCGGCTGCTGGGCGACCTGCTGCGCCGTTCGGGCCGGGTGGAGGCCGCACTGGACGCCTACCGGACGGGCCTGGGCCACCGCGCGGCGATCGGCACCACGACGCTGGGCCCGGCCCCGGCCGACTCCTGACGCGGGCCGGCCTCGCCGCCCCACCGGCTCAGGGCTCGCGAACCGTGTTCACGTAGCCCGTGCCGCCCGCGGCGAGGCCGTGGACCGCCTTGTCCACCTCCGTCAGGGACTGGGCCTTCCTGGCGTTGTGGTAGAACCAGTCGACCCGCATGTCCCAGGTGCGCTTCCCCGTGAACGGCAGGTCCACGAACCAGGCGTTGAAGTTCACGGACATGTTCTGGGTCGGGTAGTACTTGCCCTCGGTGCGGAACAGCTCGTGCCCGTCGAGGCTGTAGGTCACCACGCCGTGCGCGGCCGTGGTGACCAGCGTGTGCCACCCCCTGAGGCTGGAATGCGTGGCCCGGGTGACCCGGTCCCCCTCCCTGGCGCTGCGCCAGGTCGTCGTGTCGAGCCTCGGGCCGGGGGCGCCCCAGCCCCCGTTCGGCTGGTACTCGTTGTCGAGCTCGCTGTACTCGGCGTGGTGGTGGGGCGAGATCATGTAGAAGGTCTCGTTGACGTGGTCGCCGTTTCGGCCGCTGGCCGGTTCGTCCGTGAAGTGGATCCGGGCGGCGAAGGTCCCGGTCAGGAACTTCGTGCCGGTGGTGTGCACCTCGGCCTGGCTGGTGCCGCGCCGCGTCCCGTCGGTGGCGGCGCGCAGCCGCAGGACCTGGCCGCCCAGGGCGTCCCCGTCCGCGGGGAAGCCGACGCCTCCCGCCGACCACGTGTCGTGGATGCCGGGGCCGCCACCGCTGGTGCGGACCAGCCAGCCGTGGGCGCGCAGCGCCGGGTCGCGGGGGCCGCTGTACCGGAAGTCGTCGAAGACGATCCCGGAGGGCGGCGCGGGCCGTGCCGCGCCCGCCGCGGCGCCCTGGGGGGACGTGGGGGCGGCGCCGGCGGGCTCGTCGCCCCAGACGCGCCTGCCGTCCAGGTAGCCGGTCACCAGCTTCGACGCCTGGAAGGTGTCGTGGCCGGGGCTGAACGACCGGTCGTCGCGCTGGTCCACCTTCCCGCCGGGACGGTACAGCTGCACCCCGATGGCGCCGCTCTTCGCGCCCGGGGCCAGGGTGCCCGCGGCCTTCGAGAAGGTGATCTCGAGGTAGTGGTCGGCGGCCGGGACCGGACGGTCCACGGCCACGGTCCTGCCGTCGACGTTCGAGCAGCCCATCGCGGCCTGTACGCAGTTGAAGGCGTACGGGGAGCCGCCGTCCTGCGTGAACCAGTACCGGACCGCCACGTCGGCCAGGCGCACCCGGTGGCCGGAGGTGTTGACGACCTCCAGCCACGGCCGGGCCGTGGCGGCGGACGCCGGGGTGCCCGCCTTGTAGCGGACGGTGAGCTCCGGGGGCGGCCGGTGCGCCTCGCGCCACACGGGATGGAGCGCCGTGACGCCCGCGCCGACGGCCGCCGCCAGCAGCAGGTACCCCGCGACCCTCCACACGGGGCTCCGCCGCTTCCCGCGTCCGGCGGGGGCGGGGCGGCCGGGCCGGACACAAGGGCGGACAGGGGGGCGGGCAGAACCCACAAAAGCTCCTAGCGCGGTGGAGGGGCGATGCCGAGGGCACGCCATGCGGTCTCCGGGAAGCGGTCGATGCGGTCGATGCGGTCTCCGGGAAGCGGCCGGACCCGGCGGCGGAACGAACGGGCCTAGGAGGCGGCGTCGCGCACGGCGCCGGCGGTGCCGAACGCCGACGGGGTCCCGGTGTGCGCGGACGGGTCCCACGGGTCCCACTCGTCCCCGGCGGGCTCCGGGCGCTGGTGCGGGAGGTGGGGCTGCCCGGCGGGCTGGAAGGCAACGTCGTCGTGGGCGCCGCCGACCTCGATCCGGGCCCGGGTGCCCCAGTTGGTGCGTCGCAGCGTCGCCAGGGACCACAGCCGCAGCGGCAGCAGCAGGCCGATGTTGAGCAGGGCGTACAGCGGGGCGGCGAGGAACGTCAGTACCCGGTCGGCGATCCTCACCTGCGCGGCGCCGCGCAGGTAGTGGACGGAGCGGACCCAGGCCATGACGCACATGTAGGCGAGGTAGCCGGCCAGCAGCGTCCAGCCCCGCGGGTGCACCAGGACGGCGACGAGCGCCGCGAGCAGCCCCGCGGTGAAGGCCGCCCAGGTCACCAGCTCGACGAGGTTCAGCCACCAGTACATGCGGTGCAGCCGGAACTTGGCGAGGAGCAGGAAGCCCTCACGGATGAACGACTTGCCCCAGCGGATCTGCTGGCGCACGTAGTGGCCGAGGCGCTCCGGGACGTCGGTGTAGCCGACGGCCGACGGCTGGATCAGGGAGAGCCCCTCGGTGAGGCAGTAGTACGTCAGCCGCCGGTCGTCCCCGAAGGTCGCGGGGCGGCCGAGGAACCGCTGGCCGAGGAAGTCGTCGAGGTGCTTGCGGACGACCCACCCGCGGTACATGGCCAGCGACCCGCAGGCGCAGAGCACCGAGCCGAGGCGGGAGTAGGCGACCCGCTCGCCGAGGAAGGCGTTGACGTACCGCATGTCGATCAGACGGGTCAGGAGGTTGGTGCCGCGGTTGTGCGCGAGCACCAGCCCGGTGACGCACTGGACCCGGCGCTTCGTGAAGGGCCGGGCGAGCTCCGCGACGGCGTGCCGGTCGAGCAGCGTGTCGGAGTCGACGCACAGGTACACGTCCGCGAGCGGCTCCTGCCCGAAGCCCGCGGCCAGTCCGTGGCGCTTGCCGCGGTTGTCGGGGAAGCGGACGAAGTCGAGCCGGACCCCCGCGCGCCGGAACTGCGGGCGCATCTCCTCGATCAGGGCACGCGCCGAGTGGTCCTTGGAGCAGTCGTCGACCACGGTGAGGGAGTGCGGCAGCAGGGTCTGCGCCAGGACGGACTCCAGGCAGCCGCGCAGCATGGCCGGGGCCTCGTTGTAGACCGTGATCACGCCGTGGATGCGGAGCCGGGTCACCGGCTTGTCGAACGTGAGCTCCGGACGGCGGCGCCGGCGGATGGAGAGCAGCAGCTTGACGGCGAGGAGGGAACCGACGGTCACTCCGTACCAGTGCACATGACGCAGGGACCACGAGAGGTGGTCCCATGCACCCGCGAGATCGAGCATGGGCAGTGGAGACCTCCGTACGAACGCCCCCACCCGCCGGACAGAACCTTGAACACGTGTTCTGCGCACGAAGGTAACCCGGGCGAAGGGCCGGCGAAAGGTGCGTTCTCCACAGATTCCGCCCGCAAGTCTGCAATCAGGCCTCTACCAGCGCCTGATGGGCGAAGCGGACAGATGATGTGAAAGTCCTCACACAGCACTTGGCGAGCCCGCGCGCCCACCGAGCGGCGCGCCGGAAGGACCTAGGCCGACAGGGGCCGGGCCGCATCGTCGGTGGCGGCCTCCAGGTCGGGGAACACCTCGAAGAGCCGGCGCACGCCGAGGGCGGCCAGTACCCGGTTGACGTGGGCGACGCCGTCCGCGGGACTGTTCCGCGGGAGGATCAGCCGCAGTTGCCCGGCGCAGGACCGCATCAGTCGCCGGGCGGCGATCAGCACACCCACACCGCTGGAGTCGCAGAAGTGGACCCCGGCCAGGTCCAGCACCACGCTGTGGCGCCCGTCGGCCACCGCGTCGTGCACGTGCTGGCGCACCACCGGAGCGGTCACGAGATCCATTTCCCCCGAAACGGTCAGGATCACCCAACCGTCCTGTTCGCCCTGCAGCACCTGCAATGCCACTGTCTGGCCCTTCTCCCGGCAGCGGTCGTACAGACCCTATGCCCCGCCAGAGCCGCTTCCCCGCAATCTTCCGGTCACACCCGGATAACGCACTACCAGAATCGATCAGTTACGGCAGAAGCTTGCCGCAAGGCGTCGTACGTGGCAGCAATCGGCGGATACATTCGATCCGAGGCAGTGCGACCGTAGTCGGGCGACGGTGACAAAGGGGGAGACGCGATGGCGGCATCCGCACCACCCCGCTGGGACCGCAAGATGCAACAGCGCCTCGCGCGCGGCGAGGAGGCCGCGCTCGGAGAGCTGTACGACCGCTACGCCTCCCTGGTGCACAGCCTCGCCCACCGCGTCATGGACGACGAGGAGGCCGCCGCCCAGATCACCCGTGAGGTCTTCGGCTACATCTGGGAGAACCCGGACGCCTACGACCCCAGGCAGGGGTCGCTGCGCTCCTGGATCGCCGGCCTCACCCAGCGCCAGGCGGTCCACCGGCTGCGCCAGTCCGAGAACCGCGGCGCCGGCACCCCGGAGCAGGTCGAGGCCCGGGTCCGGGAGGCATCGACGGCCGCCCGCGCCGACTACATCGTGACCTCCATGCCCGAACCCCTGCGCCAGGCCCTCGACCTCGCCTACCGCCGCCGCATGGACTACCGCGAGGCCGCCGCCGACCTCGGGGTCACCGAGGACGAGGCACGCCGCCGCCTCCGGCTCGGGCTCCAACTGCTGTCCACCGCCGTGCACGACTCCCCGTCCCAGGGCAGGTCCCTGTGAACGGACCGGCCGAGAACGACGAGACGCCCCCGCCCGGGACCAACCTGCCCCGGGTGCCGATGCCGCGCGGCGCCGCCGAGGACGGCCCGCTGCCGGAGGTCCTGTGCCTGCCCCCGTCCTCACCGGACGCGCCCGCGCGCGGCGCGGCGGAGGTGGCGCGCGGACCGGAGCGCGAACCCGTGAAGCCGCCCGTACCGCCCGGACCCGCGGAGTACGACCACCGCGTGCTGCGCTCCCTGCTCGGCGCATGGGCGCTGTCGGCCTGCTCCCGTGACGAGGCCGGTGCCGTCGAGGTCCACCTCACCGACTGCGCGCCCTGCGCCGAGGAGTCGGTGCGCCTGCGCCGCGCGGTGGGGCTGCTGCACCAAGAGGAGTCCCTCGACCTCGACCCGCTGCTGCGCGCCCGCGTCCTGGAGGGCTGTCTGGGCCGCCGCCCGGCCCGCATCCCCGTCCCCGAGTGGGCCTCGCCGTACGACGCCGAGACCGCGCGCCTCGACGCGCTCCTCACCGACCTCGGCGAGCCCGAGTGGGACCTGCCCGTCAAGCTCGTCTGGGCGGGCGGGGCGCGCGAGCTGACGCTCTGCGGCGTCCTCGCCCATCTCGGCTCGGTGGACGGCATCGTGGCCACCGCGCTCGGACTCGACGACCCGCTCGGCCCGGGCGCGCCCCGCACGCGCCTGGAGCGCACCGAGCTCGCCGGGGAGCGCTGCCGCCGCCACACGCACGCCTTCGTCCGCAACAAGTGGCGCACCCAGACCCGGGACATCGTGCGGACGCTGTCCTTCGCCGGCTCCGCGACCGGCGGGCTGCCCGTGGACTTCGCCGACGCCGTCGTGCCGATGCGGGACGCCCTGATCGACCGCGCCTTCGAGTGCTGGATCCACGCCGAGGACATCGCGCAGGCCCTGGACTACCCCGAGTACGGGCCGCCCGCGGCGCCGCACCTCAACCGCATGATCGACCTCGCGGCCCGGATGCTGCCCACCGCCCTGGCCGCGCTCCGCCAGGCGGGGCTGGCCGAGTCCACCGCCCGTCTCGTCCGGGCCGGCGCCCCCGGTCGCACCCTCGACCTGCACGTCGAGGGCTCCGGCGGCGGCCACTGGTACATCTCCCTGGACTCGCCCGGCGCGATCGGCACCCCCGAGGCGGTGGTCGCCGAGATCGCCGTCGACCGGCTCGACTTCTGCCAACTGGCCGCGGGCCACATCTCCCCCGGCCGCATCGCCGCCGGGCGCGACGGGGACCGCGCGGCGATCCGGGACGTCCTGTACGCCACGGCATCGTTGTCCCGCCTCTAGGGCGTGTCGAACCCAAGAAGCCTCCAGGGCCCCCGCCCGGGTGCCGCACGGGCCCACCGGCGGCACCTACCCCTTGCTCACCGCCGCCAGCACCTCCGGCAGCCGGCCCAGCAGGCGGGGAGCCGCCGTACGGACCCCCAGCACCGCGAACGCGGCCCCGTAGAGGCAGCCCAGCGGCAGGACCAGCCACAGCGCCCCGTGCCGCCCCGAGACGTGGAGCCAGATCAGCAGGCCGAGCACGGGAAGCGTGATCAGCGCACCCGTCATCGCGCCCCCGACGAGGCTGAGCCAGGCCAGGCCCGTCTGGCCCGGCGCGGCGGCGCTGCCGAAGCGGTTCTCCTGCGGCATGGAGTAGGGGAAGCGCACGCTCGCCCAGGCGCCGGTGGCGATCAGCGCCCCCAGCAGAGCGAAGGAGAGCCCGAGCGTCTCGGCGACCGCGTCGGCGCGCCCCAGCAGCAGGGCCGCGCCGACGGTGACGACGGCCACGTACGGGACGCCCACCACCGCGATCGCCAGGGCCCGCCCGCGCAGCTCCGCGTACGCGTCCGTGCGGGAGGAGATGGTCGCGGCGACCGTCCAGAAGGCGGAGCCGTCCATGCCGAACTGGTTGTACATCTGCAGCCCGAGCAGTCCGGCCGCCCAGCAGGCGGTGTAGACGCTGCCGTCCTGGATCGCCGAGACGAACGGCAGGAGCAACCCCACGGCCAGGGCGGTGACCCAGGCGGCCTTGGTCCGCGGATCGCGCCAGGCGTAGCGGAACTGGCGCTCCATGACGGTGCCGGTGCGCCCCTCGGGGAACAGCCGGAACCGGGTCTCCCGGACGCCGGACGGGCCCGCCTGCACAGTGGAGGCGTCCGGGCGGGACATGAGCCGGTCCAGGCTGCGGTGCCACCACGTGAGCACCAGCCCCAGCACGGCCCCGGCCCAGAGAAGTTCGGCGACCGCGAGCCCGTACGCGCCCTCCCCCGCCGACCGCACCGCGTCCAGCGCCGACGCGGGCGGCACCCAGCGCAGCACCGAGGCGAGCGCGCTGATCCGCTCCAGACCGTGCCCGGAGCTGAGCGCGTTGGCGCCCAGGCTGACCAACTGGGCGCCCACCGCGATCACCACGCCGCTGAGCACCGCCAGGTCGCGCCCCTTGCGGCTGGTCAGCAGCCGGGTGTTGGCCGTGGCGACGGCCCGCGAGAGGGCCACGCACAGCAGCACGGCCAGCGGCACCGCGAGCACCGCCGCCACCACCGAGGCGGCACCCGCCACGACGGACACCGCCGCTCCGGCCGACACCAGGAGCGTGAGCAGCGGCCCGACGCCGACCAGCGAGGACACCAGCAGGGCCCGGATCAGCGGCCGCGGCCGCAGTGGCAGCATGGCCAGCCGGGTGGGGTCCAGGGTGTCGTCACCGCCGAAGACGAACAGCGGCATCACGGTCCAGCCGACGCCGAGCATTACCCCGGCGCCGATGGCCGCCGCGGGCGCGTAGTCGTTCCCGCGCAGGGCGACGAGTCCCACGCTCAGGCCGAGCGCGTACAGCAGGGACACCAGGGTGCCGATGATCCAGCCGGCCCGGCGTCCGGCCGACTGGCGCAGCCCATTGCGGACGACCGCCAGCTTGAGCCGTACGAAGGTGCCGGTCACGACCGGCTCGCCCCGCCGAGCCAGTCCAGGTCCTGCCCCGGTCCGCGGTCGCGGGCGCCCACCAGGGTCAGGAAGGCGTCCTGCAGCGTCGGCGCCCGCCCGCGCACCTCGGCGAGCGGGCCCTGGGCCACGATCCGGCCCGCGGCCATCACGGCCACCCAGTCGCACAGGCTCTCCACCAGCTCCATGACGTGCGAGGAGAAGACGACGGTCGCCCCGGACCCGGTGTACCGCTCCAGCACCCCGCGGATCACCTGGGCGGAGACAGGGTCGACCCCCTCGAAGGGCTCGTCCAGGAAGAGCACTTCGGGATTGTGCAGCAGCGCCGCGGCCAGGCCGATCTTCTTGCGCATGCCCGTCGAGTAGTCCACGACGAGCTTGCCCGCGGAGCCGGCCAGGTCGAGGACGTCGAGCAACTGGGCGGCCCTGCGGTCGGTCTCCGCGCCGGGGATGCCGCGCAGCCGGCCGGTGTACGCCAGCAGTTCGCGGCCGGTGAGCCGCTCGAAGAGACGCAGCCCCTCGGGCAGGACGCCGATGCGGGACTTCACGGCGACCGGATCGCGCCAGACGTCGGCGCCGCCGACCTCGATGAGGCCGTCGTCGGGCCGCAGCAGCCCCGTCACCATCGACAGGGTCGTGGTCTTGCCCGCCCCGTTGGGCCCCACGAGTCCCACGAAGTGCCCGGCGGGCAGGGCCAGATCGATTCCGGCCACGGCGATCTGCGGCCCGAAGCGTTTCCACAGCCCATGGACGCGTACGGCGGGCGCGACGGATGCGTTCGGCATTCGACCAGCCTATGCCGACGGGGATACGGCCCGGCTAGCGCGCGCGGCCGCAGGCGTAGGCGAGGGGGGAGATCAGTTCGTCGGTGTCCGGCAGCCACCGGTTGAGGGCCGTGGGCGGGCGCACCCACTGGACCACGCCGCCCGTGCCGAACCGTGTGGGCGGGGCCGGGACCCAGTCGCCGTCGCCGCGCACCACCAGGTCGAGTGAGGAGAGCGCCCAGCCGAGCCGGCGCAGCAGGTCCGGCGCCTTGGCGGCGGCCCCAGGCAGCACGAAGAAGATCATCCGCCGGGCGGGGGTCCCGAGCACCGGGCCGAGCGGCAGTTCCATCCGCTCCATGCGGGCCAGCGCGAGGCAGCCGGCGTCCTCCGGGACGTCGATCGCGTCGAAGGTGCGCCCGGTGGGCAGCAGGACCGAGGAGTGGGGCTGCCGCAGCCACATCCTGCGTACCGAGGCACCGCTCCCGCTCGCCTCGCCGACCCAGCCGGGCCCGGTGGGATGGGCCCCGGGCGCCGGGCAGGTGGTGGCGCCGCAGGAACAGCGCACGGTGCGCGGGCCACCGCGGCCGGAAGGGGCGGCGTCCTCGACGAGCCAGGCACCGGGCAGCACATCCCAGTGCCGCTCCTCCGCGTACCCGACGGCGGCGTCGAGGAGTTGGCCGGCGATCCGCGGCGGGGCCGCGACGGTGTGTTCCACGGTGTCTTCCACGACCTTCACAACTGCGCCGCCCAGCGGGGGTTACGGGCGGTGACGTCCCGGCCTCGCGGCTCATGGCGGGCGCACGGGAGCACGTGCGGGGGCGCGCGGTGGGGGAGGTTCGGCATCCGGGTAGTCACCCTTGGGTGTGTAAGCATGCATCCCAACGTAAATTATGTGGTTTGCGGGGCATTTGAGTGGCGCGTACCGGGAAGGGATCTTCAAGAAGGGATCTTGAGGTCCCCAAAGCGGCAGCTGTGAGGGGGAGCCCATGGCCGCACGACCGCTCGTCGCCCGCCAGCCGAATGAACGGCTGCAGGCACTGATCCAGGAGGCAGGCTGCTCCAACGCCGGATTGGCCCGCCGGGTCAACATGTGCGGCGCGGAGCACGGCCTCGACCTGCGTTACGACAAGACCTCCGTGGCCCGCTGGCTACGCGGCCAGCAACCGCGGGGCCGGGCCCCGGCGATCATCGCCGAGGCCATCGGCCGCAAGCTGGGCCGGACCGTCACCATCGACGAGATCGGCATGGCCAACGGCAAGAACCTGGCCACCGGTGTGGGCCTGCACTTCGCGCCCACGGTGCTCGGCGCGATCGAGCAGGTCTGCGAGCTGTGGCGGAGCGACGTCGGCCGCCGGGACTTCCTCACCGGCTCCAGCGTGGCGGCCTCGGCCCTGGTCGAGCCCAGCCGCGACTGGCTGATCACCCGGGCCGACACGCAGGTCGCGCGCGCCGGCGGGCAGCGGGTCGGCATGTCCGACGTCGAGGCCGTGCGGGCCACCACCCGGGCCCTGAACGAACTCGACCACCGCTTCGGCAGCGGCCATGTGCGCCCCGTGGTGGTGCACTACCTCAACAGCGTGGTCTCCGGACTCCTCGCCGGCTCCTACCGGGAGACGACGGGCCGTCAGCTCTTCTCCGCCGTCGCCCGGCTGACCGAACTCGCCGGCTACATGGCCGTCGACACCGGTCAACCCGGCCTGGCACAGCGCTACTACATCCAGGCGCTGCGGCTCGCCCAGGCAGCTGGTGACCGCGCTTACGGGGGCTACGTCCTGGCCGCGGGGATGAGCCACCTCGCCGCGCAGTTCGGCAACCCGCGCGAGATCGCCCAACTGGCCCGGGCCGCCCAGGAGGGCGCCCGCGGCCAGGTCACCGCCACCGCGCGGGCCATGTTCTACGCGGCGGAGGCGCGCGGCCACGCCCTGATGGGAGACGTGCGGGCCTGCGGCGCCGTCGCGGGGCAGGCCGTGGAGGCGCTGGAGCACTCCGAGCCGGACGACGACCCCGACTGGATCCGGCACTTCGGCCCGGCCTACCTCGCCGACGAGCTCGCCCACTGCCATCGCGACCTCAACCAGGCACCGCAGGCGGTCCGCCGGGCTGAGGAGGCACTGGCCGGGCACGCCCCGGACAAGGCCCGCCGCCGTGCGATCGGCCTGTTGCTGCTCGCCCAGGCCCAGGTCCAGCAGCGGGAGGTCGAACAGGCCTGCCACACCGGCGCCCGAGCCGTCGAACTGCTCGCCGCACTCCGCACCACCCGCGGCGCGGAGTACCTCGACGACCTCCGCCTGCGCCTGCAGCCGTACGCGGCGGAGAGCGCCGTCCGGGAGTTCGACGCCCGGCTGGAGGAAGGGGAACTGGCCGCATGACACGAGGGGGACGGGGGCGTCGCGCACCCCCGTCCACCAATCGTTACAGGAACGACGTCAACCCACCGGTAGGGCTCCCTGTTCTGCGACGAGGAGGCCCCCGGACCTCGTCGGACCCACCGCGGCGTGGTGACGTCCGAGGCGGACCCGGTAGCGTGAGCCGACGATTCCGTAGCGACGGAGAAGGCAGGGGTACCGGTGATGCACGGCGGACGCGGTGACGAGGCGTATCCGGAGGTGCACGAGGGCGTGGTGCTGCCCGCGGACGGGGGCATACCCGGACCGGGAGCGACCGCGGCGTGGGGCGCCGGCCCGGCGGCCGGGCAGCCGTGGGGCGAGCAGCCCCAGGCGTACGGCGCCCCGCAGCAGTCCGCCCCGGACACCGATGCGACACAGCTCTTCCCGCCGTACCCGCAGGCCGGGCCGCCGCCCATGCCGGCCCACCAGCCGCAGCAGCCCCCGGCACCCCAGTTCCAGCCCGCCCCCGTGGCGGACGCCACGCAGGTCCTGCCGCCGTACCCGGTGTCCGATGCCGCCCCGTACGGCACCCGCCCGGGCACGCCGGTCGACGCCGACGCGACCCAGCACCTGCCGCGCTTCGAGGACGCGCAGGCCCCGCGGCAGGCCCCCGGCTACGGCTACCCTCACGACCCCCAGGGCCCTCAGGGCCCCCAGGGCCACGACGGGATGCTCCCGGCACAGCAGCCCCACGACGACTTCGGGCACCTGTACCGCCAGGACAACCCGCCCCCGCGGCAGCCCGGCTACGCGGCGTCCCCGGACTACGCACAGCCCGGCTACGCGCAGCAGCCGCAGCCCTCCTACGCGCCGCGGCCGTCCTACGACTACGACGAGCCCGCCCCGACCCGCCGCAGGCTCACCCCGGCCGCGCTGATCGGCATCGTCGTCGGCGGCTGCGCCGTCGCCGGCCTCCTCGCCGGGGCCCTGATGAGCGGCGGGGACGACGACGGCCCGGCCGCGTCCCAGTCCCCGCCGGCCTCGTCGAGCGCCTCGGCCACGGCCTCCTCCGGAGGCGGCGGCGGCGAGGGCGCGGCCGAGAAGCAGGCCAAGGGGCTGGAGGCGCTGCTCAAGACGAGCGGCAGCAACCGCACCTCCGTGATCAACGCGGTCGAGAACACCAAGGGCTGCCGGAACCTGGACGCGGCGGCCGCCGACCTGCGGGCCGCCGCACAGCAGCGCAACGACCTGATGACGCAGCTGAAGTCGCTGCCGGTGGACCAGCTCCCCAACCACCAGGCCCTCATTGACGCCCTCAACAGGGCGTGGACGGCCTCCGCGGCCGCCGACAACCACTACGCGGCCTGGGCCGACCAGCTCAAGGGCAGCAAGAAGCTGTGCCGCCACGGCCGCGCCCGCCCGACCGACCAGTACACGGCCGGCAACACCCAGAGCGGCACCGCCTCGCAGGCCAAGGCGAGCGCCGCGGCACTGTGGAACCCCATCGCGAAGAAGTACGGGCTGACGCAGCACCAGGGCAGCCAGCTCTGACGCAGCACCAGGGCAGCCGGTTCTGAAGCGACCCAGGGCAGCGAAGACGAAGCGCCGGCGGCCGTGGCCGCCGGCGCTTCCGCTTCCCCCCGGGAAACCGCTTCCGCCGTGGAACCCCCGGCGCCCGTCAGCGGGGTGCGTCCTCCAGGACGCCGGTCACGTCCACGAAGCCCTTGCGCGCCGCGACCAGCCGGCCCTTCTCGACCTTCTGGAAGGTGACCCTGCCGTTGACCAGGCGCGGCTGGTCGATGATGGAGGCCGCGTCCTCCTCCCGCCAGCCGAGCGGGGGCGTGAGGCCGTCGGTGGAGATGCCGTGCGCCGCGTCGAGAGCCTGCTTCAGTGACGGGGCCGTGACCGCCGCGCCCTTGCCCATCTTCTCGATGACCTCGGTAAGGGCGGTGTAGGCGATCCATGTGGTCTGCACGCCCGGGTCGTTCGGGTCGATGCTGTTGTCGCCGAACGCGTACCTCTTGATCGTGCTTCGCATCTGCGCCCAGCGGGAGTCGGAGGCCGGCGGGTACCAGCCGGTGATGTAGGCGCCCTCCAGTGGGCTGTTGCTGCCGCCGGTGCTGTCGAGGGTGGACTGCTGGACGCTGCCGAGGACGGAGGCGATCCGCGCCCTGGGACCGGCCTCCAGGCCGGTGGCCGGGTCGGGGGTGGTCGTCCGGCGGAAGGCGTCGAAGAAGGTGGCGGTCTTGTCGCCGAGCGCGGCGCTCACGCAGTCCTCGGGCTTGTTGGCACCGATCGCCCGCCGGGAGATCGCGTTGTAGTCGGTCGCGTCCTCGGCGGCACGCAGATCGGTGGCGCTGGTGCGGCCCGCGTCGCGCAGGCCGGCGTCGAGGAAGCGTGCGAACAGGTCGCCGACGGCGGTGTCGGGGCGTATCAGGCTCACCTTGTCGCATTTGCCGGCCAGTTGACGGCCGGCACCGGCCATCAGCGCGGGCAGGCCGCCGTTGACGGGGTAGGAGAGCGGGCTCTCGAACTCGTCCTGGGTGATGCCGTAACCCCCGAGGTACGGGATGCCCTCGGCCTCCAGCGTGGAGGTGAAGGCGGAGCCGTACTGGCTGTAGGAGCCGACGACGGCGACGGCGCCCTCGTCGGCGGCACGCTGCGCACAGTCCCCGGCGCCGCGCGAGTTGTTGTGGTCGTTGCAGGTGATGACCTTCAGCTCCCGGCCCGCGACGCCGCCGCGGGCGTTGACGTACTTGGCGAAGGTCTTGGCCATGGCAGGCATGCCCGGCATGTTGGTCGCGTCGGTGTTCTGCGGGGCCCAGGTCATGACGACGATCGGGCCCGTGGTGCCATCCGCCCCTCCCGAGAGCGTGCCGCATCCTGCCAGCAGGGCGACGCCGGCCATCGCGGATACGAACGGAACGGCTCTACGCGTACGCCAATCACTCATGGAATGGGAAGATTCCGCGTTTGTCGCAACGCCAGGGTGAACGCACGGAAACGGAGGGTCACCATCGGGTGAACAGAGTGTGTGGAGCAGGGAGCACGTACGATCGTGCACTGTGCAGAGTACGGAGAAGTCTTCCCGCCGCGGCACCCGCTCCTCCACGATGGGGGGCATGCCGCTCAACGACATGCCCTGGTGGCGCTGGCGCGCGAACGTGCGCTCCGCGCTGCACATGATCAGCGACCCGGTGTTCCAGCGCGACGTATGGCTCGCCGGGCAGCCGGGCTACGGCGACGTGACCGACGCCGTCTACCGCCTGGTCGAGGACACCTGGCTCGACAACTGGTCCGCGGAGAAGTACGTGGGCACCGTCTTCCGGGACTCCCAGGAGGCGGCCCTGATCGACGTGGCCGTGCTGCGGGTGCTGAAGATATTGCACCAGGTGGGCGCGGACGCCCCCGTCTCCGCCTACCTGGAGCACCACGCGTGGCCGGAGGCCGTGCGGGCCGCCCGCGAGGCGCACGTACGGATGGCGACCGGGGACGGCGAGGACCCGGACACACCGCCGCGCTCACTGGAAATCCTCAAGATCTACACACGCACGGCCTGAGGCGGCCGCGCCGGGCGACGCGAGCGGGGCACCGCCTGCGCGCGCGAGCGGGGCACCGCCTGCGCGCGCGAGCGGGGCACCACCTGCGACGAGACCCGGGGCGCCCGGCTGGCGGACGCCTTGCGACGGCCGGGCGACTTTGTGCGACGCTAGCCCCGTGAACGCCGCCGACGACTCGCAGCCGCAGCCCCAGGAGTACATCCTCACCCTGTCGTGCCCCGACAGGACGGGGATCGTGCACGCCGTGTCGAGCTACCTCTTCATGACCGGGTGCAACATCGAGGACAGCCAGCAGTTCGGGGACCACGACACGGGGCTGTTCTTCATGCGGGTGCACTTCTCCGCGGGCCACCCGGTCACCGCCGGAAAGCTGCGGGCCAGCTTCGCGGCCGTCGCCGACGCCTATGGCATGGACTGGCAGATCACGCCCTCCGCCGAGCGGATGCGGATCATCCTCATGGTCAGCAAGTTCGGACACTGCCTGAACGACCTGCTCTTCCGCACCAGTATCGGCGCGCTGCCGGTGGAGATCGCCGCCGTGGTCTCCAACCACACCGACTTCGCGGACCTGGCCGGCTCCTACGGCGTCCCCTTCCACCACATCCCGGTGACGAAGGAGAACAAGGCCGAGGCCGAGGCGGAACTGCTCTCCCTGGTGGAGAAGGAGAACGTCCAGCTGGTCGTCCTCGCCCGCTACATGCAGGTCCTGTCGGACCACCTCTGCAAGGAGCTGTCCGGCCGGATCATCAACATCCACCACTCCTTCCTGCCCAGCTTCAAGGGCGCCCGGCCCTACCACCAGGCGCACGCCCGCGGGGTGAAACTGATCGGCGCGACGGCGCACTACGTCACCGCCGACCTCGACGAGGGCCCGATCATCGAGCAGGAGGTCGAGCGGGTGGGTCACGACGTCACCCCGGAGCAGCTGGTCGCCATCGGCCGCGACGTGGAGTGCCAGGCCCTGGCGCGGGCCGTGAAGTGGCACAGCGAGCACCGCGTCCTGCTCAACGGCCGCCGCACGGTCGTCTTCGCCTGACGCCCGCCCTCCCGCCGGGCCCCGGGCGGCCTTGCGGCACCGTCGTGTCTCAGGCCTGGCAGAGCGGCACGTCCGCGACGTCCGCCAGGAAGGTCTCCACCGCCGCGCACCAGGCCTCGGGCTGGTCCCAGGGGACGAGGTGCCCGGCCTCGGGGATCTCCGCGTAGGAACCCCGGGGCAGCACGCGCACCATCTCCTGGGCCTCGGCGCGGCCCAGCTCGCCGTCCCAGCCGCGCACGACGAGGGCGGGACAGGACACCTGGGCCAGCTCGTCCCAGTGGGCGTCGTGGATCCAGGACTCCCGGGAGCGGAGCATGTGCCGCCGTTCGAACACCGGGCGCCAGCCGTCGGGCCGTTCCTCCATCACCTCGGCGAAGAACTCCGCGCGGGCCGGGCGGGATCCCTCCAGCCAGGGATCCTCCTCACCGAACCACCGGCGCACCGCGTCGGGGCCGGAGAAGGGCAGCGGCCAGGCCCGGAACCAGTCCTCCCAGCGGCGCTGGCTCGCCTCCCCGAGCGCCACCGCACGCATGTCGCACAGGACCACGGCCCGCACCAGCGACGGCCGGCGCGCGGCGAGCTGCCAGGCGGTGAGGGCGCCCATCGAGTGCCCGACGACGGTGGCCGGGGCGAGCCCCAGTTGTTCGACGACGGCGGCGGCATCGGCCACATAGGCGTCCCGCGTGTAGGGCCCCTCGGGCTTGGCGCTGCCTCCGTGGCCGCGCTGGTCCAGGGCGACCACGCGGTGGCGGGCGGCGAGCCGGCGGGCGGTACCGGTCCACTGGGAGGCCCTTCCCATCAGGCCGTGCAGCAGCAGGACGGCGGGCCCGTCGGCGTACTCCCACGCCGCGAGCGGGAGGCCGCCCGCTCCGGTGACTTCGACGCGCCTGGCCATGAGCCGCACCCCCTGGTACGTGACGTTCAGACCCCCACGCTATCGAAATTCTGTTCGACGTGCGTCTTCACGCGCGCAACACCGCTCTTTCGAGTGACAACGCTCAAGGATTGCCGAAGCGCGCCGAGGGGAGGACTTGAGCGGGACGCGGCCCGGCGGGGAAGACGGGCAGCGGGGAGCCACCCGGACAGCTCGGGGATCCGGGTGGGCTCCACGGGGGCCCAGGGGGGAGGGAACGGGGGAGGAAGGGACTCCGGCGCATGGGGAGGCGCCGGAGTCCCTCGAACAACGGCCCCGGCACCGGCGGCGCCCACGACCCGGCCGGAACCCGGCCGGCCCGCGACGCGGCTACCGCTTGGCGACGAACACGTGCGAGGCGGTCTCCGTGCTCAGCTCCGCCGCCTCACCGCCACTGCCGACCAGGACACCGCCCGCCGACGGGGTCACCGACACCACCGCGCCCGGCTGCACCCCGGCCCGCCGCAGCGTGTACATCAGCTGGGCGTCCGTCTGGATCGGCTCGCCGATCCGCCGCACGACCACGCTCGCGCCCGTCTGGCCCGGCTCCAGGTCGGTCAGGCTGACCATGCCCTCGTCCAGGAACGGGTCCGCGCCGTCCTTCTCGCCCAGCTCCTCCAGGCCCGGGATCGGGTTGCCGTACGGCGACTCCGTCGGGTGCCGCAGCAGCTCCAGGACGCGGCGCTCGACCGCCTCGCTCATCACGTGCTCCCAGCGGCACGCCTCCGCGTGCACGTGCTCCCACTCCAGGCCGATGACGTCGACCAGCAGGCACTCGGCCAGCCGGTGCTTGCGCATCACGCGCGTGGCGATCCGCCGGCCCTCGGAGGTCAGCTCCAGATGCCGGTCGCCCGCGACGTGCACCAGCCCGTCCCGCTCCATGCGCGCGACGGTCTGACTGACCGTCGGCCCGCTCTGGTCGAGCCGTTCGGCGATTCGGGCGCGCATGGGGACCACACCCTCCTCCTCCAGCTCAAGGATGGTGCGGAGATACATCTCCGTCGTGTCGATCAGTCCGGACATGCGTGCCCCTCGATGGCTCGTACGTGGCCCTGGCCTCAATTCTGACGCATGCGACCGGCAACCGGGGCCCCGTGGTTGACAGGCGGACGCCGCGGCACCACGGTTCTCGGCATGACCGATCTGGCCGCCACATATTTCGATGCCGCCATCGCACTGCTGAGGCGCGTGAGGGACGAGGAGTCCGCGGGGATCGAGGCGGCCGCGGCCGCGCTCGCGGACACCGTGGCGGCCGGGGGGCGGGTGTTCGCGTACGGCGCCGGGCACTCCTCGCTTCCCGCCCAGGACGTCGTCTACCGCGCGGGCGGCCTCGCCCTGGTGAACCTGCTGGCCGTGCCCGGCGCGGTCGGCGTGGACGTCGTGCCCGCCACGCTCGGCAGCGCGCTCGAGCAGGTCGGCGGCCTGGCCGGGGTCGTCCTGCGCAGCTCACCCGCGCGGGCCGGCGACCTCCTGGTGGTCATCTCCCTGTCCGGCCGCAACCCGCTCCCCGTGGAGATGGCGCAGGAGGCCAGGGCACTCGGGATGAAGGTGATCGGCGTCACGTCGGTGACGTACGCCGAGGAGACACGCTCACGGCACGCGAGCGGCACCTTCCTCAAGGACCACTGCGACGTCGTGATCGACAGCAAGATCGCGCCGGGCGACGCGGAGCTGTCCGTGCCGGGAATCCCCGCGCCGTTCGGCCCGGCCTCCACCGTGGTGACCAGCGCGCTGATGCAGGCCGTCGTGGCCACGGCCGCGGCGGACCTGGCCGGGCGCGGCGTCACCCCGCCCATGCTCCGCTCGGGCAACGTCGACGGCGGCCACGAATGGAACGCGAAGGTCTTCGAGGAGTACGCGGACCGGATCTTCTACCGCCACTGATCCCGCGCCCGGCCCACGCTCGGGCCCGCGCTCGATCCCACGCTCAGGCCCGCGGCGGCAGGTCGAGACAGGCCGCCACCCGCAGCGCGACGTCCTCGGCGAAGGCGGCGTCCGCCCGGTCGAAGGGGCGGCGGCCGACGCCGCGCAGGAAGGTCAGCACTCCCAGCGTGCGGCCACGGCTGCGGAGCACGGCGCACACGCCGTGGACGGTGCCTTCGGGCCAGCGCCGGGCGGCCGCCCAGCGGTCGACCTGGGCCCGCGCGGCGGGCTCGGCGGCCCCGGCCCCGAAGCCCGCGCGGACGGAGCCGGTCCGGGCGACCGCCTGCAGTGCCGGGTGCCCCTCCCCGTACCGCACCGGGATGCCCCCGGCCACCGGCAGGCAGGGCCCCGCGCCGCCGGAGGGCGTGGCGGCGGCACGGACGAGCCGGACCCCGTCGGGCGCCAGCACGTCGAGCAGCGCGTGCTCGGCGAACCCGGCGAGGGCGAAGTCCACGTAGCAGGTGGCCGCCTCCATGGGCTCCTCGCACTCGGCGACGGCCAGCGCGGCGCGGTGCAGTTGGTTGCTGCGGAAGCGCAGCCGCGCCGCCTCCTGCTCGGCGAGCTTGACGTCGGTGACGTCGTGGAAGAGCCAGCCGACGCCTAGCGGCACCGGCTCCTCCCCCAGCGGCGAGCCGAGCCGCAGGAAGCCGCTGCGCCAGCAGCAGCGGGTGCCGCCCTCCTCGCGCAGGCTCACCCACAGCTCGCCGGGCGCGGGGGGCGCGCCCTCGGCGAGCACGTGCTGCAGGGCGCTCTCCAGCTCCTCCACGCCCTGGTCGAGGAAGTCGCCCAGCGGCCGTCCGAGCGGCGCCTCACGGCTGGTGCGCAGCACGCGCGCGGCGTAGGCGTTGACGACGACGGGGCGCAGGTCGGCGTCGACGAGGACGACCCCGTACGAGGCGTCGTCGAAGAGCGCCTCGCTGAGGGCTATCGAGCGCTCCAGGTCGATCTGGGCGTGCACCTCGGAGAAGGCGCAGTAGACCCCGGCCGGGCGCCCGTCGGAGCCGTGCACGGCGGCGGCCTGGGTCCGCACCAGCACCCGGCGGCCGTCCTTGGTCAGCAGCGCGAACTCGTGGACCTGGCGGCCGTCCGCGGCCATGGCGCCCATCAGCCGCTCGCGCACCTGCTCGGCGTCGGCGGTGCGTGCGGCCCAGCCGGCGAAACCTCGCCGGCCGACGGCCTCCTCCGCCGTCCAGCCCAGGATGCGGGCGGCCTCGGAGTTCCAGTGCGTGATCACTCCGTCGCGGTCCAGGGCACAGAGTCCGGCCTCCATGCCGTCGAGGAGGGCGGCGAGCAGCTGCGGCGTCGCATCGAATGACTGCACGTCTCGACATTCAACCCCTGTGTGACCGACGACACAGGAACTTCACGAAATTCGGTGGCCGGCGTGCCCGTGGTTCGCGGGGCGAAAAAAACCACTTGTCGTCGGACGGAACGTTTCTTAAGGTTACGTGCACACATGAAGGGAGGTGGTCCGAAGAATGAGTTCCCATCGGACGCGTGAGGTGGCTGCGGGCTAGCGCCGCGCTCCTCGCCTGCGCGCGATGTGCGTGGCGGGCCAAATCCATCGCAGTCACCCGACCCGCGGGCTCGTCGGATTCGTCCGGCCGATGCCCGGACGGCGAAGCCGTCCGGGGAGCAGCCCGCGGGTCGCCTGCGTTCTGCGGGCGGTGAGCGGCCCCGCCGTCACGCGGCCGTCACGGCGACAGGCGCCGTACCGTCCAGCCGCCCTCGGCGGCGGTGTACACCAGCCGGTCGTGCAGCCGGTTCTCCCGGCCCTGCCAGAACTCCACGCTGCGCGCGACCACCCGGAAGCCTCCCCAGTGCGGCGGCACGGGCACGTCCGTGCCTTCGGGGTAGCGGGCCGACAGCTCCTCGTAGCGGTTCTCCAGGTCCTCCCGCGAACCCACCACCGAGGACTGCTCGCTCGCCCAGGCGCCGATCCTCGAGCCGTGCGGCCGGGTGCGGAAGTACGCCTCGGTCTCCTCGCGCGAGACGCGCTCGACGGCGCCCGCCGCGATCACCTGACGGGCGATCGGGTGCCAGGGGAAGAGCAGCGAGGCGTACGGCCGCTCGCTGAGCTCGCGGCCCTTCCTGGAGCCGTAGTTGGTGTAGAAGACGAACCCTCGGTGGTCGTAGCTCTTCAGCAGGACCGTGCGCGAGCTGGGCAGGCCCTCGGCCCCCGCGGTGGAGACCACCATGGCGTTGGGCTCGTCGACACGGGCGTTGACGGCGTCGGCGAACCAGTGCGCGAACTGCGTGTACGGGTCGCCTGCCAGCTCGGCCTCGGTCAGTCCGTGGGCGCGGTACTGCTTGCGCATGGCGGCGGGGTCGTGGTGACTGTGCTGCACCCGCACATCTTGCAGCACGGCGGCGGCACCGTGTGCCGAACGGTGCCTCCGGAGCCTGCGCGGGAGGCACCCGGGAGGTGTGCCGCAACGTGTGCCGGACCTCACGCTTCACGTCACCTGCGGGAGGGGACAGACTTACAGGCCGGGTATCTGTGCCCTCTCGACATCGGGGGATATCGTGCGGGCACCCAGTGCCGACCCCATGCCCCACCCCGCGTGCCACAAGCACCACCGGATCGTCGACCGCATCAAGAGGAGCCGCCTGATGTCCGACTTCGTACCCGGACTCGAGGGAGTCGTCGCCTTCGAGACGGAGATCGCCGAACCCGACAAGGAAGGCGGCGCGCTGCGCTACCGCGGGGTCGACATCGAGGACCTGGTGGGCCACGTCTCCTTCGGGAACGTGTGGGGCCTGCTGGTCGACGGTGCCTTCAACCCCGGCCTCCCCCCGGCCGAGCCGTTTCCGATCCCCGTGCACTCCGGCGACATCCGCGTCGACGTCCAGTCGGCGCTGGCGATGCTCGCGCCGGTGTGGGGTCTGCGGCCGTTGCTGGACATCGACGCCGAGCAGGCCCGCGAGGACCTGGCGCGCGCGGCCGTGATGGCGCTGTCGTACGTGGCGCAGTCGGCGCGCGGCCAGGGGCTGCCGATGGTGCCGCAGCGGGAGATCGACAAGGCGCAGTCGGTGGTGGAGCGCTTCATGATCCGCTGGCGCGGCGAGCCCGACCCCAAGCACGTCGCCGCCGTCGACGCCTACTGGACCTCCGCCGCGGAGCACGGCATGAACGCGTCGACGTTCACCGCCCGGGTGATCGCCTCCACCGGTGCCGACGTGGCCGCCGCGCTGTCCGGCGCGGTGGGGGCCATGTCGGGCCCGCTGCACGGCGGCGCGCCCTCGCGCGTGCTGGGCATGATCGAGGAGATCGAGCGGACCGGCGACGCCGAGGCGTACGTGAAGCAGGCCCTGGACAAGGGCGAGCGCCTGATGGGCTTCGGCCACCGCGTCTACCGCGCCGAGGACCCGCGGGCGCGCGTGCTCCGCCGTACGGCCAGGGAACTGGGCGCCCCCCGGTTCGAGATCGCGGAGGCGCTGGAGAAGGCCGCCCTGGAGGAACTGCACTCGCGCCGCCCGGACCGCGTCCTGGCGACCAACGTGGAGTTCTGGGCCGCGATCATCCTGGACTTCGCCGAGGTCCCGGCCCACATGTTCACCTCGATGTTCAGCTGTGCGCGTACCGCCGGCTGGTCCGCGCACATCCTGGAGCAGAAGCGCACCGGCCGCCTGGTGCGCCCGTCGGCCCGCTACGTCGGCCCGGGCGCCCGCGACCCGCGCGAGGTCGAGGGGTACGCGGACATCGCACGCTAGTGCGCTGAGGTGCACCCTGGGGGCATGAGGCTGTTCGTGGCCGTCGTGCCCCCCAGGTTCGCCCTCGCCGAGCTGGGCGGGACCGTGGACGCGCTCCGCGCCCTGCCGGGTGCGGACGGCCTGCGCTGGACGGAGCGTGCCGGGTGGCACGTGACGCTGGCGTTCCTGGGCGAGGTGGACGAGGGCCTACTGCCCGCCCTGGTCGAGCGCCTGGACCGGGCGGCGCGCCGCCACCCGCCCTGCGAGATCGCGCTGACCGGCGGCGGCCGCTTCGGCGACCGAACGCTGTGGGCCGGTCTGGACGGCGACGACCTCGGACGCGCTGCCGCGGCCGCGCAAGCCGCCGCCCGGCGGGCCGGCCTCCACCACGAGGACGAGCACGCCCGCTTCCACGCCCACCTCACACTGGCCCGGCAGCGCGCCGGGCGCACCAGGGTGGGCCTGAGGCCCTTCACGGACGCCCTCGCGCGGTTCGCGGGCACACCGTGGACGGCGGCGGCGGTCACCCTGGTGCGGAGCCATCCGCCCACACCCGGGGTGCCGGGGGCGCAGCCCCGCTACGAGACGGTGCGGACCTGCCCGCTGAGGCCCTGACGCCGTCCCGTTAACCTCGATGCGTGGACCCGAAGACCCGTACCCGAGTAATGACCGCCGCCCTCGCCCTGCTGGTGGTCGTGGTGATCGTCGGCACGTTGGTGCGCGGCTGACCGGCCTGACGGCCGGAGGGGGCCGGTCGCATCAGGAGCCGGCATAGACCCTCTCGACGAATTCCGCGACCTGTTCGTCGGTGAGGTGGCGGGCCAGGTCGGCCTCGGTGATGATGCCGATCAGCTTCTTGTTCTCGACGACCGGGAGCCGCTTGATGCGGTGCGACTCCATCTCGCTCAGGACGTCGGAGACGTCGGCTCCCGCGTCGATCCAGCGGGGGGTGCCCTCGCACAGGTCGCCGCACTTGACCTTGGAGGGGTCGCGCCCCGCGGCGATGCACTTGGTGACGATGTCCCGGTCGGTGATGATGCCGCACATCCGGTCGTTCACGTCGTGGACCGGCAGCGCGCCGACGTTGAGCTCGCGCATGAGCTGCGCGGCCCGGTCGAGAGTCTCGGTCGCCGGTATCGCGCGGGCACCGGGGTGCATGATCTCTTTGGCTGTGGTCATACCCTCATCGTGCGCCCGACCGGGTGAATCTGCGACCGGGCGCACGAGGGTGCGGACACCGGGGACGGCTACCAGGCGAAGGCCTCCGGGGACGGGCCCGGGCCGGGGAAGATCTCGTCCAGCTCGGCGAGCAGTTCCGCCGGCAGCTCCAGTTCGACGGCACGCAGCGCGGAGTCCAGCTGCTCCCGGGTCCGCGGACCGACGATCGGGCCGGTGATCCCGGGGCGGCCCAGCAGCCAGGCCAGGGCGACGTCACCGGGCTCCAGGCCGGCCTTGCCGACCACGTCCTCGTACCGCTGGATCTGCTCGCGCAGGACGCTGTCCTTCAGCGAGTCGGCGCTGCGGCCGGAGGTGGAGCGGGAGCCGCCGCCCTCACGCTCCTTGCGCAGCGCACCGCCCAGCAGGCCGCCGTGGAGCGGCGACCAGGGGATGACGCCCAGGCCGTACTCCTGCGCGGCCGGGATCACCTCCATCTCGGCGCGGCGCTCGACCAGGTTGTACAGGCACTGCTCGCTGACCAGGCCCAGCGAGTGGCGCCTGGCGGCGGCCTCGTTGGCCTGGGCGATGCCCCAGCCGGAGAAGTTGGACGACCCGGCGTAGAGCACCTTGCCCTGCTGCACCAGGACGTCGATGGCCTGCCAGATCTCCTCCCACGGCGTGGCGCGGTCGATGTGGTGGAACTGGTAGACGTCGATGTGGTCCGTGCCCAGGCGCTTCAGGCTCGCCTCGGCGGCGCGGCGGATGTTGAGCGCGGAGAGCTTGTCGTCGTTCGGCCAAGGGGCGCCGTCGGTGCCCATGTTGCCGTAGACCTTGGTCGCCAGGACGGTCTTGTCGCGGCGGCCGCCGCCCTTGGCGAACCAGCTGCCGATGATCTCCTCGGTGCGGCCCTTGTTCTCGCCCCAGCCGTAGACGTTGGCCGTGTCGAAGAAGTTGACGCCCGCGTCGAGCGCGGCGTCCATGATGGCGTGGCTGTCGGCCTCATCCGTCTGCGGGCCGAAGTTCATCGTTCCCAGTACGAGCCGGCTGACCTTGAGTCCGGTACGTCCGAGCTGTGTGTACTCCATGGGGACCAGCCAAGCCGTTGGAGTGCGCTCGAATCAAGCGGAGTTGCGGGGATGCCGGTACGGCGCCCCCAGGCCCCACGCCTGGTGCGCGGCATCGGCGAACGCGGCCGCCAGCCGGTGCTCCCCGCGGGCGTTGGGGTGGGTGCCGTCGTAGGTGTCCCGCGCGACGTCGTAGCCGGCCGGGCGGGAGGCCAGCAGCAGCGGCGAGACCGGGGTGCCCAGGTCGGCGACCGTCTTGGCCAGGCGGGTGTTGAACTCCTCGCACTGCGCGCCGAATCCGGGGTCCTGATCGCAGCGCGAGTTGGGTATGACGGGCAGCAGCACCGCGGCGACACCGGGGTTGGCCGCCCGCGCCCGCCCGATGAACAGCCGCACATTGGCCTCGGTCTGCTCGGGGTTGGTGTAGAAGCCGAGGTCGATCAGGCCGAGCGACACCAGCAGCACGTCGGGACGGTGCTCCCGCACCGCGCCCTCGATCAGCGGCGCCATGTGCAGCCACCCCTCGCCCCAGCCGGCCAGGTGGCGGCGCGCGCGGACGGGGAAGGCGGGGTCGGCGTAGCGCTGCGAGACGGCCGCGTCGGCCCCGGGGTCGTACAGCGCGGTCCGCGGGCCGACGATCTCGAAGTCCTCGCCCTCCGTCCCCAGCGACCGCAGGTGCTGCCACATCCGGTAGCGCCAGGTGTGCTCCCCCGCGCTGCCGATCGTCATGGAGTCGCCGACGAACATCCACGCCGTACGGCGTCCGAACGTGCGGCGGGGCCCGTCACCGGGGCCGGGGGGTGCACTGGACATGGAGGGGATCTTAGGGCCCGCAGGCCGTCGGCACGGCCCTGACCTCGGGTCCGGCGGTGTCGGCACCGTCACTGCCGGGGGCCGGGAACGCCGGGCGGGGCTGTGGCCGGTCCTGTGGATTGGCCCAGTGGCCGGGCGACCCAATGGCCCTGCTGAGGCAGCCGTTCCGTTCCTAGGGTGACGGGCATGACGCACTCGGTGGACTTCTACTTCGACCCCATCTGCCCCTTCGCCTGGATCACCTCCCGCTGGATCCTGGAGGTGGAGCGCGAACGCGAACTGCTCCTGCGCTTCCGGGTGATGAGCCTGTCCGTCCTCAACGAGGGCCGCGAGGGCCTGCCGGAGCGCTACGAGCGGCTGCTGAGCACCGGCTGGGGGCCGGTGCGGGTGTGCGTCGCCGCCGCGCGGCACCACGGGGAGCACGTGCTGCGGGAGCTGTACACGGCGCTCGGCACCCGGCTGCACGTACAGGACCGCCCGGCTTCCGACGAGGTGCTGCGCGAGGCGCTGGCCGAGGCGGGCCTGCCGCCGGAGCTGGCGGAGGCCGCCGGGAGCACCGCGTACGACGAGGAGCTGCGCAGGAGCCACCACGAGGGCATGGACCCGGTCGGGGAGGAGGTCGGCACGCCCACCCTGCACATCGACGGGGCCGCGTTCTTCGGTCCGGTCCTCACCTCGATCCCGCGCGGCGAGGAGGCGGCGCGGCTCTTCGACGGGGTGCGGGCGCTGGCCGGCCACCCCACCTTCTTCGAGCTGAAGCGCAGCCGCACCGGCGGCCTCGACTTCGCCTGAGCCGGCCACCTGGCAGGCTTGGCGCATGCGCCCACTGCTCGCCGCGGCCGCGGCCTCCGTCCTCGTCATGGGTCCCCTGATCGGCACCGCGTCCGCCGACGACGGGGAGTCCGTGGCCTTCACGATGCCGGACCCGCGGATCACCGAGTCGAGCGGCCTGGCCGCCAGCCGTCTCCACAAGGGCGTCTACTGGACCCACAACGACAGCGACGACGGCCCGTACGTCTACGCCGTCGACTCCGCCACGGGGAAGACGGTCGCCACCGTCACCCTGCGCGGCGTGGGCAGCCCGCGCGACGTCGAGGCGATCGCGATGGGCCCGGACGGCGCCCTGTACGTCGGCGACATCGGCGACAACCTCGACGGCTCCTGGCCGCACGTGTGGATCTACCGCTTCCCGGAGCCGAAGCGGCTGGCGGACCAAACGGTCACCGCGACCCAGTTCACCGTCACCTACGACGGCGGCCCGCGCAACGCCGAGGCGCTGATGGTCGACCCGAAGTCCGGGCGGGCGTACATCGCGAGCAAGAACGAGGACGGCGGCGGCCTCTACGAGGGCCCGGCCAAGCTCTCCGCGAGCGGCACCAACGTCTTCCGGCGCATCGCGGACATCCCGCTGTGGATCACCGACGGCGCCTTCTCCCCGGACGGCAGCCGGCTGGTGCTGCGCGGCTACTTCGGCGCCCTGATGTACCGCTGGGCCGACGGCACGGCGCGCCGGATCGACCAGATGCACGTGCCCCTGCAGCGGCAGGGGGAGTCCGTCGCCTTCACCCCGGACGGCCGGGCCCTGATGTACGGCAGCGAGGGCACCGGCAGCGAGGTCTGGCGCGTGCCGCTGAGCGGGGACGACCTGCCCGACGCGGCCCGCCGTGCGGCCTCCTCCCCCGGGACCTCGGGGACCTCCTCGGCGGACGCAACCGGTTCCGGTACGGACGAGCCCGGTTCGACGCGGCAGTTCGCGCTGGGCGCCGTCACCCTGGCCGCGGTCGCCGCGCTGCTGATGGGCGTGCGCCGGCTGCTGCGCCGGGAGCGCTGAGGCACCGCGGGAACGCCGACGGGCGGGGCGGTCGCCCCGCCCGTCGGCGGTGGTGCTGGCCCCGTGAGGCCCGGGATCAGAGCCGCTCGACGACGAAGTCGACGCAGGCGGTCAGGGCCTCGACGTCCGCCGGATCCACGGCCGGGAACATCGCGACGCGCAACTGGTTGCGGCCCAGCTTGCGGTACGGCTCGGTGTCGACGATGCCGCCCGCGCGCAGCACCTTGGCGATCGCCGCGGCGTCGACGTCCTCGTTGAAGTCGATCGTTCCGACGACCTGCGAGCGCTTGGCCGGGTCGGTGACGAACGGGGTGGCGTGCTTGGAGTCCTCGGCCCAGCCGTACAGCTTGCGGGAGGAGGCGGCGGTGCGGCCCACCGCCCAGTCGAGGCCGCCCTGGCCGTTGATCCACTCCAGCTGGTCGTTCAGCAGGAACAGGGTGGCGAGCGCCGGGGTGTTGTACGTCTGGTTCTTCTTCGAGTTGTCGATCGCGGTCGGCAGGTCGAAGAAGGCCGGGATGTGGCGGCCCGACGCGGCGATCCGCTCGGCGCGCTCCAGCGCGGCCGGGGAGAACACGGCGATCCACAGCCCGCCGTCGGCGGCGAAGGACTTCTGCGGGGCGAAGTAGTAGACGTCGGTCTCGGCGATGTCGACCGGCAGGCCTCCCGCGCCCGAGGTGGCGTCGACCAGGACGAGGGCCCCCTCGTCGGCGCCGGCGACGCGCCGCAGCGGCATCGCGACACCCGTGGAGGTCTCGTTGTGGGTGAAGGCGTAGACGTCCACACCCGCCTCGGCGGCGGCCTCGGGGTGCGAGCCCGGGTCGGCGGAGATCACGGTCGGCTCCTCCAGCCAGGGCGCCAGCTTGGCGGCCTTGGCGAACTTCGAGGAGAACTCGCCGAAGCTGAGGTGCTGCGACTTGCGCTCGATCAGTCCGTGGGTGGCGATGTCCCAGAAGGCGGTGGAGCCGCCGTTGCCGAGCACCACCTCGTAGCCCTCGGGGAGCGCGAACAGCTCGCGGATACCGTCCCGGACCCGGCCGACCAGGTCCTTCACCGGCGCCTGCCGGTGAGAGGTGCCCATCAGCGAGGTGCCGGTCGCGGCCAGCGCGCTGAGCGCCTCGGGTCGCACCTTGGAGGGGCCCGAACCGAATCGTCCGTCGGCGGGCTTGATGTCAGCGGGAATCTGGATCTCGGCCACGTTCGCAGCGTAATGCGTGACGACCCCGTCACGGGGCTCCGTTCCATCCGGTGAGACATGCGCCGCGGTGGGGCAGGCTGAGGGGCATGGCGGACGATCAGCGGCACGCACTGCGCCGCGACCTGGAGCGGGCCGTACGGGGCGAGGTCTCCTTCGACGCGCAGAGCAGGGCGCTGACCACGATGGACGCGTCCAACTACCGGCGCGTTCCGGTGGCCGTGGTCGCGCCGCACGACGCCGGCGACGTGGCCGCGGCGCTCGCCGTGTGCCGGGCGCACGGGGTGCCGGTGGTGCCGCGCGGCGGGGGCACGTCGATCGCCGGGCAGGCGACGGGCACCGGAGTCGTGCTCGACTTCACCCGGCACATGCACCGGATCGTGTCACTCAACCCCGAGGCGTTGACGGCCCGTGTGCAGCCGGGGGTCGTCCTGGACGACCTGCGGCGCGCCGCGGCCGCCCACGGACTGACCTTCGGCCCCGATCCGTCCACCCACAGCCGCTGCACCCTCGGCGGCATGATCGGCAACAACGCGTGCGGCCCGCACTCGGTCGCCTGGGGCACCACCGCCGACAACGTCAGGGCCCTGGAGTGCCTCACCTACGCCGGGGAACCGCTGCGCACCGCCGGGCCGCTCCGCGCCGACCTGCGGCAACTCGTCGACGACCACCTCGCCCTGCTGCGCACCGGCTACCCGCAGCGGCTCCCCCGCCGCATCTCCGGCTACGCCCTGGACGCCCTGCTCCCCGAACGCGGCCGGGACCTGGCCCGCGCCCTGACCGGCAGCGAGGGCACGCTCGCGGTGATCACGGAGGCCGAGGTCCGGCTGGTGCCCGCGCCACCGGTGCGCGTGCTGGTCGTCCTCGGCTACGCGGACGAGGGTGCCGCCGCCGACGCCGCGGGCGGGCTGCTGTCGTACGGCCCGCTGACGGTGGAGGGGATGGCCGCCGACCTGGTGGGCGGGAGGGCCCCTGGGCTGCTGCCCAGGGGCGGCGCGTGGCTCTTCGTCGAGATGCCCGGCACCGGTGAGGCGCAGGCGCTGCGGCGGCTCGCGGACGCGGTCGACTCGGTCGTCGTGACCGACCCGGTCGCGCAGCGCGCGCTGTGGCGGATCCGCGAGGAGGCCGCCGGGACCGCCACCCGGACGCCCGGGGGCGCGGAGGCCTGGCCGGGCTGGGAGGACTGCGCGGTGCCCCCGGCGCGGCTCGGCGCCTACCTGCGCGACTTCCGCGCGCTGCTGCGCGAGCACGGCCTGCACGGCACCCCGTACGGGCACTTCGGCGACGGCTGCATCCACGTACGCATCGATTTCGACCTGCTCGGCGCGGCCGGTGTGGCCCGCTTCCGGCGCTTCTCCGAGGACGTCGCGGACCTCGTCGTCGCGCACGGCGGCTCGCTGTCCGGGGAGCACGGCGACGGGCAGGCCCGCGCGGAGCTGCTGCCGAAAATGTACGGGGAGGAACTGGTCACGCTCTTCGGCCGGTTCAAGGACGCGCTGGACCCGGCGGGCGGCCTCAACCCCGGCATGCTCGTGCGGCCCGACCCCCTCGACACCCATCTGCGCTTCGCGGTCCTGCCGCGCCGGCCGGTCGACGTCGCCTTCGGCTACCCCCACGACGGCGGGGACTTCTCGGCGGCGGTGCGCCGCTGCGTCGGCGTCGCCAAGTGCCGTGACGCGGACGGAGGTCCGGAGGCGGGCGTCATGTGCCCCTCGTACCGGGTGACGCACGAGGAGCGGCACTCCACCCGCGGCCGGGCCCGCCTGCTGCACGAGATGCTCGCCGGCGAGATCGTCACCGGCGGCTGGCGCTCTCCCGAGGTCCTGGACGCCCTCGACCTGTGCCTGTCCTGCAAGGGCTGCCGCACGGACTGTCCGGTCGGCGTGGACATGGCCACCTACAAGGCGGAGTTCCTGCACCACCACTACCGGCGGCGGCCGCGGCCCGCCTCCCACTACCTGCTGGGCGGGCTGCCGACATGGCTGCGCGCGGCGGCCCCGGTCGCCGGGACCGTGAACGCCCTGACGCGGGGGGGACCGCTGGCGGCCCTGGCCAAGCGGGCGGCGGGCCTCGCGCCCGAGCGGGAACTGCCGCTGCCGGCCGAGGAGTCCCTGGTGCGCTGGTGGCGGCGGCAGGAGCCCACGCCGGAAACGGGGACGGACGCCGAGGCGGCGGCGACGGTGGTCCTGTGGCCGGACACCTTCACCGACCGCTTCTCCCCCGAGGTCGGCCGCGCCGCCGTACGCGTCCTCCAGGCGGCCGGGTTGCGGGTCGTGCTGCCGCCGGGGCGTGTGTGCTGCGGCCTGACCTGGGTCTCGACCGGCCGGCTCGACCGGGCCCGCCGGGTGATGCGCCGCACGGTGCGGCGGATGGCTCCGGTGGTGACCGCGGGTCATCCCGTCGTCGTGCTGGAGCCGAGCTGCGCGGCGGCGCTCCGCACCGACCTGCCCGAGCTCCTGGGCACCGACGAGGCCGCGGCCCTGGCGGGCTCCGTGCGCACCTTCGCGCAGGTGCTGGAGGAGGCGGCCCCCGGCTGGACGCCGCCGCGCCTCGACCGGGCCGTCACCGGCCAGACCCACTGCCACCAGCACGCGGTCCTCGGCGACGCCGCCGAGCGCCGGCTGCGGGCCCGCGCCGGGCTCAGCGGCACCCTGGCCTCCGGTTGCTGCGGTCTGGCCGGGAACTTCGGCTTCGAACGCGGCCATTACGAGGTCTCCGTCGCCTGCGCCGAGGACCGTCTCCTCCCCGCCGTCCGCGCCGCCCGCCCCGGCGCGGCCGTCCTCGCGGACGGCTTCTCCTGCCGCACCCAGCTCGCCCAGCTCGCCGGGGTGCGGGCCCGGCATCTCGCGGAGCTGCTCGCGGACGGGCTGTGAGGCGGCGGGCCACGGGACGGGCGGGGCCTCAGAAATCCGCGGTGTCCAGCTCCAGTCCGAACGGCTCCGGCAGCCGCAGCGGTGTGCCGAAGGGATGCGGGCCCTCCACCACCCGGTAGCCGAGCTCCCCCGGCTCCGCGTACAGGGTGCAGCTGCGCTCCTGCCGGCCGACGAGGAGGTACAGCGGGGCGCCGTACTCGGCGTAGCGGCGGCGTTTGACGAACCGGTCGGTGTCGCCGTTGGACTGCGAGGTGACCTCCACCACCAGCAGGGTCTGGTGGGGGACGAGAGCGTCGGCTTCCGCAAGGTCTTCCGGCACGACGGCCAGGTCCGGCACATACCAGTTGTCACTGCCGGGAAGGTCCAGGTTTCCCGAGCCCGAGAGGCAGCCCATTTTCTGTGCGACGGGGTCGATCTGCCGACGGATCATGGCCGCGGCCTTCTCATGCCCCCACGTGGGTGGCACCACTTGCTGGTTGAGCCCCTCGACGATCTGCACCCGGTCCCCCCCGTGGTGCCGGATCGCGAACTTGAGCGCGGCTTCCGGGTCGTCCGGCGCGTACGAGCCGGCGGCCGCCCGAGGCGCCCAGTGGGGCTGTGAGCTCATCGGTCCTCCAGGGGGCTCCACGCAAGCGACTGACGACAGCTCCGATTCTCACGCAGCCGACGCCCTCCCGGGCCACCCCGATCGCACATTCACTCGAAACGATGAAGCGGTCCCAAAACGACGCCGACGCCGGCGTCACGGCAGCAGCACGTGCCTCTCCCGCGAGGCGCCCGCCGTCCGGCTGGACCTGGACGCCGGCGACGCACCCGGCACCGGGTCGCCGTCGCCTGAGCGTCGGGCCGCCGCGCCGGCCGCCCGACGGGGCCGGGGCCGCGCTCAGGCCGCCACCGACTCCACCGGCTCCGGCTCCCGCGGCACCAGCTCGATCAGCTTGTGGTCCTTGCCGCGGTGCAGGTCGATCTTGAGCCGCAGCCCGCCCAGCCGGGCCAGGACGAGTCCGACGCAGACCGCCGCCGCCGCGGCGACCAGGCCGCCGGCCAGGAAGCCGGTCCGGGCACCGAAGACGTCGGTGACCCAGCCGACGAGCGGACCGCCCAGCGGAGTGCCGCCCACGAAGACCATCATGAACAGGCTCATGACGCGGCCGCGCATGGCGGGGTCGGTCGCCAGCTGGACGCTGGCGTTGGCGGTGGTGTTGAAGGTCAGGCCGAAGATGCCGATCGGCAGCATGAGCACCAGGAAGATCCAGTACGTCGGCGCCAGTGCCGCCACGGCCTCCAGCAGGCCGAACCCGAGGGCCGCGCCGACCAGCAGCCGCAGCCGGGTGCTGCCGCGCCGGGCCGCCAGCAGCGCGCCGACGACGGAGCCGACCGCGAGCACCGAGTTGAACAGGCCGTACATGCCGGCGTCGCCGTGGAAGACGTGGTCGGCGAAGGCGGTGAGCCAGATCGGGAAGTTGTAGGCGAAGGTGCCGATGAAGCCGACCAGCACGATGGGCCAGATCAGCTCCGGCCGCCCGGCGACGTAGCGCAGCCCCTCGCGCAGCTGGCCCTTGCCGCGCGGCGCGGTGGGCACCTCGTACAACTCGGACCGGCGCATGAGCAGCAGCCCGGCGAGCGGCGCCAGGAAGGACAGGCCGTTGAACAGGAACGCCCAGCCGCTGCCGACCGCGGTGATCAGCGCGCCCGCGACGGCGGGACCGATCAGGCGGGCGCTCTGGAAGTTGGCGGAGTTCAGGGAGACGGCGTTGCGGACGTCGGCCGGGCCGACCATCTCGACGACGAACGCCTGCCGGGTGGGGTTGTCGACGACGGTGACCACGCCGAGGCCGAAGGCGATGGCGTACACGTGCCAGACCTGGACGGCTCCGCTGAGGGTCAGGGCGGCGAGGGCGAGGCCCAGCAGGCCCATGGCGACCTGGGTGGCCAGCAGGATACGGCGCTTGGGGTAGCGGTCGGCGATGACGCCGCCGTAGAGCCCGAGGAGCAGCATGGGGAGGAACTGCAGCGCGGTCGTGATGCCCACGGCGAAGGAGGACCCGGTCAGGCTCAGCACCAGCCAGTCCTGCGCGATGCGGGACATCCAGGTGCCGGTGTTGGAGACGAGCGCGCCGCCGGCGAAGAGCCGGTAGTTGCGGTTGCGGAGCGAGCTGAACATACCGCCGGGCGCGGGCGTCGCGGCGGGGCGCCCGGGGCCGGGTGTCCCGGACGGTCCGGTGGCTCCCGCGGCGGCGTCGGCGCCCGCCGGGGTCGGCAGATCGGCCGGGTCGGCGGTACCGGCCGGGCCGGTCCGCTCAGGGATGTTCGGTTCGGGTGCGGCGTCTGATGCGGCTGCCGAACTCAATCCGGTCTCGCCTCCTCGTCATCGGGTCCTTGCGTCGGCGTGAGCGAGCTTCTCCAGGACGGGCGCCGCCTCGCGGAGCACGGCGCGTTCCTCCTCCGAGAGGGTGGAAAGGAGCTCGGCCAGGAACGCGTTGCGCCGCGCCCGGCTCTCCTCGAGCATCGCCTCCGCCTGCTCGGTCTGCCGGACGACGACCTGGCGCCGGTCGTCCGGGTGCGGGTCCCGGTGCACCAGGCCCTTGGATTCGAGCATGGCGACGATCCGCGTCATGGAGGGCGGCTGCACGTGCTCCTTGCGGGCCAGTTCCCCGGGGGTGGCGGACCCGCAGCGCGCGAGGGTGCCCAGCACGGACATCTCCGTCGGGCTGAGCGACTCGTCGACCCGGTGGTGGCGCAGTCGGCGGGAGAGCCGCATCACGGCACCGCGCAGCGTGTTCACCGCCACGCGGTCGTCCTCGGACAGTTCGGTCACGTTTGTTAGCCTAGCTCATTACTTATGCTAAGTAAAAATTGCCGCTGCGGTGCCGTGTCCAAACGCATTCGTCAAGGAAGTCACCCGTCCGGGTGAGTTCCGCCCCGAAAACGACGCATGCCCCGAGGAGCCCGCCGGACCCTTGGGCCATGGCTTCGAGAGTGCTCAGCATGCGCATGGACGGGGACCTGCTGGACCGTCTCCAGGCTCACGCCGCCAAACGCGGGATGAGCGTCCAGGACTACATCGTCCGGACGCTCATCCGCGATGACTTCGACGAACGGCTCAAGGCCTCCGTCGACGAGACCGAGCAGTTCTACACGGGCGGTTACGTCAGGCCCAGCGCCGGCATCAGGTAGTAGAAGGCGAAGACCGCCGACACCGCGTAGAGCGCGGGCGGTACCTCACGGCCGCGCCCCGCCACCAGCCGCAGCACACAGAAGGTGATGAACCCGATGCCGATGCCGTTGGTGATCGAGTAGGTGAACGGCATGAGCAGCATCGTCAGGAACGCCGGGACGGCGATCGTGAAGTCGCTCCAGTCGATCTCCCGCACGCTGCCCGCCATGATCAGGAAGCCCACCGCGACCAGCGCGGGGGTGGCCGCCTGGGCCGGGACCATCGTGGCCAGCGGCGCGAAGAACAGGGCGACCACGAAGAGCAGCCCGGTGGCGATCGAGGCGAGGCCGGTGCGCGCGCCCTCGCCGGCGCCGGCGGTGGACTCCGCGTAGCAGGTGTTGGCCGAGCAGGAGGCGAAGCCGCCCGCCGCGGTCGCGACGCCGTCGACCATCAGGACCCGGCTCATCCCGGGCAGGTCGCCCTTGGAGTCCAGCAGGTGCGCCTCGTCGGCGACACCAAGGATGGTGCCCATCGCGTCGAAGAAGCAGCTCAGCAGCACCGTGAAGACGAAGAGGACGCCGGTGAGGACACCGACCTCCTGGAAGCCGCCGAACAGGCTCACCTTGCCGATCAGCCCGAAGTCGGGGCTCGCGACCGGGTTGCCGGGCCACTGCGGGACGGTGAGGCCCCAGGCGGTGTCCTTGACGTTCGCCACCGCGTCCACGGCGAGCGCCAGGAGGGTCATCGCGACGATGCTGATCAGGATGGCGCCGGGCACCTTGCGGACGATCAGCCCGAGGGTCAGCAGCACACCGAGGATGAAGATCAGCACCGGCCAGCCGGTCAGATGGCCGCCCGCGCCCAGCTGCAGCGGAACGGTGGTGTGCGCGGCGTCCGGGATACGGGTCACGAAGCCGGAGTCGACCAGGCCGATCAGCACGATGAACAGGCCGATGCCGATGGCGATCGCCTTGCGCAGACCGAGCGGCACCGCGCTCATCACCCGCTCCCGCAGGCCCGTGGCGACGAGCACCATGATCGCGAGGCCGACGAGGACCACCATGCCCATCGCGTCCGGCCAGCTCATCTTCGGCGCGAGCTGCAGCGCGACGATGCTGTTCACGCCGAGGCCCGCGGCCAGCGCGATCGGCACGTTGCCGATGACGCCCATGAGCAGGGTGGTGAAGGCGGCGGTCACGACGGTCGCGGTGACCAGCTGGCCGCCGTCGAGGTGGTGGCCGTACTTGTCCGCGCCCGAGCTGAGGATGATCGGGTTCAGGACGATGATGTAGGCCATCGCGAAGAAGGTGGCCAGACCACCGCGGATCTCCCGGGGGACGGAGGACCCCCGCTCGGTGATCCGGAAGAACCGGTCGAGCGCGCCGGGGGCGGCCGCCGGGGGCGGGGTCGGGGAGCTGGGCACGACCTTGGCGGTGGTCGACGGGGACATGCGGGTCCTTGCGTGGGGGGGGTCTTTTGGAGGTTCCTACGACTGAAACCAGTCAGCCTCGGGCCGTTTCAGTATGAACATATGAGCGTCTTCAGCGCTATCTCCGCGCGTAGACCCCCGTGGGTCACTGGGTACGCTGTGCGGTATGAGCAGCAGCAGCCACAACAAGGGGACGGCCGGGTTGCGTGAGGCGCCGGCTCCTCTGGAGGCGAACGACGTCGCGACCGTCACCGTCGGGACGGTCATCTGGTTCGCGCTCTTCCTCGTCCAGCTCCCCTTCTACGGCTGGTACTCCGACCACGGCCACACCTGGTGGATCTGGACCTGCCTGGCCGGCGGGGGCCTCGGGCTCATCGGTCTGTGGTACGTGCGCGCCCGCCGGGACGCCATCGCGCGGGCCCGCGCCGCGCAGGCCGCCGGACAGGACTGAGCCGCGGGCCCCAGCGTCCGGCCCGCGTCGCCCCGCGCGTCCGGCCCGCGCGTCCGGCCCGCGCTTCCGGCCCGGGCGCAGAGGCCGGGTGGCCGCTACGCCCCCGGTCGTACGGCGCCCCGGAGATGTCCCCGAGAGCGGCCGCCCACCGCGCCCCCGGCGCCCGGCCCCACGTACCGTCGAAGCCATGACGGAACGCACGCAGCGGGAGGCGACCGGGGCGCGACCGGTGACGCGCGGGGGGCTGACCGCTGCCGAGGTGGCGGAGCGCGTCGCGCGGGGCGAGGTCAACGACGTCCCGGTGCGCTCCTCCCGCTCGCTGGCCGAAATCGTCCGCTCGAACGTCTTCACCCGCTTCAACGCGATCATCGGGGTGCTCTTCCTGATCATCCTGGTGGTCGGCCCGATCCAGGACGGCCTGTTCGGCTTCGTCATCATCGCCAACACCGGCATCGGCATCTTCCAGGAGTGGCGCGCCAAGAAGACCCTGGACGGGCTCGCCGTGATCGGGGAGGCGAAACCCACCGTCCGCCGCGACGGGGTCGCCACCCGGGTCCCCACCTCCGGGATCGTCCTCGGCGACCTCATCGAACTCGGGCCGGGGGACAAGGTGGTGGTCGACGGCGAGGTGGCCGAGGCCGACAGCCTGGAGGTCGACGAGTCGCTGCTCACCGGCGAGGCCGACCCGGTCGTCAAGCACCCCGGCGACCCCGTGATGTCCGGCAGCTTCGTGGTGGCGGGCGGCGGCGCCTTCACCGCGACCAAGGTCGGCCGGGAGGCCTACGCGGCGCAACTCGCCGAGGAGGCGAGCCGCTTCACCCTCGTCCACTCCGAACTGCGCAGCGGCATCAGCCAGATCCTCAAGTACGTCACCTGGATGATGGTCCCCACGGCCATCGGCCTGATCGTCAGCCAGCTCGTCCTGGAGGGCAACGACTGGCGCGAGGCGGTCCGCCGCATGGTCGGCGGCATCGTGCCGATGGTGCCCGAGGGGCTGGTCCTGCTCACCTCGGTGGCCTTCGCGATCGGCGTGATCCGGCTGGGCCGCAAGCAGTGCCTCGTCCAGGAGCTGCCCGCGATCGAGGGGCTGGCGAGGGTGGACGTGGTGTGCCTGGACAAGACCGGCACCCTTACCGAGGGCGGGATGGACGTCGCCGAGCTGCGGATGCTGGACAGTGTCCCGGAGACGTACGTACGGCAGGTGCTGGGCGCCGTCGGCTCCGCGGACCCGCGCCCCAACCCCACCCTGGCCGCGGTCGCCGCGGCCTTTCCCGCCCCGGACGGCGGCTGGCACGTCGTGGACGCGCTGCCCTTCTCCTCGGCCCGCAAGTACAGCGGCGCTGCCTTCACCGAACCGGACGGCGAACGCAGCGCCTGGCTGCTCGGCGCCCCCGATGTGCTGCTCCCCGCCGGCGACCGGGCGCTCGGCGAGATCGACGGCCTCAACGCCCAGGGCCTGCGGGTGCTGCTGCTCGCCCGGACGCGGGGGGACCTGGGCGACCCGGCGGTGGGCGCCTCCGCCACCCCGGCCGCGCTGGTCGTCCTGGAGCAGCGGCTGCGCCCCGACGCCGCCGACACCCTGCGCTACTTCGCCGACCAGGACGTGCGCGCCAAGGTCATCTCCGGCGACAACGCGGTCTCCGTCGGCGCCGTCGCCGGGAAGCTGGGGCTGCCCGGCGCCGAGCGGACGGTCGACGCCCGCAGACTGCCCGCCGAGCGCACGCAGATGGCGGCCGCCCTCGACCGGGGCACGGTCTTCGGCCGGGTCACCCCGCAGCAGAAGCGCGAGATGGTGGGCGCGCTCCAGTCCGGCGGCCACAACGTGGCGATGACCGGGGACGGCGTCAACGACGTCCTCGCCCTCAAGGACGCCGACATCGGCGTCGCCATGGGGTCCGGTTCCGAGGCGACCCGGGCGGTCGCGCAGATCGTGCTGCTCGACAACAGCTTCTCGGCGCTCCCGTCGGTCGTGGCCGAGGGCCGCCGGGTCATCGGCAACATCACCCGCGTCGCGACGCTCTTCCTCACCAAGACCGTCTACTCGGTGCTGCTCGCGCTCCTGGTGATCATCTGGCACGCGCCGTACCCGTTCCTCCCCCGGCATCTGACGCTGCTGTCCACGCTGACCATCGGCGTCCCCGCCTTCTTCCTCGCCCTGGCCCCCAACAAGGAGCGGGCCAAGCCGCACTTCGTGCGCCGGGTCATGCGCTACTCCCTGCCCGCCGGGGTGATCGCGGGCGTCGCCACCTTCGTGACGTACATGCTCGCCCGCCACCACTACCACGGCGCCGGCGCGCTGGAGGCGGAGACCAGCGCCGCGACGCTGACCCTCTTCCTGGTCGCGATGTGGGTGCTGGCGCTGGTCGCGCGTCCGTACACCTGGTGGCGGATCGGCCTGGTCCTCGCCATGGGCGCGGGATTCCTGATCGTCCTGGTCACCCCGTGGCTGCAGGAGTTCTTCGCCCTGCGCCTGGTCGGTACGCAGGGCCCTTGGACGGCCGTCGCCGTCGCGGTGACCGCGGCGGCGCTGCTGGAGCTGGTCTGGCGCCGCGTCGGCCGCATGGACGGCGGCGCCCCGCCGGGAAAGCAGGCGGCGCCGGACCCCCGCTGAGGGGACCCGGCGCCGCGAGGTGCCGCCGGCGTGGTTACTTCACGTCCACGAAGTCGCCCGCGGCGACGGCCTTGCCGGTCGTCGAGGTGCCGACGAAGTTGTAGCGCCAGTAGCCGTCGACGGACGCCTGCACGGTGGTCTTGAGGCCACCGGTGCTGTTGGACTTGACGGTCTTGACCGTCTTGTAGGTGCTGGTGCCCTTCTTGCGGAACTGCAGCTGCACCGACTGGTTGGTGTAGCCGTGGTACAGGTTGTCGTCCCAGTTCGCACGGCTCAGCTTGCCCGTGACGGTGATGGTCTTGCCCTTCCTCACCGGCTCGGGCGCGGCGTTGACCGTCACCTTCCCGGCCCGCTTGAAGCGCGCCGTGGTGTAGGCCTCGGCGGAGGTGTAGCCGCCGTCCGTGCCGAGGGCGTCCGCGTACACCTTCCAGCCGCCCGCCAGCGCGTTCCACAGGTAGCGCTTCACGTCGATGGACACGGTGACCTTGCAGGTCGAGACCGTGGGGTTGGTGGCGGAGACGGTGCAGGTGCCGTGGTCCGCCTCGGGGGCGAACACCTGGTCGTACTCCTCCAGGTTCGGCCCGTGCCAGAAGGCGGCCCAGCCGTCCTGGATGCCGGACGGGCTGCTCGCCGTCACCGTGAGGGTGACGGTCTTCGTGCCGGACGTTCCGAAGACGAGGTCGGAGCCGCCGCTGATCACGACCTTGGAGATCTCGGGGTTGACGATGTCCTCGGACGCCGCCGCCATCTTCTTGGCCTGCGGCGCGCGGTCGAAGGGGCTTGCCTTGCCGTCCGCCTGCGCGGACGGGACCGCGACGGCGGCCAGTGCCAGGGCGCCGCAAACGGCGGCCACAGTGGCGCGAATACGCATGATTGAGGATTCCCCACAGGAAAGGGACGCGCGTCGAACTCCCCCCGACGCCACGTCTCGAATGGTGAGAGGAGATTACGCGTGAGCAGCCGCCCAGGGAAATCCCTTTCACATGGCGTCCCAGTGTGACGACGGACACGCGCCCCCCACTCAGTCGAACCAGCGGTCGCGGGCCAACTCCTCCGTGCGCGTCGGGTCTTCCAGCAACGCGGCCACCTCGAAGCGGCGGTGCCAGGCGCCCGCCGCCCACGACAGGCCGGCGGCGACGCCCTCCAGCGTGGCGGCGTGCAGGGTGCCGTCGGTCCACCGCCAGTCGAGCTCGACGGTGCCGCCGTCGGGGGCCCTGACCAGGAGTTCCTCGTGCTCGATGTACGACAGCGGGGCGCCGGGCAGCAGCTCGCGGACCGCGTCCGCGACCTCGTGCGGCTCCCCGTCCGAGACGACCGGCGCGTCGAAGGCCTCGCTGAGCCGGCGCACCTGGAACAGCTCGGCCAGCGCCGCGGCGCGGACCGGCGGCACCGGGAGCAGGGGCAGGCCGGCGGTGAGCGGGAGCAGGTCGGGCGCGTCCGCGACGAGGGCTTCCCCGGCGTCGACCACGCGTGGATCGCGGCCGTCGACGACGGCCCGCAGCTCCTCGGGGAGGGTGACCTGCTCGGGGTCGAGGGTGGCCAGCTCGGAGTAGAGCTGGTGCAGCTGCGCCGGGGTCACCGTGGAGTCCGGGTCGGCGAGGCGGGCGACCAGTTCGGCGGCGCCGCCCGGCTCGTCCAGCAGGGCCGCGACGGAGGTGCGCACGCCCAGGGCGCGCAGCACCTGGTCGTCCACGGCCCCGGCCTCGGCGTCCTCGTACAGCCCGGCGAGCAGCGGGTCGCCGCCGGCCGCGCGCAGGCCGACCGGGCGGCGGCCGTCGAGGACCGGATGGTCACGCAGCCACCAGGCGGTGTAGGGCCGCACGGACTGGGTGGTGCCGTCGGGCAGCAGGACGCGCACTGGCTGGGTGACCGCGTCGCGCAGCGGTGGCACGGAGAGCATGGCCAGCGCCTGCGGCCAGGCATCGTCGTCCACGAGGTCGAGGTCGCGCACGGCGACGATCTCGGTGGCGACCGGCGGCACGTCGGTGTCCGGCAGCTGGTCCAGTACGTCCTCGCACCACACGTCGACCGCGTCGAGCAGCCCGGCGTCGTCCGGCTCGGCCCAGTCGCTCTCGCGCGGCTCCAGCTCGTCCGGGTCGAGCACCACGTCGGTGGCCCGGACCAGGGCGAAGGTGGCGAGCACGCCGACCGCGGTCAGCGGCTGCTCGCCCCAGCGGGCGGCCAGGTCCTCGTCGACGGAGCCGAGTTCCCCCTCCCGGATGACCTGCTCGAAGGCGCTGCCCGGCAGCACCAGTTCACCGGCCGGGGTGAGCTCCCCCTCGTCGTCGGTGAGGGCCAGGGCGGCCAGCCACGGCTCGTCGCCGGGGGCGAGGTTCGCGGCGCGGACCAGGCCCAGGACGACCTCGGCCAGCTCCTCCGCGTCCAGCGCGGGCGCGGCATCCGCCCCGACGCCGTCGTACCAGGCCTCGTCGGCGTCCAGGGACGCGGCCACGGCCGCGCGCACCTGCGGGGTGGTGAGGACGGCGCGGGGGGTCGCCGGGGTGGCGCCGAGCTTCTCCAGCAGCGGGTGCGCGGCCTCCGGGTCGGCCACCTTCAGGCCCAGCCGTGACAGCTCCGAGGCGGCGGGCAGCCCGGTGCTGACCGGGGCGGCCTCCTCGGCGTAGACGCTGTCCATCTCGGGCAGCGGAAGCAGCACCTGGCGCGGTCCGACCACCGTGCGGTGGTCGGCCAGCGGCACGGGCAGCCCGCTCAGCCGGTCCGGGTCGGTACCGGCCAGCGAGTCGTACAGGCGGTGCCACCACGCCGCGGGCCGCTCCACCCCGGCGAGCCGGTCGATCGCGTCGCCCAGCGGCAGCCGGGCGACCCCGAGGACGCGCAGTTCGGGGCGGCGCTCCAGCCCCGCGGGCAGCAGCGTCGGGAAGACCTCCGCCAGCACACCGACGGTCTCCGCGCCGGTGCCCTCGACGACCTCGGCCTCCACCGGGCGCAGCACGGGCGGGAGTTCGTCCTCCCCTGCCGTGTCCGTGACGTCGGCGGCGCGCGGCAGGAAGGCGGTGCGCGGCAGCCGCTCCAGCACGTGGCGGCGCAGTTCCGCGTCCAGCTCCCCCTTGCCGAGGGGGCCCGGCACGAGGTCCACGATGCCGGTGGTGACCGGCTGCCAGTCGGCCAGCAGCCGTACGTACAGCTCGGCCGCCCGCGCGACCAGGAAGTCGGTGAGGGCGCCGGGCGCGGCGTGGCGCCGGCTCGGGTCCAGCGGCAGCGAGGCGATGAGCAGCGCGGGCAGGCCCAGCGGCTCGTCCGTCGGTGTCGGGGCGTGCACGAAGGGCGCCGTCCGCGGCCGCTCGGGCGCGCCGTCCCGGCCCACCGGGACGGCCCACGTCACCGACCACACCGGCCGCAGCCGCTCCTCGACGGGGCGGTCGGCCAGCAGCGCCGCCTCCAGCGGGCCGGCGTCGCTCACGGTGCGCCAGCGGGTGCTGCCGCCCGCGCTGTCCGCGACGACGGTCAGCCCGTCCTCCTGACGCCGGGTCATGGTCCGTACGCCCTCCGGCGTCTCCACGACCACCTCGGCCAGGCCCGGCAGGGACAGCAGCAGCGCGTCGTCGATCGCGGCGAGCAGGCGCGCCGCGAGGTCCGCGGCGGCGCCGTCGCGCAGCGGCAGCACGACGCACGTGTCGTAGCCGTCCGGGGCCGTGCCCTCCGCGGGCAGCGGCAGCCGCAGCAGCGGTACGTGGCCGTCCCGGCGGCGCAGTTCGTCGGTGAGTCCCGGCGAGTGCCCGCCGGTCTCCCGCGCGAGGTCGCGGGCCTCCGCCAGCGACCAGCGGACGCCGCCGCTGCGGCTGAGGATCGCGGGCTCGTCGCTGACCGCGAGCACGGCGGAGAATCCGACGCCGAAGCGGCCGACGGCCAGGTCGCCCTGCTCGCGCTTGGCGCTGGCGCGCAGCGTCGACAGGGACTCCACGCCCACGGCGTCCAGGTGGGCCCCGGTGTTCGCGGCGGCGAGCACCCCCTCGCGCAGGGTCAGCCGCAGGCGGCCGGTCACCCCGGCGCGGGTCGCCGCGTCGGCGGCGTTCTGGGCCAGTTCGACGACGAGGCGGTCGCGGTAACCGCCGAGCGCGAGGTCCTCCTCCGCGTTGGCGTCCTCCCGGAACCGGGCGGGCGACGCGGCCCACGCGTCCAGCACGGCCCGCCGCAGCCGTGCGGTACCGAACGGATCTGCGCCCCGGTCCATCGCGGTCCCGCTCACGTCGTCTTCTCCCTCACGCGGTGTCGCATGCCCTGTGCGTGTGACGCTACCGCGTGCGCCCGGGACCCGGACGACGAGCAGTGGCCCCAAGCGCCCCCACGGCCGCGGGCACCCGGGCGACGGCCCGGTCGGAGCAACCCGGACGGGGCACGGGCGGAGCCCATGAGGCCCCACGGTGCGCCGGCCGGACCCGGGCGCGAGCGGGCCCTATGTGGCCCGGTGGCGCCCGGTCGCGGGGCGGCAGCCGTCAGGTGCGACCCGACTCCTCGACCGGGGTGACCGGCAACCGCCCCGAGGCACGCAGCGCAGCCCAGGCGGCCCGCCAGGAGCCCCGGCGTCCGGGCGGCAGCCCGGGGCCAGGACGCGCGGCGCAGCCCGGGACCAGGTGCGCAGCACACCCGCCCAGGGCGTAGGACGCCCACACCGGCACCGGCCCGGACGACGGGCCGACCAGCGCCGCACGCGCGGCTCGCCCGCCACCCCGGGCACGCGATCCGCGGGCGGCATCAGCGCAGCACGGGCCTGGGCGCGAGCGGATCTCACGTGGCCGGAGGCACACGGTCAGCGGCCGCAGCCGGGTGTGACCCAGGTTCCTCGACCGGGGTGACCGGCAACCGCCCCGAGGCACGCAGCGCAGCCCAGGCGGCCCGCCAGGAGCCCCGGCGTCCGGGCGGCAGCCCGGGGCCAGGACGCGCGGCGCAGCCCGCCTGGCGCCCGGGGCACCCCGGAACGCCCCGGGGGCGTCAGCTGTGGCCGAGTTCCTCGGCCGGGGTGGTGTCCTCGACGGAGCCGTGGCGGTCGGGGTGGAGGGGGAGCGGCTCGACCGCGGTCTCGTCCAGGACGGGCGGGGCCGGGCGGGGCGTCTTCGGCATCACCGCCGCCTCGGAGTGGGCGCCGCACCCGTAGGCGAGGGAGACGACGCGCCCGTCGGCAGGGGAGAACTCGTTCGCGCAGATACCGAAAGCCTGCCGCAGGGAGCCCGCGATCGGGACGAGGAAACCGCAGGAGACGCACTGGGCGGGGGCGGCCTGGGCCATGGGGGCCTTCGGGCCGTACTCGTCCTCCCAGCGGTCCGCGGCGACGTGCAGCCCGTACCGGGACAGCACGCGCGGCCGGGCCATGCCGATCTCCTCCGCGACGGCGGCGATCGTGCCGACCGTGGGTGCCATCGGCAGGGACGCCGGGGGGCCGCCGGACACGTCCGCGTCCTCGGCCTCGACGAGCTCGGCCATCTCCTCCGAGACCGGCGAGTTCGGCGGCGGGGCGTCCTCCCCGGAGAAGCCGGACTCCAGGCGCAGGTCCTCCGCCTCGGTGGGCAGGAGGTCGCCGGGGCCGAGGTCCCCAGGGCGCAGGCGCTCGCTCCACGGCACCCATTCGGGCGCGAGGACGGCCTCGGGGCCGGGCACGAGGACCGTCTCGTCCAGGGTGATCGCCTTGGCGCGGGAGGCGCGGGTGAGCGTGACCGCCCAGCGCCAGCCGCGATAGGCGGCCTCACGGCAGTCGAAGAGGTGTGTCACGACACGGTCGCCCTCGGCGACCGTCCCCAGGTGCTCGCCGACCGCTTTCGCGCCGAAGGCCTCGACGGCGGCTTCGAGGGCGAGGTCGACCGCCTCGGCGCACAGGCGGTCAGGGGTACGGCTTCGCATCGCAGCACTCACAAGAATCGATTCTCTCCTACGCCGTCTTACGCGTGCGCCGCCGAGGGTCGGGCGGGGCGGTGGCGGAGCGGACCGGAGGACCGCTTCAAACGCTGCCTGCCCGTACGTCCACGGGCGCACCTGATGACTCCATTCTGCGCGATCGCACGCTATCGGTGCGCGCCCCGTTCGGAAAGCCGCCCGGTAGGGCAGACTGGCGAGCGTGGCACGCACAGTGACGTCCGGCCCGGGACCGGTTCGCAGGGCGGGGAACGCCGTCGCGCGCGCCACGCAGCGTACGTCGTCGGCCGTGGTGCGCCGCGTCCGCCGTCACACGCATTCCGGCGGGGCGGGCGAGTCGGGCCTGGCGAAACTGATCGAGCTGCACGCGGTGAACTCGGCCGGCGACATGCTGATCACCGTCGCACTCGCCAGCACGATCTTCTTCTCCGTGCCGACCGGTGAGGCGCGCGGCCGCGTGGCGCTGTACCTGCTGGTCACGATGGCCCCGTTCGCGCTGCTGGCGCCGGTGGTCGGGCCGCTGCTGGACCGCATCCCGCACGGCCGGCGCGCCGCGATGGCGATGTCGATGCTGGCCCGGGCGATCCTGGCCTGGACGATGGCCGGGGTGGTGGCGACCGCCGGACTGGAGCTGTATCCGGCCGCCTTGGGGGTGCTCGTGGCCTCGAAGGCGTACGGCGTGGTGCGCAGCGCGGTGATGCCGCGGCTGCTGCCGGCGCGCACGACGCTGGTGAAGGCGAACTCCCGGGTGAGCCTGACCGGCCTGCTGGCCACCGCCGTGGCGGCGCCGATCGGGGGGCTGCTCCACCTGATCGGGCCGGGCGTGCCGCTGTACGGGGCGTTCGTCGTCTTCGTCTGCGGGACGCTGCTCTCCTTCTCCCTCCCGCACAAGGTGGACTCCGCCAAGGGAGAGGCGCGCGCCGAACTGACCTCGGGCGAGGAGGTCGAGCACCACCGCCTGGGCCGGCAGTGGCGGGAGAAGCGGCCGGGGCTGCGCAGCGTCGGCGGTCCGGTGCTGCACGCCCTGCAGGCCAACGCCTCGCTGCGGGCCCTGTCCGGGTTCCTGACCCTCTTCCTCGCGTTCCTGCTGCGCGAGCATCCGCTGGGCGGCCTGTCGGGGCCGGTGTCGCTGGGCCTGGTCGCCGTGGCGGCGGGCGCGGGCAACGCCTTCGGCACCGCTCTGGGCTCCTGGCTGCGCGCCCGGGGACCGGAGCGGATCATCATCAGCGCGCTGGTCGCCGCCCTGGTGGCGACGTGCGTGGCGGCGGCCTGGTACGGGGTGCTGACCATCGCCCTCGTGGCGGCCGCGGCGGGCATCGCGCAGGCGCTGGGCAAGGTCTCACTGGACGCCCTGATCCAGCGCGACGTGCCGGAGGAGGTGCGCACCTCGGCCTTCGCCCGCTCGGAGACCGCGCTCCAGCTGGCGTGGGTGACCGGCGGCGCCATCGGCATCGTCCTGCCGCTGCACGGCACGCTCGGGATGGCGGTGGCGGCGGCCCTGGTGGCGCTCGGCGTCACCTTCTCGGTCCGCGGCCTGATGACCGGCGCCCGGGGACGGGCGACACGTCCGCGCACGGTGTGAGCACGCGGGGGCGGGGACACGACCGGGCCCCCCGCGTAGCGGGAACGCGACCGCCCGGTAGCCTCACCTTCATGAGCAATCGCCGCCGTGCCGCCGCCCTCGGTGCCGTGTCCCTCGGGCTGATCGCCCTCTCCGCCTGCGAGAAGCCGACCCCCCTGGCGACCGTCACCGTCGGCGACAGGACCGTGACCACCGAGGCCACCAGCAAGTGCTACCTCGACGGGAAGAAGCTGACGGAGCAGGCCTTCCTGGCCTGCCTGCAGGGCAAGCCCGAGAAGACGATCACGGTCCGGCCCGGTGACAAGGTGCGGATCGGTGTCGACCCCGCGATCGCCGAGAAGGGCTGGGTCGTGGCCGCCGGCACCTCCGGCAAGTCGGGGCTGCTGAAGGACACCACCTACCGCTCCTTCGACGCCGAGACCCTGCTCGCCGACGCGCAGACCGGCGCCACGGCCGACGAGGTCACCCTCAACATCATCGAGACCGGCGGCGGCCAGGACTACCTCGGCGTCTGGCAGTTCAAGCTGAAGTCGGCGGGCTGAACCGCCCGCTGACGTCATGACGCCCCGCCTCCTCGTCGTCACCGCCGTCCCCGCGGAACGCGACGCGGTCGTCCGCGGAATCGGCGGCACGGCCGCCGAACGGCCCGTACCCGGTGCCCGTGTCCTGCTGCGCACCGCCCTCGCGGACGTGCTGGCCGCGGGTGTCGGGCCGGCCGCCGCGGCGGCCGGTACGGCGGCCGCGCTCACCGCGGCGCCGTACGCCCTGGTCGTCTCGGCGGGGATCGCCGGCGGCTTCCGCCCCGGCGCGCCGGTCGGTTCGACGGTCGTCGCCGACGTGATCGTCGCCGCCGACCTGGGCGCGGAGGGCCCGGAGGGCTTCCTCCCGGTCGCCGAGCTCGGCTTCGGCACCTCCGAGCACCGTCCGCCCGGACCGCTGTCCCGCCGGGTGGCCGACGTGCTCGGCGCGGCGTACGGGCCGGTCCTGGCGGTGTCGACGGTGACGGGAACGGCCGGGCGCGCCGCCGAACTGGCGCGCCGGCATCCGGGAGCGCTGGCCGAGGCCATGGAGGGCTTCGGCGTCGCGGAGGCGGCCGCGGCGCACGGGCTGCCCGTCCTGGAGATCCGTACGGTGTCCAATCCCGTGGGCCCGCGCGACCGCGCGGCCTGGCGGATCGGGGAGGCGCTCGACGCGCTCGCCGATGCCTTCGCCCGGCTCGGGAAGCAGCCCGCCGTACTCGACGTTGGAGACCGGACATGAGCCAAGAGCGCGCACTGCGGATCGCCTACTCCCCGTGCCCCAATGACACCTTCGTCTTCCACGCCTGGGCGCACGGCCTGGTCCCGGGGGCGCCGCCGATCGACGTGACGTTCGCGGACATCGACATCACCAACGGGATGGCCGAGCGCGGCGAGTTCGACGTCCTGAAGGTCTCGTACGCGGTGCTGCCCTACGTGCTCGACGAGTACGCGCTACTGCCTTGCGGCGGCGCGCTGGGCCGTGGCTGCGGCCCGCTCGTGCTGACCAGGGACGAGGGCACGCGCAAGGGCGCCGACCTGAGCGGGCGCACGGTCGCGGTGCCCAGCGAGCGCTCGACGGCGTACCTGCTGTTCCGGCTGTGGGCGGCCGCCGAAGTGCCGGGCGGCGTCGGGGAGATCGTCGTCCTGCCGTTCCACGAGATCATGCCCGCGGTGCGGGACGGCCGGGTGGACGCGGGGCTCGTGATCCACGAGGCGCGCTTCACCTACCAGGACTACGGGCTGCACAAGCTCGCGGACATGGGCGAGCACTGGGAGCGGACCACCTCCCTGCCCATCCCGCTCGGCGCGATCATCGCCAAGCGGTCCCTGGGAGAGGAGCGGCTGCGCGAGCTGGCGGCCGCGGCCCGCACCTCCGTCCACATGGCCTGGGACGAGCCGGAGGCCTCACGCGGCTACGTCATGGAGCACGCGCAGGAGATGGACCCGAAGGTGGCGGACCAGCACATCGGGCTGTACGTCAACGAGTTCACCTCCGCGCTCGGCGAGGAGGGCTACGCGGCGGTCCGCGGGCTGCTCACCCGGGCCGCGGCCGAGGGGCTGGTGCCGCCCCTCGGTCCGCACGCGCTCGAGCTGTGAGACCGGCCCTGGCCCCGGACGGGGTTCAGACGTCCAGCTGGTCGGCGACGACGCGCAGGACGGATGCGATCTTGTGGCCGTGGGCCTTGTCCGGGTAACGGCCGCGCTGCAGCGAGCGGGCGACGTCCTCCAGGAGCGTGGTCAGGTCCTGCACGATGGGCAGCAGTTCGTCGGGCTTGCGTCGCTGCGCGGCCGCCACGGACGGCGCCGGCTCGAGCAGGGTCACCGAAAGCGCCTGGTCGCCGCGTTGCCCGGCGACCACGCCGAACTCGACTCGTTGCCCCGGCTTCAGCGTGGCCACACCGTCCGGCAGGACGGAGGAGTGCACGAAGACGTCACCGCCGTCGTCGCGGGAGAGGAAGCCGAAGCCCTTCTCGCTGTTGAACCACTTGACCTTGCCGGTAGGCACGTCCGACCTCGTCCTCGCTGTAGACAGAAAAAGCTCTTGGATAGCAAGACAGCGGGTCCCTTGGCAGACCCGCTGCCCATAAGGCTAATGGCCCAGGGGCGTGTGACAAGACTCCGTGGTCCTCCTGCTCCGGCCGCCATCCGGCCGGTGCGCTGCGACTTCCCCCGGCGATCTACCCTGGTGCGGTGACCACCGAAACCCGGAAACCGGGCGATCTCCTCGTGCGCGCCGGCGCCGCCGTCTTCGTCGTCGGCGCACTGGGCACTCTGGCCACCGTGGCCCCGCTCTTCCTGGGATCCGACCCGCTGCCGACCGCCGCCTACCTGGTGTCGATGCTCATGGGCGTCGGCTTCGCGCTGGCCCTGGCCGGGCTGCTGCGCTCCGCGCGGGCGCAGAGCCGTCAGGCGACGGCGCCCGGTTCCGGGAGGTAGGAGGCGAACCAGGCGGGGAACTCCGTCAGGTCGGCCAGCACGACGTCCGCCCCGGCGGCACGCAGTTCGTCCGCCGTGACCGGGCCCGTCGCCACCGCCACGGACAGCGCGCCGGCCGTGCGGGCCCCGACGACGTCCCCCACGTGGTCACCGACGTAGACCGCGGCCCCGTACTCGGTCAGCGCCTCCGCCTTCGCCTCGGCCCACAGCCAGCCGCGCACCTCGTCGACCTCCAGGCCCAGGTGCGTCAGGTGCAGCTTGGCGTTCGGCTCGTGCTTCGCGGTGACCACGACGGCCCGCCCCGCAGCCGCGTGCACGGCGGCGACGGCCTCGCGCGCCCCGGGCATGGCCGGGGTCGGGGCGACGGCGTACTCGGGGTACAGCGCCCGGTAGCGGTCGGCGACCGCGGGGACGTCCTCCGCGGGGAACCAGTGCGCCAGCTCCCAGTCGAGCGGCGGCCCGAGGCGGGTGACGGCGAGCGCGGCGTCGATGAAGACGCCGGTCTCCTCGGCGAGGCGCTCGTACGTCGCCTTGATGCCGGGACGCGAGTCGATCAGGGTCATGTCGAGGTCGAAACCGACCGTTACCGGGAATGTCGGCTGGGAAGCGGGCATGGCAGCCACTCTAACGAGGCCGCCGGCCGGCCCTGGCCCCCCGCCAGAGCAGGAAGGCGGCGGAAGCGACGGCCGCGATCCGCGCGACCGTGGGCAGCGCGTCGCTGATCGCGGAGTCCAGGCCGCCCTCGGGGATCGGCTCGCCCCACCGCCCGGCGAAACGGCCCCAGATCCAGATCAGCGCGGCCGCGGCGGTCAGCCCCGGCAGGCCCAGCGCCGCGAACCGGGACGCGCGGCGGGACAGGCGGCGCGAGCCGTACGCCACGGCCCAGCCGGCGAGGAGGGCGATCCAGGACCCCAGGACGGCGCCGGCGAGCAGCAGGAGCGCGGCGACGGTCTCCAGGAGGCCGGCCCGCCACCGCCACGGCCTGCGGCGTCGGCCCGCGGGTTCCTGCTGCTCGTCCTGCCCGGCCTGCTCGTCTTCGGGATCCGCTTCCGCTTCCGCTTCCGCTTCGGCGCCCGGGTCCGTCTCGGGGGTGAGGGGGATGATCAGGCCGCCGGTCATGCCGGGCAGCCCGGCCAGTTCGTCCCCCGGCAGGAGCTCGCGTGACGGGGACTGCGTGCGCCGGCCGGGAAGCCGCCACCACTCCGGCTCCGCCGGTGCGGGGCCAGGCGGGGTGCGGGGCGCGGGCACGCCGGTGGCGGCCTCCTCCTGCACCACCTGGTCCGGGGCGCCCAGCCGGCCCAGGATCCGGCGCACCACGGCGGGGTTGTCGCTGCCGTGCCGCTCCCGGTCGATGTCCTCGCGCAGGCGTGCTACGAGGTCCCGGCGGCGGTCCGCCGGGAGGGCCGTCTGTGCCAGGTCCCCCACCTTGCTGAGGTAGTCCAGAACCAACCGATCGCTCTCCGCCGCACCCATGCGCCGAAGCTACCCCCCTCCGGGACCGCTCATGAGATTTGTGGGCGGTCCGATCCGTGCACGCCCGGGGTGCGTGGGCAGGCGTGGGGCCACCCCCAGCGGCGGCCGGGCAAGGGACGACGCGCCGCACCCGCGCGGTACCGCGCGAGCCACCCCCAGCCCGGCGGCTGGAAGGCACCCCCACGCGTGCACGCCGGTGGGGGCACCTCCCAGCGGCGGCCGGGGGAGGGACGACTGTCCGCGACCCCGGGGACGGAGGTGCGCGTGCGCCCACGGGCCCCAGGCGGACCCGCCAGGGCTAATGTGGGGGAGATGAGCACTGACGGCCCCGCGGCGGCGCCGCGCACGCTCGCGGATGATCTGCGCGCCCGCGGCGACGACGCGCTGACCGCACTGCTCCGGGCGCGCCCGGACCTGCTGAACCCGGTCCCGAACGACCTATCGCAGTTGGCGACCCGCGCCGGCACCCGTGCCTCCGTCGTCCGCGCCCTCGAACGCCTGGACCGGTTCACGCTGCAGACAGCGGAGGCGCTGGCCGTCGCGCCGGACGGCGCCCCGTGCGACGTGCTCGCCGCGCTGATGGGCCCCGAGGCGGCGCAGGCGCTGCCCGGCGCCGTGGCGACGCTGCGGGCGCAGGCACTGCTGTGGGGCGAGGACGACCGGCTGCGCCTGGTGCGCACCGCGCGCGACATCCTGGCCCCGGCCGCGGGGAGCCCGTCGCCGACCGGCCTCGGGCCGACCGTGGCCGAGGCGACGTCCGGCATGTCGCCGACGCGGTTGCAGCAGATCCTCACGGTGGCCGGCCTGCCTCCGACGCACGACCCGGTGAGCGCGGTGGGGGCGTTGACGGCGCTGTTCGCCGACCGTCGCCGGATGGCGGCGCTGCTCGACGGGGCGCCCCCGGAGGCCGGTGCGGTGCTGCGCAGGCTGACGTGGGGCCCGCCGTACGGGGAGGTCGCCGACGTGTCGGTGCCGCCGCCCCCGGTGGCCTGGCTGCTGGAGCGGGGGCTGCTGCTGCCGGCCGGGGCGCGCAACGTCGTGCTCCCCCGCGAGGTGGCCCTGCACCTGCGCGAGGGCAGGGCGCACCGCGCTCCCGAGCCGGTCGCCCCGGCAGTGGAGCCGAAGGAACACGATCCACAGGCTGTGGACAGGACCGCCGCGGGTCAGGCCTTCACGGCGGTCCGCACGGTCGAGGAGCTGCTGAAGCAGTGGGAGACGGGCGGCCCGCCGGTGCTGCGCGCGGGCGGGCTGAGCGTGCGGGACCTCAAGCGGGTGGCCACGGCGCTGGACGTGCCCGAGCCGCTGGCCGCGTTCTGGCTGGAGCTGGCGTACGCCGCCGGCCTGGTCGCCTCGGACGGGGAGGTGGACGAGGCCTACGCGCCCACCCCCGCGGCCGACGCGTGGCTGGCGCTGCGCGCCGAGGACCGGTGGGCGGCCCTGGTCACGGCGTGGCTGGCCGCCACCCGCGTGCCGGGCGTCGTCGGCACGCGGGACGCGAAGGGCCGCGCGCTGGCCGCCCTCGGGCCCGACCTGGACCGTTCGCTCGCCCCGGAGGTGCGCCGGCGGACGCTGGAGCTGCTGGCCGCGCTGCCCGAGGGCGCCTCGGCCGAACAGGACGCGCTGCTGGCCCGGCTGCGCTGGGAACGCCCGTTGCGGGGCGGCGCCGCGATGGACCCGCTCCGCGCCGACCTCGTCCGCTGGACGGTGACGGAGGCGGAACTGCTGGGCGTCACCGGCCGCGGCGCGCTGTCGGCGCACGGCCGTGCGCTGCTGCGGCGTTCCGCGGACGCGGCGGCCGTGCTGCTCGGGCCGTTGCTGCCGGAGCCCCTGGACCATGTGCTGCTCCAGGCGGATCTGACGGCGGTCGCGCCGGGCCCGCTGCAGCCGCACCTCGCCGAGACCCTGCACGTCCTGGCGGACGTGGAGTCCAAGGGCGGCGCGACCGTCTTCCGCTTCACCCAGGGGTCGGTGCGCCGGGCGCTGGACGCCGGCCGGACCGCCGCGGACCTGCACGCCTTCCTCGCCGCGCACTCGCGCACGCCCGTGCCGCAGCCGCTGAGCTACCTCGTGGACGACGTCGCCCGCCGGCACGGCCGGCTGCGCGTGGGCGCGGCCTCGGCGTACGTGCGCTGCGACGACGACGCGCTGCTGAGCGAGCTGCTCGCCGACCGCCGGGCGGCGGGCCTCGGGCTGCGCCGCCTCGCGCCGACGGTGCTTGCGGCGCAGAGCGATCCGGCGACGCTGCTGGAGCGGCTGCGGGCGATGGGCCACGCGCCGGCGGCCGAGTCCGCCGAGGGCGATGTACTGATCACCCGCGCGGACGCCCGGCGCACCCCGCCGCGCAGCGCGCCGGTGCCCGTGGTGGACGGGCCGCCGACCCCGGACGGGACCCTGCTCGGGGCGGCCGTGAAGGCGATCAGGGCCGGTGACCGGGCCTCGACCGCGGTCCGCAGGGAGCCCGCGGACCGTCCGGGCGCGGGCGGCGACGGCCGGCTGCCGCGCACGGCGGCGGCCGAGACGCTGGCGACGATGCAGGCGGCGGTGCTGACCGGCGAGTCGGTGTGGATCGGCTACGTCAACGCGGAGGGCGCGGCGAGCCAGCGCGTGATCGGCCCGATGCGGGTGGAGGGCGGGTTCGTCACCGCGTACGACCACACCGCCGACGAGGTCCGCACCTTCGCGCTGCACCGGATAACCGGTGTGGCCGAGCTGGCCGACGACCCGGCGTGACCCGGCCCGCGCCCAGGGGCCCGGCCGTGGGGCGGAACGGGTATCGATCCCGGGGACCGGGGCGTTTCCCTCCGGGGATGGGGGACCATGGATAGTTCAGCCCGGCCCCTGTCCCGGTCCCGGCCCGCCCCTTCGCGGAGGTTTGTGTGTCCTGCCTGATCGTCCAGAGCGACAAGACCCTGCTCCTGGAGGTCGATCACGAGCTCGCCGACGCGTGCCGGCGTGCCATCGCCCCCTTCGCGGAACTCGAGCGCGCGCCCGAGCACATCCACACCTACCGGATCACGCCGCTGGGGCTGTGGAACGCCCGCGCCGCCGGGCACGACGCGGAGCAGGTCGTGGACGCGCTCGTGCAGTTCTCCCGCTACCCGGTGCCGCACGCGCTGCTGGTGGACGTCGCCGAGACGATGGCCCGTTACGGCCGGCTGACGCTGAGCAAGCACCCGGCGCACGGGCTGGTGCTGACCACCACGGACCGGCCGGTGCTGGAGGAGATCCTCCGCTCGAAGAAGGTCACGCCGCTGGTGGGCGCCCGGCTCGACCCCGACACGGTGGTCGTCCACCCCTCCGAGCGCGGCCAGATCAAGCAGGTGCTGCTGAAGCTGGGCTGGCCCGCGGAGGACCTGGCCGGCTACGTGGACGGCGAGGCGCACCCGATCGAGCTGGACCAGAACGGCTGGAAGCTCCGCCCCTACCAGGAGCAGGCGGTGGAGGGCTTCTGGCACGGCGGCTCCGGCGTGGTCGTGCTGCCCTGCGGCGCCGGCAAGACGCTGGTGGGCGCGGGCGCGATGGCGCAGGCGAAGGCGACGACCCTGATCCTGGTGACGAACACGGTCTCCGCCCGCCAGTGGAAGCACGAACTGGTGAAGCGGACCTCACTGACCGAGGACGAGATCGGCGAGTACAGCGGCACCCGCAAGGAGATCCGCCCGGTCACCATCGCCACCTACCAGGTGCTGACGACCAAGCGGAAGGGCGTCTACCCGCACCTGGAGCTCTTCGACTCCCGCGACTGGGGCCTGATCGTCTACGACGAGGTGCACCTGCTGCCGGCGCCGGTCTTCAAGTTCACCGCGGATCTCCAGGCCCGCCGCCGGCTCGGCCTGACGGCGACGCTGGTGCGCGAGGACGGCCGCGAGTCGGACGTCTTCTCGCTGATCGGTCCCAAGCGCTTCGACGCGCCGTGGAAGGAGATCGAGGCGCAGGGCTACATCGCGCCCGCCGACTGCGTGGAGGTGCGGGTCAACCTGACCGATTCCGAGCGGCTGGCGTACGCGACCGCGGAGCCGGAGGAGAAGTACCGCTACTGCGCCACGACCGAGACCAAGCGCAAGGTCACCGAGGCGCTGGTGGCCAAGCACCGCGGGCAGCAGACACTGGTGATCGGCCAGTACATCGACCAGCTCGACGAGCTGGGCGAGCACCTGGACGCGCCGGTGATCAAGGGCGAGACGACGAACGCGCAGCGCGAGAAGCTCTTCGACGCCTTCCGGCAGGGCGAGATCTCGGTGCTCGTGGTCTCCAAGGTGGCCAACTTCTCGATCGACCTGCCGGAGGCGACGGTCGCCATCCAGGTCTCGGGCACCTTCGGGTCCCGTCAGGAGGAGGCCCAGCGCCTGGGCCGGGTGCTGCGGCCGAAGGCGGACGGCCACGAGGCCCGCTTCTACTCCGTGGTCGCCCGCGACACCATCGACCAGGACTTCGCCGCACACCGGCAGCGGTTCCTGGCCGAGCAGGGGTACGCCTACCGCATCGTCGACGCGGACGAGCTGCTCTAGCCGGTTCCAGCCGAATTCCGGCAACAGGGGCAGTCGCCTCGACAGCCGCACACTGATTCGCCCGGCTTGGCGACGGGAACGACTTCACGGCCTTGGCTCTCGATCTGGGCGCCGCGCCCCTCCGGCCGGCCCGCCGCGTCAGTCGCGCGCGGCGGTGCCTTCCTGGCCCAGCACCACGACCCGGAAGGCCGTGGCGAGGAAGACCCGGACCGCGCGCAGGGCATCCCCGACGGGGTGGACCGGATGCCGGTGCCCGGCGTCCTCGGCGATGGCGGTGCTGCCGCGGACGCGGGAGACCACTGGTCGTGCCATGCCCCCAATGTACGCATGTGTGACGCTTTGGGCAGAGGTCCGGGCCGCGGGCGGGGAGAAATCGGTTAGCGCCTCCCGCCGCGCAGGCGTAAGATCCTGCGTCTTGCCGCCCGCCCCCCTGGGGGACGGTGCCACCGACCGGACGGAAACCGGTCGGCCCGAGTCGTGATCCGTATCAGGACAGCGCCCCGCCCCGCGCCCCCGTGCGCGCCGGTCCGGGGCCGGCTGAGCCATGCCCTACGTGCCGCCGGAGGCAACCCGTGCCAGGGGAACATTCCCTCACCGCCGACAATCCGCTCGACCGCGAACGCGCCCACCTCGCCGCGTCCCGTTCCGCCCTGCGCGCGATGCGCGCCGACGTCGAGGCCCTCGACATCCGGGACGTGACCGCCAACTGGGTGAACGCGGAAGTGCTGCAAACCGAGATCGACGCCCGCATCAAGGCGCTCGCCGATCTGGCGCACACCCCGCTCTTCTTCGGCCGCCTCGACTACCAGGAGGGAGACGCCTTCGGCGGGGAGGAGGTGGGCCACCGCTTCTACATCGGCCGCCGCCACGTCCACGACGCGGACGGCGACCCCATGGTCATCGACTGGCGCGCACCCGTCTCCCAGCCTTTCTACCGGGCCTCACGCACCGACCCGCAGGACGTCGCGCTGCGGCGCCGCTTCGGCTACACCGGCGGGGAGCTGACCGCGTACGAGGACGAGCACCTCACCGACCCGGACGAGGCGCAGACCTCCAGCAAGCTGCTCCAGCAGGAGATCGAGCGGCCGCGCGTCGGCCCGATGCGGGACATCGTGGCCACCATCCAGCCCGAGCAGGACGAGATCGTCCGCGCCGAGGTCGGCGGCACGGTCTGCGTGCAGGGGGCGCCCGGCACCGGGAAGACCGCCGTCGGCCTGCACCGGGTGGCGTACCTGCTCTACGCGCACCGCGAGCGGCTGGCCCGCTCCGGCACCCTCGTCGTCGGCCCCAACGCGTCCTTCCTGCACTACATCGAGCAGGTACTGCCCGCGCTGGGCGAGCTGAGCGTCAAGCAGGCCACGGTCGACGACCTGGTCGCCCATGTCCCGGTCAGGGGCACCGACTCGGCGGCCGCCGCCGGTATCAAGGGCGACGCGCGCATGGCCGAGGTGCTGCGGCGCGCGGTCCGCTCCGGCATCCGGATGCCCACCGAGCCGGTGGTCGTGGTGCGCGGCTCGCGCCGCTGGCGCGTGCCCGCCCACGAACTGGAGGAGCTGGTCCGCGAGCTGATGGAGCGTGACATCCGCTACGGCGCCGCCCGGGAGGCGCTGCCGCAGCGGATCGCGCACGCCGTGCTGGTCCGGATGGAGGCGGCCGGCGAGGCCCCCGACGACCGGGTGCAGGACGCGGTCGCGCGCAACACGGCGGTCAAGGCGGCCGTGAAGGAGATGTGGCCGCCGGTGGACCCGGCGAAGACGGTGCTGCGGCTGCTGTCCGACCCGCAGTTCCTGGCCGCGTGCGCGGAGGGCGTGCTGGCCGAGGAGGAGCAGAAGGAGATCCTCTGGGAGAGGCCCGCCCGCTCGGCCGCCTCCGCGAAGTGGTCGGCCGCCGACGCCGTGCTCGTCGACGAGGCCCACGACCTGGTGCACCGCACGGCCTCGCTCGGCCACGTCGTGCTGGACGAGGCCCAGGACCTCTCCCCCATGCAGTACCGGGCGGTGGGCCGCCGCTGCTCCACCGGCTCCGCTACCGTGCTCGGCGACATCGCCCAGGGCACCACCCCGTGGGCGACGGGGACCTGGGAGGAGGCGCTGGAGCACCTGGGCAAGCCGGGTTCGCGGATCGAGGAGCTGACCCAGGGCTTCCGCGTCCCGCTGGAGGTCATCGCCTACGCGTCCCGGCTGCTGCCGGAGATCGCCCCCGGGCTGAAGGAGGCGACCTCCGTCCGGGAGAACCCCGGCGCCTTCTCGGTGACCGAGGTCCCGGCGGACGGGTTGACCGCGGCCGTGCTGGACGCCTGCCGGCGGGCACTGGACCGCGAGGGGTCCATTGGCCTGATCGCGGCCGACGCGCGCCTGCCCGCGCTGACGGAGGCGTTGACGGCGGCCGGGCTGCCGTACCTGTCCCCGGGTCAGGAGACCACGCCCGACGTGCGGCTCACCCTCGTCCCCGCCTCCCTGGCCAAGGGCCTGGAGTACGACTACGTGGTCCTGGACGAGCCCGCCGCGATCGTCGACGGCGAGCCCGACGAGCGCACCGGCCTGCGCCGCCTGTACGTCGCGCTCACCCGCGCCGTCTCGGGCCTGGCCGTCCTGCACGCGGCGCCCCTGCCGGAGGCGCTGCGGCTACCCTGAGGAGACTCCTGCACCCGGAGGTGGCACGCGTGCGCACAGTGATCGGGGTGGACGCGCTTCTCCGAGAGGCCGCGGACGTACGGGGCACCACGACGAAACGGCGACGGTGGGCGGAGCGCCGGCGGAGTTCGTGGCCGCCGCCGAACGGCGGCGGTTCCTGGAGATGCTCGACGAGGGTGCTTTCGACGACCTCGCGGATGCCGAGGTGACGGCGGACGCATGGCGGTGACCCGGTACGGATCTGCTGATCGCCGCCACCGCCGAGCAGGACCGGGTCACCGTCCTGCACCGCCGCGGCCGTGACGAATCAGCCGGTCCAATGGGTCGTACCGCCCAGCTCGGCCGACTGACGGCGCGGAAGACGAGAAACCGCGCGGCCTCAGGCGTGGCCGCCCGGCGCGGCCGCGAGCAGCGCCGCACGCAGATGGCCGTCCGACTCCGCCAGGAGCCGGGCGGCCGTCGGGCCGTCCACGCCGCCGAGGACGACGAGGACGGCGTTCTTGACCTCGCCGCCGGCGGCGGTGAGGGCGGCCTCGATCTCGTCGTCGGGCGCGCCGGTGGCCAGGGCCACGATCCGCCGGGACCGGGCGCGCAGCTTGTCGTTGGAGGCGCGGACGTCGACCATCAGGTTCCCGTAGGTCTTGCCCAGCCTGATCATGGTGATCGTCGACAGCATGTTGAGGACGAGCTTCTGGGCCGTGCCCGCCTTCAGCCGGGTGGATCCGGTGAGGAACTCCGGGCCCGTGACGACCTCGATGCCGTGGTCGGCCGCGGCGGCCAGCGCGGATCCCGGGTTGCAGGACAGTCCGACGGTCAGGGCGCCCAGGGCGCGGGCGTGTTCCACGGCCCCCACGGCGTACGGGGTGCGGCCGGAGGCGGAGACGCCGACCACGCTGTCGTCCGGGCCGATCCCGAGGGCGTCCAGGTCGGCGGCGGCCAGTTCCTTGCTGTCCTCGGCACCCTCGACGGCGTCCACGATCGCCGTGGGCCCCCCCGCGATGATCCCGCTGACCTGGCCCGGCGCGGTGTTGAAGGTGGGCGGGCACTCACTGGCGTCGAGCACGCCGAGCCGTCCCGCTGTGCCCGCGCCCGCGTAGACCAGGCGCCCGCCGCGGGCCATGCGCGCGGCGATGCCGTCGACGGCGGCGGCGATGGCGGGCAATCGCTCCGCCACCGCGGCCGGGACGGTGGCGTCCTCGCCGTTCATCAGCCGGGCGATGTCGAGCGTCGGGAGCCGGTCGACCTCGGCGAGCTCGGCGCGGAAGGCCTCGGTGGCGAGGTGGTCCAGCTCGCGACGGAGCTCGGCGTGCGTCATTGCGGGTGGTTCCTTCGCGGGCGGTGGCGGTGGGCGAGGGCTTCGTACGAGGCGGACAGCGCCGGGGCGGCGGTGTCGTAGGTGCGCTGGGCGACCCCGACGAACAGGCAGTCCACCACGAGCAGCTGGCTGGTGCGGCTGGCCATGGCGGCCGGGCGCAGTTCGCTCTCCCGGCCGCTGGAGGTGAGCAGCACGTGGTCGGCGTACTGGGTGACGGTGCCGTCCGCCCGGCCGGTCACGGCGATCGTGGTGGCGCCCCGGTCGAAGGCGGCGCGCAACGGCTCGACCACGTCGTGGGTGTGACCGGAGTGCGTGATGGCCACGGCGACGTCGCCCTGGCGCAGCTGGACCGCGTTGGTGAGGGTGAGGTGCGGGTCGCCCAGGGCGTGCGCCACCAGGCCGATCCGCAGCAGCTTCTGCACCAGGTCCTGGGCGACCAGACTGGACGCCCCTATCCCGTAGACGTCGATGCGGCGGGCGGCGGCCAGCGCGCCCACGGCCGCCTCCAGCTGGGCCACGTCCAGCTGGGCGGCGGTGCCGGCCAGGCACCGCTGCTCGTCCAGCGCGAGTTTGGTGACCACGTCGGCCAGCGGGTCGTCCACCGCGATGTCCGGGGTGACGGCGGGCGGGACCCCCGCCTCCTCGCGGGCTGCCAGCGCGGCCAGCGCGAGCCGCAGGTCCCGGTAGCCGGGGTAGCCCAGCAGCCGGGCGGTGCGCACCACGGTGGCCTCGCTCGTTCCCGTACGGGCCGCGAGCGCCGTCACGGTCAGCCGGGAGCAGCCCGCCGGGTCCGCGGCCACGGCCTCCGCGACGCGCTGCATCGACCTGGTCATGGACGGGGCCAGGGTCCTGACCTTGGCGGCCAGCCCTCCGGCGTTGAAGGTTTCCTTCATCTTCTCGGCCACGGACGAAAGCTATTTTCAGCACCTGACGGCGTCAAGAACGCCCCCCACGGCGCTTGGTCCACAATGGGGGCCATGGATCCTGACGCACCCGGTTCCTCCGCCGGCCTGGAGGCGGCCCTGCACAGCGCCCGCGCGCTCGTCCTCGCCGACCTGACCGCGACCGGCGTCGCCGACGCGCAGATCGTCTCGCTCGTCGAGGACGCCGTCTCCCAGCGCCGCTGGTGGGTGGAGCAGTGGCCCGACGGCGCCGCGTTCGTCGTGGGGCTGGTCGCCCAGGACGTCAAGGACGCCCTGCTGGAACGCATGGGCCGCTGGCCGCTGTGCCCGCGCTGCGCCGACCCCCACGCCCTCGACGTCGAACCCGAACTCGGCCCCGACCCGCACTGGGTGTGCGAGTCGCTCGGCGAGGCCGTCGCTCCCGTGGGCGGCCTGTCCACGGCCCTCGGCGAGCCGCGCTGACGTGGCCGTCTACATCGACCCGCCGACCTGGCCGGGTCACGGCCGCATGTGGTCCCACATGGTGAGCGACACCTCGTACGAGGAGCTCCACGCCTTCGCCGACGCCATCGGCGCCCCCCGCCGCGCCTTCGACGGCGACCACTACGACGTCCCCAGCGAGCGCTACGCCAAGGCCGTCGCCGCGGGCGCCGTCGAGGTGGGAAGCAAGGAACTGCTGCGCCGCCTCACCGAGGCCGGCCTGCGCCGCCCGAAGCGCAGGTCCCCCCAGGGTGAGGCCGGCAGGTCCTAGGCCGACCTAGACCGCCTCGTCGCCTGAGCTCCCCCCGGCTACCGACGCGTCCCCGGGGCGAGGAGTTCCAGCTCGGTGGAGAGGTTGCGCCGGGCAGTGGACTCCCAGCGCTCGTACGCCTGCGGGGTGCGGAACAGCCGGGGCAGCCGCAGCAGCTGACGCAGCACGTCGGCGCGGCCGGCGCGGAAGGCGTCGTCGGGGACGAAGCCGTACTCCTCGCGGACGGCGGCCGCGTACTCGGCATAGGTGCTGGGGTCGCCGGCGAGGACGGCCAGGTCGGCGTCGCAGAGCACCTCGCCGTCGCGGTCCCCCTCGGCGGGGTGGTGGGTGACGGTGAGCCGGACCAGCCGGGCGACCTCGGCGGTGATCGCGTCCGGGACCCCGGCCTCGGGGAGCGCGCGTTCGGCGAGCCGGGCGCTGCGCTCCTCGTTCTCGGAGCGGTCGGGCAGGTAGACGGCGTCGTGGAACCAGGCGGCGAGCAGCACCGCGTCCGGGTTCTCGGCGTGCCCGGCGAGGGCCTCGACGTGGTCGAGAACGGCGGTCAGGTGGGAGGTGGTGTGGTAGCGGCGGTGCGGCTCGGCCCAGCGGGCGATCAGGTCCTTGCCGTACGGCACCGGGTCGACGGACTCCGTCTGGCAGCGGCGCAGCAGGTCGCACCAGCGGGCGAGGAGGGCGGAGCCGGGTTCGGGTGCGGTGTCAGCCATGGAGGTCATTGTGCGGTACGGGGGTCGCGGGCACGCGTGGGCATGTGACACCCTGGAGATATGTCTAGACCAATTTTCGAAGTGATCGCGCTCGACGCCCACGACGCCCTCGCGGCCCGGACGGGCGGCGCGGATCGCCTCGAACTGGTCACCGACATGGCGGCGGACGGCCTGACGCCGTCCCGGGAGACCTTCGCCGCCGTCCGCGCCGCGGTGGACATCCCGGTCCGGGTGATGCTGCGGGCCCGCGCGGACTTCGCCGTCGGCGGCACCCACGAGGCGGACGCGCTCTGCGTGGCCGCGGCGGCGCTGCGCGGCGAGGGCGCTGACGAGTTCGTGCTCGGTTTCCTCGACGGCTCGGGCGCGCCGGACCTGCCCGCCGTGCGCCTGCTCGTCGACGCGATCGGTTCCGGTGCCCGCTGGACCTTCCATCGCGCCATCGACCACTGCGCCGACCGGGAGGCCGTGCGCTCGGCGGTGCGCGGGCTGCCCGGGCTGGACACCTTCCTCACCGCGGGTTCCGCGCGGGGGGTGGACGACGGGCTCGGCCGTCTGCTGGCGGAGGCGGGCCGTCCCGGTGAGCCCCAGCTCATGGTGGGCGGCGGGCTCCGCGCCGAGCACCTGCCGCGGCTCCTCGCGGCCGGCATCGACGCCTTCCACGTCGGCGGCGCGGTGCGCCCCGGCGGCTGGGCCGGGCCGGTCGACGCGGAAGCGGTGCGCACCTGGCGCGAGCTGCTCGACGCGCCGGTCGCCGTGCCGTGACCGGGCGGCTCCCGGATACGCCCGAGGGCGGTACCCCGCACGGGGTACCGCCCTCGGTCTTCTGCCGTGGTGCGGAGTCCTGATCCCGGAGGATCAGAAGTCCATGTCACCGCCGGGCATGCCGCCGCCGGCCGGGGCAGCGGCCTTCTCCGGCTTGTCGGCGATGACGGCCTCGGTGGTGAGGAAGAGCGCGGCGATGGAGGCCGCGTTCTGCAGCGCGGAGCGCGTGACCTTGGCGGGGTCGATGATGCCCTCGCCGATCAGGTCGACGTACTCGCCCGTGGCGGCGTTCAGGCCGTGACCCGGGGTCAGGTTGCGCACCTTCTCCACCACGACACCGCCCTCGAGGCCGGCGTTGACGGCGATCTGCTTCAGCGGGGCCTCAAGGGCCAGCTTCACGATCGCGGCACCGGTGGCCTCGTCGCCGTCGAGCTCGAGCTTCTCGAAGACGTTGGACGCCTGGAGCAGGGCCACGCCACCACCGGCGACGATGCCCTCCTCGACGGCGGCCTTGGCGTTGCGCACCGCGTCCTCGATGCGGTGCTTGCGCTCCTTGAGCTCGACCTCGGTGGCGGCACCGGCCTTGATGACGGCCACGCCGCCGGCCAGCTTCGCCAGACGCTCCTGGAGCTTCTCGCGGTCGTAGTCCGAGTCGCTGTTCTCGATCTCGGCACGGATCTGGTTCACGCGGCCCTGGATCTGGTCCTGGTCGCCGGCGCCGTCCACGATCGTGGTCTCGTCCTTGGTGACGACGACCTTGCGGGCGCGGCCGAGCAGGTCGAGACCGGCGTTCTCCAGCTTGAGGCCGACCTCCTCGGAGATGACGGTGCCACCGGTGAGGATGGCGATGTCACCGAGCATGGCCTTGCGGCGGTCGCCGAAGCCCGGGGCCTTGACCGCGACGGACTTGAAGGTGCCGCGGATCTTGTTGACGACCAGGGTCGACAGCGCCTCGCCGTCCACGTCCTCGGCGATGATCAGCAGCGGCTTGCCGGACTGCATGACCTTCTCCAGCAGCGGGAGCAGGTCCTTCACCGCGGAGATCTTGGAGTTGACGATCAGGATGTACGGGTCGTCGAAGGCCGACTCCATACGCTCCAGGTCGGTGGCGAAGTACGCCGAGATGTAGCCCTTGTCGAAGCGCATACCCTCGGTGAGCTCCAGCTCCAGACCGAAGGTCTGGGACTCCTCGACGGTGATGACGCCTTCCTTGCCGACCTTGTCCATCGCCTCGGCGATGAGCTCGCCGATCTGCGGGTCGGCGGCGGAGATGGAGGCGGTGGAGGCGATCTGCTCCTTGGTCTCCACGTCCTTCGCCTGCTCCAGCAGAGCGGCGGAGACCGACTCGACGGCCTTCTCGATGCCGCGCTTCAGCGCCATCGGGTTGGCGCCGGCGGCGACGTTGCGCAGGCCCTCGCGCACCAGCGCCTGGGCGAGGACGGTCGCGGTCGTCGTGCCGTCACCGGCGACGTCGTCCGTCTTCTTCGCGACCTCCTTGACCAGCTCCGCGCCGATCTTCTCGTACGGGTCCTCGAGCTCGATCTCCTTGGCGATGGAAACACCATCGTTGGTGATCGTGGGGGCGCCCCACTTCTTCTCGAGGACGACGTTGCGGCCCTTGGGGCCAAGGGTGACCTTGACGGCGTCGGCGAGCTGGTTCATCCCGCGCTCGAGACCGCGCCGTGCCTCCTCGTCGAACGCGATGATCTTGGCCATGTGAAGTGGTCCTCCCGGACTTGGGGTCCCCCCGCGGCACAGGGCTGCGGGGAAGGATTACTCCAGGACCGCGCCGGCGCCCGCGACGGACGGCCTGCCCTCCCGCCGGTTCCTTTCCGGCGGACGAACGGGCCTCACCCACTCGGTCCTTTGTCACTCTCAACGTCAGAGTGCTAACGCCAATGATTAGCACTCGCCCTAGGAGAGTGCAAGCCGCTTGGCCGGGGCCGTGGACAACTCGCGGGTCCGGGTCCGCGCGCCGCCGGGCAGCACGAAGGCCCGCCCCGTGCGGGGGCGGGCCTCGACGCGTACGTTTGAGCGGCCGTACGCGAAAGTGCTCCGTGGCCGATGCGCGGCGCGTCAGCCGGCTGCGAGACGGACCATGTCCGCCTGCGGCCCCTTCTGGCCCTGCGAGATCTCGAACTCGACCCGCTGACCTTCCTCGAGGGTGCGGTAGCCGTCCATCTGGATCGCGCTGTAGTGCACGAAGACGTCCGCACCACCGTCGACCGCGATGAAGCCGTAGCCCTTCTCCGCGTTGAACCACTTGACGGTGCCCTGAGCCATTCCTAACTCCCCTATTGCTGGCCCTTCGCAGACCCGCACCTCGCGGACCCGGGTCAGACCTCACCCCCTACAGCCAAGGGGGCGTGCGCCGGAACGCGTCGACCGCGGCTGAATGTATCTGCCTGGACGCTGTCTGCAACAGGTCAATCGGACGAGAATTCCGGGCACAGAGAATCGGGAGAAGAGCCTGATCGGCGAATAATCCGGGGCAACTCGGACCGGACGCATCGGGCAAACACGGCAAACACCACGTGGATTTGGCGATAAATCGTCGGCAAGACCGCCCCGGAGAAGGGGGTTGCGCAGAGCGTTGCAGGGAGTTGCGAGCCTCCAGGGCAACTGTACAGCCCTTCAACTACCGCTCAAGCACACAGGGGTGCCGGGGAGTTCCCCGGCACCCCTGTCGCCCGCGGGCCGCGCGCTCAGCAGCCGCCCGCGACCGCCGGGATGATCGAGACGGACGCGCCCTCACCCACCGTGGTCTGCAGGCCCTCGGAGAAGCGGACGTCGTCGTCGTTGACGTAGACGTTCACGAAACGGCGCAGCTTGCCCGTGTCGTCCAGGACCCGCGCGGAGATGCCGGGGTGGTTGTGCTCCAGCGAGTCGATGACCTCGGCCAGGGTGCCGCCCTCGGCAGGGACCTCGGCCCGGCCGGCGGTGTAGGTGCGGAGGATGGTCGGGATGCGGACGGTAGCGCTCATGATGCGGGTTTCACCTTCAGTCGGGGTCAGCCGGTGCGGTCGGGTCAGTCGGCCAGGCCGGCGGCGCGGAACGCGTCGAGGCTCGGGCGGATGGTGGCCGTGGGGCGGGAGGTCGGGGCGACGGCGTCCAGCGTCTTGAGGCCGTCGCCGGTGTTCAGGACGACGGTCTCACCGGCCGGGTCGAGCTGCCCGGTCTCGATGAGTTTGCGCAGCACGCCGACGGTCACGCCGCCGGCCGTCTCGGCGAAGATGCCCTCGGTCCTGGCGAGCAGCTTGATGGCGTCCACCACCTGCTCGTCGGTGACGTCCTCGACCGCCCCGCCCGTGCGGCGCGCGATGTCCAGCACGTACGGGCCGTCGGCCGGGTTGCCGATGGCGAGCGACTTGGCGATCGTGTTCGGCTTCTGCGGACGCACCACGTCGTGGCCGGCCTTGAAGGCGGCGGAGACCGGGGAGCAGCCCTCGGCCTGTGCGCCGTAGACGCGGTACGGCTTCTCCTCCACCAGACCGAGCGCGATCAGCTCCCGCAGCCCCTTGTCGATCTTCGTCAGCTGCGAGCCCGAGGCGATCGGGATGACGATGTTGTCCGGCAGGCGCCAGCCCAGCTGCTCGCAGATCTCGTACGCGAGTGTCTTGGAGCCCTCGCCGTAGTAGGGGCGCAGGTTGACGTTGACGAAGCCCCACCCCTCGCCGATCGGGTCGCCGATCAGCTCGCTGCAGAAGCGGTTGACGTCGTCGTAGGTGCCCTCGATGCCGACCAGGTCGCCGCCGTAGACCGCGGCCATGACGACCTTGCCCTCCTCCAGGTCGTGCGGGATGAACACGCAGGAGCGGAAACCGGCGCGGGCGGCCGCGGCGCCCACGGCGCCGGCCAGGTTGCCGGTGGAGGAGCAGGACAGGGTGGTGAGGCCGAAGGTGCGGGCGGCCTCCAGGGCGATGGCGACGACCCGGTCCTTGAAGGAGTGGGTCGGGTTGCCGGAGTCGTCCTTGATGTGCAGGCCGCCGGTGACGCCCAGTTCGCGGGCGAGGTTGTCGGCCTTGACCAGCTTGGTGAAGCCCGGGTTGAGGTTGGGCTTGGAGGCCACGTCCGCGGGGACGGGCAGCAGCGGCGCGTACCGCCAGATGTTGTTCGGCCCGGACTCGATCCGCTTGCGGAGGGTCTCGGGGTCGCCGTCCGGGAGGTCGTACGCCACTTCGAGCGGCCCGAAACAGACCTCGCAGGCGAAGAGGGGATCCAGCGGGAAGCGCTCACCGCACTCGCGGCAGGAGAGCGCGGACGCGGGGCCGAAGGCGGAATCGGTGGACGCGGCGGGTGCAACGGACTGCGCAGCCATGTCAGGCGAGGCCCTTTCTCCTCATCTTCCTCACGGCGCATCTCGCCGTGAGACGGAATTGGCACCTTCCCCACCTGGACCTCGCGGTCGGCGGGAGGGTTGCCGGGGCTTCAACGGGCCGTTCCCTCTGCCCCTCTGGATGAGCGGTATGGCGCCGGGCACACTGCCCGGGCATTTGTCGGACGGGGCGCGATCACCGTGGACATACGATGGTCATGCCTCGTGGTCAAGACTGTAACCGACGACCTCGAACCTGGTCATGGGCCGTCCGTCCTGCGAGACGGGCAGAAACGGAGCAACGCAGTGCTCGACGAGGTGGCCGGCTGGCTGCAGCGGCGGTCCTGGACCGCCGACCACAGGCCGCTGCCGCAACTCCTCGCCGCCAAGCGCGCCGCGGGCGCGCGCGGCACGGTCAGCGTCGTGCTGCCCGCCCTCGACGAGGAGGCAACGGTCGGGGCGATCGTCGCGACGATCCGGCGCGAGCTGATGAGCGAGGCGGTGCCGCTGGTCGACGAAATCGTCGTGCTGGACTCCGGGTCGACCGACCGCACGGCCGAGGTCGCCGCGGCCGCGGGCGCGGTCGTCGTCCACCGGGACGAAGTGCTGCCGCGGCTGCCCGCGCTGCCCGGCAAGGGCGAGGTGCTGTGGCGCTCGCTGCTCGTGACACGCGGGGAGATCGTCTGCTTCGTCGACTCCGACCTGCGCGAGTTCGACGCGCGCTTCGTGTCGGGGATCGTCGGGCCGCTGCTCACGGACCTGGACGTGCAGCTGGTCAAGGCGATGTACGACCGTCCCCTGGAGACCGGCGGCACGGTGGTCCCGGCCGGCGGGGGCCGGGTGACGGAATTGGTCGCACGGCCGCTGCTCAATCTGCACTGGCCGCAGCTGGCGGGGTTCGTCCAGCCCCTCGGCGGCGAGTACGCCGCGCGACGCTCGTTGCTGGAGCGGCTGCCGTTCCCGGTGGGGTACGGGGTGGAGATCGGGCTGCTGGTGGACGCGCTCAACACGGTCGGGCTCGACGCGCTGGCCCAGGTCGACGTGGGGGTACGGCACCACCGGCACCAGGACGGGCAGGCGCTGGGCCGCATGGCGGCGGCGATCTACCGGACCGCGCAGATCCGCCTGGCGCGGGGCCCTCTCGTGCGACCCGTCCTCACGCAGTTCGACCGCGCGCCGGGCGGCGGTTTCGAGCCGCGCGTCCACGAGGTCGCGACGGAGGAGCGCCCCCCGATGCGGACGGTCCCCGAATACGCCCACCGCCGCGCCGTGGCGTGACGGCGCCGGGGTTCCTGGGCAGGCGGTCCGCCGCGGTGCGGGCACCCCCAGCGGCGGCCGGGGGAGGGTGGGCACAAACCCAGGACGGCGTCGCACCTGTGCGGTTCCGCGCATCGCCTCGGCGTCCGCGCGCCGGTGAGCGGTGTCGCGCCGGCCCTCCCCGGCCTTCGGCGAGCGGCCGGACCGCGGCGGGTCGCGGCCGGAAACCCCCGGCTGGGCTAGTTCGTACGTTTGCGGTCAGGCATGCGTGGCTAGGCTGGCCGCATGGTCGCATCGCATGCCGCGCGCGTACTGGTCGCGTCCAACCGCGGCCCCGTGTCGTACAGCCTCCGCGAGGACGGCACGCTCGTCGCCCGCCGCGGCGGCGGCGGACTCGTGTCGGGACTGAGCGCGATCGGGCCGGACGCGGACGCCGTGTGGGTCTGCGCGGCACTGGGCGAGGGGGACCGGGCCGCCGTGCTGCGCAGTTCCGGGGGGACGGGCCGCCTCGCCACCGCCGACACCGGCGGCCAGCACGTACGGATGCTGGACATCCCGGCGGACACCTTCGCCTCGGCCTACAACGGCGTCGCCAACTCGGTGCTGTGGTTCGTCCAGCACATGCTGTTCCAGACCCCGCTGGAGCCCGTCTTCGACGAGGACTTCCGCGAGCAGTGGGCGGCGTACACGGCCTACAGCGCCGCCTTCGCCGACGCGCTCGCCGACGAGGCCGCGCAGGGCGCCGCCGTCCTCGTGCAGGACTACCACCTGTCCCTGGTGCCGCAGTTGCTCCGCTCGCGCCGCCCCGACCTGCGGATCGGCCATTTCTCGCACACCCCGTGGGCGCCGCCCGACTACTTCCGCATCCTGCCGGACGACGTCGCCGCCGAGGTGCTGAGCGGCATCCTCGGCGCCGACCGGGCCGGCTTCCTGACCCGCCGCTGGGCGGACGCCTTCGCCGCGTGCTGCGCCGACGTGCTGGGCGCGTCCGTCATCCGTGACGCGGGCAGCCTCACGATCACGTACAAGGGCCGCACCACGCGGATCGGGGTGCACGGCCTCGGGGCGGACGCCGAGTTCCTTCGGGAGCGGGCGCACCGGCCGGACGTGGACGAGCGCCTGGCGGCGCTGCAGGAGGCGGTGGGCGGCCCGGACCGCAAGATCATCTTGCGGGTGGACCGCACGGAGCTGTCGAAGAACATCGTGCGCGGCCTGCTCGCGTACGCGCAGTTGCTGCGCGACCACCCCGAATGGCAGGGGCGCGTGGTGCACATCGCCTTCGCCTACCCCTCCCGCCACGACCTGGCCGTCTACCGGGAGTACACGGACGAGGTCTCCGACCTGGCCGAGGAGATCAACGAGGAGTTCGCGACGCCCGGCTGGCAGCCGGTGGTCCTGCACGTCAAGGACGACTTCGCGCGCTCCCTGGCCGCCTACCGCCTGGCGGACGTCGCGCTGGTCAACCCGATCCGCGACGGCATGAACCTGGTGGCCAAGGAGATCCCGGTCGTCTCGGACGACGGCGTGGCGCTGGTGCTCTCCCGCGAGGCGGGGGCGTACGAGGAGCTCGCCGACGACGCGTTCGTGGTCAACCCTTACGACATCCGGGCCACGGCCGACGCCCTCCACCAGGCGCTGTCCCTGTCGCACGGCGAGCGCGCCGAGGCCACCAAGCGTCTCGCGGCGGCCTCGACGGCGCTCCCCCCGCAGCAGTGGTTCCTGGACCAGCTGCGGGCGCTGGGGTAGCCCGGACCGGAGCGGCCGGACCGCGCCGCAACCCGGCCCGTTGACGGAAGGCGAGGTCGGCGGCGACCCCATCCACCCTCGCCGTGCGGGCGGTTGTCAGGGTGGGGCGTCGAGGCCGCGCCTCCAGCGGTATGACCGGCCCAGGCGCAACACGTACTGCCTACCAATGCAGCCCAAGGGTTGCCCATGGAGAGCCCGGGGCGCTGTGCTCGGCGAGGCCCAGGAGAGAAGACACATGCTTGACTCGTCAAGTAGTTGCCACTTAACTGTCCCTGCATCTGTCGCCCCAACAGGTGGCGGCCCAATCGAGGAGCAGCCTTGAGCATCGTCGCGCCGAGCCAGCACGATCCCGCTGGACAGGACGATTCCCGTTACATGAAGAGGAACGGCATCTTTGTGCCGCCCGGGCAGGGCGACACGAGGTGGATTGTTGGAGACACCTACACCCTGAAGGTCGGCGGCCCGGAAACGGGCGGACGGCTCACCTTCGTGGAGGCGACCGTCCCTGCCGGGGCCGGAGCCTACCCGCACGTGCACAGCAAGCATCAGGAGGCGTTCTACCTGATTTCCGGCGAGCTGGACTTCGTCAACGGTGACGACACCATCACCGCCGGCCCCGGCTCCTTCTACTACGTGCCCAACGACACGCGGCACGGCTTCTTCAACAAGAGTCTCCATGCCGCCAAGATGATCTTCATGTTTCTCCCCGGAGGATACGAAGAGCTCCTCTTCGACGGAGCGCCCAAGGCCGAACACGGCAAGCCTGTCCCGCACATGATGGACAACCTGCCGAACATCAACCCGGAACTCATGGAGCGGTTCGGCTCATTCATCCTCCAGGGCGACCTCCCTTCTGAAGACTAGGCTGCAGAACGGCCGCGGGACCCCTGTGGTGGGGTTCCGGCCACCGCGGTACGTCTCGCTGCCGCCATGAAGGCGGATCAGATTCCTGTCGAAAGGAAGCGAAAGTACCGCCGACGGCGGGGCCTCCTGACACGGACCGCCGGCCCCAAGGAACCCCACCGCCCCGGGCACCCGCCCACGCCCCGCGCCGAGCGGGGCGTGGGCGTCCGGCACGACACACGACCCGGGGCTCCGACGCCACGAGCAGCGTGCTGGACGCGGGCGTCGCCGGCAGCCCGGGCCGGGCGCCGGTCCAGGGCGCGGTCAGGAGGGAGGTGAGGGCTCCCGGCGGCCGATGCCCAGCCGGATGCGCCCCGCCGTCGCGCCCAGGGCCAGGTACGCCTCCACCTCCGGCAGCGGCGCGCGGCGGGCGAGCGGGTCCAGCCCCACGACGAGCGCGACCGGTCCGCCGGCCGCGACGAAGGCGGACCACCGCTCCCCCGCCGCGACCTCCAGCAGCACCCCGCCGTCCGCGCCGCGCACCACGGCCCGGCCCGGGCGGGCGACGGTGATCCGCTCGCCGAGCTCCGGCAGCCGCCGCCCCGGCTCGGCGAGCCCGAGGAGCGCGGCGAGTTCCGCCGTCCCGCGCCCCTGTGGATGGGCCACCAGCAGGAACGCCACCGGCCCGAACGCCGTGTCGTCCAGCCAGGTCCACGAGGCGGGCCTCACCGCAGCACCACCCACACCTGCTTGCCCCCCGGGGTCGGCCGCGCGCCCCAGCGGTGCGCCGCCGCCGCGATCAGATGCATCCCGCGTCCGCGCTCGGCCGCCCAGTCCGGTGGCCCGGGCGCCGTGACGGGCAGGACGGGGGAGCGGTCGCTGACCGTGGCCCGCACGCCCTCGGACGCCAGGTCGTCCAGGGTCAGTTCGCACTCCGGCGAGCCCGCGTGCCGGTGGACGTTGGCGAGTATCTCCGTGACGCACAGCGCGGCGGCGGGTGCCAGGTCCTCGCGCCCCCAGGCGCGGAGCTGTTCGCGTACGGCCCGGCGGACCTCGGCGATACGGGCGGGTTCGGCGACGACGCGCATCGCCGTTCCGGGTGGGGATTCCTGCGTCATGGGTCCAACGGTTCCCTGCCGTGGCTAGCCTGGCCAGGGCGGATCTGACCCCGAATCAGCTGTGCAGGGGCGGGTCCGCGGCTGTGTACGGCGTGTGTACCGGGGAGGTGGTGCCGTGTCCGCGAAGTGCGAGGGCTCGGCCAGCATGCGGATGTTCGGCTCCGTGGCACGGTCGCTGCGGGAGGCCCGCGGGGTCTCGACCGACGAACTGGCCGCGCATGTGGGGTATTCGAAGTCTCTCGTCGTGAAGATCGAACGCGGCGAGCGGATGCCGCCGCCCGCGTTCGTGGAGAGGGCGGGGATCCTGCTCGGGGACGGCGGCGGGGTGCTGCGGTCCGCGGCGCGCCATCTGGAACGGGCCCAGTTCCCCTCCTGGTTCGAGGAGTACGCGGAACTGGAGCGGGCGGCGGTGAGCCTCTACAAATACGACACCCACGTCATCAACGGCCTGCTGCAGAGCGAGGAGTACGCCCGCGTGGTGCTCGGCGCCTACTGCCCGACGCTGGAGGCGGAGGAGGTCGAGCGCCGGGTCCGGGCCCGGCTGGCCCGGCAGTCGCTGCTGACCCGCGCCCCGGCACCGCAGCTCGCCTTCGTCGTCGAGGAGTGGGTGCTGCGGCGCCCGGTCGGCGGACGGGCCGTGCACCGGCGCCAGTTGGAGCGGCTGCTGGAGGTCGCGGCGCTGCGCCACGTCACGGTCCAGGTCATGCCGCTCTCCCATGAGGCGCACGCGGGCTTCGACGGGCCCATGTCGCTGCTGGAGACCCCGGATCTGCGGCTGCTCGCCTATCTCGAAGTCCAGGGCCGCAGCGTGCTGGTGGACGGCCGGGAAGAGGTCAGCAAACTCCACCAGCGCTATGCGATGATCCGCTCACAGGCCCTCAGCGTGGGGGACTCCGCCAGAGTGATCGAGCAGATTGCGGGGGAGCTATGACATCCCGACTCGCCTGGTTCAAAAGCAGTCACAGCGGCAGCGAGGGCGGCGACTGCGTCGAGGTCGCCCATGCCCCGGGAGCCGTGCACGTGCGGGACTCCAAGGACCCCGCCGGGCCCGCTCTGGCCTTCACCGACGAGGCGTGGACGGCGTTCGTCGCCTTCGTCGCACACACCACCGGGACACCGGTAGAGTAACCGATCGATCACCCTTCGTGCCCAGCGCATGAAGCGGCCCCCAGTGGTGCGCCAACACCGGCCGGGGGCCTACATCCACGAGGCTTAAAGGGAGCCCCGCACATGATCCGTCATGCTATCCCGCCGACCCGTTTCTTCTCCCAGACGCCGAACGACCTCATCCGCCATCCGCGGCTGAACGGCACCGCCGTACGGCTGCTGCAGTGGGCGCTCTCCCTCCCGGAGGGGTCCCGGGAGACCCTGCAGTCCATCGGCGAGAAGATGCCCGAGGGGCGCGTCGCCCTGCGCCGGGCCCGGCAGCAGCTGGAGGCGGAGGGCTATGTGCACACCCGCCGCACGCAGAGCCCCGAGACCGGCCGCTGGACCACCCGGGTGCTCGTCTCCAACGTGCCGTTGCGCGACCCCGCCGCGATCGAGGCGGCCTTCGCGGCACCGGGCGGCAGCATCCCGACCGCCGGTGCGCCGTCCGTACGGGCCGTCGGCGCCTCCCCCAAGGGGGAGAACAGGGAGGAGGAGAACACCTCCCACCCCGAGCCCGCCGCCGACGAGCCGCTGGTCGCCCGCGCGGCGGCCGCGCTGCACCGCCTCGGGCGGCGGGAGGCCAGGCTCGCCCTCGGCGTCGCCGAGGCGCCCGGCTGGCCCCGCTCGCCGCCCGCTGGCTGGCACACGGCGCGAGCGAGCTGGAACTGGGGACCGCCCTGTCCTCCGGGCTGCCCCGCGCCGTCCACTCCCCCGCCGGCTTCATCGCCCGCCGCCTGCGCGACAAGCTCCCGGCGCCGCGCCCCGCCCGCGACCCCGCCGCCCCGGCGGCCCCGCTCCCCGAATGCCCCGGCTGCGGCGACCCGCTGCCCCCCGGCCGCACCGGTCCCTGCCCGCCCTGCGCCACCGCCGCGCCTGCTCTCGGCCGGCTTGCCGACGCCCCGTCAGGTGCGCGGCGTGGCGCCGCCCTGGTCCGCGCGGGCATCGTGCGGCAGCGGCCCGGCGCGAGGGCACGGGCGTCCGCCGATATCGACTGAGACCCAATTTGATATCTTAGGAGGAAGCATCCATGCCCGAGGAGGCCCGCATGACCCGTACCGTCATCGACGTCGACGACCAGATGCTGGCGGAGGCAGCCGAGATCTTCGGCACCACGACCAAAGTCGCCACCGTGAACGCCGCCTTGGAAGACGCGATCAAGCGCCGCAAGCGCGCCTCGTTCCTCGACTGGCTGGCGGACGGCGGACTTCCCGGCCTCACCGGCGAGGCCGGGGCGGCGCACGACCCGCATCGAGCCGCATGAGAGATCGCTTCCTCATCGACAAGTCCGCTCTCGCCCGTTACCCGAAACCGTCGGTGAGGGCCGTGATCGAACCCCTCCACAACGCCGGATTGCTCGCCGTCTGCGGGGCCGTCGAACTGGAGGTGCTCCACAGCGCACGGTCCAAGGCGGACGCAGACCGCATCCGAGATGGCATGCGGGGTTTCGACTGGCTGCCCACGCCGGACGAGGCCTGGGACCGCGCACTGGACGTGCAGACACACCTCATTGCCGCCGGGAACTGGAAGGCACTTTCCCCGGCGGATCTGATCATCGCGGCGACCGCGGAACGGCACGGCGCGACTGTCCTGCACTACGACGGCGACTTCGACATGATCGCCGCCGTGACCGGCCAGCCCGTGCGCTGGGTGGTCCCGTCCGGCACGGCCGCCTGACGCCCCGCCCGACGCCCATCTGACGCCCCGACTGCCGTCGCTCCGTCAGATGGCCGTACCCGGACGTTCACCCTCTCCGGTCACCCAAAGTGCGGAACGCGTCGCACAAGGTAACGATGGCCCCAATCGCTTCGATCCGGAGCGAGCTCCTTCCGTCATCTTCGAAGGCAGAGAGATGAACATACGAGCGAAGAAGGCCATGTCCGGTCGACCCCGTCGTAAGGTGCTTTGGGGCGTCGCCGGAGCCATGACGGTCGCTGCCGCGGTCGTCACGACCACCGCATTCGTTGGCCCGATGAACACCACCGCCACCGCGCGCACCGCCGCGGTCGCCGACGACGCCGCCGCCGGAAACACCGTCAAGGGCGGCGGCAACCGCGACAACCTCGGGCGGTTGAGGACCCGCGAGTACTTCTCGGCGCTCGCACAGGTGCCACCCGGCACCGCATCGTTGTCGGTCACCGCGAACTGCCCCTCGCGCACCGAGGTCACGGGCGGCGGCTTCACCATCACCGACAGGTCCGATGTCTCGTCCACCCCCCCGAACGTGGTCACCGGTATCAGGGTGCTCACGAGTCAGCGGTCCGGCGACGGCTGGACAGTCACCGTCACCAATCCCGACCCCGCCACGCCGCCGGCGACGGGAGCCGGCACCGTCCGTGCCTTCGTGGAGTGCGGCGCCATCGTCCGGGACAACAACAACTGGTAGATCCGCCCCCCGCGTGTGCCACCGCCCCGGCCTCCAGCGCTCACGACGGGAGGCCGGGGCGGGCCTGTGTCCCACACCGTCAGGAGCGCTTGCCCGCCGACTCCGCCGCGCGGAGGACCGCGACGCCCAGGACGACCAGGAGGACGCACACGTAGATCTCGTAGCCGTCCAGGAAGCCGATCCGGTGCGTCAGCGCCCACAGCCGGAACCAGCCGCCGGTGAGCTGGTAGGCGATGCCGCCGATGCCCTGGGAGAGCAGCACGAAGCCGAGGAACCCGAGGAAACCCTTCATGCCACGAGGTTAGGGAGCGCCCACCCGCCCCGGCTGTCGGCGAAAGTCGCCGATCCCGCGCGGGTTGTCGTCCGAAGGTATCGACTTGGGGCGCGGGGCTGGTGCCCGCGCCACGGGACCGTACATTCGGAGGAATGCGACGCGTACGGAAGGACATCGTCGCCGACATCGCGGTCTTCCTCGGTGCGGCGGCCTTCTCCGTGCTGTCCGTGGACGGGGTGGGCGCGACGGTCGGGCCCGTCGAGCAGGCGGTCGGCGCGGCCGCGTGCGCGGCGCTGTTCCTGCGGCGGCGGTGGCCGGTGCGGCTGGCGGTGGTGCTGCTGGTGACGGGGTGGTTCGCGCACCTGGTCGGCGGGCCGACCGCGGTGGCGGTCTTCACCGTGGCGGCGTACCGGCCGCTGCGCACGACGGCCTGGGTGGCGGCCCTGGCGTTCGCGCCGCTGCCGCTGTTCGTGGCGCGGGGCCCCGACCCGGACCTGCCGGAGACCGGCTCGGCGATGACCTTCTTCGTGATCATGGTCGGCTCGATCGGCTGGGGACTCTACGTCCGCTCCCGGCGCCAGTTGCTGGCCTCGTACGCCGAGCGCGGGCGGCGGCAGGCCCGCGAGGAGATGGCGCGGGAGATGCACGACGTGCTGGCGCACCGGCTGTCGCTGCTGAGCGTCCACGCGGGCGCCCTGGAGTTCCACCCGGGGGCGTCGCCCGCGGAGATCGAGCGGGCCGCCGCGGTGATCCGGGAGAGCGCGCACCAGGCGCTGGACGACCTGCGCGGCATCATCGGCGTCCTGCGCGAGCCGGACGGGGCCGGTACCGCGGACGGGGCGGCCGGACGGCCGCAGCCCACGCTGGCGGACGTGCCGCGGCTGGTGGAGGAGTCACGGGACGCCGGGATGCGGATCGTGCTGGAGGCGGACGGCACCGCCGTGTCGGCGGCGCCCGCCGCCTCCGGGCGCACGGCGTACCGGATCGTGCAGGAGGGGCTGACCAACGCCCGCAAGCACGCCCCCGGCGCGGAGGTGACCGTGCGGCTCGCCGGCGGTCCCGCGCGGGGGCTGACGGTCGAGGTCAGCAACCCGGTGCCGGCCGCGGCGGCCGTGGTGCCCGCCATCCCCGGCGCCGGGCAGGGGCTGATCGGGCTGACGGAGCGGGCCTCGCTCGCCGGGGGCGACCTGGAACACGGCCGGTCCGGCGGGGACTTCCGGCTGCGCGCCTGGCTACCGTGGGCGGCGTGAGGATGGTGCGGCTGCTGCTGGTGGACGACGACCCGCTGGTGCGGGCGGGGCTGCGGATGATGCTGGGCGGGGCGCCGGACGTCGAGGTCGTCGCCGAGGCCGCCGACGGCGGCCAGGTGGCGGCGCTGGTCCGGGAGCACTCCCCCGACGTGGTGCTGATGGACATCCGCATGCCCACCGTGGACGGCCTCGCCGCCACCGAGGCGCTGCGGGCCGTGCCGGGCGCGCCGGAGGTGATCGTGCTGACCACCTTCAACACCGACGAGCACGTGCTGCGGGCGCTGCGCGCGGGTGCCGCCGGGTTCGTCCTGAAGGACACGGCGCCGCGCGAGATCGTCGAGGCGGTACGGAAGGTGGCGGCCGGCGAACCGGTGCTGTCCCCCGCGGTGACCCGGCAGCTGATCGCGCAGGTCGCCGGCTCCGACGCCGAGACGCGGGGCGTGCGGGCCGCCGCCCGGCGCAGGCTCGCTTCGCTGGGCGGGCGGGAGCACGAGGTGGCCCTCGCCATCGGGGAGGGCCGGTCCAACGCGGAGATCGCGGCCGGGCTCCACATGAGCGTGCCGACGGTGAAGACCCACGTCTCCCGCATCCTCGGCAAGCTCGGCCTGAACAACCGGGTGCAGATCGCCCTCCTCGTCCACGACGCGGGCACCCCCGGCCGGGACTGACACCTCGACGGTTCCGCGGTTCAGTCCCCGACCGGCGGCCGGGTCTCGGCACCGCCTCGAGCGTCCCGCTCCTCCAGGGCGTCCGCGAGGGCGTCGACCAGCGCGACGACGCCCTCCGGGCCGTCCACGACGAGGTCGGCCCGGGCGGCCAGTTCGGCCACCTCCGCGCTGCCGCTGCACACCAGCACACCGGGGAGGCCGTCGGCGCGCCGCTTCTCCACCGCCCCGAACGCGGCCAGGTCGCCCAGGTCGTCACCGGCGTACAGCACGGGACCGGCGCCGACCTCCCGCAGGTAGTCGTTGAGGGCCACGCCCTTGTCCATCCCGGGCGGCCGCAGCTCCAGCACCATCCGGCCGGGCTCCACGATCAGCCCGTGCCGGTCGGCCAGATCGCGCAACGGTCCGCTCAGCACCTCGAACGCGGCCTGCGGATCCTCCGTGCGGCGCGTGTGGACGGCCACCGCGCGGCCCTTGTCCTCCACCCACGTGCCCCGCCACGCCCCGATCGCGTCCAGCACGCCCGGCAGTTCCGCGCGCACCGCGTTGACCCCGGGGTGCGCGCCGGGCGCCTTGACCTCGCCGGAACGGGCGTCCCAGCGCTCGGCGCCGTAGTGGCCCAGCACGACCATGCGCTCCAGGGCCGGCACGCCGGCGAAGCCCCCGTACCGCACGGCCACGCCGGCGGGACGGCCCGTCACGACCACGACGGACCCGATCCGCGGCGCCAGCCGGGCCAGCGCGGCAGCCGCCCGGGGGTGCGCCCGCGCGGCGTCCGGGTCCGGCACGATCGGCGCGAGCGTCCCGTCGAAGTCCAGGGCCAGCACGGCCCTGCGGGGCTCGGCGAGCAGTGCGGCGAGGCCGTCCTTACCCTCGGGGGTCGTGGGTACCGGCAGTTCGTCCCTGCGGCTGCGGCTCATGCCCCGACCATACCGACCCCTGCGGGGGGCATGCCCGGCGTACGGAAGCATCCCGCCCTTGGCGGTGTCCTCGGGGCCGGTCGGTGTGCGAGAAGCTGACGCCGCGTGTCCTGCGGCACTTCCTCGGCCTCGACGAGCGGCAGGACAGCCGGGCCCGAGCACCCGTACCTCCGGGCAGCCGGTCACCGCCGGAGGCGTCAGCGGGTGGTGCGGTGGGTGTCCCGGGTGCGGCGGAGGCGGTTGACCGTCACGGGGTCGTGCGCGAGGGCACGGGGGTCGTCGAGGAGGGCGTTCAGGAGCTGGTAGTAGCGCGTGGGGGAGATGCCGAGGCGTTCACGGATGGCCCGTTCCTTCGCGCCGGGGCCGGCCCAGGCGCGGCGGGCGATGTCGAGGACGGCGCGGTCCTGCTCCGTCAGCCCGTCCGCGGGGGCGTCCGCCCCGGCCTCGTCCCGTTCCATCCGACAACCATATCCGCGTCCCGGTCACCCCTGCCTCCCGTCACCGGATGCACCGAGCGCTTCGACGGTGACGCTGAGTACCCACCCCGCCGTCTCCATGAGGTCTACACCACTCAAGCCTTTCTCCCACCGCGCCACCTGGCGCCCACGCACACGCGGTGCGCGATCTCTTTCGGCGAGTGGACTAGACCTTTTGCGGGGTACCGCGCGACACTGTCCCCCGTGAGACACGTCATCGCCCTCGATGTGGGCGGCACCGGCATGAAGGCCGCCCTGGTCGCGGCGGACGGCACGCTGCTGCACCAGGCGCGCCGCCCGACCGGCCGGGAGCGCGGCCCGGGCGCCGTGGCCGATTCCGTGCTCGACTTCGCCGCGGAGCTGCGGACGTACGGCGAAAGCGCTTACGGCGAGCCCGCCGCCGCGGCCGGTGTCGCCGTGCCCGGGCTCGTCGACGAGCGGGCCGGCGTCGCGGTCTACTCCGCCAACCTCGGCTGGCGTGACGCGCCCCTGCGTGACCTGCTCACCCGCCGGCTCGACGGCACCCCCGTCGCCCTCGGCCACGACGTGCGCGCCGGTGGCCTCGCCGAGGGCCGGCTGGGCGCGGGGCGGGGCGCCGAGCGCTTCCTGTTCGTGGCGCTGGGCACCGGCATCGCCGGGGCGATCGGCATCGAGGGCCGTGTCGAGGCCACCGAGCTCGGGCACATCGTCGTCCGCCCCGGCGGCCCGGCCTGCGGCTGCGGCCAGCGGGGCTGCCTGGAGACGGCGGCCTCCGCCGCCGCCGTGGCCCGCGTCTGGGAGGCCGCGGGCGGCGGCCCGGACGCCGGCGCCGCCGGCTGCGCCGCCGCCGTCGAAGCGGGCGACCCCCGCGCGGCGGCCGTGTGGGACGAGGTCGTCGCCGCCCTCGCCGACGGCCTGGTCACCGGGATCACCCTGATGACCCCGGGAACGCTGATCGTGGGCGGCGGGCTGGCCGAGGCCGGCGACACCCTCTTCGTGCCGCTGCGGGCCGCCGTCGAGCGGCGGCTGACCTTCCAGCAACTCCCCCTCATCGTGCCGGCGGCCCTCGGGGACACCGCCGGATGCCTGGGCGCAGGGCTGCTCGCCTGGGATCTTCTCTCCGTGGAGGTGACCGCTTGACTGCGGCAACTAGCGTGCTGACCGGTGCCCATGTGGTGCTGCCGGACGGCGTGGTCGAGGACGGCCGGGTGACCGTAGAGGGCCGCTCGATCGTCGCGAACGACCCGCTCCAGGCGTCCACCCGCGACCTGAGCGGGCACTGGATCGTCCCCGGCTTCGTCGACATCCACGTGCACGGCGGCGGCGGCGCGTCCTTCTCCTCCGGTGACGCCGAGGCCGTCCTCACCGGCGTCGGGACCCACCGGCGGCACGGCACCACGACCCTGCTCGCCTCGACGGTGACCGGGGACCTGGACGACCTGTCCCGGCAGGCCGGGATGCTGTCCGAACTGGTCGAGCAGGGCGACCTGGCCGGCATCCACTTCGAGGGGCCGTTCATCTCCCCGCACCGGTGCGGGGCGCACAAGCCCTCGCTGCTGCGGGAGCCGCACCCCTCAGACGTGCGCAAGCTGCTCGACGCCGCCCGGGGTACCGGGCGCATGGTGACCCTCGCCCCCGAACTGCCCGGCGGGCTCGACTCGGTGCGGATGCTGGCGGAGCACGGCGTCATCGCGGCCGTCGGCCACACCGACGCCGCGTACGAGGCCACCTTGAAGGCCGTCGAGGCGGGCGCGACCGTGGCCACGCACCTGTTCAACGCCATGCCGCCGCTGCTGCACCGCGAACCCGGCCCGATCGCCGCGCTGCTGGAGGACGAGCGGGTCACCGTCGAGCTCATCAACGACGGCGTCCACCTCCACCCGGCCGTCCTGGAGCTGGCGTTCCGCAGCGCCGGCGCCGACCGGGTCGCCTTCATCACCGATGCCATGGACGCGGCCGGCTTCGGCGACGGCCGCTACCTGCTGGGCCCGATGGAGGTCGACGTCGTCGACGGCGTCGCCCGGCTCGTCGAGGGCGGGTCCATCGCGGGGTCCACGCTCACCCTGGACACCGCCTTCAAGCGGGCGGTCACCCTGGACGGGCTGCCCGTCGGCGACGCCGTGCGCGCGCTGAGCGCCAACCCGGCGCGGCTGCTGGACGCGTACGACCGGATCGGCTCCCTGGAGCCGGGCAAGGACGCCGACCTGGTGGTCCTGGACGCGTCGTTCGACCTGGTGGGTGTGATGCGGAAGGGCAGCTGGGTCGTCGAGCCCTGACCTGCCCCCGGCGGCGGGGTCTGTGCCTCCGGGCGTTCCTTTGGCATGATCCCTTCCCATCGCACACGCTGTTCGAAGGGATCATGCGGTGATCGTCACCGTCACGCTGAACGCCGCCATCGACGTGACCTACCGCGTCCCCCGGCTGCGGCCGCACACCACCCACCGGGTGTCGGAGGCCGCCGAACGCCCCGGCGGCAAAGGGCTGAACGTCGCCCGCGTCCTCGCCGCGCTCGGCCACGAGGCCGTCGCGACCGGCTTCGCGGGCGGCGCCTCCGGGGACCGGCTGCGCTCGTATCTGGCGGGGATCGACGGCGTCTCGGACGCCCTCGTGCCCACCTGCGGCAGCACCCGGCGGACGGTGGGCGTCGTGGACGAGTCGGGCGGCGACACCACGATGTTCAACGAGCCCGGTCCGACGATCACTTCGGAGGAGTGGGGGGCCTTCCTCGGCTCGTACCGCAAGTACCTGGAGGGCGGCGCGACGCGCGCCGTGGCCCTGTGCGGCAGCCTGCCGCCCGGGCTGCCCGTCGGCTGCTACGCCGAGCTCGTCCGGGACGCGCGCGCCGCGGGCGTCCCGGTCCTGCTGGACACCAGCGGCGAGCCCCTGCGGCGCGGCCTGGCCGCCCGCCCCGACCTGGTCAAGCCCAACGCCACCGAACTGACCGGGCTCACCGGCGCGACGGAACCCATGCGGGCCGCCCGTGACGCCCGCCGCCGCGGGGCTCGCGCCGTCGCCGCCTCGCTCGGCCCCGACGGGATGCTCGCCCTCGCCGAGGACGGCACCGTGTGGACCGCCCGTCCCCCGGCCCCCGTCCCCGGCAACCCCGCCGGCGCCGGCGACTCGGCCGTCGCCGCCCTGCTCTCCGGGATCGTCGAGGGCCTGGACTGGCCGCAGCGGCTCGCCCGCGCCGTCGCCCTCTCGGCGGCCACCGTGGCGGCACCGGTCGCGGGCGAGTTCGACCGCGGGGTGTACGAGGACCTGCTGGGGCGGGTCGATGTGAACCGGGAGGGCGACTCACGGCCGTAGCCCGCCCGGCAGGGCGGGCTACGGCCGGTTCAGCGGCCCCAGCCCTCGGGCGACTTGCCCTTGTCCAGGAGCGCCAGCTGATCGAGGTTGAAGTGGCAGGCGTCGCCCTGCCCGCAGGTCAGGGCGATCGTGTTGGTGCCCTGCTTCAGGTCGAGGGTGACATAGGAGCGGTACCACGCGTTCCAGTCGCCCTTCTTGCCGTAGTTCTTCAGGTCCGGCTTGTAGCTCTGGGGTGTCCCGTTGACCACGGTCGTGGCGCTGGCCGGGTCCTTCTCCGCGTTGGCGTAGCGGATCCAGAAGTCGTACGAGCCGTCCTTCGGCACGTCGACCTTCCAGGTCACCGAAGCTCCCACCGCGCTCATGTTCTCGACATAGTTGCCGCCCGCCGCCAAGGTGCCCTTGTACTGGGACCCGACCCGTGCGCCGCCCGCCTTGGGAAGCGAGGCCGCGTCGATGACACCGGGCTCGGTCGCGCTCGCCGAAGCCGAGGGCTCGCCGGAGCTGTCGCCCTTGCCGCCGTCGCTGCTCGCCGTCGGGGTGGAGGTACCGCCCGCCTGCGGGTTCGTGTCATCGTCGCCGCCCGCGATGGCGACGCCGATGCCGATCGCGACGGCGGCGACCACGGCGACGGCGCCGATCAGAAGACTCTTGTTGTTGGGGCCGCCGGCGCGCGGGGGCACTCCGCGGCGGCTGCCGCCGCCGGCCGGTCCGGACGGGCCGCCGGGGCCCTGGGGGAGCTGCTGGGTCGCCTGGGCCTGCTGGGGCTGCGGCTGACCGTAGGACGGCGGCTGCTGACCGTACCCGGGCTGCTGCTGCGGGTAGCCGTAGCCGGGCTGCTGCGGCTGCTGCGGGCGCCGCTCACCGACCCGCTGCACCTGGTTGTACGAGGTGCGGGGCACACCGGGCTGGGCAGCAGCCGCCTGACCCGGCTCCTCGCCGTCCTGGCGGTACAGGTACGCGAAGGGGTCGTCACTCCCGGGCTCGGGGGCACCGTTGTTGCCGGCCGTCATCCGCTCTTCACCTTCCACTGCCTGTCGCTTGCACAGCACCTATCAGTACCGGGCCATCCGGCAAAAGGCGTGCGTCGTCCTGATGGCCGATATTCATGATCGATTCATCCGCGGCCGTCACGGGCGGACACACCTCTGACCACGGCACCCTACCTGGAACCGGTGACGAGCCGCTCAACCGTCCGAAGCCCCGGGTTGTGCACATACGGTGGAGGCGTGATCGACAGCACAGCCGCGTGGACGGGGTGGCGGGAGGCCACGGAGCGGGCCCTGTACGGCCCGGGAGGGTTCTTCCGGCGGGAGCGCGCGGCCGCCCATTTCCGCACCTCGGTCCATGCCTCGCCGCTGTTCGCGGGGGCCGTCGCCCGCCTCCTCGAGCGCGTCGACGCGGACCTCGGGCACCCCGTCGAGCTGGCCCTGGTGGACGTCGGCGCGGGCGCGGGGGAACTGCTCGCCGGGGTGCTCGATGTGGTTCCCGCCACGTTGACCGCCCGCCTGCGGCCGTACGCGGTGGAGAAGGCCCCGCGACCGGACGGCCTGGACGCCCGGGTGAGCTGGTCCGAAGAGCTGCCGCGGGGCCTGCGGGGCCTGCTCTTCGCCAACGAGTGGCTGGACAACGTGCCGGTCGCGGTGGCGCAGACCGACGCGCAGGGCGTGCCCCGCCACGTCCTCGTCCGTGCCCGCGACGGCGCCGAACGCCTCGGCGACGCGGTGGCCGGGGAGGACGCCGAGTGGCTGCGCCGTTGGTGGCCCATCGAGGGCGCGCAGGCCGGGACCCGGGCGGAGATCGGCCGCTGGCGGGATTCCGCCTGGGCGGCCGCGGTGGCCTGCCTGGAGGCCGGGCTCGCCGTCGCGGTCGACTACGGCCACGTCGCCGGGGCCCGCCCGCCGTACGGGACGCTCACCGCGTTCCGGGAGGGCCGTGAGCTCTCGCCGCCGGTGCCCGACGGCTCCTGCGACATCACGGCGCACGTGGCGATGGACGCCTGCGCGGGCCCGGGGGCGGTCCTGCGCACCCAGCGCGAGGCCCTGGGCGGCCTGGGGGTCACGGGGGCCCGGCCGCCGCTCTCGCGGGCCTCCTCCGACCCCGCCGGGTACGTGCGCGCCCTGGCCCGCGCCGGTGAGGCCGCCGAGCTCACCGACCCGTCCGGGCTGGGCGGCTTCCTCTGGCTGGAGCAGCCCGTGCCGGCGGCCGGAAAGGCCCCGGGGGGCACGGCCCGGGACGCGTGAAGGGATGGGAAACTGGGGCCATGACGGAGACCACGATCGGCATCGGCGGCGCGGCCGAGGGCACCGACATGGTGCTGAACATCGGCCCGCAGCACCCCTCGACGCACGGAGTGCTGCGCCTGCGCCTGAGCCTGGAGGGCGAGCGGATCAGCTCGGCGGAGCCGGTCATCGGGTACATGCACCGCGGCGCCGAGAAGCTCTTCGAGGCCAGGGACTACCGCCAGATCATCATGCTGGCCAACCGGCACGACTGGCTCTCCGCCTTCTCCAACGAACTCGGTGTCGTGCTCGCCGTTGAGCGCATGCTCGGCATGGAGGTACCCGAGCGCGCGGTGTGGACCCGCACGCTGCTCGCCGAGCTGAACCGGGTGCTCAACCACCTGATGTTCCTCGGCTCTTACCCCCTCGAACTGGGCGGGATCACCCCGATCTTCCACGCGTTCCGCGAGCGCGAGGACCTGCAGGCGGTCATGGAGGAGGTCTCCGGCGGCCGCATGCACTACATGTTCAACCGCGTCGGCGGCCTCAAGGAGGACCTCCCGAACGGCTGGCACGGCCGGGTCCGCGCCGCCGTCGCCGCCGTGCGTTCGCGCATGGGGACCTTCGACGACCTCGTCCTGGGCAACGAGATCTTCCGCGGCCGCACCCGCGGCGTCGGCGTCCTCCCCGCCCGGGAGGTGCACGCCTACGGCGTGAGCGGGCCGATCGCCCGCGCCTCGGGCGTCGACTTCGACCTGCGTCGCGACGAGCCCTACCTGGCCTACGGGGAGCTGCGGGACACCCTGCGGGTCCCCACCCGCACCGAGGGCGACTGCCTGGCCCGCTTCGAGGTACTGCTGCAGCAGACCCACAACGCCCTGGACCTCGCCGACGCCTGCCTGGACCGGCTGGCCGAGCTGCCCCCGGGACCTGTCAACCAGCGGCTGCCGAAGGTGCTCAAGGCCCCGGAGGGCCACACGTACGCCTGGACCGAGAACCCGCTCGGGCTCAACGGCTACTACCTGGTGTCCAAGGGCGAGAAGACGCCGTACCGGCTGAAGCTGCGCTCGGCGTCCTACAACAACATCCAGGCGCTGGCCGTACTGCTGCCGGGCACGCTGGTGGCCGACATGGTCGCGATCCTGGGCTCGATGTTCTTCGTGGTCGGCGACATCGACAAGTGAGCCACCCCCGGCAGCATCCACGCCCTGCGGCAGTCCATAGCCGAGCAGATGACCTCCGACGATTTCGGCTTCGGCAGCCGCCGGGCGCAGGCCGAGACCCGGGCCGTCAGCGACCACGTCACGCAGGCCGTCACGCCCGCGCTGAACCGCATCGCCGGCGCCGCCACGAACGGCACCCTCACCACGGCCGAGGCCGACCGGATCGCCGCCGAGGCCGCGGCCGCCCTGCAGAACGGTGAGCAGGCCGTGGCCGGGCGGATCGCCGCAGCGGTCACCGACGCCACCGGGGAGGAGCCCCGCCCGGGCCTGTGGGCGCGGATCTGGGCGTTCATCAAGCGCATCGCCCGCAAGGTCGCCGAGTGGGTGCGGTCCGTGGCCCGCAAGGCCGCCGAGAAGTGGCGCGACCGGGACCGCGAGCGGCTGTCCCGCATCGGCAAGGGCCTCGCACGACGCATCAAGTCCTGGCCGGAGGCCGTGGGGCTGCGCTCCCTGGTCGCCGACGCCGTATCAGGGCGCGGAGGACGGCGCGGACAGCGCCGAAGCCGTCGCCCGCCAGGCCGGGGAGATGCCCGAGCCGGGCCGCTTCGGGCAGATTGCCCGCCGCGTCATCGGCTGGCGCCGTACGAGCACGGCGGACCTCGAGGCCGGCCGTCTGCCGGGAGTCTCCGACGGCACGCGGTGGACGGCCGACCGTGCCGCCGACGGCGTACCGGGCGAGAGCGCGATGCGGCACCTGGACACGCTGCTGGGCGCGGGTGACGCCGTGGACGCCGACGTGCTGACCCGCATGCGGCAGGCCGCGCCCGAGCTGGGAGCGGACCCGCACGCCACCGTGGCGGCCGCCCGCGACACCGAGCGGCGCGCCGTGGAGCGGGTCGCGCAGGTCACCGCGCAGGCCCGATCCGGGAACCGTGGCGCCGAGCTCGACCTTGCCGGGGCCGAGACCGAGGCGCGGCACGCCGCGGCGGACGCCCGCCGCATGGAAGAGGCCTACAACCGGGCGCTGCGGGAGGCCTCGCTGGCCGCCCTCAGTGACATCCGGCCCATGGGCCCGGGCGCCGACACGATGGCCGTGGGCGGCCCCGACGGCGACAGCAAGGAGGCCGTGAAGCGGTCCCTGCAGTTCCTGCCCACGGACTGGCTGAGCGCGGCCGAGGAGCTGACGGTCCACCCCGACGGCCTCACCCGCGGCTACTACAACGTGGACCTGGGCGAAGCCGCCCTTGGAAGTGAGGGCGCCTCGGTGGCGTCCGCGCCGACCCTGGACGCGCAGGCCCTCCACCAGCTCGGCCACCACATGCAGCACTCCATCCCGGACCTGGCGGCCGCCTCGGAGGCCTACCACTGGCTGCGGACGTCCACCGGCCGCATCGGGAACCGCAAGCGCAACACGCAGGTCCGTCTCGCCGACCGGTTCCCCACCCGCGGGCACCGTGCCGACGCGACGGCCCGTGACGGCTACTGGGCGGACCTACTGGCCGGCATGGACGCCCGCGACGGCAAGTCGTGGCAGCTCCTGCCCGTGGGCCTTGAGTCACTGTTCTCCGACTCGTGGTATCTGGACGACGACCTGCGAAAGTTCCTGTTCGGCGCACTCGCCGTACTGGGCCGCAGGCCGTGACGGCGGAAGGGATGTGGCGGCGGTGAGCGTCGTGCAGGTGAAGGGCGCATTCGATGACGGGTCGCTGTACTCGGTGCGACTGACCGGGCAGCGGGCCCGGCCCGTCATCGGGTCGCAGCGGGTCGCAGCAATGTTCACGCGGCTGCCGGACCTGGACGGCACCAACGCCCGCGCGGTGCTGGGGGTGCTGGAGTCCTGGACGAAGGTGATGGAGGTGACGGGGCAGGTGCCCGCTCCAGCGGGCCCGCCCCGCCCCGCCGGGGCCGTGCACTGACCGCAGGAGACGCGGGAGAATCGCCACCCGCATCAGCAGCGGCCCGGAGCAACTCAGGCCGCGCAAGGCACCGGAGGGGCAATGCTGGCAAGGCAATTGACCATGACCGACGACTACGCGGCCATCGTATCCGCCGTAATCGCGGCGGTGTTGGTGCTCGGCTTCGTTGAAACGCATGCCTTCCTCCACATGGGCAGCGAGCACGCGAAGAACGCGTTGGCTGAAGGGCTCGCTGCCAAGGCCGATGCAATGCGCAACATCGACGCGGGCATCGCCCCCTCTGAGGCTCAGCTTGCACGGCTGGCCGCCATGGATACGCGCGCCTCTAGGGCCAGAACAGCCGCATCCGGCCAGTTAATGGCGGCAGGTTGCGTATGGATCGGGCTCGTTCTGGCCTTGGTTGCAGCTCTATGCCTGGTCGTTCTCTGGGCAGCGGTGGATGGGCATGGGCCCGCGCGTTGGCTGGCGATCTACTCCAGCTTCTGTGCCGCGCTTGGCGTCTTCGGAGTTGCCCTCGGTGCGCTGGCACGGGCACTGCAACCGCTCCTCGGGGCGTTCCGGAACTATTTGCGGGCCGAGCGGTTCGAGCTTGACATGGATCCGCAGAAGGCCGCAGAGCTACAGCGCCACCTCGCCGAATACAGGCGCTCCCATCCCGCCCCTGCCCCCGCCGAGCCGGGCACTGCCCCCTGAAGGCAGCAGCCGGTCCCGCCGGGCTCGACGCAAGGCCGCGCCGCGCTCCAGGGTGCGCGCCATGAGACCGACTCTTCGCCGCTCGCCCGACTTCCACGCCGTCATCGGCGTCCTGGTCCTGCTCGTCATCGTCGTCCTGATCGGCGCCGTCGTCGCCGCCTGCGCCCCGTCCAACCCGGGCGGAAGCGCTCCGGTGTCGAGCCGCTGGGACGACGACGACCACCACCACGGCGGTTGGCACCACGGCAAGAGCTCCACCAAGCCGCCTGCCCGGAAGCCCCAGATCAAGACGCCCCGCGCGAAGACCCGCAGCGGCACCGGCCGGGGCCCGTCCCTCACCAAGTCGGCTCGCCGATGAGGGGCGACGCGACGCAAGGCCGCCCGGGGGGTCATGGTCCGGCCCGTGCGTAGATTCCGACTGCAGCTCCAGGTCAAGGGCGCCCCCGGTGGAGGCCCCGCCATACCGCCCATGGACCCCGCCGCCGCCGATCCGGCCGCGGCCGCCGACCCCAACGCCGGCCAGCCACCCATGCCCACCGACGACTCCCGCCCGTGGGCAGGTGACCTGTACGACGAGGGGGACGAGACGCAGCCCGACGACCCGTCGGTCACCGACCATTTCTCCGACCCGAACGGGGAGGAGGCTTGGCTTGAGAAGGCCCCGGACGGCACCCTCACCGGGTGGGTCCGTGACGCCACCGGCCAGGTCTACCGGTACTCCGACGCCGACGCGTGGGCCACTGACGTGGACGACGCCGGGATGACGCCCTCCGGCGGCGGTGCGCCCGCCCCCGACGACATGCCCGACGGCGAGCCCGCCGACGGCGAGGAGGGAGACGGCCTGGAGGAGGGCGACGAGGGCGACCTGCCCGGCCTGGACGAGGAGCCGGACGACGAAGAGGACGAGGACGACCCTTCCTCGTCCCCCAACCCGTTCAAGAAGTGACCCGGAGGCAGGCACGATGAGCGACACCACACCGCCCGCCACGCTCACGGAGGGCTTCCGCTCCGCCAAGGCCGGAGCGGAGGCCGCGCGCACCGGCAAGGCCGTGGAGGCCTGCCCGTACCCGGCCGACGGAGACGTAGTGCAGCGCTTCCACCGGCACTTCTGGATGCTCGGCCACGACAACCCCGGCAGGCACGACACCCGGTGACCCGCAGGCCTTCCCGACAGCCGGCACCCGTCGACCAGGAGCTGCACGACGCGATCTACCGGGCGCTGCGGACCGCCCGCGTCATCGACCCCGACGACGGCACCGTGCCCTTCTACAAGGCAGACGAGTACGTGGTGTGGACGGGCCCGGAAGCGCTCATCGCCACCATCGCCGCGCACGTGAAGCCCTTCACCGCCATCGCCCCGGCGGTATAGCGCAGGACGGTAGGCACACGCGGCGCGCACGGTACGCAGGCCAACGCCCCCGGCCTGGAAGGACCACCGTGCCGCCGCGCCCCCGCCCTCAGCCCCCCGAGCGGGGGACCTCCCGAGCCATAGCCGCCGTGACCGGTGTCGAAGACGACGTCGGCGACGTGATCCTTCCCGGCGCCTTCACCGAGACGCTGCGCAAGCGCCCGGTCAAGCCGGTGTTCTCCCACGAGTGGAAAGACCCGATCGGGGTCTGCCGCGGCGTGGAGGAGTGGATGCCGGGCGACTCCCGGCTGCCGAAGTACACGCCCATGGGCGAGCCGTGGCCCCCGGCGGCCGGCGCCCTGGTCGCCGACGTCGCGTTCAACATGAAGACCACCCGCGGCCGCGACGTGTACGAGCAGGTCAAGCAGTGGCACGAGGAGGGCGGGGGCGCCCAGTGGTCGATCGGCTACACCGTCCCCAAGGGCGGTGCGACCAAGCGCGCCGGGGTGCGGCTGATCCGCAAGCTCGAACTGTTCGAGGTCAGCCCCGTCCTGCACGGCGCGCACCCGCTGACGATGAGTCTGCAGGTGAAGGGCAACCCCGCCGGGGCCAACGGTGAGATGGAGTACAAGGCCACCCCGGGCCAGCCGCACGGCGAACCGAACGTCGGCGAAGGCGTAATGATCGCCCTGTACCCGGACCTGGACACGGCGGAGCGGATCGCGCACCCCGACGGCACCGCCCCGGAGGAGCTGCACGTCACCCTGGCCTACCTCGGGCAGGCTGGCGACCTCGGCGGGCACCCCGACGACCTGCCGGACCTGGTGCGCGACCTGGCGGCCGACACGGAGCCGCTGCAGGGCACCATCGGCGGCATCGGGTTCTTCCCGCCGAACGAGGACGGCACCCCGTGCTGGGTGCCCGTGGACGTGCCCGGCCTGACCGCGCTGCAGGACCGCGTCGCGTCCCGCCTGGCCACGTCGGTGTTCTCCGAGCAGCTCCGCACCGACCACGGGTTCACGCCGCACCTCACCCTCGGCTACGACCTGCCCGCGGACACCCCGGCCGTGCCCCCAACCCCGGTGCATTTCGATCAGTTGTGGGTTGTGGTCGGGCAGGAGCGCACGCCGATCCCGCTGTCCCTCCTTGAGGAGGACGCCCAGCCGCCCGCCGCGCCCACGCCTGCGGCAGCGCCCGCGGCCGCGCCTGTGGAGACCAAGTCGGCCCGCGCCGCCGTGGCGGCCGCCCGCCGCCAGACCAAGACCGCACGCGCCGCCGTAGCGGCCGCCCGCCGGCCCCCGAGCCGCCCCCGCACCCGCTACCAGACCAAGACCGCCCGCGCCGCGGTCGCGGCCGCCCGCCCGCCCCTGGAGACCAAGAACATGACCGGCCACATGCCCGGCTCCTTCGAGGAGCAGCGCCGCGCCCTCACGGACGCCATCCGCACCCTGTTCCACCCCGACAGCAACGACGACTCGGGCCCCCTGGACCACTGGTGCTGTGTTGAGGCGACGTACCCCACCCACGTGATCGCCACCGTCGGCAGCCCCGACTACTCCTCGCCCGCCACCTACTCCGTGCCCTACCGGTTCGAGGGCACCGACCCGGTCCTCGGCGCCCCGCAGCGCGTCGCGGTGACCGTCGTAGCCGTCCCCAACGACGAGGACTACGACGAGGACGACGCCCCGGCGACCCCGCAGGAGACCGCCGACGCCCGGTACATCGAGCCCGCCGCCGCAGGCCTGGACGACGCCACCAGCGCCCTGGAGGCCTCCGAGGCCAGCCCTGCCGCCCTGGCCGCACTGCGGCCCGTCATGCAGCGCCTGATGGCGACCTTGGCCCGCAAGGGCATGCCGATGGACGCGCCGCAGCAGTCCACCGTCCCCCTCGGCGACGGAACCGGCCCCGACGACGAAGACGACCAGGAGGACGACGACGAGATGGGCTGGGATGACTGGGACTACGGCGACGACGGCGACGACGGCATGAACAGCGGCCGGCCCGTGCCGCCCCCGCCGCCCAGCAGCGACATGGGCAGCGACTACGCCGGGGCCGATGACGCCGCCTACGACGCCCTGGACTACGGCGGCCGCAGCGACAGCGACGGCGACGGTGACGGCAGCTACGACAGTGACGGCGACGGCGACACGGTCACGCTCAACCCCGACGACGTCCACAAGCAGCTCGCCGAACTGGACGACTGACCTGCGCGATTGCTCCCCGCGCACCTGGTGCGGGGAGCACGCGACACAAGCACTCCACCCCCTGTCACATGACTCCGACGATCGGGTCGTCCCGGTGCTGGCCGGGCGAGCGACCGCGCCCAAACGCACACCCACCAGCACCCCCGAGGTATTCACCCCATGAGCACCGAAGGCATCAGCCTCAAGACTCTGACGACCGAGCTCGCCGCCAAGCGCGCCGAAGCGCAGCGCATCGCGGACACCTGGCAGGTCGACGAGAAGAACCGCTTCACGATCTCCACCGCCCAGAACGACGCCTACCGCAAGGCCATCCGCGAGGCGCAGGAGATCAAGGGCCTCATCGACTCCCGCCGCCAGGCCGACGAGATCGACGCCTACCTGGACGCCCCCGAGACCCCGTCGGCCGCCGGCCGCTACTACGGCGGCAGCGACAACGGCATGGAGGCCAAGAGCCTCGGCGACCTGTTCGTGGAGTCCCCGGAGTACAAGCGTGCGGCCGCCAACGGCTTCACCGACCGCCCGTACATCCGCACCGAGCTGGAGGGGAAGTCGATCTTCTCCCTGTCCGCCGGTACCCAGACCATCAACGCGTTCGGCTCCGCCCAGGACATCGGCCTGGTGGAGTACCAGCGCCGGAAGACCCACATCCGGGACCTGTTCCCGAAGGCCACCACCAAGGCGAGCATCCTCTACGGCATCCGCGAGACCGGGTGGACCAACAACGCCGCCCAGGTCAAGGAGCGGTACGCCGCGGACGGCGTGTCCCCGGCGACCGGCGGCCCGACCGACGTGTTCGGTAAGGCGCAGGAGTCGGACATCACGTTCGAGCCGATGATGTACCCGGTCGTGGAGATCGCCACGATCCTCCGCGTCCACAAGAACACCCTCGCCGACGAGCCCATGCTCAAGAGCTTCCTGTCGGGCCGTCTCACCGAGGCCCTGAAGTTCCGCGAGGACGTCGACCTCCTGTCCGGCACGGGCGGCTCGCAGGCCCTCACCGGCCTGTTCAACACCCCCGGCGTCCAGACCTACACGGGTTCCAACCAGGACGGGTACTCGGTGCAGGTCCGCCGCGCCATCACCCGCTCCCTGCTCGCCGAGTTCGAGCCGACCGGCCTCGTCGTGGCCCCCGACATGTGGGAGAAGGTCGAGCTGGAGACCGACGACACGGGCGCCTTCCGTGTCGCCATGTCCGTCGCCGTCGGCGCGGAGAAGAAGGTCTGGCGCATCCCCGTCGTGGAGACGACCGCGATGCCGTCCGGCAAGTACCTGCTCGGCGCCTTCGGTATGGGCGCGCAGATCTACGACCGGCAGAACACCACGGTCACCGTGTCCAGCGAGGACCAGGACAACTTCCAGCGCGGAGCCGTCAGCATTCGCGCTGAGTCCAGGGTTGGCTTCACCGTCGACCGTCCCGAGTCCTTCGTGATCGGTTCGTGGACGACCCCCGCCTGATCTGACCGCAGGTAGGGCATGAAGCGGCCCCGGGCACACGCCCGGGGCCGCTCTGCGTGCTGCGGGCGACGCAAGCCGGGCCGGGCAGGCACCGTGACCGCCGACCGTGCCGCACCCCTGGAGGACCACGATGGCCGCCCGTACCCGTAAGCCCGCCGCCGAGGCGGAGGAGCCGCTGCCCGAGCAGGCGCCGGAGGAGACCCCCGCCGCCCCCGAGCCCGAGCCCGAGGTGACCCCGGAGCCGGAGCCGGAGCCCGTGACGCCGCCCGTGTCGGCGGCCGCGCCACTGGAGGCGCCCGCGCCGAAGCCGGAGAAGACCGAACCGGCCGCGCCCGCCCCGAAGCCCGCCACCGACGTGCTGCCCGAGCCGCCCGTGATCGGCCTCATCGTGGACGAGGAGACCGGCGAGCCCCCCGCCGACCTGGCGGCCCTGTTCACCCCGTTCACGACGTTCGGCACCGTGATGGTCTCCCAGGCGCGGCTGATCGAGCACGTCGCCGACGCCTACGGCCGCCGCTCCATGCGGCTGCTCGTCGCCCGGCACGCCCAGGTGTCCGCCGAGACCGCCGCAGCCGTCCTGCAGCGCCTCCAGGACCAGGCTGACGTGCGCGCCGTCATCGAGGACTGACCGGACCAGCAGAAGGGAGGGAGCACCGTGGGCACGTGGGAATGGCGTCCGGTCGTGGACATCACGGCGGCCGGCGGCCGGGCGCTCGCCGTGGAGCTGTACGACACCCCGGACCGAACCGGCACGCCAGTCGCCACCGTCCCGGCGCCCACCGGGCCCGACGCGGCAGGCCGTTGGGTCTTCGACCTGCCGGACCTGCCCGACGGCCGGTACTGGGGGGCGGTGCAGTACCTTCCGCGGACCGGGGCCGCGCAGGCACGGGACCGCAACCCGCGCATCGACCTGCCGACGGACACCGGCCTTGTCACCTCCCCGGAGGAAGTCGCGGTCCGGCTCGACATCAAGCTGCCGCTGAGCGCGGAGCAGCGCGACCGGTTCGCGCAGGCCATCGAGGACGCGCAGGGCGACGTGCGGAACTACCTCGGGCGTGACCTGGCCGTCGGCTACGCCACGTACCCGGGCGTCTCGCCGAACTGGGCGGCAGCGCGCCGCATAGACGACTGGCGGACGTGGCGGCACCTGGTCGTGGGCGACGACTTCGACGTCGTCGCCGTCGTGGACCGCGGGCACGGCCTGTACGACGTGACGGTGCGCACCGGGCTGGAGCCCGAAGCGGAGACGGCGGTCCGCCGGTACGTCACCGCGCACGCCGGGGAGGCCCTGCGCTCGCGCGGCAGTGACGGCACACGGCGCACCACATCGGTGTCCGCCGAGGGCCAGTCCGTGTCGTACGAGGCGACGCCCACGACCGGCCAGCCCGGGTCGCTTCCCTCGCTGGAGGATCTCGCGCCGTACCGGGCCATGCCCGTCGGCAGCCCGCCGCGCATCCACCGCATGCCCTGGCCCTACTCCTGACCGGCACCGGGCGACGGTAGCCCCGCCCAGAAGCCACCATCCGCCCGAACCAGCCACCCACGCGCAGGGAGAGCACCCCCATGGGCATCTTCAAGGCATCCGACGGCAGTCGGGTCACCAAGGCGGCTTTCCCCGCCGTCGCCGACAACTCCGACCCGCTGATGGTCGTCTCCGAGGATCTGACGTCCACCCGCCGCTGGGACGGCGACGCGCTGCCGCAGGGCACCATGCAGATGATCTCTCTGCGCGCCGGCACCAAGCTGCGCCAGTCGAAGATCAACGAACTGTTCCCCCCGGCGACCATCACCTCCGTCTCCCCGGCTACCGGCGGCGTCGCCGGCGGCACGGTCGTCACCCTCAAGGGCACCTTCCTAGACGGCGTCACGGCCGTCACGTTCGGCGGCACGGCGGGCACGGCCCTGACCGTCGTCTCCGACACGGAGGTACGCGTCACGACCCCGGCGAAGGCGGCGTCCACCGTCGACATCGTCGTCACCGACGACGGCGGCACGGTCACCAAGACCAGCGCGTTCGTCTTCGCCTGACAGGTCGGGTCGAGCCGTGGCCGTTCTCCTGCCGAACCGTTCCCTGTCCGTCCAGCGGGCAGGGACACACCCGTGGGACCGGGACGCCTACGGGCAGCCCGTCCCCCCGGACCCGGCGACCGTGACGGCCCCGGCCGGCCCCGCCCTGCCAGGCGCAGCGACCGAACAGCCCGACGGGTCATGGACGCTGCGCCTGGACCCCTCGCAGTGGCCTGTGCGGCCCGGCGACCGCATCACCGACGGCACCCTCACGTGGGTGCTGTCCGGGGCGTGGCTGCGCGCCGTGCCCGTCGACAGCGGCGCCGACTACATCCAGGCCAACGGCGTACTCGACCCGCCAAAGGCGGTGTGATGGCGAAGTTCAAGGCCGTGCCGGGACTCGAAGAAATGGTGGCCCAGATGGTCGCCCCCGACGTCGAGCGGATCGCCCGGCAGGTGGAGACCGAAGCGAAGCGGTTCGCCCCGCCCACCAAGAAGTGGATCACCGTCGGCGACGAGCGGGTGCGGCCCACGCACGCCGAGGCGCACGGCCAGGAAGTCCCCGACAACCTGCGGTTCGTCGTGACGTCCATGGACTGGGACCGGCAACACCGCGGCGTCGGCGAGAAGACGTACTTCCGGTGGCCGAAGGATGAGACGAGCCGGGCCGTCGCCAACCTGTTGAACTGCCGGTGCGCCCGCCAGGTCGACAAGGACGGCATCGCCCGCCTGATCCACACGGCCCCGCCCGTCATCACCGGGAAGAAGGTCACGGCCACCGTGGTCTGCCAAGGCAACTGGGTGGTGCAGTCCGAGTACGGCACCGTCTACGAAGGTCAGCTTGTCGCCACAGGCGCGCACTTCATGGCGCGGGCCGCCGCGGCGGTCGCATCCCGCCGCTGAGCAGGCGACACAAGGCCAGGCCGGGCCTCAACCTCCCGCCCATGACTGACTCCACCAGCACCAGCAAGGCCACCAAGGCCACCGCCGCGGCCGCCGCGTCGACCGTCGCAGTGCCCGCCATTGCGACCGGCGCCCCCACCGAGCAGATCCCCGCCGTCGGCCCCGCGCTCGCCCTCGGCGAGGCCCCCACCGTCGTCACCCTCTCCCACCACATCAGGATCGACGGCCGCGACTTCCTGCCCGGGGCCAAGGCCGCCGTGTCCGCCGCCTACGCCCGCCAGCTCCGCGCCAACGGCTACGCCGCCCGGACCTGACGATGAGCAACGCGGCACGGCTGGCCGGTGCGGACCCCCTCCCGCAGGTGCTGGCCTACCTGCAGCAGCACCCGGACGTGACCGAGGCCCTGGGCGGCCCCGGTCACGTCTCCGGGCTGCTTGAGGAGCCGTGGCCGCACATCACCGTCACCCCCGGCCCGGGCGGAGACCTGCGCACCCTGCGCTGGGACACCGTCATGGACATCTCGATCGAGGCGTACGGACACCCGTCGGGGTGGCCGGGGCCAGCGGAGCTCCGCCGCCTGGCGCTCCTCGCCGTCGCCGCGTGCATCGACCTGCCCGACGCGGACCGCCCGCCGGGCGCACCCGTCATCACCGCCGTGTCCCCGTCCGGGTCGCTGGCGTGGACGCCACTGGAGACCGGCCAGCCCCGCTGGTCGACGGGAGTGCTCGTCACCTCCCACCCGGCCCCCGCCTGAGCACGCGACGCAAGCACCCCCCAGCGGTGAAGCTCCCCAGCGCGATCCGCCCCCACCACGTCCGGGAGAGCCCATGCCAGGCGCCGTCACCAACCCCCAGCAGCTCGTTGTCGCAGCGCGCACGTTCGTCTACCTCGCGCCCGTCGCCACCGCGTTCCCCGCCGACGTGGACACCGCGCCCGCCGCGGAATGGATCAGCGTCGGCCTCACCGAGGAAGACGGCCTCAAGTTCTCCACCGAGCCCGACTTCCAGGAGATCACCTCCGCCCAGTCCGACTTCCCCGTGCGCCGTGTGCAGACCAAGGACGCCGCGTCGATCGAGGTCACCCTGCAGGAGTGGTCCGGCGCGAACTTCCAGGCTGTGTTCGGTGGCGGCACCATCACCAAGACCGGCACTGCCCCTTCGGAGGTCTACAAGTTCACGCCGCCGCAGATCGGTGAGCGCATCGAACGCGCTTGCATGCTGGAGACCTACGACGGCGACAAGATCTACCGCTTCGCCTTCCCCCGCGTGTTCCAGATCGAGGGCGTGGAGCTGGAGTTCAAGAAGACCAACGCCTCCACCCTGCCGCTCAAGCTCGGCATCCTCGGCGGCGACGGCACGGCTCCTTGGTACGCGATCACCAACGACCCCGCGTTCGACGTCGCGCCCTGATCAAGCCGGTTATACGCACCCCTTCCCACAGAGCCTTGGAGCCCTGCCGTGTCTGCCCCCCTCATCGACCTTGACGCCCCGCGCCGCGAGTCCGCGCACCCGGACGGCATCCCGGTGCGCTTCGGCGGCCGGAGTTTCACGCTCCCCGCGGAGCTGCCGCTGGACACCCTCACCGGCCTGATCCTGGATCCGGACCTGGACCTGCCCGGCATCCTGTCGCGCCTCAACCGGTCCACCACGGCCACCTTCGGCAATGACGTGGTCGACACGCTGCTCGACCGCGCCGACCTGCCGCACAGCGTCCTCAAGGCCTTCACGCGCGCCCTGGAGTCGCTGTTCGGCGTGGAGGCGTACGCCGAGTTCACGCGGCTGCGCCCGTCGGTCCCCGACTACATCCGGCTCATCAAGGCCCTGTGGTCCCTGTACGGCGTGAGCCTGGGGGAAGCCGCACGGTCGCTCACCTCGTCCACGAGCGGTGGAGCGACCTCGAAGCGGACTTCGCGCACTACTACCCCGGGATCGACCTTCGCGGCGTCTTCCGGCGTCCCGGACAGCCCGGCTTCTTCGGAGTCCGACGGCTGATCGTCCTCGTCGCGGGCCTGCCAGAGCACGCGCAGGTACGCCGCCCAGACCGGGCCCGCGCCCCATGGGGGCAGGTCGAAGAACTGCTTGCCCAGCTTGTCGAAGAGGTGTCCATCTTGGCGTCCGACCACCGCCGCAAGAAGCCCCGGGAGATCCCGCGCCCCTACCGCGCGGCCGACCGGGCGCCTCGGCAGGCTGCGCACCTGCAGATGATGGCGGCCGCGGCGGCCGCCGGCCGGGTCCGCCATGGCTGAGGGCCAGGTCGCCGGACGCCTTGAAGTTCCGGTCGTCGCGGACCTGTCGAAGTTCGCATCCGAGCTGCGGACGAAGGTCGAAGAAGCCGCGAACGGGGTCGTTGCCAAGATCAGCGCAGCGTTCGATGCGGTGCAGGCACGGGCGGACCTGACGGAGGCCATCGACACCGCGGCGGAGAACGTCAAGGCCCGCGTGGACGTGGCGTTCAACGTCGCGCAGGTCCGGGCGGCGCTGGAAGAGGCCGTCAAGGAGGCGTCGACCGGCACCAAGGCGAAGGTCGCCGCCGAGGTCGACAAGGGCCAGGTCCGCACCGCGCTGCGGGACGCCGTCAACGGCGCCATCGACAGCAGCGAACCCGCCGAGGTCCGGGCCCGCCTGGACCGCAACAAGGTCCGCTCGGAGCTGCAGCGCGCCCTGGAGCAGGCGGAGGAAGACGGCGCGACGACCGTCAACGTGCGGTTCGACAGCGACGGGCCGCTGCAGGAGCTCGCCATCTCCGAGCTCCGCTCGGCCCTGGAGCACATGCAGGCCGAAGCGAACCGGCACCCGGTCACGCCCCGCATCAGGCAGCCGAAGGTCGGGTTCCTGGGCACGCTCCTCAAGTTCGGCGGCCTGGCGTCGCTGGTGCAGCCGGCCGTCGGCACGATCGGCGCGGCCCTCACCGGTCTGACCGCCGAGATATCCGCGCTGGCGCCCGCCGTCGGCGTCCTCGGCGCCATCCCCGGCCTGATCGGCGGCGCCGGACTGGCGTTCCTGTCCCTCAAGACCGCTTTCAGCGGGGTGGGTGCGGCCGCGCAGGCCTACGCCCAGCAGCAGCAGGCCCTCAGCAGCGGGACCAAGCTCACCAAGTCGGAGCAGGCGAAGCTGCAGCAGGCCATCAACGGCGTGGACGGCAGTGTCATCAAGGCCATCGCCGGGGTGAGGGGCCTCGGCAGCGCGTGGAAGTCGATCAAGCTCGATGCGCAGCGGGCCGTCTTCAAGCAGCTCGCGGACGAGATCAAGCCCACCGGGGAGCGCGTCCTGCCGATCCTGGGCAACGCGATCCACGACGTCTCCAGCGCGTTCGGGAACGGCTCGAAGAGGGCCGCGCAGTTCTTCCGTACCCCCCTGTTCCGTGCCGACTTCACCCGCGTCATCGGCTCCTCGTCGTCCGCGCTGCAGCGCATGGGGCAGGCCCTCGGGCCTCTCGGGCACGCCGTGCTGGACTTCCTCGCCGCGTCCGCCCCGTTCACGCAGCGGGTCGCCGGGTGGATCGCCCAGTCCGGGAAGTGGCTGCAGACGTCCATCGCGGTGGGCCGGGAGACCGGCACCCTCGCCCGGTTCCTGGACCGCGCCGGGGACAAGGCCTCGCAGTTCTCCCTCGCCACGCGGGACCTGTGGCGAGGCCTCAAGGCGATGGGCCGCGCGGCCACCGACTCCGGCGACTCGATCCTCAACGGGCTGACGCACTCCCTGCAGGAGTTCAGCGTCTGGTCCAACTCCGTCGCGGGCCAGCAGAGGATGAAGGAGTTCTTCGACGGCGCACGCCCCGCGTTCGCTGAGGTCGTCGGCATCCTCGGCGACATCGGGCGCGGCCTCGGGCGCATGTCCGAGGACAACGGCCTGGTCCGCATGCTCCGCGACCTGCGCTACGACCTGCTTCCCAGTGTGGGGCACTTCCTGGACCAGCTGGGGCGCAGCGTGGGCCCGTCGGTCATCCACGCGTTCGCGGCCCTGGCGGATGTGCTCGCGGAGCTGGAGTCGGCCGGCGGCGGCCTCGGCGCCATCATCCACGCCATCGACGTACTCGCGTCGTCTACCGCGTTGCTCCTCCGGTCCGTGCCGGGCCTGGGCCTGTTCGTCGGCGGTCTGCTGTCCCTGCTGACCGTCCTCAAGGCCGTGCGCCTGGTCGGCAACGTCTTCGACCGGCTCATCGGCATCGGCACCACGGCGCAGCGGGCCGAACAGGGCGTGTCCCGGCTGAGCGCCACCGTCGACCGGTTCACCCGCCAGTCCGGCACGATCGCCGGAGTCCAGCGCGCCTACGCCCGGGGCTTCGCCAGCGCCGCAGAAGGCGCGAACCGGTTCACCCGGACCGTGTCCGGTGTCGGCAGCGTCGTGCAGGCCGCAGGGCGCCGCATGGGCGGCCTCCGGGGCGCGGTGAGCGGCCTCACCGGTGCCCTCGGCGGCCCGTGGGGCATCGCCATCACCGGGGCCGTGATCGGCCTCGGCCTGCTGATGGACAGGCAGCGCAAGAACGCCGAAGCGGCCCGGGCGCACCGGGCGGAGATCGAGGACCTGGCGCAGGCCCTGCGCGACTCCAACGGCGAGATTGACGAGAACGTGCGCGGCCTGGTCGCCAAGGCTTTCCAGGAGAAGGAGGTTGGCGACACCGGCAAGACCGTCGCCGAGGTCGCCGAGGCGCAGGGCATCAGCCTGCGGCAGCTCACCGACTCCGCCCTCGGTCTGGCCCCGTCCCTCGGGACAGTGGCCGACCAGATGCGCGACACCGCCCAGGGCATGACCAGGATGCAGGTCACGGCCGAGGGCGTGCTGCCGATCATGACGCAGGAGGGCCACACCGCCCTCGAAGCGGCGGACGCCATCGACGGCATGTCCGGGAACCTGAACAAGGCGCAGAAGTCGAACGCCGACTGGGCGTCGGCAGCCAAGCAGGTCGGAGCCGACGGCACCACCATCTACAGCCGCCTCACCAAGGCCGTGCAGGTGCTCGCCGACACCACGCTCGACGCGGACTCCCGCACCGACGCACTGCGCGCCACCATCGACCTGCTGTCCGGCAAGCAGCGCTCGTACGCCGACGCGCAGCTTGAGGTGAACCGGGCCATCACCGAGGTCACCAAGGCGACGAAGGCCAACACCAAAGCCAACAAGGAGAACGAGAAGGCGGGCAGGAAGACCAAGCCGCCCAAGGGGCTGCTCGACAAGAGCGGCAACCTGTCGTCGGTCACCGAGACGGGGCAGACCGCGTACGACCTTCTGCAGCGCCTGGAGCAGCAAGCCGACTCGGCCGCCATCGCTGCCGCCGACCGGGCGAAGTCGCAGGGCGGCGACCCGGCGGCGCAGGCCAAGGCAGCCGGCCAGGAGATGGTGCGCGCCCGCGAGGCAGCGATCGACTACGCGGAAAGCCTCGGGCTGACCGCCACGCAGGCCGGGAAGATCGCCGACCAGTTCGGGCTGATCCCCGACACGGTGAAGACGGCGTTCGAGTTCCGCGCCGAGTCCGAGGCCTCGCAGCAGATGCTCGCGGTGCAGAAGCAGCTCGACAACATCAAGGGCAACAAGGTCACGACGGTCTCCGTCCTGGCCCCGCAGGCTCGGGCCGCGCTGGAGGCCATCGGCTACTCCGTGAAGACCCTGCCCAACGGGCAGATCGAGGTCCGGGCGCCGATCGGCAAGCCCCGCGCGGACCTGGCGAACATCATGGCGCTGGTCGATGAGGCCGACGCCAAGGGCGTCAACATCAACGTCAAGGCCGAGATCGACAAGGCGGCCACCGACCTGGCGCGGGTCCGCACCGCCGTGGACGGCATGCCCAAGGGCTCCAGCGTCGTCGTGAAGGCCCCGACCGCGCTCGCCGAGAAGGAACTCAAGGATCTCGGCTACAAGGTCACGCACCTGGAAAAGGGCAAGGTCGAGATCACCGTGCCCAAGGCCCAGACGATCAGGGAACTGGACGCCATCCAGGACCGGGTGTACTCGCTGCGCGGCCAGGCCATCGACATCCCGGTGCGCTACCGCAGCTCGGGCCTGCCGCAGGGCGTGCTCAAGGCGCAGGCGAACGGCGGCGTCATGGACTTCTACGCCGACGGCGGTGTGCGGGAGTCCCACGTCGCACAGATCGCCCCGGCGGGCGCCATGCGGGTGTGGGCGGAGCGTGAAACGGGGGGCGAGGCTTACGTACCCCTCGCGGCCAACAAGCGCTCCAGGTCAAAGGCCGTCGTGGAGAACGTGGTCGACCGCTTCGGCGGCGCCGTCGAGTGGTTCTCCGACGGCGGGTTCAGCGGCGCCGACGCCCTGTTCCGGTCCTCCCGCAAGGCCGGGCAGGCCGGGGTGGCCGGCCGCGGCCCCCTCGCCCTGGTGGGCGGCGACCTGACCATCACAACGCAGGCGGAGAACGTCAGCGACGGCATCGGCGACGCCCTGTTCGAGCTGCGCCGCCTGCGCATGGGAGGCATCTGATGCGGCCAGGACAGTGGCGCCTGACGTACAGCGCCAGGGGGCACATGCCCGGCGCCGACCTCACCTTCGGCACCGAGGACACCGGCATGCTGCTCACGCAGGAGCCGGACATCACCTTCGGCGACGCCAACAACGGTGAGCAGCCGCTTCCCGGCGAGGACGGCATCCGCTTCGGCCGCGACTACGTGGGGCCGATGAGCGTCACCTTCGAGGCCGCCGTGTCCACGTGGGGGCCGAACAGCCTCAACACGGTCACGGAGGCCGCGGAGTGGATAAAGGTGAACGCCCTGCACCTGCCGACGGGCACCCTCATGGGACGGTCGAACCAGAACGCCCTGAGCAAGCTCCGCTCGATCTGGCGGGCCGACGCGGTGCGCGCGGGTGCCGGAACCGTCGCCTCGCTGTACCACGAGACGGAGGCGCGGACCCGGGTGGCGTACGGCAGGCCCCGGCGGTTCGCCCCGGCGCACTCCAAGCTGTTCCGGCAGGGCTACACCCCGGTCGTCGCCGACTTCCAGTGCGCCGATGACCGCTGGTACGACTCGGCACCGAAGGTCGCCACCATCCAGAAGTCCTGGCGACCGTTCCCCACCGGGCCGAAGCCGATCCCGCCCCCGGCCATCGGCCTGGCCCGCGGCTCGGTGACCATGCTCGGAGACATGTCCACGTGGCCTGTCATCACCATCAACGGGCCCGCGGTGAACCCGGTGGTGTGGATCGGCGACCAGGTCAAGTTCAAGCTGCTGACGTTCGTCAAGCCGGGTGACTGGGTGCGGGTGGATCCGCGGCCGTGGGTCCGCACCGTCCGCAACGCCGCCGGCACCTCAATGGGGCACCTGCTGGACCGGTCTTCAACGCGCCTCGCTGAAATGTTCGTTCCGCCGGGAACCTACTCCTTTGGTGCGGATTTCGACTTCGGGACGGGCGCGTGGGGCCCGGTCACCTGTTCGTGGCAGGACGCCTATGGCTGGTTCTGACCGATGACCGGGCGTCAGTCTCGGGGGTGGTTTGGGGCGTCCGGGGGATTGCCGACACGCAATCCCGTAACCCCTTGGTGTGTGCCCAGGGGGGTCAGATAGGGCTAGGATCGGCCGCAGTCAGCCAAAGGTGTGCCCGACACACCGAGGAGCTGTCGCCAGCCAAAGAAAACGGCCCCTTGCCAGCCGCAGCGATGTAGGAGTCGCTGTGCGCGGCGGTTCGGGGCCGGAGACCTAAGCAGGAGGTCTATGCGATGCAGCGTACCCGCATGCGCCCCCCCGGACGCAACATGACCCACCGAGAAAGTGCCGCGCCTCATGCGCGCCGCTCGGTGGGTCTCTCCATGCCTCCCCTTCCGGACACATCCGGTGGGGGCTTCCCGTCGTTGGGCTCAGTACGGAACACGTCCGCTGACCCCATAGGGGGATGGTGATGATCTAAGTCTCCCGGGGCGGATTCTCCCGGGCCGGCTTCCACCCCGGCCCTTCATCCTCGCCCCGCCGTCCTGGCCTCCGGTGGCTTCCACCCCACCTGAGTCCGATTGACGGCCTCACGTCAGCGCTACCGGGCTTCCACCCCCGGCGGCGTGGCCCTCACGGGCCGAATTTCACTGCTCTCCCAGCAGAGGCCCCAAAAAGGGGCCAAACCCCAAAAAGGGGCCCACGCCCCCGAAGGGGCTTTTCCATGCCCTCCGAACGGAAGGAGGCACCGGCAATAATGCCGCATGCCCTCGCGCAGTGCCACCCACCCTGGGTCGCGCGTCGCGCGGAACATCACCAAAACGGCCTCGCGTCACCGCCGCCGCCTCCGGCCGCGGCCGCCGTCGAGCTCGTCGCCGATCAGGCATCGCAGCAGCTCAACGCCACCGCGTCCAGGGCCATTCACGACCCCCGCGAGTTCCTGCACGCCGCGGCATGGGCCGTCGGCACAGGCCTCCATCCGAAGGCCGGCGCGTCCACCATTCGAGTGGCCGAGGACATCGCCGCCCGTGTCGGGTGGCGCGGCCAGGTCGTCTACGACTGGGACGGCACCGCGGCCCGCGTCGGGCTGAGCCGCCGCAGAGTCGCCGACCATGTCCGCTACCTCCGGGAGCTCGGGCTGCTGGTGTGGCACACCCACGGCAGCCGCGCCAACGCGCGCAAGCGGCGCGGCCGGGACGGGTACGCCGCTACCGCCACCATCTACGCCCTGGCCGTGCCCCGCATCTGGGATGAGGCGATGGGGCGACGCATCGCCGGAGAGGGCTACTACGCCCGCATCACCGGCTACACCGCCGAGGGCCGGGCGCGGGCTGTGGACGACGCCCGGGTCGTCTCCCGCCGACGCAAGCCGCGTTGCACCCCTTCCCTCCGGTCCCAGCCACAGGAGTCCTGTACTGCTGAGGTAGGTGGGAAAGAGACAGACCCGGCACAGCCGGAACCCAAGATCGAAGCACCTGTGGAAAACCCCCGCCGCAGGCCTGCGAAGCGCCCCGCCAACAACCGGCCCGGGCGCCACCCCCACCAGGTCCGGGCAGGTCTGCAGGTGGCCGCCAAGGTCCGGCCCCTGGTCACGTGGGCGCAGCGCATCCCCCTGCGCCGCCTGGAAGTTGCCCTGCGGCCACTGCTCGATCGCGGGTGGGATCCGGAGCTCATCGCCATCGAGCTGGCCATGTGGGCGCGCGGCTGGGGACTGGACCGCACCGGGCACCCGTGGCGGCCCGACGATCCGGCCGGGTACCTCCACGCCCGCATCCGCCGCATGTTCGCCCCCGCCGGCCCCGAGCTGCTGCCAGCCGACGACGAGACGTGCCGCTGCCAGGCCTGCCGGGAGAACGCCCCTGCCAGCGCCATCCCGAACCAGGCCGCGCGGGCCGCCATCACCGCCAACCTCGCCGAGTACCCCGTTCCGGAGCCGCCGCAGCCCCGCAACGAGTGGGAGGACCGCGCCGCAGCGAAGGAGGCCTTCACCGCCCTCGCGGCCCGGCTCGCCGAGGAGGCCCGCACCGCCACAACGACGTTCGCCCAGTGGTGTGTTTCGGACGCCGAGCCGTCCGGCGCCTGGCGCAAGCCGTGGCTGACCCCGGACGGCGCCCGGTGACGCCGCGACGCAAGCCGACCCACCCGCGCACCCTGCTCCGCGTCCCCAACAGACGCCACAGCGAGGAGAGTGCCCGTGAGCTGGGACGGTGTGCCCTGGTACGTCGACGGGTCAACGACGCCCAACGAGATCGTGCGTGCCCTGGCGTGGGCCGGGGCAGGTGGCGACGAGGGAATCGTGGAGGCCACCGACCTGCGGGTGAGCGCTCTCCCGGCCCCCAGCGATGCCGTCAGCGTCGCGCCGGGCCTGGCCGTCATCCATCTGCCACTGGGCGGGCAGGGGTCGGAGGCCTACATCGCCCGCATGGCATCTGGGGAACAGGTCGACATCGAGCCCACGGACTCCTCCGGCCCGCGCTCCGACCTGATCATCGCCCGCATCGAGGACCCGAACACCGACAGCCAGTGGCCGATCCCGGAAGACCCCACGACCGGCCCGTACGTCTTCACCCGCGTGATCACCGGAGTCCCGACCGGCACCACCAGCATCCACGACGTACGCCCGGACGACTCCGCGATCACCCTCGCCCGCGTCGACCTGCCCGCGAACACCTCCTCGGTCACCGCGGCCATGGTCACCGACCTGCGGCAGCTCACCCAGCCTCGCGTGCGGCGCACCGTCAGCACCCTGACCGGGCAGTGGGCCACACCTGACGACGTCGGCCCGATCACCGACGAGTGGGAGGAATTCCCCCTCAACGCCACCATCAACCTGCGCGTCCCCACGTGGGCGACCCGCGCCGTACTGGAAGGCACCTGGGCCGGGCTGCTCAAGCCGGACACCACCGAGGCCCGCGGGCAGCTCCGGGTCCGCCTGGGGGATCAGACGGTCGTCGCCAACTACTGCACGAGCTCCGCCGGCCGCACCACGCTCATCGCCGGGGGCGAGGTGACCGTGGCCCCCGAGCTGCGCGGCACCGTCCAGCCCGTCGCCCTCGAAGGGATCGGCACGGCCGGGTATGACAAGCCGCTGACCGCCGACATCGGCACCACGGTGCAGCTCGCCGTCACCTGGGTCCAGGCCCCGAGCGCCGACTGATGACCGCCGCAGGCTGGCGGTTCATCGCCCAACGTGCCACGACCGGCCAGTTCCTGGACTGGGACGTGCCGCTCGTCCTGGACCAGGCCCCGAAGCGGGAGCTCAACGGGCCCGGGCAGCTCATCGGCCGCATCAATCCGGAGTACGTGCGCCTCCAGGCCAAGCCCGACGGCCTGCGCATCCTGGAGGAGTGGTCGACGGCCTTGTACGCCGAGTTCCACGGCCGCATCCGGTGGGGCGGCATCGTCACGCACATGTCCTGGGAGGGGCAGTCGTACAAGATCGAGTGCGCGGGCTTCAACGCCTACCCCAACGGCATGGCGTACACCGGCCCGGAGATCCACTCCGGCCTCAAGACCGTCGTCAAGTCCAAGTACAACGACAAGAACCATGACGGCTACATCGACGGGTCCAAGCCGAAGAAGAAGATGCCCAAGGAGAAGTTCAACATCTCCAAGCGCATCGACGCCTACGACATGGTCCGCACCGTGTGGAGCCACCTGCAGAGCAAGAAGTTCGGCAACCTGGGCCTGGTCGTGGACAAGCACGACAGCGGCTACCTGCTGGGCGCCTCCAACGGTGACGACCCGTACGAGGTTGTGTGGTGGGAGGCTCCCGACTGCGGGGACCTCATCCGGCAGGTGATGAGCCTGGCGCACGCCGACTTCGCCGAGTACCACCAGTGGGACGGCGACAAGCAAAAGATCAGCCACCGCCTGCTGCTCGGCAAGCGGCGCCTCGGCCGCACCCGCAACGACCTTCGGTTCTGCCAGGGAGAGAACATCATCGCCCTGGCCAACCCCGAGGGGCAGGGCGAGGACTACGCCAACGAGCTGCTCGTCCTCGGCAAGGGCACCGGCCGGAAGATGGCCAAGGTGACCGTGCACCGCGGCGGCGACAACCGGCTGCGCCGCGCCCGGGTCATCACGTCGAAGGGGACGAGCAACGCCGCGCTCCTGCGGAAGTCCGCCGACACCTGGCTGGCCAAGCACACCCAGCTGCTCACCGTGCCGCAGATCGCCGTACGCGACCACCCCAACGCGCTCCTGGGGTCGTGGGCCATGGGGGACCGCATCCTCGTCCAGGTCGACGTGCCGTGGGTGGGGGAGCTCGCAGTGTGGCATCGGGTCATGGCGGAGGAGATCGACCCCGTGGCCGGCACCGCCATCCTGACCCTGTCCCGTGCCGATGCCGTCAACTCCTGAGCGGGCGGCCGCAGCGGCCTACGCCAAGGCGCTCCGCACGCCACCGCCCGCAGAGGCAGGCGAGTACATGCGCAGGCGCCTGGCCGCCCGTGCCGCTCAGGCCTCCGGCTCGGCGAGCGGCCCGAGAGCGGTGTAGCAGGACCGGCACACGGGCACCGGCCCCTCGGTCTTGAAGGAATCGCTCGCCACCCGGATCAGCAGACCCGGGTCCGCGGCCTCCATGCACACGCCGCCCTCCGGGGCCGCGTGGTACATCCGGCACGCGCAGCGGCAGCCGCCCGGGCGGTGCTGCTCCCACGCGAAGAAGAAGCGCAGCCGGATCGTCAGGACGGGATGCTGCGCCTCGGTGCTCATGGGGGCAGTCTGCCGCCTCCGGGAGGGGTGTCGACACCCCTCCAAAATTGCCTGTGATTCTGGGACTTATCACAGGTAAGGCGGCCCTAACTGCCCCGGTGAGGGCGCGACCTTAGCCCCTGCGGGCTCGCACCCTCCGCCCCGTGATCAGTAACGAGGATCTGAACGCGCGGGTACGGATCACGCGCTTCGCACAGCAGCTCGACCAGCTCTCCCGCCGACTCGACACCATCGAGCGGTCCGCGCAGGCCAGCTTCACCTCCGTCGAGGGCGGCACCTTCGACGTGTTCGACGCCGACGGGGAACTCGCTCTCTCCATCGGCGTCCAGGACGACGGCGCGGCCGCCGTCGTCTACCACTCCCCGGAGCCGCCGCCCACGCCGAGCACGCCCATCGCCGAGGGCGTCATCGGCGCCATCCAGGTCACCTGGGACGGCCAGTTCACCGACGCGGGCACCGCCCCCACCGACTTCGCCCGCATCCAGATCCACCTGCTCCCGTCAGCCGAAGCCCCGGTCGACACCGGAGCGCCGGCCGCCACCATCGAGACCGCCACCGGGGCGTCCGTCGCCGTCGCCACCGACCTCTACACCCCGCAGTACGTGCGGCTCATCGCCGTCAGCAAGGCCGGAGTCCCCGGAGCCCCGTCCGAAGCCGCAACGGCCGCCGCGCGGAAGCTCGTCGGCGACGACCTGCTGAACGGGATCATTGACGATCTCAAGTTGGCCGACGACGCGGTCACCGAAGGGAAGATCGCGCTCGGCGCGGTCAAGAGCACCGCCATCGCCGACGGGGCGATCCTCGAGGAAAAGCTTGCCGCCAACGCGGTCACCCTCGGGAAGATCGCATCCGGCGCGGTCACCATCAACGCCCTGGGCGGCGCGCTCTCCGACCTGGCCGCACAACGCTACGTCGACGCGATGGGCGACCCGGCCGCATGGCAGGTCACCGACTCCCAGCCCGGATCCACCTGGCAGCACCTCTCCGGCATCACCGACGCGCCCACCGGGCAGACCGTCGGCCAGGCAAAGGGATACAACCGGGTCCGCGGTACCACCCTCATCGCGTACGAGCCGGGAACGGTCTACCGGATCAGCGGACGCGTCCGTCTCACCGGCCCGGTCGCCGGCAACGAGGCCTTCTACGTCGGCGCGCTCGGCATCGGCGCCGACAAGACGACCCTCGTCAACCGGTCCGGAGCCAACTCGCCGTCGTCGCACTACTACGTCGCCGCGTCGGGGAAGCCCATCGCCGACTCCGACGGCTGGGTGACGGTCGTCGGCTACCTCAAGGACCGTGCGGCCACGGGCGTGAACGGTTCGGCCGGGCCGAACACCGACCCGCGCGCGGCTGGACTCGTTCACGCGGACGTCCGCTTCATCAGCCCATACCTGTGGCTGAACTACCTGTCGGCGACCGTCCCGAACAGCACCAGCGTCATGCAGGTCGACTGCGTCACCGTCGAAGCCCTGAAAACCGGCCTGGTCGACAGCACGAACTTTGTCGCCGGAAGCGTCACCACCGCAGCGCTCGCTGCCGACGCCGTCACCGCAGGGAAGGTCGCCGCCGACGCCATCACGGCGCGGGAGCTCGCCGCGAACTCGGTCACAGCAACCGAGATCGCCGCGGGCTCGGTCACCGCGGCGGCCGTCGCGGCCGGAGCCATTACCGCCGACAAGCTGACCATCAGCGGCGGCGCCAACATCCTGTCGGACCCTTCGTTTGAAGGCGCGTACACCGCGCAGATCGTTGCCTCCAGCAGCGTGTGGTCGGTCGACTCCACCAAGGGCAACGGCAGCGCCAAGAGCCTCAAGGTCAACGCGGTCAACACGGGCTTGGCTACCAGGACGCAGATCCTCACCACTCTGCCGATCAGTCCGGGCGACCAGCTCTACATCGCGTACGACTACCAGGCCAGCACCGACTACACGCCCGGCGCCATCATCAAGATGTACGCCCGCTGGGAGGACAGCAGCGGCACCGCTATCGGCTTCGGGTCCACGCAGACCGCCTCCCCTGTCCTGGGCCCCACCTGGCAGCGCCTGTCGAACACCGTCACTGCCCCGGCGAACGCTGTCCGGGCCGTCATTTGCGCCGAGTCCTTCCAGGCGCAGGCCGGGACGTTGTGGTTCGACAACGCCGCGGTGCGGCCAGTCCTCCCGGGCACACAGATCGCCGACGGCGCGATCACCACCGCCAAGATGGTCGCCAACACCATCAACGGCGACCGGATCACCGCCAACACCCTGGACGCCTCCAAGATCGTCGCAGCGTCCATCACGGCGGCACAGATCCAGGGTCTCGCCATCACAGGCGACAAGATCGCCGCCAACACCATCGACGCGACCAACATCAAGGCCGGAGCCATCCAGGCGGCCGCCCTCGCCGCCGACGCCATCACCGGCAAGACCATCACGGGCGGGACCATCACCGGAGCCATCGTCAACGGCTCCACCCTGCGCACCGGGGCAACTGGCACGCGCATCGAGCTGGTGCCGGACGACGGGTCAGCCCAACACGACCCCGTCCTGCGGTTCTTCACGGGCGCCGCAGGTGAGACGATCCCCGCCACGGCGGAAGCGTCGGGCACCTTCGGGTACTTCACCCTGTCCGCCCCGCAGTACGGGCAGGGCAGCGCCCTGGTCAACGTGGCGACCCCGAAGGATGCCGGCGACCACGGCTTCATCGAGCTTTTCATGGGGCAGAACGGCGGCCGCCCGAACCCGAACCTCTACATGGACGGCGGCACGGGCACGATCAGCCTGTTCGCGTCGAACGGCGGCGGCAGCGGCGGCACCTTCTACGAATTCTCCGGCAAGGCCCTGACCGTCGATACCTGGCACACGGCCACGCTCAACAGCGCCCAGTGGGTGCCCTACGGCGCCCCCTACGCGGCGCCGGGCTACCAGGAACGGCCGGACGGCACGATCGACCTGCGCGGCACCATGAAGCCCGCCGCGAGCTTCACCCCGGTCAACGGCGGCGTCCTGTTCACGCTGCCCTTCACCCTGCCCTTCCAAGAGCGCTGGGACTGCCGCACCAACTCCACCAACGGCATCGCCACGATCACCGTGCGCACCAACGGCCAGGTCGCCATCGACGACATCTCCGGCACCGTGTCGTGGGTGATGCTCGGCGGAGTCAAGGGCATCCCCACGCAGTGACCTCGGCAGCCGCCCCCCACCACCCGAAAGGACACACCACCCATGACCGAGCGCCAGGTCACCATCATCGGCAACGACACCCTCGGATACCGGTGGACGTGCGGCCAGTGCGGCGTCTACGCACAGGACCCGCTGATCACCCGCGACGAGGCCCTGCAGGCCTTTGATCTGCACTGGACCACCGCCCCGTCCGTCCCCGTGCCCGAGTGGATCGGGGCCCTGCTCACCGCCGGGCAGGCCCTCACCGACGCGGCCGCCACCGACGGCAGCATGCCCGTGCAGCGCACCGCATGGGCCACCGCCATCAGCCGCGCCCCCGCCGCGACCATCGCCGCCTGGCAGTCGCCCGGCAACGTCCACCCCGCGTGACCCGGGCCAGCGCGGGACGGTAGCGCCGACGGGCGTGCACCGTACGGCACAACGCGCGGGCAAGGGAGCTCTCAACGTCCCTTGTGCACCGGGGCCCCTCGCCCGCGCGCCCCACCCCCACGCAAGCCGCCGGCGAGAGGAACCACCGTGGCAACCGGTGCCTATGCCGCCCTGGTCCCCCTCGGCGTCGCCGCCGTCGGAGTCGCGGGCCCCTACCTGACCTACCGCCTCGGCGTCCGCAACGCCGCCCGCACCGAGGAGCAAGACGACCGAGCCGCCGACGCCAAGGGCGTCGAAGCCGTCGTGGAGGGCTTCACCGCCCTCCTCACCGAGTCCCGGTCCGTCCGCGATGACCTGCGCGACCGCGTGCAGGCCCTCGAAGCCCGCTCCTCCGAACAGGGGGCGAAGATCGCCGTCCTGGAAGAGGGCCGCGCCGCCGACCGCCGCCGCATCACCGCCGCCGTCCGCTACATCCGCGCCCTGCGGTCCCTCCTGGTCGAGCGCGGCCAGACCCCGCCGCCCGTCCCCGAGGAACTGAGCGACGACATCGCCGACCCGACGCACGGGCCGGCACCCCGCAGCACGGCAACCCCCGCCGTCGACCACCTGGAGGCCACCCCCTCATGACCTTCTCCCACGTCCTCGCCCACTCCGCCGCCTACGGTGCCGCCGTCGGCTCCGTCCTGCCGCTCGTCGCCGCGGTGATCCTGCGCCCCCACTGGTCCAAGGGCGTGAAGCAGGGCATCGTCGTCGTCCTGGCTGTCATCGCGGGCTTCTCCACCGTCGCCGCCTCGGGCGCCTTCACCGACGCCACGTCCCTCGCGGAGCTCGTCGCGCAGGGCGGACTCACCGGCTTCGCCGTCATCGCCGCGTGTGAGGCCGCGTACAGCGCCCTGTGGCACCGCTTCGGAATCGCTCAGGCCCTCGAGGTCGCCACGTCTCCGGCACCCAAGGCAGTGGACTGCGGCGGCCAGTGCGCCACCCGGGCCGCTGGCGGCCTGTGCCTGGAGCCGTGCGGCCAGGAGGTCGCGCGCGAGTAGGGGCCGCAGGCGCCCGAGGGGGCGCTACTCTGGGAGCACCGGTGGCCGCCTGGCCGCCGGTGCCTTCCGTTGAGGGACGACGGGATGCCGGAACATTCTGCCTTCGGAGTGCGGGCCGGCATCCACCTCCGTTCCGAGACCACTGGCAGCGCCCCACGGGCGTGCGCCGGGACCGGGGAGCCTGCCGAGCGAGGATCCGGTACACGGAAGGCACCGACGCCCAGGCGGCCACCACCACATGCAGGCCCGTCCAGCACACGGGCCGCCCGCACACGAGAGGCAGGCACCATGGCCCGGCAGCCCGAGGCCGACCCGGACAAGGTCGCCGAAGAGGTCGAGTTCCTGATGACAGCCGACCGCGACACGTTCGCGGCCGAGCTGATCGAACACGTGGCGCTCCGCAACCGTCAGCGCGACGCGGCCCGCACGGAAGCCTTCCGGCACCCCGACATCGTCGCCCGCACCGAGCAGGAGGCAGACCGGCTCCTCCGCAACCACGGGCCCCTGGTCGACATGGAAGATGGCGAGACCCGCAAGGCCTACAGGCGCCGGACGGACGGCATCCGCCGGAACCTGGAGTTCGAGCTGCGCCTTGCCACGCTCATCGTGGACGGCGACCGCGCCCGCCAGGGCCGCATCACCACCGACCGCAACCCCGTCCGCCGCGCCCTGCTGCGCCTGGCGGCCGAGAACCCGCAGCGGTTCATCGCCCTCAAGCGCGAGGAACGCCACGCGGCCGGTCTGCAGCCGGACGAGTAGCCGCGTCTCACTGTGAGACACGCGAAGGGCGCACGCCCGCACGGGATGCGCCCTTCGTCGTTCAGCGGGTCCGGTCAGCCGCCGGCACCCTCCTCGGGGGTCTCTTCCAGGATCTTCGCCTTACCGAACACCGAGTCCTCACGGGTGGCCGCGTAGGCCTCGGCGGTGGTGGCGCGGCCCTGCTGCCGGAGCGCTTCGATCACCTTGTGGCGGTTGCCCTTGATGATGGCGGTCAGGCGCATGGCGTCGACCTTGGAGGGGTCGGCGCCGTCGGCCAGGCCGAGGTGCTTGGTCAGGCTCGTACCGAGGATCTTGGCCTGCGCGTTGGCGTGGTTCAGCAGCTCGGTGTACGCCATCTGCTGCGGCGACTGCGGCATCTGAGCCGGGGCGGGCCGGGTGGCGGCGGCGGGCGTCTCACTGTGAGACGCGGGCGCGGCCGCCGCGGTGGGCTTCTTCGCGGCCGCCTTCTTCGCGGGCGCCTTCCTCGGTGCCTGTGCCTTCGCGGGCGCGGCGGGTGCGGTGGGGGCGGGCGTCTCACTGTGAGACACGGGCGCGGCCGCCACGGCGGCGGGCGCCTGCTGGCCGGGGGCCGGGGTAGCCCACTGGTCGGGGTCCGGTTCCGGGTGCTCCGCCATGAGCTGCCGGTGGATGTCCTCCTTCTCCGCGGCCCGCCGGGCCTGCCGCTGCTCCTCTTCCGCCACCAGGAGCGCGGCGCGGCCGCCGATCAGCTCCCCGAGGGTCGTGGTGCCGCCCTGGCCGTCGTCCACCGGGTGGGCGAGGAGGTTCGCGGTCTTCGCCTTCTGGAACAGGTCGTTCAGGGTGTTGGGGTTGTACCAGACTTCCCGCTGCTGGAGTTGGTGGATGTAGTAGTCGATGGGCGTCGCCACGGCCTGCGGGCTGTGCTTGTCGGAGTCGTCCATCCAGTCCGTGGGGATCATGAAGACCTGCAGCAAGGCGTACTTGAGGGCGGCGCTCATGGCCTTGTTGGTGGCCTTGTCGTACTGGTCGGCCGCCTCGCCAACGATCGTGGCGGACCGCTCCCCGCCGTCCGGGCCGACGAAGGTGTACTTCACCTTCACCGTGGCGACCGTGTAGTGGCCGTTCTTGCCGCTGCGGATCTCGTAGCCGTGCTCCACCACCTCGGGGAACATCAGCACGCTGTGGGCGCGCATCGGCCCGGCGACCGCGTTGACCAGGTCGTCAATGCCGCGGAACTTGAAGTTCTGCTGCCGGTTCTCCCGGTTCTTGCCTACGGCGCCGATGTCGCACATCACCGCCACGAGCGCCTGCAGCACCGTCTTGGGCGGCTTGGTCTCGGCGGTGGCGTCGGGGGTGGCGTCGGGGGTGGTCTCGGGGGCGGTGGCGGCAGTCATCGGCGCGGCCTTCCAGTGTGCGGGTGTACCCGGAATTCATCGTCCGGGTGAGGATGCGCGGCGGGAGGTGCTAACCTCCCGCGCTGCCCCAAATACTACACCCGCAGAACCGTCAATGACCGTTCTGGCGCAGGATTCGTGACACAGGATCGGACGCTTCCTCGTCCAGCAGATCCACGCCGTCCCGGTGCCGGGCGTACCAGGCATCCAAGGCCGCCGCGGTGCCCTCCACGTCCCGGTCGCCGGCCTCTCCGGGAGCCGTCCACGTGGCCGCTTCCGGACGCGCCCACACCCGCGCCGTCTCCTCGTACCGCGACTGCGTGGTCTCTGGCGTCAGTCCCAGGGCGGCCGCCACTTCCTCCCAGGAGGCACCGCCCAGTACCTCGGCGAGCACCGTGCGGTCCAGCAACTCCAGGGTCAACACCCGGAGCTGGCGCGCGGCTTGGATGCGCGTCTCCACCGACTGCGGCATCCCCGCGGCACCGACCAACGCCCGGGCATAGTCCGAGATCTCCCACGCCGAGACGGCCGCCGCCACCAGCGCCCGATCCGCCGGACGGACGTCAACCCCCACCGCGACACCCCCCTCATCTGGCGTTCCCGTCGGGAACAGCCTCCCGCGCAGACTACCCTCACATCTGACACAGCCCCCCGCCCCCTGGAGCACCCGATGAGCGAAGCCGTCCCGGCGCCCGCCGACGACGACGGAGACGTGCTCCACATCCCCATCGGCGACATCGCGCCCAACCCCTTCAACGAGAGGGACATGGGCGACCTGGCAGGCCTGGCCGCGAGCATCACCCGGGACGGCGTCCTCGAACCCGCCACGGTGTGCACCGCAACCGCCTACCTCGAAGAACACCCCGAGCACCGGGAGCTCATCACCGCCCGCTACGTGCTCATCTTCGGTGAACGCCGCTGGCGTGCCTCCCTCATGGCCGGACAGCGTGACCTTCCGTGCCTGCTCCGCGACGACCTCGCCGACTCCACCGACCTGCAGCGCGTCCAGTTCGCCGAGAACTACCACCGCAAGCAGGCCACGCCGATCGAGGAAGCCCGCATGTTCGCCCGCCAGGCCAAGGGCGGCATGAGCTACCGGCAGATCGCCGCCGAGTGGGGCACAGCGGCGTCCCACATCTCCCGCCGCGTCGCCCTTCTCGCCCTGCCCCACGACGTACAGCGCGCCATCGACGCCGGGCAGCTCGGCGCCGACGCCGGCCGCGCGCTCCGCGACCTGGACGACCCCGAGCAGCAGAGCGCCGCATGGCGCCTCATCGAAGCGACGGGCATCCACGTCGAAGAGGCCAAAGCCCGGGTCCTCGCAGGGCCAGTAGCCGCGGCCGTGCCCGCGTCTCACAGTGAGACGCCCGCGCCCGACGCTCCGGCCGCGTCTCACAGTGAGACAGCCATCCCCGCACAGAAGCCCGCCCCGCTCACGTGGGACAGGGAGGACAAGCAGCGCCAGGCCGCGGCCGCCGACCGGCAAGAGGCCTGCAAGCACTGGCTGTCCAAGGAGCTCCCGCCCGCCGAGCAGCTCACGCCGATCCTCGCGGGAGCACTGCTGACGCCCATGCAGCAGAACAGCGCCCACACCCTCGCCCTGGCGTGGCTGCGCGCCACCGGCAAGCAGGGCATCGACGTGACGCCGGCCCCCGCATACTTCCAAACCGTCCTGGACCGCGACGACGAGCAGCTGCACCAGCGTGCCGCGCTCGCCGTCGCCCTGGCGGCCGCGGAGCTCCGCGCCGCATCCAAGCGCCGACCCGTATGGGACGGGCGCGACATCGCCTACGTCAAAGCCCTCCAGGACCACGCCGGGTACGTCCCGGAGACGCCCTGGGAGCGCAAGCAGCTCAACGCCTGAGCCCCGCCCACCCGAGAAAGGAACCCCGTGACCCAGTCCGTACCTCCCGCCGGAGGACCGAAGATCCTCGCCGTCGGCGGCCTCAAGGGCGGCGTCGGCAAGACGACCACAGCCGTCCACGTCGCCCTCGAATACGCCCTGCAGGGCAAGAAGGTGCTCCTGGTCGACGCCGACCCGCTGAGCCAGACCGCCTTCGACTGGTACAGCACCACCGCCAAGAAGGGCGCCCCGCTGCCGTTCGACCTGGAGGTGTGGCCGTCGCCCCGCGTCGGCGACCTGGTGGTCGCGCGCGCCCAGGACTACGACGTGGTCGTGATCGACTGCGGCGGTGAGTCCAGCGACATCTTCGGCGCGGCGGCCGCCGTCGCCGAACACGTCCTCCTGGTCACCTCGCCCCGCAAGGCCGAGCTCCGCCGCATCAAGGGCACCCTCGCCGCGGCGGTGTCCGCCGTGAAGGAGGTTGGCCGGCTGGACGAGGTCAGCCTGAACGTCCTGCTCACCCGGGTGAAGAACTCGCGTGGCGCGCACAACGACGCGGCTCGGGACCTGATCCTCAACGCGGGCCTGCCGCTCCTCGCGGCCGAGGTACCCGACCTGGTCGAGTACGAGGACGCCATGGAGACCTGCCCGGCGAGCTCCGGGCACTACGCGAACATCGTGAGGGAGCTGGAAGCCGCGTGACCGCGAAGAACACGCCCACCCGGAACCGGGGCGGCTCCAGGAAGCTCGCGGACTTCGACCTGATGGACGGAGCGACGCCCGCGACGTCCCCGGCCGTGGCCGCTCTGCAGGTCGAGAGCGCCGCCGTCCCGGCCGTGGTGCCCGCCCCCGCGGCAGCCCCGACGACGGTGGTCACCCCTGCTGCCGCCACCCCGGCCCCGGCGGCCGCCGAGCCGCCTGCCGACGCCACCCCGGCGGAGAAGCTCTCCTTCTACGAGCGGATCGTCCACGACGCGCAGACCGCGCACGCGGCCGCCGCCCGCGCGGCCGATGCGCGATTCCTCAACGCCGCCGGCCCGTCCCTCCGCGCGATCCACGAGCAGGGCCTGTACCTCGAACTCGCCGGGCCCGGCGGACAGCCCTACAGCACCTTCCAGGACTACCTCCAGGACCGGTGGAACCTGTCGCGGGCCGCGGGCTACCGCATCCTCAACGCCGAGCCGGTCAGGGAAGCTCTCGCGCCGATCACGGACGTGCAGCCGTCCACCCGCCAGGTCGGTGTGCTCTACCCGGTGTGGAAGGACTTCGGGGCTGAGCAGGTCCGCGAGGTGTGGCAGAAGGCCGAAGCCGCCGGGAAGACCTCTCCCGACGAACTGCGCAAGGCCCGCGACCTCCTCGGGTACAGCAAGAGTCCCGAGCTTGCAGCGCCCCCGAGCTCCACGCCGTCGACCGCGCTCGCCCGCGTCGACAAGGCGCTGACCCGCGTGGACGCCAACGCCGCGCTCCTCCTGGCCAAGGAGAACCCCGAGCGTGCAAAGGAAGTCGCGGCCCATCTCAAGGAGCTGGTTGCCATCCTTGAGATGTGACACACGCCCGTGTCTCACAGTGAGACACGGCAACGACGATGCCCCCCGCCGGAGTCCGGCAGGGGGCATCGGTCTGTCTCGGGGGTCAGCCGTCCAGGGCGACGCGGATCCCCGTGTCCGGCTCGAAGGCGGCGGCCGTGTAGCCGTCGGCCGCCGCTTGTGCGATGTACCGGCGCGCCTCGTCCGCGTCCTGCGCGACCCGGATGCACACCACGCCACGCCGCGGCCTGAACTCGGGGGCGCTGGAGAACACGCGGACGTCGAAGGGGCCGGAGCTCACGATCGGCCCCACCGCACCGGGGCCCGGCGGTCAGGCGCCTGGAACTCCAGCACCAGAGCGTTCTGCCCGATCCGGGACGCGAACCGGGAGCCCAGCACAGCCGCGACGTGGTCGAACGTGACGTTCGTGCCGAACGCCGTCGGCAGCCCGGACGCGGACCGCGCGTCGATCAGGTCGGCCGTCTCGCGGCGGGCGAACTCCGTCGCCTGGCCGTCCATCTCCCCGCACAGCTCGTCCAGGATGAGCAGCCCCGCCCGGTCGTGGAACTCGCGGACCTGCAGCGCGGTCATGCCCGGCGGGGCACCGTCGGGTCGGGTCCACCGCAGGTAGTCCCCGTGGCGCACGTAGCGGGTCATGATGCCCGCCCGCACCGCCGCGTTGCCCAGGGCGATCAGCGCCGTCGACTTGCCCGAGCCGACGCCACCCCACCCGATGACGTGACGCTTCTTGCCGGTGCCGGCCGCAAGCCGGTCCAGCCACCCGCGCAGCATGGCCGGGTGCTGGTGGTCGTCCAGCAGCGGCAGGTCGCCACCGGGCAGCCGGAAGTCCGTCGGGTCCTCCTGCAGGGCCTGATCATCGAGCCGCCAGCCCGCGTAGGAGGTGTGGCGGGCGCGGACCAGCGAGTTGCGCCAGGCCTGCGCGAAGATCAGGCGCTGATGTTCGTCCACGGTGGCGGTCTCGTGCTCCGGCGCGGCCTCGACCACCGGGCGGCCCCGGTCGCGCTGTTCGGCGACTCCGGCAGCGATGAGCTTCCGTACGGCCGCCACGTGGCGGGCGAGGCCTTCGCCGTCGACCTTCGCGGGTGCGGCAAACGCCAGGGTGGGCGCAGACACAGGAACCTCCCTCAGTCGAGTGCTGCGGCGATCTCCGCCGCCGTGGGCTTGCGGGCGGGGCCGGAGCTCCGCTCGTGGATCGAGTCGTCATACATGGGCGCGCGGCCGGCGGGGACGCGTGCGGGTCGCCCGGTCCGCTCGGCAGCCAGAGCGCTGCGGAACCGGTCGGGCTGCGGCTTGTAGTCCCGCATGGCGCGCAGAACGGCCCCGATCTCGACGTTTGTGTATCCGGCGGCCAGGGCGTCGCGGATCATCCCGCGGAGGGCGAAGAACGCCGACCGGGTGTTCCCCGCGTACGGGGCCCCGATGACCTTCGGGCCCTCGTCCTTGAGCCACCAGTTCGCGGCCGTCTGCGCGCGGCTGACGAGCGCCTTCTCCTCCTCCGCCTTGCGCTCCTTCTCCGCGGCCTTCTCCTGCGCCTGGCGCTCCCTCTCCTCGGCCTTCTTCGCCCGGGCGGCCGCGACAGTCTTCTGCCGCTCGGTGAGCGGCTTGGCGGCCGCAGGAGCGTCCTCGCTGTCCGGCTTGGGCCTGGACCTCCGGCGGGGCTTCTTCGGGGCGTCAGTGGCCGCCTGAGCGGCCGCCGTGGCCTCTCCTCCGGCCTGGCCCTGCCGTCCCTCCTTCGGGGCGATCACAATGCCGTCCTCGGCTTCACCGCGGGCCGCATAGAAGTCCTTGAAGGACACCGGGCCGGTGTAGCCCTCCGGCGGGTTCTCGTGGACGGTGTACCGGTACCGCTGACGGGAGTTGCCCGCGTACCGGATCAGCTCCGACTCGATGGCCCCGATCTCAACGAGCTGATCGAGGTACGGGGTCAGGGACTGAGTCCGCGAGAACCCGCAAATCTGGGCGAGCACTTCCTGCGTCGGCCACACGTCGGCGTCGCCACGGGTCATCGACACGTGCGCGGACAGCGCCCAGTACAGGGTGTGGGCCGCGGGCTTGACGCCGGACAGCAGCACCCAGTCGCCGACCATGGTGAAGGGGGCGCGGCGTCCGGCGCGCACCTCCAGCTCGGCGTCAACGGTGTCATGCGCGGTCATGCGGCAGCGCCTTCCAGGACGGGGCGGTAAGCGACGGGGACGGGCTTCCCGCCGGCCATGTGGCGCTTGCGGCGGGACAGCAGCCCTCGGCGGATCAGCTCCCCGGCGAAGAACCGGGTCTCGTGCGGCGTCAGGCGCGCCATGGTGGCGGCGTCCGCGCACGACACGTACTCGTCGGGGCGGGTGAAGACCAGCGCGGCGTACAGGACGAACGCGCGAGGGGTGAGGCCTGCCGCGTGCGCCGCGCGCAGTGCGCGGCACGGCTCCGGGCAGGCCGGTTGCGTGGTGTTCACAGGGAGAGTCCTTGTGCAGGTGGCCGGGGCCGCCCTTGCGGGCGCGTGGGCGGCCCCGGTGCCGGTAGGGGGCGAAGGTCAGGCGGCGGCCGCGTCGGCGGCCTGCTTGGCCGCCTCTCGCGTGAGCCTGCGGTTGCGCTTCCGCATGGCCTTCCGCTCCTCTGCGGTCGTACCGCCGCGCACCCCCGCCTGGTCCTTCGACGTCGGCAGGGCCAATGCGTCACGCAGGCACTCCGTGGCGACGCTGCAGAACTCGCACGCGGACTTGGCGAAGGCGATGCCGTCCAGGTCCGTGGGGTGCGGGTACATGTCGTCGGGCTTCACATCGGAGGCCGTGACGCACACCCCGCGGCGGAAGGTCGGCATGCGGGACACGTCGATCACGCCTCCTCCTCCCAGCCGTGCTGGAAGACGGTGGCGAACATGTTGGCGATGTCCTCGACGGAGATGTTCTCCAGGATCCGGTCCTTGCCTTCCGGCTTCCACGACGGGGAGATGCTGGAGGGCTTCGGCGCCATCCACTCGACGCCGTCCACGATCAGTCCCGTCGCGGGGTCCACCACTGCGTCGGTGCCCGGCACCCGCTCAAGACGCTTGAGCAGTGCCTTCTGGAAGGCCGGGTAGACCTCGAACACCATCTGGACCTGGTCGGGGAAGTTCACGCCGATGAAGGAGGTGAAGGCGTCCGGCTTGGTGATCCTCGGCCCCGGGGCGGGCTTGTTGACGGCCCAGCTCACCGTCTGCTTCTCGTCCAGGTAGCTGCCGATGCGGTCGAGCTTCTCCGTGTCGAACCGCTCCAGCAGTCGCCAACGCAGCTCGGCTTCCCGCTCCTCCTTCAACTCCTTCGCGCGCATGGCGATCACCCAGTACGCCGACACCTCGTCGGCCAGTTCGTCCAAGGGCCGCTTGGGCTTCGTCGTGGCGGCCGTGTCGGCCGCGGTGGGGCTCGCCTTCGATTCGGCGGCGGGGACCTCGTCCAGCTCGTCCGGGTGGGAGATCTGGCCGGTCACCAGCAGCTCGTTGACGGCCTTGTCGAACGAGGTCTGGATCGCCGCGCGGTGCTCGTCGGTCGGCTCCGTGATGCCCCGGTCCCCCGGGATGGCGTCGGAGGCGCCGAGCGGGCCCTTGTAGCCCAGGTCCACGCGGAGGGGGTTGGCGCGAAGCGCATCGAACGCGGTGTGCCCCCTGCTGATGAAGGCGTCGATGGTCGCTTCGGGGTCCATGCCGGGGGTGGTGAGGTCGCTCGGGTTCGTACCCGTCGTGTCAGTCATGACGGACGTGCCTTCCGTAGTGCGGTAACGGGGCGGGACCTTTGCGGCGCCACACCTATAGGGAACGGCGGAGTTGCCGCAGGTGTGACAGGCCCCGGGGGGCTGAGAGCTACCTCAGCCCGACACCCAGAACATTACACCCGCACAACTGGAAGTCAACGGTGCCCCCCTGGTGCAACGTCAGCACGCGACACAACCCAACACCGGGCCTACCGTGCGCCCCGGCCTGCCCCGGCGCCACTGGCTGCGCACCATCGGCGCCACCCGGGCGGGCCCCGGCCGGCCCCTACCCGGGAAACCAGGGGCCGGGCGGAAGCACCACCCGGACGGGCAAGGTGCGGGCGACGTCCTCCTGGTTGCCCCGCACAGCGAGCGGGGTGCGCGGCGTGGAACCCGCGGCACTCGCTGGCCTGCGCCCTGCCCGTCCGGCCCCAACCTGCACCGGAAGGAAGAAGAGGCCCGAGCGTGACGACCACCCCGAGCGTTGTCGCCCCACGCTGGACGGCCTACATGCCCCTGGAAGCCCTCACCCCGGCCGCCCGCAACCCCAAGCGCCACGAACTGGCCCGCATCAAGGCGTCGATCCGCGACCACGGGTTCGTGGACATGCCGATCGCGGACGAGCGCACCGGCCGCATCATCGGCGGCCACGGCCGCCGTGAAGCCCTCATCGACATGTACGCCGAAGGCGAGTCGATGCCCGGTGGGCTGATCCTGGACGAAGACGGCGGATGGCTGGTGCCCATCGCGCGCGGATGGGCCTCCCGCAACGACCGCGAGGCCGAAGCGCTGATCATTCAGCTCAACCGGCTCACGGCGGCCGGCGGCTGGGACGAACGGGTACTCGCCGCGATGCTCGAAGACCTCGTCACCGAGGAACCGGACCTGTTCGACAGCCTGGCCATGTCCGATGAGGAGATGGACGAGCTGCTGCGCGCGGCCCCCGCCGCGTCGCTCGGCGAGGAGGACCAGGCCGTGCCTCTGCTCCACCTCGGCGACGACGAAGACGACGCCGACACCCCGCCCGGGCAAGGCGAGCTCGGTGTTCCCGCCGGGAACAGCTCCGACGGCACGTGCCACGCCTGCGGCCGCCCGATCGACGGCTGACCGCCTTGGCGCGCCGCAAGCCCCGACAGCGCACTGGGGCACTCCCAGCCCACCGCCCACGCCTGCTCAGCCCAGACGTGGAGAACAAGTTGATCGACGCCACCCGCCAGGGCGCGCCCGTACAGACGGCCGCCGCGGTGGCAGGCATCGGCCGGACCACGTTCATGACCTGGCTCGCACGCGGCCGCGACGAAGCTGCACGGATAGCTGACGGTCTCGAGCCCGATCCGGCCGAAGAACCGTTCGTGACGCTGCTGGAGAAGATCGCCCACGCCCGCGAGCTCGCCCACGCCGGGGCCGTCCTGCAGCTCCGCCGGCTCATCAACGGTGGCTACATCACCAAGGAAGTCACCCGGAAGATGCGCGACCCGGAGACCGGCCAAATCGTGGAAGAGACCACCGTCGACAGGGCCGGGCCGGACTTCCGCGCGATCTCCTGGTACCTGGAACGCGCCCACCGGGCGGAGTGGGGCAAGGACGCCACGGTGCTGGAGATCACCGGCCCGCAGGGCGGCCCCGTGGCCGTGGAGACCACCGACGCGGACGCGCTCGCCGAACGCCTGGGCATCACCCTGCACGCCCTCACGTACCCCGACGACGAGGACCAGGACCCGGGCGACGACGACGCCAACTGAGGCCGCGACGCAAGCCGTACCGGCCCGCCACGCTGCCGACCTTCCCGCATCCGACCCGGAAGGCACGCCAGCGATGACCGCCACCCTGTACCCCGGCGCGGACCGGACCAAGAACTGGTTCGGCAAGAAGTACCCCGGCGACAAGATCAAGCCCAAGCGCGGCATCCTGCACACCACCGAGGGCACCGGCTTCACGGACTACGCGGGAGGCGCCAGCGCCCCGCACATCACCGGCGGCCCCGACTTCGCCCGCAAGCGGCTCGTGTTCCGCCAGCACCTGCCGTTCGACCGCTCCGCCCGCGCGCTCGTCAACGCCCCCGGCGGCGTCGAGACCAACACCGCCGACGCCCTGCAGATCGAGCTCATCGGCACGTGCGACCCGGCCACGCACAAGGCGTGGGCGAAGCGCGGCATCCAGCACATCTACTGGCCCGAGGCGCCAGAGTGGGCGATCCGCGACCTGGCCGCCTTCATGGCCTGGCAGTACCTCAAGAACGGCATCCCGCTGTCCGGCCCGGGCGCGGGCGACTGGCCCGCCTACCCCGCGTCGTACGGCGCCCACAACGGCGTGCGCTTCTCCGGCAGCAAGTGGAACACCTTCCGCGGCTGGTGCGGCCACATGCACGTGACGGAGAACCTGCACGGCGACCCTGGGCACATCCCCTTCGCCGAGATCCTCGCCGCCGCCAAGGCCGCGGCCGGCGCCAAGCCCCCGGCACACAAGCGCGTCATCGTGTGGGCCGGGACGACCGCCACCGCCATCGCTGCACTCGCCGGTATCACCCTGGCCGCGCTCAGCGCCGCGAACCCTGGCACGGACCTCAACCACATCAAGCCCGGGCAGCCCCTGAACCTGCCCGACAGCGCCCACGACGTGACCCCGCCGCCCAGCAAGCCGCCCGTGAAGCCGCCGGTCAAGCCGCCCGTGAAGCCCAAGCCGCCCGCGGCCCCGAAGTTCCCCGGAGCAGGTAAGTTCGGCCCGGGCAAGTCGAACACCTACGTCACCCAGCTCGGCAAGCAGCTGGTCAAGAAGGGGTACGGCAAGCACTACAGCAAGGGCCCCGGCCCGACGTGGGGCGAAGCCGACCGGCTCAACGTCCGCGACTTCCAGCTCTCCCGGCCCGAGCTGCGCCGCGACGCGGACGGCATCCCCGGCCCGCTTACCTGGAAGCTGCTGTTCTCCTGACCCCCGAGGGTCGGCCCGCAACGCGCGGGCCGGCCCCACCCCACCCCGCGAAAGGCCCCCCGTGGCAGGCGAGACCGTCATCACCGTCATCGGCAACCTGGTCGATGACCCCGAGCTGCGCTTCACCCCCTCCGGTGCCGCAGTCACCAAGTTCCGCGTCGCGTCCACGCCGCGCACCTTCGACCGCCAGACCAACGAGTGGAAGGACGGCGAGAGCCTGTTCCTCACCTGCTCGGTCTGGCGCCAGGCCGCGGAGAACGTCGCCGAGTCCCTGCAGAAGGGCATGCGCGTCATCGTGCAGGGCCGCCTCAAGCAGCGCTCGTACGACGACCGCGAGGGCGTGAAGCGCACCGTCTACGAGCTCGACGTGGACGAGGTGGGCGCGAGCCTGCGCAGCGCAACCGCCAAGGTCACCCGGGCCAACGGTGGCGGCGGCCGCCAGCAGGGCGGCCAGCAGCAGGGCGGCGGCTGGGGCAGCGCCAGCGGTGCGCCCACGGGCCGCCCGGACGACGACCCGTGGGCGAGCGGCCCGCCCCAGGACGAGCCCGCGTTCTAGGCGACAGGCGCGCCCCAACGAAGACGGCCCCGGCATTGCCGGGGCCGTTCCTATGCGTGCACCTTGCGGTGCCTGCCGGTGGGCTTGCGGTGCTTGCCGTGCCCGCTGTGCGCGGACCGCGCGGCGTGCCTGCCCGTCGCCTGCTGGGGAGGATCCGACGGCGCGGGATCGGCCGTCGCCGGGTCCGTCCACGGGTCAGTGGTCGGCTGCGTGGGGTCCGTCGGCTGCGTCGGGTCCGTGGTGGGGTCCGTCGGGACCGTGGGGTCGGTCGGCTCGGCCGGCGGCTGGTCCGGATCCGTCGGCACGTCGGGCACGTCGGGCACGTCGGGCACGGTCGGCTCGTCGGGCACGGTCGGCGGCGGCTCGACCGGCAACGTCGGCACGGTCGGCGGCGGCTCGACCGGCAACGTCGGCACGGTCGGCGGCGGCTGCGTCGTGTCGGTCGGCGGAGGTGTTGTTCCGGAGCTCGGCGACGGCGTGGTGCCCGAGCTCGGCGGCGTCGTCCCGGACGTTGGCGCAGTCGGCACGGTGACCGGGGTCTCGACCGGCGGAGCAGGCGGCGTGATCACCGGAGCAATCGGCACGGTGACTGGGAGCGTGACCGGGGTCGGGGGCAGCGGCTCCAGCGCGTCGAACGGAGAGGTGCCGGTCGGATCGAAGACGTCGACACCCACGCCCATCACCAGCGCGCTGACCGCACGCCTCGCGTCGTCCGAGACGGGCGCCCCCGGCTCGACGCCGAGCGTGCCCAGCGCGAGCGCGGCCAGGCGCTTCGGGAGCGCAACGACCTGCCCGGGCTTGGTGTGGGCCGCCTGCTCCTCGATCAGGTCGCAGTATTCGCCAATGCGGATCGGGTCCGACCCCCACAGCACGAACCGGCCCTCTCGCCGCAAGTTCCGCGTGCTTTTCTTGACGCCCAGCGACCTCGTCCAGGCCTCCGCCGCCGAATCGCTCGGGAAGATCCGCAGAATGAGGCGTTCGTCGTCGTACTCGAACCAGTACGCCGCACTGGTGGCGTCGACGCTGGCGGAGGCCAGCATCACGTGCCCGTCAGCGTCCACGCACCGCGCCTTGAACGCGGCGATCGTGGCGCACGCCTCGTGCCCGGCCGCGGCAAACTCCTGGAATTGCGGGTCATCCGCGAAGGCGCCCACCGTGGGGTCGTCGGTGCGCGGTTGGACGTTGCTGACCGCGTAGCCGAAGCCGACGCTGGTGGCCGCGACCGCAGCAACGAGCGCCGTCCGCCCTATGCGGCGCCGCAGGGGCGTCGCAGCGTGCGCGGGCCCAGTCGGGTGTGCAGGTGCCGGCGGCGGCGCGTCTATGCCGGGGCCGAAAATCTCGTCCAGTGACAGGGCCTGCGGCATCGCCGGACGGATCAGCTCCTGGATCGCGTCCGGGTGCAGCATCGGGTAGTCGTCCCTGAGCGCTTCCTGTGCGGCCCGCACAGCGGAGGCGAGAGTCTGGGCGGGGTTGAGCGCCAGGACGCGCATGGCTCCGCGCTTGATCAGCGCAGCGTCAGAGCGAAGTTTGCCGCTGACCAGGACGAGAGGCAGCGGCGGTTGTGCGGCGGTACTCATTTCGCACTGCCGTCCTTGACGTGCTCGGCCAGCAGCTCGGCGGCGTGCTCCAGGATCTCCTGCGCCTCGATGGCGCCTATTCGCTCCTTGCCGGTGGCGATCACCTCGGTGCCGCCGTCGTCGGAGGTGACCCGGGCCGCGAACCGTGCCTCGGCTGTGTGGTTGTCGCGTGAGCCCGCGTCGGGGCGCACGGTGACGCGCTCGGCGCGCTCCTCGGCCAGGGCGCGGTGGATGGCCGCGAGACCGGCCAGGCGCACGGACTCCGGCGGTGCCTCACGGGGCAGCAGCAGCGGCGGGTGAACGGCACCCACCTGGGTCGGCTCCGGCTTCCGTGCGCGCCTGTGCCTACCCGTCCCAGCCATCAATCCCACCCTCATCAGCCCTGCCCCCCAACGGGAACAGGGTTCGCGTCCACGGTCGCCAGAGCGAACCGATACTCCGCGATCCTACTTTCCTGGGGGACCGCGGCCCGCAGCTTAGCCCTGGCTCGGGCGTGCCTGGCGCGCGCCGTGGCGTGCGAAATCCCCAACAGGTCAGCGGCCTCAGCGGCGTTGACGCCGACGTAGTCGATCAGGGTCAGAATTTCTCGGTCGATGCGCCGCATTCGGCCCACCTCCCGGACGACGGCCTCCGCCATCTCGTTCTGCTCGGCGACCTGCTCCGGCCCGGGCTGCGCCGCCGGGGTGTCCACGGCGATCATGTCCGCGCAGGGCACCTCCCACATGCGGCGGCCGCGCGCCCGGGACCAGTCGATCGCGGTGTTGCGGGCAATGGACATCACCCAACTGGTGACTCCGCCATCGCTGGACAGACGGTAATTGCCGATCGAGCGGACGACCTTGACCCAGACTTCCTGGGTGACCTCCGCGACGGCCTCGGGGTCGCGCACATAGCGCTGCACGTCGCGGTACACCTTCTGCCACAGCGCGGAGTACAGCCCGGTCAGGGCGGCCTCCTTCTGCGCGTCGCCTTCCCGAGCGGCCGCGGCCAGCGCTTCCAGCTCCGGGTCGGGTGCCACCGGCTGTGAAGACCGGCGGGTGTAGGTGATACGCACAACTAACCCCTTCGGAGGGAACGAGTCCGGGGCGCCATGCCCCCACCTGTATTCGAACACATATGCGATACGTTGCAGGTCTGCGGGTTTAGCGTTACGGTGCGGGACACGCCGGGCGTAGCTGCCCGGAGAGCCCGCAGCGAAAGGCGTCCGCCGTGTCCTCCCCGTCCCCCGCACGTGACCTGTTGGCCACCGTCGAAGCTGGACGGTGGCTGACCCACGATGAAGCGGCCGACGCTGCGCGCCGTGCCGGCCGTCGCGTGACCGGCTCGTCGGACGACCTGTGCATCGACGGGGTTCCGCTGCGATCCGCCGTGCGATGTGGCCGCCGTTCGGGCGCCGTCATCACCGACGCCGGGGGCCGCTTCCTGGTCCGCCGCCCCGCCTGACTTCCGGCGCGAAAGCGGGTTGGCCTTCCACGCCGATGGGGTTGTGGAAGTGGATGTCTCTTCCACGTTGATGCTGCTGTGTTGGTCGGTGTCCCCTCCACGCACTAAGAGGGGGGTGCGTGCGCGGAGGGGAACTCAGATTACTAGCCGGTAAAGCAAATTTTCTGGCCAGTAAAGCAACCCTTAGTTCATTCCACTCTTCGCTCGGTCGAAGTGGAATGACGCGGGCGTGATTACCAGCCGAGATCGCCGTCGGTGTGCATGCCACCGCCGGAGGTCGGGGCCACTACCCAGCCGAGGTCACCCTGCGGGGCGACGACGGCGGGGGCCGTCGTTGCGGACTCGGACTCGGCGGCGGACGCGGTGGTGGCGAACAGCGTGGTCATGGCGGTGGCGGCGAAGGCTACGGCCACGACGACGCCCAGGGTGCGGGACATAAGGACTCCTTGGGGTGTGGCCCGGAACAGGTCAGGTCCCGGGACGATCTGCTCTGGTTTGTCACCACAGAGTGATCTTGCGGCCCAACCATGGTCTACGCCACGGGTACGATCAACCGGAATGGCCGTAAGAAATGACGTACGTAAAAAGTGGGCGTGTGTGTTGCGGGGAAAAATCGACGTTTCGGACAGTGACGTGCGTCACATCATGTTTGAGGACGACGTCCTCAAGGCGTACGCCAAAGCCAGGGAAGGCCTGTATCTCGACCCGATAGATCGGGCAAAGCTCCTCGAATGGGAACTTGCAATCCCGGACCCGACCAACCCTGATCAGGTGGTCCCCAGGGAAATCGAGCGGATACCCGAGGTGTACCGCGACAACGCCATCAAGTCCCTCACCGGAGCCCTGACCGCCCTCGAACGCGTCAGCCACGTGATGGACGCGCTCCGCCGCAACTACCCGGCCAACGGGGGCACCACCGACCTCGGCATCACCCTCATGCGGGGCGACCGTGACCGCGTCACCGCCGCCATCGCGCGGGCCGCGGACGCGTCCGTCCTCGGCGTCTGGACCTCCAACCCGAACATGCGTCCGGCCGCGGAGCTCGCCCGACTGGAGGCCCACGACGTCGAGTTCCGGCGGTCGGGCCGTGCCATGTACAGCCTCTACGCGGACGAGTTCCGCACCGCCGAGCCCATGCAGGCATGGGTGCGACGCGTCAACGAGCAGCAGGCCGGGCAGGTCAGGACGCTGCCCGCCGCTCAGTTCTGCAAGGTCAAGATCGTGGACCCGGGCCTGCCGCATGGTCAGGCCTTCATCGAGGACTACCTGGACGGAGACCCGGACAGCGCGCTGCACGTCCGCGATCCGCGCATGGTGGCGTGGCTCGGCGCCGAGTACCAGCGATGGTGGAATGCTGCCCTCCCGTGGGACGGCACCGAGCGCTTCCTGCCCGACGAGGACGCCGGCACCACCATCCGCGTCACCGACGAGCTCGACCTGTGCATCCTCCTGTTCACCGAGCAGGACAAGACGCAGGCCTGGATCGCCGAACGCCTCCACCGCGCGGAGCGGTTGATCTCCGGGCGCATGACGAAGCTGCGCCTGCAGCTCGGCTTCAAGACCAAGGGCGGCCTCATCGCCTGGTGGATGACCTCGCCGGACCGCGCCGCGTACCTGGCCGCCATAGAGGGCCGCGGAACGACGATCGCCACGCACCGCAGGAGTGCATGAGGGGCGACCGCTGAAACACGACCGCCGCGCACCCCCAGGTCGGGGTGCGCGGCGGAGTCGTGTGCGGCCCGGGCTACCCGGTGACGGGCAGCGGGTACTCGGGGATGTCCAGCCAGTACCGGTGCACCCCGTCCGGGGACACCGTCAGGCCGAACCGGTCGAAGTCCGGGCGCTCATGCCCGTCCCACCAGGCCCACGCCGCGGCGACCTCATCCCACAGGCGCCGCGGCCCGTACTCCACGACGTGACTGACCGGCTCGCCGGGCACATGGTCCGCAGTCGCCCACGAGTCGCCCGCCGTGTCGGTCAGCCACAGCGTGAACTTCCCGCCGCTGTACCGCTCCACCTCCATGGCCACAGTCGGCACCTGCAGACCGACCGCGAACTGAGCGATCCACGGCAACAGCTCGTCCACGGGCACGCCCGTGGTCGACCGGTCGCCGTCGCCCGGCCACTTCTTCCCGCCCAGGTACTCGATCGGCGGACGGGCCTGCGGCCGCTGCTGCCGCAGCCGCATGAACGCCGACGACATCACGAACAGGCCCGTGGCCGATCCGTCCTCGCGCACCGTCAGGCGCACGATGCCCTCACCGCCGTAGTCCGGGCCGAGCGGCGCCAGGACCAAGCCGCCGGGCCGGGTCTGCTCGATCCACGCGGGCGGCACCGTCGTCACCGAGCACGTGGCGATGACCCGGTCGTACGGGCCGCCGGCCGCATACCCGACCGTGCCGTCGCCCACCACCGTGGTCACCCGGGACCCGGCCGCCTTCAATGCCTGCGCGGCGGCCGCCGCAACCGTCTCGTCGTACTCCACCGTGACGACCTGGTCGTGCCCGAGCCGCGCGGCGAGGAGAGCAGCGTTCCAGCCGGTGCCCGTGCCGATCTCCAGCACCCGGTCACCGTCCTCCAACTGCAGCGCAGCGAGCATGCCGAAGACCATGCGGGGCTGACTGTTGGACGACGACGGCAGGCCGCTCGGCTCGGCGGCCTCCCCGTCGCTGAACTGGGTGGTGATCGGGGAGTCTTCCGCGACCGCCTCCCACCACCCGGCGGGGTCCGCGTCCCGGTCGATCTGCCTGTGCTTGCCGCGCCCCTGGTCGGCCCGCGCCCACGCCTGCGGCGGGATGAACAGGTCACGGGGGGCCGCTGACAGTGCGGGCAGCCACTCCGCGGGGAGATCCCCTGCCTCAATGAGCGCGGAGGCCAGCCGCGTACGGCCGGCCTCCGGCTGGTGCTGGTCGCTCATCGACTACCGGCCGCTGCTGTCGGAGTGGCCGCCGTCTTCCTGGCCGCCCTTGCCGCCGTGGTCGTTGCCGGAGCTGCTGTCGCTCTCGCCGCCGTCGGCCGCGACCACGCCGACGTGGGTCTCGGTGGCCTCGGTGATCTCGTCCATCGTGTGACCTCCTTGGTCTGTCCGCGCGGGGACCATCCTCGCGCGGGTCGTGCGTCTTGCGGGCCCCGTTCCGGCCGGCTGACCTCCGGCCGGAACGGGGAGTTGGAAGCCGTCTCCCGGGCGAGGCCCCAGCCCCGCGCGGGAGACAGCCGTTCATGGGAGGGACGGGGCGTAGGGCCGGTGAAGGGCATCCGCCGTGGCGCGCTGCAGGCACAGGCCCTCGGCCATGCAGGCGCGGCACTTCCCGCGCGGAACCGCCAGCCCGGCCGGGTACACCGCGACCACTGGGGTAACCGGCACGCCGTCGACCAGGCACAGCAGGCACGTCCCGGGCGCCCACGGGCGGGCGTCGAGCAGCTCCGCCTCCTCGTCGTCCAGGACCACCGCGGCGGCCGCCATCACGCCCGCACCATCACCGGCATGGGCGGCGCCAGCTCGAACCGGTCCAGAGCGTGCGCCAGCAGCTCCGGCACGATGAGTCGATCCGCCGACTGCGGCACCCGCCAGTGCGGGCCCGGGCCCTGGCGCTTGGCCGGCGGCGGCACCGGGATGCGGAACGCCCGGCCGTAGCAGAGCCCGCGCGGGTGCATCCACTGCGCGAGCGTGCCCGGGGGTACCAGCCACAGAAGCGAGTCGCCGTGCGCGATGACCGGGCCGCAGCCGCCGACCTGGAACCGCTCCATCCATCGCACGGCCCGCTCGCCTGCCGCGCCGTACGTGGTCAGCACCAGGTCCCAGGCGTGCCCGGTCGGGCGCAGAGTCCATTGGCGGACCAGCTTGGCGAGCTCGGCGAACTCGTCGGCGGCGGGCGCGTCCTGGCCCGTCGTGGTCGGTGCGGCTGCCGTCATGGCGACCCCCTGTCGATGCGGTCACTGTCCACACAGGTAACCGCCCGATCACGCTCCGCAGTAGGGCAAACAGACGGCAATGTGCCCGCACGCCCTAGGGCCAATTTGCGATTCCTTTACTCGGAGGGGAAGGCTCCGCCGTACCTTTGACGCATGGTCAGCACTCCCGACGCGAGCCGAAACGTCATCCTGGAAGCCCGGATGACTGCCGCCGGCCTGAGCGCGAGCGACCTCGCAACGGCGATGAACGACGCCTTACTTGCCCGCACCGGCCGCCGCGGCGAGCTCACCGACCGCACCATCCGGCGCCTCCTGAGCGGACAAACCCGATGGCCGCAGAGCAGACAGCTCCTGGCGCTGGAGGCAGTATTCGGCTGTACGGGTGAGGCCCTGGGCTTCACCAGGCCCCACCGCTCCAAGCGGCCGCGACCAGAGAAGGCACCAGTGGACCGCCGCGCATTCATCACCGCCACCGCGGCGGCCGCCGCCCTCAACGCCGCGCCCGCCGCCGCATCCCCCCGCATCGGGCGAGCCGACATCGAGCGCCTGCAAGCCGAACTCGACGCGCTGTCCGCGCAGGACCAGAGATCCGGCGGCTCCGCAGCCATCGAGACCCGAGCCCTCGCCCAAGCGCAGATCGCCACCGACCTGATGAACAGCGGGCAGGCCACCAGCAGCATCCGGCGCGCCGCATACTCCCTCGCCGCCAACGCGACCATGGCCGCGGCGTGGGCAGCGCTCGACACGCACGCCATGGACCGCGCGCAACGCCACGTCGAACGCGCCTTGACCCTCGCAGGTCTGTCCGGCGACTCCGTCGTCGTCCTCCGCGCGTGGAACTACATGGCCCTGCTGGCCTCCCAGCAGCAGCGGCCGGCCGACGCCCAGGCCGCCGCCGAACGCGTCCGCGGCAACGCGATGACCCGCCGCGACCCGCTCTACGCATCCCTCGGGCACGCCCGCTTCGCCCTGGCCCTGTCCCAGCAGAACGACACCCGCCGAGCCCTGCGCGCCATCCGGCTGTCCGAGGACGCCCTACACCGCGCCGACCCCGCCGCGCCCCGCCCCGCATGGTTCGGCTTCTACGACATCGCCGAATGGCACGGCCTGTCGTCCCTGGTGCACCTGCGCATCGGCCGCCCCGACGAAGCCGAGTACCACGCCCACCGGACCCTCGCCCAGATCCGCCCCGGCTACGAGCGGAACCAGGCCTACTACACCGCGCAGCTCGCCCTGGCCCAGGTCAGGCAAGGCGACCTCGAACAGGCCTGCCGCACCGCTGACGCCCTCTACACGCACGGCCTGCCGAACTCCGGGCGCGTGCGTGCACTCCTGCGCAACTTCCGCACCGAAGCGGCCGCAACGGGGTCAGCCCGCGCCCGCGCATGGCTGAATGACACCCGGACCAACACCCTGTGAAAGGACTCGCACCCATGGACCTGGAGCTCCGGCGCGTAGGACGGGAAGGCCTTGACGAGGTACGGCAAACGCTCCTGGACGTGTTCGCCGAGGTGTACGCCCACCGCATGAGCGATCCGTTCTTCAGCGTCGAACGCTTCGATGAGCGGCTGACCGGGCACGCCGGCCGCAACTCATGGGAGGCCGTCATCGGGTACGACAACGGCACACCCGTCGGCTACGCCTACGGTGCAGCGCTGCAGCCCGGAGCCCGCTGGTGGATGCACCAGCTCGACCCCCTGCCCGAGGACTACACGGAGGAGACCGGCGCCCGCACCCTCGCGCTTTTCGAGCTCATGACCCGCGAGCAGTGGCGCGGCCAGGGGATCGCCCGCCGCATCCACGAGGAGCTGCTTGCCGGTCGCGCCGAGGAGCGCGTCACGCTCCTGGTCGACCCGCGCAAGACCGAGGTCAAGGCCACGTACGAGCGATGGGGCTACACCAACGTCGGCGAGCAGAAGCCCTTCCCCGACTCCCCGCTGTACGCCACCATGGTCCGCCAACTCCGAGCCCCCACGGCCGCGTAGCGCCGCCAGCCACCGCCCGCCCGCCACCCTGCGGGCGGGCGCCGTGCTCCGCGGACGGTGGCACACTGATCGTGGGGCGGCAATGATCCCCGGGACGCTCCCGGGACACCTGGCGGTGACGGCCGCCGCCCCCGTCGACCGTCTGCCGGGACCAGGCAGGGACCAGGTGACTGGACCCTCCCGCTACGCGGTGCCCCGCTCAGGGGATCCCCACCGTGCGGGGCGAGATGCCCCCGGAGACGCCGAACGCCCCGCCCCGGGAATCCCAGGGCGGGGCGTTCGCTTTCGCGCTGCTCAGTCCCGCAGCGCCTCGAACCTGGCCTCCGCCTGCAGCAGCAGATCCACGCTGGAGTGCCGGGCGTACAGGGCCCGGATCTCCTGCCCGGCCCGCGCGTCGTCGCGCTGGACGCCCTGCTGCCGGGCGGCCGCGGTGCGCAGCGCGTCGCAGAACTCCTGCGGCGGGGTGACCGCGCGCAAGGCCTGCACCACGCCGTTGACCGCGTCGACCAGGACCAGGCGCAGCGGGAACACCGCGGCGGCCGGGAGCTCGACCGGCTCCGCGATGGCTTGCCGGTGGTACTCCCACGCCGCATCCGACCACGGCAGACCGTGCTTGGGGTTGCTGTCGCGCGGGTCCGTGAACCGGTACAGCAGCATGGCGAAGCGGTCGAACGATACGATGCCGAACTCTGCCGTGCCCTGCCCGAACGCCTTGACCTCATGCCGGGCCGGAGCGTCGATCGGCAGAACGAACTCCGCCCCCGACAGGGTCAGGCGAAGTTGCCCCATGCCCCCGGGCCACTGGGTGATGCGCGCGTTGTACGGCTCGCCCACCGCGAGCCGGTGCAGCGCGGCCGCCGGCTCCGGGCCGCCGTCGAACTCGTCGTCGCCCGGATCGGTCACCAGGCCCAGCGTCGGGTCATAGGGCAGATCGGCCACGGGGTAGCCGTCCCGGAAGGTGTACCCGGCCCGCAGCACCGTCTTCACCGGGGCGGGCACCATGAACGCCCCCGGGTCGACGCCCGCCGCGTACAGCGACCCGAGCGCGACCAGCAGGGAGTGCCCGCCGTCGAGCAGGTAGCAGTGCCACGGCGCGATGTCCGCGGGCAGCTCACCCGGGTACGGGTGCCCCTCCTGCTGCCCCATGGCGAAGCGGTCGATCAGGTCGGCGGGGTCGGGTGTGGCAGTCATGCCGGTGTCCTCCTACAGTCGGTGTGGGCGGGGCCGAATTCGCCTCGGCCCCGCCCGCTCTCATCCTTGCTCACTGGCCACCGCGCGCGGCGGCCTTCTGGACCTACTCGCCCGCTACCGGGCGAAGCACCATGTGGGATCCGTTGCCCTGGCGCAGCCGCAGCGTCACGCCGTCCGCATGCCGGTCCACCCGCATCCCGTTCTCGGCAAGCGCATCGGCCACCTGCCGCGCCACCTCGTCCCCGGGCACGGCCTGGTCCTCGCCGACGTCCCCGACCGTGACCCGGTACGCCGCGCCCAGGTCGACTATCCGAGCCGCGATCCCGGCGCGCTGGTGCTCCGAGTAGACCGGCAGCCCGCAGGCCTCCAACTTCCACTCCCGCGGCGGCAGGTCCGGCAGGCCAAGGATCTCCGTCCAGCCGTCCAGCAGCCACACGGTGGTGCCCACGACGGGGCCGCGCTTGCGGATGGCGGGCGTGCCGTCCATGCGGAACCGGTCCCCGGTCACGTGCACGATCCCGGACGCCGGGTCGGACGTCATCTCGGCTTCGGTGATCCGGAGCCGGTAAGGCCGGCTGTTCGGCATCCCCGACAGGGCCTCCGTCACCGTGATGGTCTGGCCCACCAGGGCGCGCACCGCCTCCGGCTGCTCCATCGCCGCCGCCATCACAGGTCGCCCTGGCCGTCCTGGTCGATGCGGCGCGCCTCGCACGTCCACTCGCGGGCCAACGGCTCCCACGACGTTCCGACAGGCTCGTACGCCCGGCCCTCGTCGTCGTAGACGGTGCAGGACTCGGGCCCGTCGGGGTTCACGCGGACCGTGCCCCGGCCGATGACGACCGGGAATCCGTCCTTGCCGCCGTCGGCGTCGCTGCCGTACAGGCGGACCGTCTGCGGACCGGTGGCGCGGCCAAGGCGCGTGTCCCGGCCGGTGCTCATGCTGAAAGCCATGTCGTGCTCCGTTGGGTCAGGCAGCGGACTGCCGAAGGGGTATGCGGGCGCCGGGGGTTGCTGGCCTCCGGAATCCCAGACACTACACCAGCAGAACCCTGCGAACCAGGGTCGTACAGCAGAATGCCCCGCCCCGGAACGAGTCCAGGACGGGGCGCTGCGCCGCGCTCAGGTCAGCGGCGACGCTCGCTCAGCAGCATGCGGCCCAACTGGGCCAGGTCGACCACTCCGCCGACCTTCCGGTCCACCTTGCAGGCCTCGCACGGGGCGATCAGCGTCAGCGTCTCCTCCACGCTGCCGCCGCCAGCCCACCGAAGGATCAGGCCCGGCGACCCGGGCACGGGCGCGTCCGCCTCCGCCTCCGCGTCCTCCGACGGCAGCGCGTTGGCCGTGAACGTCAGTTCCGCGGCTGCCTCCTCGCCCAGCGTCCGCTTGGCGAATCCGAGGGCGTACGCCGGCCACGCGGCACGGTTCGCGGCCTCGGCCGCGCCAGACGCCTCCCACTGTTCGTTCTCGGCGGCCAAGGCCAGGTCCGTCAACGTCTCACCCATGGGGTTCTCCTCGCATGTCTCGCAGGTGGTGCCCGCACGGCACGGCGCCGGGCGGGAAGTCTGGGGGTGCTCAGCCGAAGAGGGCGAGCTGTCCGGCGGGGTCGCTGGCGAAGAGTGCGATCTGCCCGGCGGGGCCGCCGTCGTCCTGGGCGGGCACCTCGCCGGGGCCGCAACCCTGCTCGGCGTGCTCCCAAAACTCGATCGTGTACCGCATCGAGTTGCGGTCTTCGAGGTAGCAGACCGTCCACGGGCACCGGTCGCACTTGGACCAGATCCACGTGCGGGTGTCCTTGGGGCGGGCCGGCGGGTACGGGCCGATGTACGTGCGAAGGTGGCTCGTGTCGGGGAGGGCCACGGGGGTTGCTCCAGTCTCGTCAGGGGGTGTCGGCGCCCGCCCGGCCCAGCACGGAGGGCGGACGCCGAAGTCATGGGGGCGGTCAAGCCGCCAGGGCCTGCGACCCGTCGAAGCGGATCCGCTTGAGCCGGGCGAGTTGCTCGCCGATGCCGCGCGTCCCTGCCAGCGGCGCGGCCGCATCCGGGAACACCTCGCGGGCCAGGCGCACGTACCGGCTGCCCGCGAGCACCGTCACGTCCGCATCGAGGACGCCCATCGCCTCGGACTGGCGCCGGATCGTCTCGGGCTTCACCGTGCGCGGGTCGCCGACCGTGACGTCGTACGTCCACAGCGGCCGCTGCAGCGACACCAGCCCGTACCAGGCCGAGAGCACGACGACTCGCGCGCCGGTCTCCGCCGCCAGCCGATCCGCGGCCGCCCGGCAGGCCCGGTGATACGAGCCCACGTAGAGCTCACCCGCAGGCCACGACCGCCACTCCGTCCGTTTGGCTCCACCGCACGGAATCACCAGGAGCCGCGAGGGTGCCGGCGCCGCGCCCAGCCGCTCAGCCTCCGCGCGCCCAGCCGGAGTGATCGGCACATCGAGCGGCCACGTCGGCAGGTCCGCGATGCGCGTGGGCTTCCGGCCCGGCAGCAGCGGCCACAGCCCGACGTATCCGCGCTCCTCCAGGGCGATGGCCGTCCGCTGGTGCACGTCGGTCAGCATCCCGTCGGGGTGCGCGGCCGCGCCCAGCAGTGCGGCCCGTGCGACCTTGCCCAGCGCGCTCATGCCGCCAGCCCCAGACCCGCCAGGTACAGGCGCGTCGCATCCCAGCCCAGGTGCTCCGCCATCGCCGCGCCGCGCGCCACCCGCACCGGGCCCTCGGTGGCGTTGAGCTCCAGGGCGCGCGCCAGCACGTCGGCCATGGACAGCCCCCGCTTGAACGTGCTCCCCGTCTCCCGCTCGACCGCCACGTACTCGGCCGCCAACTCCGGGTCCTGCCGCGCGGCCAACACCAGATCATCGAAGGTCGCCATCATGCAGAAAACGCAGCTCAGGCGGCGCATACCCGTGTCATAGACGGCGCTGTACGGCAGGCCCGAAGCCTCGATCATCCGCCACACCGCGGCGTCGGACAGGTGGTGTACCGGCATCCACGTCACGACCGTGCGGCCCTGCGTGCTCGCCCGCTTGTCGATGACGAGCGGCAGCTTCTTCGCCCGGGCCTTGCTCTCGGCGGCCCGCTGGCCCATGCAGTTGAGGATCCGCAGCGGCCGCCCCAGGTCCCCGTGCTCCTGCTGCAACGCGGCCATGAGCTGCCCCACCACGTCCCGCTTGTTGTTGGACGTGCAGTAGCGCGCCGCGCTCGAAAACCACGCCGGAGGCACCGGCAGCGCGCCGGCCGCAAGACCCTGCTTCTCCTCCTCGGTGGCCGTCTTCGCCACCAGCCGCACGTGCCGGTCCCGGACCTGCTGCAGGAGATCCCCGCCGTTGCGGCGCACCGCGATGAAGTCCAGCCCGAGCGCCCGGGCCTGCTGCTCCGCCAGCTCCCGCGTGCTGCCCCACTCGACGCGGCCCAGGTCGCAGTGCACGACCAGGATGCGATCCGTCACCCCGGCCGCCTTGGCCAGCAGGTAGACGTGCCACAGGAGCGCCAGGGAGTCCTTACCGGCCGACGACGACACAAGGATCACGTCGGCCCACTGGACCAGGCGCAGAGCCTTGGTCGGGATGCCCGCCGCCAGGCGGGTGCGGGGAAGGGTCGTGCGAGACACGGCGAAGGCCTCTCTCAGTGCGGGTGAGGGGGCCGCCCCGCCCGTTGCTGGCGGGCGGGGACGGCAGGTTGCGGCTGGTTCGGTCAGCGGGTCAGGGCGCGGCGCCCAGTGGAACCGGTGCGGGACTGCCCCAGGTCCGCGCCGTAACCGGCGCGTCCGCCCGAGTAGTACGCGTTGGCGTTGACCGAGCTGCGCGCGTTCCGGGTACGGGGGAACAGCTCGTTGAAGCGGCGCCGCACCAGTGACGCGCGCTCGGCGAGGACCAGGTCCGCCCCGGGCCGGCCGCTGTCCGGCATGCCGCCGTACGCCGCGGAGGCCTGCGCCTTCGCCCGCCGCTCGATCTCCCGCAGGCGCCCTTCCACCGTGGCGATGTAGCCGAGCATCCACGCCCGCTTAAGTGACCTGGCGTTCTTCCCGCTGAACCCCTCGCGGTTCGCGGCGCTGATCATCTGCATCTGCAAGGACGCGTGCATGATCTTCGCCCGCTCGACGTCGGCCCGGAAGCCCACCAGATGCACGCGGGCCGCCGTGACCTTCTTGCCGTTCGCGCCCATCGTCGTCTCCCGGCTGAGCATGATCGGACGGCAGCCGTACGCCTCGGCGACGTAGTACAGCAGGCGCGCCAGCTCCTGCGACCACGCGGCCGTGATGGTCACGATCTCGTCTTCCGGCACGTCCGGGCGCACGCCCGTGTTGTGGAGCGCCGCGGCGTCCAAGCCGTACTTCGACAGGATCTCGGCCGCCTTCGCGGTCAACGCCTCGGCCTCTGCGGGGAACGTGGTCGCCTGCGCCTTGGCCAGCAGCGCGCGGGCACGGTTCAGGGCGCTCTCGGGGGTGGGGGTGCTCATGGTCGGTGGTGCCTTCCTTGGTGCGGGGTGGGGTTGCCGGGGCGGATTGCTGGCCCGCCCCGGCGGGGTGATGTCGGGGGTGGTCGTCAGTGGCCGGCGGGCGCGTCCTGCTCCTCGTTCATGCGCGCGGCCATCTCCTCGGCCGCGTCGCGGTCGTCCAGGGCGCGCACGTCGACGCGGGTCCAGGTGTCCACGATCAGGGAGCCGCCGCCGAACGGGAGGCCGCTGTCCGCCACGGTGTACCGAGGAGCGTCGCCACGGTCGCCGACCCACACGCCGAAGAACTCGGGCGTGATGGCGAGCGCGAACCCGGCCGCGTCCAGGGCCTCCGCGAGCTCCCGCCGCTTCGACTGCTGCCGGGTGGTGTCCGCCGCGACCTTCCGTGCCAGGTCCCACGCGACGAACCAGCGGCCGTTGCGCTCCAGGACGACCCAGCCGGCCCGCTGCCCGGGCACGTGCTCGGGGAATCGGCCGCGCAGGACGTCGGACACGCGGTCCGCGAGGGTCTTAGGCTGCGCCCACAGCACCGAGCCCGCGAGCGGGACCGCGTTCCACCCGGCCGCGATCAGCGCGCCGATGTACTCGTCACGCATGGCCCGGGCGTTGGCGCGCTCCCCGGGGAGCTCGGGGCCGTGGGCGATCAGCAGGGCGCCCGTGCGGCTCGTGCCGATGGTCTCGACGCGGAAGCCCTGGCGGTCGTCGGTCGCGGGCGTGAACCCGGCCGCCGTGAGGATGCCGGTCGCGGTCTCGGCGGTCTCGGCGTCGGGGTGGGGTGCGGACACGATGGTGCTCCGTTCGTTCGTCGGGTGTAGCGGGGGTGAGCCGTGGAGGCCTCCGGCGGTTCTCCGCGCCGCCCGGGGCCGCACCGCTGTGTGCGGGCGACACCGGGCGGCACAGGCGGCCGCCGGGGGTCACTTCACGTTCAAGAGCGCCCAGTTCACGATCAGCAGCGAGTCGGCGAGGAGGGTCTTGCAGTCGGTGCTGATCTCCTCGCCTCGGTAGGACGCGACCCACCCGACGTGGGGGCGCCGGGCGGGGCCCGCCGCTTCGACCGTGAAGCCGTGCCCGGACTTGGTGCGGGCCACCACGTACCGCACGCCCCTGTCCGTGGTGCGCACGTCGGCGCGCAGGCCGGCCGACCGCAGCAGGATGCGCAGGAGGTACGCGGGCGCCATCGGACCGTTCATCGGCAGGGGCGCGGCACCGTACGCGAGGAGCAGCACCACGGCTTCCCGCGGCGTCACGAATCCGCTCGTCAGCGTCCACGGGTAGGCCTTCCCGAAGGCTTCGTGCAGCACGACCGGGCGGCCCTTGCGGATCAGGGTGTCGTCACCGTTGCGCATCACGACGAGCGGCCGGTCGCCGGTCGCCTGGCCGTACGCGGCTGCCGCGCGGAGGGCGTAGTCGGTGGGCAGGTCGTAGATGACGACGCGGGCGACGATCCGCCCGTGCTCATTCGGGGCGATCAGCACGTGCCCGGTGGATCCGCGCCACTCCCACGTGATTACGCGGGACTCCTCGGACCGCCAGATGGAGTTGGTGACCCTGACGGGCAGGGCCTTGACGATCGCCTCTTCGGCGTCGGCGAGAGCGACCAGGGTGGCAGCGGTGGGCGGGACCAGGCAGACGGGGGCGACGAGCACGGACACGGGGTTTCTCCGGTTCGATTGGTGGTGCGGGGCGGGGTGCGGGGGCCGGGCCGCTCAGTGCTGGTGAGCGGCCCGGCGGGGGGTGTTACAGGAGGGCGAGCATCCAGCGGGCGGACGCGGCCACGGTCACGGCCACCTCGTGGAGCGTCGCGCCCTCCAGCGGGGCGACGTACTCCTCGGCGCCGCACCGGTCGGCGTCGACCGCGTTGAGCACGATCACCTCTTCCGGGTCCACCGACAGCGAGACGTACGCGCCGGACGGCGAGACCAGGTGCTCCTGACCGATCGACAGCCAGTCGGTGGGGGTGACCGCCTGCCAGCCGGTCCCGAGCATGCGGGCCGCGTGCTCGACCAGGTCGCGGATGGAGAACTCGGTGCTGGCGGGCTTGAGCAGGGATACGGACATGCGGGTGCCTTCCTTCGGGGCGCGGCGGGATGCCTGCGCTGCGGGTGCCGGTCGGGGTTGCTGACCCCTTCCGACACCCCAGACACTACACGACCGGAAGTGACACGCAACAGGCAGTGGCGAGAATCCGGCCCAGCGTCAGACAGCCGGCCCTGCGCTGCCGTTCGTCTCCGGCTCGGCGGACGCGAGAGACGACGGGCGCACGCACCGCAGCGCCACGTTCTCGAACGGCATCACCGGCTGCTGCTCCGGCGGCAGCAGCATGTACCGCACCGGCTCGCCGATCATCGCGCGGCACTCATCCGCCCGGCCGGTCGAGCACTTGGGGCACGCGCCGGCCCCCGCGTCGTTGAACCCGGCCACGTGGAAGAGGCAGTAACGGCAGATGCAGGGGAAGGCCCGGTAGACGCCGTGGTGACGCACCTGGGAGCCGAAGTAGCGGACCAGCGTTCCCGCCGGGAACGGCCCGTCGACGGCGTTCGCGGCGTAGGCGGCACCGACGGCCGCGGGGGTGTTGGCGACCAGGTCCGCCACAAGGGCAGCGACCGGAGCAGGCAGAGAAGAGGGCATGAGCGCGCCTTTCGGGTGCGGGAGTTGGCGGGTGCTGACCGCCGGTCCGGCACGGTACACCATCCGTGTCACTTCCGTGGGTTGTGCGTTCCGGGGTTGATCCACTAGCGTTAGCCATGCACGACGGAGCGGCCAGCAACCGCACCGATCGGGCCCCGCACACCCGCTGTTCCCGCCGGGAACACCGCACGGAAGGCACCCCGCCACCGATGAACAAGCGCGCCCGCGACGCCCGCGCCGCACTCCGCCGCCGCTCCGCAGACACCCGCTTTGAAGCGTCCCTGCTCCGGGGCCGCGCACTGGCGACACACTTCCTCGCCGCCGGAGTGGACGACGTGAAGGCCATCAAGGGCGCCGCGAGCGGACTGTCCGCCGCCGCCAAGCGCATCGGAATCGCCCCCGTCCGCCACGGCCGAACCCTGCGCACCGTGGACGGTCACCGCTTCCGCAAGTGGAGCCCCGTCGGCCACTACAGCCGCGCGCAGCTCCCCGCCCTGGTGAACGCCTACAACCCGCGCAAGCCCGAGTACCGGGCCGCGCTCGACGCGCTGCGCTACTCCCTCGCCGCCTGACACCCCCCGGACTTCCCGGGGCGGCCGACCAGCACTCGGCCGCCCCGGGCCCGCACACCGAACGGAGAACACCCCATGCCCCGCACCGTCACCGACCCCGCCGCCGACATGGAGTTGCTGCGCGCGACCCTCGCCCCCGTCTGGCGCATGGCAGTGATCCTGCGCCACTACGACCTGACCATGGACGAGCTGAACGAGGCGGCCGCGATCATGCCGACCGCGCTCCAGGAGGCCACCGCCATCACCAACCGGCCCCACCTCGCCCACCTTCCGGTGACGGGCTGGGTTCGGGACCGGATCATCGGCGCGGAGAAGCACTCCACCCCCACCGTGTTCGGCCTGCTGCGCCTGGGCCTGGAGGCACGGGCGGCCGCCGCTGGGCCGGACGCTACGCCCGGCGACGTGTACGCCCTTCACACGCTGGCCTACGAGGTCCGGGACTACGGCTTGCACCCCGTGTTCTTCGGTCTCGACCAGGACACCCCGCGCACCGCAGCGACGCTGCGCCGCTTCCGGCACCGCGCCACCCGCCAGGGCTTGACCCCCCAGTTCTGACCCGTCCACCGGCCGCCGCGCCCCAGCACGACGCGGCGGCCGGCCCGCCCACCCGATCCGCAGACAGGAGCAACACCCATGACCCACACCCCCGAGATGGTGGCCCGCCGCACCGCCCTGTGCCTGGCCTCCGGCGTCGACCCGGCCGACATCGAGCCGGGCACCGGCTACGACCTGTCCCGCAACGGGTACGACAGCGTCCGCGCATCCTGGATCGCCCACATCACGATGCACGGGCACAACGAGCAGTACGGCCGCCCGAGCCTGCGCAAGGCGTTCTCGTACTGGGCTGAGCGGCGCCCGGAGTGGACCGCCGGGGACGACTGGGAGGCCACCGGACTCGAAGCGCACCGCGCCTACTGGGACGGCACCGGCCGCACCTGCAACACCTCGGAGTGCCTTGGGCACGGCCGCGAGCGTGAGGCCCTGTCCCTGGTGATGGTGGACGGCAGCGACGAAGACGGCCCGTACCCGGCGCTGACGCCCACGCTGTGGGTGGGCACCGAGGGCAAGGGCTTCCGCTTCACCCGCGCCACCGCCGAGGACATCGTCCGCGACCTGAACGCCTGCGAGTACGGCCTGACCGCCGAGTGGCACGGCGAAGTGATCCGCATGTCGTGGGACGCCAGTTACGAGCCGGAGCCCGGTGACCGGGACATCGCCCCGGACGCTGACGGCCTGTACGACATCTCCGGTTGGTGGCCCTGGGACGACTTCGCCGGGCCCACCGAGCGAGTGACGCCCGAGCTGATCGCCGAGCTCGAAGCGCTCCGCGTCATCCGCGACCGCTGACACCCCCTCGCACTCCGGCCGCGCCCCCGCACGGCGCGGCCGGAGTGCTGGAAACCCGCAGGTCGCACCCATACCCGCAAGTAACTTGGATCGGAGATCCCACCATGACGCACGCCCCCGTGTTCGACGTCACCTCGCCCGAAGGCATGGCCATCGCTGGTCTGTACGCCGACCTGCACCGCAAGGCGGACAGCGGGCGCGGCTGGGACGCCTGGGTCGCCCTGGAGGTTGTGGGCGAGTGGCTGACCGGACTCGGCATCGACATCGAGGAGGAGCCGGCCCCCCTCACCGTCGACCCGGTCACCGCCTGGCGCTCCGCCACCACCGCGGCCGCCATCGCCGCCGCCCGCATACTCGCCGCCACCTTCCCCGGACTGCGCCCCCTGCCCCTGCCCGGACAGATCCGGGGCCGCGCCGACGTGTCATGGGCGGACGCCCCGGACGGACACCGCCTGTTCATGATGGCCACCGCCACGGATGTACTGGTGGAAGCCAAGCTGCCGACGGCCGCCGCCCGAGCGTTCATCGACGCCGCGTACGCCCACGTGGAGCTGGAGCCGTTCATGGCTGCCGAGGGTGGCCGCACCGAGGACCTGACGGCCGCCGCGCCCGGACGGCACCGCCTGGAAGACGTGTACGGCGTCCGCGCCGACGGCACGCTCACGGTCTACCCGAACGGCATGACCGCGATCCACGTGAGCGGCCTGCCCACCGATGCCGCCCGCAAGGGACTCGCTGCGCTCCTGGACGCGCTGACCACGCCCGCCGCCTGACCACCCCTCCGGGGCCCGCGCGGCTGCACACCGCGCGGGTCTCGGGCCCCCCGCCACCCGCACACCGAGGAAGGCACCTGCCATGGACTGGTCCCAGTACACCGGCCCCACCAACACCCGCGAAGCCGAGGACCGCCGCACCACCGAGGCCCGCACCGCCCGCCGGAGCGTGACCGACACCGTCACCGCCGCAGTCCTGGACGCCAACGGCGGCCGCAAGTACGCCACCGCCCGCGACCTATCCCACGCCCTGGACGACTACGCCCGCACGCAGGCCGCGACCGGCCCGGCAGCAACCTGCCCCGGCACCGTCGCCAGCGTCGCCCGCGCCATGGCCATCAGCTACGCCCTGTACGAGCGGGGCACGCGCTACACCCGCACCGGCATCTCCCGCACCTTCGGCGACTTCGTCCAAGGCAGCGGCCCGTACCAGCTCACCATCCGCGCGGACGACCTCCTCATCACCTGCCACGACGGAGGCGCGTACGGCCCGCTCCCCGACAGCGGATGGGACCGCCCCGCCGACGACGTAGCCGCCGCGTTCCTCGCCTGGACCGAGGCCAACCCCCACGACTGACCCGCAGCCTCCGGCCCCCGCTCCCACACGGTGCGGCGGCCGGCCCGCGCCTGTCACAGCCGACACCGCGCAGACGTTCCCCACCTACGGGGCCCCGCGGCCCCTCGCACACGAAAGGCAGCACCACCCATGGACGCAACCACCGCCACCCCCGCCGCCGACCGCGCCCTGTACGCGAGCGCTGTCCCGGCCCGTATGGCCGACTTCGCCCGCCGGGCGGAACAGCGCAAGGTCGCCGCGATGCGCGCGATCGAGGCAGGCGCGGACAACCCGATCCCCGTCACCTCCCCGCCGCTGCTGACCTGGCCGCAGGTGAAGCACGCCGCCGGGGACGACATGGTCAGCCTGCTGCGCGCCGCCTGCATGCTCCCCGAGGGCGACAACCTGGCCGTCGGCGAGTGGGGCAGCACCGACACCGCGACCGTGACCCGCCGCGTGGCCGCCGCGATGCTGTCCGTCGCCCTGGACGAAGGCGCGCTTCCCTTCACCGCCGCCCCGGGCCGCTCCCTGATCCTCTCGACCGGCAAGCCGCTCGACGGAGGCCCCGCCCCGTGGTGGCACGGCGTCGGCATCGCCACCGCCTGACATCCCCGCCCCACTTCACCGCGCCCCGGCCAACCCTCGCCGGGGCGCGGTGCCATGACCGAGGAGACACCCGTGATCGACCCCGCCGCCCTGCGCACTGCCAGCGTCGCTCTGCTGCACGCCACCGGCCCCCGGGAAGCCCGCGAGGCAGCCGCCGCCGTCCGTGCCGTCGCCGACACCGCCCAGCACTCCGCAGACCCGGGAGTGATGGCGCTGCACCTGGTGCTGGCACGCGCTTCCGACCTGCTGGCAGACCACGCCGTAGACACCCACGACGCGGACGAGCACCGGGAGCTGCTGGCCGCACTCGACGCCACCGCCGCCGCCCGCTCCCGCCTGTACGAGCTCCCCGACCTGGCACGCACAGCCTGAGTGAAGCCGCCGGCCCGCACGCACGACGGGACTTTCGGGACCGTGCTCAATCGCGCGGGCGCGCAGGGGGCCGACCGGCCCGGATGGGGCGGAGCAGCGCCCCGGGATCTCCCCTGTTGCGTGTCACTTCCGATGGTGTAGTGTTTGGGCTCCCGGGAGGGAACCAGCAAGCCACCCCGGCCCCGCACACCGACGAAAGGCAGCAACCGAGATGACGCCGACGCCCCGCCTGACCAAGGCACAGGCCCGCACGATCCGCTACGGCGCCCGCTACGTCCGCACCACCAAGCCCACCCTGGCCGTGCTCGAACGCCTGGGACTGCTGGACGTGTTCGGCGACTACACCACCGCCGGGCTGATCGCGCAGGCTGAGCTCAGGGGCGACGAGGCAGGCGCCGCCCACTGGCGCGCGGTCGCCGCCAAGCAGGAGGCCGACGCCAAGGCCAAGGCCGAGCACGAGGAGGAGCAGCGCAAGGCGCACGCCGAGTGGGAGGCCGAGAAGGCCGTGATGGCGGCCGAGGCCGCCGAGGCCGCCGCCGAGGAGCAGTACCGCCTGGCCGCCCTCTACTTCTCCGAGACCTGCCACGCCGCGAACTACGCCGTGGACGCCTACCAGACCAACTCGCTGGAGACCGAGCAGGAGACCGGCGAAGGCTTCACCGAGGCGTCCGTCTGGGGGCAGATCGGCGACAGCCTGGACCACTACGGCCCCGGCGGCATGGCGAACGACACCGAGGAGCGTTACCCGGTGGAGGCCCTGCGCGCCGCGTACGACCACCTGAACGCCGCTGCCGAGGCCGGGACGCTGGACGGGCACCGGATGGCCGAGGCCGTTGCCGAGGCCCGCCAGGTGCTCACGGACACCACCGCGAAGCTGTGGGCCGCCGAGGAGCTGGCGTTCATCGCCGAGGCCATCGAGGAGTACGGCTCCACCATCGAGGCCGCGTTCGCCGAGGCCCGCGACTACTTCCGCGACGGGGACCGTGAGCTGACCCTGACGGTGGAGCAGTACGAGGCGCAGGCCGCCGCCAAGGCCGCCGCAGAGCAGCAGTTCACGCTCGCCCTGTGGGTCTTCGGCCAGACCTGCATGGCCGCGTCGAGCGCCTGCGACGTGGCGCAGCAGGAGGCGCACCCCCTGGACGCGGAGACCAAGCTCCGGCCCGACTCGGAGACCTGGCGCCAGGTCGGCAAGGTGCTCCACTGCTACGGCCCGGAGACGACGACGAGCTACGGGGAGGCCTACTCCGTGGACGCGCTGCGCGCCGCGTACGACCACGTGGACGCGGCCGCCGAAGCGGGGACGCTGGACGCCGACCGCGACCAGGAGCAGCGCGCCGAGGCCCGCCAGGTGCTCACCACCGCCGCCGTCGCCGAGCTGCTGGAGGCTGGCGACGCCCCGGCCGCCGCCGCCCTGATCCTCAAGGCGAACAGCCGCACGGACTCCGGTGAGCTCGACGCCAACTACAACCCCGAGCTCTCGACCGCGACCGGCTTCCTGATCGGGCAGCGCTCGGATGGGCGGGTCGTCATCTCCCACCTGGTCAAGGGGCAGTACCTCACGCCGGACCGGGGCCCGTGGCGCGCCCAGCTCTCCGCGTACGCCGCCGACATGCGCGCCGCCGGGTGGACGGTCATGCACGACCGGGTCTCCCGTGTGGTGTTCGTCCTGCCTCCGGCCCCGACGGAGGAGGAGCAGCCCGCCGAGCCCGTGCCCGCCGGGTGGCTGCCGACCCCGCTGACCGAGTGGGAGCGGGAGCTTGTCGAGTACGCCGAGCGCTACCCCGCCCTGACGGCCGTCTGACGGCCCCTGACAGCCCGTGGGGCCGCCCGCCAGCACCGGGCGGCCCCCACAACCCCACCACCACCCGCAACGGCCCGCAGAAAGGCACCTGCCGTGACCCGCACTCCCACCGCCGCCCAGTCCGTCGCACTGAACCTGATCGCCGACAACCCCGGCCGCGTCATCGCCACGCTGCGCGGAGAGCACGGATACCTGACCATCAACGGCGGCACCGAGCGGTCCCTTGCCCGCTGGGGCTGGGTCGCCCGCCGGAAGATCACCCCGGGCACGCGCTCCATCCGCACCGACCGCGTCACGTACGACCGGCACGTCTGGGAGCTCACGCTTGCCGGGTACATCGCCATCAACCGCGCCACCGAGCGGGAGCTGCTCGCCGACGCCATGGGCAAGGGGCACACCGAGGAGCAGGCGCGCGACGCCCTGGACTTCGCCCGCCACCACGCCGGGCGTGACTGCACGCTGACCTACGCGGAGATGAAGGCCATCGCCATGGGGAGCGGGCCGGCCCGCACCGCGTACGGCGTCGGGCAGCGCGTCGTCTCCACGCTGCACGGCGGGTTCGGGACCGTCCTGGCCGATGTGCCGCACGCCACCGACCCCACGCGGGACATGACCGCCGTCGCGTTCGACAAGACCGGGGACCGCGAGGTGTGGACGACCGACCTGCGCCCGGCTGTGGCGTTCGAGCGGGGCATGCTCCGGATGTGCGAGGCCGCACAGCGGTGCACGGGCGGGGAGTGTGCACGGCTCGCCGACATCCCGGCCCGACCGGGCGGCCCCGACTGGGAGCCCGTCGCCTACATGCCGCGCATGCAGCAGATCGTGCGCGCCGACCAGGTGAAGCCCGGGGACCTGGTCCTCGCGTCCTGGACGTCGGACGGCCCGGACTGGTTCGTCAACGCCTACCCGGCCGCGCCCGCGCCGCTCGACCCCGAGTGCTGCGCCCACTGCCGCCAGGTGAGCGGCCCCGCCGTGCGGCTCACCACCCCGGACGCGCCGCACAACCCGTGGGAGACGTGCGACCCGTGGGCGGCCGCCGACCGCGTGCTGATCGTCCCCGCGGCCGCTCGCACGGACGCCCTGCGCGGCGCCTGACGCCCCCTGGGGCCGCCCGGCAGCACCGGGCGGCCCCGACACCCCCAACCACCCCGCACAGCCCCGCAGAAAGGCACCTGACGTCATGAGCGCCACCATCACCGCCCCCACTCAGCAGCAGCTCGGCAGCGCCCGCGCCACCCTCATCCGCGCCCGGCACATGGCGCTGAGCTTGGTCACGGCCGCCGCGACCGTCCGCGCCCACCTGGACGGCTGGACGCTCCAGTCCGACGCGGCATACGTCCACGACCAGGCGGCCGCCGCCGAGCGGATCGCCGCTTCCCTGACGCGCCGCGCCAACCGGCTCCGGCACGCCGTGGCCGCCGAGGACGCCAACGTTCCCCGGCTGTACGCGGAGCTGGACAACTCGATCGACAAGCTCCACCGGGGGGAGCAGGGCAACGCCCGGGCGGCCGCGCTGATCCTGGCCCGCTTCCAGAGCCTCAAGGACCACGACGCCCTGCCGTTCTGACCCCTGCCGCGCCCCTGCCCGCCCGGCCAGCAACCGGGCGGGCCCCGCCCCGAAGACCCGCACTCCGAACCGAAGGACACCCGCCATGCTGCACCGGCTGACCGCCGCCGCCCGCCGCGCCCTGATGCGCGCCGCCGCCCTGCTCGCCCGCCTGTCCGGCCAGCCCGACCCGCACGCCGCCGTCAAGGCCGTGATGTACCGGATCGGGAACCCCGGGATCACCGACACCGACCTGCTCGACTCGATCCAGGACGTCATGAGCCGCTTCGGCTTCAAGGCGCCCCGGGAAGAGGACTTCGGCCCGTGCGAGGGATGCCGCTGGTACTTCCTCCCGGCGGAGCTCGACGCCGACGGCCTGTGCGAGGAGTGCGCGCCCATGGAGCACGCCGACGTCGCCGCCGCGCGCCGCTGAGCGCAGCAGCCGGCCCGCCCCCACATCCCCGGCCGCCGCGCCCCGCACCCGACGGTGCGCGGCGGCCCCACCCGAACGGAGAGCACCCCGCATGAGCACCCCCGAGCCCCGCACCACCGCCACCGCCACCCCCTGCGCCGAGCACGACTCCGAGGAGTTCCGGCTGTGGTCCGTGAGGCCCCGCCAGGCAGGCGTCATGGACATCTCGTTCACCCGCGAGTCCGCCATGTGGCACGCGGAGAAGTACCCGCACCTGATCCCCGTGTCCCGCATGCCCGAGGGGCAGTGGGAGGACGCCCGCCCGGCCCCGACGGGCCCCGGTGAGTACCACGTGGAGTGGGCGATCGAGGTGCACGCCAACGGCCCGGAGGACGCCGCCCGGCAGGCCCTGGCCAAGCACCGTGACCCGGGCAGCATCGCGTGCGTCTACGACGTGTCCCGGCACGACGGGACGAGCCGCGCCGTGCAGGTGGACCTGAACACCCCCGAGGAGGTGAACGGCCCGCTGCGCGACCGGCCCTTGCCCGTCGACGTGAAGCAGCTCGACGACTCCGCGCTGTACGCCCTGATGGCGGCCGCCGAGGAGGAGTTGAGGCGCCGGACCGACGCGGCGCTCCCCGGTGCCGTACGCGCGGCTGTCCTGGAGCACCTGGAGCAGGCAGGCACGCCCGTGCCGGGTGAGCTCACGTCCGTCACGTTCAGCACGACGCACTACGACAACGGCGAGTTCTGGAACGAGTCCAGCGCCACGGCCAACTTCGCCAACCGCACGCACCTGGAGCTGGACCTGTCCGACGACGGGGAGCTGCCCGGGATGCTCGCCGACCACTCCGAGTGGTCCGAGCTGTCCGGCGGGGAGCTGCTGACCGTGCAGTTCGACCCGCCGCGCCTGTACGTCTCCTGACGCCCTGTGCGGCCCCGTGCCCGCCTGTGCGACCGCCGGGCGGGCATCGGGGCCCCCGCGCCCCCTGCGGCGCTCCTGCGGCCGCCTGTGGCCGCTCCTGGACCCATCCACACCGAACGGAGAACGCCCCCGTGAGCAGCAGCGACACCTTCCGCACCCGCCGACAGCAGACCGCCGACGACCTGTTCGGCTTCATCCGGGCCGAGGCCGCCCGCGTGAGCGACGACCAGGCCGACGACCTGCCCGAGCCGCAGGCCCTGGACCATCTGATCGCCAACGGCCCCTGGCGGACGGAGTGGAACGCCGCCGTGGCGTCCGCGATCCGGCTGCTCGACCCCGCCCGGTTCGGCAACACCACCGACGACCACGCCGACAAGGAGACCAGCGTCTCCCGCCAGCACTACATCGACACCGGCCGGTACCTGACCGTCGGTGAGGTCGCCGAGCTCCGTGCCTCCGGAGCCATCGACTGACCACCCCCGCGGATTCCACCGCCTGACGTTGTGCCCGCACGGCTGCTTGCCTCCCGGTGAGGCAGGCAGCCGGCCCACCCCCCGAACGGAGACACCCCCGCATGGCCCGCACCATCACCCCCGCCCAACACCGGGCGACCGAAGCCCTGGTGGAAGCGATGACCGGCGACGGCATCGACGTGGACGAAGCCCGGGAGCTCATCGGCGACTACTGGCGCGCCAACGTGTTCCCGGAGATCCCGCCGCCCGCCACGCCGCGCGTCGTCACGGTCACCCGGCACCGGGATGGCACGGCCGACACCCGCGCCTTCGACCGCGTCAACCTGCTCGCCGACAACCAGCCCATCACCCTCCTGTCCGGCCAGCAGGTGGATGCCGACCTGGACCAGGACCCGATCATCGTGGCCCTGGCGCGCGAGCTCACGGAGGCCCCGGAGCCCATCCGGCACGCGTTCGGCTCCGACACCCCGGTCGGTGAGGGGATGCGCCTGTCCGCGCAGTCCGAGTACCGGCGCCGTGGCGGCACGGGAGCGCCCCTGATCGGGCAGGTGGCGGCCGCCATCACGCGCCGCCTGGAGAAGGCCGAGAAGGAGGCCCCGGCGGACGCTGCCGAGCGCCTGGCGACTGCCGCGCAGCTCGCGGCCGCGCTCGGGGATGCGCTGCCCGGCGACAACTGGCACATGGCCGACGTGATCCGCCGCCTGTGCGCCGGGGAGATCACCCCGGCGGAGGCCCTGGACGAGACGGACGACGAGTGAGCGCCGCGCGAGGCTGGGACCGCGCCGGATTCCGCTGCGGCCGCTGCGACTACCCCATCGAGAGCGCCGACCCGGTCGAGTTCGCCCGGCAGGTGGCGGAGCACCGCGCCCAGTGCCAGGGGAGGCCCCGCCCGTGACCGTTGCCGAGCTGCTGCACGCGGCCCCGGCCGCCGCCGTCCCCGAAGGCCTCGCCGAAGCGTTCGCGGCGCGCACCCGCCCCACCGAGGACGGACACCGCATGTGGGCCCGTCGCGTCGAGAAGTGCCACCCCGCAGGCCGGTTCCGCCACAAGGGCCGCGACTACACCGCCCAGCAAGCCGCGTTCCTGCTGCGCACCGGACGGATGCCCGTCGGGTACATCCGCCCGTGGTGCGAGGTGCCGTCGTGCTGCGAGCCGGAGCACGTGGAAGACGCCGAGACCCGCCAGCGTGACCGCACGGCCTACGCGGGGATCACTGGGGTGAGGCACCGGCCCTGGTCATGCGACCACGACCCGGACACCGAAGCCCGGGTGCGTGGCGACGGCCGCCGGTACTGCCACGCCTGCAACCGAGCCTCCAGGACGCGCCCGTGACCCTCGCTGAGCTGCGCGCGTTCATCGCGGCCGCCGCCGACCTGCCCGGTGAGACGCCCGTGGTCCTGTCGTCCGACGCGGAGGGGAACCGGTACGCGCTCGCCGACGACGTCGCGTTCGGCCTGTACCTGGCCGAGGACGCCCACACGGGCGAGCACTACAGCCCGCAGGACCGGGAGGCCGCCCCCAGGGACGCCGTCCCTGCCGTGTTCCTATGGCCTGCGTGAGGCCGCCCCGGACGCGTGTCTCACAGTGAGACGCGCGTTCCCCGCCCGTCCCGCCCCACCCCGAGAGGAACCCCCCCGTGCCGCCCACTGGCCACCCCGTCAGCGTCGAGTTCCGCACCCCCGGAGAGCTTCCGGTGAATGCCCTGGCCGCACTGACCGCCATCGCGGAGCAGGTCGCCGTGCAGATCGGATCCGGGCCCCTGCTGTGGGGCACGCACTTCCGGCAGGCCGACGACGGCACCGGGTTCGTGGTCACGTTCTCCGGCACGCTCTCCACCGACGGCGACCAGGACGACGGGGAGGGGCCGGTTTCATGATCACGGTCCCATCACGCCGCCCGCGTAGGCCCGGCAGGCACCCCGAGAATCACGGCATGACTGACACCGCGAGACAGCCCCGCATCAGCCGCAAGACCAAGTACGCGCTCGTAGTCGTGGCGCTCATCGCATGGACGTTCCTCGCCAACCAGTGGGCGGGCAAGGGCTGCGACCTGGTCCCCCAGTCGTACGGCCTGGTCCTCAGCCACGGCACACCCGACCACTACGAGGGATGCGAGACCGAGCCCGGCGGCCCGGAGTACACCGACCAGTACGAGGGCTGACGCCGAGGGGGCGAGCCGGCCTCCGCGTGAGCCCGGCACCCCGTGGGCGCGCCTACGATGGGTGCGCGATGGAGCAGCGGCCGGAGGAACACCGGTCGTTCCATGGCGGCCCGCGCGTCCCCCGTGCTCCCGGGAAGGGTCGAACCCTAGGCCGCCCCCAAGCTGCGCCCCGCCGACTCTCCCTGTGTCGGCGGGGCGCTTCCGTGTCCGGGGGCAGCACGGGACGCAAGACCGGCCCGGGCCGCAGGGTGCCGCGCCATGAGCACCAACACCGCCGAAGGCACCGCCCCGCCCCTGTTCTCCTCCGACCCGACCGCGCTCGCGTGGGACCTGATCACCGGCTGGGAGGCCATGACCGCCCGCCACAAGGGGGAGCTCGCGCCCCTGCTGACCGAGGACGGGGGGTCGATCCGGCAGGGCGCCCTGGTGGCGTTCGACCAGGTGCGCACGGAGCAGTCGGCGGAGGCTGAGCAGATGCTGGCCGAGGTGATGCGCGGGTTGACCGAGGTGTACGGGTCGCCGCTGTCCGGGCGGACGTTCACGCTCACGTGGGCCGGGCGGGAGCGCCACGACGGTGAGGCCCCGTACCTGTGGGTCGTCGTGGGTGCCGACCTGGACGACGCCCGCGCGCGGCTGCAGGAGCTCCCGTCGTTCGTGGAGTGGCGGGAGCAGGAGGAGGACGACGTGGAGGAGCTCGACGGGCCCGCCAACCAGCATCCGGGCCTGCCGTTCGGCGGGTACTACAACGACCTGCGCAAGGAGCAGCCCAGGAACGCGCCTGTGGGGTGAGCACGCGACGTAGTGCGCAGCGGCCGGCAACGTTCGGCCGCGCTACGCCAGCACCGCCCGCACCACCCCAGGAGAACCACCCCCATGCCTCACTCCCACCCGATCCAGGCGCCCACGGTCACCGTGCCGTCGATGCTCGCCCACGAGTTCGCTGACGCGTTCGCCGACGGGATGACCGCCATGCACGTCGGACCGAACCTGACGTGTACGGAGGTCGAGGCCCTGGCCGCTGTGCTGGACGCGTTCGACGGCGCCGACGCGGCCCGCATGTGGGTGGAGGAGCACCAGACGGCCGGTGACTGCCTGATCGACCACGGGGAGACCGCCGAGGACGACGACGTGCCCGGGTGGGAGGACGAGAAGGCCCCGGAGGGGAAGGCGGCCGCGCCCGCCGACGGCGACGACCAGGACGACGAGGACGACGACGAGTGGGACGACGGCATGGTGCCGGTGCGCATGGGCATCACGTGCGCCGAGGCCTGCGTGTTCCACATCCCCGCGGTGGTCCGCATCCCGCCGGAGCTCGCCGCAGGCGTCCGTGAGGCCGTGGAGGCGGGGCGCGCCGACGACTGGGGCGACGACATGCACCCGGCGATGGCGGAGCTCTACGACTGGTTGGAGGGCAACCGGGACGCGTGGGAGAACCAGCTCGACATGGGCGTGCACACCCAGGACGGCGAAGACCTGGAGATCCGCTCCGTGGAGCCGGAGTGACCCCGCAGGACGACGAACCGGCCCCGGTGTCGTCCCGGTTCTTCTGGTGGACCGCCGACGGCCTCACCCGCCGTTGGCGCCCGCTGTACCTGGACGGCTGGCGCGGCGGTGACGAGAACTGCAACCGCACCGTGGGGATCCGACTGCCCGGCGGGGTCCTTTTCGCCTGCCTGAACGTGCCGCTGCGCCAGGAGCCGTGCGACGACTGCGCGGGCAGGGCGCGACACTGAGCCCGGCCGCGCTGCACCGTGCCCGCCATGCCAGCCAAGAACCGCCCCCGGGCCCGCAATACCGGCCCGACACCCGCCGTCCGGCAGGCCGTGTACGCCCGCGACCTGACCCGCTGTGTCCGCTGCGGATCCGCCACCACGCTGACCGTGCAGCACCGCGTCAACCGCGCCATGGGCGGCAGCAGCGACCCGGCCATCAACAGCCCGGCGAACCTGCTGACCGCCTGCCAGGCCTGCAACATGGCGTTCGAGGCGCGCCCGGCGGAGGCCTACCGCTTCGGGTGGAAGGTGCGCCGCCCCACCGACCCGGCGACGGTGCCCGTGTGGACGACGCTCGGCGGCTGGATGCTCATGAGCGACGACGGCACCGCCACGAAGATCCAGGCGCCCGAAGGGTTCCGGCGGTGACCGCGAAGGGCCCGGCGTGCGACCGGGAAGCGCACCAGCACGGGGAGTGCCCCCGACACCACCTGTGCCCGGAGTGCGGGGAGTTCCCCGACCTGTGCGACTGCGTACCGGGCAGGCCTGTGCGGCTGTGGCCGGGGGCGCGCCGTGGGTGACACCGAGGCTGGCTGAGCCCGGTGCGGTCGCGGCCGCCCTGTCCCCGACGGGGCCCCGGTTCACTTCTGCCGGTGTATCTTTGAGGGTGCTCGGTGATGGGGATGCCCCAGCCGGCCCGACTGCAAAGCCGTGCCCGCTAAGGAGAGCCGCCGTGACCGCACCGAACCCGGACATCGTCCGTATCCCGCGCCCCGACTTCGCCGACATCCGCCGCCAGGCCGCCGACGAGGTGGCCGCCGAGCTCGACGCCCTGGCCGCCGACCTCACCCGACGCGGGCACCGTGCCGGGCAGATCGTGCACCAGGCCGACGCCGCCATGGCCAGCCTGCGGCCCCGCCGGGACGCCGCACTGCTGTCCCTGTGGGCGTACGAGCGGACCCGGGGCGTGTGGAAGTCCTCCGGCGTCACAGAGCAAGCCGTCGTGAAGATCACCCGGGCCGCGCTGGGCCTGGCCGACGGCGAGGACGTTCCCGCGCCCGGCCCGGAGCGCGCAGCGGCCGCGAAGGCCGCCGGGATCGCGCACATGCCGACAGCGAAGGCCATCAAGCAGCTCATCGACCTGGCCGAGAAGACCGAGACCGCCCGGGCGCGCCGCGAGGTGGCGCTCAAGGTCCGCAACGACGCCGTGAAGACGCTCCTCGGCCCCGAGTACGGGTGGACCCGCGATCAGGTGATGGTCGTGCTCGGCCTCAACTCCTACAGCCGGATCACGGACATCGTGGGTGCGACCCGCACCCCGGCCGCCGACAAGGAGCTGCGGCAGCGCGCGGTCGCCGAGGTGCTGGGCGGCCGCGCCCGCAAGGACGTCGCCGAGGAGTACGGCGTGCCGTCGGCGACGCTCGGCACGTGGATCGCCCGCGCGAAGAAGGCCACAGCCTGACACGGCCCCTGACCTGCCATGACGCCGCCCCGCGAAATTCGCCGGGCGGCGTTGTCACACTCTGGGCGGCGCCGACGTTCCTACTCATTGCAAGGCCACCGCGGCCGGGTCTGACTCGTCAGCCCAGCCCCTACCGCGAGGGCATGAGCTCCCGGCGGCGGGCACACTCCCCGCGCTTGCCGCCGGACCCGGAAACTTCCGGCGGCGGTTATTACTACAGGCCCCGCCGCCGGATGCCACGTCCGGCGGTGGGGCCCCCGAACTCCCCCCGCCGCCGGGTGCCAGCAGCCGACGGTGGGAGCGTCCACCCGCCGTCGGCGACAGCTCCCGCCGTCGGGACTGCTCCGCTCGACGGCGGGATTGGACGTGCCGCCAGGTCGCGGGCTTCTTAGGCCCCCCACCCCCCGAGGGTCCGTGACCTGGCGACACAACCCCCGACGGGGACGCACGATGCCCCGCATGCCGACCCCCGGCCGCCCTGGCCCGCCCCCGCCCACCACCTCAGCAGTGGCGGCAGCGGAAGCGCGGACCCGTGGCCGGGGGGTCCGGTCCTCCGACGCCGCGAACGTTGCGGATCTCCTGCTGCGCGCCCCCGCCGGCCCCCGCCGCGCCACGTTCAAGACGCTCGGGGCGCGGGAGCGCACGTTCGTCCTGGGCGAGGTGCAGCGGGAGACCGGCAGCCTGTACGGCCTGTGGCACGACACCCCGTCCGGGTTCACCGAGGACGTGTTGGGTGAGTCGATCTGGTCCAAGCAGCGTGAGGTGCTGGACTCCGTCACCCGGCACACCCGCACGATGGTCCCTGCCGGGTTCGGCGTCGGGAAGACGTGGCTCGCGGGCCGGTTGGTGGCGTGGGCGGGCTGCGTGAACCCCGCCGGAACCATGGTGGTCGTCACCACGGCGACCCGGTTCCGCCAGGTCCGCTACCAGCTGTGGCCGCACATTCGGAAGGTGGTCGCCCGCGCAGGCCTGCCCGGGTTCTGCGACACCACGCAGTGGAAGATGCCCGACGTCCACGGCAATGACGTGGTGGTGGCGTACGGCTTCACCGCGCCCTCGAACGACGAGGCCGCTATGCAGGGCATCCACGGCACGCCGCGGCTGTTGCTGATCGTGGATGAGGCGGGCGGCATCGACAGGCTGATCGGCAACGGCACGAACAACCTGTTGACCGGTGATGCCGCGATGCTGGCGATCGGCAACCCCCCGGCCGATGACCCCCGGTCGTGGTTCGAGGTGATGTGCGAGGAAGGCCACGACCCGGAGAAGCCGGGCACCATCACCATCCCGATCCGCACCCTGGACTCGCCGCTGATCACCGGGGAGCGCGTGCCCTACTGCAACGACTGTCCGCCGACGCGGGAGCGGCACTCCCTGGCGATTCACCTGCCGTCGATGGACTGGGTCGACCGCACCATCCGCGAGTACGGCCCGGATCACCCGTACGTCATCGCCAAGGTGCACGCCCGGTTCCCCAAGGGCGGCGCGAACAAGGCGATCCCGTTGGCGTTCATCGAGGCCGCGCAGGCCAAGCCGGACCCGCAGGGCCCCGAGTACGTGCGGCTGTGCGACCTGGGCCTGCCCGGGGAGACCGCCGAGCACACCGTGAAGCGCGGCGCGTGGATCCGGCTCGGCGTGGACGTGGCGGCCGACGGCGGCGACGAGATGACCATTTACCGGGCCGTCGGCGACGCGGTCGAGTTCCGGCACGCTTCCAGCGGCCAGGTGAACATCAACCAGGTGGATGTGGCGGGGCGGGTCCTCGAGGAAATCAAGGCCGCGCAGCTCCTCGCCCGCGCGCTGGGCACCGAGGCCCCGGTGCGCGTGAAGATCGACCGCAACGGCCTCGGTCACGGCGCGCATTCCCTGCTGGAGCGGTGGGGCGAGGAAGGCGAGCACGAGGCGCAGATCGTCGGCGTGATGGTGTCGGAGTCGATCGACCCGGACCGCGAGGACCCCGGGCAGGTCATGCGGCCGTGGCGGAAGCGCGATGAGATGTGGCTGGCGGCCCGGTCGCTCATGCAGCCGGCGCCCACCCGCCGGGTCGACGGCCGCGAGGACGACGGCGACGACGCGGGCGGGCACGGCCAGTTGCGGCTCCGCGTCGACCACAAGTGCGCGGTGCAGCTCTCGACGCCGAACCTGGGCACGAACAGCTCCGGCGCGTCGGTGGTCGAGTCGAAGAAGGCCATGCGGGCGCGGGGCATCGACTCCCCGGACCGCGCCGACGGGGCGCTGCTGTCGGTGTACGAGCCGGAAGACATCTTCGACTCCCGCCGCCTGGGCCTGATGAACTGACCGGCCCTGGTCTCGGCCAGGTCACGGCAGGGGCGGGCGGGTACGCCGCGAGGTGGATACGGCACGGGTCTGGATCGTCCTGGCGGTCTACGGGGCGCCCGGGCGGGCCCGCTTAGCGTGGACATGTACCCCCTGGCACCACCTGATCGAGGCCCCATGTCCTGTGACCCCGGATTCCGCGGCTACCACCCCGACGTGCTGCTCACCGCCGTCGGCGCGGGCACTGCCGGGCGCGCCCACACGGGCACGGGCCAGTGGCCGAAGGGTGACCCGGACGCCCGGGCCCGCGCGGCGCACGCGGCCCTGGACGCGCTGCTGACCGGGAATGCGTGCCTGGCCGACCCGGACACGGTGGTCGTCGTCTACGGGGCCCCTGACGGGGTGCGGGACGGCCGCCCGGTCGTTGCGGCGGCGGCCGCCGCGCGGTGCTGCAGCTGCACATGATCGGGCCCTGTAGCGTCGCCCTGCTCACCGCTGACTGAGGAGGGGCCGATGGGCCGCCAGAAGCCGAACAAGCCGCGCCGCCCCCGGTGCACGAGCGCGCCGGCCCCGGCCACGCAGGCGTGCGCCGGGCAGCAGCTCGACCACAAGGACGGGAGCATGTCGTGCTCCACCGGTACGGCATGCCCGGGCGTTGCCCTACCCCACAACGGGTGGCGGGACTGCGACGCGTTCGGGCCGTGCGCGTACTGCGAAGGGCCGCGCACCGACTGGATCTGAGCAGCGAGCAGCAGGAAGGCCCGGTACCCCTCGCGGGTGCCGGGCCTTTGTGGTGAAGCGGTCAGCCGGGGAAGGGGCCGGAGATCGCGCCGAGCCCCTTGATTGCGTCATCCCGCCAGGTGCGGCGCTGCCCGTCGGCGGTGCGCGCCTGGACGAGCTGCGCGGCGGCCGCGAACCACGCCGCGGCGGTGTGCACGGCTTCGCCTTCGAGGCAGAGCACGCACACGGGCGCTCCGTCCGGGGCGGGGTGCCGGGCGGTGCTGCCCCACCAGCCGAGGCCGATCGCCCGCGCGCACTCGTTGCAGGCGACGAGCTCGGCAGCATCCTGCGGGTTGGCGACCATGCGGCCGCCCTGGGCGACGACCTGGCCGGTGCCCATGTCGACCACGGGGCCGCGCTGGCTCATGCGGGCCAGTGCTTCCCGCAGCGGCTCGGGGAACTCGGAGGGGTCGGCCGGCGGCAGGGCGCCGTCTTGGGGTTCGCTCATGCCGCGACCGTACCGGCGTGGTCAGCCCGCTCGCAGGTCTTCGTCGGGGCGACACTCCGTACAGGGCTCCGTGACAGAGATGGTCCGTTCCTGCAGCGCCAGGCGTGCGTCTTCCCACGACAGGCGCTTGCCGTCCGCCATGGGGCAGTCCGGCCGGTGCAGGATGCCCTTGCCGACGACGTTTTCACCGGTACGCACGTGCTGCAGGACGAATCCCGGCGGGCGTCCGGAGCGCCAGGGCTGGGTGCCGGTGTCGGCCTCCTCGCGCTGCTCCTTCACGCGCCGCAGGGTGAGGGCGATCCACTTCCCGACGAAGTCGAGTTCCGCCGGGTCGCCGGGCAGGTCTCCGTGCGCGGTGCCCTTGGTGTTCCACTGCTCCCGGACGCGGTCGAGCTGGGTCTGCAGGTGCTTCGCCAGCATGTCCAGGCGCTCGACGTCGGGCGGCAGGTCTTCGTACACGCGTCCGAATGTACGCCGGGGCCCGGGCGTGGCGGTATCGCCCGGACGGGGGACGGGCGCCTGCGGCCCGGGCCTGCCCGGTGGGAGGCTACGCCGACTGACGCCCGAGAGAAGGGGTTCCCCGTGGACATCGACCTGCCCGTGCTGGACCAGGAAGCTCGCCGCCTGGCCCTCCTCATGACCGAGAACGGCATGGAGCACCTGACCATCCCGGCGACTAGGTCCCCGCAGGAGGCGGGGGCGGCCATCGAGGAGAGGTTCAGTGCCGAGCTGGGCGTGGCCTACGCCCGGCTTGCTGCGGCCGGGAGCGACGAGCAAGCCATCCTGCCGAGTCTGCTGATGGCGATGGCCGGCCAGGTGGCGATGCTGGCCATCGAGCTCTCGCTGCGGACCGACCGGGATGCGGCGGACGTCATCCGCTCGATGGGCGGCGGCCGGTAGCGACACACGTCCCGCGCGTACGGGGAGACCCCGGTCACTCGTCTACGGGGGGGTAGAGTTTTCCCATGACAGAGATAACCCCCGGCAACGCCCTCCAGGTGCTGCCCGGCATCACGGACCCAGTCGCGCGCGCCTTCGCCTGCGACGACCTCCTCTCCCGGAAGATCCCCGAGCTCCAGGCCGCCATCGCCGAAGTGCGCCGCGCCGCCGTCTACGACGCCACGCTCCGCCCGGGCGCGAGCGCCGCCACCGTGGCGGCCGAGCTGGGCGTCAGTGACAAGGCGATCTCGAAGGCCGTGTCCGAGCAGCGCCACAACGACCGCGAGCTCATGCGGGAGGCCCTGGCGTCCGTCCTGGCTTATCCCCCCGGGGGGACGATCGCCCTCCAGCAGGCGTACATGACCCGCAGCGTGCCGGGGATGGCGCGCCAACTGCTGCACCTTCTCGCCCGCCCCGACGTCGAACTGCCGGGCCCCGGCCCCAAGGCGGACGCCGTCGCCCGCGGCCGCGAGCGCGCAGAGACGATCCTGGACGGCCACGACGACGAGTGACGGCGGACCGCCCGAACTCCCAGAACTACTACTGAGCTACCAGTTCGTCCCAGATTAGTAGTTGGGCCCCCGGCAGCCGTGCTGCGCCGGGGGCCCTGCTGTGTGCGGCGGTGGTCAGGCCGGGTGCGCGGCGATCCAGTCCAGGAGCTGCTGCGCGTCCTGCAGAACGGCGGTGCGCGCCAACGGCACCTGGTCTAGGTAGGGCACGTTCCCCGCCCACTCCTTGGTGTGGTCGATGATCGTGTACGCGCCGGAGTAGTCGCGGCCCGACGGGTCGGCCTCCATGGCCGTCCGTACGGCCAACATCGCGTGGTACGTCTTCTGCAGCATGTCCTCGCACGCCCCGTCAGGGTGCTGCGGCGGGCAGGGCTTGAGGATCCCCTGCAGCGCGTCGGCCGCGCCTTGCACGGTCGGCCCGCTCGGCGAGGCCTTCGCGGTGGCGGCGGGCTTGGCTGCGGCCGGCGGTGTGCTGTCGCACGCGGCGAGTGTGGCTATGAGGGCGGCGGCGACTACGACGACGCCCCCCGGCTTGATCATCGTCATGGCGGCGGATCATGCCACAGCCAGGGGGGATGGCTCAGGGGCGGGGTCGCACTGCGCGCGCTGGGCCGCCTTCTCCGCCGGGTGGCGCCTCCAGCTCGATGGCGCGCCGCAGTTGCTCCATGCGCGTCGACAGCGGCTCCCAGCCGGGGAATCCGGCCATGCCGAGGTTGAGGCGGACGATGCCCCGCTCGAAGGAGCGGAGTACGCCCCGGGCCATGAGGGGACTGCCGACGGGGCGCGGGCTGGTGGTGTTGTCGGGGTGCTCGTTGTGGCCGGGGCGGACCGACACCCACAGGGCGCCGTGGTCGGAGCCCTGGAGGTGGGTGACCAGGTCCGCGCGTACCTCCAGCCAGCGGCGCACGGCGGCGATGGTGGGCTTCGACAGGGCGATCGTCTCGACCACGGGCGGCATGGCGCGCACGCGGTGCTGGGGGCGGCGGGTGATGCGCACGGTCCCGGCCTTCGCGTCCACGTCGTGGAGGGTGAGCGCGCCGAGCTCGCCGGAGCGGGCGCCGGTATCGAGGACCAGGCCGAGCATGGCCAGGAGCCGAACGGCCTCGGGGCCGGCCTCCCAGTGGTCGGCGGCCGCTTCCAGGTGGCGCAGCAGCAGGGCGCGCGGCTGGGCGGGCACGACGGGGTTGACCGGGGACTGCGACTCGGCGGGCCGGGCGGGCAGGTCGAGCGGCGGCAGGCCTGCGGCGCGGGTGATGTCCCGAAGGCGGGTGGCGGCCATGTCCACGGACGCGTCCGATGACGGGCCGTGCTGGGCGCGGCCGGTACGGCGGCGGAGCTCCCCGGCCCGGGCCAGGTCCAGGAAGGCGAGGGCGGATGGCGTCGACAGGAGCACCGCCAGGTCGTCGGCGGCGTCGGGCGGGAACTGGTCGGGGTGCCGCTCCAGGGCCCTGCCGAGCATCCCCGCCACCCAGCGGACTTGCTTGCCGACCGCGTCGCCGTTGTCGAGTCCGGCGGTCATCTGGGCCACCACGGACTGCAGGGTGTCCAGGGCGGCACTGGGTGGGGTGGGCTGTGCAGGCATGCGGGTCAGGGTAGACGGCGGCCGCCGGAACCCGCACGTGAACGCAGAGCGGCCCCGCACACCGGCAAGAGGTGCGGGGCCGCTCTAGGAGGGGTGAAGCGTGCTCAGGCTACGGCGGCGGACGCCATCGCGGCCTCCCACACTCCCTTCTCGACGCGGCGGACCTGGCCGTCCTCCTCCATGCGGGTGAGGGAGCTGTTCACCGTGGTCGACTTCATGCCGAGTGCGTTGATGATCTGCTGGTTGGTGCACCGCCCGTTGGCCCGCAGGTGCGCCAGGATGTCGGCCCGCGAGGACGAGCGGGGGACGGCCGTCTCGGCGGCCGCCGCGGCGGCCTCGGTCTTGGCCACGCCCTGCGCTGCCGTCTCGGCAGCGGCCTTGCCCGCGCCGGGCTCGGTGACCGGGCGGCCGGCCTTCCGGTCGTCGCGGCGCTGACGCCAGTGCCGCCACCCGTCGCCGAGCCGCGCGGCCTCGGTGGCGTTGAACGTGGTGGTCTCGCCGGTCGACGCCCAGTGGAACGGGTCGACGCACAGGAACGTGCGCGCCAGCGTGGCGCGGGCGCTGCCCACGCTCGCGTACGCCAGGCCTGCGGTGCTGTCTCCGTTGGGCCACTGCTTGGGGATCTTGTGGGGCTCGACCGGCATCGAGCCCTGCAGGGCGAGCTGACCGGACATGCGGCCGCCCGTGCGCATCACGACGACGTTCCCGGCGGCGAGCTGCTCCCGCAGGGTGTTGGAGCCGCCCAGGTTGCCCAGGGACGGGTTCTGCATGACGATGCGCAGCTTGCCGCCGCACTTGCGGGCCATGGTGGCGAACCGCTCCGCCAGGACGACGACCTCCTTGTAGGCGGCGAAGACGGCGGCGGCCTCCTCCATCGTCACGGACAGGATGGGCAGCCCCAGCTTCACGGGGTCGAACGCCGCCACGCCGCGCCGCTCGCGGCCCTTGTCGTCCACCCACTCCCAGTCGGCCAGGCGGCGGTTGCGGTCGTACATGAAGTCCACCGCGTCACGCATCGCGTACAGGCCTTCGGTCACGTCCCCGGCGAACAGGTCGACGGCGTTCTGCCAGTCCGGGAGCGACTGCCCGTGCTGCGGGTCGATGACCCAGCTCACCATGTGCGGGGTGTGCCGCTCGTAGGCCAGGCACATCTCCGTCAGTCGGGACTTGCCGGAGTCGGTGGAGCCGACGAACAGGTCGTGGACGGGGCCGGATCCGGGGCGCCACATCCGGTAGTCGACAAACTGGCCGTCGGGGTGCACGGCGATGGGGGCGATGCCGGTGTTCGGGTCCAGCAGGTGCGGGCCCTCCCACTCCTTCACCTCCTGCAGCGGGTTCCGCTCGTACACCTCGATGTGCGCCCACTGCTCGTTGCCGGACGGGTGCCGGTCGATGTTCACCGACACGGCCGGCACGCCGTAGGCGGACGCGATTCGCTCCTGGATCTGTGTGGTCATGGCGGCGGTCGCGGTGCCCTTGCCGCGGGGCAGCTCGATGTCGGCGCCCCAGTTGTCGTTGTTGCTGATCAGCAGGTTGTGCAGTCCGGAGTCGGGCAGCGCACCGCCCTGGCAGGCCACGAACTCCAGCCAGATCTGCAGGTGCTCGCCAAGCGGCGCCTCCGGCTCGGGGCGGCGGCGGGCCAGGTGCCACCACCACGGCGCGCCGAGAACCGCGCCGGAGCCTATGGCGACGCCCAGACCCTCGAGTCCCCCCGGCGGCGGGAGTACCTGCCCGGTGGCGGCGGACACCAGCAGCCAGCCGAACACTGCGGCGTACACGGCGGAGGTGTAGAGCCGCCCCCACGCGGTCAGGACACGGCGGCGCAGCATGGCGCGGCCTGCCCGCTCGGGCCAGCGGGCGCCCTTGCGGCGGCGGATCGCCCGGCGGCGCAGCCGAAGCGCGAGCTCGGGGGCAGCGGCGGCGGCCAGGCCGAGGGCGGCCGGCCAACCCCCCTGGATCTGCAGGGCCTGCGCGGTGGTGAGGGTGCCAGCGGTGGTGAGGAACGGGGCCAGGGGGCGGCGGTGCCGGACGACGAAGCGGCCCGTGCGGATCGAACCGCGCACCACGAGGGGCAGACGCTTCCACCGCTCCGCACGCCGCCGCGCCGCCGCCCGCTGCTCGCCGAGCCGGTTGTAAAGGGCGATCAGCTTGTCCGCTTCGTCGTCCGTCATCATGGGCTCGGCACGGTCAAGGAGTGCCATGGTCGCGGTGCCTTTCTCTGCTGCTGCACGGTGGGGAAGTTGGGTGGCCGGGGCCGGGGCGGGGCCGGTGCGGGAACACCGGCCCCGTCCGCTCAGTGGCTGGTGATGAACTCCGCGTCGGGGATGGCGGGCGCGGCGGCCGCGGCCTCCACGAGGTTTCCGTAGCGGCGCTGCAGGTTCTCCCGGGCGACGTTCGCGGCCGTGAAGACCGCTTCGGCGGCCGCGCGAGCGGCCTCCTGGGCCTCGGCGAACGCGATGGCGGCCTCGGCGACGGCATGCGCGTCGCGCACGGTCTCGGGGTCCACCTTGAGCGCGGCCATCCCTGCGGCCAGGTCGTCCAGCGCGGTGGCGCGGTTGCTGGAGCGGGTGGCGTCCCCGGTGGCGATCTCCAGGTCGGCCAGGGCGGTGTCGGCGACGGCCCCGAGCTGCTCCCGGGCGCTGTCGAAGTTCGTCGCTTCTCCGGTGAGAGTGCCGCTCATGGTGGGGGGTTTCCTTTCGTCGGGCTGGACCAGGCGCAGGGGCTTGGCCGGGTACGGGTGGGTGCTGGGCGGGAGTCCGGTGTCCCGGGCGGGTGCCGGGGTCGGGGCGGGGGCGGGCTTCCTGACGGGTCGCGCCGCCACCGTCGGCTTCTCGGGCGGGGCCGGCGCCTTACCTCCGGTCGGCTTTGGGGGCGGCGGGGGCGGTGTCGGCTTCGGCGGATCGGGTTCCGGGTTGGGGGTCTCGTCCTCGTCGTCGTCCTCGGGGTCGAGCTCGTCCTTGCGCTCCCACAGGACGGAGGCGGCTTCCTTCCAGCTCGCCCCCCACCCCTCGGTGAAGGCCTTCACGTGGCCGAGGCCTGCGCGGGTGAGGTAGGCGGCCGCCTTGCCGGTCACCGCCCCGGCCCGGTTGGTGGGGCTGCCCTTCTTCACGGGGGTGGCCCGCCACTGCGCGGCCAGGGACTCCCGCTTGGCGGCCGCCACGGGGGCCTTGGCCTTGGGGCTCGCTGCCTTGGAGCCGCCCGACGATCCGCCGGAGCTGGAGCCGTTGGCCATCTGCCAGGCCAGCCACCCGAGAATCAGGAGTTCAACCACTTCATGCCACCTCATCGGTCGGGCCCTAACTGGGCGGGTCGGGGGATCACGCGCTGAACTTGTTGCGCTTGATGACGGCCTTCTTGATGCGGATGTTCGTCCGGTTGCCGCCGCCGCCCCGGGAGCGGAAGGCCGTGGCCATCTGCACGAAGACGAAGGCGCCGAAGAGGACCGCCGCGAGCAACATGAGCTGCGAGATCAGGTCGGCCAGGGCGGAGACGAACGCGGCCGCCAGGTGCAGGCCGGCCGCGAACGCGAGGAAGCCGACCCCGGCGAGGCAGAAGTTCAGCAGGAACCCGGAGACGACCGACCTGGACGCGACCGCCACGGCGGCGGGGTCGGGCTGCGGCGGCGCGGCCTGCGCGTAGCCGGTGACGGTCTGCCCGTTGGGCAGCAGCACCGTGGTGGGGACCAGGTGCAGGGCGCCCAGGTGGGCGGCCGGGGCCTCGGCAGACAGGTTCACGGCGGTCGGCTGCAGGGGCTGGAGGGGGCGAACGTCGTTCATTTCGGGGCTCCTTGGTGGTTGCGGTGGGTGACGGCCGGGGCTACCCTCGCGCGCGTTACGCGCGCAGGCGCGCCCAGGCGTGTAGGTCCCTGACGTGGTCCGATCCGCGGTGCGGATTGGACTGCGGATCGGATTGCGGATTCACGGACGGTCACCCGCCGAGGAATTCGGCGGTCGCGGTCTGCAGCGCCCGCTCGACCGCCGCGGCCGCCCGGTCGCGCTTCTCCGGCGGGAGCTTGGCGACCTGGGCGCGGATGCGGTCGTAGGTGACGGCGACCCGGTCCCACGGGGTCTCGGCGGCGTTGAGCCGGGCGGACCACCGCTCGGCGGCGGCCTGCTGCCGGCGCGTCTCGCGCTCCTGCTGCTTCTTGTACGCCATTGCGGGCCTCCTACCTGGGGGTTTGCGTATAACCGGCTCTATGGGGAGTGCTTCCGGCTTGCGCCGGGCACGGGGCGGGGCCCGCTACTGAGGGCCGGGGTAGGTCTTGAACTCGTCTTCCTCCCGGATCTCCAGGCGCCGCGCGTTGGCGTAGGAGCGGGAGGTGGAGGGGTGGCCCTCCGCCTTCAAGGCGTCGGTCATCTCCTTCTCGCGGGGCTCGCGACCGAGGCTCCGGAAGACGCCACGGATGATCTCCCGACCCGCTTCCTGCTCCTCCGCGGTGGAGCGCTTCGGGAGCGGGGCGGGGCGCTTTCCGGTGCCGTCCTTGGCGGCGCCACGGGGGCGCTTTGAGGGCTCCACCTGAGCGTTCACACGGGGCGCCTTGGCGTCCGCCGCGGCGGCGCTTCCACGGCCGCCCGTGGCGCCTCCTGCGGCGTCTCCCGAGGCGCCTTCGGCGGCGTTCTCGGCGGGCGCCTTGAGCTCCGGCGGGCGGCGCCCGAACAGCGCCATGTGGGTCCGCTCCCGGGCGGCGCTTTCGGCGTCGTCCGTGGCGGGCTCGGTGGTGGGGTCGATGGCGGTGGCGTCGCACCCCGCCGTGAGGCCGGACAGATCAGTCGTGGCGTGTTCGGCGGCCGCCGTCGCGGCGCCCGGCTCCAGCTCGCCAAGGCGGGCCAGAACGCAGATCTTGGCGGGCGCCACGCGGCGCCATCCACGGCCGTACAGGGAGCGCAGTTCGGCACGCACCAGGAGGCGGTTCCGCTCGCGCTTCAAGGCGTCGGCGTAGGAGGTGACCTCCCACAGGATCATGCGGCGGCGGATGGCCGCCGTGGCGACAGGCGCCATGAACCAGCGGGAGGTGCGGATCCGGTCCATGCGGCGGCCGGTGATGGCGCCGATGCGGGTGGCGTAGATGCTGCTGGCGATCTCGGAGAACACGACCCACAGGAGCGTCAGGAAGGCGTGTCCGGCGCGGCCGGGCAGGGAGTCGGTGACGTTCCAGTTGAGGTAGATCGTGGCGGCGGTCAGGAGGCGCGGAATCCACGTCAGCCACGCGGGCACGTGGAGGTCCAGGCGGATGAGCAGCAGGCGCGCGAGCGTGAAGGCGGGGATGGCCAGGTCGAGACCGAGCGGCAGCATCCACGGGTGTGCCCACCCCCACTCGGCTTCGGCCTTGGTGCTCAGGGCCTCGAAGGAGGAGAGCAGGCCGAGGACGCTGACGCCGGTCGCCATGACGACGACCGCGAAGGCCATGAACTTCTCGCCCTTGCCGAGCGGCGGCACGTCCTTGGTGGCCGGCTCGCCGTCGTCGTCCTGGTCCGCGTCCTGGTCCGCGTCGTCCGCAGGTGCGGATACGGGCTCGGGCTGCGGCGCAGGGGCGGGGTCGACGGCGGGCGCGGCCACCGGGGCGGGCTCGGGCTCGGGTGCAGGGGCGGGGGCGGGGGCCGCCTCGACTACCGGGGCGGGGTCGACGGCGAGCGCGGCCACCGGAGCGGGCGCGGGCGCGGGCAGCGTCACGGGGTCGGCAGCGGCGTCGGGGTAGTCCTGCAGGAGCAGGCCTCCGCGCCTCTGCCAGTGCGCTGCACCGAGCAGCTTCTCCAACTGGGGCGTCTCGCTCACGGTTTCCTCTCTCAGCTCTTGCGGCGGCCGGCGGGGCGACGGCCGCCGCGGTTGTCCTTGGGGCGGATGACGAAGTGCACGACGAGGAAGCCGACGCCCGCGAGGGTGACGGTGCGGCCGAGGCTGAGGCCGCCTTCGACGGCGGCGCACCAGCCGAGGGCCATGGCGAGCATCCACTCGACGAGGCCCCAGAACAGGGCGGTCACGGTTTCCTTCATCGGGCACCGCCGAGGGGGGCGAGGTGCTGGTCCCACGCTCCGGACCGGACCGGCGCGGGCGCGTGGTCGACGGCGATGCGGGCGCGGTCGGGGCTGGTGGTGTCGCGGACGAAGGCGGTGCGGCGTGCGGGATGGGGCGCGGTGCTACCCGCGCAGCTACGATCGTGCATTGTTCGGCCCTTTCGGCTTTGGCAGGCGAGGGCTGAGCTGTTCCCGGTGTTGGCTCACCGGGGGTGCCTCGGCGCGGTGTTGGCTCACCGCGTCGGGGCTTTTTTCGTTTGTGTTGGGTCCAACCTACGGCGATCCTCTGGACGCGGTCAAGAGGATTGAGGGATGGTGGTGCCATGGAAATGCGACGCCAACCCGAGGAGGAGGTCGCCTTGCTGACGGTCCCGCAGATCGCGGAGCGACGAGGCTGGAGCCGCCAGGGGGTCCATGACCGGATCGCCAACGACCCGGACTTCCCCGAGGCGGTGTTGGTGCCCGGGAGCACCCGGCCCCGCTGGCCGGCCGACGCCGTCGACCGCTACTTCGACACCCACCCCAAGGCACAGGGCAAAGGCGGCGGACCCAAGCCGCGCCGCAACCAGGGGCCGACATGAGCTTCGACCGGGTGACCTACTACGTGCCCCGGTGCCCGTGGTGCGGGACCAGGGCGACGGGCCCGGACGGCCAGGAGCCGCGCCTGGAGTCCGAAGTACTCGGCGAGGAGCTGCGCGCGCACATGGAGGCGCGGGGCTGGCAGATCGCCGGCGGCGAATGGAACGGGCGCGCCCGGGTCCGGACGCCGCTGAACCTGCGGTGCGCGCGGTGCGCGGCCGCGACCGCCGTCCGCACGGCGAAGTTCGAGCGCGACCTTGCCCGGCCTGCGGTGCGCACCGTGGACATGTCGGCGCGGCTCGGCGACGGGTGGTCGCTGGTGCAGCGCGACGGTGACGAGGAACGCCGGCTGTGGCTCGTGCGGCACGGCGAGCGCACGCGGGGTCAGGTCGCCCGGTACGTCAACCGGCGCGGTGGCCTGTCCGGTTGGCAGGCGTGGGCGTACGACGGCGGGGAGCTCATGTTGCACCTGGACGCGGTGAGTGCGGCCCTGTGGCGGGAGAAGTCCAGCTTCCTGTGGCGCACCCGCGACCTGGCGGCGTGGGGGGTCGCGGTCAGGCCCAAGCACAGCCAGACGCCCCCGGCTTGGGCTCGGAGTGGGGCGTCGGCCAGGGCGTGACGGGAAGCAAAGAACCGGCCCCCGTGGGGGCCGGTTCAGGGTCGTTCATCGCTTTGGAGTCAACGGCTTCGACCGATTTCGCCTGCGCTGGACGGCGTGCCGCCCACTCGCCAGGTTGACCGCGCCTGCCCCCGGAAGGTCTCTCCGCTGTCCACCTGGCCCTTGTTGCGCGCGAATTCCCGCTCGGCTGCCCTGGTGTCCCATGTGCGGACGACCGGAGCCGGGGCCGTACTCCGGGTGCCGGCGTTCTTCGCTTGCTGCAGACACCGCTCATGGCACGTCTTTCCAGACGCGGCCTTCGCGGTCCGCTGCCCGCCCGTGGGCTTCCGGCAGATCGCGCACACGGCGAGGCCCTTGCGGACCGGCTTCTTCTTCGTCACGGGCGCAGCGTAGCGGCGGCCGGGTTCTCAGGCCCGGCCGCCGTCACTCTATCGCCTGTCGTCAGGCCGCGTCGGCAGCCTGGGCCTGGCGGCGCTTGCGCGGCTTGGGGAAGATGCGGGTCTTGCGCCAGCGGGCGAGGTCCCGGATGTGGATGCGCATGCCGCGGTTGGACGTGCCGACCTTCTCGACCTTCGGGCCGGTGCCCTCGTTGATCCAGCGGTACATGTTGGTGACGCTCGTGTCGCAGGCGACCGCGGCCTGCTCGACGGTCAGCCACTCCGGGCCGCGCGGGGCACGCGTACGGCGGGGAGCCGCCGCCTGGGGCTCGGCCTCGGGCGCGTCCTCCGGCTCCTCCTGCGGCTCCGGCTCCACCTCGGCTGCCACCTCGACCACGGGCTCGGTCACGGGCTCGTCCTCGACCACGCGGAGCTCCCGCACCTCGGCCTCGGCCTCCTGCAGTCCCGCATCCCGGCGGTTCCTGTAGGCCTTGTGCCTGCACGACTTGGAGCAGTAGACGCGCGGCCGGCCCTTGCCCGTCGCATCGAACGTCTTCCCGCAGATGCAGACCATGGGCGTGGTCCCGTCCTTCGGGACGATCCGCTCCAGCACCTCCCTGACGGCGGCCGACTCGGCGGTCTTGCCGGTCGTCGCCTCCAGCTGGTTGATACGCGTGGTGAGGCGGCCGACGGTGGCGAACAGCGCGTCGAGCTCGGCGTCGGTGATGTGGGAGGCGTCAGCCGAAGTGGTCATCTCAGAATCCCTTGGCGAAGGAGAAGGCGGGCATGCGAACGGGGCCGTGCACGTGGGTGGCTTCGAGTACGGCGGTCAAGCCATCCGGCGGGGAGCCGGGAGCGGGAGCGGTCGGCACGACCTGGCGGGCCGGGGCGGCGGGCGGGTCGTTCTCGCCCCGGATCTGGCGGACCACGGCCGCGCAGAAGCGCAGGTTCTGGATGCGGGCGAGGGACCAGCGGTGCCGGGCCCCTACGGCCTCGAGCATCATCGGGTCGTCGTCCATGCCGACGGGCCGACCGTCCTCGCTCCAGCCCACCAGCGCCCCGTAGAGCCAGGCGTCGTTGCGGTTGGCGTCCCACTCGCGGGAATCCAGCCGGATGTGCGCGGCGACCCGCTCCAGGACGGCCCGGGCGCGGGCCATCAGGTCCGCCTGGCCCGCGGTGTTGCGCTGCAGCTCGGTGAGCTCGGTGCGCAGGGCGCGGATCTCGTCCTCGGCCGGTCGCACCAGGGCCTCGGCGATGGTGCGGGCCAGCTCGATGCGCTCGGCGTCGGCGAGGTAGAGCGGCAGCAGAGCCTCTTCCACGATCTGCCGAGCCTGCCCGACAGCGGGACTGGCAGGGGTTCGGCGGGTGCCGAATGTCTGCGTATTCGGCTCGGTGTCTCGCACCAGGGGCCTCCGTGCGGCTGGGGTGGTGGTGCCTTGCAATGAGGGGGAACGTCGGAGGCCCGCCAGGTGTGACACAAGACTGGGAATTCCGCGCGACTCAACGACGAAAAGCCTCTGACCTGGGGTTTTTCTGCCGGAGACAACTTGCGCTCTAGCGCAACACGGCGACTTGCGCTCTACCGCAACTTGCATGTTGCGCTCTAGCGCAAGTCCGACTGACGCTCTAGCGCAACACCTAGTAACTAGAAGAACTTCAACTAGACGAACATCAACAACACCTGGGCGGCGGGGCCGGCGGACGGGCGCGGCGCGGCGGTGGCCGGGCGTGAAACGGGACCGGCAAGCCGGCCCGCCGGATCCCCTCCCCAAACGGATGACACCAGTGGTACCGTTGCCACCATGAAGGCATCCGAGAAGAAGGCCATGAGCCTCCGGTTCCCCAACGCGGAGCAGTACGACGCCATCGCCGCGGCCGCCAAGGCCGCCGACATGAGCATGCAGGAGTACGTGCTGTCGGCCGCCTACGAACGCGCCACGGCCGTCGAGCGCGTTTTCCTCGAGGCCGCCCGCGAAGCCATGGAGTACACCCGCGAGGCCTTCGCCGAGCTCGGCGACAACGTGCCCGACAGCGACCGGCACGCCGCCGCCCTGGCCGCAGAGCGGCGCCTGGCCGAGCTGGACCGCGCCGAGGCTGGCCACGGGAACGCCGCGTGACCCAAAGCATCGACGTGCCGTTCCTGCTGCACGTCGCCGAGCAGATCGACGGCGACCCGCAGGTCCACGAACTGGGCGTGCTGTACGCCGCGGTCGCCCGCGTCCACTCCAGCGCCATGGGGCGCGACTGCTACGGCTCTGATCACCTCAAGGCGGCCGCGCTCATGCACGAGCTCGCGCGGATTCCCTGCCTGGAGCACTCGAACCTGCAGTTCGCATGGGTCAGCACCGTCGGGTTCCTGACCCTGCAGGGCCGCAGCCTGAACTACCCGCCCAAGGAGGCTGCGGTCCTCGTCCGCGACACGGCAGCCGGCCGGGTCACCGTGAAGGAGATCGCTCTGGCGCTTCGCGGCTGGACCGTCCGGTGACGGCGACGACCCTGGCGGTGCCCGCCCGGATCCAGCGCGGCCGCACGAAGGGCTGGCGGCTGGCGGACGCCACCACCAACCCGAACGGCGCCGTCATCGTCAGCGGGTCCAGCCGGTTCGCCAACGCGTGCACGATCGCGGTCATGCGGGAGATGCGAGACGTCGACCCGCACGCCGCGGCGGCCGCCAACTTCCGCATGTGGCTGGCCGGGGACCGGACCAACGCCCCGACCGATGAGGCCGACCGGCGGCGCGAGCGGATCCTTGTCAGCGTGCCGGAGCTGCGGGGCAAGGACGTCGCCTGCACGTGCCGACCGGATCAGGCGTGCCACGCCGACGAGCTGCTGCGGCTGGCCGGCATGCCGCCCGCCGAGTACGACGCGTGGGCGGCCAGGGTCCGGGCCCGCGTCGACCGGGGCCGGGTCTCTTGGGGCGACGCCCCGATCTACAGCGACGAGGAGAAGGCGGCCGCCACGCACGGCCACGCCGGGTTCGTCATGCAGCAGCTACTCGGCGCGTAGCGCCACCGAAGGGGGAGGACATGGACCTTACGAAGGTCGAGGCCGCCGTCAATGACGGCGCCGGATACGCGGTGCTGAACGTCCGGGATCTACGCGAAGCCGTTGGCGCCCAGCGCACCGGCCGCCACGTGGCGGAAGCCATCTCCGAAGGCCTCCATCAGGCGGGATACCGGCACTTCCCGGTCGAGATCCCGAAGGATCAGCTCCGTGGGGTGCTCGTGTACCGGCCGGACAGCCCGGGTGCGCAGGTGCTCCTGCTGGTGGAGGTGGCGACCACGAGCCCTCCCGGGGCGGCAGACGGCGCCGTGCACCTCCTGGCCGACCTGCTGCGCAAGCCGTAGCCTGACCGCCTGCCAGCAGATCCCAGGGGGGGATTCATGCTCAACCGTGCCCAGATACTCCCGGTCGTCATCGGTGCCAGCGTCGTCGGCTTGCTTGCCTTCGGCGTTGGCACTCTCGGCGCCCACGGCGAGCCCGCGAACGTCTCCGTCGTCCCGGACTACCCCAGTGAGGGCCCCGAGTACGACGCCGCCATGGAACGCTGCGCCCTCTCGCGCTTGATGAACGCTGGAGACCCCGCCCCCAGCCCCGAAGGGCCGTACTACCACGAAGCCGAAGTGCTCTGCAGCTACGGCAGAACCTTCGACAACATCGACGGCGGGCCCGGCATCGGACCGGCCGACCCGGACTACTGGACTCCGTGACCCGCGCTGCACGCTGGAGGGCCCGCCACCATCCCGGTGACGGGCCCTCCAGGCTTTCCCGCGTATAACCGGCTCACGCGACCAGTTCTGTCAGGACGAGTGTCAGCCTTCCCCCGGGGGTTGCAGACCTGGCCCCCGGGCGAGGGTCCGGCCCCGTCAGGATCCGGGCGTTGTCGTCCGGCAGGGCCCCGCCGTCGACCAGGCCGTCAAGGAGCGCCTTCGCCGACGGCGCCCAGTTCCCCGGGTCGAAGTCCCGGGTACGCGGGCCCGGGTGCACGACGTAGAACAGGTGGGCCCGGGCCAGCGTCGGCAGCCGGTGCTTGCGGGCGAGCACCTTCCCCGTCTTGCGCAGCTCGCCTATCCGGTCGGCCTCGGGCGCCCAGTGCAGGCGCATGTTGGAGCTGAGCAGAGGCAGCGGCGGCACGGGCATCACCCACGAGCGGCCCGCGCCGGCCAACTCGGCGACCAGGTCGTCTAGGTCCACGTCGGGCGCGGGGCCGGCGGCCGCGACCGGGCGGGGCGCCTTCGCCTTGCGGGGCCTGGCAGTGGCCGAAGTGGGCTTGGTGGCCGCGGCCTTGGTGCTGCGCCGCAGCTCACGCTCCCCGGCGAGGGTCAGGCCGACGAGCTCCGTCCACTGCCCCCGGTCGTGGGTGCGGGCGCCGTGGCGTACGAGCTCGGCGCGGAGCAGCGCCAGGACGTCGAGCTTGGGCAGGGTGAGCCACTGCCCGGGCTCCGGTGCGGCATAGCGGTAGTGGGTGCGGCCCGGGGAGCCGGGGACGCTCGCGTGACTGACGGCGTGATCGCGGATGGTGCGCAGGGCCGCGCGGTGAGCCTCGGGGAGGGGAGGGGCCGCGGGGCGGTGGAACGGTGCGGGCATCGGGACCTCCGCTACGTCTATGCGCATAGGTGTGCGTAGTTTCCAAGATTTTTTGCGGGGTGGAAGCTGGTCGGCCCTGAGTGCTGGATCACTGCAAGTGTCGGCTGTTTCCTGACCGGTTGATTCGGTGAGCCTTACAACGACCTATACATGGGGCGGCTGTTACCCCTTCGCAGCCCTACGCGCAATTGCAACACGCGGCCGCGAAAGCCGTAAGCTTAGAACGCCGAAGAGGAGAGCAAGACCCGTGGTCCAGCCTCTGGGGTCCAATCCTGGCTGGGGGTCGTTGCCCTCCTCTGGCGCGCCGTAGGAATCCAACTCGAGAATGGAAAACCCACAATGCGCTTCAATAGTAGTGCCTGCAGCAAAGCCTGCGCCAAGGGCATCAAGGATGTCGTCAAGTTCGTGAAGGCCGTCGTGGAAGCCGTGGCCCGCGCGGTCAAGAACAATCGCCGTGAGGTGACCCTCGCGGCCCTCGGCGGCGCCGTCCATGCGTGCGTGGCCATCCCGCTGGCCGAAGCCGGGAACCGGTTCTTCGGCGGCTGATCCACACACGAGCACACGGTGGCCCCCCTCTCACTCGGGAGGGGGGCCACCCTGTTACCCGGCGCCTGCCCCGGCACCGGTGCGCGTCTTCGCCGATCTCTCCGGCAGTCCGCCGAACCGGGATCGAACATCCGGCCGGACACCCCCGAACGCAAGGTTAGGTGCGCCTTACCGGTGATAATTTGGAGAATCACAGGCTATTCTAAGGGGGTGTCAGAAGATCCCGAACACCCCTCCGAAGACGGCCCCCCGGCCTCGCCGGAGATGAGCCGCGCCCTGTTCAACCAGTGGTTCGGGTTCGTCTCCGCCCGGCTGGACGAGCGCGAGGCCATGGCCGACGCGATCCACTCCCGCGCAGGCCTGGAATGCCGCACGATCACCACGCCGCTGCGGGTCAAGGCCGCGTACGCGTTCGGCTTCGGGGAGGCCGCATTGGCCGACGACCAGCCCCACCGCGCACGCACGCAACTCGCCTGGTTCCGCCAAGCGGGCCAGCAGTGGGCCGGCCACCCCGAACACCCTGACAACTGACCCACATCACCCAATAGCGCCACCGAAGGAGCACGATGGCAGACACCGGCATTGACGACTGGTCCAAGTACGAGTCCGGCACCGACCCGTTCACCGCAGCCGAGTTGGAGGCGATTCACCGCTACCGCGAATTCGTCGCCGACATGCCCGACGACACCTTCGAGGGCTTCGATGCCGACCGGATCCTCAGCGACGTGGCCGAGCACGGCGCGAGTGTGGCCCTCGCAAACGTGGAGGGGTTCACCAACCATCTCAACGGCTGGTGGGGGGCGATCAGCATGTTGAAGGACGCCCTGTCGATCGGCGCCGACGGGTACAGCACGGCCGCCCACCGGTACGTCGGCCACCTCACCGCCCAGCACCGCAACGCCTGCGCGAGGTTCGAGCGCGCCGTCACCATGTGGTTCCTGGACTTCGATCCGGGCCTCTCCTCCCCGCTGTACCTCAAGCGAGACGCGGACGAGTGACCGACGAGTACGGGCGCCGCGTCCCGGCCCTGCCGGGCGCGGCGAAGGCCTGGTTCGACGCCTACCAGCGGGCCGCGGAGGCGGCGAACGGCGGCATCGACTGGTCGGAGCTGTCCTCGGCGCGGCTCCCCAACCCTGCCGCCGTGCCGCCGTGCCCGGTGTGTGGCGACGTCCCCGTGTCCGGCAAGCTGACCGGCCACACCGGGTATTGCCCGTTCCAGCCCTGCCCGCCGAAGACCGGCGCCCACCTGCACTTCCAGCCCTGCGGATGCCTCCTGGACCTGCCGTCTTTGGAGGAACTGATCCGCTCCATGTACGGAACCAGGGAGAACGCGTGAGCGAGCAAGAGGGAGAGGTCATCGTCGCGGAGCTCCTGGACGACGAGGAGCCCGCGGGGCTTCCCGCCGTCCGGGAGAGCCTGCCGGCGCCGCGGTACGAGGTCGATCAGCACACCATCGTCGGCCCGGGCGAGGATCTGCCCGTGGCCGGCGAGGGCCCGCGCTACTCGGAAGAGGACTTCCGGGTCTCGCAGGCCACGATGGACCTGCACGCCGAGGCCAAGGCGGAGAACACCCGCCGGATGCGCACCACCGCGGTGAGGGAGTTCGAGGCCTGGTGCGCCGAGCACGGCCGCGTCGCCCGGCCGTGCACTACGGCGACGTACACCGAGTACGGCACTCACCTGATGACCCGGGCCAACCGCAAGGACGGCACGCGCAGCATGAAGGCCGCGTCGATCCGCGCCTACATGTCGCACATCCGCATGTGGCAGCCGCCCGGGAAGCGCCCGGACCGCACGATGTTCAACGAGAACCTCAAGGGCTGGACGGCGAAGAACCCGCGGGCCAACCGCAAGCGGGAGGCGTTCCCGCTGACGCTGCCGTTCGTGCTGGCGATGATCGACGTGTGCGACGAGTCCACGCCCATCGGCATCCGTGACGCCGCCTACCTGGCGTTCGCGTACCGGTTCGTGGCGCGCCGCACCGAGCCCGCCGAGCTGCTGATCGAGGATCTGGTGATCACCGATGACCAGATCGTCGTGAAGCTGGCCAAGGACAAGACGCACCAGACCGAGGAACAGACCCTCATCCAGAAGAACCGCGCCGACCTGCAGCAGGTCCAGCGCATGCGGGCGTGGCTGGCGTACCTCGCCGAGCAGGGCGTCACCTCGGGTCCGCTGCTGCGGGCGCTGACCAAGAAGGGCAAGCTCGCCGGGCGCGCCCACGCCACCAAGCGGGGCGACAAGCTGACCGGTGCCGCGTGCGACAGCATCGTGAAGAAGCGGTTCGAGCAGGCCGGACTCGAGACCGACGGGCGGCCGGTGACGGCGCATGGCCTCCGTGCGGGCGCGGCCACCGACCTCGCGGAGGCCGGGGTGCGAGGCAAGGAGCTCAACGAGGCGGGCCGGTGGACGCCCGGCTCCAACGTCGCCGAGCTGGCATACGTCCGCCCCGCGAAGGACAAGGCGAAGGACGTGTTCGACGCGGTCAAGGTCGTCGGGGCGGCCGCCGCCGAGCCTGCCGGGCCCGTGGTGCAGGTGCAGGGCCGGGCCGACCGGGCAGCCCGGCGCCGCATGCGCCGAAGGTGACTGACAGCCCCAGTATTTCGCTGCTGGGGCGTACGGCCCGAAGGGCCGGCCCCCGCGCCCGCCGCAGGCGATCTGCCAGCGGGCGCGGGGGCCAGTTATACGTGAGAGCCTTCCCCCGTGCTTCTATCCGACAGGGACATCAAGGCCGAGATCGACGTCGGGCGGGTGCGGATCGACCCGTTCGACGCGTCGATGGTGCAGCCGTCGAGCATCGACGTACGGCTCGACCGCTTCTTCCGGGTGTTCGAGAACCACCGGTACCCGCACATCGACCCGGCGGCCGAGCAGCCGGACCTGACCAGGGAAGTGGAGCCGGAGGGCGACGGGCCGTTCATCCTCCACCCCGGGGAGTTCGTACTGGCCTCCACGTACGAGGTCATCACGCTGCCCGACGACATCGCCTCGCGCCTGGAGGGGAAGTCGAGCCTCGGTCGGCTCGGACTCGTCACGCACTCGACCGCGGGCTTCATCGACCCCGGGTTCTCCGGGCACGTGACGCTGGAGCTGTCGAACGTGGCGACGCTCCCCATCAAGCTGTGGCCCGGCATGAAGATCGGGCAGCTCTGCCTGTTCCGGCTGAGCTCGCCGGCCGAATTCCCCTACGGCTCGGAGCAATACGGCTCCCGGTACCAGGGGCAACGCGGCCCGACCCCGTCGCGGTCGTCCCAGCGCTTCCACCGCACCCGGGTCTGACGCGACGCAAGCGGCCCCGTCCGGTAGCACACCGGACGGGGCCGTCTGGTCCCCGAACCCCGCGAGGAGGCCCCCGGTGGACCGATCCCTGACGGCGTGGCGTTCCGCCCGTGCCCGCGCCCGCCGGATGCGCGAGCGGTGGATTGCCGCCGAGGCCCGCTGTGCCCAGCTCGCCGCCGAACCGGCCGTGCCCGTGGAGGTGTGGCGCGCCGCCCAGGTGGAGGCGATGCGCGCCAACGACACGGTCGGCCGGGTAGCTGACCTGCTGGAGCGGTGGCACGAGTCGGGGCCGCCGGACGAGCGGGCCGCGCGTTCGGAGCTGCTGCGCGCCCTGAACGGCACCGACGAGCGGGACGCGGCGCTGCAGCGGCTCCGCGGCCGCGTGCGGGAACTGCGCTCCGGCCTGGCCGACATGGCCCGCGTGGCCGAGCACGAGAAGGCCGTGGCGATCGAGGCGGAAGCCCGCCTGGACCGGGCGTGCGCGGTGCTCGACCGTGTTGCGGCCGCCCCCACCATGCAGCTGCACGACGGCGGGCCGCGCGTCGTGGACGCCGACGATCTGCGTACCCGTCTGGGGCTGTCGCCCCGGTAGGGCCGCTGTTGTCACACTCCGGGACCGCCGGTCGTTCCCCATGGGTGGGGGTTGCGCTTAGCGCAGGGGCTGTGTATCCGAATCCGTCCGGCGGAAGGAACCGACGCCCGTGCCTACTCCCCCGGCGAAGAAGGCCGACCATGCGTGGGTCGTCGCGGCCGAGCTGCCCGTGGAGACCAACATTGCCCGCTACGCCGACTTCCGAGGATCGTTCGTGATCAAGGAGGGCGGGCAGCGCGTCAACGCCCTGGAGGTGTACTGCAAGGCGTGCAAGCGTCCCTTCGAGGACGTAGCGGACCAGGAGTGCTCTGCGCTCATCGACAACCGGCACCTCATCGGCGGTGACCAGCGGGTCCGCGCGAAGCGCCTGCCTCCGCCCCAGCCCCCCAAGGGCGCCCGGGTCATCCCGGGCCACACCTACACGCGACGCGGCATCGAGGCGTACGTCGCGGGCACCGTCTGACCACTCACCTGCAGAAGGGCACCACCCCGTGAACCGCCGTCTCCGCATAGTCGCCGCCGCGTCCGCCGCCACCCTGGCACTGGGCCTGGCGGGCTGCGCCAAGTACATGGAGCCGTACAACGACGCGCCGCGCGCCAGCACGGTCAACCGGGAGCCCTGCGAGGTCATCGCCATGCCCGACGGGTTCTCCAACTCCTGCACCAAGTGCGACCACGGCAACCGCATCTATCAGTCGTTCCACGGTGATGGCTCGTACACGGCCATCGCGGTCGTGCCCCAGGATCCGACCTGCCGCCCCTGACGCAGACCGCCCGGGGCCGGTCCGTGAGTCGGCCGGCCCCCCGCCGCGGGTGACGCCGCGACACTAGCCGCGCCGCTTCCTAGCTTGCGCGCCGTGACTCACATCCCTTCCGCCACCGACGCGCCCCCGCCGCCAACGCCGCCGCTGCCCGTCAGGGAGATCGTCGGCCTGGTCCTGGTCGTCCTCGGCGTCGCAGGCCTGACCGCCGTGGCGTTCGCCGTCCATCCGCTGCTCGGCGGGGCCGCCGTCGGCCTCGCACTCACCGGCCTCGGCCTGTTCCTGTCCCTCGGCGATAGCGGCGCCGTCTGATGGCCCGCCGCCGGACCCTGCTGCCCGCGATGCGGGCCCTGGCCCGCCGCCGCGCCGTCGCGCCGGCCATGCAGGAGACCAAGGGGTGGTCCGGCGGCTGGACTGTGCCCGCAGGCGTGTCGCGCATGTACGGCACCGAGGGCCGCGCGGACGGCTGGGACCTGGAGAAGGTCATCGCCGACGGCTACGAGCGCGGCGTGTGGGTCTTCAAGGCCGTCGAGACGATCGCCGGGCACTCCTCCCGCCTGCCGTTCATGGTCGGGCGCGGGGACGGCCCCGGCGAGATCGACGAGACCATGGACGAGCACCCGCTGTACCGGCTGCTGAACGGGCAGGCCAACCCGCTGGAGACCGGGCGCGTGTTCCGCAAGCGCCTGTCCGCGCAGGTGCTCCTCAGCAAGCGCGGCGCGTTCATCGAGGTGACCCGCTCCCGGCGGGGCACGATGACCCGCCTGGATCTGCTGCCGCCGGACCGGGTGATGCCCATACCTGACCAGCGCGGGGAGTACATCTCCCACTTCGAGCTGTTCGAGCGCGACGGGCGCACCCGGGAGCTGGACCCGGAGCGGGTGCGGTGGGTCCGCGAGCCTCACCCCACCGATCCGTTCTCGGGGACGACGCCGCTGGAGGCCGCCGGGATCTCTGTGGACCTGGACCACCTGGCGCGGCTCTACAACGTGTCCTTCTTGCGGAACGACGCCCGGCCCGGCGGTGTGCTGGGCGTCGACCTCAAGGGCGCCACGGGGCGCCAGCTCGACCGGATCGAGGAACGGTTCGCGCCGGGCGTCGAGCGCGCCGGAGAGCTCGCCGTGATCGGCATGGGCCCCGGCGGCATGTCTTACATCGACGTCGCCACCCGGCCCCGTGACATGGCGTACGAGCAACTGTCGAAGATCTCCAAGGACGAGATCCTGGCCGCGTTCGGCACTCCCGAGTCGATGTTCGGCAACACCTCCGGCCGGACCTACGACAACGCCGAGCAGGACGAGTACACGTTCTGGACGATCACCATGTCGTCCCACAACGACCTGATCGCCTCCGCGTTCTGGCCGGACGTGGACGACGACGACGGGTGGCGCCCGTACCTGGACACCAGCGGCGTCGAAGCCCTGGAACTGCCCCAGCGTCACCGCCTGCAGGTGCTCCGCGAGGAGTGGTCGGCCGGGCTGATCAGCGTTGACGAGTACCGGGCGGCGGCCGGGCGTGACCCGATCGACAACCCGCAGACCCGCGCCCTTTGGCTCAACCCGCAGAAGGCGCCCGTGCCGACGCGGCCCGAAGACGCGGTCGCCCTCGGTGTCGGCGGCGCCCCCGGAGCTCCCCCCGGTGCCCCGGGGGCCGGCCCGGGCGGACTTCCCCCGACCGATGCGCCCGAGAGCGGGCAGGACGGCGGCGGCGCGGCCGCCCAGGCCGTCGCCCAAGCCCGCGGGGAGCTCGGGGACGCGGGAGGCGCGGCAGCGCAGGCCGTGGCAGCAGCCCGCGCCTCCCAGCAGCCCACCGCGCCCGGCGCGGCCGCTACAGCCGTCGATGCCGCCCGGGCCGCGGGCGTCACCTCGCAGGCCCCGGGAGCCGCCGCGTCCGCCGTCACCGCGGCCCGCGCCTCCCAGCAGCCCACCGCGCCCGGCGCGGCCGCCGCAGCCGTCGGCGCGGCCCGCGAGACCAAGTCCGCGCGGCGCGATCCCGGCTGGACCCCCGACGAAGCGGCCGTCGAACGGCTCGCCACCGCGGCGGCCGGCGCCCTGGACGCGATCCTCGCCCGGCAGACGGACATCACCGTCGCCCGGCTGCGGTCCCCCAAGGCCCGCAAGGGCACCCGGTACTGGGAGCCGGACACGTCCCTGCCCGGGGTGGACACCCGGGGTGGTGACGGGCCGCTGGACGCGCACCGGGCGATCTCCCCCGAGCGGTGGGCGACCGAAGCGACCGCGACCCTGTCGCCGCTGGTGACGGCGGCCGCAGAGCGCGCGTACGCGGACGCGATCCGGGCCCTGTCGGGCGCGGCCGCCATCGAGGGCAAGGCACTGCGCGGCCGAGGGGGGCCAGCAGCAGCCGTCATGGCGGCGCTGGCCGCCGTCGCCGAAGCCGTGCGGACGTTCCTCAACGCCCTGGCGGACGACGTGATGGCAGCTCAGGGCCACACCGACACCGTTGACGGCCTCGCCGAGGTCGTACACGGCCGTACAGAGGCCGCGCACGACCTGGCCGAAGGGTTGGCCCGGCAGGTGGCTGCCGCGGTCGTCAACGGGGCAGCACAGGCCGCAGCGGAGGAAGTCCCCGGCATCGTCCGGACCTGGCACACCGTCGGCGACGATCGGGTACGTCCCGCCCACGAGGCACTGAACGACGAGACGCTGCCCGTCGACCAGCCCTTCGAGATCGAGGGCGCGTCCCTGCGATACCCCGGTGACCCGCTCGCGCCCCTGCACCTCACAATCAACTGCCGCTGCAGGCTCTACTACTGGCCCGTTGACGGCATCCGCCCGGGCCTGGAGGGCAAGAGCGCCCGCCGGTCCCGGTGGAACCTGGCACGGCACCCCCGGGACTCCCGGGGTCGCTTCATCGAGCCGGGCGGCGTCGCCCGGCTGTGGGGTGGCGGACTGGTGCGGGTCGTCGGCGCCCTCGCCAACCAGCGCATCCGCGTGGAGCGCCTGGAGGGCGGCGGCCGCGAGACCCACCGTGCGGACCGGCTGACGATGGTGGCCCGCCCGGACGGCACCGCGCCGACGAAGGACGCGGGCAAGCTGCCCCCGACGAACGGCCCGAAGGGTGGGTGAGCGCCTGCACCTGGTCCCGGTGCGGTTCCGGGACGCCGCGGCGTTCGTCGCCGCCTGACCACAAGCCGCCGCCGGGCATGGTGTTCGCCGTCGGGGCCGCCGACGACGACGGGGTGCTGCGGGCTGTCGCCATGGTCGGCAGGCCCGTCGCCCGGCACCTGGACAACCGACAGACGCTGGAGGTCACCCGCACGGCCACCGACGGCGCCCCCAACGCGAACAGCATGCTGTACGGCGCGGCCTGGCGGGCCGCGCAAGCCATGGGCTACACGCGGCTGGTGACGTACACGCAGGAGGGCGAGACCGGGGTGAGCCTGCGGGCCGCAGGCTGGCGGGTACTGGCGCAACGGCCGCCGCGGCGGGGCTGGGACTGCGCGAGCAGACCGCGCCAGTCCCGGGGTGTCGACAACGTCGCCCGGACCCTGTGGGAAGCCCCCACCTGCTGTGACTCAGGTCACAGCCTGGCCAGACAGGTGAGCGCGCGACGCTAGATGTGCCGGCGCTCGATGGTGCGCGGCATGTCGCTCCGCCGCCGCTCCGCCGCCACCCCCGCCGCCTTCGAGTCGAAGATCGCCCGCAGGGCGTGGAACCCGGCCCTGCACCCCCGCGACTCCCGCGGCCGCTTTGTCGAGACGGGCGGCATCGCCCGCCTGTGGGGCGGAGGCCTCGCCCGCGTCGTGCGCGCGCTGGGCGCCGACATGGTCGAAGTGGAGCGCCTGGACAGCGGCATCCACGAGCGGATGATGGCCAACCGGCTCACCATGGTCGCCCGCCCCGACGGCTCCCGCCCGACCAGGGACCAGGAGAAGGTCGAGAAGGAGGACGAGCGCCGCAAGGGTGACGCGAGCCGTGGTGACGGCCTGGACCAGCGCGACAACGGCCACCCGGGCGTCACGCCCCGCGCCCACACTCACGGCGACGAGAAGACGCCCGAGCCCATCCCGGACGACAAGCCGACCGTGTCCGGCGTCCTGGGCGACTGGCGCAACGGCCGCGTCCACGGCATCGCCGCAACGCCCGAGAGCGACAAGACCGCGCGTGAGCGTGCGAAGCAGGCCAAGGACGTGGCCAGCGTCATCCACTCGGCGCAGCTCACCCCGTCCGGTCGCCACATCGTCGGCAAGATCGGCGACAACTGGCACGTGTTCGAGGCTGCCACCGGCCGCCGTCAGCGGAACTGGTTCGACTCCAAGTCCGATGCCCTCGCGGCCGCGGGCGAGCTCGAGAAACTTCCGTTCCACGACCAGGAAGGGTGGCTGCCCACCCCGGCGCAGGGCCTCGCCTCGCTCGCCCGGGTGCTGGACACGCCCGAAGCCCGCCGCCGTGGCCGTACGTCCCTGGTCGCCCCGCCCGCTGCTGAGGCGCCCGTGCACCGGGGCCGGCCGACCGGCTCCGCGAAGTCCCAGCCCGGCTACCGGCACTCCCGCGCCCGCGACGTGAAGGAAGGCGAGTACCTGGCGTTCGGTGGCGTCGACAACGACGGCGGATGGTTCACCCGCCGAGTCGCCGCCGTCGAGAAGCTCCCCGACGGCCGCACGAAGATCACGATGGACGATGGCTTCGAGGCCAACGTCATCGACAACTCCATCGGTGACGGCTTCGATGTCGTCCGCGTCGACTACCCGCTGGACGACTACCAGCGCGACCGCGCCAACTCGGGCGCGCCATCCGCGAAGCTGGAGGCCGCAGCCCGCGCGGCCGCCAAGCCCACCACCCCGGCCCCGGCGCGTCCCGCCCCCGCGCGGAAGTTCCACACCGTCAAGGACGTCACCGCGCACTGGGCGCGCGGCCGCGACGAGGTGTGGGCCCGCCCGCCGCGCACCCACAACGGCGTCGCCGTGCGCGGCGCCACCGCGACGGAAAAGCGTCAGGTCCGCCTGGCCACCTACTCCGGCAACAGCCACACCGAGATCGCCCGCACCGCGGCGCTCTCCAAGAACGGCAACTTCCTGGTCACCCGCTCCGGCAAGCAGAAGTGGTACGTCTACCACAGCGGCTCCGGCCTGATCATGAACGACACTGCCGGGTTCTCCAACAGCGGCGACGCCCTGGCGTGGGCGAACGAGCTGGAGGACGCCCGCGACACCCGCGGCAACCTCATCGACTGGAACGCCAAGCACGTCGGCGACCGCCTGGACATGGCCAACGGCCGTGACGGCATCAACAAGGCCATCGAGCGCGGCCGCGACCACCAGGACGCCACCCCGGAGCCCGCCCCGCAGCCGCAGCAGGCCGCCCCGCAGCCGGAGCAGCCCGAGCTCACCCCGGCGGCCCCCGCAGCCGTCCCGGCGCCCTCCGGCGACGACTGGCTGCCCGCCGGCCAGACCATCGCCGACCAGCCCCGCCGCTTCAACACCGTCGAACAGGTCCGCGAGCACTGGGCCACCAACCCCGACCAGCCCACCGCCAAGCAGACCCCCGAGGTGCGCAAGCTCCAGGAGAGCCAGGCCGCCGCGCTCGCCGAGCGCCTGCCCGACAACGCGCAGCTCTCCGCGCACGGCCGGTTCGTGATCTACCAGTCCGGCCGCGAATGGCGCGCGGCGTACGCCGGGACCGGCGACACCGTGTCCGTGCTGTCGTGGGACAGCAAGCGCGAAGCCCTCAAGTGGGCCAAGCGCATGGAGGAGGACACCCGCCACAGCGACGGCCGCGCCTTCAACTGGGACGCGCCGTTCCTCGAGGACCGCCTTCGCAGCCCCGAAGGCGAGAGGGCTTACGACAGGTCGAACACCTCGTACTGGAACCCCTCCGAGGAGGAGCTTGCCGCCTCCCGGGCCGCGCACGCCGCGGAGCGGGAGGCCCTGCGGGTCGCCCCCGCGTCCGGTGATGCGTGGCTGCCGTCCGGCACCGAGCCGCAGCGCCGCTTCACCTCCCTGCAGCAGGTCCAGGCCCACTGGCAGGACAACCCCGACGCGTGGTCGACCAACGACCGCGCCGCCGAGCAGACCCGCCGGGAGGCGCGCGTCTGGGCCAAGGGCCTGATCTCCAACGGGCAGATGTCCAAGGGCGGCTCGCTGGTCGTCAAGAAGGACCACGACGTCTGGTACGTGCGGCACGCCGGCACCGGCCAGCAGATCGGCAAGCCGTTCCCGGACAAGGCCGCCGCCCTGGCCCGCGCCAACGAGCTGGAGGCCTACCGCGACGCCGACGGGCGCGCCTTCAACTGGAACGCCCCCCACGTCCTGGACAACCTCGCCGAGGACGCCGGGCAGGCCATGCTCGACGGCCGCAAGCCGCAGCCCGCCGCGCCGAAGGCGGACGGCGACCGGCCGAAGGTGTACGGCGACCCGACGACGCAGGCTGGCCTCGCCGAGACCCGCGCGCAGATGAACGCCGCCGAGGACGCCATCGTTGACGCGTGGCCGAAGTGGGACCACACCCCCACCCGCGACAACATGTTCATCGGGCGGCACCCCGAGGCCCCGGCGCTACGCGACGCCGTGGAAGCCGCGACGAACCAGTACCACCGCAGGTTGTCCGACCGGATCCAGGCCTACCGCGACCTGGACGACGCCGCCCGCGCCGCACTGGCGAAGCTGGACGAGCGCCCGGGCCTGGACGGCTACGGCCGCGACCGGCAGCACCTGGAGGCGTTCGAGCGGCTGGTCCGTGACCACGTCGACCGCATGCAGGCCACGCTCGACAGCAACAAGGCCGCCCGTAAGGCCCGCGAGGACGCCAAGGCTGCGAAGGCCGCCGAGACCGACGGCAACGGCGACCGTAACGCCGCGGCCGCGGTGCAGTCCGCGCGCACAGGTACGGTGACGCCGGCCGCGCCCACCACCCCCGAGAGGACCACTGATGAATCCGTACGGCGCCCTGGCGAAGGCGTACTGGACGACGTACCGGCCGCAGGGGACAGCGGCACTGCCCGATCCGGAAGCGTTCTTCACGGCTCTGGGGCAGGAGATCGAGGAGCAGATCGCGGAGGACGCGCTGGATCTGATGCCGAGCGGGACGCCGGGGCAGGACTTCCGGGATCGGATCGGGGAGATGAACGCCGCTCGGTACCGGGCGCGGGAGAAGGTGCTGCAGGAGACGGTGTACGACCGGGAGAAGGAGCCCGGGACGGAGGATCTGGACATGCCGCCGTATCCGACGCTGCCGAGTCTTCGCCTGGAGCTGTAACTTTCGGAACCCCCGAGCAGGAGGCCCTTGCCCCGTCGTGGGAGCCTCCTGCCGACGGGTCCGTGCTGGTCCCGTCCACGGTCCTGGCCCGTGCCAAGGCGAACGTGGCCGCCATCGAGGTGCTGCGCCGCCTGGAGGCGGAGAACCGTCCCGCCACCCACGAGGAGCAGGCCATCCTCGCCCGCTGGTCCGGGTGGGGCGCCGTTCCGCACATCTTCGCCGACAACCCGTCGCACGAGTTCGCGCCGCTCCACGACAAGCTCCGCGAGCTGCTGTCGGATGACGAGTGGGCGGCCGCGAAGGGCAATTCCCTCAACGCGCACTACACCGATCCCGCCATGGCGCAGGCCATCTGGGACGGCCTGCGGCAGCTCGGCTTCGACGGCGGGGAGGTGCTGGAGCCGGGCGCCGGCTCCGGCAACTTCATCGGCCACGCCCCCGACGGCGTGCACGTCACCGGCGTCGAGCTCGACCCGATCACCGCCGGTATCACCAAGGCCCTGTACCCGCACGCGGACATCCGCGCGGAGAACTTCAAGGACACCCGCCTGCCCGACGGGATGTTCGACGCCACGGTCGGCAACGTCCCCTTCGGCGACTACCAGGAAGTGGACTTCCGGCACAACAAGGGCAACCACAACATCCACAACCACTTCATCCTCAAGTCGCTGGACCTGACCCGCCCCGGCGGTCTGGTCGCCGTCATCACCAGCCGCTTCACCATGGACGGCAGCGGCTCGCGGGCCGAGGACGCCCGCATGGAGATGGCCTCCAAGGGTGAGCTGGTGGGCGCGGTGCGTCTGCCGGGCGGCGCACACCGCCGCACCGCGGGCACCGACGTGGTCACCGACCTCCTCGTCTTCCGGCGCCGCGACAAGGACAAGGAGTTCACCTCCGGCCGCGACCGCACGGGCGCCGTGAAGCCCCTCACCCAGCGCAGCGCCGACGACCCGCCGATGTGGGTCCACACCGCCCGCGTCACCGACCTGCCCGGGCAGGACCCGGAGAAGGCCGACGACCCCCAGACGCCCAAGGTCCACGTCAACCCGTACTTCCTGGTCAACCCGGAACGGGTGCTCGGCCAGATGTCCGTGGGCCACGGCATGTACGGGCCCGGCGACCTGAACGTGGACGGCAACCGGAACGCCGCGCCCGACCTGCACCGCGTCCTGGGACACATCGCCAGCGACGCCAAGGCCGACGGCCTGGCGTACCGGCCGGACTCCGCGACCCGCGTCAAGCCGCGGCTGCTGGAGCCCGGCTCCGACCGCCAAGACGGGCACGTGCAGTTCGAGGCCGACGGCACGTTCACGCAGGTCCGTGACGGCCAGGTGCTCCCGTACCACGTCCCCAAGACGCAGTTCGAGGAAGCCCGGCAGCTCGTCGGCCTGCGCGACGCCATGAAGGACCTGGTGCGCGCCGAGAACGACCCGGCCGTCTCCGACGCCGAGGTCGAACGGCTCCGCCACGTCCTCAACGACGCCTACCAGGCGTACCACGGCAAATTCGGGTCGCTGAACCGCTTCGAGTGGTCCAAGCGCAAGGCCACCGACCCCGAGACCGGGGAGACCGTCGAGAAGGCCACCCGCAAGCGGCCGCCGATGGGCGGGCTGCTCACCAAGGACCCCACCATGGCGGTCGTCCTTGGCCTGGACAGCTACGACGAGAACACCAAAACCTCCACTCCGGCCGCGATCTTCACCAAGCGGCAGGGACGGCACCGCGCCATCGCCGAGCACGCCGACACCCCCGAAGACGCGCTGGTGCTGTCCCTGGAGACGCACGGCCGCCTGGACGTGGACGACGTCGCCCGGGCCCTGCGCACCACCCCCGAGGACGCCCGCCGGCAGCTGCTCGCCGCCCGCTCCACCGACCCCGAGACCGGCGAAGAGATGCCGCTGGTCTTCCAGGACCACGGCGGCCCCGACCTGGTGCCGGCCGCCGACTACCTGTCCGGCAACGTCCGGCAGAAGCTCAACGACGCCCGCGCCCGGGCCGCCGACGACCCCGAGTTCGAGGTCAACGTCCGCCACCTGGAAGACGTCATCCCGCCGGACATCTCCCCCGGCGAGATCGACGCCGCCATGGGCGCCTCCTGGCTCGGCAAGGAGCCCGTCGAGCAGTTCCTGCAGTCGATCCTCGGCAACCAGGTCAAGGTCGACTACCAGGGCAGCTCCATGTGGAAGGTGGAGGCGCCCGACCGCGTCAAGCGCAGTGAGCGCGCCACCTCGCTGTGGGGCACCGACGACTACGACGCGGTCAAGCTCGCCGAGGCCATCCTGACCAACGGCCGCATCCAGGTCCGCCGCAAGGACGACGACGGCAACTCCTACGTCGACGCTGAGGCCACCCAGCTCGCGCAGGACAAGGCCGAGGAGATGCGCGAGCGGTTCCAGGACTGGCTGTTCCAGGACGCCGCCCGGTCCGCGCAGGTCGCCAAGCTCTACAACGACACCCACAACAACCTGGCGCTGCGCTCCTACGACGGCCAGCGCCGCACCCTGCCCGGCCTGGTCGAGCACTTCAAGCCCCACGCCCACCAGCACGCGGCTGTCGCCCGCATGGTCAACGAGCCCGCGGCGCTCCTAGCGCACGAGGTCGGCGCGGGCAAGACCGCCGAGATGGCCATGGGCGTCATGGAGCTCCGCCGCCTGGGCCTGGTGAACAAGCCCGTCATCGTCGTGCCCGGGCACATGCTGCAGCAGTTCCGGGACGAGTTCCAGGAGATCTACCCCGAGGCGAAGCTGCTGGCAGCCGGGTCGGACGACCTGGCGGGCCGCAAGCGCCGGCAGTTCGTCGCCCGCACCGCCACGGGCGACTACGACGCGATCATCATGACGCAGACGGCTTTCGAGTCGATCGACATGCGTCCGGAGGCTCAGCGCGCCTACATGGAGCGCGAGATCGAGTCCCTTGAGCGGGCCATGGCTCGGCAGAAGGCGGCTGAGGACGCCGACGGCCGCGGCCGCAACAAGTCCGACACCCGCATGGTCAAGGAGATCGAGAACCGGATCAAGAAGCTCCGGGCGAAGATCGAGAAGAAGACCGGGGCCAGCAAGGACAAGGCCGGGCTGTCGTTCGAGGACACCGGCATCGACTACGTGGTGGTGGACGAGGCCCACCACTACAAGAACCTTGCCACCAACAGCTCCATCCCCGGCGCAGGCATCGAAGGCTCGAACAGGGCCTCCGACCTGGACATGAAGCTGGAGTACCTGCGGGGCAAGACGAAGTCCGGCCGCGTGGTCACCTTCGCCACCGCCACCCCGATCTCCAACTCCGTCACCGAAGCGCACACCATGCTGCGCTACCTGCGGCCGGACCTGCTGGAGGCCGCCCGGGTCCGCGACTTCGACGAGTTCGCGTCGACCTTCGGCAAGATCGTCACCGGGTCGGAGCTCGCCCCCGACGGCTCCGGGTTCCGTGAGGTCGCCCGCTTCGCGGCGTTCCGGAACATGCCCGAACTGCTGCGCATCTGGAAGACCGTCGCGGACGTCAAGGACTCCGACGACCTGGCGGACTACGTCGACACCCCGGACGTGGTGGGCGGCAAGGCCATCACCATCACCGTGGAGCCGACGCAGGCCCAGCTCGACTACCAGAGCGAGTTGGAGCGGCGCGCCCGGGACGTCAAGGCCGGGCATGTCGATCCCTCCGAAGACAACATGCTCAAGATCTCCAGCGACGGCCGGAAGGTGTCGCTGGACCCGCGCATGGTCGGCCTGGAAGAGGCGGGCAACAAGCTGTCGGCGGCCGCCGACCAGATCGCCAAGATCCACGAGCAGACCAAGGACACCCAGTACCCGGTCAGCGCCAAGGACAACACCCCGCACCCGACGCGCGGCGGCCTGCAGATCGTCTTCATGGACATGGGTACCCCCAAGGACCCATCCCGGAAGAAGAAGGCCAAGAAGGGCGCCGACGGCCCCACCTCCGTGGAGGAGATGGAACAGGGCCAGTTCCCCGCGTACGAGGAGCTCAAGGCCCAGCTCATAGCGCGAGGCATCCCCGCCGAGAAGATCCGCTTCATCCACGAGGCGAAGAACGACGCCGAGAAGGCGCGCCTGTTCCACGACGCCCGCACCGGCAAGATCGCCGTCCTGGTCGGCTCCACCACCAAGATGGGCACCGGCACCAACGTCCAGTTGCGCGCGACCGCGCTGCACCACCTGGATTGCCCGTGGCGGCCGGCGGACCTGGAGCAGCGCAACGGCCGCATCATCCGCCAGGGCAACATCAACCCCGAGGTGGCGATCTACCAGTACGTCACCGAGCAGTCGTTCGACGGGTTCTCCTGGCAGACCGTGGCCCGGAAGGCCAAGTTCATCCGGCAGCTCATGAAGGGCAACCTCACCGACCGCACGGTGGAGGACATCCCCGACGGCGTGTTCAACGCCGACCAGGTCACCGCCCTGGCCACCGGCAACCCCTACCTGCTGGAGAAGGCCACCCTCAAGGCCTCGCTCGGCACCCTGGAGCGCAAGGCCAAGGCCTACATGCGGGCCCAGGAGGGCTACAAGAACACCGTCCAGGCGTTCGACAAGCTGCAGACCGTCGCCCAGGGCCACATGCAGACCTGGCAGGCGGCACTCGCCAAGCGCAAGTCGACCCGCGGCGACGACTTCAACGCCTCCATCGGCGGCAAGGACATCACCGACCGCAAGGACGCCCTGGCCGCTCTCGTCGCCAAGGCTCAGGACGTCTTCACCGACGGCAAGCGCGACCCGTACCGCAACGACCACCCCGCCGTGAAGGTCGGCCAGGTCGGCGGCCTGGACGTCACCATGAAGTTCCGCGTGTCGTTCGCCAACGGCACCGTGCAGCACGTCGTGGACGTCGAGCTGCCCGACGTACCCGGCAGCCGCAACGGCTACACGCTCTCCCAGATCGACAACCCGGTGATGGTGCGGCGCATCGAAGAGGGCGTCAACGGCATCGAGGGCCGGATCCGCAACACCGAGAGCATGCTCCGCACCGAGGGGCAGACCGCCAACCAGGCCCGGGAGCGCATCGGCAAGCCCTTCGAGCAGGAGGCCGATCTCGAGTCCGCCCGCGAGCGGTACAACCTCGTCAACGCCCTCATCCGCGAGCAAGGCAAGGACACCACCACCGAGGAAGCCCGCAAGGCCAAGCTGGAGCGCCTGCGCAGCCTTGAAGCACAGCTCAAGGACGCCCGTGTCCGCGCGGGCGAGAACGAAGACGACGCCGACGACCCCACCGTCGCGCAGGACACCGACCTGACGCCGCGCACGCCCGCCCCGCCGGTCGTGGAGAGCGACGACAAGGGCGCCACCCGCATCGTGTGGCCGGACGCCGTGGCGAAGAAGGAGCGCCGCGCAAAGGAGAAGGAGGAGCGGGCCCGCGCCCGCCAGCTCTCCGGCCGCCGCAGCAAGACCAACGGCGACCGCATCGTCCTGGACTCCTCCAAGGTGCAGGACGAAATCGACGCCCTGGACGACGAGAAGACCACGCCCGAGAGCACCCCGGCCGAGCCGCGCCCGCAGGCCTCCGGCGGCGGCTCCAGCGGCGGCAGCAAGCCCCCGCGCACCACCACGTCCTCGCCGAACGCCGGGGACGGCGATGGAGCCGGTTATACGCCGGACGACGCCCCCGGCGAGACCGGCGGCCAGGACGAGCTCACCCCGGAGAAGGTGCAGTCCGAGATCGACGCCCTCGGAGACGACGCCCCGGAGACGCCGGAGGCCACTGGCGAGACCGCCCCCAAGGCGAAGCCCGCCGACCAGGTCGAGGTCAACCCGGACGAGGTGCAGTCCGAGCTGGACGCCCTCAAGGACGACGCCCCGGAGACCTCCGAGGCGCCCGCGCCCGAGCAGACCCCGGAAGCCACGGACTTCAAGGTCGGCAACGAGGTCATGACCCCGCACGGCCCGGGCCAGGTTTTCAGCATCGACCAGGACAAGGGCACCGCGGTCGTCAACCACGGGCCCGGCACGAACGCGACCGGCGGCTACGCCATCCATGAGCTGCGCGACCTGGGCCTGCCCGGCTCGGAACCGAAGGTGCCCCTCAAGCAGCAGGAGCGGGACCGCAAGGCGCAGGAGCGGGCCGAGAAGGACGCCGCGACGGACGCCGCGGACCTGGAGCAGGCCACCAGCAGCGAGGGCCTGGCCCTGCCGTCTGGCGGGCGCTTGAAGGACGTGGACACCGAGGCCGGGCACGGCACCGTCGTTGACGACGACGGCAACGAGCTCGGATGGATCCGCGCCAGCGACGACGGCCGTACCTGGCGTGCGCAGGACGCACGCGGCGGGGCCCCCTACGGCCCCTTCGGCGGGGACGGCCGACCCGTCCGCGCCATGGCGGACGCCGCCGACGCCGTCGTAAGCGGCTCGAAGAAGCCTGCCGACAGCCGCGACAGGCCGCGCAACGGCCCGCTCAAGCCGGAGCAGATGACCGGCCTGCAGGTCTGGTACAGCGCCCTGTCCACCCGGCAGAAGGACGAGCTCGACGCCCTGTCCAAGGAGTGGCGCCGCTCCGATGACCCGGTGCTGGCACGGGCTGCGGATCGAAAGTACGGCGACATCACCGTGGCCGAGATGCGCCGTCTCGCCCAGGAAGTCGACCGTGCGGCCGAGGCCGTGGACGCCTCCACCCCCGAAGGGCGGCGCCGCAAGAAGGTGCTGCAGGGCCTCGCGGCGAAGTTGCACGGCCACGCGGACAGCGGTGAAGACGCGAAGACCATGCTTCCCCGGCCGGACAAGGCGACCCCGGACACGAAGCGTCCGGCGCCGGCCGCTGAGGACGACCTGATCCCGGAGGACGGCGGCCCCGGCCCGGCCGAGTTCCTGGCCGGACGGTTCCCGCTCGGCGAGACCGTGACCACCCCCGACGGGCGCACCGGCAAGGCCGTCTCGACCACCGGCACCACCCGGCGGCCCGGCAAGGTCGTCGTGCAGTTCGGCGACAAGTCCACGGCCGACTACACGCCGGACGAGCTGACCATCTCCGACCCGGCGAGGCGGCTTGCGGCCGAGAGCCGCCGCCGCGAGTGGGCCAAGCTCATCAAGCTCCGCAACGAGCAGACGCGCCTCATGGTCGACCTGGACAAGGGCGACGACGAGACCAAGCGCCAGCGCCTGGCGGAGGTCGAGCAGCAGATCCGGGAGCTCCTTGACCGGGCTCCGACTAATGACCGGCTCGACGGGCACGCCTTGGGCGACGAGGTGTCCACGCCGGGCGGCCGCGGCCGCATCACGTACCTGGAGTCCCGCCGCGGCGGGGACGGTCACTTCGCCACGGTGGACCTCGGCGGCCGCGAAGCGACGTACCCGACCGATCAGCTCGACGCGGAGCAGGCGCCGACCTCCCCGCAGCGGCCCGTGGGCCCGGGTGAGGACCCGTACCGGGTCGGCATGCCCGATGACATCTCGGGCCTGGACCGCGACCAGTTGGCGAAGCTGTACTCGAACGTGCGGGGACGCATCGAGGGCGACGACGTCAACCGTTACGACGAGCACAGGAACGACCCGGAGTACCTGCCGACTCTCAGGCGGTACATGCAGGAGCTCCGCGACGCCTACCAGGCTCACGACGCGGCCGGCCCCGACACCGAGTGGGACCGGGTCCGGGCGGACGTGGCGCAGGCCCGGGAGGAGCTGGAGGCCGCAACCCGGCAGGCGTTCGGCCGCAAGAAGCCCCCGAGCACGCTGGGACGGCTGCTGCGCGACCTGGCGGACGATTCGATCCAGCACGGCAGCAGCGGCGACACGCTCGAAGGCCGGCAGCAGCTCCTCTACATGGACGGGACGCCATCGACATCGCTGGAGTGGGACGAGTACACCCCCGAGCAGCGAGCCATCATGCTCGGGCCGCTAGCGCGGCTGCACAAGGTGCTCAAGGACCACACGGAACAGCTCGACCGGCACGAAGCGACGTTCCGGCCGCGCCCCGCGGGCGTGAGCATCGCGGAGCACGAGACGCTGCAGCCCGGCTTCCGTGAGCAGCAGGAAGCGCGCCCCGGTCGGGTGATCGGCGGCCGGTTCCAGTTCCAGCAGCCCGTGACCGACCCCGAGGGGCACGGCTGGTACGTCTACGCCGACGGCGACGAAGACGGCACCGTGGTCGTGGGCCGTGGGCCGGCGCGAGCCACGTTCCGCGCGGACGAGCTGACCCCGGAGACCGCGCCCGGCGAGCAGGTCACGCCCTCGCCGGAGCAGGTCGCGCAGGACATGGCGTCCACGGCCACCCCGGAGACCGAGGCCGAGCGGCTGGGCCTGTCCCGCGCGTGGGCTGCGGCCGACTTCCAGCCTGGCGACCAGGTGCGGTACCAGAACGTCATCGGCGGCCGCGGCGGCCACTCCGAGGGCACGTTCGCCCGCGTCGAGGACGATGGCAAGTGGACGCTGACCGAGCCCGGCACCGGCCGCGAGTACCAGATCGACCCGGCGGGGGTCGTCGCCCGCGTCCGCGACGGCGCCGAGCTGCGCGACCCCGAGGGCGAAGAGACCCGGCCCGAGCCCGCGCAGGCCCCGACCGCGCCCGCGAAGGCGCCGTCGGCGATGTCCAACGAGGAGATCGCCGCCGAGCTGATGGCGATGGACGAGCGCCGTTTCACCGAGGGCGAGCTGTCCGGCGCGGACAAGACCCGTATGGCCGTCCTGGAGGCTGAGCGGGACCGCCGTGCGGGCCGCAAGCCCGCCGCCCCGGCCAAGCCGAAGCCCGCTGCCGCGGGCGATAGCGGCCTGTTCGGTGCCCCGGCCAAGCCGAAGGACCAGCGGCCGGAGCAGATCGCCCAGAAGCCGGTGGACCAGTTCGGTACGCCGGACATGTTCGCCGACGCCGAGGGTGCCGAGCAGATGGAGGCCGCGCCCGAGTACCGGCCTGCGGCCGACATCAAGCCCGGCGACCGGTTCGTGGACGCCGACGGCAACGTGATCCAGGCCGGAGACGCGCCGGACGCTGTGGTCCGTACGGGCCGCGGCAAGGTCAGGGTGACCGGCACCGACGGCCGCCAGCACTTCTACGACCCCAAGGCGCACGTGCGGGAGGCCGTGGACTCCGACGGGGAGCCTGGCGGCCCTGTCACGCCGCAGGAGACCGCCCCCGAGTCGCAGGCGGCTCCGCAGGCGCCGTCTGTGCCCGAGGCCCCGGGCGTGCCGGAGACGCAGAACAGCGCGGACAACCCGCCGTCGATCGAGCTGCCGGAGGGGCAGCGGTGGGTGCACCGCAACGACTTGCGTCCTGGTGACGTGGCCCGCTTGTTCCGTCGAGGAGAAAATGACGGAACCGCCGACCTGATCACGTACACGGCCGTCCCGGACAGTCTGCATTTCGCTTCGTTCGACAACAGAAACAGGCTCAACCGCGGCTCCGCCACCACTTGGCAGCACTACGACCCGTGGGTTGCGGTGGTCGACAAGGGTGCGGCCCGCACGGCGGCCAACAGGCACCTCAAGTCGGCTGCTCACCGTCACACGCGTGAGGACATCGCGGAGAACCTGCAGCGGTGGGAGGAGCGCCGAGCCAACCCGCACAAGCCGAGGGAAGTGCAGTTCGCCGGCCGCAAGTGGCAACACGTCCAGCGCGAGACAGCCGACGGCGTGTTCGAGCATGACATCTTCGACGGCTCCCGGAAGCTAGGCACGGTCACCGGCAACGACAAGGCGTACACATGGCGGTCCGAGGACGGCGCCACGGGCGGCACGTATCCGTCGTGGCAGAGCGCCGCCGACGGCCTGGTGCGCGGCACCGTCGGCCCGAACGACGAGGACCCCGCGAAGCTCCACAGGTGGGGCCTGATGAGCAAGGAGGAACTGGAGGCCTACACCAACTCCACGGTCCCGGAGGGCTGGGAGCGGGTTCCGCTCTCCGAGGCGCGGCCGGGTGACACCGTTCGCATCGCTCACGCCAAGGACGCCTACCACTGGCGTGCTGTCGGCGTTGGCTGGCACGACCGCGAGTACCGGGTGGCCCGCGTGGACACCTGGAGCGACGGGACGCCCCGCCTTGTGGTGGAGGACCCCGAGGCTCCCGGCGGTGAGCGCGTGAAGCAGTTGCGCCGTGAAGAGTCCAAGATCGGCCTGATACGGCCCGCGTCTTCGGAACACGCGCCGCAGGCATCTCCGCAGGCGCCCGCCGCTCCGGCCACCCCGGAGCCGATTACGCCGAAGGACGCTGTCCCGGTCGCCAACCCCAACGCGGCCGCCGAGTGGGAGCGGGCCACCCCGCGCCCAAGCGCGGACATCACGGTCACGCGGCAGGGCAACAACGTCCTGGTCTCCTCCAGCGCGCCCGACGTGGAGCTGAACACCTGGCTCAAGTCCAAGAAGTTCTCGTGGAACCCCGCCTCCAGGAGCTGGGAGTCCAACAAGGGCGGCTGGCGCACCAAGGGCAACGTCACCCGCACCACCGACGGCATCGAGCGCGACGTGCGGGCGTACGTCGCCGAGCGCGACCAGCAGTGGGAAGCCGAGAAGGCCCAGATCGGCAAGACCCTCACCCCGGAGCTCCGCGAGCAGTACGAGCGTGAGGCCGCCGCGGTCGAGACGTACCCGCCGACCGGGCAGCAGCGCGACGTGCTCGACTCCGGCATGAACGGCGAGAACCTGGCCGTCGTCGCCTACGCGGGCACCGGCAAGACCTCCACCCTGGTCATGCTGGCCCGCCGGCTGCGCAACCGCCGCATCACCTACCTGGCGTTCAACAACGCGAACAGCGTGGACGCCAAAAAGAAGTTCGCCGGGATGCGGCACGTCAGCGTGTCCACCGCGCACTCCCTCGCGGGCCGCGACCTGGCCGTCACCCCCCTCGCCGACAAGGTGAAGGAGGGCAAAGCCGACGGCGGAATCGGCGAGCGCGCCGACAGCGTGTGGGCCGACTTCCTGGGCGTGCGCTCCGCGGCTGGCATGGACGGCTCGATCGACCGGGAAGACATCGTCGCCCTGGTCAAGGAAGCCATCCGCCGGTACCGCAACAGCGACGACGACGAGATCAGCGGCAAGCACGTCCCGTCGGACGAGCACCCCACGCTGCAGCAGGCCCGCGACCCGAAGGCCCTGCGGGACGCCGTGGTTAAGTACGCCCGCGCCGCATGGGCCGACAAGATCGACCCGCGCTCGAGGAAGCTGCACTTCTCGCACGACGACTACCTCAAGATCTGGGCCCTGAGCCGCCCGAAGATCGCCGCTGACACGATCTTCTTCGATGAGGCGCAGGACATTAACCCGGTGCTGCGCCGCGTCGTCATGGACAACATGCGGCCCCCGCACGGCGGCCCGGGCGCGCAGGTCGTCATCGTCGGCGACCCCAACCAGGCCATCTACGCCTTCCGGGGCGCGGAAAACGCCCTGGACGGGTGGCCGGCCGACCGCACGCTGCCGCTGAGCAAGTCGTGGCGGTTCGGCCCCGAGGTCGCCGACATCGCCAACGTGTTCCTCAAGCTCCTGGGTGCCACGCACCTGATGGAGGGCAACGACAACGCCACCACGGCGATCGGCCCCATCGACCAGCCCAACGCGGTGCTGGGCCGCACCAACGCGGGCGTCGTCGCCGCGGTGATGAAGGCACTGGGCGAGGGCCGCAAGGTCCACATGGTCGGCGGCGGCAGCGAGCTCAAGCGCATGGCCGAGGGCGCGCGGGAGCTGCAGAACGGCCAGCGGACCAAGAAGCACCCCGACCTGGCCCCGTTCAAGTCGTGGGACGACGTCCGCAAGTACGCCGAGAAGACCGACGGCGCACAGCAGCTCGCCGCGTTCGTGCGGCTGGTGGACGAGAACGGCGCCGACGACCTGATCGACATGGTTGACCGGCTGGAGGAGGACCCGAAGCGCGCCGACCTGGTCGTCTCCACCGCCCACAAGTCCAAGGGCCTGGAATGGGACCTGGTCCAGATCGGCACCGACTTCACCGGCCCGAAGGAGTCCACCGACCCGAGCGCGCCGGTACAGCTCCCCTCCGACGAGGAGCTGCGCCTGGCGTACGTCGCGGCCACCCGCGGCATGAAGGGCGTGGACCTCGGCTCTCTGGAGTACATCGAGGAGCTGCGCGGCCTGGCCGACGAGCGGTTCGCCGCACGGCAGCGCGAGATGCCCGGCAACGCGCCCGAGGTCGACGCCCCCAACACGGTCGAAGTCGCCCCGGAGAAGGTGCAGGCCGAGCTGGACGCCCTCAAGGACACCGAGGAGCAGCCGCATCACCTGATCCACGGCCAGGAGGTCGAGTTCACCCCCGAGGGCGGGGCCGGCACGCAGACCGGTCACGTCGTCCTGGATCGCGGCTACGGCGATGTGGTGGTGCGCGACGCCGACGGGCACGACCACGGCATCGGCCGGGGAGATGTCCGGCCCACCGGAAGCATCGGCACTGTGCCGGAGGCTGACTGGGCGAAGGATCTCCCGGAGGGCAGCACCGTCACCCGCGTCGGGGAGCTGGAGCCCGGCCAGATCGTCCGCCGCGTCGTCCGCGGCGATACCGGAGGTGACCACACGGTCTTCTCCGACCCGCTGATCATCACCCGCCGCAAGGACGGGATCGGCCGAGAGGACGAGGGCTCGCCGGAAGAGTCCGACGTGGAGGCCGTGAACCTGGCCACCGGCCAGATCTGGCACAACCCGCACGCCCGCCGCGAGCTGGAGTTCGTGCGCGACGACAGCCCCGCCGCACGCCGTCAGGCCGAGGAGGCGATGGCCGGGTTCGCCGGGCGCCAGGCCGAGGCGCACCGGCTGGCTGACGAGCAGGACGCCATCGACGCGGAGCTGACCGCCCGCGGCGAGGAGCTGCCCGTCACCCGGACGTTCAACACCATCCCGGACGGCTTCACGCGGGTGGACGGCGCCACCGCCGACCTGCAGCCCGGCCAGTGGGTGCTGTACCGGGACGACTACATGAGCACCCGGCACAAGCCCGTGTACCACGAGGCGCGCGTCGGATACAGGAGCAGCTCGTCCGAGGTGCTGTTCTCCCCTGACCGCGGCGAGAGGAACCACCGCGCCCACCACGCCTTCCGGCCCGACCAAGTGGTGGCGGTCCGCGACGACCAGGGCGCCAACACCGCTCCCGAGCCGCAGACCCCTGCCGCGCCGGAGGCGCCTTCTGACGGTGTGCCCGTGGAGGAGCGGTTTAACTCGTACCCGAAGAAGGGCTGGGTGCGGCTGAACCGGCGGCTTATCGATCTGCCCGAGGGTGAGCGGGTCCTTGTCGAGTGGCCCAAGAACACTGTCATGGCCTCCCCCGGCAGGTACATGGCCGTGCGAGTCGGCCCCCGCAACCACTACGGGTACACGGTGCTCGGCGGCAACGGCGGCGAGCACGCCTTCCTCTCCAGGTGGGTGATCGCGGTTCCCGAGGGTTCCCCCCTTGCCGGGGACCACACCCCCGAGACCCCCGAGGCGCACACTTCTCTGGCCGCCCCGGAGCCGATCCAGGGCCGGGCAAGCGAGCACGTCGACGCGGGCAGCCTCAAGCACGGTGACCTGGTTCGCGCGGTCGGCAAGGGCCCGTCCGGTGCGACGGTGACCCGTGAGGGCTACCTGCTCGCGGAGCCCGTGAAGGCCACCAGCATCCGCAACGAGGGCCGGGAGAGGGTGCCGGTGTGGCGGCTGGTCGTCGGTGACCGGCCCGACATGGACCCGAGCGACGGCCGCCGGATCGCGCTGGACCGCGGCGCCACGGTGGAGCGGGCCGTCTCCGAGGCCACACCCGACGGCACGCCCGAGGCCCCCAACGTCCCCGAGACTCCGGCCGGCGGCCCGAGCATGGCCGACGACCACCCGGTGCGATTCACCAACATCGGGGCGCTGCGGGACCACATCCGCTCCGGCGACCTGGGCGACTGGTACTCCGCGAGCACCGATGTCAGCGGCGGGTTCAGCACCCCGCGGCCGACGGCCGAGGAGCGGGCGCAGATCGCGGACAGCAAACTGACCGGCCTGTCCAAGGGCAAGCGGCTGATGGTCTACCCGAACCGTCACGCTCTCGGCGGTGGCGACCAGTACATGCGCCACTACTTCGTGGCCGTGCCCGGCTCGATGGAGCCCCTGGTGGGCGCGGGCACCCGCAAGGACGCCCTGGCGATGGCGAACGCCCTGGAAGGGGTCCGCGACAAGGACGGCCACCTCTTCCCGTGGGACTCCCCGGACGCCTTCGCCCTCGCGCAGAAGTTCGTCGGCCCGAGCGGCGAGTCCCTGAGCGTGGCCATGGGCCGGGCGCTGGCCGAGCACGACAACAAGTACGGCCAGTGGAACCTCAGCCTCCAGCAGGGCGCCGAGGACGCGAACTGGGAGGCAGCGGCCGCCGACTGGCACGCAGGCCAGGAAGCGGACGGCTTCACCGTCGCAACCCGCCCGTGGGACCTGGAGCCCGGCGACGAGGTCGTGTTCCCGATCACGCGCGACTTCCTGGGGGGTGACCGGGCCACCAAGCCGAACCTCAGCGAGAACGCGAACCCGATGGGCACCGTCCACGCCACGATCACCGGGCCCGGGCGCCTGCTGTCCCGGGGCATCCGCGCGTTCGGCTCGGAGAACTACGCCCAGTACCCCGCCGACGGCACCCTCACCATGCCCGACGGGCGCAGCGAGCACGTCCACATGGCCAACATCGAATTCGGGGTGGTGCGCCGCAAGCCGCGCCCGGCCGAGCTTGGCGACGGCAACAACGACCGCACGCCGGCACCCGGCACGCACGAGGACCAGGGCGACGTCGACACCACCCCGGAGACCGGCGGCCCGCACCCCGACGAGCACGGCACCGACGAGCCGCAGCCCCGCCCCGACCACGAGCAGGGCGATAGCGACGACGACACGGACGCGCAGGAAGGCGCGGACTGGCAGGACGAAGCCGACGACGCGGTCAACGAGGACGGCGAGGAGGAGAACGACGAGAACGGCCGGAAGAAGAAGCGCCGCAAGCGGCCCCGCCACCGCGACCGCGACGGCGACGGCCTTGACGGTCTCCCCGGCGGTGGAGGCCTGCCGCTCGCCCCACTGCCGAAGGTCCCCCTCGCCCCGGCAGGCGGCGGCTCCGGCCGCGCCCCGGCGGACGGCCGCGCCAAGGCCGTCGCGGACCTGCGGGACCGGTACCGCACCAACCCGTACCCGCGCGACGCCGACCACGAGGCGTTCCGGCGCGAGCTCGCCGAGAACCCGACGCTGGGTGTCTCCGCTGACGGCGGCGTCGCGTACTGGTCGACGGACGGCGGCCGCACCTGGCAGTTCGGGCACGCCCGGACCGCGCTGACCTTCGGCAGCCACGACGACTCGCAGATCAGCGGCACCGCCAAGGACGCGCAGCGGATGGCCGACACCTACGAGGCGATGCCCGACGCCAAGGGCCGGCCGTTCACATGGAACGCGCCGCTCGACCCGGGCCATGCCGCCGAATGGCGGGACGCGCAGGGCCGCAACCTTGCTCAGGCCATGCGGGCGGCCCGCGACGCCGACCGGCTCGCCGGGCAGTCGCAGACCCCCGGCGCGGCCAAGGCCGAACAGGCCGCCGCCGATGCGGAGAAGGCCACCAACGGCGCCGCGCAGGCCGTCCAGGACGGCGCGATGCCGACGTGGAGCGGCGGCCCCGGCCAGGTCCCCGACGACCTGACGGCGCTGGATGACGGGCAGCTTGAAGGCCTGCTGCATGTGCTCGTCCAGCACGCCACGGACAACGGCTGGGACGACATCGCGGACCTGGAGCGGGTCGGCGACGAGCAGGACCGGCGCAGCGCCCTGCCGCTGGAGGACCAGCTGCGGGAAGCCGAGGCGCGCCGCATCGCCGCGGGCAAGCCGCGCGACGACGCGCAGGACATCGCCGACGCCACGGGCGTGATGTCCACCCGCGAGGCCCGCCGGGACCGTCTGGCCCGGCTGACCGCCGAGCGGGAGGCCATCACGGCGGACTACCGCAACAACTACCAGCAGCCGATCCTGGACGAGCTGGCCACCGTGCAGGGCCTGGAAGGCAACGTCGCCAAGCGGGCGTCCATCGACCGGGCAATGAAGGCCCGCGAGAAGCAGCCCGCCGAGGACGCCCTCGCCGAGGCCGAGGGCCGTCCCGCGAAGACGATCCCCGGGCAGCGCCTGGACGACCCCACGTACCTGCTATTCGAGGCCAACCAGGCCACCTACGAGAAGAACGCGTCGGACGAGCTCAAGGACTGGGTCCGCGAGAAGTGGGGCGACGAGAACGCCCGCCCCATGTCCGGCACCGCCTTCTACAACGAACAGATCCGGCAGCGCCGGGCCCAGCAGGAGGCGTACGACGAGGAGCGGGAGGCCGCGGCCGCCGACCTGGCACAGCGCCAGGGCGAGGCCGGGCGCCGCTTCCCGACCCTGGACGACCTGCGCAACCACCTGTGGGACCTGACGTGGTCCGAGAGCCCCACCCGGGATCAGGACCCGTCCGGCTTCAAGACCCACGAGTGGGCGCGGCGCGTGAAGGCCGCTCAGGCCGCCGCCGACGACCCGTCGCTGGAACTGTCCAGGGGCGGCCGCCTGGCCGTGCACGAGGGCGCTGACGGCCGCTGGCACGTCATGGCGCCCGGGTCGGCGCAGGCCCTCGGCGACGCCGACGGCCTGGACTCCCGCGAGCAGGCCCACGCGCTGGCAGATGCGCTGGAGGGCATCGAGGACTGGCGGGGCCGGCCGGTCGGTTGGGACTCCGACCTGCCGCCGCTGGGCGACTCCGGGTTCCGGGACGCCGACGGCCGCCGTATCGGTGCCGCCGTCGAGAAGGCCCGGTACGACGCGCCCGGCCTGCCGCCCGTGCCGGAGCCGCTCGGCGAGGCGTGGGTGCGCCGCACCCGCGCCGCCCGCGACCAGTGGGCCGAGCACGGCTACACGTGGCCGGTGTGGGACTCCGCCGAACTGCGCCCCGGTGATGAGGTGCTGGCCCTGGCGGCGGTCCCGTTCCGCGAAAGCGGCGGCCGCACCCCGTCCCCGTTCGCGCACCCCAATGAGCGGGACGCGTCGATCACCTCCGCAGGCAAGAACCCGCGGATCGAGTACGCGACGGTGCGGGCCCGCATCGGCGAGGACGGGCAGCTCCACGACGCGCAGTGGGTCCGCGAGGACGGCCCGGACGGTGTTGTCGCCGAGCCGGTGCCCGTCGCGTGGGTGACCCGCGAGCACACCGTCATCGGCCGGCGGCCGCGCCGCGGTGAACTGGCCACCCCGCAGCAGCAGACGGCGGCCGACGTCGAGCGCGCCGCGACCAGCGGCGACGAGACGCCCGTCAACGCGCCGGAGCCCATCGGCGGGCAGCCCGCACAGTGGGTCCGCGCCGACGAGCTCCAGCAGGGCGACGTGGCCCGGCTGGAGGGCACCACCAAGGGCGGCACCCCGCGCGTCGCGTCCGGCTACGTGCAGGGCGTCCCGCAGGAGGTGACGGTCTCCCGTCGCGGGCAGCGTCAGCAGGCTCTCAAGATCCTGGTGGCGGAGACCCCCGACGCGGCGTCCGGTGACCGCACTCCGGTGTACGTCCCGATGGACGCGCAGGCGGCCCGCGCGCAGCAGCTCCCGCAGTCGACGCCCGGCGCCGCCCCGACCGGGGCGCAGCTCGACGCGCTGCAGGGCAACCTGCCCGGGCAGGTGCCCACCGACCGGGACGGCAACGGCATCTTCCCCGGCACGGTCGTGCGCGACCACAGCGGCCGCGAAGGCATCGTCACCGAGGCCAACAGCAGCGCCGTGGCAGTGCACTGGGAGGGCCAGCGCGGCAGCAAGCCGACGGCCCCGACCGCGCTGAGCGTGGCCGACGGCGGCGCCTCCCGGCCCGAGGGCTGGACCGCCGACGGCCGCCGCATCGAGCCGGGCCAGGTCGCCATCAGCGAAGACGGCCGCCCGCTGGGCGTGGTCGACCAGGTCGACGGCGACCAGGTGACCGTGACCGGCCCCGACGGCAGCAGCCAGGTGGACGCCTCCACCCTGCGCGTGTCGGGCACCGGCAGCGAGCAGGGCCCGGCGGTCGCTTCGCTGGAGCCCACCACCCTGCGGGACCTGCACAAGGGCGACACGGTGATGCTGGACGACACCGGACATCCCACCCCCGTCCACGTCACCGACGTGACGCACAACGGGGACCGGACCCGCGTGGAGTACGCGGACATCGCCACCGGGGAGGTGGGCGTTCTCGAGAACGTCAGCTCTACCAAGGTGCAGCGGGCCCTGGACGGCTCCGGCCGGCCCGCCGACATCGCCCCGCACGAGGCCACGTCGCAGGTGGACGACACCCGGGTCATCGAGGCGCCCGCCCCGATCGACCCCGTGACCGGGCCGACGACCGACCCGGACCTGACCCCGGCCGAGCGGGACGCCGTGGACGACCTGGACCTGATGGACCTGGACGACCCCGACGCCGTGCAGGCCTCCGTCCGCCTGAACGCGGACCTGCCCGTGACCGAGGACCAGGCGCAGGCCTTGGCGGACTCGCTGCGGCAGCACGCCGACAACGGGCCGCGCGGCCGCGTCGCGCGCCGTGCCGCCGACAAGCTCGACGGCGGACAGCCCGACGGTGACCAGCGGCCGACCCCGGGCACCGCAGGGGACGTTGCCCCCGGTGACCATGTCGCCATCCCCGATGCGGACGGCACTGCCGAACCGGTCGCGGTCAACGACGTGACCGCGGGCCCCGGCGGCACCCGCACCCTGGACGTCACCGACGCCGACGGGAACGCCTCGCAGCACACCATGGCGACCGGCGCCGCGGTGTGGCACCTGCCCGACCCGGCGAACAGCTACCGCGTCATCCTGCCGTCGAGCGACGACGAGGACGGCACGGTGACTGTGGACCCGGCCGACGTGGAGGCCGAACTGGAGTCGCTGGACGCCGATGCGCCCAGCGTCCCCGCCTCGGCCGCCACCCCGGCCCCGGCGCCGAGCACCCCGGCGCGGCCCGCCACCCCGGCATCGAGCGCCCCCGCCCGGGCCGCCGTGCGCATCCCGGCATCGCGCCTCAAGCGCGGTGACGTGATCGACGCCCCGACGGGGCTGGGCGCCGGCCTGCACTCGCACCGCCGAGTGCGGATCATCGCCCCGCCGCAGGTCGAAGGGTTCTGGCGCCGCTTCACCGTCCAGGACATGCAGACCGGCGAGGTGATGGAGCTGTCCCGCAGCGCCAAGTGGGTCGCCACCGTCCACGACCGCGACGACCGCAAGCCGCGGACCATCGCCGACCTGACGACCGAGCGGGCCCGGTCCGTGATGGACGCCGTGATCGACTCCGCGATCACCGGAGCCACCCCGGGCAGCATCCACGCCCTGCGGCAGTCCATCGCCGAGCAGATGACCCCGGAGGCCACCCGCGCCGCCGAGCAGCGCGTCGCCGCGGCGTTCCTCGCGGGGCTGGAGTACGACGGCATCAGCGGCCCGGAACTGGAGTACGCGCAGAAGGTCGCCAACGACGCCGCCAAGAAGGCCCGCGAGCAGGCCGTCGCGGCCGCCCTGCGGATCGTCAACGACATCGAGCCCCTTCCCGACGAGACCGAGGAGGACACCGCCCGCCGGGCCGTGGACCTGCTGCGCGGCATCTCCAGCGCGGTCGACGTCGACCGCATCGTCAACGCTGCGACGTCCCGGCACACCATCACCGCCATCAACAGCCCCCGCAGTGGGGGCGCCGGCTCCCGCCGGGGCGGCTACGGCGGCGGCTCCAGCCGGGGCGGTCGCGGCGGCCGCAACGCGCCGCTGATTCAGCTCAACTTCGGCTTCGGCAGCCGCCGGGCACAGGCCGAGACCGACCGGGCCGTCAGCGACCACGTCACGCAGGCCGTCACGCCCGCGCTGAACCGCATCGCCGACGCCGCCACGAACGGCACCCTCACCACCGCCGAGGCCGACCGGATCGCCGCCGAGGCCGCAGCCGCCCTGCAGAACGGCGAGCAGGCCGTGGCCGGGCGGATCGCCGCGGCGGTCACCGACGCCACCGGGGAGGAGCCCCGCCCGGGCCTGTGGGCGCGGATCTGGGCGTTCATCAAGCGCATTGCCCGCAAGGTCGCCGAGTGGGTGCGGTCCGTGGCCCGCAAGGCCGCCGAGAAGTGGCGCGACCGGGACCGCGAGCGGCTGTCCCGCATCGGCAAGGGCCTCGCCCGCCGCATCAAGTCGTGGCCGGAGGCCGTGGGCCTGCGCTCCCTGGTCGCCGACGCCGTACAGGGCGCGGAGGACGGCGCTGACAGTGCCGAAGCCGTCGCCCGCCAGGCCGCGGACATGCCCGAGCCGGGCCGCTTCGGGCAGATCGCCCGCCGCGTCATCGGCTGGCGCCGTACGAGCACGGCGGAACTCGAGGCCGGCCGACTGCCGGAAGTCTCCGACGGCACGCGGTGGACGGCTGACCGTGCCGCCGACGGCGGACCGGGCGAGAGCGCCATGCGGCACCTGGACACGCTGCTGGGCGCGGGTGACGCCGTGGACGCCGACGTGCTGACCCGCATGCGGCAGGCCGCGCCCGAGCTGGGAGCGGACCCGCACGCCACCGTGGCGGCCGCCCGCGACACCGAGCGGCGCGCCGTGGAGCGGGTCGCGCAGGTCACCGCGCAGGCCCGATCCGGGAACCGCGGCGCCGAGCTCGACCTTGCCGGGGCCGAGACCGAGACGCGGCACGCCGCGGCGGACGCCCGCCGCATGGAGGAGGCCTACAACCGGGCACTGCGGGAGGCCTCGCTGGCCGCCCTCAGCGACATCCGGCCCATGGGCCCGGGCGCCGACACCATGGTCGTGGGCGGCCCCGACAGCGACAGCAAGGAGGCCGTGAAGCGGTCCCTGCAGTTCCTGCCCACGGACTGGCTGAGCGCGGCCGAGGAGCTGACGATCCACCCCGACGGCCTCACCCGCGGCTACTACAACGTGGACCTGGGCGAGGCCGCCCTTGGCAGTGAGGGCGCCTCGGTGGCGTCCGCGCCGGGCCTGGACGCGCAGGCCCTCCACCAGCTCGGCCACCACATGCAGCACTCCATCACGGACTTGGCGGCCGCCTCGGAGGCCTACCACTGGCTGCGGACGTCGACCGGCCGCATCGGGAACCGGAAGCGCAACACGCAGGTCCGGCTCGCCGACCGGTTCCCCACCCGCGGGCACCGTGCCGACGCGACGGCCCGTGACGGCTGCTGGGCTGACCTGCTGGCCGGCATGGACGCCCGCGACGGCAAGTCGTGGCAGCTCCTGCCCGTGGGCCTTGAGTCACTGTTCTCCGACTCGTGGTATCTGGACGACGACCTGCGGAAAGTTCCTGTTCGGCGCGCTCGCCGTACTGGGCCGCAGGCCGTGACGGCGGAAGGGAAGTGGCAGCGGTGAGCGTCGTGCAGGTGAAGGGCGCGTTCGATGACGGGTCGCTGTACTCGGTGCGGCTGACCGGGCAGCGGGCCCGGCCCGTCATCGGGTCGCAGCGGGTCGCGGCCATGTTCACGCGGCTGCCGGACCTGGACGGCACCAACGCCCGCGCGGTGCTGGCGGTGCTGGAGGCCTGGACGAAGGTGATGGAGGTGACGGGGTAGGTGCCCGCTCCGGCGGGCCCGCCCCGCCCCGCCGGAGCCGTGCGTTGAGGGTTTATGCGCTCGTTCGCCCGAGGCTGCCGCCCGGGAGCGCAGTCGAGTGATCCATTGGTAGCGGCAGCCCCAGCTGGACTAGTCTGACGCCCAATCAACTGGAGCGTCGGGGGAACCATGGGCATCGAGGAGTTGGCAACGCAGGCGATGGCCTACGTGGCCGGGATCGTAGGCAGCACGGTCAGCGGTGTCGCAAGCCAACGACTCACCGAGCTGATCTCGACACGGCTGGCGGAGAGCCCGGGCGGGGCTCTCGCGTACATGCGCATGCAACAGGACCCGGGGGATGCCGACCTGCAGCAGGGCGCCGCCGCTGCGCTCCAGGCCGAAGCAGAGGCCGACCCGAGCTTCGCAGCGTCGCTGAGGGAAGCTTTTCAGGCCGCCACGGACGAACGCGTCACCGGGGATCCAGGGAAGATCACCATCGGTGGCGTGTTGATTGGCGGGAACGTCAGAGGCAGAGGGCAGATCGCCGGACGGGACATCAACAACTCGCGCCGCTCCATTCGCATCGGCCTTGGAGCCCTGGCTCTACTTGCCGTGGTCGGGACGGGCACGGCCGTGTACCGAGCCATGGCCGACTCTCAGTCTCCTGTGAGTCACCCCACCGGCAAGAGTCAGGGCAACGAGCAGTCGTCCAATGAAACGCCACCTCTGTCTCCTGCCGACAACGCGAAATGGCACGTAACCAAGTTCTTTTCAGATGTCTCCCGCGGGGACTTCGCGGCAGCCTGCACACAGATCAGTCCAGCCACTCTGGCAAAGAATGACGGAGATTGCACGACCGCGTTGAGTGATCTACTCGATGAGGGACGCAATGATCAGGAGTTCACCCAGGACGCCAGCGGGAACACCGTCGTCGACTATATGGCTACGGCACGCAAGGACATCAATTCTGGCCAGCTATTGTCATATACCGACATTTACTCATCTCAGGCAATTCCCGGACTGGACGAGAACCACTCTCTAATTACAGTGGAATTCAACAATGGCAATAGCTACGCCTTCGCCCTTCAGCGCCAACAGAACGAATGGCTGATCTTCAAATCCACTTGCTTTTACGCCAGCAGCGGCTGCTAGGCGAGGAAGCCATGTTCGGAGGAGGGCCGAAGCGCCGAGGCTGAGCTGACTCGCCAAGCTCGACGCAAAGCCGCCCGGCGGTCCATGGTGCGCGGCGTGCGTAGATTCCGACTCCAGCTCCAGGTCAAGGGCGCCCCCGGTGGTGGCCCCGCCATACCGCCCATGGACCCCGCCGCTGATCCGGCCGCGGCCGCCGACCCCAACGCCGGCCAGCCACCCATGCCCACCGACGACTCCCGCCCGTGGGCAGGTGACCTGTACGACGAAGGGGACGAGACGCTGCCCGACGACCCGTCGGTCACCGACCATTTCTCCGACCCGAACGGGGAGGAAGCTTGGCTGGAGAAGGCCCCGGACGGCACCCTCACCGGGTGGGTCCGTGACGCCACCGGCCAGGTCTACCGGTACTCCGACGCCGACGCGTGGGCAACCGACGTGGACGACGCCGGGATGACGCCCTCCGGTGGCGGCGCCCCCGCCCCCGGCGATATGCCGGACGGCGAGGAGCGCGACGGCCTGGACGAGGGCGACGACGAGGGCGACCTGCCCGGCCTGGACGAGGAGCCGGACGACGAAGAGGACGAAGAAGAGGACGACCCTTCCGCGGCTCCCAACCCGTTCAAGAAGTGACCCGGAGGCAGGCACAATGAGCGACACCACCCCGCCCGCCACGCTCGTGGAGGGCTTCCGGTCTGCCAAGGCCGGGGCGGAAGCTGCCCGCACCGGCAAGGACGCGCAGGCCTGCCCCTACCCGGCCGATGGCGACGTAGTGCAGCGCTTCCACCGGCACTTCTGGATGCTCGGCTACGACAACCCCGGCAGGCACAGCGCAGGACGGTAGGCACACGCGGCGCGCACGGTACCCAGGCCAAACCCCCGGCCTGGAAGGACCACCGTGCCGCCGCGCCCCCGCCCTCAGCCCCCCGAGCGGGGGACATCTCGAGCCATAGCCGCCGTGACCGGAGTCGAAGACGACGTCGGCGACGTGATCCTGCCCGGCGCCTTCGCCGAGACGCTGCGAAAGCGCCCGGTCAAGCCCGTGTTCTCCCACGAGTGGAAAGACCCCATCGGGGTCTGCCGCGGCGTGGAGGAGTGGCTGCCGGGCGACCCCCGGCTGCCGAAGACCACGCCCATGGGCGCGCCGTGGCCCCCGGCGGCCGGCGCCCTGGTCGCCGACGTGGCGTTCAACATGAAGACCACCCGCGGCCGCGATGTGTACGAGCAGGTCAAGCAGTGGCACGAGGAGGGCGGCGGCGCCCAGTGGTCCATCGGGTACACCGTCCCCAAGGGCGGTGCGACCAAGCGCGCCGGGGTCCGGATGATCCGCAAGCTCGAACTGTTCGAGGTCAGCCCCGTCCTGCACGGCGGGCACCCGCTGACGATGAGTCTGCAGGTGAAGGGCAACCCCGCCGGGCTCGACGGTGAGATGGAGTACAAGGCCACAGAACGGCGGGCCGCCCGCGGGCCGCCCGCCGGGCGTCAGGAGGACTGGGCGCGCAGCTCGCTGAGGTCCAGCTGCTCTGTCTCGTCGTGCGCGGTCAGGTCGATGACCTCGGCCTGCTCGGCCACGGCCTCGTCCCCTACGACGTCGGCGAGGTCCGCCTCCTTGGACGCCGCCTCGCCGGCCGCTTCCAGCTCCTGGCGGGCCTTCTCGTTCTTCGTGCCGAAGAAGTCGAAGCCGCCCTGGGCACGGCTGGCCTGGCGGTTGGGCTTGGCGTACGGCAGCACGGCCGCGGCGACCGCCGGAACGAGCTTGGGCTGGCGCACCGGCAGCGCCGGGCTGCTCCCCGTGCCACCGACGGTGTCGTCGGCGGGACGCTCACGGACGGCCGGGTCCAGCGCGTGCCTGCCCTGCGGCTCGTCGGTGTCGGCGAGGTCGCGGCGGCGCGCCGCCTCGACGGTGAGCGCGGCCTGCTGGCGGGCGCCGTTGCGCGAGAGGTCCCGCAGCGCGGCGGCGGCCCGCAGGTACGTGGCCGCGCTGACCGGCGCGGTGTAGGGCACGGGCAGCGCGGAGCCGACCGCCTTCTTCGCGACCCGGCCGTCCTCCAGCGCGCGGGCCCGCTCGGACTCGGCGGTGGCGTAGCGGCGCAGCAGGTCCGCGTGCTCCGTGCGGAGCCGGGCCAGTTCGGCGCGCTTGCCGCGCAGCTTGTTCTCCAGCTTGCCGCGCAGCTCGCGGGAGTCCTCGAGGTCCACCTCGAGCTCCGCGATCCGCTCGTCGGCACGCCATTCGTCGCGCACCCGCGCGGTCTTCAGGTCGGCGACCTGCTTGCCGGCGGCGCGGTCCCAGCTGCGCAGCAGGAAGGCGCCGCCACCGGCGACACCGGCCGCGGCGACGACGAACACACGGAGCAGCACCGGATCACCGATCACCAGGGCGCCGACAGCGAGGGCCGCGGCGGAGCCGGCGACCGTCACGGGCGGGAGCAGCCGGTGCAGCGGCTGGGAATGGCGGTGTCGTCCACGGGGCATGGTAGGGAACTTAGCGTGCCGGTGCGCCGTGTGGGGCCGCGGCATCCGATTTCCCACCGAACACACAACGACAAATACGGAGGGCGCTCGCGCGCATACGAAACGTCATGCGAACGCCCTCCCGCCACGATTTATTCGATCTTGTCCCTCGGGCTCAGCCCTTCAGCAGGCCCTTCGACTTGAGGTAGTCCGCGGCCACGTCCTCGGGCTTCTTGCGCTCGGCGTCCACCTGCTTGTTGAGCTCGGTGAGGTCGGCCGTGGTCAGCACCTGGGTGAGCTTGTCCAGGGCCGCGGCGACGTCCGCCCCGCCGGCCTCCTTCGCGTTGACGACGGGCAGCACGTTGTCGGCGTTCTGCAGACCCTTGTCGTCCTCCAGGAGCACCAGGCCGAACTGGTCGAGGGTGGCGTCCGTGGTCGTGGTGAGCACCAGCTGGTCGGTGCCGTCCTTGACCGCCTGCTTGGACTGGACGGTGCCGACGCCCTTGGTGTCGACCGACGTGACGTCTATGCCGTAGGTCTTCTTCAGGCCGGGCGAGCAGAAGGGCCGGATGGAGCACTCCTCGCCCGCGGCGAGCTTGACCGCGATCTTCGACTTGCCGAGGTCGGAAAGGGTCTTGAGGTTGTTCTTCTCCGCGAAGTCCCTGGTGACCGCGAACGCGTTCTGGTCGACGGCCTCCCCGGCCGGCAGCACCTTCAGCCCGCGCGGGTCTGCGAGTTCGGTGAGCGCCGTCACGGTGGCGTCGACGTCGGAGGAGGCGACGGGCGGGGCGTCCTTGCCGTTCGCCTTCGCGTTGAGGAACTCCGCCAGGGTGGCCGCGTACTCGGGGACGACGTCGATCTGGCCCTTCTCCAGGGCCGGTTCGTACAGCTCGCGGTTGTCGACCGTCTTGATGGTGGTCCTGTAGCCGGCGTCGGTCAGCAACTGCGCGTACAGCTGCGCGAGGACCGTGCTCTCGGTGAACCCGGCGGAGCCGACGGTCAGGGAGCCCTTGCCGCCGGCCTGTGAGCTTCCCCCACCCCCGCTCTTCTCCAGGCTGTCGCCGCCGCAGGCCGCCAGGCCCGCGGAAAGGACCGCCACGGCGGCCAGGGCGGTGGCGGTACGCAGGGCCTTGCTCATGTGAACTCCATCTGATGGGTGGGACGGGCAGGTCTTCGGGCGGGTCGGGACTTGTGCGCGGGGGACACCAGGCGCTGCAGCAACAGGAAGACTCCTTCCACGAGCAGGGCGAACGCGGCCACGAGCACCGCACCCGCGACGACCTTCGGGGTGTCGTACTGGGCGAAGCCGGCGGTGATGAGGCGGCCGAGGCCGCCCTCGCCGGGAATCGCGGCGAGCGTGGCCGTGGCGACGACCTGGACGGCCGCCGAGCGCACCCCGCTCATGACGAAGGGCGCCGCGAGCGGCAGCTCCACCCGGGCCAGCAGCTGGCCGCCGGTCATCCCCATGCCGCGGGCGGCCTCCACCGCGTCCCGGTCGACCTGGCGCATGCCGACGTAGGTGTTGGTGAGCAGCGGCGGGACGGCGAACAGCACCAACGCGATGATGGTGGGCCAGTAGCGTGCCGAGTTCGTCGCGACGATGAGCAGCACCAGGATGGCGAAGGTGGGCACCGCCCGCCCGACGTTGGAGAGGTTCACAGCGAGCGCGCCACCCTTGCCGAGGTGGCCGAGGAGGATCGCGACGGGCAGGGCCACGGCGCAGGCGATGGCCAAGGACACGGAGGTCAGCAGGAGGTGCTCGCCGAGCCGCTGCAGGACCCCGTCGGTGCCGGTCCAGTTGGCGCCCGTGGTCAGCCAGTCCCACGCGCCGGGGATCACCCCCATCAGCCCACCGCCTTCGCGAGCCTGGTCCACGGCGTGAGCAGCCGCTGCACCCCGAGCAGCAGCAGATCGGCGACGAGGGCGAACACCACGCAGATCACGGACGCGGTGAGCACCTCCGCCTTGAAGAAGCTCTGCATGCCGTCCTTGATGAGATTGCCGAGACCCCCGTAGCCGACGATCGCGCCGACCGTGGTGAGGGAGATCGTGGCGACCGTGGCGATGCGCACGCCCGCCATCACCGCGGGCATCGCCAGCGGCAACTCGACCTCCCACAGCAGGCGTACCGGCCCGTAGCCCATGCCGCGTGCCGCCTCCCTCGCGTCCTCGGGCACGGCATCCAGTCCGGCCAGGAAGTTCCTGACGAGGATGGTGAGCGAGTACAGGGTCAGGCCGGTGACGACCACTGACGCGGAGATCCCGAACACCGGCACCAGCAGCGAGAAGAGGGCCAGGGACGGGATCGTGTAGAGCACCGTCGTCACCCCCAGCACCGGCGCCGCGGCCGCCCGCCAGCGCCGGGCCACCAGGGCGAGCGGCAGCGCGAGCAGCACACCCGCCGCCACCGACGCCGCGGTGATCCACAGATGTTCCACCCCCGCGTCCAGCAACTCCTGGCTGCGTGTGCGCACGAACTCGCCGCAAATCCAGTCGTTCGCCGCGAGACAGTCCTGTCCGGCCATGCGATGCCACCTCCCCCGCCCGGTTCAGATCATGCAGGTGAGCGTAAACCCGGCCGCCGACATTCCCGGGTCCTGCCACATCCTCGCAACACCCCCTTCACAACCATCGCCGAGCGTGTACCAAGCTGGGGGATGAGCCGCACCGCCCAGCGCCGACGAGAGGTCCCGATGATCCGCTTCGAGAACGTCACCAAGCGCTACCCCGACGGCACCACCGCCGTCGACGACCTGACCTTCGAGGTGCGCGAGGGTGAACTCGTGACCCTCGTCGGGCCGTCCGGCTGCGGCAAGACCACGACGATGAAGATGGTCAACCGGCTCATCGAGCCCACCGCCGGCCGGATCCTGCTGGACGGCGAGGACATCGCCCGCACCGACCCGGTGCTGCTGCGCCGCCGCATCGGCTACGTCATCCAGAACGTCGGGCTGTTCCCGCACAAGACCGTGCTGGAGAACACCGAGACCGTGCCGCACCTGCTCGGCTGGACGCGCGCAAAGCGCCGGGCACGCGCCGCCGAACTGCTGGAACTCGTCGGCCTCGACCCGTCCGTGCACGGCTCCCGCTACCCCGAGCAGCTCTCCGGGGGCCAGCGGCAACGGGTCGGCGTGGCGAGGGCGCTGGCGGCCGACCCGCCGCTGCTGCTGATGGACGAGCCCTTCGGCGCCGTCGACCCGGTGGTGCGGGAGCGGCTGCAGTCGGAGTTCCTGCGGCTGCAGGAACAGGTGCGCAAGACCGTGTTGTTCGTCACCCACGACATCGAGGAGGCGGTCCGGCTCGGCGACCGCATGGCGGTCTTCGGCCCCGGCCGCATCGAGCAGTACGACACCCCCGCGACCGTGCTCGGCTCCCCCGCCACCCCGTACGTGGCCGGCTTCGTCGGCTCCGACCGCGGCCTGAAGCGGCTGTCCGTCACCCCGATCGAGACCGCCGACCTGGAGCATCCGCCCGTCGTCCGCGCCGGCTCCCCCGCCGCGGAGGCCGCCGCCGTCCTGGCGAAGCAGGGCGACCCCTACGCCGTCGTCCTCGACGACGACGGCCGGCTGCGCGGCTACGTCACCGCGGGCACCCTCACCTCGGGCACCGTGGCCGACCACACCCGCCGCCTGGAGGCCTGGGTGCCGGTGGGCGCCCCCCTCAAGCGGGCCTTCAGCGCGATGCTCCAGCACGACGCGGGCTGGACAGCCGTCGTGGACGGCGACCGCTTCGCCGGGGTGCTGACCCCCGCGACCCTCCACACCGCGCTGCGCCGCTCGGTCAACGAGGACGGCGACGACGGGAACGACGGGAACGACGGGAACGCCGATCAGGACGCGGGGCGGGCGGTGGCGGTCGAGGCGGGGGCGGGTGACGATTTCCGGGCGGAACCGGACGCCGATGCCTCCTGATGCGGAGCGTTCCATGACCACCCCACGGGACCTCATCATCACCGCCCTGGAACGGGCCGCCGAACACGCAGTGGAACCCGGCGACCTCTCCCTCGCGCTCGCCGCGGCCGAGGCCGTCGACCTCCTGGCCGCCGGGGCCGTCGCCCTGGACGGCGGCCTTCTCGTGCCGGGCGGGCACCGGGAGATCACCGACCCGCTGCTGGCGGAGGCCGCCTCCGCGCTGGTGCGCCGGCCGCCGTACGAGACCCCCGGCGCTTGGCTGTGGCGCAGGGGCCGCGGCCTGACCGACGGCTACCTGACGGGCCTGGAGGCCGAGGGCGAGGCCGTACGGGAACGGCACCGCAACTGGCTGGTCCGCCACACCCGGACCGTGCTGACCGAGTCCGCCGCCCGGCGCCGCGCGGCCGACCGCCTGGCGGCGGACGAGCCCGTCCTCGCCGCCCTCACCAAGGCGCTCGGCCTGCGCGGCGGCCCGGAGGCCGACGCGGCACCCGGCGTGACCGACCCCGCCGCGGCCCGCGTCCTGGCCACCCTCGACGACGCGCTGGCCGAGCTGGCCGCCGAACGCCTGCGCCGCTCACGGCGGCAGGCCGACGCCGCCGCCGAGAACGTCCGGCGCGGTTACTGAGACGGCCGGGCGCACACCGGGTCGTCGATCGCGCTCACGGTGTACGGGGGCCGGCCCGGCGGCTCGTCGTTCTGGCTGTTGACGACGTAGAGCCGGCAGCCGTGGCGGGCCAGCGTCGTCGGCAGGTCGAAGGGCTCGCCGGTCACGCGGTGCGTCACCGTGCCGCTGCGCAGGTCCGCGTCGAGCTCGGCGACGTAGACGCCGTTCGGCGCGCCGTAGTTGAGCACCGCGTACAGCGTCCGACCGCGCAACAGCATCCCGTCGGCCCCGAAGGACGCGCCACCCAGGTCCAGTTGGCCCACCTCCCGGGTGGCGACGTCCACCCGCCACACCGCCTCGGTCCCGTTGGACGCCACCAGCAGAGTGCGGCCCGTCCGGTCCGCGACGATGCCGTTCAGCAGCCAGTACTGCGCGGGGAACTGCGGAAAGGCGGAGCGGATGTCCAGCCACGGCTCCAGCGGACCGGGCCGGCCGTGGCGAAGGGCGGCCCGGTACACCACGGGGTTGGCCCAGTCGGTGACATAGACGGCGTCGTCGGTGATCACGAGGTCGTTCAGGTCGGGCGCGCCGAGCGGGCCGCCCTGGGCGGTGCGCGTGGCGAGCAGCCGCCCGCCACGGTCGTGGACGGTCAGCTCGGCGCCGCCGACCGAGTACACCCGCCCCCGGCCGTCGGTGTGCACGCCCAGTGTGCTCGGGCGGTCCGCCAGGCCCTGCGCGCGGAAGGGCCGCAGGCGGGCGTCGCGTACGTCGCCCCGGTACAGCGCGCCGGTGCCGTCGGAGGACACGTACATCGTGCCGTCGCGGTCGATCGCGATCCCCTCGGGCAGCACACCGGGCGCCCGGGAGACGACGTAGGTGCGCGGCAGTTCCCGCGCGGCGGCCGGGCCGGTCTGGACGGGCAGCGCCGCCAGGCCGGCCAGCAGAACCGCGGCGCACAGCCGCGGGAGTCGGGTGGTGCCGGGCATCGTCACAACCTCCGGGACGCGGGGCGGGCGTCCCCGCGGCGCGGGGACGCCCGAGAGCCTGCCGGGCCCCCGGCAGCGGCCGCATCGCCTTTCACGTCTGGGTGAAAGGCTCCGCCCGGCCGACAATCGGGCTTCGTGATCCGCCTACACTTCGCCACCGTCGATCTGCGCCGGACCACGCTCGGCCCGACCTGGCGCCGGGATCCCCCGGTCCTGCATCCGCCGTCCTGGTTCGCCACACAACCGACGATCCGCTACCTGCCCGACGAGCCGGCCGTGCTCGCCTACCCGAGGCACGGGCCCGAACCGGCCGGGGACCCGGGCCGCTGCTCGGAAGAACCCGGACGGCGGTGCTCCAGGCGCTGCGCGAGCCGGCGACGACCACCGCGCTCACCGAACGGGTCCCGGTATCCTCGCGGCGGCCCGCGAGCACGCCGAGCTGGTGCGCACGACCCGGCTCGGCACCACCGTCCTGCACAGCCTCACGCCGCTCGGCTCGTCCCTGCTGTCAGGCGAACCCGCCCGCGGCGCAGCGCCGACTCTAGGCCCGGCCGCCCACCGTGCCGGTGTGGTTGTCGTCCTCGTCCTCGGGGAGGCGGCAGACCCGCTCCAGGAAGATCGCGGCAGCGCAGACCGCGACCCCGGCGATCACCGCGGCACCCGCGTAGATCGCCTGGTCACGGCGGGGGTCGTTGTCCATCTGGTACATGGCGAGGAAGACGCACGCGCCGCCGTAGATCCCGGCGACCAAGGCCGCGACCAAGGCGCTGGCCTGGCCGAAGACCACCGCGCGGGCGGCCAGCAGCGGATCCACGCCCTTGGCACCCGGACGTCGCTCGCGCTGCGCGCGCAGCCGGGACCGCAGCGACAGCGCCGTCGCCGCCAGCACGGCGGCGATCAGCGCCAGCACGATCGGCGCGGCCACGGGCACGCCCGGCAGCGTGCCGAGCGAGTCCCACAGCTTCACGCCCGCCCACGAGAGCACTCCGGCCACCACGAACAGCCCGACCAGGGTCCTGATGCGCAGCGCCTTCACCGAGTGCTCGCTCCCCACATCACATCGACGAACGTACCGACGAGATCGTAACGATTACTCCGGCAGCCTGAGTTCCACGTCGCCCCGGGCCCACACGCTCTCCCGGCCCACGCTCGCCAGCAGACCGGCCACCGGACCCTGGCCCGGCAGCTCGGCGGCGGGGTCGACGTCGAGCCACGGCGCCAGCACGAAGGCCCGCTGGTGTGCCCGCGGATGGGGCAGCGTCAGCTCCGGGTCGTCGGAGACGACGCCCTGGTAGGCGACGATGTCGACGTCGATGGTGCGCGCGCCCCAGCGCTCGGTGCGGGTCCGGGCGAAGGCGTCCTCGATCGCCCGGCCGCGCTCCAGCAGCGAGGACGGCGGCAGCGTCGTCCTGATCAGGACGACCGCGTTGAAGTAGTTCGGCTGGGAGCCCGGCTCGACGCCCCAGGGCTCGGTCTCGTACACCGGGGAGACCTTCTTGACCCGGACCCCCGGGGTGTCTTCAAGGGCGTCCACGGCGCCCTGCAGCGTCTCCAGGCGGTTGCCGAGGTTGCTGCCCAGCGAGATGACGGCGAACTTCGGATTCTGCAGCGTCGAGTCCGCGGCGTCGACCTGCGCGACGACGGAGGCCGGGACCGGCTGCACGGTGGGGTCGTAGCTCACGGGCGCCTCCGGGTGATGGTGACGGACACATCGGCGAACGGGACGGTGATCGGGGCCTGCGGCTTGTGCACGGTGACCTCCACCTCCTGGACCAGGTCGTGCTTGAGGACCTGGTCCGCGATCCGCTGGGCCAAGGTCTCGATCAGGTCCACGGGCTCGCCCTCGACGACGGCGGTGACCTCCTCGGCCACGATGCCGTAGTGCACGGTCCTGGTCAGGTCGTCCGTGGCGGCGGCGGGGGCGGTGTCCAGGCCGAGGACGAGGTCCACGAAGAAGTCCTGGCCCTCGCGGCGCTCGTGCTCGAACACGCCGTGGTGCCCGCGGGCCTTCAGGCCGCGCAGCGCGACACGATCCACGATTCACTCCCGCTGGTCGTCGAACGGACGGGCGGGCGCGGTCCACCCGCCCAGCGGGAGGGGAGAGCCGCACCGCCCTTACTCGAATCTACCTTCGACCGCCGACAGTCCCCGGTACCGGGCACCGAGGCGGCCGACCGCACCGCGCTTACCCGGGGACGGAACGGCCTACTCCGGCCTTCACCGGTTCTCACCACTTCTTGGCTCGAACGAGTGGTCAGAAGGCCTCAGGCTGACCCCTCGCCGCCGTTGTCGGCGTCCTCCGCGGCGGCCTCGTCAACCCCGTCGGCCATCACCGGGGAGCCGTGGTGCACCCACAGCCGCCAGCCCTCCGGTGTGCGCCGAAACACATTCGTGGCGACCACCAGACCGCCCACGAGCGAGCCCATCTCGCCCTCCTCCTCGGCGGGGCCGCCGGTGAGGATGTTCTCGGTGCAGGTCACCAGGGCCGTGTTCCCGTCGACCGCCACCTCCACGTCGGTGAGGAAGAACTGGATGTACTCGGTGTTCGCCATGATCAGGGCGTACGAGCGCATCACCTCGCGGCGCCCCCGCAGCACCGGCCACCCCGGGTGCACCACGGACACCGTCTCCGCCAGCGGCCCGGTCAGCACCAGCTCCTCCAGCGCGTCCAGGTCGGACCGCTCCACGGCGTCGTAGAACGCCTGGTTGGCCTGCTCGACCCGGGCGGCCTCGGCCGTACGCGGCGTCATCGCGTTCCCCCGTTCGCTTCTCCGCCCGCTCGGCACCCCGCCGCGGGCATCGTCGTCACCCGCGGCCCGGCGGCCTCGCGTGCGTCGCTCACCGTGCCGCCCCCGTTCGCTTCTCCGCCCGCTCGGCACCCCGCCGCGGGCATCGTCGTCACCCGCGGCCCGGCGGCCTCGCGTGCGTCGCTCACCGTGCCGCCCTCTCCAGGGCCCGCGCGACCCGTACGGCGTCGGCACTGTCGTGCACCTCGTGCACCCGGACCGCCCATGCGCCGCGGCCCGCCACGATGGCGGTGACGGCGGCCGTGGCGGCGTCACGGTCCCTGGCCGGGGGCGGATCGCCGCCCTCGCCGGCCAGCACGCGGCCGAGGAACCGCTTGCGGGAGGCCGCGATCAGCAGCGGGCGGCCGAGGGCCAGCAGGTCCTCGACGTGGGCGATCAGGGTCAGGTCGTGCTCGGCGTTCTTCGCGAAGCCCAGCCCCGGGTCGAGGACGATCCGCTCCGGGTCGATGCCGCCCGCCACCGCGTGGTCGAAGCTGCGCCGCAGCTCGGTGGTGACCTCGCCCACGACGTCCTGGTAGACCGCCCGGTTGTTCATGTCGATGCTCTGGCCGCGCCAGTGCATCACGATGAACGGGCTGCCCGTCGCCGCGACCACCGGGATCATCGCCGGGTCCGCCAGTCCGCCGCTGACGTCGTTGACCAGGGCCGCGCCCGCCTCGACCGCCTTCTCCGCGACCGTGGCCCGCATCGTGTCGACGCTCACCACGACCCCGGCGTCGGCCAGCTCGCGGACGACCGGGACCACCCGGCGCAGTTCCTCCGCCTCGTCCACCCGCGCCGCGCCCGGACGGGTCGACTCACCGCCGACGTCCACCAGGTCGGCACCGGCCGCGACGAGGTCCAGGCCGTGCTTCACCGCGAGCTCCGTGTCGAACCACTCGCCGCCATCCGAGAACGAGTCCGGCGTGACGTTCACCACGCCCATGACCGCGCACCGGTCCCAGGACGGCAATCCGGCCACGTGGCCGCGCATCGTACCCATGGGGCCAGCCTAGAGCGGGCGGCTCTCCACAGGCGCCGTGAGGCCCACGCGGGGAGGGCCAGGGTGACGAATCCCTCGGCCCGCATGGCCGCCAGGCCGATCCGGGGCAGGTCCCCGGTGGCCCGGAGGACCAGGAAGCGCGGTAGTCACTCCGGCTGGAACCAGGCGTTGAACCGGTACAGCGACTCGATCCGGAACCACCGGTAGGACGGGAACCGCGGCACACGTGCAATGGGGGGCCTGGTGACGTCGGCCCTTCAGGTCACTGGGCCATGATCAGGCTCATCGCCTCGGCGCGGGTCGCGGAATCGCGCAGCTGACCCCGCACCGCCGAGGTGATGGTCTTCGCGCCGGGCTTGCGGACCCCGCGCATCGTCATGCACATGTGCTCGCACTCGATGACCACGATCACGCCGCGCGGTTCGAGTATCCGCATCAACGAGTCCGCGATCTGCGTGGTGAGCCGCTCCTGCACCTGCGGGCGGCGGGCGAAGACGTCGACGAGACGGGCCAGCTTCGACAGGCCGGTGATCTTGCCGTCCACCGAGGGGATGTAGCCGACGTGGGCGACGCCCACGAACGGCACCAGGTGGTGCTCGCAGCTCGACAGCACCTCGATGTCCTTGACCAGCACCATCTCGTCGTGGCCGAGGTCGAAGGTGGTCGTCAGGACGTCCTCCGGCTCCTGGTACAGCCCGGCGAAGATCTCCCGGTACGCCCGCGCCACCCGTGCGGGGGTCTCCCGCAGTCCCTCGCGGTCGGGGTCCTCCCCGACCGCGATCAGCAGCTCACGGATCGCGTTCTCGGCACGCTTCTCGTCGAACTCCCCGACGGGGCGCAGATCGCCATCAAGGGTCACCGGGTCGGTCATGTGTGCCTCGTTCCTCAGACGTGCCGAATGCGTGGACCGCGGGGAACCGCGGAAACACAGCGCCCCCCAGGATAGGAAACCTGGGGGGCGCGGTACGCATTCCGATGTCCGTGACCAAGGCCACGTCGCAGGCGTCAGGCCTCGGGGTTCGGCTCCTCCGGGAGCCCCACCGTCTCGGCGGGCTTGCTCAGGGACGCCGTGGCACTGCCGTTGGCCGTCGGCTGGGTGCCGTTGGTCAGGGCGAGCTCACGGGGCGAGAGCACCGGCGGGCGGGTCGACGGCGTACGCCGCGAGGATCCCGTCCAGGCCGGACGCGGCGGGCGCTTGACGATCGGCTTGAAGATCTCGGCGATCTCCTCCTTGTTCAGCGTCTCCTTCTCCAGGAGGGCCAGAACCAGGTTGTCGAGGACGTCGCGGTTCTCGACGAGGATCTCCCACGCCTCGTTGTGCGCGGTCTCGATGAGCTTCTTGACCTCTTCGTCGACCAGCCCGGCGACCTCTTCCGAGTAGTCGCGCTGGTGCGACATCTCACGGCCGAGGAAGGGCTCGGAGTCGCTCGTGCCGAACTTGATCGCGCCCAGCCGCTCGGTCATGCCGTACTGGGTCACCATCGCGCGGGCCGTGGCGGTGGCCTTCTCGATGTCGTCCGCCGCACCGGTGGTCGGGTCGTGGAAGACCAGCTCCTCCGCCGCGCGGCCGCCCATGGTCATGGCCAGCCGGTCGAGCATCTCGTTGCGGGTGGTGGAGTACTTGTCCTCGTCCGGCAGGACCATCGTGTAACCGAGGGCACGGCCGCGGGACAAGATCGTGATCTTGTGGACCGGGTCGCTGTTCGGAGAAGCCGCGGCGACCAGGGCGTGACCGCCCTCGTGGTACGCCGTGATCTTCTTCTCCTTGTCGGACATGATCCGGGTGCGCTTCTGCGGGCCGGCCACGACGCGGTCGATGGCCTCGTCCAGCATCGCGTTGTCGACCAGCTTCTTGTCGCTGCGCGCGGTGAGCAGCGCCGCCTCGTTGAGGACGTTCGCCAGGTCCGCGCCGGTGAAGCCGGGGGTGCGGCGGGCGACGGCCTTGAGGTCGACGTCCGGGGCGACCGGCTTGCCCTTCTGGTGGACCTGGAGGATCTCCAGGCGGCCCTGCAGGTCGGGGCGGTCGACGGCGATCTGCCGGTCGAACCGGCCCGGACGCAGCAGCGCCGGGTCCAGGATGTCCGGACGGTTGGTGGCGGCGATCAGGATGACCCCGCCCTTGACGTCGAAGCCGTCCATCTCGACCAGCAGCTGGTTCAGCGTCTGCTCGCGCTCGTCGTGACCGCCGCCGAGGCCCGCGCCGCGGTGCCGGCCGACGGCGTCGATCTCGTCGACGAAGACGATGGCGGGGGCGTTCGCCTTGGCCTGCTCGAACAGGTCGCGGACACGCGAGGCGCCGACACCCACGAACATCTCGACGAAGTCGGAACCGGAGATCGAGTAGAACGGGACGCCCGCCTCACCGGCGACGGCGCGCGCGAGCAGGGTCTTGCCCGTTCCGGGCGGGCCGTAGAGCAGCACACCCTTGGGGATCTTGGCGCCCACGGCCTGGAACTTCGCCGGCTCCTGCAGGAACTCCTTGATCTCCTGGAGCTCCTCGACGGCCTCGTCCGAACCCGCGACGTCCGCGAAGGTGGTCTTCGGGGTGTCCTTGGTGATCAGCTTGGCCTTGGACTTCCCGAAGTTCATCACCCGGGAGCCGCCGCCCTGCATCTGGTTCATCAGGAACAGGAAGACCACGACGATGAGGACGAAGGGCAGCAGCGACAGCAGGATGCCGACGAAGGCGTTCTGCTTCGAGGGCGCGACGGTGTAACCGTCGGGCAGCGTGCTCTTGTCGCCGTCGTCGACCTTGGCCTGCAGGATCTTGGCCACGTCGACGCCCTGGTCGCCGATGTAGCTCGCCTTGATCTTGGAGCCCAGGTCCTTGCCGCCTACCTTGGCGCCGTCCTTGAGCTCGACCTTGATCGTGTTCTCGTCGCCGGTGGTCAGCTCGGCGGACTTGGCCTGGTTGCTGTTGATGGCCTCGATGGCCTGGCCGGTGTCCACCGTCTTGTAGCCACCGGACGAACCGACGACCTGCATCAAGACGACCACGGCGAGGACAGCCAGCACGATCCACATGACTGGCCCACGGAAATAGCGCTTCACGTCCATCCATGCGGGGCGATCTCGCCCCGTCCCTCCTGCCACAGTGAGGCACCTCGGCCTGGGGGCCGCCGGTGCATCCGGTGTATGAACCGACCTTCGGACGGTACCCCAGCATTGTCACCCGAAGTCGCCGGAGACCGTAAACAAACAACGTTCCCACCCTCCAACGTGAAGGAGGGCGTCGGGGTTCCCGGAGCCTCAGCCGCCGTACACGTGCGGCGCAAGGGTGCCGATGAACGGCAGGTTCCGGTACTTCTCCGCGAAGTCCAGGCCGTAGCCGACCACGAACTCGTTGGGGATGTCGAAGCCGACGTACTTCACGTCGATCTCCACCTTGGCGGCGTCCGGCTTGCGCAGCAGCGTGCAGACCTCGAGCGAGGCCGGACGGCGCGAGCCCAGGTTGCTGATCAGCCAGGACAGGGTCAGTCCGGAGTCGATGATGTCCTCGACGATCAGGACGTCCCGGCCGGCGATGTCGGTGTCCAGGTCCTTGAGGATGCGCACGACACCCGAGGACTTGGTCCCGGCACCGTACGAGGACACCGCCATCCAGTCCATGGTGACCTGGGAGGACAGGGTGCGCGCGAGGTCCGCCATCACCATGACGGCGCCCTTGAGGACGCCGACGATGAGGAGGTCCTTGCCCTCGTAGTCCTTGTCGATCTGCGCAGCCAGCTCCGCCAGCTTGTCGTCGATCTCTTGCTTGGAGACGAGCACCTTCTCGAGGTCGGTGCCCATGTCGTTCTCGTTCACCCGCACAACTTCCGGCTCGGTCTACAGGGCCTGGAAGAACAGTCTGCCATTGCGCCGGCCGACGACGACGCCGCCCGGGAGGTTGAGCGGCTTCTGACCGCGCCAGGCGGTGAGCAGGCGGTCGGTCTCCTCGACGTGCCGGGCGAAGAGCGAACCGGCGGGTGAGCCCGCCGCGACGGCCGCCCGGCGCAGCACCCGGCGGCGCACGGCGGCGGGGAGGGTCAGCAGCCGCGCGACGTCCAGCCCGCCGTCGGCGTCCAGGGCCGTCCGCTCGGCCTGGGCCGCCCACTGGTCGAGGGCGTCCGCGTCGTCCCGGGAGAGCTGGGCGGTGCGGGCCAGCGCCTCCACGACGCCCTTGCCCAGGGACTTCTCCAGCACCGGCAGCGCCTCGTGGCGGACCCGGGAGCGGGTGTAGGCGGGGTCGTGGTTGTGCGGGTCCTCCCACACGTCGATGCCCTGCACCAGGCAGGCCTTGCGGACGGTGTCACGGTCCAGCAGCAGGAAGGGACGGCGGTAGCGCCCGTTGACGGCGGGCATGCCGGACAGCGACCGGATGCCGGAGCCGCGGGCGAGCCCCAGCAGCACCGTTTCGGCCTGGTCGTCACGGGTGTGCCCGAGCAGCACGGCGGCGGCGCCGGCGCGCTCCGCGACGGTGTCGAGCGCCGCGTACCGGGCGTCGCGCGCGGCGGCCTCCGGACCGCCCTGGCGGCCCACGGTGACCGCCACGGCGTCCACCGGGTCGAGTCCGAGACCGCGCAGGCGGTCGGCCACGTCGACGGCGCGGGCCGACGAGCCGTCCTGCAGGCCGTGGTCGACGGTGACGCCACCGGCCCGGATGCCGAGCTTGGGCGCTTCGAAGGCGAGGGCGGTGGCGAGGGCCATCGAATCGGCTCCGCCGCTGCAGGCGGCCAGCACGAGCGGGCTGCCGCCGGGGTGGTCGGTCAGGACGTCCTGGAGTACGCGGCGGACCGCCAGGCGTATCGCCGCGACCGCGGGGTGGGGACCCATGTCCGGTTTCCCTCCTGGAGAGGCTGGGGGAGGCGTCGGGACGGTGAAGATGACGCAGGGTAGCTAGATGGTGACAGACAGCGTGCGATACTCGAGCATCGCACGCTTACCCTGCGCCCACGGTCCCTCGGACGGGTGAACCGGGAGGCCCGGGGCCCGCTGTGCCCCGGGGCGACTCAGGTTTCACTCCGCCTGTGCACCCGCGCCACCCAGTCCGCGGGTTTGGCGATCTCCTGCTTGGTGGGGAGGGTGTTGGGCGAGGTCCAGATCCGGTTGAAGCCTTCCATCCCGGCCTCGTCCACCACGGTCCGCACGAAGCGCTCGCCGTCACGGTACTGCCGCAGCTTGGCGTCCAGCCCCAGCAGCTTGCGCAGCGCCATGTCCAGCCGCCCGGCACCGCTCTGCCTGCGGCGCTGGAACTTCTCCCGGATCTCCGCCACGGACGGCACGACGTCCGGGCCCACGCCGTCCATCACGTAGTCGGCGTGCCCCTCCAGCAGCGACATGACCGCGGTCAGCCGTCCCAGGATCTCCCGCTGGTTCGGGGTCTGCACGAGGTCGATCAGACTGCGGCCCTCGTCGCCGTCCGCGTCGACCGACGCCTCCTCCACATCGGGCCGGCTGCCGGTGGAGAACGACTGGAACGCCTCGCGGAGCCGCTCGATCAGCGCCGACGGGTCGATCTCGGTCTCGCCGAGGAAGGCCTGGATCTCCTGCTCGATGTGGTCCCGCAGCCAGGGCACGGCCGTGAACTGGGTGCGGTGGGTCTCCTCGTGCAGACACACCCACAGCCGGAAGTCGTGTGGGTCCACGTCGAGTTCGCGCTCCACGTGGACGATGTTGGGGGCCACCAGCAGGAGCCGCCCGGTGCGCGGCTCGCCCGGGCCGGGCGCGGCGGGACCGGCCGGCATGTCACGGCTCGCGGGGGCGAAGGTCTCGTACTGGCCTAGCACGCGCGAGGCCAGGAAGCTCAGCAGCATCCCGACCTCGACGCCGGTCACCTTCCCGCCGACGGTGCCCAGCACCGCACCGCCGGGGCCACCCGGCTTGCGGGCCTGCATCTTGTCCAGCAGCGGCTTCAGCACTTCGCGGAAGCCGGCCACGTTCGCCTTGATCCACCCCGGGCGGTCCACGATCAGCACCGGGGTCCCGGTCTCGGCCGGGTCCTCCCGGTCGCCGAACATCCTGGTGAAGGCCCGGACGTGCGCCTCCGACTCCTTTGCGTGCCGCCGCAGTTCCGCAACGACCGCGCGCGCCTCGTCCCGGCTCACGTCCGGTCCGGGCCGCACGAAGCGGGTCGCGGTCGCGACCGCGAGATTCCAGTCGACCATCTCCGCACCACCGATGCTCGTCATTCCTTCACGGTACGTGCTTGTCCCCTTCCCCGGGAGCGTTCCCCGCCGGGGCGCGGGCCGCGAACCGGGTTGCGGGTCGGCCGCTCGCCGGAGGCCGGGGGCGCCCCCGGCGGTAGCCAGGGCCGGCGCAACCCCACCCACCGGCGTGCCCACGCCGACGAGACCCGCGGTACCGCGCAGCCGCGGCGCCGCCGTGGGGGGTGCCGACCGGTTCCGGCTACTTGCGGCAGCCGCACGTGGCGAGTTCGGCGGCGAGGCGGTCGAGGGCGGACTGCGCGGCCACGGGGTTGGTCGTGCCGTTGGTCAGGAAGGCGAACGTGAGCAGCCGGCCGTCCGCGTCGACCACCGTCCCGGCGAGCGCGTTGACCCCGGTGAGCGTCCCCGTCTTCCCGCGGACCAGCCCCGCGGCCCCGCCCGCGGAGGTGAAGCGTTCCCGCAGCGACCCGGTGAAGCCGGCGACCGGCAGCCCGGTGAGGACGGGGCGCAGCTCCGGGTGGTCGGGGTCGGCCGCCAGCGCGAGCATCCCCGCCAGTTGCTCCGCCGTGAGGTGGTCGGCGCGGCTGAGCCCGCTGCCGTCCGCGAAGCGGGCCCCCTTCAGCGGGAGCCCGAGTTCGCGGAGCGCGGAGCCGATGGCCCTGGCGCCGCCGGAGAAGGAACCCGGGCGGTCCGCGGCGAGGGCGGTGTGCCGGGCGAGCGCCTCGGCGATGTCGTTGTCGCTGTTGGTGAGCATGCGCTCGACCAGGTCGGCCAGGGGTGCGGACCGCACCTCCGCCAGCAGGTCGGCCGCGCGCGTGCGGGCGGGCGCCTTGCCGGACTTCACCGCGCCGACGACCTTGATGCCGCGCCCCCGCAGCAGGTCCGCGAAGACCGACGCCGCGGATGCCGCCGGGTCCCACTGGCGGGCGACGGGGCCCTTGAAGCTCTTGCCGTCGCTGCGGCCCTCGTCGGCCATCAGCGCGGTGACGGGCGCGATGTTGTCGTTGTGCCCGATGGGGTGGACGGCCGGGCCGGTGAAGAGCGAGGTGTCGTAGGTGAGCTGCACCGAGCGGACACCCTTGGCGCGCAGCGCGCGGGCGGTGTCGGAGGCGAGGGTGCGCAGGGAGGCCGCGGTCCAGCCGCCGCCGGGCTTCGCGCGGGCGGTCAGGGTGGGGTCGCCGCCGCCGACCAGGACGACACGGTCCTTGCCCGCGGCGACCACCGAGGTGGTGAGCCGGTGGTCGGCCCCGAGCAGCGACAGGGACGCGACGGCGGTGGCGACCTTCGTGGTGGAGGCGGGGACGGCGGGCGTACCGGGGCTCTGCCCCCACACGGTCCGCCCCGACACGGCGTCCACGACCGCGCCCGTCGTCACCGCGCCGAGCCCGCCGTCGTGCAGCAACGGGCCGAGCCGTCCGGCCAGTCCGGACGTGGTCGGCACCGGCGTGCTGTGCGGCCCGGACACGGCGGTGAGCACCTCGGGGGCGGCGGGCGGGACCGGGGCGACCGCCCCCTTGTGGCCGCCCCCGCCGCCCTTCTTGTGGGGACGCGCCTGCTCCCCCTGACCGTCCCGGGAGGCGGCGATCGCCCGTTCGGCCGTACGCTGGCCTGACTCCCACGGTCCCGCTGCGGCCACAGCCGTCAGCGCCACGGCAAATCCTGCGGCAGCCGACCCTGCCACCACCTGCCAGTTCTTCGGAACGGGCACCCCGGACCAGCCCCTTTCGCGACCACACACAAGCGTGGGAGACACTTAATCACCAGAAGTATGTGCTGATCATGGAGGACAGGCTGTGCTCGAGTTCGACGTAACGATCGAGATCCCGAAGGGTTCCCGCAACAAGTACGAGGTGGACCACGAGACCGGTCGTATCCGCCTGGACCGGCACCTGTTCACCTCGACGGTCTACCCGGCGGACTACGGCTTCGTGGAGAACACCCTCGGCGAGGACGGCGACCCGCTGGACGCCCTGGTGCTGCTCGACGAGCCGACCTTCCCCGGCGTCATCGTGCGCTGCCGCGCGATCGGCATGTTCCGCATGACGGACGAGGCCGGCGGCGACGACAAGCTGCTGTGCGTGCCCGCCTCGGACCCGCGGGTCGAGCACCTGCGTGACATTCACCACGTCTCCGAGTTCGACCGCCTGGAGATCCAGCACTTCTTCGAGGTCTACAAGGACCTCGAGCCCGGCAAGTCCGTCGAGGGCGCCAACTGGGTGGGCCGCGCCGAGGCCGAGGCCGAGATCGAGGCGTCCTACAAGCGCCTGAAGGAGCACGGCGGTCACTGACCCCGCCGGCCGGCGCAGCCACGAGGGCGGCACCTCCCCTGCCGGGGCGGGCCGCCCTCCCGCGTGTCCGGCGGCCTCACCCGCAGGCGTCGAGCAGTTCGGCCAGCGCACCGTGCAGGGCCGCGGCGAGCGTGTCGGCGTCCGGCAGGGACTCCGCGTCCGCGAGCAGCCCGATGTGGACCCGGCGACGGTACGTGGAGAGGGCGATCGCCAGCGACTGGCCGCGGGCGAGCGGGGCGATCGGGTAGAGCTCCGCCATACGGCAGCCGTCCAGGGTGAGCGGCACGTCGAGCATCGGCACGTTGGTGACCAGCACGTCGAACAGCAGCCGCGCCGAGGCGGCGAGCAGCGGCGCGGCGAAGCGGTGCGCGAGCGGCGGCACGCTGTCGGCCAGCAGCGCGACGGCGCCGGGGCCGGAGTCGGGTCCGGCGTCCTTGTTGCGGTCCATGCCGGCGCGCACGTCGCGCAGCCGGGCGAGCGGATCGGGCTCGCCGACCGGTAGCCGCAGCAGGTAGCCGGAGATGCGGTTGCCCCGGCCGCCGCGCACGCCCCTGCGGCGGCGCCGCGCCACCGGGATCAGGGCGCGTGGGCCCGGACCCGCCGGGTCGTCGCCACGGGCCTGCATCCAGCGCCGCAGGGCGCCGGCGACGACGGCCATGACCACGTCGTTGACGGTCCCGCCGCTGGTCTTGCGGACCTGGTGCAGGTCGTCGACGTCGAGCGAGGCGGTGGCGAAGCGGCGCTCGGCGCCGCCCCCGGGTGTCCAGGCCGCGCCCAGCGCGGCGGGCCCGCCGGGGTCGAGGGAGGCACGCAGCACGGCCGAGCCGATGCCCAGGGCGCGCCCGGCCTCGCGCACCCGGTCCGGCAGGGAGGCGACGACCTGCCGGGGATCGGGCAGCGGCAGCCCCGGCAGGTGGATGCCGGGGCCCCGGACCTGGGCCGGCAGGGCCGCCTCGGCTCCGGCCCGCGGCGCCGGAGCCGCGGCGGTGGGCGCCGGAGCCGCGGCGGTGGGCGCCGGAGGGCGGGCCCCCTGGTCGAGGAGGGCGGCGCCGAACTCGACGGCGCGCAGACCGTCGGCCAGGGCGTGGTGCAGCTTGACCAGGACGTGGAAGGGCGCGTCGGGGGCGCCCTCGATGACGTAGACCTCCCACGGCGGCCGGTGGCGGTCCATGGGGCGGGACATCAGATCGGCCACGGCGCCCCGGGCGTCGGCCCGCCGTACGGCGTGGACGTGGCGCCGGGCGTCGAAGTACGCGTCGGCCGCCCAGGCGGCGCCGCCGACGCCGTACCAGACGTCCTTCACGCGCTGCCGCATCCGCGGTACCGCCTCGGCGCGGGCGGTGAGCAGCGCGGCGAGCCCGTCGGCGTCGACCGGGCGCTGCGGGTCGCGGTCGAAGACGGCGACCGCGCCCAGGTGCATGGGATGACCCGGCGAGTCCAGGTTCCAGAAGGCGAGGTCCAGCGCGCTCAGGTGCTCGTCAGCCAAGGCTCCATGCCTCCGGAAGGTCGGGGTTTGCCCAGGAACGGACTCCAGTTGGTGAAGTGAAACCCCTAAAACCGATTACAGTCAACTACGACCACGATACGGACAGTTAACAGCAGGTTGCCCGCACGACGGCCGGGCGGCGAGGCGACGGGGGCCGGACGGCTCAGAAACCGCGGGTTCGCTTGGCCGCCGCGCGGCGTCGTGCCTGGTCGGCCCCACCGGGCAGCTTGATGAACAACCGCGCGATCTCGCCTCCCAGGTTCACCCCGATGGCCACGGCGAGCGCGAGCGCCGCCGCCTTCGTCAGCGAGGCGAATCCCTGGTCCAGGTGACCGCGGGTCAGCCCGAGGAGCCCGAAGTACGTCGCGGAACCCGGCAGCAGCGGGCCGATGGCGGCCGTGACGTACGGCAGCGCGGAGGCCCGGCGGTAGCGGGAGAGCACCTGGCCGAAGAGGCCCACCAGACCGGCGGCGACGGCGGTGGCCGCGACCGGCGACATGCCGATGCCGATCCGCTCCTGGTGCAGCGCCGCGTAGACCGTCCAGGCGACACCGCCGTTGAGGGCGGCGATCACCAGCACGCCGCGCTCGCACTGCAGCAGCACGGCGAAGGCGAGGCTCAGCACCATCGCGGCCACCAGTTGCACCGGCGGGTTCTCGTAGGCCCGGAAGGCCTTGTCGGGGTCAAGTCCGGCGCCCAGGCTGACCCCGGCGTAGAGGACCAGCGTCACGCCGACGACGATGCCGGTGAAGAGGTACATCACCTCCAGCAGGCGCGCGGAGGCGGTGATGTAGAAGCCGGTCAGGCCGTCCTGGACGGCCGCCACCAGGGCCCTTCCCGGGATCAGCGCGAAGAGCCCACCGGTGATGACCGCGGAGGCCTGCAGGGTGCTCGTACCGGGCAGGTGCTGGCCGAACCGGGCGACCAGCACCCCCATCACGGCGGCGGGCATCGCCGCGGCGACGAACTGGTAGAACTCCGGCAGCCCGCGGCCGGCGCACACCCAGGCCAGCCGGTCGCCCAGCATCGCGCCGAGCGCGGCGATCGCGAACACCAGCGGACCGCCGCCGCCGACCAGCATGCTCGCGGCGCCCGCGAGGAGCCCGGCCGCCGCGGTCAGCAGCCGGCCCGGGTACGGGTGCCGGTTGCGGCGGATCCCGGCGAGCCGCCGGTAGGCGTCCTCCAGGGTGAGGTCGGCCGCGGTGATGTCGTTGATCAGCCGGAAGACGGCCGCGAGACGGGTGTAGTCGGTGGCCCGTCGGCGCACCGTGCGGTTGGCGGTGACCGGCGCGTCCACCAGCGAGGGCTGGTACGAGATGCCCAGCAGGGTGAACGTCACGGTCGGCTCGACCCGTCCGAGCCCGTAGGCGTGGGCAACGCCGAGCATGGCGGCCTCGACGTCCTCCGCGCCCTCGCCGCCGGCGAGCAGCAACTCACCGATGCGCAGCGTCAGGTCGAGCACGCGCGGGACCGGTGGGCCGCCCTCCGCCTCCGGCCGCCGGGCGGGCTGCTCGGGGGCCGGGCGCTCGCCGACGGGCATGCGCAGCATCGTGCGCATCCGGTCGGGCCACGGGGTCTCCTTGGAGAGGCTGATGACCGGAACGCCCTCGGGGGGCGTGAAGGCCGGGTGGGCCAGCTGCGGGGAGGTCCGGGTCTCCGGGCGGGCGAAGGCGGAGCCCTGCGGCTCGGGCCTGGGCAGTTCCACGCCCAGGGGCGGTGTGAACTCCGAGCCGCCGGCCGGCTGCTCGGGCTCCTCGGGGTGCGCCACGGGGATCCTCCTTTCGGTACGTGACCGCGTACGGGTGCGGGTGTGCCAGGGGGGAGGGTGCGGGCACCCTCCCCCCTGGCACAGCGGAACGACTGCCCACTCCCTCCGTCGGCTAACGGCGGTTCGCGCGGTGCCGCCCGCCCGGACCCCGCTGGAGCGGGGGCTGGCCGGCGTCGGCTTCGGCTTCGGCGTGGGTCGCGGGCAGCGGCCCGGCCTTCCTGGACGCCGCGCGGGCGCGCAGGAACTCGATCGCGATCGGGACGACCGACAGGAGCACGATGCCGACGAGGATCAGCTCGATGTGCCGGTGGACGAAACCGATCTGGCCCAGCCAGTAGCCGAGCAGCGTGACACCGACACCCCACAGCAGGCCGCCGATGATGTTGTACGTCACGAAGACGCGGTAGTTCATGCGGCTGACGCCGGCGATGACCGGAGTGAAGGTCCGCACGATCGGCACGAAGCGGGCGAGCACGATCGACTTGGCGCCGTGCCGCTCGAAGAACTCGTGGGCCTTCTCGACGTTCTCCTGCTTGAAGAGCCTGGAGTCCGGACGCCGGAACAGCGAGGGCCCGACCTTGCGGCCGAAGAGGTAGCCCACCTGGTCGCCGGCGACGGCCGCGATCCAGACCAGCAGGCACACCGACCAGACCGGCCAGTCCAGCCGGCCGCCCGCGACCAGCAGGCCGCCGGTGAAGAGCAGGGAGTCACCCGGCAGGAAGAAACCGATGAGCAGACCCGACTCGGCGAAGACGATCGCCAGCAGGCCGATCAGGCCCGCGGACGAGATGAGGTAATCGGGGTCGAGCCATTGCGGGCCCAGGGCGAGAGTCGTCACGCGCCAAAAGTATCAACGTGGTCGTGACCGAACCGTTCCCAGCCCGGCAACGCTCGGCTACGGTCCTCCCAAGCGTTTCACCGTGCACCACCGCAAGTCGCCCGTCACTCCTGAATCATCACGATCCGGCGGAACCCACATGACTCGCGCCATCTCCCTGCACGACGTCTCGAAGACCTACGGCCGCGGCGTACGCGCCGTGGACCGCTTCTGCCTGGACATCGCCCCCGGCGAGTTCCTGGTGCTGCTCGGCCCCTCCGGGTGCGGCAAGTCCACGGTCCTGCGCATGATCGCGGGCCTGGAGGACATCACCTCCGGCGAACTGCTCCTGGACGGCGAATACGCCAACGACCTGGCACCGGGCGACCGCAAGATGGCCATGGTCTTCCAGAACTTCGCCCTCTACCCGAGCATGACCAGCCGGGAGAACATCGGCTTCCCGCTGCGCTTCGAGAGGCCCGGGCAGGACACCGGCCCCCGGGTCACCGAGACCGCGCGGACCCTGGGCATCGAGGACATCCTCGACCGCTACCCGGGCCAGCTCTCCGGCGGCGAGCGGCAGCGGGTCGCGATGGGCCGGGCCATCTCGCGGCACCCTTCCGTCTTCCTGATGGACGAGCCGCTGTCCAACCTCGACGCCAAGCTCCGCTCGCACCTGCGCGCCGAGATCGCCCGGCTGACCCGCGGCATGGGCGTGACGACGGTGTACGTCACCCACGACCAGGCCGAGGCGATGTCGCTGGGCGACCGCGTGGCGATCATGCGCAACGGCGTGCTGCAGCAGGTGAGCCCCCCGCGCGAGGCGTACCACCTGCCGCAGAACGTCTTCGTGGCCGCCTTCATCGGCACCCCGCGGATCAACCTCGTGGAGGCGACCGTGGTGGCCCCGCTGGACGGTGCGATGTGGATCGACCTCGGACGGCAGCGGCTGGTCCTCCCCCAGCCGCTGAGCAGGGACCACCAGATGCTCCGTATCCAGCAGGGCCGGCCGGTCATCGTCGGCCTGCGCTCGGAGGCCGTGCGCATCGACCGGCCGAGCAGCGCGCGGCCCGGCGAGGTGGTGCTGAGCGGTGTGGTGGAGCACGTGGAGTACCAGGGCCACGAGTCGCTGGTGCACCTCGGCACCGGCGCCCGACCGGCCGTCGTGCCCGAACTGGAGTCCGCCCGTCCGGGCACCGCGCGGCAGCGCTCCCGGGCTGCGGCCCGGCAGGGCGGCCCGGCCGGCCTCGGCCGGCTGGTGCAGAAGGCCGCGACGCGGGTCTCCGGCGCGGGCCAGACAGCCGTGCTGGACCCTCCGGTCCAGCGGCCGGAGGCCGAGCGGCCCGCCACCGGGGGCGGCGACCTGGTCGTCCGCACCGGGCCCGACCTGCGGCTCCGCCCCGGCCAGCACGTGCCGCTGCTGGTCGACATCGCCCACCTGTACGTCTTCGACCACGCGGGCCACCGGATCTGCCCGGCCCCGGACCGCGCACCGCACCTGGAGTACTGAGGCTGCGACCGGCGGCGGACGGGACGACGATGCCGGTATGGGTCTCGACGAGTACGGCGGCGGACAGTCGCCCCAGTCCGCCGTCCTGGTGGTCACCACGAACGACGTGCCGGGCTACCGGGTGGAACGGGTGATCGGTGAGGTCTTCGGCCTCACCGTGCGCTCCCGCCATCTGGGCAGCCAGATCGGCGCGGGCCTGAAATCCCTGGTCGGCGGCGAGCTGAAGGGGCTCACCAAGACCCTGGCCCAGACCCGCACCCAGGCGATGGAGCGGCTGGTGGAGCAGGCGCAGTCGCGCGGCGCCAACGCGGTGCTGATGATGCGCTTCGACGTCAGCGAGGCCGCCGACGTCGGCACCGAGGTGTGCGCCTACGGCACGGCCGCGGTGATCACGCCCCGGCACGCCTAGCGTTGGCCATGATCGCGTCGTGAACGTACCGGGCGGTGCCCGGCGCGATCGACTCGTAGTAGGCGTTGAATCGCGGATCGGCCAGGTACATCTCGGCGAGACCGGTGTGGATCTCGTACGAGCAGTCGTAGTAGTGGTCCACGATGAAGCGCCGGTGCTCCTCGGCCAGGTCCATCGCGGCCTCACCGTCCGCCGGGGCGCCGGTCTCACGGAGCGCGACCAGCCGGGCGCCCCAGTCCTCCTGCTCGGCCTTGATCCGCAGCCAGTCCTCCTTGGTGTAGGAGGCGGCGCGGCGTTGCGACTGCTCGTACGCCTCGGTGTCGCCCCAGCGCTCCCGGGTCTCCTCGGCGTGCCGGTCGGGGTCGTAGTCCCCGAACACCTCGAACTTCTCCTCGGGCGTGAGGTTGATGCCCATTGTGCGTGCCTCCATGGCTCGTTGGACGGCGTCGGCCATCTCCGTCAGCTTCCCGATCCGCGCGGTCAGCAGCTCGTGCTGGCGCCGCAGGTGCTCCCGCGGGTCCGCGTTCGGGTCGTCGAGGAGGACCGCCACCTGGTCCAGGGGAAAGCCGAGCTCCCGGTAGAACAGGATCTGCTGCAGCCGGTCGAGGTCGGCGTCGCTGTAGCGCCGGTGGCCCGCGTGGCTGCGGGCGCTGGGCGAGAGCAGCCCGATCTCGTCGTAGTGGTGCAGCGTGCGGACGGTCACGCCGGCGAAACCCGCCACCTGCCCGACCGGGTAGCCCGTGCTCGTGTTCATGACCACACCCTCCGGCCTCACGCCACGTGAGGTGCAAGTGCCATATTGATGCGCATGCTGGGAATCACCGACCTGCCGACGTATCTGCTGGGCACCGTACTGATCGTGCTGCTGCCGGGGCCGAACTCGCTGTACACGCTCTCCGTCGCGGCACGCCGCGGCGTCCGGACGGCGTACCGCGCGGCCCTGGGCGTCTTCCTCGGCGACACCGTCCTGATGACCGCCTCCGCGGCGGGCGTGGCCGGGCTGCTCCAGGCCAACGCCGTGCTGTTCGGCGTCGTGAAGTACGCGGGCGCCGGCTACCTGGCGTGGATCGCCTTCGGCATGGCGCGGGCCGCCCGGGACATGTGGCGGTCCAGGGGCGCCGAGCCGGTGGCGACGGCGGCCGCGGCGGAGGCGGTGGCGGACGCCGAGCGGCCGTTCCGGCGGGCGCTGGTGATCAGCCTGCTCAACCCCAAGGCGATCCTCTTCTTCATCTCCTTCTTCGTGCAGTTCGTGGACCCCGGCTACGCCCACCCGGCGCTGTCCTTCCTGGCGCTGGGCGCCATCGCCCAGGTCTTCAGCTTCAGCTACCTGACGCTGCTGATCTTCGGCGGAACCCACCTGGCCGCCCAGTTCCGCCGCCGCAGGCGCCTGGCGGCGGGACTGACCTCGGGCGCCGCGGCCCTGTTCCTGGGCTTCGCGGCGAAGCTGTCGATGTCCTCGGCGGGCTGACCGGCCCCTGGCCCCGGCCGGCAGCCGCCGACCTGCCGATGACCGGTTTCACACGTATCGTTACGGTATGCCACTGCACAAAGGTGCCGAGGGCCTGCCCAAGCTCGCCGTGAACCCCTTCTACGCCGGGGCCGACCCGGTCGCCGGGATGCGCGCGGCGCCCCCCAAGCACCGGCTCCCCGACGGCCCCATGGCGCCCGCCACGGCGTACCAGCTGGTCCACGACGAGCTGATGCTCGACGGCAACGCCCGGCTCAACCTGGCCACCTTCGTCACCACGTGGATGGAGCCCGAGGCCGGGGTGCTGATGGGCGAGTGCCTCGACAAGAACATGATCGACAAGGACGAGTACCCGCGCACCGCCGAACTGGAGCGGCGCTGCGTGTCGATGCTCGCCGACCTGTGGCACGCGCCCGACCCGGAGAGCGCCGTCGGCTGCTCCACCACGGGCTCCTCCGAGGCCTGCATGCTCGCCGGGATGGCCCTCAAGCGCCGCTGGACGAGGCGTACCGGCGACGGCGCCCGCGCATCACTCGCACGCCGCCTGACGAGGCGCGCCGGCGCCCGCCACCCGGGCACCGGCCGCCCGAACCTGGTCATGGGCGCCAACGTGCAGGTCTGCTGGGAGAAGTTCTGCAACTTCTGGGAGGTCGAGCCGCGCCTGGTGCCGATGAGGGGCGACCGGCTGCACCTGGAGGCGGACACCGCCGTCGCGCTGTGCGACGAGAACACCATCGGGGTGGTGGCCGTCCTCGGCTCGACCTTCGACGGCTCCTACGAACCCGTGGCCGAGATCTGCGCCGCCCTCGACGCCCTGCAGGAGCGGACCGGGCTCGACATCCCCGTCCACGTCGACGGCGCCTCCGGGGCCATGATCGCCCCCTTCCTCGACGAGGACCTGGTCTGGGACTTCCGGCTGCCCCGCGTGGTCTCGATCAACACCTCCGGCCACAAGTACGGGCTGGTCTACCCCGGCGTCGGCTGGGCGCTGTGGCGGGACGCCGAGGCGCTGCCCGAGGAGCTCGTCTTCCGGGTCAACTACCTCGGCGGCGACATGCCGACCTTCGCCCTGAACTTCTCCCGGCCGGGCGCCCAGGTCGTCGCCCAGTACTACACCTTCCTGAGGCTGGGGCGGGACGGCTACCGCACCGTCCAGCAGACCGCCCGGGACGTGGCCACCTACCTCGCCTCGCGGATCGAGGAGTTCGGTGACTTCCGGCTGATCACCCGCGGTGACCAGCTGCCGGTCTTCGCCTTCACCACCGCCGACCACGTCACCGCCTACGACGTCTTCGACGTCTCCCGGCGGATGCGCGAGCGCGGCTGGCTGGTGCCCGCCTACACCTACCCGCCGGACCGCGAGGACCTGGCGGTGCTGCGCATCGTGGTCCGCAACGGCTTCTCCGAGGACCTCGCCGACCTCTTCCTCGCCGACCTGGAGCGCCACCTCCCCCAGTTGCGGGCCCAGGACCACCCGCTCCACCCACCCGGCGAGGCGCCCACCGCCTTCCACCACTGAGCGGCGCGGGGCGGGGCACACACACCCCATGGGGGAGGGCGAACAGACCAGGGGCACCGTCTTCATCGCCCTCGCCGCGAACCTGGCGATCTCCGTGGCGAAGGCGGTCGGCGGACCGCTCACCACGTCACCGGCGCTGCGGTCGGAGGCGCACACTCGCGGCCGGCACGCTCAAGCACACACTGGCCGGGGAGTTGCCCGAACTGGACCAGATCTTCCTCCACGTCACCGGCGCCTCCGACGAGGACCGGCGCACGGCGCACCGGCTGCGGCGGTCGCTGCGCGCGAGGCGGCCGAGGGCGGGGGCGGGGGCTGACCGGTCGCCCGGCCCGCCCCCCGCCCGCGTGCGTTGGGCTGCCTTGACGCTCAGCGGGCGATCCGCACCCCGTGCCGGGCGAGCCACGGCAGCGGGGCCACCGACGAGCCCATCTGCGGCGTGACGCGGACCTCGAAGTGCAGGTGCGGACCTGTGGAGTTGCCGGAGTTGCCGGACCTGCCGATCCGCTCGCCCGCACGGACCCGCTGCCCGGCGACGACCTCCAGGACGGACAGATGAGCGTAGTGCGTGCAGTAGCCGTCGTCGTGCCGGACCACGATCTGGTTGCCGAAGCCGTCACCGCACGCGGCCACCACCACCGTGCCGTCGCCCACCGCGCGGACCGGGGTGCCCGGCGGCACGGCGAAGTCCTGGCCGGTGTGGCGGTGCGCCCAGTGCGCGCCCGAGGCGTCGTAGCCGGCGGTCAGCGTGTAGTGCGTCACCGGACGCACCCAGTGCGGGGCGCCCTGCCGGTGGGCGGCGGCGGACGACCGGGACGGGGCCGGGGGGAGGTCGTGGGGGCAGTCCACCGAGAGGCCCTCGTGGGCCATGAGCGCCAGGTCCCGGGCGGACAACTGGGCCCGGGCGCGCAGCAGCCGCGCCTCGATGCGACGGCGGAGCACGTCCTGGCGGCGCGCCTCGCGGGCCAGCGCCGCCAGCGTCCGGCCGACGGCCTCGGTGTCCGCCGCCAGCCGGCGCTCGGCCAGCATCCGCTCGGCCAGCAGCGCCGCCTGCGCGTGGTCGCCCTGCCGGGCCAGCGTCGCGCCCTCCAGCATCCGGTCGGGCCGCCCGGTCAGCAGCAGCCGTGCCGAGGGTCCCAGCCCGCCGTTGCGGTACTCGCTGCGCGCCATCGCCCCGATCCGGTCCCGCAGCGCCTCCAGCCGTCGCCGCTCCACCGCCGCGGCCCGGTGCAGCAGCCGCAGGTCGGCGCGCTTGCGGCGGACCGCCCGCTCCGTGTCCTCGTACGCCCGCACCGCACGGGCCGCCTGCGCGTACAGCCGCTCCACCCGGGCCGACGGCCCGGGGCGCGGCCCGGGGCGCTCGCCGGCCACCGCCGGCGAGGCGGTCAGCAGCAGGCAGAGGGCCACGGCCGCCGTCGTCCATCGCATCGCCCGATCCTTTCGGGCCGCTCACCGGGGTGCCCGGACGACACGCCCCGCCGGCCGACGGCCACCCGGCGGGGTGACCGCATCCGGGCGTGCGCACGGCGGGGGACCGCCCGATCATGGGAACGGGCGCACTCGGCGGACAGGAGGGTGACCGGGTGAGCGGTGACGGTGAGCCCGGCGGCTGGTCACCGCTGGACCGCATGGTCCTGCGGCAGGTGCTGGACGGCACCCCCGCGGGCGTGGGCATCTACGACCGGCAGCTGCGCTACGTCTACGTCAATCCCGCCCTCGCCCGGATGAACGGCCTGCCCGCCAAGGCGCACCTCGGCCGCCGGATCACCGAGGTCCTGCCGGACCTGGACGACGCCGGGGAGGAGGCGCTGCGCCAGGTCCTGTCCGACGGCAAGTCGCGCGAGGTGCCCTCCAGCGGCCGTACGCACGCCGAGTCCGAGCTGGGCCGGCGCTACTGGCAGGGCGCGTACCACCGGCTGGACGCGGCGGACGGCACGGTGCTCGGCCTGGTCGGGATCATGTTGGAGGTCAGCGCCTCCCGCCAGCACCAGCAAGGGCTGGAGCGCGCCCGGGAGCGACTGGCGATCCTGGACCGCGCCGCCACCCTCATCGGCACCACGCTGGAGATGGACGAGACCTGTGCCGAACTCGCCGGGTTCCTCGTGCCGCTGCTCGCCGACATCGCCACCGTCGAGGTCTTCCCCGCCGAGCACTCCACCCCCTGCAACCGCGGCGTACTGCGGCTGCGCCGGGCCGCCATGGCGGCGCTGCCCAACCTGCGCGAGCAGGCCAAGGCGTTCGGCGAGCCCGGCGAGTACGTGGAGTACCTGCCGGGCACGACCATCCCGCGCTGCCTGCGGTCCGGCAGCCCGGTGCTGCAGAACCTCTTCGACGAGGAGGCCCTGGGCCACGGCGGGCAGGCCCGCGAACGCATGGCCGCCTTCCGCTCGGTGGGCATCCACTCGGCGCTGGTCGTGCCGCTGGCGGCGCGCGGCGAGCCCATCGGCACGGTGACCCTGGTCCGCCGCGGCGAATCCCCGGGGTTCACCGAGCGGGACACCGAGATCGTCCAGGACGTCGTCCGGCGGGCCGCGATCTACCTCGACAACGCCCGCCGCTACACCCACGAGCACGGCATCGCCCTGGAGTTGCAGCGTGCCCTGATGTCCGAGCCGGGCTCCCCGCACCCGTCCGTGGAGGCCGCGTTCCGCTACCATCCGGCCGGCAGCACCGCGCTGGTGGGCGGCGACTGGTACGACGCCGTACGGCTGTCCCGCGGGCGCACCCTGCTGGCCATGGGCGACGTCATGGGGCACGGGGTGGAGGCCTCGGTCGACATGAGCCAGTACCGCTCGATGCTGCGCTTCGTGGCCGCGGCCGGCCTGCCGCCGCACCGTATCCTGCGCCGGCTGGACACCCTCGTCTCGGAGGCCGAATCGGGCCGTCCGGCGAGCTGCCTGCTGGCCCTTGTCGACCCGGTGCGCAACACGTGCACCTTCTCCAGCGCCGGTCACCTGCCGCCCGCGGTCATCCGGCCGGACGGCACGGTCCGCATCGTCGACGTCCCGGTCGGCCCGCCGCTGGGCACCGGGCACGGGGGCTACGAGCCCGTCGCGGCCTCCTGCCAGCCCGGTGACGTCCTGCTGCTGTACACCGACGGCCTCGTGGAGCGGCGCGGGGAGGACATCGACGCCTCGCTCGACCGGCTCGCCGGGTTGCGCCTGCACTCCGAGGGTGATCTGGGCGGACTGGTCGACCGGGTGCTGACACTCCTGGTCGTGGAGCCGGCGGACGACGACATCGCGGTCCTCGCGGCACGGATCATCCGCTAGTCACATCAACCGCCCGGCGTACCACAACAGGCACATTTCGACTTGCGCCCGCACGATGATCAGACGGGCCGCCGCAGGGGCGGTCCCGGGAACCGGCCCCTCGGGGAGGATCTGCCGTGACCGTCAGTCTGGCGCATCTGCGTCGTTGCTCCGTTGCCGTCGACCTCGGGGCGTCGCGCACCCGTGTCTACCTCAAGCACCAGGGACTCGTCGTGGACGAGCCGAGCGTCGCCGCCGTCAACGCGCACAGCGGTGCCCTCATCGCGGTCGGCTCGCTCGCCGAGAAGATGACCGGCCGCACGCCGGAGCACATCCGCGTGGTCCGGCCCATCCAGGCCGGGATGGTCGTCGACATCGAGATGGCCCAGCGCATGCTCCGCCACCTGCTGGGCGGTCAGCTCCGCAAGGCCTGGCGGCGCAAACCGATGCTCCGGGCGGCCGTCTGCACCCCCAACGGCAGCGGCCCGCTGGCCCAGCGGGCCGCCGTCGAGACGATGTACGGCCTCGGTTCGCGCCGGGTCGAGCTCGTGGATTCCGTCATCGCGGCCGCCATCGGGTGCGGACTGCCGGTCGAGGAACCCGAAGCGACGATGATCATGCTCGCCGGGGCCGGCACCACGCAGATCGCGGTCATGTCGATGGGCTCGATCGTCGCCGCGGAGACCATCGCGGTGGGTGGCGACGCGATCGACCACGCCGTCGTCCAGCACCTGCGCAACACGCACGAACTCGTGCTGCCCAGCCAGTCGGTGCGGCCGCTGCACGAGATCCTCTCCGCGCCCGGTCCCATCGCGCCCAGCGCCGAGGTCCAGGGGCGGGACGTCGCCAGCGGGATCGCCCGTACGGTCCGCGTCGACACCGAGGCGGTGCGGCAGGCGATCCGGATGCCCATGGCGACGCTGGTCGACGGGATCGGCCAGGTGCTCCGGCGGTGCCCGCCGGACCTGGTCGCCGACCTCACCGACCGCGGCATCATGCTCGCGGGCGGCAGCGCGCTGCTGCCGGGCCTGGACATGATGCTCCGTCAGGCCACCGGGATGCCGGTCACGATCGCGGACCGGCCCGACGTCTGCGCGGTGCGCGGGCTCGGCGCGATGATGGAGGGCCACCCCGTCCCGATGCCGCTCGACCCCCTGTCCGTGTAGGCCCCGGCCGGGATCGGACGTCCAGGACGAGACGGTAGCCGGCCGCTCCCCGCGCCCGCGCCAGAACGGAGAGCGCGCGGTGGCTCGGCCGGGACGGGGAGCACCTCCCCGTCCCGGCCGAGCTGCGTCCCGGCGGCGGTACCGTCCCTGGCAGCGCCGGGATCAGCGCCGGCGGACCGCGGAAGCAGACCTCCGTGGCCGCGTCCCGCCGGCGGGGGCCGCCGGCCTCCTCGCCGGGGCAGGCCGTCGCGGTCCCAGTGCTCGTCACGGGGCCTGCGGACGAGGTGTCCGGGCTCGGCGGTCACGCCGCGGTCCTTGCCTTCTCGACGCGTTCGACGAGGCGGGCGGGACTTCGCGTGCGCGGGCACCGCCGACGGCGCGCTCGCGCAACGGGGTGCGGGCCCTGGGCGCCGAGGGCCCGGCCCGGCCGTAGCAGCACGGCGGCCCGGACGGCCTCGCCGTCCGCCTCCCGCCGTGCCGCCGGGTGCGGACCGAAGAAGGGCCCGTACGCGAAGGAGCCGCCGGCCGCGCTCGCGCCCCACATCAACCGCGGGGTCATCCACCACGGGACCGAGACCGACCTGCTGCGCGACCTGTGCCGCGCCCGCCAAGCCCGCCCGGGAGAGGGGGCGTTGCCCGACTGAGATCCATCCGCAACGGCATCGATGCCACCCGCCCGCGGGCTCCTGCGTCACAGTCGCAGAAGGCGCAGGGGGCGCCCCGGGGGAGGCAGGTGACGGTGATGCGACGGATCACGGCGGTGGTGCTGGCGGCGGTGGCAGCCGGAGCGGTCCTGACGGGTTGCAGCGCGAGCGGCGACCGGGGGCACACCAGCGACGCGCGGCCCGGACCGGTGCGGGGCGCGGACGCCCCCGAGGGCACCGAGTGGAACGGCGGCGGCACCGACGCGCAGGACCAGGGCCTGCAGCGGGCGCCGGACGCCGCACAGTTGTCGACATTCGCGCTGGACGTGGACACCGCCTCGTACGGCTATGCCAAACGGCGGCTCGACCAGGGCTCGCTGCCCTCCCCCGCGGACGTGCGCCACGAGGAGTTCGTCAACAGTTTCCGTCAGGACTACCCCGCCCCCAGGGGCGACGGCTTCTCCGTCACCGTCGACGGCGCCCGCATCGGCGACGAGGAGGGCTGGTCCCTGATGCGGGTCGGCCTCGCCACCCGCCCCGCGGACGAGGGGAACAGGCCCCCGGCCGTGCTCACCTTCGTCGTGGACGTCTCCGGCTCCATGGGTGATCCCGGCCGGCTCGACCTTGTCCAGAAGGCGCTCCGCGCCGCGATCGGCGAGCTGCGGGACGACGACTCCCTCGCCGTCGTGACCTTCAGCGACCGCGCGAGGGTCGCCCTGCCGGCGACCCGCCTCGGCGCCGGGGGCGCCCGGCGGCACGCCCTGTCCGTGGTCGACCGGCTCGCGCCGGAGGACTCCACCAACCTGGAGGCGGGCCTGCGCACCGGCTACGACGTGGCCCTGGAGAGCGCCCGGCGCGGGGCCACCAACCGGGTCGTCCTGCTCTCCGACGCCCTCGCCAACACCGGGGAGACCGACCCCGACGCCCTCCTGGAACGGATCGACCGGGCCCGCTCACGGCACGGCATCGCGCTCTTCGGGGTCGGCGTCGGCAGCGAGTACGGCGACGACCTGATGGAGCGGCTGGTCGACAAGGGCGACGGCCACACCTCGTACGTCTCCACGCCGGCCGAGGCCCGCGCCCTGTTCGTGGACCAGTTGCCCGTCAACATCGGCCTGCGCGCCCGCGACGCCAAGGCCCAGGTCTCCTTCGACCCGCGCACCGTCGAGCGCTACCGCCTGATCGGCTTCGAGGACCGTGCCGTCGCCGACGAGGACTTCCGCGACGACCGGGTCGACGGCGGCGAGATCGGCCCCGGCCACACCGTCACCGCGCTCTACGCCGTACGGCTGAAGGCGGGCGCCCGGGGCCACGTCGCCACAGCCACCGTTCGCTGGCTCGACCCGCACGACCGCTCCCCGCACGAGGCCGCCGGCGCCGTCGAGGCGGACCGGCTCGCCGGCCGCCTGTGGGGCTCCGGCACCTCCCCGAGGCTCCGGGTGGACGCGGTCGCCGCCTACTTCGCCGACGCGCTGCGCACCTACGACACGGGCGAGGAGCAGCTGCCCGGCGCCCCCGGGCTCGCCGTGCTCGGCGACCGTGCGCACGCGCTGGCCGCGACCACCGAGGACCCGGCGGTGCGCGACCTGGCGGAAGCCGTGGACAGCGCGTACGCGCTGCGCGCGGGCTGATGGAGTATCAGTGGAGCATGGCAGAAGAGAAAGAACCCGAGCCCGAGCTCGACGCCCGCTACAGCAGCACCGGCGCGGCCCCCACGACCTGGCACGACGCCCGCGGGCAACTGGCCGGGGCCGAGATCTACTGGCTGACCACCGTCCGCCCGGACGGCCGCCCCCACGTCACCCCGCTCATCGGGGTCTGGCTGGACGACGCCCTGCACTTCTGCACCGGCGCCGACGAGCGCAAGGCCAAGAACCTCGCCCACAACCGCCGCGTCGTCCTGACCACCGGCAACAACGCGCTGGGCGAAGGCCTGGACGTGGTCCTCGAGGGCAAGGCGGGCCGGGTCCGCAGCGAGAACCAACTGCGCCGGATCGCCGCGGCGTACGGGGCCAAGTACGGATCGGAATGGCAGTTCGAGGTACGCGACCAGGTCTTCGTCGGCGGCGGCCATGAGGCCCTGGTGTACGAGGTGGAACCCACCGTGGCCTTCGCCTACGCCCGCGGCACCACCTACAGCCAGACCCGCTGGCTGTTCTAGGTGCCCGGGCCGGGACGCGGCCCGGGTGCGTCTGCGGCCTGCCGTCGTGTGCCGGTTCGTCTCGCGCCCCCGAAGGGCGCGAGACGGCAGGACGGCCGAAGCACCGGCGCGGTCCACGTGACCGGACGGCGCCAAGGGCTGACGGCGCCATCACTCGCGGAGACGCCTGGACGGGCCGGCCGGGCCGTGGAAGGCCGCGCGGTCGGCGGCGGCGGTACCGCGGGCCCAGCCCTCGTGGTCGCGGCCTTTGAGGCGCTGGGTGCGGGTGTCGGGGAACATCGCGTCGGCGGCGCGGCCGACGGCGACCTCGCGGGCCGCCAGCGCGGGGAGCACCTCCGTGGCCCCGGCCCCGGCGGCCCGCGCGGCTTCCTCCGTCGCGTCGCGGGAGGCGGCGGCCAGGCGCTCGCCGATCCGGCCCGCGTAGGCGATGAGGAAGGACTCCCGGAAGTCCCGTGACAGGTCACCGCCCCTACCGCCCTTGCGTCGCGGGCGGCGCGCGGCGGGTCCCGGGGTGCCGCCGCCGCGCATGGCCGCCTCGGCCTGCACCAGCAGGGAGGTGTACAGCACCTCCACGGCCTCCAGGTCGGCCTCCCAGCCCACCACCGTCGAGAAGCCGAACTCCGCCGACCACACGGCACGGCAGCGGTTCGCCGCCGCGACCGCGTCGAGCAGCAGCGCCTTCGGCGCCTCGTACGGACGCTCCACGCCGATCCGCCGCGCGCCGGGACCGGCGCCGCCCGGGGCCGTACCCGCCACCAGCGCCTCGTCCACGCTGTGCCGTGCCATAAGGTGCTGGGCCTTCGCGCTCAGCGCCTCCGCCTCCTCCGGGAAGGCCGTGGACTCCGCCTTCGCCAGCAGCGCCCTGATCCGCCGCAGCATCGGATGCCCCGTACCGCCGGGCGCCGCGCCCGCGGGCGCGGCCGGCGGCGTGATCCCGGGCAGCCGCCCCAGCAGGCGGACGAGCTCCAGCACGGCCGTCGCCACGGTGAAGCGGTCCAGCCGCTCGGCCGCCCCGTACGCCGCCAGGAGGCCCGCCGGGTCACCGCCGGCGTCCGCCGTCAGGCGCCCGGCGAGCCGCACGTGCTCCGGTCGCAGTTCGCGGCGCACCATGCGCAGCAGGTCCGCGTCCTCCCAGCCGCGCGTCCGGCACCCCCGCAGTAGCCGGCCCACCGCGGTCACCACCGCCCGGCCGACCTCGTCCCATCCGGCCTCCGCCGCCGCCATGGCCGACGCCCCGGCGTCCAGCGCCGTCTCGACATCCCCCTCCGGCGCCCCCAGGGCGCCGGCGAACGCCGCCTCGACCACCGTCATCGCATCTCGCACGCGGTTCAGGATCGCACCGACACGCCGCGTACGGAGCACGGTGCCCATCCGCCCAGGCGCAGCGGGCAAGGGGGGGCCAGGGGGGCCAGGGGGGTGGAGCCTTGAGCACCGACAGCGACTGGTGCCCCGCGCCCGGCACGGCGTCCTCTTCGAGCAAGCCGGCCCGGAGCGGACGTGACACGCGCGACGGCTCTCGGCCCGGCGCCGGCACCGCCGCGCCGGCCGTCGGCGGCAGGGCCGCGGGGGCGCTTCCGGTACGGGACGGGATCGCGCTGCCGCACGGGGAGGCGGCGGCCGGACTGCTGGTGGCGTACTTCGGCCTCAGGCTGCTCGTCGCGGCGCGGTCGCGGCTCGGCCGGCTGGTACGCGGGCCCCGGCCGCCGTCGCCACGCGCCCTGCTCGCGGCCTTCGCCGAGCGGGCCGCACCGTTGCCGGCGGGCCCGCCCCTGTTCGGCAGGGACGTCTACAGCTACCTGGCGCAGGGCGCGATGGTGAACGCGGGCATCGACGCCTGCACGCAAGGACCGGGCGTGCTCGGCGGCACGGCGGCGGCCGAGGTGCCGGCGATCTGGCGGAGCGTGCCGGCCTGCCCGGTGACCTGGGTGCACCACCTGATGTGGGTGGTCCCGGCGCCGGCGGCGCCGGCCGGCGAGGCGCTGCGGGTCCTGCTCTGCAGCAGCGTCGTGTGGCTGTGGCTGTGGCGGGGCGACCCCGGTACCGGCGGCCTGGGCGCCCTGGTGGGCGGCTGCGCCTACGTCTGGATCGGCCCGGGGCTGCTCGTGGCGCCCCGGCCCGGATGGCGTACCTGGGCGCGCCCGCGTCCGATCCTGGCTGACAGGGTGGAGGAGAGGGCGGGCTGACGGCCCGTCGGCCGTGCTGTCCGCCGAGCCCGAGGAGATCGACGCATGCGTGTGTCCCTGCGCCGGACGTTCGCCGCGGTGCTGCTGACCGCCGTCCCCGCGCTGGCCGCCCTCCCCGCCCCGGCGCCCGCGCAGGCGCATTCCCCCGTCGCCCTGGCACCCCTGCTCGGGGTGGGAGCGCCGAACTCCATCCCCGGCCGCTACATCGTCACCCTGTCCCCGCACAGCGACCCCTCCTCCGTCGCGAGCGCGGCCGGGGTCACCCCGGCCCACGTGTACGACGGCGTGATGCGGGGCTTCGCCGCCCCGCTCACCGGGCGGCAGTTGGCGCGGGTACGGGCCCTGCCCTCGGTGCGCGGCGTCGAGCAGGACACCACCGTCACCCTGCCCGCGGAGGACCGGATCCCACGGGCGATCAGCCGCCTGATGCCGGGCACCCCGGCACCGCCCGGCGGCACCGGCCGCTTCTGGGGCCTGGAGCGGGTGAACAACCGCGCCCCGGCCACCCACGGCTACACCGTCCGGGCGACCGGCGCCAAGGTCACCGCGTACATCATCGACAGCGGGATCGACTTCACCCACCCCGAGTTCGGCGGCCGCGCCAGGCCCGGCATCGACGAGATGGAGGACGACGACCGGAATGCCGCGGACTGCGCCGGCCACGGCACGCACGTCGCCGGCACGGTCGGCGGCGAGCACACCGGGGTCGCCCGGGGCGTCACGCTGGTCTCCGTGCGCGTGCTGGACTGCGAGGCGCGCGGCCCCAACTCCGGGATCATCGCCGGGATCAACTGGGTCGCCCGGCACGCGGTGAAACCCGCCGTGGCCAACATCTCGCTGGGCGGGCTCTACTCGCCGACGATGAACGAGAGCCTGGACGCGCTGGCCCGGTCCGGGGTCTTCCCGGTCGTCGCCGCCGGCAACGACGACGTCAGCTCCTGCGTCATCTCCCCGGCGAGCGCGACCGAGGCCTTCACCGTCGCCGCGACCGACCGGACGGACCACCGGGCGCCGTTCAGCAACTTCGGCAGCTGCGTCAACCTGAACGCGCCCGGGGTCGACATCGCCTCCGCCTTCCCCGGCGGGCTCTACGCGGTCATGAGCGGCACCTCGATGGCGGCCCCCCACGTCACCGGCATCGCCGCGCTCTACAAGGACACCTACGGGGACACCGGCTTCGAGGTGCTGAAGAAGTGGCTCCTCGACCACGCCACCCGGACCACGGCCGCCGAACCGTGGGGCACCCCGCCGCTGGTGGCCTTCACCGGGAACCTCTGAACGGCCCGAGCCGCCCATGCCGCTCGTACTCCCCCGTCAGGTGAGCTCGCGCGTGAAGTGCAGCGCCGTGATCGCCATGCGGCGTGCGTGGTAGAAGCGGTGCGCCCCGTGGTTGGCGACGCCCGCGTCCAGTTCGAGCCGCTCGCAGCCCGCCGCCCGGGCCCTGGCCTCCACCTCCGCGAGCAACCGCGTACCCACCCCGGCGCCGCGCGCGTCCAGCGCCGTGACCATGTCGTCGACGAGCAGCATCCGCCCCCTGCTGGTGGTCACCACCCGGTGCGTGGCCACCCCCAGATAACGCTCCCGCTCGTCCAGCGCCGCTGTGAAGACCACCCCCTGCGCGTACGCCTCGGCGGCGAAGGCCGCGAACCCGTCGGCGGTCAGTGCCGGTCTCAACGCCCTGATCAAGGGCCCGACTTCAGCGGTCATGGCCGGTTCACCAGGCTTCACGTCCACGAACGTCAGTTCCATGGCGTGATCCTAGGAGGCGCCGGCGCCCGCCGCCGTCCGGTACGGATCAACTCGCCCGGACGTTCAACGCGCCGAAGGGCCGGGCGAATGCGCGCCGCTGCGGGGCCGGCGACACGGCACACTCCCACCCGGTCCTCGCAGGACCCTAGGGCGTGCCGTCACATGAGCGCCGGCCGCCCGGAGGGCGGGCCCCGCGGTGTCTGGTGCGGTGCATCGCAAGGCGGAGAGTCGTCCTCGTAGTGGGCTACTCGGACGATTCGACAACGCAGCGAGGTGCCGTGCCAGGCGCCGCGGGGCAGGCGGGCATGTGACGGCACGCCCTAGGCCTCGGCCCTCTCGCGGACCTCGACCACCATCGGCAACCGGTCGGGATGCGGCACGGCCGCGGTGACCTCCCGGGCCGTGTGGCCGGGAGCCGGGCGCAGCCGCCGCCGGCTGAGCACCGTGGCCAGAGAGATGATCATCTGCGTCCAGGCGAAGGAATCCCCGATGCACTTGCGGGTCCCCGCGCCGAACGGGACGAACGCCCCCCGCGGCAGGTCCGCGCTGCGCTCCGGCAGCCACCGGTCCGGGTCGAAACGCTCCGGGTCGGGGAACACGCGACGGTCCCGGTGCAGGGCGTAGAGGCTGAAGGCGACCTCGGTGCCGGCGGGCAGCGTCACCCCGCCGAGTTCGACGGGTTCCACGGCTCGGCGCATCAGCAGGGTGACACCGTGCAGCCGGACCACTTCGTTGATGACCCGCGGCAGATACTCGTAGGCGGGTACGTGCTCCAGCGCGACCGGGCCGGAACCCGAGACCGCCGCGATCTCGGCCAGCAGCCGCTCCTCGACCTCGGGGTGCCGTGCGATCTCATGGAACGCCCAGGTGAGGGTGGTCGCCGTGTTCTCCGCACCGGCGAAGAGGATCGTGCTGAGCTCATCCCTGACCTCCACGTCCGTCAGGGCCTCACCGGTGTCCGCGTCACGCGCCGCGAGCAGCGTCGACAGCAGGTCGGGCCGGTCGGTGTCACCGGACTCGCGGGCCGCCACGACGACGTCGTCGATGACCCGCAGGAGTTTGTCCGCCGCGGCGTCGAAACGGCGGTTGGCCGGGATGGGAACCCGGTCGAGGAACTTGGGTGAGGCGGTGCGCAGCAGCAGGGTGTTGACGATGACCGGCAGGTGCACCCGTATGGCGTCGACCGCGGGCTTGCCGATGTCCGTCGAGAACATCGTCCCCGCCAGCGTGCTGACCACCATGGCGGCCATCTCCCGCTCGACGGCGACGGTGTCCCCCGGCCGCCACGAGTCGGCCGCCGCCCGTGCCTGGGCCGCCATGACCTCGGCGTATCCGGCGATGCGGGACCGGTGGAACATCGGCTGCATCAACCGGCGGTGCCGGCGGTGGGTGTCTCCCCCGGCCGTGACCAGCCCCTCACCCACCAGGACCTTCAGCCGGTCGAAGAACCGCCCCTTCTCGAAGCTGCGTCCTTTGGTGACGAGCAACTCGTGGACCAACGCGGGACTGTTCACGAAGTAGACCGGCATCGTGCCCACGTCGACCCGGACGAGGTCACCGGTGTCCCGGAGCGACGTGACAAAGCCGAGGGCATTGCGCGCCAGCGGCCAGACGTGGCCGATGAGCGGTAGCCGGCCGGGGGCGCGCGGAACCGAGCGCAAGTCTGCATTCACCCCGAGAACTCCTCTTCTTTCGCGGAATCTAGGCCGTGCGCTGTGCCACCGGGTGTATGAAGGAGTCGACTGTCGTCGCCTGGGTGAACTCGTGTGGCGGACGGGACGGGTCCCGCTCGGGAAGCAGGTCCCACCACCACGCGATCGCCGGGATGTCCAGCGGATCCAGACTGTCGTCGCTGGGTGTGTCGCAGAAGGTCGAGGGGAGGTTCGCCGGATCATCGGGTGTGGTGTAGCGGACCGAGCTGACGCCCCAGTCCTGGGCCCCGCGTATGAAGTGGCCGAGGCTGTCGAGGAACTGGCGAAGCTGGGGGCTGCCGAAGATCCTCAGATGTTCCGAGACCCGGAGGAAGAGGTTCATCACGCGATCACGCTGTGCGATGACCAGGGTGAGGGCCTTGTCCTGCGGAAGACCCCGCTCCTCGGCGAGCACCCGCACCGCGTTCAGGTAGAAGCCGCCGGCGCGCTTCTCCTTGTGATGCGAGAAGATGTCGTTGTCCCAGCAGATGATGAAGTACGCCATCTCGGCCGTGGCGCGTACCGCGGTGAGGTCCCGCTCCAGCGGCTGGAGCTCGTAACCGTGCCCCATCTCCAGCAGCGGCATCATCACGGACGTGGCGCCGTCGTAGATCCGCATGAGCGTGTAGTCGTTCAGGTCCGGTACGGTGCCGCGGCTCCTGAAGGACGCCTCCCACACGACGGAGGAGAAGTACTCCCGCAGCGCGTCGACCCAGCGGGCGACCTGGCCGGGAGTGCCGTACACATCCATGCGGTAGCGGAGGTCCCGCAGTCCCTGCGCCAGCGGATCGTCCGCCAGCATGGAGACCTCGGGGTTCTGGGCGATGCGCAGCAGGCGGGAGAGCGCTCCCATGAGTTCGCCCGGCCGGGTCCCGATGTCGCCTTCCTCACAGTAGCCGTCGTCAACGCCGAAGAGCCAGATGATGAAGTCCGCGGCGATGGAGATGACTTCCTCGCGGCCGCCCGGGAGGATGCGGGCCGCGAAGGTGCCGATGTCGTGCTGGACGAGGCGGCTGCGAAGTGCGGCGGAGCCGATGGCGAACTGGTCTGCCCACTCGGCGGTCCGCGCGTCGATGGCGGCGTGGCTGGGATGAATGGCCGGACTGAGTGGAGAGTAGATCGGTGGAACTATCAGGTCGGGCCCCACTGACGGTCACCTCTCAGTTGTCAACCCTCTGACCACCAGCAGTTTCGCCTGGCACATGCCGAAGCGGAACACGAGTGGATCATTTACAGCGACCATTACTCCGGCATATGGCCAAGCAGTCAAGTGGCTAAATCTCGCCATGTGAAAGCTAGTTGGCCCACGCCGCGCTTGCGCCGGGTGTGCGCCGTGTGCGCGGACGGCGCACGCTCGCGCCGCGACCAGGCGGGAAGGGCCCTCCCGATACACAGAGGCGCACGGCGGGCGCACGGGCGCATATGCCCGTGCGCCCGCCGTGCGCGGGTCACAGAATGAGACGCTCGGGCTACGACCGCAGTCGGCTCCACAGAGCACTCCACCAAGACCGCCTGCGGGCCTGCTCCGGGGGCATCGGCGACGCGCCCACCTGTGCGACCGCGGCCGCGGAAGGCTGCGGCGCCGCCTGCGGCAGCGGCTGGGGGATCACTTCGCGCGGCGCCGGCCTCGCGCTGACCCCGGTGTCCTCCCCTTCTCGCGGACGGCGCGGGGTGAATTCCACGGGGAGTTCGGCGAGATGGTGCGAGGTCCACGCCGGGATCCGGGCGAGGTCCTCCGGCTCGACCATGAGCCGCAGGTCGGGAAGCCGGGCCAGCAGGACGTCGATGCCGGTCTCGGCGATCGCACGACCGATGTCCTGGCCCGGACATTCGTGCGGACCGCCGCCGAACGCGAGGTGGGACCGGTTGCCGTGCATCGGGGTCGCGAGGTCGGGACGGATGGCCGGGTCGGTGTTGCCCGCGGCGAGGCCCAGGAGGAGCATGTCCCCCTCCTCGATGCGCTGGCCTCCCAGTTCCATCGGGCCCGTGGCGTACCGGGCCGGCATCACCCACAGCGGTGGCTCGTCCCACAGCACCTGCTCCAGGCCGTCGGGCAGCGTCATGTGACCGCCCGACAGGTTGCCGCGGAACCGGGGATCGGTGAGCACCAGTTTCACCATGCCCGCGATCAGGTTCGCGGTGGTCTCGTTCGCGGCCACGAGCACCAGGCGCAGGTGCTGGATGACCTCGTCGTCGCTGAAACCGGCGGCGTCGTCGATGAGCCAGGACGCCAGATCGTGGCCCGAGTCGACGTGCTTCTCCGCCACCAGCCGGGTCAGCGACTCCAGGATGTGGACGTAGCTGGCGCCGGAGGTCTCGGTGCCCTTCATCAGGTCACGGCACGCCTCGGCGAGTCGCGGACCTTCCTCCTCGGGAAGTCCGAGCAGGTTCGTCATGACGAGCAGGGGCAACTGCTCGGCGAACTGGGGCACCAGGTCGGCACTGCCGGCAGCGGCGAACTCGTCGATCAGCTGGTTCGAGACCCGCGTCACGTGGCGGCGGATGCCGTGGCGGTTGAAGCGCCCCATACCGCGGCTGACCGCGCCGCGCAGTCGCTTCTGGTCCTCACCGTCGGCGAAGACGACCAGGGGCTGCCAGGTGATGGTGGGGGCGAGCGGATGCTCCGGCTTGAGCTCCCCGCGCTGGAAGACGCTCCAGCGCCGGGAATCGGAGGAGAACCGCGAAGGCGTGCGGAGCACCTCCAGGTTCTCCCGGTAGCCGAGCACCAGCCACGCCGGCAGATCGTCATGGAGCAGGACGGGGGCCACGGCTCCGTGCTCCGCCCGGAGCTTCTCGTAGACGCCCATCGGGTCGGCCTCGGCCTCGGGGTCGTAGAGCCGGCGTACGCCGGCGGCACCGGAGGCGTGGGCGGGGCACTCGGGGGGTGGTGTGGTCACGATGCCTCCGTGGAGAGCGCGAGGGAGTGCAGGTAGCGCATCAGGGTGAGCAGCACGTCGCGGCTGGAGTCCCGCATGCGGGCGTCGCAGTCCACGATCGGGACGTGCTCGGGCAGGTCCAGGGCGGCCCGCAGTTCCTCGACGGGGTGGGCGGGTGCCTCCGGGAAGGTGTTGATGGCCACCACGAAGGGCACCCCGCGCTCCTCCAGCCGCCCTATGACGTCGAAACTGACCTCGAGGCGCCTGGTGTCGACGAGCACGACCGCGCCCAGCGCCCCCTCGAAGAGCCCGTTCCAGAGGAACCAGAAACGCTGCTGGCCGGGGGTGCCGAAGAGGTACAGCACGAGTTCCCGGTTGATGCTGATCCGGCCGAAGTCCATGGCCACGGTGGTCGCGGTCTTGCGTTCCACCCCGGCGGTGTCGTCCACGCCGACACCCGCCTGGGTCATGGTCTCCTCGGTCGTCAACGGCCGGATCTCACTCACCGATCGGACCAGGGTCGTCTTGCCGACCCCGAAACCCCCCACGATCACTATCTTGACCGCGGCGGCGGCGGTTTCCGGCAGTGCGTCCTCGCTCCGCGGGCCGGCGACGACGAGGGGGTCAGAGCTTCTCAAGTCCATGCATCACCGCCTCAATAAGAGCGACGTCGGGAAGGTTGGCGGGCGGAATCGGCGAACGCGCCTCCACCCTTTTCTCGGCCAGCAGGTCGGTGAGGAGCACCGTCACCACGCTGACCGGGAGATTGAGGTACGCGGAGATCTCCGCCACGGAGAGGGGCGAACTGCACAGCCGCACGATCGCGGCCTGCTCCGGCGGCATCCCCGGCGGTGGTCCGGTGCGCGCCCGGACCAGCGTGACCAGGTCGAGGGTGGAAGTCTCGGACCCCCCACTCCGACCTCCCGTGATCACGTAGAGCCGCTCGGGGCTTCCTTCCTCCCATCCCTGACCCGATTCACTCATCCGGCCTGCTCGTCACTGCGCGGCGGACTGCTCAGGTGCTCGCCGATGCGCGCCACGAGGTCGCGCATCCGCTGCCCCATCAGTCCGGCGTCGACTCCCTCGTCCGCGAGCACGGCGAGGTACGCGCCGGCCCCGGCCGCCATCAGGTAGAAGAAGCCGCCCGACATCTCGATCACGACCAGCCTCATACGGCCGTCACCGTGCGGAAACTCGGTGGCGACGGCCGCCGCCAGGCTCTGCAGACCCGCACAGGCCGCGGCGAGCCGGTCGGCCGCGTCCGTGTCCGTACCCCACTGGGCCATGCGCAAGCCGTCCGCGGAGAGCACCACCACGTGGCGGGTCTGCGGAACGCTGGTCGCCAGGTCCTTGAGCATCCAGTCCATGTTGGCCCGCTGCTGAATCACGGCTACTCACCCTTATCTAACGACTCGTCACTGTTGCTGACGGGAGCGGCAGCGGGCGTCTCTCCTGACACGCCGCTCTGGAAGGCGGCCAACCACATGCCGGGCTGCACCGGCTCCTGGGCCGGTGGTTTGGCACGGGAAGCAGTGACGGAACCGGCAGCGGACGCAGAGCCCGCGGGAGCGGCCGCGGCGGGCGGGGTACGCCGACGCCGCTGGGGCAGCCCGTTCGAGGTGCGCTCGTGGACGACGGGGATGTCGTCCGCCATGTCGGCCATCACGGGGGCCGAGGCCTGGGGCCCCGAGATCCGCTTGGCGTCGGAACCGGAACCGGAAGCGGCGCCGGCGCGGGGCGCCGGGACGGACCGCGGACCGGAGGCGGCACCGATGCCGTGCGCCAGACCCGTCGCGTTCGTGGTGGTGGTGATCAGGTCCTGCGGGACGATCAGGACCGCGCGCACACCGCCGTAGGCGGAGGTCCGCAGCGAGACCTGGAATCCGTAGGCCTTCGACAGACGGCCCACGACGGCGAGGCCCAGGCGGGGCGTCTCACCGAGGCCGTTGAGGTCCATGCCTGCCTGCGCCTGGGCGAGCATCTGCTCGGCCCGCTGCCGGGCCTCCTCGCTCAGGCTGACGCCGCCGTCCTCGATCTCGATCGCGATGCCGGACTGCACCTCGACCGCGGTCAGGTGCACCCGGGTCTGCGGCGGGGAGTAACGGGTGGCGTTGTCGAGCAGTTCGGCGACCGCGTGGATCAGCGGCTCGACCGCGGGGCCGACGATCGCGACCTCGGAGACCGAGTGCAGCTCGACCCGCTGGTAGTCGGTGATCCGCGACATCGCGCCACGCAGCACGCTGAAGAGCGGGACGGCCTTGCTCCACTGGCGTCCGGGGCGGGCACCGCCGAGGACCGCGATGCTGTCGGCGAGACGGCCGATCAGGGCGGTGCCGTGGTCGAGGCGGAGCAGATCGCCGAAGACCTCCGGGCTCTGGCCGTGCCGGTCCTCCATCTCCCGCAGGGCACTCGCCTGCTGGTGGACGATGGCCTGCACGCGGCGCGCGATGTTCACGAAGGCGCGCTGCGAGGACTCCCGGATGTCCTCCTCGGCGGAAACGGCCGTGAGGACGGAGTGGAGAACGGCCTGGTGCGCGCTGCGGAACTCGGCGGTGAGGCCCTCGGTACGGGTGTCGACGCCCTTGAGCACGTCCTCGAGGAACTCACCGCGCTGGAGCCGCGCCATGGCGTCGGGCAACTGCTCCTTGGCGAGGCGTACGGTCTCGGCCTCCTGCTGGGCCAGCCGGTACTTCAGTTCGGCCTCGTGGCGGGCCACCTCGGCACGGAGTTCCGCGTTCAGGTGCCCTCGGCGGGCGACCTCGACGGCGAGGACGGCGACGGCCACCGTGGCGGTCACACCGCACCACAGGACGGCCACCCTGGCGGACGAGGGGACGGTCCAGACCGCGACGGTCGCGACCGCCGCGACTATGACGACCGGGAATAACCACGCGGACGTGGCGGTGGGCCGGTGGTCTCCGGGGGACGATCCAGCACGAACCATCAGCATCCTCAGGTGATCGCTAGTCATGGAACGAACACGGCACGAGCAGCGGATTGCGGCGTCAGCGGAGTCGAGGACCAGGAGGCTTCGCCTGACCTGGCGTAATTGCTACAACACGCTGAGCCGCAAGTAGCATAGCCGCTTCCGTTCATGGCTGATGCCGCATCACGATGCCCTTGGCACATGCCGATTGACGTATGGTTATCGGTTTCCACGCGTCGGCGCAAACCCCTCCCGGGCACTCCCTCACCATCTGTGCGCCCACGATTCGATCATGAGCAATGACCGATATAAACTGTTTGACCACGGATGGCTCGATCGGCGGCAACGCCGGTCCCCGTGTCCCGGGAGGCCCTCATGAGCGAGCAGGAACACGCTGGGCGGGCCGCTCCCGCGAGGACTCCGGAACCCCGCTTCCCCATGTCACTCGCCCCCCGCGGGGTGCGTACCGGGCCGGGACGCGGGAGGCGGCGGGCGGCGGGGACGGGTGTCGCGGAGGGCGGCGGGGCTCCATCAGAGCGGCTGGCTCCCCGGGCCGCCCCCGGGCGGGTCGGCGGGACCCCCGACGGCACGGCGGGAAGGCCCGGACGGGCCCCCTCCGACCGCGCGCGCTGCGCCCGGGCCGCGGAGCCCGGGAGGGGCTCAAAAATTCGCTTCACTCGTAAGAGTGATGGGGACTTGCGCCCGGCCCGTGCGGGGAGCAATGTCACGCGCGCGGGGACCGGGACCGCCCGATGACCGCCCGGGAGCTGCAGGGGCTCGCCGCGATCGTCACCGGCGGCGCCACGGGGATCGGGCTCGCCACGGCGGAGACCCTGGCGGCACGCGGCGCACGGGTCGCCGTGCTGGACCAGGCGCCCGGCCGGGCTCCTGGGCACGTGCACGCGCTCGCCGCCGACATGGCCGACGACACGTCCGTGCGCTGGGCGGTCGGCCGCGCCGTGGAGGACCTGGGCGGGCTGGACATCCTGGTCAACAACGCGGGGACCGGGGCGGTCGGCACCGTGGAGGAGAACCCGGACGGCGAGTGGCGCCGGGTGCTGGAGGTCAACCTCCTGGGCGTGGTCCGGGCGAGCCGGGCGGCGCTGCCGTACCTGCGCCGCTCCCCCTACGCGTCGATCGTCAACATCTCCTCGGTCACGGCCACCGCCGGGCTGCCGCGTCAGGCGCTCTACGCGGCGAGCGAGGGCGCCGTCCTCGCGCTCACCCTGGCCATGGCCGCCGACCACCTGCCCGAGGGCGTGCGGGTCAACTGCGTCACCCCCGGCACCGTCGACACCCCCTGGGTGGAGCGGCTGATCGCGGCCGCCCCCGACCCGGCAGCCGAGCGGGCCGCGCTCCAGGCCCGCCAGCCCAGCGGGCGCCTGGTCACCGCCCAGCAGGTCGCAGATGCCGTCGCCTACCTCGCCGGGCCCTCCGCGGCGGCCGTCACCGGCACCGCACTCCCCGTGGACGGCGGCCTGCACGCCCTGCGCCCGACGCCACCACCCGGCCCCGCACGGCCCCTGCCCTGAGCGGCCGCGGAGCCGGACCAGAGCCGGTCCACCGCGAGGAGCCACCGCGAGGAGCCACCGCGTACGGGACGCCCTAGCATGAAAGACACGTATCAGCGGAAATGGGACGTCCCTGATGGTCATGCCGGAGGGAAGCGCGGCGGCGCCGGCCAAGGCGCCGTTCGACCTGGCCTATGCCGCGTCGGCGCTGATCGACGGCAAAGGGACCATCGTCGGATGGACGGCCGCCGCGGAGCACCTGCTGGGCCATCCGGCCGCGGAGGTGATGCACCGCCCCGCCGCGCTGCTGCTCGCCTCGCCGGAGCAGGGCGCCGGGGCCGCGAAAATGGCCGCCCAGTGGCAGGACCAGGACATCTGGGGCGGTCTGGTGGCCGCCCGGCACCGTGACGGGCGGCGGATCGAGCTCGGCCTGCGGGTGTCCGCGCTGACGGCCCCCGACGGCGCGGAGCGCTGGCTGGTGTCCGCGATCGACCTGGCCAGGACCCCGTCGTGGGCGGTGAGCAGCGCCATCCTGGAGAGCTTCCTCAGCCGGTCCCCGATCGGCATGGCGGTCCTCAACCCCGATCTGCGCTACGTGTGGCTCAACGACACCCTGGAACGCTTCGGCGGCGTGCCGCGCGAGCACCGCATCGGCATGCGCATGGCCGACGCCCTGCCCGGGATGGACACCGGGGCGCTGGAGGCCATCATGCGCGAGGTGCTGCTGACCGGTGAGCCCGCGATCGACCACGAGTTCCAGGGCTGGACGCTCGCCGCCCCCTATCGCGAGCGGTCCTTCTCCACCTCCTTCTACCGCCTGGACGACGCCGAGGGCCGGATGCTGGGCGTCTGCTACATGGCCATGGACGTCACCGACCGGTGGCGGGCCCGGGCCCGGCTCGCGCTGCTCAACGAGGCCGGGGCCTGCATCGGCAGCACCCTGGACGTCACCCGCACCGCCCAGGAACTGGCCGACGTGTCGGTCCCGCGGCTCGCCGACTTCGTCACCGTCGACCTGCTGGAGCCGGTGCTGCGCGGTGCCGAGCCGCCGACCGGCGGCGCTCTGGGCGAGGTGCCGCTGTGCCGTGCCGCGATGCGCTCGGTGCACCCGGGCACCCCGGAGTCGATCGTCGCGCTCGGCGAGCGGATCAACGTCGGCGTCACCTCGCCGCACGTGCGCTGCATGGCCTCCGGCCGGTCCGAGATGGAGGCCGACATCGCCATCGACCGGGCGTCCTGGCTCACCAAGGACCCGGCCCGCGCGGCCAAGATCCGCGAATTCGGAATGCGGTCGGTGATGTGGGTGCCGCTGCGGGCCAGGGGCACCGTACTCGGCGTGGTGACCTTCGTCCGGCACCGCAGACCCGGCTCCTTCGAACAGGACGACCTGCTGCTCGCCGAGGAACTCACCGCCCGCGCCGCGGTGTGCGTGGACAACGCCCGGCGCTGGACCCGCGAGCACGAGGCGGCACTCACCCTGCAGCGCAGCCTGCTGCCGCAGACGCTGGCCGGCGGCACGGCACTGGAGGTCGCCTCCCGCTACCTGCCCACCGACATCCAGGACGGCGTGGGCGGCGACTGGTTCGACGTCATCCCGCTGTCCGGGGCGCGGATCGCGCTGGTGGTCGGGGACGTCGTCGGGCACGGGCTCACCGCGGCGGCGACCATGGGGCGGCTGCGAACGGCCGTCCACACCCTCGCCGACATGGATCTGCCGCCCGACGAACTGCTGGCGCACCTGGACGACCTGGTCATGCGGCTCACCGAGGAGGAGACCGCCGACCCGTCCGTCGCCGCCGCCGTCACCGGCGCCACCTGCCTGTACGCCGTCTACGACCCGGCGACCCGGCGGCTGACGACGGCCCGCGCCGGGCACCCGCCGCCGGCGGTCGTCGACCCCTCCGGCCGGGTCACCTTCGCCGAGCTGCCCGCCGGGCCGCCGCTCGGCCTGGGCGCCATGCCCTTCGAGTCCGCCGAACTCGAACTCGCCGAGGGCAGCATCGTCGCCCTCTACACCGACGGCCTGATCGAGACCTCCGGCGAGGACATCGACGTCGGCCTGGGGCGGCTCACGCACGCCCTGGCGCACCCCGAACTGCCGCTGCAGGAGCTCTGCTCGGCCGTACTGGAGCGGCTGCTGCCCGGTCCGCCCGCCGACGACGTCGCGCTGCTGATCGCCCGCACGCACGCGCTCACCGCCGACCGGTTCGTCGCCTGGGACCTGCCGCTCGACCCGGCGGTCGTCAGCGAGGCCCGGGCGCTGGCCGCGCGCCGACTCACCGAGTGGGGGCTGGAGGAGCTGCTGATGATCACCGAGCTGATCGTCAGCGAGCTGGTCACCAACGCCATCCGGCACGCCTCGGGGCCGATCCGGCTGCGGCTGATCCGGCAGTCGGTCCTCATCTGCGAGGTCTACGACGGCAGCAACACCGTGCCGAGGCTGCGGCACGCCAGGACCACCGACGAGGGCGGCCGCGGGCTCTTCCTCGTCGCCCAGCTGTCCCGCCGGTGGGGCACCCGCTACACCGCCGACGGCAAGGTCATCTGGGCGGAGCAGGAGATACCGGACATCGGCCGGGACTGAACGTCCGTCGCCCGCAGCGGGTGGGCCGCGGAGCTCACGGCCGAGGCAGCGGCCCGCCCGCCCCCGGCCGAAGTCCGGCGGTCAGCCCTCGAGTGCCGCCGGGTCCATGTACACGACCTCCCACAGGTGGCCGTCCGGGTCCTGGAAGCTGCGGCCGTACATCGGCCCCTGGTCCATGGGCTCGTTCGAGGGCGACCCGCCGGTGGCCAGGGCCGTGTCGACCAGCTCGTCCACGCGCTCCCGCGACTCGACGCCCAGGCAGTGGATGGACTCGGTGGTCTTCGTGGCGTCGGCGACCTCCTTCTTGGTGAACTGCCGGAAGAAGGGCTCGACCAGCAGCATCGCGAAGATGCCCTCGCCGATCACCAGGCACGCGGCGTTGTCGTCGGTGAACCGGTCGTCGAAGGAGAAGCCGAGGCCGCCGAAGAACGCCTTCGCCCTGGGCAGGTCCTGTACGGGAAGGTTGACGAAGATCTGGGTCGGCATGGTCCGCCTCGTTCCGTTCCGGGCTCTCTGTCAGTGGTCTGTGCTGAAGTAGACCCGTGGGCACTCCGGAACTCATCGGAAGGCGGAGGAGAACCATGAGCGATCTCGCTGCACCCCCGGATGTGGCACAGGAGCTGGAGCGTTATCGCGCGGAGCTGACCGGCTACTGCTACCGGATGCTGGGCTCGGCGTTCGAGGCGGAGGACGCCGTCCAGGACACGATGGTGCGGGCCTGGCGGGCGTACGACCGTTTCGAGGGCCGCTCCAGCCTCCGCTCCTGGCTGTACCGCATCGCCACCAACGCGTGCCTGGACATCCTGGGCGGCACCGGGCGCCGCGCCCGCCCGATGGACCTGGCCTCGCCCGGCACCGCCGACGGCCCGCTGCCCGGCACCCTGCCGGAGAGCACCTGGATCTCCCCTGCGCCCGACGACCGCGTCCTGCCCGAGACGGGCGACCCAGCCGACCTCGCCGACCAGCGCGAGAGCGTGCGCCTGGCGTTCGTGGCCGCCCTGCAGCACCTCGCGCCGCGTCAGCGGGCCGTGCTCATCCTGCGGGAGGTGCTGGCCTGGAAGGCCGCCGAGGTCGCCGAACTGCTCGACACCACCGTCGCCTCGGTCAACAGCGCGCTGCAGCGGGCCCGCGCCGCCCTCGCCGCCGCCGGCCCCGCCGTGACCGACCCGGCCCGTCCGCTCGACGAGGGGCAGCGCGCCCTGCTCGGCCGCTACGTCGCCGCCTTCGAGTCCTACGACCTGGAGGCCCTCACCTCACTGCTCCACGAGGACGCCACGCTGTCCATGCCGCCCTTCGGCCTGTGGCTGCGCGGGCCCGCGGACATCAGGGCCTGGATGCTCGGGCTCGGCTCCGGCTGCCGCGGTTCACGGCTCGTCCCCGTCACGGCCAACGGCACCCCGGGCTTCGGGCAGTACCGGCCCGCCCCCGGCGGGGGGCACGAACCGTGGGCGCTGCAGGTCATCGAGATATCGGACGGCCGGATCACCGGGCTCAACTCCTTCCTCGACACCGAACGGCTCTTCCCGCTGTTCGGCCTCCCCGCGCGCCTCGGGCCCCAGGCCCGTTAGCCCGCCCAGTCCCGTGAGCGCGAGCAGTTCCCGCAGGGCGCCGCCGGCGCCCCGAAGCCGGATGCGGCCGCCGTGGCGCCGGGCGGTGAGCTGCAGCCGCGCGAGGGCGTCGACCAGCACGACGTCCGGGACACCGTCGAGCCCGCCCACGTCGCACAGCACCGTGCCGCCCCGCTCGGCCAGCAGCGCCCGCAGCCGCTCGGTCAGCGGCGGGATCCCGGCGCGGTCGAGCCTGCCGGTCAGGACGAGCACGGCGGGCCCACCGCCCGGTCGGGAGGCGGGTGGGGGCGGCGCGGGCCGGGCCATGGCGACCTCCCGGAAGGGGTTGCGGGCATGGGCGTACGGGCTCTCGTGCGTGCCCGTACATCCCTAGGACCGGCAGTGCCGCCGTAATCCATCGGCGCGGTGCGTCACCGTCGGAGCAGCGCCGTGATCTCCCGGGGGGTCCAGGCCCCGTCCGCGCACCGCGCGAGGTAGGCCGCGATGCCGGGCAGGTCCCAGGCGCCCGTCTCGGCCAGGCCCTCGGCGATGTGCCGCAGGTAGATCCCGGACGGCCTGACGTGCTCGGTCCCGCCGCAGCCCCAGGGCGCGGTGAAGGTGAGCACGGGGTGCCCGTCCACGTCCCCGGGGTACAGCAGCGTCTCGTAGCGCCCGTCGCCCACCCGGGCCCTGCCGTACCGGAGCACCTCGCCGAAATCGAGGTCGGTACCCGGCGACCGGTACATCTCCTGGGCGGCGATGTCCGAGAACTGATCGATCGTCAGCAGATGGGCGCGGGCGCGCACCCCGCCCCCCGGCGCGTCGCGGTCGTAGAAGGCCCGGCCGCCCGACCAGACCGGCGACCGCGTCGCGAAGTACATCCGCCCCGGCAGCTCCAGCGGCACCGACCGCGGCGGCGGCCGCGCGTCCCGGCAGCCCGGGTACTCCCGGCCGCCCCCGGGCGGCGCCCCGCCGGCGAGATAGCTGTCGAGGCGCGCGAGGTGGGTGTTGGAGCCGTAGGCCCCGTACCAGACGAAGCCGGGCGGCCGGTCCCGCCGGCCGCCGCCCCGGGGTCCCACGCACCGCGGTGTGGTCACCACTCCATGATGCGGCTCCCCGGCCGGCACCGCGGGCTCAGGCGGCCGGGACCGTGCCGCGGATCTGCCGCAGGAACGCGGCGTTGTCCGGCGTCGCCCGCAGCCGCTCCAGCAACGTCTCCAAGCCCCCCGCACCACGCAACGCCCGCCGCAGGCCACGGGCGGCGGTCAGCTCGGCAGGGCTGAGCAGCAGCTCCTCGCGCCGGGTCCCCGACGGGGCCACGTCCACCGCCGGGAAGACCCGGCGGTCGGCGAGCCCGCGGTCCAGGCGCAACTCCATGTTGCCGGTGCTCTTCAGCTCCTCGAAGAAGTAGTCGTCGGCCCGCGATCCGGTGTCGACCAGCGCGGTGGCCAGGATGGTCAGCGAACCGCCCTCCTCCGCGAGCCGCGCAGCGCCGAACAGCCGCTTCGGGCCGAGCAGCGCCGCCGCGTCGACACCGCCGGACAGCGTCCGGCCGCCCGAGGACGCCGCGTTGTTGTGCGCCCGGCACAGCCGGGTGAGGGAGTCCAGCAGGACGACCACGTCCCGGCCGGTCTCGACCAGCCGCTTGGCCCGCTCGACGGCCAGTTCGGCGACGGCGATGTGCTGCCTGGGCGTCCGGTCGAAGGTCGAGGCGACGACCTCGCCCCGCACCGACCGCCGCAGGTCGGTGACCTCCTCCGGCCGTTCGTCCAGGAGCACCACCATCAGGTGGCACTCGGGGTGGTTGTCCGCGACGGCGTGCGCCAGCCGCCGCAGCAGCATGGTCTTGCCGGCTTTCGGCGGTGCGACGATCAGCCCACGCTGGCCCTTGCCGACGGGGGCCAGCAGATCCATGACGCGGGTGGTCAGACCGCCCTTCGGGCACTCCAGGCGCAGCCGCTCGGACGGGTGGAGCGGGGTCAGGTCCGCGAAGTGCCGCCGCCCGCGGGCCAGGCCGGCTGGCTGCCCGCCGACCTGATCGGCCCGTACGAGGGCACGGGAGCGGCCGGCCGTGGCCAGGCCTTCGACGGCGTCGCCCTTGCGCAGCCCGTACCGCCTGATCACCTCCTGCGGCACCGGGACGTCGTGCGGACCCTGCGCGTAGCCGGCGGTGCGCAGGAATCCTCGTCCGTCCTCGACGTCGAGGACGCCGGCGACGGCGACGAGCCGTTCGCCCGAGGGGGAGGAAGCGGGGGCGGGGGCGGGGGCAGGGCTGAGGGTGGGGGTGGGGGTGGTGGGAGCTGTGGGCATACGTGGTCCTCGGGAGAAGGGCGCGTACGGCGGCGGAACGGGCCGGCCGTCGGGACGCGCGGCAGAGGAGGCGGAAGCCTCGGGAGATCGCCGACGCGGGGCGCGGGCGGAAGGGAACGCCGCAGCGGACTGCGGGAGCGGACCGCAGGACGGCCACGCGGGGGAGCACCGGCGCCGAAGAGGGGCGCACAGCCGTGCTCTTCGCACTGTAGCACCGCGACTCCGGAGCGCGAACCGCCCCAATGTCGCGGACCTGTCACACTTCGTACGCATACGGCACACCCAACGGCCCCGCGCCCGGCCGCCGTTCCGGTCACCGGATGAAGTCCGTGCCGATCGCCGCCGCCGTGGCCGCGCTGCTGGCCGTCCCTGCGTGCACGGCGCGGTCCGCCGGGCCGCCCTCGCGGTCGTGACCCCCGCCCCCGGCGGGGACGAGCGCGCCCCGGGCGCGGCGGTCACCGTCGCCCTGTGCGGTCACCGGGCGCACCAGCCGCCGTGCCCCTTTCACCTCATCCATGGGAAGGAGCGATGAACAAGTGCCGGGTCGGAGGAACCCCGCAAAGCGGGCGGACCGGTCCCCCGCGGGTCAGCCCGGCGTGCCCGGGCTTACCGGGCCGCCAGAAAACGGCGCGGCGAACGTCGCCGTCCTCAGGCTGGCGGTGACCGCGTCGACGGTCCCCTTCGCCGGACGGTTGAAACAGGCGCTGACCAACAGGCCGACGGAGGACGTGGCGTCCGGGTCCTCCCCCCAGCCCGTCAGCTCCCACTGGCCGCCGAGCGCACGGCAGCCCTCACCCGCCGCCACCACACCCTTCACCATGAACCGGCCGGGCCGGTCGCCGCTGCCCCCCGGCGCCTCCACCTGCCGGAAGGAGATCAGCACCCCCTCCTCGGCGACCTTGTCCACGGGCGGACAGACCGAGTAGCTGATGATCTCCGGCTTCGTGCACTCGCCGCGCTCGTGGAGCGGCCCGGAGCCGACGAACCCGACCACCAGGCCACGCGGGCCGGAGGTCGTGAAGGACCGCCAGTTCTCGCCGCGCATCTTCAGCCTCAGCCCGGACAGGCCGTCCACGCCGACCAGTTCGTACCCGGGGTCCGTGCTCCTCGTCGGCCCCGGCAGGGGATACCCCGGAGCCGGCACCGAGCGGGACGGGGACGCGGCCGGCAGGATCCGCTGCCCCCGGGGCGTCACGGGATTCGCGGGCTGCAGCAACGCGGCGGCCATCACCGCCGCCGTGACGCCACCGACCGCCGCCACCGCCCCGGCGGCCACCCGGCGCCGCCTGCGCCGCCGCACGAGCCGCCTGACCTGCGCCATCCGGTCGTGGGGCGCGGGCGGCCGCGGCACGGCGCGCTCCAGCAGCACGCTCAGCTCCCACTCGTCCTCCGGCTCAGGCTCCGCGTTCACACCGCTCACCACCCCTCGCCAGGCTCGGCACCGCCGCGAGTTGCCCCCGCAGCATGGTCAGCGCCTTGGCCGCCTGGCTCTTGACCGTGCCGGGCCGGCAGCCGAGCACATCGGCGGTCTCCTCGACGCTCAGGTCCTCGAAGTAGCGCAGCACCACCACCGCCCGCTGCCGTGCGGGCAGCCGGCGTATCAGCACCGCCAGCGACTGCTCCAGGTCGACCGAGGCGAACGGGTCCGCCGCGGCCGCCACCGCCGTGTCCGGCACCTCGCCGTGCGGCACCTCGCCCCGCCAGCGGCGCTGCCACCACGAGGAGGCCGTGTTCACCAGCGCCCTGCGCACGTAGGCCTCCGGGTTCTCCCCGGCTATGCCCCGCCACTTCGGCCACACCTTGGCCAGGACCGTCTGCAGCAGGTCCTCCGCCAGGTGCGTGTCCCCGGTCAGCAGCCAGGCGACCCGCAGCAGCCGCGGCCCGCGCGCGGCGACGAACTCCTCGAAGTCCGTCTCCGCATCCCTCACCGTGGTGTCCTTGCCATCGTGTTCCTGTCCGTGCTCCCAGCAGCCTCACACCGCCTGAACCGCCTGGGACACCGGATCGGTTGCCAGGAATCCGGGATCGCCCTCGTTCGTTGCCGCCTCGGACGGGCGCGCGACGCGCGGCCGTCCGTCAACTGACCGCAGATGAAAGGGCGTTCCCCGTGACAGCCGCACCCGACCAGCAGGAGACGAGGAGAGCCGGCCTGTGAGCAGCGTCACCAAGGGCCTCGGTAAGGTCGAGGTCCGGCTCAAATGGGACCCGAGTCCGCTCGGCGCACCCGCCAGCGACCTGGACATCGTCGCGGCCACCTACAGCGCCGCCGACCCGCAGGGCACCCCGGCGTACCTCGTCCACTTCGACAGCCGTTCCCCGGACGGCACCATCACGCTCAACCGCGACAGCAAGACCGGCAAGGGGCTGGGCTTCGACGAGGTCATGACCCTCGAACTCGACCGGCTCGGCGCCGCGTACCACCGCGTCGTCGTCGGCGTGGTCGTGCAGCAGCGCGACGGCCGGATGACCTTCGGCGACGTCGCGGGCACCGGCGTGCGCGTGGTCGAGGGCCACACCGACCTCGCCGCCTCCGACCTCGGCGAGGTCGCGGGCGCCACGGCCGCCACCGTGGGCGAGTTCCGCCGCGGCGACGCCGGTGAATGGCGCTTCCGCCCCGGCCTCCACGGCTACGACACCGATCCGGCGGACTTCGCCCGCGTGATGGGCGGCGGCCCCTCCTGACCGCCGCCGGGCACGCCCGTGCCCTCCCGCGCGCGTCGCGGGAGGGCACGGGCACCGCACCGCGCGGCGCCTAGACGACGCCCTGCGCCGTCATCGCCTCCGCCACGCGCAGGAAGCCCGTGACGTTGGCGCCGAGGACGTAGTCGTCCGGCGTGCCGCCGTAAGCCGCGGCGGTGGCCCGGCAGTGGGTGTGGACGTCGCGCATCACCTGCGCGAGCCGCTCCTCGGTCCGCTCGAAGGTCCACAGCTCGCGGGACGCGTTCTGCTGCATCTCCAGCGCCGAGGTCGCCACACCACCGGCGTTGGCGGCCTTGCCCGGACCGAAGAGCACGTCCGCCTCCCGGAACACCTCGATCGCCTCCGGGGTGCAGGGCATGTTCGCGCCCTCGGCGACGGCCAGCACGCCGTTCTTCACCAGCGTCCCGGCGTCCTGCCCGTCCAGTTCGTTCTGCGTGGCGCAGGGCAGCGCCACATCACACGGCACGTCGAAGACCGAGCCGCGCTCGGAGTACCGCGCGTTCGGCCTGGCCTCCGCGTACGCCGACAGCCGCGCCCTGCGCACCTCCTTGATCTCCTTCAGCAGTTCCAGGTCGATGCCGGCCTCGTCGACGATGTAGCCGCCGGAGTCCGAGCAGGCCACCACCGAGCCGCCCAGCGCGCGGACCTTCTCGATCGCGTAGACGGCGACGTTGCCCGACCCGGAGACCACCGCCCGGCGCCCCTCGAAGCCCTGCCCGCGGGTGGCCAGCATCTCGGCCGCGAAGTACACCGCCCCGTACCCCGTCGCCTCGGTCCGGGCGTGCGAGCCGCCCCAGGCGACGCCCTTCCCGGTCAGGACCCCCGCCTCGAAACGGTTGGTGATCCGCTTGTACTGCCCGAAGAGGTAGCCGATCTCCCTGCCGCCCACGCCGATGTCCCCGGCCGGCACATCGGTGTGCTCGCCGAGGTGCCGGTGGAGTTCGGTCATGAACGCCTGGCAGAAGCGCATGACCTCGCCGTCGGAGCGGCCCTTGGGGTCGAAGTCGGAGCCGCCCTTGCCGCCGCCGATGGCCAGCCCGGTCAGCGCGTTCTTGAAGATCTGCTCGAAGCCGAGGAACTTCACGATGCCGAGGTCGACGCTCGGGTGGAAGCGCAGGCCCCCCTTGTACGGGCCGAGCGCGCTGCTGAACTCCACCCGGAAGCCCCGGTTGACCTGCACGCGCCCCTGATCGTCCACCCACGGCACCCGGAAGATCACCTGCCGTTCCGGCTCGCACATCCGCTCCGCGATCCGGGTGTCCAGGTACTCCGGGTGCCGCTCCAGCGCCGGCGCCAGCGTGTGCAGCACCTCCCCCACCGCCTGGTGGAACTCCCTCTCGCCGGCATTGCGCCGGCAGACGTCCGCGTAGACGGCCTCGATGTGAGCACTGACGTTCATGCGCGCCTTCCCTCGTCCAATGTCCCGGACGCGCCCGCCGTGGCGCCGCGTCCGGCCGTCGCCGTGTCAACGAGTACGGATGGAAGAAAGCAAGGTGTCAGGCGGAGCAACTCCGCACCCCGAAAGTTCCCGGGTCACCCGAACGGGCCGCGCCCTTTTGGTAAGGGCACGGCGTGTCCGGGTGGCTCGGGAGGTTGTCGGACGCCCACGCGTCCAAGCCGGCCGCCGCCCGGAGGATCACGTCGACGGGCCGGCCGTCCGGGACGTTCGGCGGTCACCAACCCCAGGCGGGCTGTCAGCAACGACACCCCCGTCCACGGTCGTGAAGCCGCGGAAGGCCTCCAGCGCGCCGTCCCGGGCACGGGAGCGAGTCGTCTCGTCGGCCTCGTCCTCGCGCAGCCAGTGCCGGACGGGGCCCAGCCCATGAGGAGGTCGGCCGCGGTTGAGGACACTCGGTCGAAGCCCGCCTCGTTCAGGATCCGCTCGGTGTGCACGGGATCGCCGAAGCAGGCCGGCCCGGTGTTCCCGGTCAGGCCGGGTACGGAGACCACGGTCCCGATCGCCCGGTAGATCTTCGTCTGGTCCATGCTCCGGTGGCCGCGCGGACACACGAACGCCAACCGTCCGCCGGGTCGCAGCGCGCGGCGAGGTCGGCGAAGAACATCACCCCGAAGCGGCTCACCGCCGCGTCGAAGCCCCGCTGGGGGAACAGGTACACCTGTGCGTCCCTCGTGTGAAGGCGACTTCGTCAACCACACCCGATCAAGCCCACTGGTTTCGCAACCGTCTCACCGTAAACTGACAGGGAGTGCGGTACGGCAGCGCTCGGCCCGTGATGGAATCGACACGACAGCCGTAGTCCGCTGGCTCGACCGCCCCGGACTCGCCTGTTGTCGGGACCGAGCCACGATCGTGAGGCACAGCTGCATTGAGCACAATGAAGCCGTCGTCGCCCTCCATCTCCGCACGCATGAGCAGGCAGGCGAGCAAGGACACGGCCGCCGAACTGCTCATCCGACGCCTCCTGCACGCGGCCGGCCTGCGCTACCGCGTGGAGTACCCGGTGCCGGGCATGCCGCGGCGCCGCATCGACGTGGCGTTCACCTCGGTCAAAATAGCTGTCCTCATCGACGGATGCTTCTGGCACAGCTGCCCGGAACACGCGACGCAGCCGAGGTCGAACGCAGAGGAGTGGCGGCAGAAGTTGGACCGCAACATGGCGCGTGACAAGGAGACCACGGAACACCTCGTAGTGGCCGGTTGGAAGGTACTGCGCTTCTGGGAGCATGAAGCACCGGATGACGTGGCTCTCCGTATCGCGGCGGCGGTGGAGCAGCGGAAGGTCGAGCGGGGACTGCGGAGGAATCGTTGAGCGGACTGAGCTTCGTCGACGTGTGCTCCGGGGCAGGTGGACTCGCGCTGGGGTTGGAACGAGCGGGCTTCACGCCTCGACTCCTCCTGGACAACGATTCGTCTGCCTGCGACACGCTCAAAGCCAACCGGCCGCATTGGAATGTGCTGAAAGCCGACCTTCTCGACTTCGACCCCGTGGACCACCCCGAGGTGTACGACGTCGATCTGCTGGCCGCTGGGCTACCCAGGGTGAAGTCGAACGCGACAGTGACGCGCCAGTCGTCGGACACCGAGTTGCGGCTCATCGAAGCGACCGCCTACCTGGTCCATGCCGTCCAACCACGGGCACTGATCATCGAGAACGTGCCGAGCTTCGTTGACCAGGGTTCCCTGGCGCCGGTACGTGACTTCCTCCACGAAGAGCTGAAGCACCTCGGCTACGAGCTGACCTGGTTCATCTTGAACGCTGTCGACTTCGGAGTGCCCCAGGACCGCATGCAAGGCATCCTCGTGGCCGTGAAGCAGCAGTGGGCGAGCGTCTTCCGCCCGCCCCGCCCCAGCCTCCACAAGCACGTATCGGTCGGACAGGCGCTGGCACCGTCGATGCGCTCCCGCGGCTGGCCGGACGCCGACCGTTGGGGGGCCCAGGCAACGGGGGTGGCCCCAACCTTGGTGGGCGGATCCAAGACACACGGAGGTCCTGACTTCGGGCCGAGCGGCACAAAGGCCAAGTGGCGGCGCATGGGGGTCTACACGAAGTCATTCGGGAACGAGCCGCCGGGCCCCGACTTCACGTGGGATCCGTCACTCGGGGACGAGGGACTGGTGAGGATCACGGTGGACCAGACCGCCCTGCTCCAAGGCTTCCCCGAAGAGTGGCGGATCTCCGGCCTGAAGACCGCCCGATACCGTCAGATCGGGCACGCCACCCCGCCGCCGGTCGGAGAGGCGCTGGGCCGAGCCGTCGCTGAAGCGTTGAGCGCGGATCCGGGCGTCCGCGCAGCCGGCTAGACTTCGGCCACATGACCAGCTCGGCGCACCACCAGCCCATCCTCCACAACCCCTTTGTCCTGGACCTCTTCGCAGGACCCGGAGGGCTGGATGTCGCTGGGCACGCGTTCGACATCCCCAGTCTCGGTATCGAGTGGGACAGAAGTGCGTGCCTCACGCGATACGCGGCCGGGCTGGACACCCTTCACGCCGACGTGAGCGCGGTACGCAGGGATTCCTTCGAGTCCCTGCCGCCGGAGATCAACGTGCTCGCCGGTGGCCCTCCGTGCCAGACGTACTCTGTGGCCGGACACGGCGCCGGACGCCAGGCCTTGGACCGGGTCAAAAAGTACATCGACCGGCTGATGGCAGGCGAGCCCGACCAGAAGATCGACGAGGAACTGAAATCCCTCCCCGATCCGCGCACTGCATTGGTCCTCGAGCCTCTCCGATACGCGATCCAGGCGACCAGGAGCCCGAACCGGGGGCACCGCCCGTACGACGTCATCGTCCTTGAGCAGGTACCGGCGGTGGCCCCGCTCTGGAAGCACTACGCCAAGGTCTTGGAGGACATAGGGCTTCCAGATGAAACCAAATACAAGGTTGTCTTCGGCATCCTCGACACCGAGACCTTTGGGGTGCCTCAGACACGATCCCGCGCGGTACTGATCGCTCGGCGTGTAGGGCTCGGAGAGCCCTCGCTCCCTGAAGCGACCCACCGTTCCTATGAAGCGAAGGAATGGAACTGGAAGAGCGGAACGAGCGAACCCGACCGGGCTGCGGGCCAGGTCCATCAGCCGACACTCAACGAGGGCGCCACCGCATCGACGAGCGGCGAGGAGCCCCCGCGCTGCAGGTCGATGCGGGATGCCCTCGCGGAACCGGTGGGCTCACATCCGGGCCGTCGCACTCGCTTCCTGGTCCGCTCGAACTACGGCAGTTCCGGGAACCCGGGAAGGCGTGGAGTGCGGACCGACGAGCAGCCCGCCGCCACCGTCACCGGTCGTATCTCCCGCTTCGTGGTCTTCGAGCACCTCGACGACGACATCGTCTACGAGGGTCCGCGGTTCAGCATGAACGAGGCGGGCATGCTGCAGAGCTTCCCGCCGGACTATCCGTGGTCCGGTACGGGGCAGGCCCAGCAGGTGGGCAACGCCGTACCGCCCCTGTTCGGTGCGCACCTGCTGAGCGCCGCTCTAGGGCTCCACGAGCCGGACCCGGAGGCGTTGAGGAAGCCGTGGCAGCCGGCCACGAAGGAACAGCAAGCCAAGCTGCGCAGCAACGGCTGCGGAGCCGCCGACGCCTGCACCGACAGGTGCCCACGCCCCGAGGACCAGGTGCCGCCGCCTTCCTCCGTGCGTCCTCGTAAGGGCAAGCAGACGCCGGCGAAGTAGTCCGAGCACAGCCCAGGTCAATCCCCGCTCCTCTTGCCCCTGACCGGCGCGGTATCGAACAGCTCCGTGAAGTAGCTGGTGAGCGCGGCCACGGATTCCTCCGGGACAGGGTCCTCGTCGGGCCCGTTCGGGAGTTCGTACCGCTCGACGGGTGGCGCCGATTCCGCTTCCGCGATCCAGTCCCGCAGAGGGGCGGGGTCGCGGGGCTGGTCCGGCGCAAGGATGTCGTAGATCAAGGTCGCTCCCGCCGCGTTGATCGCGACACTGAGACCGTTGACCTCTCGCCCGCCGGCGACCTGGCCGCTCTTCAGAAGACGGACCAGAGCCTGAGCGGTGGGACGGTGATCGATCAGCTCGCTCCGGAGGACGGTGTGGATGAGGTCCTGATTTCCACAGGCGATTTCGACCGGCTCGTAGTCCGACCCGTTCCTGAAGAGTTCGGCCGCCCACCACAGGCGGGAGAAACACTGACGATCCGCGGGGCCACGGAAGCGCTCGGCGGCGACGCGCCTTTCCGGCCTGGTCGCCGTCGGCTCCGACAGGTGCCGCCAGACCACGTAATCCGGGGCCACAGCCAGGGCGAGGTGGTTCCAGAGACGCTTGTCCGCCGCTTCTCGTCGCGTCAGGCGCAGCGTGGCGTGCAGCCGTGGCGCGAGCCACGCGTCCGCTCGGGTGCGGTCCTCCCGGAACTCGAACATGGCGTCTTCCACCAGACTCCGGACCGGCTCGGCCCACCACCTGGCGTCGTCCTTGGGGAGCGATTCGACGACCTTCGCCAGATCGATGCCTTGGTGTACCTGTTCCCCTTTGAGCAGTTCCTCGGTGAGAAACGGATCGACAGCGGAGGTGGCGAGCAGCCCCAGGCGCTCCGGTACGTGGTTGGGTTGGGTGATCACGTCTCACTCTCGCGGTTCATCTGTTCCAGACTGCGGATGACAAAGGACAGGGCCTTTGTGGCATCGGCGCGGCGGACTGCCGCGTAATGGATACGCGTCTGTAGCTCCACCCAGCCCGAGTCGCCGGTGCGCCGGCGATGGACCTGCCGTAGGGCCTCCTCGACACGGACACCGGGAATCACATCCGGGAGCATCTCCCGCAGCACCTCGCCCTGCCAGTCGGTGGGGAAGACCGGCCCGCCACCGGGTTCTACCTCCAGATCGCCGATGGCACCATGAAACACCGCGGTCCACACGTCAGTGGCCATCTGGGCGACCAGAAGGTCACGCACCTTGCTGTCCACACCCGAACCATTGCTGTCCAAGAGGTCGATGACGCCTTCCACATCGGTGTTCACGAACACCGAGGGGACTCTGGCAGAGGCGTCCACGATCCAGGGCGCGTCGGCGTAAGCCTGCAGCCACTCCCGGGAGCTCCTCTTGAACGATGCCTTTTGGACCTCTAGCTGTAGCCCACGGACCGGCTCGTCGGAAACCGTGTCGATGACCCAGCTCCGGTCGGTCTCGGCGATCGACCGACCGCGCACTCCGTCCACCGTCCCGACCGCGTACACAGCGAGGGAAGCCCGAGCCATGTGATCGTCGCGGAACACCTCCAGCGAGCCGGACCAGTCCCGTCCGTCCTCAGCGTCGAGCCTGAGACTCGCGGAGGTACGGACATTGGTCTCGCCGTCCGTCAGTACGGCGAGGACACACAGATCCGCCCAGGGCGCATCCGGCGCGTTCGCCCCGGGCGGCAGCGTCGCAGAAAGAGCGACAGTGGCGCTCACCCAGTCTGTGTGGCCCGCGACTCCGAGCGCGACAGCCTGCTGTTGGGTCGAGTACGCGGCGGTCTCCAACTGGTCACGGGTTCCGTCGGAAAGCTTGAGGGAAACCGAAGTCACTCTGAGCGTGATCGGCCGGTTGAGCCGCTTGTACGGGTAGAACTTCACGTGTCACTCCCCCTTGCCGGCGCGGAGTTCGACAACAAGACGAGTGAGCGTGGTCCTGACGGGGTGGCTGGTGACGTCGGTGGTTCCTCGGAACTTCGCACGTCGCACGCCGGGTGTGAAACGCAGCATTCCGTCCTCGGCTTCGCAGCCCTCGACGCCCACGAGTTCGGCCCAGTCCAGCCTGGGTCGGCCCCCCGAACGCACGTCCAGCTGCGCCACCGGCACCATCGGGACGATCTCGTCGCCACGCGGGATGCTGACTTCGCCGGTGATCTGCCACTCCCCGCCGTCGCCGACCGACGCGTCGAGCCCGTCCAGGACCGGAACCGCCGGGCCGGTCGGGGTCTTGGCCTTGGGCCTCGGTCGCACGGTCAATGCCTTGCGCAGGGCCTCGCCCCCTTCGCCGCTGCTGCGCTTCGGCCGCGCGACGAGTTCCCTCACCGCACTGTTGGCCTCGGCAGTCAGCGCGCTGATCCGCCGGTACGCGGACGGCGACCATCGCAGTGTCAGCTCTTCCGTCTGCCCCCAACGGTCATGCTCGGGAGGTTCCGCCGCACGTAGGAATTCCTCGGCCTCCTTCGCGAAGGGGGCAGTCTCTCCGGCCGCCTCCCCCACCAGCAGAACTGCCTGGAAAGGGTTGGTGCTGATCGGCAGCCTCGGGACCACGCTCCTCTTGACGGTCATGCGATTACCGCGCAACGAGTGCATCCGGTTCTTCGCCCCGTCCCTGTCCCCGTCGGCCTCGGTGACGAGCAGGACCGCTTGGTGCGTGCCCAGCGTCCCATGGGCACCTCCGGACAACGGCAGCTTCAACGGGACGCTCCGCGCCGCCACCTGCCCGGCCTCGGTCAGGCGATCCACCGTGGTGCCCTCGTAGTGTGCCCTCAGCGCACGGGTCCGAGCGGGCTGTTCGACAGACGGGTCCACCTGCTGCTCCGCCACGACCACCTCGCCGTTCCGAAAAGTACGGACGGACACCTCCAGGAGGGGAAGCTTGCTGCCCCCGCCGGTCATCGCGGCCCAGAAGTCACGCCCCAGCGCTTCGACCAGCCGGGCGTGCATCGCGCTGATATCACGCGTGTCCGCATCACCCTCCTCGTCGCCGATGAACCCGTCGTCGGGATCGGAGGAGTTCGCCGCGAGGCCGGCCACATCGTGCGCACCGACGATGAGGAAGGATGTACCGGGTTCGTCGTTCTCCCGGGTCAGGTACAGCCTCTCCACGGTCTCCTCGTCAGCCCACCAGGAACGGGCGACCATGGCGCCGGCCGAGTCAGGATCAGGGCGGCCGAACCAGGCTGGGCCTGCGTACGACCGGCCATCGACCTCACGCCAGGGCAGTTCGAGACGGCCGATGACACGGCGCTCAGTGCGTCCCTCATGAGGCACGGAGAGGGTGGAGTTGATGAGTACGAGCCCGAGGGCGCTGGTGGCCCATAGAGTCGCCTTGCCCAGGCCGTACGAACCACCCGCACCGGGACCCGACTTGAGGCTCTCCAATTGGCGTCTGACCACGGCGGCGAACTTGCCGTCCGCGTAGTCGTCGCCGATGAGCCCGGAGGCGTTGTAGTCGTCGACGCGGAGCAGGACCAAGCGGCCCTTCTCGTACATGTCGCGCACCCCGGCGTCCACGACCCGACCGACCTTCTGGTGACCGGCGGTCTCCGAGACGGCGGAGTAGTGCGGAAAGAGATCGTTCCAAAGGATCGCCTCACGGAAGGCGTCCAGGGCTTCCCCCGTGAGCTCGTGCAGCGTGTAACGGACCTTGACCGGGCGGCCGTTCTCGATCAGCCGCTCATCCAGGCTGTTCTGGCACGTCTCTCGCGCGAGAACCTGAACGTCGGCGTCGAAGGCGAAGGCGGCGGCATTGCCGAGGTCACGGCCACCGTCGGGGTAGCCGGGGCGGTGGTACCAGGTGACCGGGAGGCCGGCCTGGGTGTCGGTGGTCCGGGTGTGCACCGTGCCCAGATCCGTGCCGAGCGCCTTGGCGATGTCCGCCATGACGGTCGGGCGAGGCGTCGACCGGCCGGTGATCCACGCGGACACAGCGGCCCGGGTCAGCTCGAGCTCGTCGGCCAGTTCAGCCTGCGTCTTCCCTGCAAGCTTGAGCTGTCGGGCCAACCACGGCCCGAACTCCTCACCTGTCTCCACGCGCCGCCTGCTCTTTCCTGAGAGTCCCATGCCGATCGCACGGTGTGGGCCATGAGGCTATTTTGACAAGTGCCGCAACGTCAACCAGCAGTTGATTGAGTCCGATCGCTCAGACGACTTCAGTCCGGTCTCAAAAAACCTGCCTCGAATGACCCCGTTTCGCCCCGTCTGCGACACCTCGCAAGCGGAGCCCTCCAACTCACTTTCATCATGGGGCAGTTGGAGGTTGACCTTCGGCTGACGAGCCACGTAACGTCACCCGACGACGGGAACTCCGTCTCGCTCGCGATTCCGAAATCGGGAAGGCGTGCGGCTTCAGGAGAAGTGTGACCAATTTCAGAACCTCGTGACACCCGACACCTCCACGGAGTTCCACGAAGAAAGCCCTCCTGAAAAGGACTGGCTGCACGAGACCTCCATCCGCTAGCTTAATCCCGGGGGAAAGAGTCACCCAAGGCGTCAACTTATCCCATTTCGTTTTCACAGGGGGCGCGTGCCCAAATTCACCCCTGTGCGGCTGCGCGACGCGACCTGACAGGGGGTAGACCGGATGACTGAGCAGGACAGTGAATCATTGGACTCATTTCGGGATTCGAGTGCATTCGAGCTGGATATCAAGACGGCGGAGAGCAAGGTCGAGGTCCTGGCAATCCTTCACAGACACGACATGTCCCAGGCAGATTTCACCATCAGGTTCCCCGTACTGGCGAAGGTGGCCCAGGAGCTGCCGGACGACCCGAACGGGGCTGCTCTCCCGCACTGATGCAGCGCGTCGGGCCCGAAGTCTCGGTCTCGCAACAAAACCGACGAATTCATCCTGATGCCTCCGCTTCATGAAGACGCTGTGGAAGATGACGCACAGCGCCACGACGACACGGGCCAGCCGACAAGCCGGTCGCCGGCTCACCATTCACTCTTTCGCCCGGAACTTTGACACCCAGGAGCGCAGAAGCAGTGCCGTCTTCGTCCTCTTCGGTAACCGAAACCGTTCTCGAACAATCCTCTCGCGTCCTGCAGACTTATGCTGTGGACCCCGGCCTCGTAGCCGAACATGCCAATGGAGAGCGCCGAATCACCCAGGGCGGATATGGCGACCGTCAGCTTTTCGAGCTCGTTCAGAACGCGGCAGATGAGATGTCCGGCGCGTCGGGTGGGCGAGTTCAGGTCGTCCTCACAGAGACCCATTTGTACTGTGCGAACGAGGGCAATCCGGTAACCTCAGAAGGCGCGGAGACAATTCTCCGGATGAGCATGTCGAAGAAGCGTGGCGGCCAGATCGGGCGTTTTGGGGTGGGCGTCAAATCGGTTCTCGTGGTGACCGACGCACCGGAATTCTTCAGCAGCACGGGAAGTTTCGGATTCGACCGCGCGTGGTCGTACGAGCAGATCAGGGCCGTGCCCGGCGTGACGGAGCGCTACGGCCCGAAGTTCGACGCCCCTGTGCTGCGGATGGCTCGTCCTCTGGACGTGCAGGCCGAGCGAGCGTCCGATCACGTCCTGAACGAGCTGTTGAACTGGGCCACCACCGTCGTTCGTCTGCCCCTGCTCCCGAAGGCGGATGACCGGCTGGGCCGGGACATGCACGGGGGACGTGCCAAGGACCACGGCGAGCCTCGCGAGGAATTCCCGGTCGGCTTCCAACTCTTCTCGCCGCACGTCGCGAAGGTCGTGCTGGAGGACCGCCGGCCACGGCCCATGGCCCGTCGGACACTGACCGCCCAGCAGACCGGCGACCTGCACACCGTGGCCGAGGAACGGACCGGGAAGGCCGTCGCCACCGAACGGTGGCGCGTGTTCACCACCACCCACGAACCTGGTCCGAGCGCCCGCGCAGACGCCGGAGAACTGCACGATCGGATCTCCCTCGAACTCGCCTGGGGCGTCCCCGCCCTGGAGAAGGACCCGGAGAGCGGTCTGTACGTCAGCCCGCGATCACGCGGCCGCGGCAAGTTCTGGTCCTTCTTCCCGACCAAGTACGAGATGTCGCTGAGCGGCATCCTCAACGGCGCCTGGAAGACGAACGAGGACCGCCAGAATCTCCTCGACTCCTCCCCCTTCAACCAGGAGATGATCCGGGTGTCGGCGAAGTTGGTCGTCAACGCCCTCCATGCCCTTGCACCCGCCGAGGACCCGGCCGCCTATCTCCCTCTGCTTCCGGGCCGAGTCAAGGAGGCGATCAGCTGGGCCGACGAGTTCCTGACCCGGGAGATCTGGGCCCGCACCGCGGACCGGCCGTCGCTGCCCGACCAGGACGGCGTCCTGCGCGTCCCGACGACGCTGAAGATCCACCCGCGCCTCGACAAGGACCTGAAGAAACTGTCCCGCTGGCTGCGGATGTGGCATGAGTGCTCCGGGCGCCCCTCGAACTGGCTTCACCCGAGTGCCGAGGCGGATGCCCTACGCTCCGGAAAGGTCGAGCACATCATCAGCGCGGCCGGGCATGAGCGGACCGATGTCCGCGAATGGCTGGAGGCGCTGGTCGAGAGCGGCACCCCTGAGGCGTCGGCGGTGGCCGTTCGCATCCTCGCCGAAATGATCGAGAACGGCTCTCCCTATGCCGAGGAGGCCCGGAAGGCCCACATCGTGCTCACCGAGGAGCACGGTCTCGTCGCACCCGTGCACGGGAAAGTGTTCCGGCGCGCCGACCAGGGCGGCCTGCGCGAGGCCCTGGTCTACGTGGTCGACGAACTCGCCCAGGACCCATCGCTGGCTCACGCGCTCGGTGTCCTGGGCATCCGGGAGGCCGATGTCGAGGGACGGTTCGACAGTGTCCTCGATCAGGGCTTCGACCACTACAGCCATTCGGACTGGGAGCGCTTCTGGGAGCTGTTCCGTCAGGCGGGGATCCGTCGCCTGACGCACAAGGTTCTGGAGCGCGTGCCCGCGGCACGTTCGACGCTTCGGGTGCGGACTGCCGACGGTCGGTTCCGGCCGGTCGAGGACTGCATGCTGCCGGGCGTCGTGGCCGACGCGAAGCGCGACCCGAGCATCGCTGTGGACATGACCTTCCACTCCGACGACACCGCGTTCTTCTCTCAGGTCGGTCTGCGCGAACGGCCGACCGGCGGGTTCCGGCCGCAGGAGGGTGAGGCGTGGTTCGAGGAGTACCGCGAAGCGCTCCACGCCGCCTACCTGCGCCGCCTGGACACTAGCGCCCCGCGCCCGGCGTTGAACCGGATGAAGGTTGAGGGTGCCGCTATCGGCGGCCCGCTCCACCTCTTCCGCGCCCTCTCCGAGGAATCCCGCGCCGCTTTCCTGAAAGTGCTGCCCGATGACGCCGTGGTGGACAACTGGACGCGCCAGATAGGCGCACAGACCAGCACCCGACAGGCCGTGCTCTCGCCGATCCGGTGGATGCTGAGGAAGTTCGGCACCATCGCCACCTCCCAGGGGATCAAGCCGCTCAAGGAGGCCGTCGGACCCCAGCTCGCCGGCTACCGGGATGTGCTACCGGTCGCCGACATCTCCCCCGAGAAGGCTCGGAGGTTGCGACTCCCGACCACCGTCGACGAGGTCCCTGCCGACCGTTGGGACGCGCTCCTCGACGAGGTGACCCGTAGCGAGGACGACTCCTTCGTCGGCGCCACCTACGTGATGCTGACCAGATTCGGTGCGGACTTCCCCGAGGACACCCTGACCCGATGTCGGATCGGCGACGCCTGGGGAACCCGGCCCGACGGTGAGATCACCGTCGCCGTCGGAGCCGCTCAGTACCAGGCGCTGCGCGCCGAGCAGCTCCCGGCGCTGCTCGTGCCGACCGCCGACGATGCCGAACTGATGATCGAGAAGTGGGGCATGCTCCGCTACGCCGACGTGATCAGCCGGGAGACCCGCGAGGTGCCGGAGGGTGACCCCGTACCGCTGGTCGAGTTGTTCCCCGCCCTGCGGCAGCGTCTGAACAGCGGGAACCGTAACAGCATGGTGCAACGGTGCAGTGAGTTGGAGGAGGTCACCCGTACGCCCAACGGCACGCACGCCTCCCCCCTGGACGCCGTGCGCCAGGACAGCACCGTCAAGGTCCGCCTTCCTCTGGACCCCGAACCGATGCTCCGCCTCATCGACCGCGAGCTCGGCCTGGGCCTCGGTGCTGCAGGTTGCCGTGCGGTTCTGGAGCACCAGGACCGTATGGCTCGGGACAGCGAGCTGAAGGCGGCGCAGAAGACGGTGCGCGAGGCTGAGGACGTGGTTACCAAGATCGAGCTGCTGATCGGTGCGGACGCTCTCCGGACCGGCCTCCCTGAGGGATTGATGGAGGCCGAGCTGCAGGCGACCGACGGGGTGGAGCCGTCCGGGCGCCGGATAGCGCAGATGGCGTTCAACGCTCACGGGGACGGGGTGCTACAACAGCATGCTCGGGACATCCAGGCGCATTTCCCCAACGCTCCGGTCTCGTACGGCGGTTCGCCGGCCGCCATCGCGTTCGTCTCGGAGCTGAGGCTGCCTGTCGCGTTCGCCGGCTCGAGGACTCCGTCCCCGCCTCCGTTCGAGACCATCGAAGGCCCCAGGGATTTCCCAAGGCTTCACGAGTACCAGGAGGACCTGGTCCGGAACATCTCCACCATGCTCGACCGTCTGGCCCCCCAGCGCGGAATGCTGTCGCTGCCGACCGGCGCCGGCAAGACCCGCGTCACCGCCGAGGCCGTGATCCGCTGGGTGAAGCGGGTCGGCGACCTCAAGGGCCCCCTGTTGTGGATCGCACAGACCGAGGAATTGTGCGAGCAGGCCGTTCAGAGCTGGAAGTTCGTCTGGAGCAAGGTCGGGGCCGAACGGCCGCTGACCGTCAGTCGACTGTGGAGCACCAACGAGGTCGGCGATGTCGTCGATCACCCGCACCTGGTGGTCGCCACCGACGCCAAGCTGGAGCGCTGCCTCGGCACCGACCAGTACGCCTGGCTGCGTCAGGCCGTGCTGGTCATCGTGGACGAGGCGCACACCGCCGTCTCCAAGCGATACACCGAGATTCTGAGCCAGTTGGGACTCACCCAATACGAGACGGGGCGGCATCTACTTGGCCTGACCGCCACCCCGTTCCGCAACCGTAACGAGGAGGAGACCCGCCGGCTGGCCGGCCGCTTCGGCAATCGACGCCTCGACGAAGGAGTCTTCCCCTCGGGTGACCCGTATCGCGATCTCCAGGACTGGGGGATGCTGGCGCAGGTCGAGCATCGCACCCTTGAAGGCGGCAGTATCGAACTCACCCGGGACGAGAAGACACACGCCGAACGCATGGCCATGCTCTCCCGGTCCGCGGAACAGCGGCTCGCCGACGACCATGCGCGCAGTCGGCGCATCGTCGACGCTATAGCCGATCTTCCTGGCAGCTGGCCGACGTTGCTCTTCGCCACCTCTGTCGACCACGCCAAGTACCTCGCGGCCATACTCAACGACCGGGGTGTCCGGTCAGCAGCCGTGGACTCGACGACCAGTGCACAGGACCGTCGTACACGCATAGAGAACTTCCGCAGCGGACGTATCCGGGTCCTCACCAATTACGGTGTGCTCACCCAGGGATTCGACGCTCCCGCCACGCGTGCCGTGGTCGTGGCCCGGCCGGTCTACAGCACCAATGTGTACCAGCAGATGATCGGCCGCGGATTGCGCGGACCGCGGAACGGTGGCAAGGAAAGCTGTCTGATCCTCAACATCAGCGACAACATCACCAACTTCGACACCGACCTCGCCTTCAATGAGTTCGAACACCTCTGGAGCCGGAAGTGAGCGACGCCTACCAGGACAGCCCCCCGCTCACCGACGAGCAACTGGCCGTGGTCGAGCAGCCTTGGGACGCTCGCGTCCTGGTCAGCGCAGGCGCCGGTGCCGGAAAGACCCACACCCTGGTACGTCGACTCGACGCGCTGTGCGGTCACGAGGACGCCGAACAGGCCCTGGAAGCCGCTGAAATCCTGGTGCTCACCTTCTCCAGAGCGGCTGCCCGGGAGCTGCGCGAGCGGATCTCTCGGCACGGAGAGGCGGCCCACCGAGTGCGGGCCCGTACGTTCGACGCGTGGGCCTACGAGGTGCTCCTCCAGGCACACCCGGACGTAGACTGGGGAAGGGTCGGCTTCGACGAGCGGATCGCCGGCGCGACCCACGCGATCGAGAAGGGTGCGCTGGAGATCGGTGACGCGGTCCCGCCGGCCCATGTCGTGATCGACGAGGTGCAAGACCTGCTGGGTGGGCGCCGCGAGCTGGTGGAGACGCTTCTCGACCGCTACCAGGACAGCTGCGGTTTCACCGTCGTCGGCGATGCCGCCCAGTCCGTGTACGGCTTCCAGATCCAGGACCTGGGCGAACGCGCGGACGAGACCGGCCGGTTCTTCGACTGGCTGCGCTGCTCCTACCCCGACGACCTGGTGGAGCTGAACCTCACCCGGAATTTCCGGGCCACTACCCCCGAGGCCCGGGTCGCTCTGGGGCTCGGACCCCGGCTCCAGCGGCTGAACGATCCGGACGAGGCTGGAACGCTCTACGACGAACTGCGCGACCTCGCCCTGGATCCGGCCAACGGCATGGGGGGCCTGGACGACGAGTTCACCCTGGACGGCCTGCGGGACCTCTCCGACACATGCGCCGTCCTCACTCGTGACAACCAGCAGGCTCTCGTGATCTCCGACCTGCTGCACACGCACGGCATCGACCACCGACTGCGACGCCCGCTGGAGGAGCGTCCGGTGCCGTACTGGGTGGCCGAGTTGCTGCGCCGCACGGAGGCGAGTGCCCTCACCGAGGACCGGTTCCGTTCGCTCCTCGCGAACATCCCACTCCCGTACGAACCCGACGCCGGCACCCTGTGGACGGTGCTGCGTCGCGCCGCTCGTGGAGCGGGACGCGGTGTTCTGGATCTGGACCGGTTGCGCCGGGCGGTCGCCCAAGGCGGATTCCCCGACGAGGCGTCCGACCCGGAGACGGCCAACGTCGTCGTCTCGACGGTGCACCGGGCCAAGGGCCTGGAATTCGACCGGGTGATCGTCCTGACGCCACCGACCCTTGCCGAGCTCCACAAGCGGTACCGGGACGAGCTGGACCTACCCGCCGAGGCCCGCGCCCTGTACGTGGCGATGACGCGTGCCCGCCACGACCTGTACCACGTGGCCCCTCCCGAACTGCCGATCTTCAGGAGGGCGGGGGGCCGGCACCACGGTCGTCGCTACCTCGGGTCGTGGCGGTCGTACGACAGGTACGGGATCGTCGCCGAGCCCGGCGACGTGAACCGGGATGACCCGCCCGGCCACGAGACGGACGCCGTCGCCACTCAGACGTATCTCCTGGACCAGGTTCGTCCCGGTCAGGAGGTGCTGCTGCGCAAGCGCCACGGTCTGCCTCTGGGCGAGACGGAGAGCCCGCCGTACGCCCTGGTGCATGAAGGACGGGAGATCGGCGAGGCCTCACAGAGGTTTCGCGAGGAGCTGTTCCAGGTGCAGAAGGTGAACCGCGCCTGGGACCCTTGGTGGCCCGACGAGATCCACGGTCTACGGATCGACACTCTGGAGACCGTGACGGGCAGCACCGCCGCCGGCGCGAACGCCGGTCTCGGGGAGCGAGGCGTGTGGATCGTCCCGCGCATCACCGGCATCGGACGGTACCGGAGAGCCGACAACTACGAGGAGCAGCGCGCATGACGCAGGTGGCAGGCCGGCACTCCGAGCATTACCGGGTCCGGGACGAGGAACTGCTGGCGGGGCTCCGTCGTGAACTCCTGGGTCCCGCCGAGGACCTCGATTCGGACGGCCGGGACGAGATCCTCACCCAGGACGCGCCGATCGACCGATATCTGACCGGTGTGCTGTATCCGCTTGCCGCGGACAGGGCGGCCAAGGAGCGGCAGGACGACGACGCTCACGGACGGCAAGACCTGGACTCCGCGCCCCTGATCGCCCGCGAGGACGCCGAGGAGTCCGGCGGCACACAGGAGGTCGGCACCTCGGGGGACAGGCGTCCCTCCTCCATGGGTCTCACCTTCGCGGTCCGCCCAGCCATAAGCGGTTCGATCCTGGTCTCGGCCCGTGCGGCCGTCTACGAGCCCACCGACGCCGCCGGCAAGCGTGTCCCTGCCCGCCGTGCCGAGGCCCGTACCACCGCCGACCAGCGGGAGCGGTGGCAGCGCAAGGAACTTGCTCTCCCTGACCAGACCATCGACGTCACCCGGCCTGATCCGAGGATGAGAATCACGCTGTCCCCGGAAGCCGCGCTGCACGTCAACGTCCGGCGTCGAGACCCGACCGAAGGCACGGTCACGATCACGGTCACGTTGATCAACACGCAGAAGGTCGGGGAGTGGGATCTCCAGGACGCCTTCTCCCTGTTCCAGTGCGGCCTGAGGGTCCGGGCCGCCGACGGCTCCAGCGCGTTCGTCGAGCGTCCCGCCCCAGCCGCCGATCACGACCCGGAGGTCGCCACCAGTCGGTTGCTGCACCGCCACGCCCCGACCTTCGCGGTCGGCCACGGCTGCGCCGCCGAGTGGGACTGGACTCCGCAGCCGATCGGTATGACCGAAGCTGAAATCCCCGCTGTCTCCGAGGTGCGGACCCAGTTCGTGCCCTCCGTGGAGGTGCTGCTCACCGACTCCAACCCGGAGATCGACAGCTCGGCGCTGTCCATGCTGGGGCTGGCCGATCGGCCCGACGCCGAGGTCCTGGCCGCTCTGGAAGGACTCGCCACGGGGTACGAGCACTGGATCGACGGCAAGTCGGCCGAGGCGGACGCGCTGACGGGCGGCCCCCACGAGAAGCCCGCTCGGGAGCAGGTGGCGGCCTGCCGGGAGGCGCTCGCCCGAATCCGTGAAGGCATCGAGCTGCTGCGGACCAAGGCCGATCTGATGAGGGCGTTCCGACTCGCCAATCACGCCATGGCCGATCAACGCGCCCGTAGTGCCTGGGTGAAGGGCGGACGTGTCGGCGCCCCCGACCCGGCCGCCGGTCGCTGGCGTCCCTTCCAGATCGCGTTCGTTCTCCTGTGCCTGGCCGGCATCGACGAACCTGCACATCGCGACCGACAGATCTCCGACCTTCTGTGGTTCCCGACCGGTGGTGGCAAGACAGAGGCTTACCTCGGGCTGATCGCCCTCACGTCCTTCCTGCGCCGCATCCGCAACGGCGCGGACGGCGGCGGCGTCACCGTCCTCATGCGGTACACGCTGCGGCTGCTCACCCTCCAGCAGTTCGAGCGCGCGGCGATCCTGCTCTGTGCCATGGAGCAGATGCGGCGCACTACCCCCGAGTTGGGCCGTGAGGAGTTCTCCGTCGGCATGTGGGTGGGACGATCGGCCACCCCCAACACGCTGGCCGTAGCAGGTCTGAAGCTCGACGAGTTGCAGAGGAATCTCGGCAAGCGCCTCGCCACCGAGAATCCCGTCCAGCTGCATGCCTGCCCCTGGTGCGGAACTCGTCTCGACGCACGAAACTATGAGGTCGACGAGGACGCCAAGCGTATGCGTGTCCGCTGTCCGGGCGCGGACTGCGACTTCGCCGACGGCCTGCCCGTCCACTTGGTCGACGAGGCGGTGTACGACGCGCGGCCGACCCTGGTGATCGCCACCGTCGACAAGTTCGCGTCCATGCCCTGGCGTCCCGCGACCTCCGCGCTCTTCAACCGCGACCACGACCCGGACGGCGGCACCCCTCCCCCGGAACTGATCGTGCAGGACGAACTACACCTGATATCTGGGCCGTTGGGGACCCTCACGGGTCTCTACGAGACCGCGGTCGACGCACTCGCCGATCGCCCCAAGGTGATCGCCTCCACGGCGACCATCCGTCGCGCCGCCGAGCAAGGACGCCATCTCTTCGCCCGCGACGTACGGCAGTTCCCTCCCGCCGGACTGGATGCCCGCGACTCGTGGTTCGCGGTGGAGACACCGCGCGAGGAGAAGGCGAGCCGCCGCTATGTCGGCCTCCTGGCCCCCGGCACCAGCCAATCCACCCTCCTGATCCGCACGTACGCCACCCTGCTGCACAGGGCCAAGCAGGCGAAGACCGATGATGAGGTCCGCGACGCCTATTGGAGTCTCGTCGGATACTTCAACAGCCTTCGGGTGCTGTCGGCGGCCGAACTCCAGGTCCATGACGACGTGGTGGCGTACCTGGAATTGCTGGCCGAGCGCGAGGGAGTGGCTGCCCGGTCGGTCGCCAACTACTCCGAGCTGACGAGCCGGATCGACGCCAGCGAGATCCCCACCCGCCTCAAGGGCATAGAGAAGCGGCTGCCCGACAACGACACCGTGGACGTTCTCCTGGCCACCAATATGATCGCGGTCGGCGTGGACGTGGACCGCCTCGGCCTCATGGCCGTGATGGGCCAGCCGCAGACGACCGCCGAGTACATCCAGGCCACCAGCCGGGTCGGCCGAGCGCACCCCGGCCTGGTCGCGGTCATGCTCAACTCGACCCGGTCCCGGGATCGTTCTCACTACGAGACCTTCCAGCACTTCCACTCGGCGCTGTACCGAGAGGTCGAGTCCACGTCCGTCACCCCGTTCTCCGCCCGCGCCCGCGACCGGGGCCTCCACGCAGTGATCGTCGCCCTCACCCGCATCATGATCCCCGCCGCTCGCCCCAATGAAGGGGCCGGCCAGGTCGAGTCGTACGAAGGCGTACTCCGGGGGCGCATCAAGTCGATCCTCCTGGAGCGCGTGGAGGCGGTCACCCGGGAGGAGACCGACGCCGTGTCCCGGGCCTTCGACGAGTTCGTCGACTGGTGGTGCGCCGAAGCCGAGATCCACAACGGCCTGCTCTTCGAGCCTCAGAGGGGCAGCCGATCCCCTTCGCTCCTGAAAGCGTACGACGACGAGTCCCAGGACGCCGAGGCATGGTCCACATTGTGGAGCCTGCGCGACGTCGACGCCGAGACCGCCCTGTTCATGGAGGCAACCCGATGACACCGCCCCCCGCCCGCCGTCGCCGGACCGGCTTGAGCGGCGCCGGCCCCGCCCACAACCTGCTGCGGCGTGGTGCGGTCCGCCGCGCTCAGGCGATCACCACGTACGGCGTCGGCTCGCTCATCGCCGTCGACCACGAGTCCTTCATCGTCTCGGGCCTCGACGAGGCCGAGCAGAGCTGGAACCGTGACGAGTCCCCGCGGATCCACGAACGACGCCTGGCCCGGGTGCTCGAGGTCGACTACTTCCGGCTGCCACCCGCTTCCGACGACACCAGCAGGGACGGTCTCCGCGTCCGCCGATTCCCCATGATGCACTCCTGCCCCGAGTGCAACGACCTGCAACGGCACCGCGACTTCAATCCGCCCGCCGGGCGAAGTGTCTGCGGTGCGTGCGAGGTCGACCTGGTCCCCTCCCGCTTTGTCGTCGCCTGCGAGGCCGGACACCTCGGCGAGTTTCCGTACTGGCAGTGGGTGCATCGTTCCGCGGACCGTGGTGCCACATCTGCGGGGCAGTGCGGTGGGAAGCTCAAGATGACTACAACCGGGCGCACTTCATCGCTCCGCTCCATCCTGATCTCCTGCACCTGTGGGCAGGCTCCCGAGGTCTCCATGGAGGGCTCCTTCCGCAGGCGCTCACTCAAGGACTTGGGTCTCAAGTGTCGGGGCACCCGTCCGTGGCTCAGCGCGTCCGCCCTTGCTCAGGAGTGCGGACTGCCGCTGCGCACGTTGCAACGTGGTTCGTCGGCGGTATGGCAGCCGGTGTTGAAGTCGGCACTTTCCATCCCGCCTTGGAGCGACGGCCGCGCGGATCCCCTCGCCGAGCATTGGGGCGCGCTCCGCAGGTACGACGAGCGCGAGCACGTCAAAATCTATCTCGATGGCGTTTTCAAGGGGAAGTGTCCGGTACCACTGGACGAGGTGATGACGCTCCTCGACGCGGAGCGCAAGGAGGACTCCGACAGTGAGTCCGCCCCTACCTTCGACCACCGCTACCGTGCCCTGCGCAACAAGGAGTACGAGCGTCTCCGTGCGGGCAACGACGAGAGCGAGCAGTCCCACAACGAGCAATTCGTCTGCGAGACCCCGCTGGGCGACCAGAGCGTGCTCGATCCGCTCGGTGTCACCGGCCCGATGCTGGTCAAGAAACTTCGCGAGGTCCGCGCCGTGAAGGCGTTCACTCGGCTCGTCGACGCCGAGTCGTCGACCGATTCCGCGGAAATGCCGCTGTCCGAGCGTCCCTTGCGTTGGCTTCCGGCCATGGAGGTACATGGCGAAGGAGTCTTCCTCCGCCTGGACGAGGACCGACTCGGCGCGTGGGAGAAGACCATGGCGGTGGCGGCCCGGGTCGATCGGATGCGTACCGCCCACCAGCGGTTGCTGGAGCACCGGGCCGACGACCCCAGCCGGATCGTCCCCTCTCCTGCCACCCCTCGCATGGTGCTGCTGCACACGCTGGCCCACGTCCTCATCAACGAGTGGAGCCTGAAGGCGGGTTATCCGGCCGCAGCCCTGCGCGAGCGGCTTTACGCCGCCGACGACATGGCCGGGGTACTCGTTTACACAGCGACGAGCGACTCTGCGGGCAGTCTGGGTGGTCTGGTAGCTCAGGGCGAACCAGAGGTGCTCGATCGGGCGGTCCGCTCGGCGGTCCGTCGTGCCGAATGGTGTTCCTCGGATCCGCTCTGCATCGAGACCGAAGTGTCCGGCGCCGGTGGCATCAACCTGGCGGCCTGTCACTCCTGCGTGATGCTTCCGGAAACGAGTTGCGAACACAACAATGTTCTGCTCGACCGCGCCCTGCTCGTCGGTACCCCCGACGACCCTCGACTTGGCTACTTCGAGGGCGTCCTGGGGCAGTGACATCAGCGTCGTTGTGACGGGTATGGGCGCGGCGTTCGCCACGGAGACGGCAACGTGGCACGGGCTCTGCGGCACGTTCGACGACAGCTCGTCGGACCCCTCGGTCCGCTCCCCTGGGCGGCCGAATCCGGTGCCACTGGGCGTCGCATGCCTCAGCCCCTATCAGGGCGGGTGCCGGGTAAGGACTCTCCTTACCCGGCACCTTGCTGTCAGCGATGGGACCTGTGGCCTCGGAGGTCAGCGCTGAGCGGATCGCTTCGCCTTCACCTCGGCGTAAACCCGCTCCGCGATCGCCTCGGGCGCCTCATGCTCCCAGAACCTGAGTACGGTCCAACCGGCCGCAATCAGGTGGTCCGTCGTCTCACGGTCGCGGGCGATGTTGCGCTCGAGCTTCGTCCGCCACCACTCCCTGTTCGCCTGGGGATGCGTTGCGTGCTCGGGGCAGCCGTGCCAGAAGCAGCCGTCGAGGAATACGGCGATCTTCGTCCGGCCGAACAGGATGTCCACCGTCCGGCGGGACATACCGGGCACGGGAACGTGGACGCGGTACCTCAGCCCACTGCCGTGCAACAGGCGGCGGACTGCGAGCTCCATCGAGGTGTCACGCGATGCCTGGCGACTCATGCGCGCGGCCACGGCGGGGGAGGATGCGATGGGCGGCATACCGTCAGTTTCCCGCACATACCGACCCTCCGTCGAAGAGGTCGCGCATCCCCTCGGCCTCGCTTCGCGCCGCTGTCGGCAACATGACAGGCTCGCATCAACAGCAGACACAGTGGGCCACGTATCGAGTCGGCAAATGCAAGGACAGCGCTCGTCCGGCTCCCGCGCCGCCACAGACCTCGCCGGGCCGACCCTCGCCTTAACGCACCCAAGGAATGTTCCTACCTTCGGTAGGATGTGAACCATGAGCGGTAGCAAGAAGTATTCCGTCAGCCTCCCCGAGGACCTCGCCGAGGCCGTACGCGCCCACGTGGGCCCCGGCGGCTTTTCCGCCTATGTGGCCGAGGCGCTGGAGCAGCGTGTGGCCATCGACAAGCTCCGTGAGATCGTCGCCGACTTCGAGACCGACAACGACCCGCTGTCCCGCGATGAAGTCGAAGCAGCCCGTGCCGTACTGCGCCGCGATCGACGTGACGCGGGCGGTGCCGCGGCCTGATGCCCGGCACGCTCCTCCTGGACAGCGAGGGCCTGTCCAAGCTGTACCTCAAGAATCGCGCCGTTCTGGCCCTCGTCCAGGCAGCCGCGGAAGAAGGCGTTCGGGTGGCCACGACCGCGATGACCACGCTTGAGGCGGACTACGAACGCATTCACCCCGCCCGCATCCGATGGGTGCTTTCCCGGATCGACGTCCATGACGTCACCAAGGACATCACCGACCAAGCCGCGGCGCTGTTGCGCGAGCACCGACTCAGGGGCCACAAGTACGCCATCGACGCCGTCCTCGCGGCTACCGCCCGCTCAGCGCAAGGACCCGTCACCGTCCTCACCTCCGACACCGAGGACATCACCTTGCTCTGTGGACCCGGCATCGAGGTCGTCAAGGTCTGACGCACGTGGATCGCGGGCGTCCAGACAAAAAGCCCAGGTTCCGCATGATGGAACCTGGGCCTCTTCGAGCCGCCTAAGGGAATCGAACCCTTGACCTACGCATTACGAGTGCGTCGCTCTGGCCGACTGAGCTAAGGCGGCAGGCTGCCGAGACAGCTTGGCATCGGCAGCGGGCACAAGTCTACACAGTTCTCGAGGGGCCCCTGACCAGGGTGCCGTCCGGATCCGGACGGCACGGGCCTGGCCGAGCCGGCACGGGCCGGGGCCCCTCGTGGGTCAGCAGGTCTTGCCGTCCGCCGGGGGCGTGCCCTCGAGGAGGTAGCGGTTGACGGCGGCGTCGATGCAGTTGTTGCCGCGGGCGTACGCCGTGTGGCCGTCGCCGTTGTAGGTGAGGAGGACGCCGGAATCGAGCTGGCCGGCCAGGGACTTGGCCCAGGCGTACGGCGTGGCCGGGTCGCGGGTGGTGCCGACGACGAGGATGGGGTCGGCGCCGGCCGCCTCGATGCGGTGGGGCTTGCCGGCGGGCGGGACGGGCCAGTAGGCGCAGATCAGGCTCGACCAGGCGAGATTCTTGCCGAAGTGCGGGGACTCGGCGGTGAACGAGGAGACGGACTGCTCGGCGGCCGGCGGACCGGACAGGGCCGGCGGCAGGTCGAGGCAGTTCACGGCGGCGTTGGCGTACATGAGGTTGTCGTAGCGGCCCCGGTCGTCGCGCTCGTAGTACGTGTCGGACAGTGCGAGCAGACCGCTCCCGTCGCCCTTGTTGGCCTTGGTGAGGGCGGTGCGCAGGGTGGGCCACATCGACTCGTCGTACATCGCCGCGATCACGCCGGTGGTGCCGAGCGCCTCGGTCAGCTTGCGTTGGCTGCCGGTGTTCAGGGGCTTGGCGTCCAGCTGCTTGAAGAAGGCGTCGAGGCGGTGCCCGGCGTCGGCGGTGCTCATGGTGCCGAGCGGGCAGTCGCGGTGGGTGATGCAGTCCCTGGCGAAGGCGTCGAAGGCGGTCTCGAAGCCGGAGGCCTGGCCGCGGCTCGCTTCGAGGGCGGAGATCGACGGGTCGACGGCGCCGTCGAGGACGAGCCGGCCTGCCTTGTCCGGGAAGAGCTCGGCGTAGGTGGCGCCCAGGAAGGTGCCGTAGGACTTGCCGACGAAATTGAGCTTGCGGTCGCCGACCAGGGCGCGGAAGACGTCCATGTCACGCGCGGAGTCCACGGTGCTGACGTGCTTGAGCAGCTTGGCCGACCGCTGCTCGCAGCCGTCGGCGAACTTGTTGTCGGCGGCGACGAGGGCATTGACCTCCGCGCCGTCGTCCGGGGTGACGTCGGTCGCCGTGAAGGCGTCCATCTGGCTGTTGCTGAGGCACTCGACGGGCTCGCTGCGGGCCACGCCGCGCGGGTCGATGGCCGCCATGTCGTAGCGGGAGGTGACCGCCGACGGGTAGCCGAAGGCCGCGTACTGCAGATAGTCGATCGCGGAGCCGCCGGGGCCGCCCGGGTTGACCAGCAGGGTGCCGAGCCGCTTGCCGCCGTCCGCGGCCCGCTTCCGGGTGACGGCGAGCTTGAGGTCGGTCGCCGTGGAAGGGTGCGCGTAGTCGAGGGGGACCCGCATGGTGGCGCACTGCATGCCCGGCATGTCCTTGCAGTCGCGCCAGGACAGCCGCTGCTCGTAGTACGGCCGGAGGTTGCCGTAGGCGTCCGCGGGAGCGCCCGAGGGCGGCGGCCCGCCGAGCGAGCCCGCCGGGGACGAGGCGACGGCACGGTGCGTGCTGCCGCCGGTCGTGCACGCGGACAGCATCAGCCCGGCGACGGCGAGGACGGTGCCGGAGGTACGGAGCAGGCGCGGGGTGTGCATCGGAGCCTCGGTTCCTCGTGGTGGTGATCTGGAGCGTATCCGTGGGGCCGGTGGCGAACCGTCCTCCACAGTCCTCGTACGGGTGATTCCGGCCCGCGCCGTCAGGGGCGGTCCGGGCCGTCGAGCTTCTCGGTCGCGTACCCGGCGACCAGGGCGAAGAGCCGTCGCCGCGGGGCGATGCCGTCCAGCACCCGGACCCCGGCGGACACGCCGCGTACCCGCTCCCGCAGGGCGAGGGCGGAGCGCCGGGCGTCCTCCTCTCCGGAGGGTACGGCGAGCAGCAGTGCGGGGCGCGGCATGTCCCGCCCCGCGTAGCCGTCGTCGGCGGAGAAGTACGGCGGCGGGCCGGACCGGTCGATCCCCTCGTAGTCGCCCGAGACGCCGATCGCCGTCGCGAAGCCCCGTGGGTCGGTCAGCTGCTGCCGTACGACGCAGGCCGCGTCCCCGTCGGCGCCCAGCAGCGCCCGTGCGGGGCGGCCGGGCAGGACGCGGTAGAGCCGGGGGAGCTCGGCCGGGACGGACGCGAGACCGGCGCCCGGGCCGGCGTCGCAGCGAGCGGGCAGAACGACCACGAAGGGATCGGCGATGCCGCGCAGCGACTGGGCGGCGAAACCGGCGAACAGGTCCGGGTCGGCGGGGTCGATGTGGGCCACGACCAGAGGGAAGTAGAGCCCGGCGGAGTCCGGGTAGTCGTACTGCGGCGGCAGCCAGACCCGCGTGCCGTCGGACAATTCCTGGAGCGTACCGCCGGCCGGGTGACCGAGGGTGCGCGGCGGTTCCAGCCCGGCGTCCACGGGGTCCGACGGCACCGGCCGCGGCGGTGGCGCGGACGACGGCCGGGACGGCGGTGGCGCGGCGGCGGTGACCGGGCGCGGCGGCGAGGGCGACGGGTCCCGCGGGCCGGACGGCGAGCAGACGCCCAGCGTGATCGCCACCGCGGCGGCCAGTGCGGACCCGGCACCGCGCAGCACCGTGCCGGTGCGCTCGACGGGCAGTTCGTACGCGCGGCCGGCGCGCTGCTCCCACCAGTGCCGCAGCGCCGAGCGGGCGAGCGCCACCGCGACGGCTCCGGCCGCAGTCAGCAGCGCGTACAGAACGACGACCTCGGCCACCTCGGGCACGTGCGGCACCACCTCGGGACGTCCCCACGGTGCGGGCACGGGTGGGGGCACCCGCGCCAAAGGCAGGGGGGAGCGCATCCCGTGCGCTGGGATCACCCCCGCGGGGACAGCGGCCGGGGGCACCGCACAGCAGCCTGCGGCAAGGCCGGGCACACCGGGGAGCGGCGACGCGCGGGCACCACAAACGATCACCCGTCCGCCGGATGATCAAGGGCGCGGGGCGCTCCGGGCAGCTGGTTCCCGCGCCGGCGGTCAGCCCGCGCGCAGCGCCAGCGTCATCGCCTCGACGGCCAGCAGCGGCGCGACGTTCCTGTCCAGGGCCTCACGGCAGGCGAGCACGGCCTCGATGCGGCGCAGGGTGTTCTCCGGCCGCGAGGCCGCCGCGATCCGCTCCACGGCGTCCCGCGCCTCGACGTTCGCGATCGCGACGGACGTGCCCACCTGCACGGCCAGCACGTCCCGGTAGAAGCCCGCCAGGTCGGTCAGGGCCAGGTCGAGGGTGTCGCGCTGGGTACGGGTGGACCGGCGCTTCTGCCGGTCCGCGAGCTCCTTCATCACGCCCGCCGTGCCGCGCGGCATGCGGCTGCCCGCCCCCGCGGACGCGCCGAGCGCCGCGCGCAGCTCCTCGGTCTCCTTGGCGTCCGTCTCCTCGGAGACCTGCTTGGCGTCCTCCGTCGCCGCGTCCACCAGCTCCTGCGCGGCCTTCAGGCAGCCCCCGACGTCGTCCACGCGCAGCGGCAGCCTCAGCACGGCCGCGCGGCGGCTGCGCGCCCCCTCGTCGGTGGCGAGCCGGCGGGCGCGGTCGATGTGCCCCTGCGTGGCCCGCGCGGCGGCCTCGGCGATCACGGGGTCGATGCCGTCGCGCCGGATCAGCACGTCGGCGACGGCGTCCACGGGCGGGGTACGCAGCACCAGGTGCCGGCAGCGCGAGCGGATCGTCGGCAGCACGTCCTCGACGGAGGGCGCGCACAGCAGCCACACCGTCCGGGGCGCGGGCTCCTCGACGGCCTTGAGCAGTACGTTGCCGGCGCCCTCGGTGAGGCGGTCCGCGTCCTCCAGCACGATCACCTGCCAGCGTCCGGACGCGGGCGACAGCGTGGAGCGGCGGACGAGGTCGCGGGTGTCCTTGACGCCGATGGAGAGCAGGTCGGTGCGAACCACCTCGACGTCGGCGTGCGTACCGACCAGGGTCGTGTGGCAGCCGTCGCAGAAGCCGCAGCCCGGCGCACCGCCCAGGGCCCGGTCCGGGCTCACGCACTGCAGCGCGGCGGCGAAGGCGCGGGCGGCCGTGTCACGGCCCGCGCCGGGCGGGCCGGTGAACAGCCAGGCGTGCGTCATCTTCGACGCCGCCGGGAGCGCGGTGCCCGCGGCCACCGCCGTCACGAAGGCGTCCGCGTCCCGCGCGGCGGCGGCCAACTGCTCCGTCACCCGGTCCTGGCCGACCAGGTCGTCCCATACCGCCATCGCGTCCGCCCGTCCTGTGCTGCCCTCTGCCCGTGTCTTCCCCGGCCCCACCATTGTCGGGCACGCCACCGACACGGGGCCCTGCGGGGCGGGGCGGGGGTGCGTCGTTGTTGCGGCCGGTTGTCGTGTGTGGGTTGTGTGCGCCTGCGGCGGGCATCCCCCGCCCTCCCCCAGCCTTCGGCCGGGGGGACTCCCATCCGGCGCGGTTGGTTGCCGCCTGCGCGGGGTGCGTGGTGGGCCGGGGACGGGGCCTCCGGGGCTGGGCATTCTGGACCGCATATTTATGTGCATGGCGGGCGGTGCAGGTCGGACCCCGGGTGCCGCACAACACATATGCGTCAGCGTCCAGAACACCCACCCCTACGACCCCGCCCCCTCCGTATCGCCGGCGACCAACGGCCGGTGGGGGGTGAGAAGGCGGTCCGGGGCTGCCGCAAGTGCCTCTCTGAACCCCCCTCCGGCCGCCAGGCGCCCACACGACCGGAGGGGGTGTGGCGGGGTGCCCCCGCAGGGGACGAGCGGCGGACCCGGCGCCCAATGATGTGGGGGTGAACCGCGAGCGCCGAGGGGGTGGGCGGACGCCCGCCGCAGGCGCGAACGACCCGCACACGGCGTCCGGGCGCGGCCGGTCACCCGGAGACGCGGCGGTGCCGGCGGGGAGCCGGCTTGCGGCAGAGCATGACGAACGCCGTGACCGAGGCGATGCCCAGCGCGGCCAGGGCGGCGGCCACGCCCGCGGTGACGTCGGAGGGGCCGGTGGAGGGGCCGGTGGAGGTCGTCGCGGAGGTGAGCCCCGTCCCGGGGAGGCCCGTGCCCGGGCCGGTGGACGCCGCCGCCGTCACTCCGGGCACGGCGCCCGCGGACGGGGTGCCCGGATGCGGCGTCGGCGTCGGCGTCGCCGTCCCGTCCGGGCAGGCCACGGTGAAACCCTGCGGCTTCGCGTCGGAACCGGCCCACCGGAACCGGTAGGCACCGTCGGCGAGCACGACGCGGTCGGTGCTCCCGGTGCCCTGGGCGCCGGTGACGAGTGTGCCGACGACCGCGTCCTCGCCGCGGGCGTACGAGACCGTCCAGTTGACCGGCTGGTCGGGGCCGAAGCCCTCGGCCCTGAAGAAGAAGGTGCACACCGTTGCGCCGGCTTCGCGCGTCCTGCCCAGCGTCTCGTCGTAGAGGCGGAGCCCGGGCCGGTCGGCGGGCGCGCCGGAGGCGTGCGCGGCCAGGCCCAGGAGGGCCGCGGCGACGGCAGCGGCGGCGAGGGCCGCCGCCGTGGTACGGATGCGCATGCTCCGAGTGTCCCGGAGACCCGCGCGAAGGGCTGCGCCGGGGTCCGTTTCCAGCCGGGGACATATGTGGAGCAACGTCCTCCATATCCCCCTGGGCGGCACACTCGTGGGGCGCACGCCCCACCAAATGACCGTAATCGCACGGCCGTTGGCCTCCTACAGCGACAGCCGCCGCACCCCGCCGGCGACGGCGCGCTGTTCCGGCACCTCCGTGCCGGTCCAGCAGGAGCCGCGCCGCGCCAGCAGCCGGCGCAGCCACACCTCCGTGGCGACCAGGTCGGTGAGCCCGTCGACGGGCACCGGGTCGCCGTCCGCCGCCGCGCGGAGGGCGACCCGTACGACCCGGGCCTCGACGAGCCCGGCGTCCGCGAGCAGCGGGGCCTCGAAGAGGTCGAGCAGGTCGTCGACGGCCGCCCGCAGGCCCGCACGGACCGCGACGGCCGTGGAGACATGGGAGTTGGCGCCCCAGCCGGGGGGCAGTTCGCGGATGCCCGCGCCCGCCAGGACGGAACGCAGGATCGTGGCGCGGGCCCCCGGCTGGACGCGCAGCGTCTCGGGCAGCGCGCGGCAGGCCCGCACCACCTGGTTGTCCAGGAAGGGGGCGTGCAGGCGCTGGCTGCGCACCTCGGCGGCCTGCTCGAAGACCCGGTGGTCGGCGGCGTGCCGGGCGAGCGCGGCGCGCGCCCGGCGCTCTCCGGGGCGCTCCACCGTCGTGCCCGGCCGGGCCGCCGCGTCCTGCAGGCGAACCGAAACCTCGGCCAGCGCCTCGCCGGTCAGCCAGCGCGCGGCGGGACCGGGTCGGCACCACGCGAGGGCCGCCAGAGAGGCGGCCAGCGCGTCGCCGTGCTCCTCGAAGCGCCGGGCCAGCAGCCGTGCCGCGGCGTCCTCCACACCCTGCCGGTAACTGGTGCGCGCCAGCCGCCGCGCCGCCCGGTACACCGTGAAGGGCACGAACACCGAGCGGCCCGACGGCCCTTCCGCCCGAGCCAGGGCGGTGACGGGACGCAGCAGGCCACGCCGCCGCCGGTCCATCAACAGGTCCGCCAGCCGCGCCGGATGGGCGTCCAGCACCTGCCGTGCGCCGTGCCCCACGAAGTGGTCGGCGCCGCCGGCCGCCAGGCGCCGCCGGTGCCGTTCGGCGGTGACCAGCGAGGGGCCCGGCTCGTCGGTGAGCGGCCCGCTGTCCAGGAGGTCGGCGTACGGCAGGGCCTCCGGCCCGCCCGGTACGACGACGTGGTGCAGCCGGGGGTCGGCGGCCATGCTGCGGGCGCGCTCCAGTTCCGCCTCGCGCGCCTGGACACCGCCCGTGGCGAGGTCGTTGAAGGTCACCGCCAGCAGGCGCTGCCCCGCCGCGGAGCCGTGCCCGAGCGGTGTGCCCGGCATCCCCGGCAGGCCGGCGGCGAGCAGGGCGAGCGTGGAGGAGGCACTGCCCCCGGACAGGTCGGCGCCGATGCCCGGCGCCGGGTCCTCGCCGGGGTCCGGTACGAAGCGGGGCTGCGCGAGCCGCGTACGGACGGCGTCCACCAGCGCGTCGCCTATGCCGGCGACCGCCCGGTCCGGGTCGGTGGAGGCGGCCGGGGTGCCGGCGACGGCCAGCGAGGCGGTGGGCTCGTAACCGCTGACCTCGGGCACGCCGTCACGCATGATCAGCGCGTGCCCGGGCGGCACCCGGCGCACCCCGGCGTACGGGGTGCCCTCGCCGAGCGCCTCGGGGGAGTCGGGGCAGGCCAGCAGCGCCGCCAGGTAGGTCACGTCCAGGGCGGCCTCGGTGAGATCGGCCAGCGGCAGCGCGGCCGTGCCGTACGCCGTGCCGCGCGCCCACTGGGTGTGGAACACCGGCCGGGCACCCGCGAGATCGCCCAGCACCGTGATGCGGCGGCCGATCTGCAGGACGCAGGTGTAGCTCCCGGCCCAGGCCGTCAGATGGCGCAGCGCCCCGCCGCGCGCCGCGAACAGCCCCACCCGCAGGTCGGTGTCCGAGGCAGCGCAGCGGCCCAGCACGGCCAGCCGCGCCACGGAACCGTTCTCGGCGTGGACGATCCGCACCTCGTCGGGGCGCCAGTCGCCCACCATCCACAGCGGATCGGGGTCGCTCCACAGCAGTTGCGCGCCGACGGGCTGCAGGGTGCGGTCGGGGCGCACGCCGGGAACCTGTCCCACGGCAGCGCTGCTCCACCCCACCAACCACCGCATCGCCGCCTCCACAGGTCGTGGATTACGTGGGCCACCGTGGCCAACCGGCCCCGCGGCAGGCCGAACTGCCGCCCCGTCCGATGAACATGCTGCCACGGAGCGGCGCACAAAGAGGCGCATGAGGACATGGTTGAGCGCCGGACGGCGCGTCACGCGCGGTCCGGCGTGGGCCGGTTCGACCCAACTCCCCACCGATAATGGTCACTTGGAAGGGGCCACCGGATTTCAAACGTCATTTTCCGGTCAATGTCCGGGGAGCCCGCATTCGTCCGTTGTGCTACGTGTGGGGGTCGCGGTCCGGGAGGCGTGGCGCACCTCCCGGACCGGTCCGCCACCCGCGGGGATTGTGGTGACGGAGCCCCCTGACCCGCCACTACCCCCCATAGCCGCACATGAGAGCCGCGGGTCAACCCACACCACCATGGAACCGCTACCGCCCGAACCGGCACAGAGCGCGCGGATGGGCGCACGGCCGCATACGCCGGTAGCACGCGCCACCAGCAGGAGTCGCCAGACCGCATTCAGGGCAGGAATCTCGCCATCCGGGACAACAGCTCTTAACGGGCGGGATACGGCGAACTACGCTGGGTTCACCCGAGAAGCGATGGTCCCGGCAGCTCGGGGTCCGGCGCATGCCCGGTGACGGGCGGCGGCGGCCCCGGCACACCTCCACAAGAGGCGCCGGGCCAGCCGTTGTGGTGCGTCGAGAGGGTGTGACAGGCGTGGCAGGCGTACGCGGCCCTCGCGCTTACGGCGAGAGGTGGTAGTGGTCATGACCAAAGAACCCCGAGGGCCCAACGAGAAACTCGGCACCCTTCTCGCCCTGGCCGGCATCAGCAACGCGGGACTCGCCCGCAGGGTCAACGACCTCGGCGCCCAGCGCGGTCTGACCCTGCGGTACGACAAGACCTCCGTCGCCCGCTGGGTCACCAAGGGCATGGTGCCGCAGGGCGCCGCCCCGCACCTCATCGCGGCGGCCATCGGAAGCAAGCTCGGCCGTCCCGTGCCGCTGCACGAGATCGGCCTCGCCGACGCCGACCCCGCGCCGGAGGTGGGCCTCGCCTTCCCCCGCGACGTCGGGGAGGCCGTGAAGTCCGCCACCGACCTGTGGAAGCTCGACCCCGGCCGCCGGGGCCCGGGCGGCGGCGGCATCTGGCAGAGCCTCGCCGGCTCCTTCGCGGTCAGCGCCTACGTCACGCCGGCCTCCCGCTGGCTGATAACCCCGGCCGACGCCCGCGTCGCCCGCGAGGACCCCGCCCCGGGCACGCATCACGTCGGCCACTCCGACGTCGCCAAGCTCCGCGAGGCCGCGGAGGACGCCCGGCGCTGGGACTCCAAGTACGGCGGCGGCGACTGGCGTTCGGGCATGGTGCCCGAGTGCCTGCGGGTCGAGGCGGCCCCGCTGCTGCTCGGCTCGTACAGCGACGAGGTCGGCCGCTCCCTCTTCGGCGCCACCGCGGAACTCACGCGGCTCGCCGGGTGGATGGCCTTCGACACCGGCCAGCAGGAGGCCGCCCAGCGGTACTACATCCAGGCCCTGCGGCTCGCGCGCGCCGCGGCCGACGTCCCCCTCGGGGGCTACGTGCTGGCGTCGATGTCGCTCCAGGCCACGTACCGCGGCTTCGCCGACGAAGGCGTGGACCTGGCCCAGGCCGCCCTCGAACGCAACCGCGGCCTCGCCACGGCGCGCACGATGTCCTTCTTCCACCTCGTCGAGGCCCGCGCCCACGCCAAGGCCGGCGAGAGCGCCGCCTGCGCCACGGCCCTGGCCGCCGCCGAGTCCTGGCTCGACCGCGCCCGCGACGGGGACGCGGACCCGCCCTGGCTCGGCTTCTACTCCTACGACCGGCTCGCCGCGGACGCCGCCGAGTGCTACCGCGACCTGCGCGTGCCCGGGCAGGTGCGCCGCTTCACGGAGACGGCGCTCGCCCGGCCCACGGAGGAGTTCGTGCGGTCGCACGGGCTGCGGCTCGTCGTCTCGGCCGTCGCGGAACTCGAGTCCGGCAACCTGGACGCGGCCTGTGCGGCCGGGGTCAAGGCGGTCGAGGTGGCCGGGCGGATCTCGTCGGCCCGGACGACGGAGTACGTGCGGGACCTTCTGCACCGGCTGGAGCCGTACGGGAACGAGCCGCGCGTCGCCGAGTTGCGCGAACGGGCCAGGCCGCTGTTGGCGGCGCCGGCGTAGCCGGGGCCCTGGCCGGACGGGTCGCCCTGGACCGGGCGCCCTGTCACGGGCGTGCCCCGGGCCTCCGGGACCGGGGAGCCTCGGAGGGCTGGACCGGGGTTCCGGTGCCGGGGCATTCCGGACCGCACGGGTACGTGCGTGCGGGCGGTACGAAGAGCGGGCCCGGGCAAGCGCACACATGGGCCGCAGCGTCCGGAACGCACCCTCCGGCCCCGGCCCCTCCCGTCGAAGGCGCGGGACGGACCGGGGACCGGCGGGTGCGGCCTCGAGGTCGGCCTCAGCCGACGATCGCGACGGGGGCGTCCCAGGCGTCGTGGTCCAGGCTGCGAGCCGTCGGGTCGCTGCCCCACTTCTCACTGGTGCAGTAGTTCGTGGTGGGGCAGGTCTCGTACTGGTGGCCGCGCCGGTGTCCCGTCCACAGCGTGCCGGGCAGGTAGGCGAAGCTGGTGGAGACGGTGTCGTCCTTGTGGTTCCAGTCCGCGTACCACATCACGTCGGGCAGGCTGGTGGCCGGCGGGGAAGCGCTCGCCGCCTTGGCCATGTCCGCGACGCCGGAGCCGCCGCTGCTGTAGAAACCGGCCCAGTAGCCTCGCTTGTGCACCGCCAGGTCCCAGTACCGGACGTAGGTGAGCACCGCCTGACTGCAGGTGGCGTCGCCGGCCTTGTAGGCCTCGATGTCCACATAGATCGGGCTGCCGGGGCGGATGCCGAGAGCCGCGGCGGCGTTCGCCGCGTCGGCACCGTCAGCGGAGCCCTGGTCCTTGGCCGTGGTCGCGTCGAACCGGACCTTCTTGGCCGTGTTGGTGGTGCAGTACGGCTGTGAACCCAGGTAGGTCGGGATCAGCTTCCAGCCGGTCTTGGAGACGCTGGTCACCCAGCTGGGGGTCAGGTTGGCCTGGGTGGTGTCGAACCGGTTGACGCCGCCGATGTACACGCCGACGGCCTTGTACGGCGAGGTGCCCCACCAGGCGTTCATGGTGGTCAGGCTCGGCGCGCTCGCGGTGTCGAACGCCTCGCCGGTGACCACCGACGGGGAGGCCAGCACGACCGTGTTCCGGTGCTCGGCGGAGACCCCGGCCGAGGACAGCGCGGTCTTCCCGACCACCGCGCGCAGCGTGGTGGAGCCCCACGAGGGTGCTTTCCAACTGAACGTGGTGCACAGGTTCTTGACCGTTGAGCCGCTGATGCAGGTGCCTGCCGGAGAGGCGGTCACCGCCTTGGACGTGATGTTCGTCCAGCTGCCGCTGCTCAGCTTCTGCAGGTAGACCGTGCGCGTGGAGTCGAAGGTCGTCCCCGTGAACTTGAGCGTCGCGGTGCGACCCCAGGTGATGGTGCCCGGCACCGACAGCTGGGCGCCGGTGCTGTTCAGGTGGGTCGTGACGCTGGTGCTCACACCCGTCTTGGACTTGTAGCTGCCCGAGGCCGGGACGTACACGCGCAGCGTGTACGTGGCCGCGCTGTTGCTGTACGTCTTGATGGAGAAGGTGTGCGTCGAGGTGGTGGTTCCCGACTTCAGGGTGTGCCACGCGCCCGAGTAGTACCGCTGGAAGCTCACGGCCCGGCCAACCGGGCCGTTGGCGGTGCCGGTGGCCTTGAGGTAACCGCCGGCGTTGGACTGGTAGGACAGGTGCCAGGTGACGCTGGTGCTGTTGGTGGCTGTGACAGCGGCGGCCTGCGGGGCCGCGGCGCCGAGCGCGGTGAGCGCTGCGGCGGGTATGACGGCTAGACGCCATGCAGGGGGCATCTGGTCCTCTCTGTCAATGTCCTGGGTCAATGGCGTGGCGGCGGTGCGGCCGCCACGCGGTCAAGCCTCCGCGCCAGGCGCTACGGCACCTGGCGACCGGATGGGCAAGGGCAATGCAGGCGTCAGAGTCCCACACGCCCCGCGCCGCCCCCGTACCGGGTCCCGAAGGCGGCAGGCAACTCGTCCCCCGGGCAGTGATGTTGCTGCCACCCGATGGCTCCTCCTGCCAAGCTCCCGGAGCACACGCCCAACTGGCCCGCCGGGCCGCACGGAGCGCGGCGCCCCGACTGTGACGCGTGCGGTGACGTGGCCGGCGCCGCGTGCGGCCAAGGCCGACGGGACCGCGGGCAGGCGGACCGAGGAAACGGCGCCGGGTGAAGGCGAAGGCCCTGGCCGCCGCGACGGCGGCCACGCCGCCGCTGGGAGGGCATACGCCTGGCCACCGGCTCCCCGAGCGGCTCCCCCGGGCCGCGGACCCGGGGAAGCCGTGGGACGTCGGGCATCGTCCTTCGGTTCGGGCCCGGATGGCGACACGCCTCGCAGGTTTACCCGGCCTTCACGTGGGTCACCACAGGGGTGATCGGGCATGTGACTCCGCTCCCCACCTGAAGGGCGGCTTCCGAGCCGAGGGTTGCGGTCCAGCCCGGACCGGTCCCTTGCGGGACGGACACAAGGCACCACAGGCCAGGGAAGCGATTCCCCCACCGGCGGGAACCGGTGGTCCCCTCGCTAGGAGACTGATGGAGGCAGCGGACGTCGTCGTCGTCGGCGCCGGCATCGTCGGCCTCGCGACCGCGTACGCGATCACACGCACCTCCCCCGGCACCTCCGTCCTGGTCCTGGACAAGGAGGACGGCCCCGCACACCACCAGACCGGCCACAACAGCGGCGTGATCCACAGCGGCATCTACTACCGCCCGGGCTCCCTCAAGGCGCGGTACGCGACGCAGGGCGCCGCCGAGATGGTGAAGTTCTGCGCCGGCAACGACATCCCGCACGACGTGACGGGCAAGCTGATCGTCGCCACCGAACGGGAGGAGCTGCCCCGGCTGCACGCCCTCGTCCAGCGGGGGCGGCACAACGACATCCCCGTACGGGAGCTGGGCCCGGCCCAGATCGCCGAGCGGGAGCCGCACGTACGCGGTCTGGCGGCGATCCACGTCGGCACGACCGGGGTCTGCGACTTCACCGCGGTCGCCGCGGCCATGGCCCGCCTCACCACGGAGGGCGGACGCGGCGAGGCCCGCATCACGTACGGCGCGGAGGTGCGCGCGCTCCACCGCGACGGGCGGACCGTGATCGTCGAGCCCCGCAGCGGCCCGCCGGTCCGGGCCAGGGCGCTGGTGAACTGCGCGGGCCTGCACTGCGACCGCATCGCCCGCATGGCCGGCGCCACCGGCCCCACCCGGAAAGGCGCCGCGGGCGTGCGCATCGTGCCGTTCCGCGGTGAGTACTACGAGCTGCACCCCGCCCGCGCCGGCCTCGTCCGCGGCCTGGTCTACCCCGTACCGGACCCCGCCTTCCCCTTCCTCGGCGTGCACCTGACCCGCGGCGTCGACGGCTCCGTGCACCTCGGGCCGAACGCCGTCCCGGCGCTCGCCCGCGAGGGCTACCGGCGACGCACCGTGCGCCCCCGCGACCTCCTCGAGACCGCCGCGTTCCCCGGCACCTGGCGGATCGCCCACCGCCACTGGCGCTACGAGGCCGGCGAGATCCGCCGGTCGCTGTCGAAGCGGGCCTTCGTGGAGTCCGTGCGGCGGCTGCTGCCCGAGGTGACCGCCGACGACCTGGTCCCGGCCGGGGCCGGGGTGCGGGCGCAGGCCGTGCTGCGTGACGGGACGCTCGTCGACGACTTCCTCATCACGGGCGACGGGCCCTTCGTCCACGTGCTCAACGCCCCCTCGCCCGCCGCGACGGCCTCGCTGCCGATCGGCCGGGAGATCGCCCGCAGGGCACTGACGGTGCTGGAGCGTACGTAAAATCGACGCATCATGTCGAAGCCCCGCACCCCCCACTTCCCGGGCGGCCCCGCCTCCCACCCTCATCCGAACGCGCACACCGAGCAGCGCATCCGCACCTTCCACCCCCGCCGCGGCCGGGTCACCCACGGCCAGCGGGCGGCGCTGGAGCGGCGCTGGGCGGACTGGGGCGTCGACATCGACGGCACGCCGCTGGACCTGGACAAGCTCTTCGCCGACGCGGACCTCGCCCCGGACCGCCCGGTGGTCCTGGAGATCGGCTTCGGCATGGGCGACGCCACCGCCGCGATGGCCGCCGCCGACCCCGGCACCGGCATCCTCGCCGCGGACGTGCACACCCCCGGCCAGGGCAACCTCGTCCACCTCGCCGAGCGCGAGGGCCTGCGCAACGTCCGGGTCGCCAACGGCGACGCCGTCGTGCTGCTGCGCGACATGCTCGCCCCGGGCTCGCTGGCCGGCCTGCGGGTCTACTTCCCCGACCCGTGGCCCAAGGCCCGGCACCACAAGCGCCGCATGATCCAGCCGGAGTTCGTGGCCCTCGCCGTCTCGCGGCTGCGGCCCGGCGCGACCGTGCACTGCGCGACCGACTGGGAGCCGTACGCCGAGCAGATGCTGGAGGTGCTGACGGCGGAGCCCGCCCTGGTCAACGCCCACGCCACCGCGAGCGGCTACGCCGAGCCGCGCCCGGCCTTCCGCCCGATGACCAAGTTCGAGCGCCAGGGGATCGCCAAGGGCCACGTCGTCCACGACCTGGTCTTCCGGCGCCGGTGAACGTTCGGCCGCGCGGTAATCCGTAACACCATCGCGCCACGCCGCCACCGCCCCGTAAGGTCATCGGGTGTCCTCGTACTCGCATTCGTCCGACTCGCCGCTCCCGAGCCCGGCGGCCCAGCCGGGCGTACCCGAGTATCCGGAACACCAGCAGCAACCGCAGTTCGCGCTGCCCGCGCCGGGGCAGTGGCACTACAAGCCGCGCCGGCACTTCTGGGAGAACCGGACGCTCCGGCTGGTGGCGCTCTTCTCGGTGCTCGCGCTGTGCGGGGTGATCATCCTGGCGCTGGTGCGCCGGCAGACCGGCACGGAGGGCTTCCTGGTCGGTCTCCTCCTGGCGGTCCTGCCGGTCCCGCTCCTCGGTGGGGCCTTCCTGTGGCTGGACCGGGTGGAGCCGACCCCGCTGCGCAACGCGGTCTTCGCCTTCGCGTGGGGCGCGTGCGCCGCCACGCTGGTGGCCATCCTCGCCAACGAGTACGCGACCGAGCTGCTCGCCACGACCTTCACCGCCAGCGATTCCCAGAGCGACATCTGGGGCGCCACCTTCGTGGCCCCCGTCGTGGAGGAGAGTGCCAAGGGCGCCGCCGTCCTGCTGCTCTTCCTCTTCCGCCGCCGCGACTTCACCGGGATCGTCGACGGCGTCGTCATAGCGGGGCTCACCGCCACCGGCTTCGCGTTCACCGAGAACATCCTCTACCTGGGCTCCGGCTTCGCCGAGGACCAGTCGTACGGGACCGACGGCGGCCTGGGCACGACCGCCGCGATGTTCGTCGTCCGGATCGTGATGACGCCCTTCGCGCACCCGCTGTTCACCTCGCTCACCGGCATCGGCTTCGCCATCGCCGCCACCTCCCGCCCCGGCCGGGCCCGCCGCTGGCTGGCCCCGCTCGGCGGCTGGCTGCTCGCGATGGTCCTGCACGGCACCTGGAACGGCTCCGCCTCGTTCAGCCCGCTCGGCTTCCTCGCCGTCTACGCGACGCTGATGATCCCGCTCTTCGGCCTACTGGTCTGGCTCGCGATCTGGTCCCGCTCCAACGAGCTGAAGACCATCCGCACCCAGCTGCCGCTGTACGCCATGGCCGGCTGGCTCAGCCTGCCCGAGCCCGCCGCCATCGGCTCCATGAAGGGCCGCGGCCTCGCCCGCTCCGCCGCCCACCGCGCGCAGGGCAAGGACGCCGCGCGCACCGTCCGCGAGTACGTGTCCTTCGCGACCTCGCTCGCCTTCCTGCGCGCCCGGGCCAACCGCGGGGCCGCCGGCGCGGACTTCCAGGCGCGGGAGCAGGAGCTGCTCCACCACCTGTGGGAGCGCAAGGCCGTCGCCCAGCCCGCGCTCACCCATGCGGCCCACGCCATCCGGCCCGCTTTCCCGCCCGTGTACCCCTGGGCGGCGCCCCCGTCCGGAGCGCCGTACGGGCCGTATCCGCAGGTCCAGCCGTACGGGCAGCCTTACGCGCAACCGTACGGGCAGCCTTACGCGCAACCGTACGGGCAGCCTTACGGGCAGCCCTGGCCCCAGCCCCAGGCCCCGCAGGCGTGGCCGCAGCAGCCCTCGCAGCCGGAGGCGCACCCCCAGCGTTGGGGCCCGCGCGGGCAGCAGGTGCCGCCGCAGCAGGGGTGGTACCCGCCCACCGCAGCCCCCTACCGGGACCCCCGGGGCGGCCGCCACCGCTGACTGCGGTTGCCCGGTTCCCCGGCCGGGGTTGCAATGTCCGTGTGAGCCCGCTGATACGACGTACGAGTCGCTCCAGCTGCCGTCCCTCCGGCCGCACCAGCTGGACGCGGACGGCCGTCGTCCTCATACCAACCCTGGCCGTCGCCACCGTCGTGGCCGTCGGCGCGGGGGCCGGGGTGGTGCCCGTCTCCCTCGCGATCTCACCGGCCATGACCGCCCTGTCCGGCCAGAACATCAAGATCTCCGCAGACCGCTTGACCGGCACCGGCTTCACCCAGTACGTGACCGCCGACCGGACCGCCGAAGGCGACTTCCCCCAGGCGGTCTCCGCCATCAGCTCCGCCGAGCTCCACAACCTGTGCCAGTCCGTGGTCGCCTCCCTTCCCGGCCTCGGTCAGGTCACCCTGCTGATCACGGCGGGCGGCGGCGACACGCCCGTCCACGCCGACCAGCTGATCGTCGACACCGACGACCTCGCCGGCGACGCCACGTTCCACAACATCCAGATCGGTGTGGACGCCTCGAAGACGGACGCCGAGGGCAGGGCCAAGGGCCCGGCCGGCGCCCTGGGCCAGCAGGCCGAGAGCGTCACCATCGACCACCTGCGGCAGACCACCAAGTCCGTGAGCGCCGCCACCTTCCGGCTGAACGGCCTCCACATGACGGTCAAGAAGGGCGCCAACCCCTGCTTCTGACCCGAATGGGCGAGCGCGTACGGCCGTCGGGGTGATTACCGACCGCTACCGAGCGACCGATCAGACTTTCCCACGGTTGACGGGGTGTGCTGACCACCGAGCCCACCGAGTCCCGGCCCGCCACGTCCCAGGCCGCCGCCTCCGGCCGAACCAGCTGGAAGCGGCTCGCCCTCGTCATGGTGCCGACCGTCGCGGCCGCGGGCGCCGCCGTCGCGAGCCTGGCCACCGGCGCGCTCGCCGCCTCCTTCGGGGTCTCGGCCAACTCCTTCATCGTCGCCGGAGAGAGCTTCCAGATCTCCTCCTCCCTCCTGGAGGGCGACGGCTTCGTACAGTTCGGCGTCCTCGACCGGGGCCGTGACGCGGTCTACCCGGAGGCGCTGTCCGGCATCCGCCGGGCCACCCTGCACGACCTGTGCCAGTCCGTCGTCCAGCCGGCACCGGTCATCGGCCCGGTCACGCTGCGGCTGACCTCGGACCCGGCGAGCGCCGACCGCCTCATCGCCGACGCCCACGACCTCAAGGGCGACGCCGTCTTCGAGGACATCCACATCGGCCAGGACGCCTCGACGGTGGACCAGGTCCCCGGCGTCCGGGGCCCGGCCGGGGCCTTCGCCCAGCAGGCGACCTCCATCCGCGTCCGCGACCTGCGGCAGGAGACGCGGTCGGTCAGCGCGGCCACGTTCCGGCTGCCGAACCTGCATCTGCAGGTGCTGCGCGGCGACCACTCCTGCTTCTAGGAGAGGCCACCGTGACCCGCATGCTGAGCCGCGCCGGAGCCCTCCGGTCCCGCTTCCGCACCTGGCGCCGCAGCCGTCCCTTCTGGGCCGGCGTGTGGACCCTGCTCGCCGGGGTGGAGATCCTCTCCATCCCACTCGCCCCGCTCTCCCTCATGATCCACGAGGGCATCGCCGGTGTCTCCGGCCTGCTCATGGGCGTCTTCCTGGTCGTCCTGGGCCTCACCCTGTGGCTCGCCCCGCACTACCGCGCCTTCGCCGGCATCGCGACCCTGGTCTTCTCCGTCGCCTCGCTGGTGCTGTCCAACTTCGGCGGTTTCCTGCTCGGCTTCCTGCTGGGCGTCATCGGCGGGGCCATGGCCGTCAGCTGGGTACCGGACGGGGACGACGACGGCGGCCGCGGAAGGCGCGCCCGGCCGGTGCCCGACTGGGGCGGCGGCGGGCGCGGGGGGGGGGGGGGGGGGGGGGGGGGGGGGGGGGGGG
>NZ_CBDRCM010000001.1:0-558595 GCF_965342435.1 Actinacidiphila sp. bgisy160 | reverse complement strand
CCCCCCCAGATAGTCCAACGTGACTGGAGTTCAGACGTGTGCTCTTTCCGATCTCGTCCGGCGCACCGCAGGGCGGCACCCCGGACGGCACCCCGCCCCCGGCGGCCCCGCCGGCCGCCCCCGCGGGCGGTACGGAACCGGCACCGCCCACGGCCTCGGGCCCGAGCGGCGATACCGCCTCCACGACGGGGGCCCACCCAGCCGTCCGCGGCCAGGCCGTGCGCGAACGGGCCGTACGCAACCGGGCCGTACGGCTGAGGGCCATCGGCGCCCTCCCCGTCGGCGGGGCACTGCTCGCCGGCGGGCTGCAGTCGACGGCACCGATGGCCATGGCCCACGACGCCGGCGCCGCCAAGGGCGACGGCACCGCGAAGTCCACCGAGGGATACCGCAGCGCGGGCGAAGCCGTGTGCGACGTGCTGGACGGCCTGTACCACGCCCGCAACCCCACCGTGCACGGCACCGGCACCGTCACGGGCACCGGCACCGGCACCGGCACCGGCACCGGCACCGGCAAGGCCAGGAACCGCGCCCCGGACGGGTTCCACGCCAGGGTCGATGCGGAGGCCCCGCTCCCCGTCCGCGGCTCGCTCGACGTCTCGCCGGGCGGCGCCCGGAAGGGCGCCGGCCCGAGCCCCGTACCGTCCCAGCGCGCGGCCCCGCAGCAGTCGTCGGGCGGTTTGCTCGGCGCGGTGGGCGACCTGCTGGGCCTGCGGGGCAAGCAGCCGTCGTCCCAGGCACCGGCACCGCGACGGCCGGGCGCCACCCCGTACGCGCCGCCGGCCCCACGCGCGGGCGGGTCCGCCCGCCGTACGCCGCCCAAGGTCCCCGCGCCGTCTGCCGGCGCACCCCCCACCGGCATCCTGTCCGGCAACAAGATCAGCCCCGACTCGCTGCTCGACCTGGTCCTCCCCCGCCGCCCCTCCGACGGCGGCATGGACGAACCGCTCTCCCTGCTCCCCGCCCGCATCCGCCTGGGCACCCCCGACTCCCCCTGGTGCCTGCCGAAGGTCTCCCTGGAACTGTCCATCGGCGCGGCCCGCTACCGCGACCGCCTGCTCGCCGCCGAGCAGCCGTTTCGGGTGCTCACCCCGCTGCTGATCCTGACCGGGCTGACGTACCACGGCATCGCCGCCGTCCCCACGCACGCCGGCGCCGAACGCGTCCTGGTCTTCACCGTCTGGCGGGCCGACATCGCGAGCCTCCGCCAGACCGCGGGCCTGCTCTCCCCCGCCTGCGCCCGCCGCCACGCCCGCGACTGGACCCCGCCCTTCCACGGCCTGCCCGGGCTCGGCCTGCCGCTGCTGGACATCGGGCTGCCCGGTATCGGCCACGTCTCCCCCGAGCCGCCGCCGTGGGCCCCCTGCCAGGGCGAGCTCGAATCGGACGCCCGGCCCTTGAGCACCACGACCGCCACCGGACGCCCGGTCGTCCTGCTCACCCGCGCCCTCAGCGGCAACCTCCTCGGCCTGCTCCCGGTCACCTTCACCCCGGACATGCCGCCCCCGCTGCCGCCCGGGCTGACGATCCCCATCCCGCTCTTCTTCACGCAGGTCGTGACGTACAACCAGCTGCTTACCGCGCAGCGGCTCACGATCCCCGGCCTGCACCAGCAGACGTCACTCGGCTGACTGGCACACGACGGCGCCGGCCAGCAGCACGGCGGTCAGAGCGGTGACGACGAGGGCCCTACGGACAACGGACATGGCACACCTCAGTGCAGCGACGGACCGGTTCGAGCAGCCCACAACCTACCGTCACCGATCAACCACTCAGTGTCATGCCGTTACGAGGAACCACCCGCAGGGACTACGAGGCCTTCTGGCCCCGCACCTGGATCCCGTCCAGCAGCTCCCGCGTGGCCGCCGCCACCGCATCCACAGCCTCCTCGAACGCCTCCCGGTTGTGCGCCGCCGGCGCCCGGAACCCGGAGATCTTCCGCACGTACTGCAGGGCCGCGGCCCGGATGTCCTCTTCGCCGACCTCAGGCGTCATCGGCGGGCGCAGGGTCTTGATGCTTCGGCACATGGCTCCAGTGTGCCCGCACCCACTGTCACGCCCACCCGGCGCGCGGCCGCCGTCCCCACCACCAGCCGCTCTCACCACCGGGCGCGGCCTCGTCCTCCACGGTCAGCTCGATGTACCGGCCGTCCACCTCCCCCAGCGACTCCCCGAACAGCTCCGCCACCGGCCCCGGCAACCTCCGCACCAGCGAGGCCACCCCGTCCCGGCACACCAGTTCCCCCCGCGCCGTCTCCCGCCCCGCCTCCAGCCCCCGCACCACCCGCTCCCACGCCTCCAAATGCCCCCGCACCTCCCGCAACACGCTCCCCTCCACCTCCCACAACGCCTCGTCCACCGCCCCGTACGGCGCCCTCCGCAACGCCTCCATCGCCTGCTCGAACCCATCCGTGACCGGCGTCTCGCTCTGCCTCATGGCCCCATGCTCCGCCCGCAGGCCGCACCCGTCGCGCACTGCACGCCATACGTGTCAGTGGCTCCTGTTAAAACTGGACCGCGCCGATTCGCCTCAGGGGGGCCTATGTGACGAATCCGAACCACGACCTCGATCCCGTCTCCGGGCTGTACGAAAGGCTCATCACCGGCAGCCTCGAAGAACGCATCAAGGCGCTCAAAGCCGAGGGTTGGAGCGCCGTCAACGAAGCTCCTCGGCCCGGCCGAATACGTCGAACACAAGGGCAGCAAACCGATGGGCGCCGTCTGGCGCCTCCGCCAAGAACTCCCGGCGGATGTCTGGACCTACTCGGCCATCGCCGCAGGCTGACGCCCCAACTCCTGTTACTGAACTGATGCTTTAAGGTTCCTGCGCCACCCCCCCGAGCGACCTTCTGTCACCGGCATGCAACACCACGTATCACCCGAACCCGATCCGCCGTTCCTGGTGCGTCACGACATCACGAGCATCGGAGGGTTCCCAATGGGTCGAGTCAACGCGGTGACGCGCTACGTGTCGCAGGTCGCCCTGGCCACGTCCACGGCAGTCGCAACGGTGATCAGCTTCTCGACTCCCTCATCGGCAAGTGCGGTGGGATTTGCGAAAGTGGTCGGCTTCTGCCTGGACGCGAAGGGCCAGGCGGTTTGCCTCCCCACCACCACGCTTGGCCACTTCGTGCGCGGATCGGGCAGGAATGTGAACCGCCAGGAGGCGTCCGTGCAGGACAGCTTCGGGATGGACAGCGCCGGCGGGAACTGGTGCAACTGGCGTATCGACTGGCGCTACTCGGACACGAATGGCCGTACTTACCTCATCAGCCGGGGCGAAACGCACCGCAAGTGCACGCTGCACAGCTCAATCGGCCGTGTCGACACGACGCACCACACGTTGAAGCACTACGGCAAGGCGTGCGCGGACTTCTTCGTCGCTGGCACCAGGCGCGCATCGCAATGCCACTTCATCACCGAGTGACAGCCGGAGCGACCATGCCCTCACGTATGCACCCCTCGCTGGCTTCCCGCGCGCTGCGCGTACTCCTGGGCGCGGGAGTGAGCTATGCACTCGCGACCGGGCTGGTCCTGCTCGTCTTCGCCTTGCTTCCCCAGGACGCCCTGCGTTCTCTCCAAGAATCGGGATTCTTCTGGACAGTGCTGGCCACCACTGTCGTCATCTTCGTGGCGGGGGCCCTCGCCCTTCGGAGTCGGCGCGAGCGGTGAGGCCACGGCACCACGCCGGCTGTCGGTAGCCCATTCACACCAGCCCCGTGCACAACACCCGTGAATTCGTGACTGCGTACACCCGTGTCGGGGACCGTGGGCGAGCGTTGAAGCACTGCGGAGGGGGCGGGCGTGACCGGCCCCCCAGGTGTCGCGACATCGTCGAGGAACAGGGCGGGATCCCCATGGTCAACAAGTCGCCGAACGTGCGGTCGGGCCGGTTGATGCGGTGGGTGCTGACGGCGGGGCTCAGTTACCTGGGGGCGATGTTCGTCGTGCTCGGATGCCTCTCGCTGCTGCCGAAGCGGACGCAGACGTCCTTGTCGGAGACCGCCGTGGGGTGGGCCGTGCTCGGGGTGAGCATCGTGCTGTTCACGCTGTTCGCCGGGCGGAGCCGCGGGCGGTCGTGAGCCACCCGCCCCGCCCGTCACGCCCGCATCCACGTGCGCGTGCCGAATGAACCGCAGGCGCGGGAGGCTATGTCCGCGGCGAAGGCGAGGGCGGCGTCGAAGACGGCTGGGGTGAGGCGGGTCGTGAGGTGGGCGGCGAGGTGGTGGGCGAGGGCGCCGTGGAGGACGTCGCCGGCGCCGAGGGTGTCGACGACGGGGGTCACGGCCGGGACGGGGATCTGCCCGCCGGGCCGCAGGATGGGGGACGGGCCCTGGGTGACCGCGGTCCAGCGGACGCCGGCGTCGTGGAGGAAGGCGAGGACGTCGGCCGGGGTGGAGGTGCCCGGGGGGTGGAAGTCGGCGGAGCAGACGGCGACGTCGACGTAGGGGAGCAGGGTGGGCGTGGCGGGACGCCAGCTGCCCGCGTCCAGGAGGGTGGGGACCCCGGCGGCGCGGGCGAGGCGGACGGCGGGGACGGCGAGGGCGGGGTGGTGGGCGTCGACGAGGACGATGTCGGCGTCGCCGACGAGGACCGAGAGGTCTCCGGGCGGGGACACGGAGGTCCCTGAGGCCGCGTTGGTCGAGGCGACGGCGCGGTCGCCGGTGGCGGCGGTGACCAGGATGGTGGAGACCGCGGGCGGTTCGGGGGAGTCCGCGGTGAGGTTGATGACGTCGACGCCGAGGGCCGCGAGGTCGGCGTCGATCGCGCCGGCGAGGACGTGGCCGCCGAAGGCGGTGAGCAGCACGGCCTCGCCGCCGAGGTGGGCGAAGGTGGCGGCGGCGCCCGTGGCGGGGCCGCCGGCGGCGATGGTCTGGGCGCGGGCGGTGAGTTTCTCGTTCGGGGCCGGGACGTGGTCGACGAGCGTGATGACATCGAGAGTGCAGAGGCCTACGAAGAGTGCGCGCATGGGCGCATAGTGGCAGCAGGGGGCGTGCGTTTCCCGTCTTACGCGCCTCCTACGGGTGGGGGTGCACCATTTTTCCGGGAGTCCTGACGCGCAGCGCGTCGGTGCCACTACGCTGAGTGCTCGCAATGGTGCGCGGGGAATGCCGTGAGCAGGAGGGCCGCATGGGGAACGCGCGACCAGGTGGGGCGGGTCCGGCGGACGTCGAGGTGGTGCTGGCCAGGGCACAGAACGCCTTCGACGTCGACGACCGCGTGCTGGGGCGGCTGTCGACCGCGCTGATGGGCTGCACGGAGCTTGCGTCCTTCCGCCAGCGCAAGGGTCCGCCGCGCAGGCTGAGCCGCAGAACGTTGCGGCACACGTTCCTGCTGGCCGACGGCAGCACACAGCTGCTGTGGGAGATCGAGCACAACACCGGCCCCGGCGCCGACGAACCGCTGTACGAGGTGTACTCCGACCCGGACGCGCTGGCCGTCGCCCAGCACGCGATCGACGCGCGCTTCGGGGAGCCCTCGCCGGAGGAGCTGGAGGCGGAGGCGGCGGACTGGCTGGCACGGTTGCCGCAGCTGGCGATGGACCTGACGCCCGGACCTCGGCAGTACACGGAGGAGCACTCCGCGGAGCACGCGTGGCGGGTGCTGCGGCGTGCCGAGAACACGGACGTACCGGGCGAGGAGCTGCGCAGCCGGCTGGGCGCGGCGGTGGGCCACGACATCGCGTACGTCACCGGGCGGCACACCCGGATCGGCACCGGCCGGGTCGCCGGCTGGACGCTGTACGAGCATGCCTTCCTGCTGGCGACCGGCGAGGAGATCAGCCTCTGGGAGGTCGAGCACACGATGACCCCCGACGGGCGGCCGGTCTGCGAGGTGTACGCCGACGAGACGGCGGCCTGCGACTCCGCGGACGTACGGCTGGAGGCTCTCTAGCCGCGTTCCGGATTGCGGCCGGGGTGCGGCCGGAGGAAATTGGGGCGTAGGCGTGTCGGTGGGAGGCGGGAGGTTCCCATGCCGGTCCTGACGGAGGTCGAGTTCCCCGGTGTGACGGCCCTGCAGTACGAGGAGGCGAACCACCGCGCGGGCTTCGGGCCCGAACACCCTCCCGCGGGGCTGCTCTCGCACGCCGCCGTGATCACCAACGAGGGCCTGCGGCTGGTGAACGTCTGGCAGTCCGCGCAGGCGCTCGAGGCCTTCATGGAGATCATGATGCCCGCCGCCAAGGAGTCCGGCTTCCCGGAGCCGAGCGGGCCGCCGAGGATCTCGGAGCTCTACAACTTCGTCGTCCCGTAGACACGGACCGGCGGCCCTGGGTGACGGGGGGTGTCGCCAAGGCCGCCGGAGTCCGTGTGGTCGTGCGTGGCCGGTCGCTCGTCTCAGACGGACAGGCCCTTGCTGCGCAGCCAGCCCATCGGGCCGATCGGGTCGCCGCCGCCGGGGCGCACCTCGAGGTGCAGGTGCGGGCCGGTGACGTTGCCCGTGGCGCCGACGCGGCCGATGGTGTCACCGGTGGTGACCTTGCCGGAGGTGACGATCATCGAGGAGAGGTGGCAGTACCAGAGCTCGGTGCCGTCGTCGAGGGTCAGGATGATGCGGTAGCCGTACGAACCGGCCCAGCCCGCCTCGGTGATGGTGCCGCTGTGGATGGCCTTGACCGGGGTGCCGGTCGGGGCGGCGAAGTCCTGGCCGGTGTGGGTGTTGGCCCACAGCGAGCTGGACTCGCCGAAGCCCGCGGTCAGGGTGTACGAGGTGACCGGCTTGACGAAGCTCTTGGCGAGCTCGGCCAGGCGGGCGGCCTCGAGCTTCTTCGCGGCCTCCTCCGCGGCCTTCTTCTTGGCGGCGGCCTCAGCGCGGACCCGCTCCGCCGCCGCGGACTTGGCTGCCTTGGCCGAGGCCTCCTGCTGCGCGGCGGTCCTGGCGGCCCGGTCGGCGGCGTTCCGCTGCTGCTGGGCCTGGTCGAGGATGCGGTTGCGCAGCGCCTCACCCGCGTCGGGGCTCAGGGCCTCGGCGACGGGCTTGGCCTCGGGGGCGCTGTCGTCGTCGACGAGCGCGCCGATGCCGGGCAGTTCGGACGCCTCGGGCAGATGGGGAAGGGAGACGGGGAGGGGGTTCTTGCCCTCGGCGGCGGCGACCCCTCCGACACCCAGCACGGCCACGGCCGCGACTCCGAAGACCGCCGAACCGCGGCCCAGGGAGCGCTGCTTGGCGACGCGGTGCCGGCCGCGCACGGGCCCGGCGGACTCCTCGGTGGGGTTCCACGGCTCGGCCGGCGGGCCCTCGTGGGGCGCGCCCTCGAAGGCCTCGAAGGCCTCGATGTCCTCGGCGTCCTCGCTGTGCCGGGCGTCCGCGAAGGCCTCGATGTCCTCGGGGAGCGGGTGGGTGGCGACGGTGGCGGTGGTGGCGGCGGCCTCGTACGCCTCGTGCCCGGCGGCCTCGTGCTCCGCGACGGTGGCGTCCTGGGAGGTCGTCTCCGCGGCGGCGGCCGCGTCGAGCCAGCCGGCGGCCATGTTCCACTGGCCGGTGTCCCAGCCGTCGATCGCGTTCTTCGTCGGCGGTGCCTGCTCGGCTGCCGGGGGGTTCCAGCCGGCGGCGATGTTCCACTCGGCGGTGTCCCACTCGGGGTATGCGCTGACGGACCCCTGTTGCTGTCCGGGTATCAGGGCAGGCTCGTTCGACGCCACGCGGGCGCACTCCTTTCCTTCCTTCTCGCCTACCGGGTTAGCTGACGGGTTCGGAGCAGGAAGGTCTCCTACGAGGACCGCGGAGGGCCCCCGATTCACCCCAGGAAGTGGTTCCCCGGTTCCCGCGGACGGGATTCGGCAAGCGCACGGCGCCGCCCTGTCGGCGGTGGGACGACCGCGCTGCGTTATCGAACGTTAATAGAGGCGCCCGCCAATTCCAAGCCACTCAAGCGAGTTCATGACGGGAATCTATGGGGATGGACGGGACAGAAGCGGACATTGGGTCGTGACTGCCGTGACCTATGGGAAATGTGAGTGTGCATCAGTCGTTATGCGGAAGGGAGTGTCGCGCTCACGAGGAGTGATGGTCACCCCGGACCCCGGCCGCCGAGCGCGCGCCCCAGACGGCCGTCCAGGCGCTCCGCCGAGGCGTCGGCGCCGCGGTGCGCCGCGAGCATTCCGTGCACTTCACGCTGCAGGACCCGGGTGAAGGTGACGTAATGCGCGGTCGCCGGACGGGCCCTGGCGGCCTGCAGCGCGCACCACAGCAGGGTCGTGTAAGCGGGGGTCGCGGCGGACGGCGAGGGCGGGGGCTCCGAGCCGCGTCCCGTGGGGCGGTCGTAGAACCAGGCGCGGGGGTCGTGAGGATCGTCACAGTTGACATTCCCGGCTCCGTATGCCGACCGCCGTGCCGGGGCGAAGCCGGCCCGGAGCAGGGCATGTTGGGCGTCGCGTCCGGTCAGGAAGCGGATCAGGTCCGCGGCGTCGTCCGGGCGGTCGCTGTTCGCCGCCACGCCGAGGCTCTGACCGCCGAGCGCCGCGATGCCGGGGAGCCGGGCCACGCCGAAGCGGACGCCTGGGGCGAGGGCGGCGTCCAGCCGGTTGTAGGCGTAAGGCCAGTTGCGCATCAGCACGCTCTGCCCCTCGGTGAACTGGGCGAGGGTGACCGACTCGTCGGCCTCCAGGGACACCGGGTTGAGGTTGTTGGCGGCGCCCAGCCGGCCGAGCTCGTCCAGGCCCTCGCGCAGCCCGTCCTCGGTGCCGATGTAGCGGCCGTCGCCGTCGACGAGTTCGACGCCCGCGGTCCAGAAGGTCTCCAGGGTGTTGACGGTCAGGCCCTCGTACGCGCGCAGCTGGGTGGTGTAGGCGGCGTGGCCGAGCGGGCGGACGTCGGCGAGCAGGTCGCCGATCTTGGCGTATCCGCGCAGGTCGGCGGGGCGGCGCCCGGCCTTGGCGAGGTCGTCGGTGCGGTAGTAGAGCAGGCCGACGTCGGTGTTGAAGGGCACCGCGTACGTGCGGCCCTTCCAGCGCCCGGCGTCCGCGGCCTGGCGCAGGAAGTCCCCGTCGACGAGGGCGGGGGCGAGCGGGCGCAGCAGCCCGCTGTCGGCGAACTCGGGGATCCAGCTGATGTCGAGGTTGACCACGTCGTACGCGGCGGTGCCCGACTGGAAGGCGCCGATCAGCTCGCTGCGCTGCTCGTCGGAGGCGGAGGGGAGCTCGACGAGCCGGGCGGGCCGGGACGGGTTGCGCCGGTTCCACTCCTCGATCAGGGCGCGGCGGACGCCGGGTCGGCCGCCGGCGGTGAGGTCGGCGTCGCTGGCGACGATCAGCGGCCGGGAGCGGTCGGGCTCCGGCGCCGGGGCGGCGGCGGGGCCGCTGCAGGCCGCCCCGGCCAGCAGGAGCAGGGCGCCCAGCGCGCGGCGCGCGCGCCGGCGGCGGACGGGGCGCGGAGGGCGGAGGGTGCCGTCCACGCCTCGGGGCCCGGTGGCTGTCATGACCCTCCCGAGGTGAGGCGGGTGATGGTCTCCGCGACCCGGTTGGGCAGGTCCTGCGTGGCCGTGAGGCAGGCGCCGCCGCCCTCCGTCACGGCCTTGTTGAAGCGCAGCGAGCAGCCGTAGCCCTCCAGGGACACCACCAGCACGGGGACGTCCACGTCCGGCGGGTCGACGCGGGCGCTGTCCTCGTCGTCGGTGATGAGGACGATCAGGGCGCCGGGGGAATCGGCGAGGGCCCGGGACCACTGCCGCAGGGCGGCGGCCACGGGGGCGTCCCGCTCGACCGGTGCCAGCGCGCGGATCGCGGCGTCCCGCGCGGCCGCGTCGTTCGGCCCGGGACGCAGGAGGGTGCGGCCGGGCACGGCGGCGATGCCGTACCGGTAGCCGGAGGCTCGGGCCAGCACGGAACGCACGACGGGGACGTTGGCCCCGGAGTAGGAGGAGCTGGAGACGTCGACGGCGAACAGGACGTCGCGCCGGGTGCCGGCGGCCTCACCGTGGTCCCGCAGCGCGGCCTCGATGTCCTGCCGGGTGGGCGGTTCGCCGCCAGCCGGGGGGTCGGCGACGAAGACGGCGCTGTCCAGCGGGGTGTCCCCGGCCGCGGTCGTCCCGCTGACGTCCGTACGGAAACCCTGCGCGGCCAGCGCCCACTGCCCCGGGCGGGAGCGGAGCCATTCCCCGAGGCGGTGCACAGCCTCGGCGCGTTCGACGCGGTCGGCCCGGCCGGTCTCCCAGGTCACCGGTACGAGGGTGAGGTCGAGGGGCGGCACGTCGGCGGGGTAGTAGGCGGTGTAGGGGTCGGACTGGTTGCCCAGGCAGGGGGGACGGGACTCCAGGGCCGGGGTGACGAGGCCGGCGAGAGTGGACTCGGTGGTGAGCAGGGCCTGTTGGGTGCCGCGTCGTTCGACCAGCCAGGTCCGGGCGGAACAGGCCAGGGCCCGGTCGTCCGGTGGGGGCACGGCGTCGGTGGTGACCCGGGTGCCCGGCGCCAGGTGCAGCAGCTGGTCCAGGGCGGCGTCCGAGGAGTGCGGTTCGGCGCTGCGGACGACCACGCCCTGGGCGCGGGCGGCGTCGACCAGTTGCTGCGCGGTGCTGCCGGTGCGTGCCACGCCGTCCAGCGAGGTCGTGGTGGCGAGGACCGCGGGCGAGTGCGCGAGGGTGACCGGCCGGCCGAGGACGACGACGCTCTCCGGCCGCCGGGTCTCGGCCAGGACCTGGGTGCGGGCGGTGCCGGCCGCCGGTATCCACACGTCCGGGTGCGGCCCGACGTCCCGCAGTGGCATCGCGCAGTCCCCGCCGTCCTGGCAGGCGCGTTCCGGTTCGGCCCAGGCGGCGGAGGCGCGGAAGGCGGCGATGGTGCGGTCGGTGGGGGCCGCGTAGACGGTGGTGTTGATCTGGCCGCAGCCCTCGGGCCGGCCGCCGAGGGAGGCGCTGGTGGCGGCGGCTTCGCTGTCCTGGAAGGTGTCGAGCACGGAGGTGAGCGCGGCGCGCGTCTCCGGTGAGGTGAGCACCCGCAGTTCGAGCGGGGCGGGGCACAGCGGTGCCGGGCGGTGCGCCCATGTCCAGCCGGTGACGCCGCCCGCGACCAGGGCCAGGGCGGTGCCGGCGCCGACCACGCGGTGCCAGAGCGGCTGGTGGGGGCCCGCCGTCCACGTCCAGGCGAAGCCGGCGTACTGGGCGAGCCGGCGCAGCGGTGCCAGCCAGCGGGTCCCGCGGGCGGGGCGCGGGGTGAGCCGGGCCTGGGACAGGACGGTGTCGCCGGCGCTGTTGCTGGAGCGTTCGGTCGGGAACCAGGGGTCGTAGTCCGCGCGCTCGTCGAGCGTGGCGGCGTACTCGCCGGCCAGTTCGTGCAGCCGGACCCCGAGGCGCTGCACGGTGACCGGCTCGTACGGGTCGGTGCCCTCGGCCAGCACCCGGACCAGGGCGCCGGTGAAGGGCGTCGGGTCGATGCCGTCGCCCTTGTGGATGCGCGAGCCGACGGCCGAGGAGGTGATCAGGGAGAACGGCCGCTCGGGCAGCGGCACCAGGCCGGCGTTGCCGGAGTAGCAGCAGTCCAGGACGAGGACGACGCGCTCGGCGCGCGAGGAGGCGAGCAGCCTCAGCAGGTCCCGGTACGGGATGCCGTCGAGGCGGGCGCCGTCCTTGGTGGACTCCCGGGTCATCAGGTACAGCTCGGGCTCCCCAGTGGCCAGGTCGACGTAGCCGTGCCCGGTGAAGTGGACCAGCAGCAGGTCCTGGGCCTGGGCGGCGGCGGTGCCGATCAGCCGCAGCGCGCGGTCGCGGGTGCGCGCCTCGGCGAGGGTCTCCACGGTGCGCGGGATGAACCGGCCGAGTCCGCCGGAGACGAGCACGGCGCGCAACCGCGCGACATTGGCCCTGGCCGAGGGGATGTTGGAGAAGTCACGGGAGTGCTCGTACTGGGACACCCCGATCAGGACCGCCCGCGACCGGGACGCGAACGGTTCGTACGGCATGCCCGCCGGACCTCCCCAGGGCCGTCTTCCTCCGGATCTAGTTCTCCAGCGTCTGGCGGATGCGGGCCGCCATCGCCTCCAGCTCGCCGCGGGTCAGGGCGTCCCGGCCGGTGAGGACGCACTCCACGTCCCCGGCGCGGACGGTGACGCTGAGCGAGTCGCCGGGCTGGTTGCGCAGGTGGTTGCGCAGGGCGCGGAGCAGCGTGAGCGCGGTGGCCTGCAGGGTCTCCTGAAGGATCATGAGGAGCAGGTCGTAGGCGACGCCCATGCTCTCGTCGGCGGGCCGCTCCCGGCGGACGACCAGCGGCGCCAGCTCCTCGTCGGCCCGTAGCCAGACCTCCAGTCTGCGCAGGTCCTCCGCCGCGTCCGTGCCGCCTTCCAGCTCGATGGTCACGTACGTTTCCATGACGCCTCCCCTCGTTCCCAGCCTACGCTGACGTGTCGTCATTCACAGGCCCTGTGCGGAGAGTTGTGTGTACCGAGCAGGAAATCGCGGCGGCCCGGAGCGAGGCGCCCCACCCCGCCGGCGACCCTGTGCGGCAGGATGCCCGAGTACCCCGGAACGAGGGATTCGCCCGACCCCGGAGGCCGCGATGAAGCTGGGCAGGGCACTGGCGAACGGCTGCGCACAGGAGACGGACGAGGAGCTCACAGGCCGGGAGCCGCTCGTGGACGAGGAGAAGGCCCTCACCGGCCGGACCCCGGGCACCGTGCCGGCCCCCGCGGCGGAGCCCGCCGAGGCCGCGGCACGGTGAGGTTCGGCCGCCGGTTGCCCGAGGAACGGCCGGCGGTGCCCCCCCCACGGGGTACAAGCCGGCCTTCCCGATGCCGGCGTACGACGGCGCCCGCGTGGGCCTCCGGGGCGTCTGCCGGGGCGGGCGGATCGTGTACGGCGCCCTCGACGCCGTCTGCGGCCACCGCCAGCGGCACCGCAGCCCGGCGCCGGGCTGCGACTGCGGCTTCCACTGCCTGCACACGGCTGCCGAGGCACAGGCCCTGACCTGCGCGACGGACCGCCGCGACGCGCTGGTGCTCCAGGTGAGCGTGCTGGGCGCGTACACCCGCTACGAGCGCGGGACGCGCTACGCCCGGCAGCGGGTGCGCACCGTGCGCATGGGGCGCCTGCCGCTGCGGGCGGGCCGCCCGGGTCTTTCGTGCGCGACGGCACCGGACTGCCGGGCCGGCGCGCCTCGACGGCGTCCTGCCGCCGCTGCGCGGCGGGACTGTGCGTGCCGCGGCCGGCGGAGTTCGCGCGGCCGGCCGGGCCCTGGGTGAACATGACCGGGGAGCCTCCGGGACCCGGCACCGCCGAGGAGCCGCACCATGAGCGACTGCCGGCGGAGGCGGAACGGCTCAGGGAGATGCCGGACCGCTTCCAGGAGCGGCTGGAACGGCTGGACCGCCTGGAGGAGAGCCCTCCGCCCGGGTGGCCGCCGGCGGGTCCGGCCGTGCCGGGCCGCCTCATGATCGGCCGCCCATACTGGAACACATGGAGCACAACGCCGAGCTCAGGGACTTCCTGCGGGCCCGCAGGAACCGGCTGAGACCGCAGGACGCCGGCATCACCGTCAGCGGTGCGCCGCGCCGTGTGCCGGGGTTGCGGCGGGAGGAACTGGCGCGGCTGGCCGGGGTGAGCACCGATTACTACACCCGTTTGGAGCAGGGCAGGCACCAGAATGTCTCGGAGGCGGTGCTGGACGCCGTCGCCCGCGCCCTGCGGCTGGACGCGGCCGAACGCGCGTTCCTCTTCGAGCTGGCGCGGCAGCGCACCCCGCCCCGCCGCAGGCCGCAGCGGCCGCAACGGGTGCGCCCCGAGGTGCACCGCGTACTGGACCTGCTGGGCGACCGCACCCCCGTGTTCGTCATCGGCCGCCGCACGGACGTGCTGGCCGCGAACCGGCTGGCCCGCACACTGATCACCGACTTCGAGGCGCTGCCGCACCGCGACCGCAACCTCGCCCGCTTCATGTTCCTCGACGACGCGGCGCGCGACCTGTACCGGGAGTGGGACAAGCATGCCGCCGAGACGGTCGCCGCCCTGCGGCTGGACGCGGCGCGCCACCCGGACGACCCGGGGCTGACCGAGCTGGTCGGCGAACTGACCATCAAGAGCGCCGAGTTCCGCGCCTGGTGGGCCGACCACAACGTGCGGCAGAAGTCGCACGGGGTGAAGCTCTACCACCATCCCGTCGTCGGTGACCTCACCCTGTCGTACGAGCACGCGCTCTTCCCCGGCGACAGCGACCAGCTCGTGTGCATCCACACGGCCGAGCCCGGCTCGACCTCCGAGGCGGCCCTGCAGCTGCTGGCCGCGTGGACCGGCTCCGACACGTCGACCGGCAGCTTCCCCGACCCGGAGCCCGACCCCCGGTGACGCCGTGAGGGCGGCACCGGCGTCACGCCGGTGCCGCCCTCACCACGGACGCGTCAGCAGCCGTCCGGCTTGACGCGGACGATCTGCGGGTCGTGGTCGCTCGCCTGGTCGGCGAACTCCGCGTTGATGTGCACCACGTCGTAGTCGAAGTCGCGCAGCGCCGGACTGAGCAGGATGTGGTCCAGCGACTGCGAGTTGCCCTCGTAGACGTAGGTGTAGCGCTCGAACTTCGGCAGCGTGGTCAGCAGGTCCTTCAGCACGCCGCCCGAGGTGAGGGTGGACACCGTGTCGGAGAACTCGTAGTCGTTGAGGTCGCCGAGGACCACGACGTTGGCCTGCCGGTCGGCCGCGAGCAGCGACTTCACGAAGGTGTTGACCTCGGTGGCCTGCAGCTTCCGCTGGGTCTCGGAGCCGCGCACCGGCTGCTGGTTGACACTGTGCAGGGGCTGGTCGCCGCCCTTGGAGTTGAAGTGGTTGGCGATGACGAAGACCGGCTTCCCGTGGAAGCGGAACTCGCCGACCAGCGGCTTGCGGCTGGCCTTCCATGCCTCGCTGCCGGGGTTGATCCGGCCGGGCGAGACCGACAGCTCCGCGCCCTTGCGGGTCTTGACCGCCTCGACCGCGGTGGTGGCGTCGCCGCCGGCGCGGTCGGTGAACTGCACGCGGTGCGGGTTGAAGAGGAACACCTGGCGGATGTTGCCGCCGGGCTCACCGCCGTCGGTGTCGTTCGCGGGGTCGACCGACCGCCAGCTGTAGCGGGGGCCGCCGGCGGCGACGATCGCGTCGGTGAACTTCCGCACGGTCTGGTCGGCGGTGACGGTGCCGTCGTCGGTGGCGCCGTTGTCGTCCTGGATCTCCTCCAGCGCCACGATGTCGGGTGAGGAGAGGTTGGTGACGACGCCGTCGGCGAGCCGCGCGAACTTGTCCGCGGGGTCGGCCGGGTCGAGGTTCTCCACGTTGTACGTGGCGACCGCGAGCTCGCCGCCCTTCTGCTTGCGGGTCACCTCGCGCCCCAGGCCGTTGTCGACCAGGGTGCCGAGCTGCGTGGCCTGGAGGCTGTAGCCGCCGAAACCGTCGTAGTCGATCGGGCCGGTGGTGGTGCCGGCCAGCTCGTCACCGACGTCGGCGGTCGGGACGTCGGCGCCCGCGCCGATCGACATGACCTTGATGCGCCCGGTGTTGGGCCGGTCGTACGAGCCGTACACCGTGCCACCGCGGCGGGTGCGGTTCTCCTCCGGCTTCACCGTCACCCAGACCTCGTGGTACCGGGTGGTGCCGCCGACGACGCGGGCGTCGGAGAACCGGGCCAGCTCGCCCTCGTGGGCCTCGTAGAAGTCCAGCGCGTACCGGGCCGGGTCGAGCGGCAGGCCCTCGATGCTGCCGCCGCCGGCGTCGGGCGCGTACGCCGCCGGGACGGTGGACGCGTCCAGCGTGACGGGCGCGGGCAGGGCGTTGCCGGCCGACAGGACGGTGGTGGCCGGGCCGGTGACCTCGGTGACGGACTGGCTGCCGGTGCTCGGGTAGTACTCGGAGACCTTGCCGGTCACCAGAACCTTGTCGCCCACGGCGACGGTGGGCGTGACGGAGCCGGTGTAGACGAACACGGCCTCGCTGGTGCGGGCGTCGGCGTCGGCCTCCGGATCCTGGATCCAGTAGCCCTTGGAGCCGGCGGTGCGGACGCCGGTGACGATGCCGGGGACCCGGGTGACGGTCTGGCCCTTGAGCGGGGAGACCCGGGTGGTGCCCTGGATGTCGTGGATCCGGGTGGTGCCGGGCTCGCTCGGCTCGGGGGTGGGCGTCGGGTCCGGGGTGCCGCCGCCCGGGGTCTGCCCGGCGGCGTTGACCGGGGTCGGCGCGCCGGCGGTGAGGTCGGCGGCGTTGTCGTCGGTGTCGGCCAGGGACGCGCCGCGGGCGACGGAGGCGGTGTTGCTCGCCCCGCTCGCGGGGCCGCTGCCCTCGCGCACGACCGCGGTGCCGAAGCCGACGAGGTCGACCACGCGCGGGTCGGCGGTGCAGTCGGCGGCGGTGATGCAGGTCAGCGGGGTGGTGCCGTTGACCAGGGCGATGGTGCCGCTGGTGCCGCTCATCGCGATCGAGCCGCCGGCGTCGGCGGTCGGCAGGGGCGTCGTGCCGCCGGTGCCGGCGGACTCCGACACCAGGTAGCGGCCGCCGGGGGCGATCGACCCGGTCAGCGCGGTCGCCTGCCACTTGGAGGAGGCGGACGGCGTACCGGGCAGGTACTGCACGCTGTAGCCGGACAGGTCGTACGCGGCCGAGCCGGCGTTCGCCAGCTCCACGAAGTCGTTGGTCAGCGTCGCGCCGGAGTTGCCACCACCGCCGTAGACCTCAGCGACGACCGCCTCGCCGGAGGGGGTCGCATGGGCCGCGGGCAGCCCGGTCAGTACGACGGACGCGGCGATTCCGGTCGATATGAGCGCGAGCGCCGCGACGCGGCTGCGGTGTCGGCTCGGTCTGGCGATCGGCACGAGGGTTTCTCCAATCGGGGTCCAACAGCCCGTCAAACACGGGCGGCGCACGGCGGACCGGCTCAAGTTACGCGCGTAGAAACTGACATGACAAGGGCGATGAGGTTAATTCTGCGAGTTCGCCGTGGCGCAACCGCGACACCGGACCCGCCGCCGGACGCCCCCGGATCGGACGCGTCACCGATCGGGCGACCCCCCGATGGGTCACCCGGCGCGCCGGGACCGGCGGAGATTGCCACATTGGTGACGTCCCGTCAGTACCGGTCGACCATCTCACCCTCGCGGAGCCCGACGTGCGCCCATCCCCCGGACGGCCCGGCCGCCGCCGCCTCGCCCTCGCCCCCGCCCTGCTGGCGGCCGCCACCGTCCTGCTCACCCCGGCCCCGGGCGCGGCCGCCCCGGTCCCCGCCGCCGGCTGCGCCCCGGTCGCCTACGCCGGCACCGGCGCGGCCGGCCGGGGCGGGGACGGCGCCGCCGCCGTCGCGGCCGGCCTGCACGGCCCGGCCGGACTCGCCACCGACACCGCGGGCCGCCTCTACATCGCCGACTCCGCCAACCACGCCGTCCGCCGCGTCACCGCGGGCGCGGAGGGCGCCGCGCCCGTCATCACGACCTTCGCGACCACCGACTTCGCACCGTACGGCCTGGCCGTCGGCCCGGACGGCACGGTCTACGTCTCCGGCGAGGGCAAGGTCGTCTCCGTGGGCGCCGACGGCCGCGGCACGACCACCCTGCTCGCCGAGGCCGGCCGGCACGACGCCGTCGCCGTGGGCGGCGACCGCTCCGTGTACGTCTCGGGCGGCACGGCCGGCGGACTGCGGCGGATCCCACCCGGCGGCAAGGCCCCGGTCCGCTTCTTCCCCGGCGCCACCGTCGGCGCCCTCGCCACCGACCGGGCAGGCAACGTCTACGCCGTCGTGGACGGCCGCGTCCGGCGCATCGACGACGACGGCCGGGTCACCCCCGTACCGGGCGCCGCCCGGGTCGCCACGGGCGACGTCCGCGGACTGGCGGTCACCGAGGACGGCTCCCTCTTCTACCCCTCCCCGCTCGCCCGCACCCCGGGGACGGGCCCCCTGAAGCGCCCCTGGGGCACCGCCCTGGCGCCGGTCGGGCGGCTCTACGTCTCCGACCACGCCGCCCACCGCGTCTACGTCGTCGCCCGGCCCGTCCTCGTACCGGGCCGGCTGCGCGTCACCTCGGGCCCGCACGGCCACGCCACCGGCGACGTCCTCAAGGGCGTCAGGGGCAGCGGGACGACCGTCACCGCCCACAGCGAACCCGAGCGGGGCGTCCTCGTCCAGCAGGCCAACGGCCTCTTCTCCTACACCCCGCGCGAGAACTTCTCCGGCACCGACGCGTTCACCGCGACCATCACCGACGCCTGCGGCAACGCGACGACCCGCACCGTCCTGGTGCGGGTCGTCGCCAAACCACTGCCGCGCGCCGGATGACGCGCGGCCCTCAGCCGCGCGCCTCGGCCACGGCGGCCCCGAGGGCCTCCTTGATGCGCGGGCCCAGCCGGGCGAAGCCCAGCTCCTTCATCGCGGCACGCAGCAGTTCGTCGTCCGACCGCTCCTGGCCGTCGCCGTCGATCCACCGGACCAGCGCGGTCAGTTCCTCCGCCGAGTACGCCGTCACGGCCTTCCCCGGCGTGATCGCCGGCTTCACCGCGGCGGGCTTCGCCTCCCGGGCCTCGGCCACCGGCTCCGGCTCGGCCACCGGCTCCTCAGCGACCGGCTCCACGACCGCCTCAGGCTCCTCGGCAGGAGCCTCCTCAACCACCACAGCCTCAGCCACCGGCTCCGGCTCGGCCACCGGCTCCGGCTCCGGCTCCGGCTCGGCCACCGGCTCCGGCTCCTCAGCGACCGGCTCCACGACCGCCTCAGGCTCCTCGGCAGGAGCCTCCTCAACCACCACAGCCTCGGCCACCGGCTCCGGCTCGGCCACCGGCTCCTCAGCGACCGGCTCCACGACCGCCTCAGGCTCCTCGGCAGGAGCACCCTCAACCACCACAGCCTCAGCCACCGGCTCCGGCTCCTCAGCGACCGGCTCCACGACCGCCTCAGGCTCAACCTCGGCAGGCGCGGCCTCGGGCTCGGGCTCGGGCTCCGCAGCAGCGGCCTCCTCGGCGACCGGCTCCGCCACGACCTCGACGGGCGCGGCCTCGGCGACCGCCTCCGCCTCTGCCTCCGTAGTCGCAAGTGCCTCGACCACCGCGGCCTCGGCAACGGCCTCCGCGGGCGCGGCCTCCGCCTCCGCCTCCGCCTCCGCCTCCGCGGGAACCCCCTCCGTCGCTTCCGACGTGGTGCGCGGTTCGGGGACGACGGGGGTCTCCGGCTCGCCCAGCAGAGCGACGACCTCGGCCGTGTCCGCCCGGCGCTCCGTCAGCTCCGCGAGCACCCCGGCGAGGCCCTGCGCCTCCAGGCGGTCTCGGGTGGCCTTGAGGTTGGGCAGCCGGTACAGCGTGCCCTCGTCCGCGGCAAGGCGGTCGAGGAGCTCCGCGAGCTCCTCGAAGGGCAGGGTGTCCAGCGCGGCCTCGGGACGCAGGAGGCGGCCCAGTTCGGTGAGCCCGGTGACGGCGGCCTCGGCGGCGCGGGAGGCGTCGTCGAGGAAGTCCGCGTCCGCCGGGACGGCCGGGCGGCCGGCGCCGCCGAGGGCGGCCCAGTCGGTGCGCTCGGAGGCCGCGGAGGCCAGGGCGGTGTGCACGGCGTCGCGCCGCGGCCGCCCGGTGGCCAGCCCGCGGATGCGTCCCCGCAGCGACCGGCGGCGCAGCCAGGCGACCTTCACACCGCGGTCCCGGCGCCAGGCGCCGCTCGCGGTGGCGGCGACGAGCTCGTCCAGCTCGGTCTCGGCCACGTCGTAGACGTCGGCGCTCAGCGTGCGCAGCGTCAGCCGGACCCGCAGCAGCAGCGCCATGGCCCGGCCGGCCTCGGCCACCGTGCGGGGGGCGTCGATGCCCAGGGCCTCGGCCTCCTCCAGGCGGAGCGCGGCGGAGCGCAGCGCGGGCAGGTCACGGCCGCGCAGCTCCGCGAGGAGGGTGGAGGCGGCGCGGGCCTCCTCCGGGCCGGCGACGGTGTCCACGGCGGCGTACCAGGCGTGGGTTTCGGTCGTCAGCGTGAAGCCGCCGAGCTCCGCGTAGGCGCGCAGGTCGTCGCGCGCCTCCGCGGGGAGGGAGGCGATGTCGGCGGTGCTGTGCAAGGAGGGTGCGGTCATATGAGGTCCGGTTCCTGGCAAGTGCGGTGGGCGTCGGCGGCGTACGCGCGGCGGATCGGCCCCGGGCCGGGCCGGGGTGCTCGCGGTGGCCCCACGATACGGGCGCGGCACAGCCCGGCGCACGTGCCCCGTCCGTAACGGTGGGCACGGCAGTCCCACACCTGCACACAGAGAGATGGGCCGGATGCCCCATGTGACCCCGGTGTCGTTCCGGGACTCCTGCGACTCCCGCGCGCAGTGGGACAGATTCCATCAAGAGGCGACAAAAGAACGCTATGGGATAATTGGAAGTGGACACGAAAGGGATTTTTCGTGATCGACAAGACCGTGTGGGGCGGTTACCAGAGTGGCCGGCCTGACCGGAGCGGCCAGGCCGAGGCATTCGACGCCATCGGCGACCGGTACGACGAGGCCTTCCCGCACAAGGAGGGGCAGTCCTCCGCCGGCCTGTGGCTCGTGGACACCCTGCCGCGCGGGTCCCGCGTGCTGGACCTCGGCTGCGGCACCGGACTCCCCACCGCCCGGCAGTTGAGCGACGCGGCATTCGACGTCGTCGGGATCGACCTGTCCGAGGGCATGCTCGAACTGGCCCGGACCTACGTCCCCGACGCCACCTTCCACCAGCTCGACATCGCCGACCTGCGTCCCGGCGGCCCGGTCTCGCTGGGCCGCTTCGACGCCGTCGCGGCCTTCTTCTCGCTGCTGATGCTGCCGCGCGCCGAGATCCCGCACGCCCTCCGCACGATTCACCATCTGCTGGTCCCGGGCGGGCTGTTCGCCCTGTCGATGGTGGAGGCCGACGTGGACGACTTCGCCATCCCGTTCCTCGGCTGCACCATCCGCGTCTCCGGCTACCTCCGGGAGGATTTGCTGCACGTCATCGAGTCGGGCGGCTTCGAGATCGTCAAGGAGTTCTCGTACACCTACGCCCCGGCCTTCAGCGACGTACCGCCGGAGGAACAGGTCTTCCTCTGCTGCCGGCGACTCGACTGAGGCGGGACGGGACCAGGACGTGGCGCGGCACCGCACCCCAGACGAAGACCCCGGCGGGACCGGGGGCATCGCGGAACCGCAGGCGCGACAGCCCCTGTGGCCCCGTGATGCCGAGGCGCCCCGCGGGCCCGGGCAGCCGCAGACCGACCGGCTCCGCTACCTCGACGCGGCGACCCGGCGCATCGCCGCCGGCATGGACCTGGACGAGACCCTGCGCGAGCTGGACACGGCGGCCGTCCCCGCCTTCGCCGACGCGATCTTCGTCCATCTGCACGACCCGCTGCTGACCGGGGAGGAGACGGAGGACCGGGACACCGTGGATCCCGTCGTCCTGCACCTGCACCCCACGCGGCGGCGCGCCACGGAGCGGCCACCCCCGGGGCTGCCGTCGCCGGACGCGGAGGCCACCGCGCCCGAGCCGCCGCAGATCGCGCTGCGGTGCGTCAACCGCCCCGGGCCGCAGGGGGTGTCGGAATGCGTACGGCTCAGCACCACGGGCCGGCTCACCCGGTTGCTGCGGGAGGGCCGCCCGGTCTTCGGCGACGCCCCCGGCATCGCCCCCGCCACCAGGGAGCTGCTCGGCCCGGTGGCCGGCCCGCCCGGCACGCTGCCGCCCGGCCGCCGCCTGATCATCGCCCCGCTGCACGGCCGCAACCGCCTGATGGGCACCCTCTCCCTGTTGCGCCACCCCGAACGCGCGCCCTTCACCGCCGACGACCTCCTCGTCGCCTCGCAACTCGCGACGCACACCGCGCTCGGCGCCCACAAGGCCCTGATGTACGGCCACGAGGCCTCCGTCGCCGACGCGCTGCAGCGCACCATGCTCCCGGCCTCCCTCCCCGAGCCCACCGGCGTCCGGCTGGCCAGCCGCTACCTGCCCGCCTCCGAGACCGCGCGGGTGGGTGGCGACTGGTACGACGCCATCCCGCTGCCCGGCAGCCGCGTCGCGCTCGTCGTGGGCGACGTGATGGGCCACTCGATGACCTCCGCCGCGATCATGGGCCAGTTGCGCACCAGCGTGCAGGCCCTCGCCGGGCTCGACCTGCCCCCGGACGAGGTCCTGCACCACCTCGACGAACAGGCCCAGCGGCTCGGCATCGAGCACATCGCCACCTGCCTGTACGCGGTCTACGACCCCATATCGCACCGGCTGCTGATCGCCAACGCCGGCCATCTGCCGCCGGTCGTCCTGCTCCCCGGCGGCAAGGGCGAGGTGCTGCCCGTGCCGGCGGGCGCGCCGATCGGCGTCGGCGACGTCGACTTCGAGACCGTCGAGATGCCCGCCCCCATCGGGGCCACGCTGTTCCTCTACACCGACGGGCTGGTCGAATCCCGCGGCCACGACATCTGGACCGGGATCGAGAACCTGCTCGCCCGCGTCCAGACCCCCGGCCATGACCTCCTCCCGCCGCCCCTGGAGGCCTTGTGCGACCAGGCGCTCGGCGACCTCGGCCCCGGCGGCTCCCGGGACGACGACATCGCGCTGCTCGCCGCCCGCTGCGAGGGCTTCCCGACGCACAGCGTCGCCTACTGGTACCTCGCCCCGCAGCCCGAGACGGCCTGCCACGCCCGTCGCCTCACCCGCCGCGCCCTGCACCGCTGGGGCCTCGACCCGATGCTGGAGACGACCGAACTGCTCGTCAGCGAGGTCGTCACCAACGCCGTCCGCTTCGCCTCGCGCCCCATCACCCTGCGCCTGCTGTGCACCGACGTACTGCGCTGCGAGGTCGGCGACGACTCCCCCCTGGTCCCGCGGGTACGCCGGGCCGGAGCGGAGGACGAGAACGGCCGCGGCCTGTACGTCGTCGACCGCCTCGCCGCCCACTGGGGCGCCCGCCGTCTGGGCACGGGCAAGGTCGTCTGGTTCGAACTCCCCATCCCCGACGAGGCCCGCCGTTGCGGCGCGACCCCGGCGTAGCGGCCCCCGGGACCCTGCCCGTCCGTCACCACCACCCCGGGGGCGAGGGCTTGCCCGGCATGTCACACCCCTGCCGCAGGCCGCCTCCACCACCCAAGGCGGGGCATATGGCCATAATCCCGACATGCGCACACACATCGCCGCAAGCACTCTGCTGCTCGCTGTCACGGGCGTGACCCTCAGCGGCTGCAGCTCCTCCAAGGACACCGCCGCCACGGCACCCGAGACCGCCGTGTCGTCCGCGTCCGCGGTGTCCCAGGACGACCCCGAGAAGGCCCTGACCGACGCGGGGATCCCGTCCTCGGTCCCGTCCTCGCTCCCGGCCTCCCCCACGGGGGCCGAGCGGGCCGCACTCATCGCGGCCCTGCAGGCCGTCAACCCCGACTTCGCCAAGGACCCCGACAAGGCCATCGACGCCGCCCGCAAGCTGTGCGGCGCCATCAACAGCAACAGCCCCCAGGCGGACGCGGAGGCAGCCAGGAGCTTCACGTACCACGGCAACGAACTCACCGAAGCCCAGGGCAAGGCCATCAACGACGCCCTGAAGCGCCTCAAGTTCTGCGACGGCTGACGCCACCGTCCGCCCCCCGAACGCCGCGGGCCCCCGTCCGGATGCACTCCGCCGGAGGCCCGCGGCAGGAACCGTCCATCTGTCGCCGCCGCGCTGTCGCTGGACATGACGAAGGTCTTCGGCGACCCGAGCAGCACGTGTCGGGCAGGGGGCGCTTTCGCGCATTCAGGCCCCGGACGGCTTGGGCAGCTCGGTCACGAAGGTGCCCAGCCCCGGGTACATGACGGCGAGGCCGTCGTCGCGCAGTTGGCGCAGCACCTTCTGCCCCGTCGCCACCGCGATCCCGAACTCCTGTTGCAGCTCCATCAGAGACGGCAGCCGGCCGCCGGGCGGGTATGTGCCGTCCGCGATGCGCTCCTCCATGAGCGCGTACACCTGCCGCCACCCCGCCGAACCGCTGATCGTCCTGACGCCCCGCTGCGGCTGCTCCTGCCACGGGGGTGCCCGATGACAGCCGGAAGCAGCGGAGAGCGCGTCACAGGCACGTGTGCGCGCTGCCAGAAGCACACCGAGGACGGCCGGTCCTGCCTGGTGGCGGTTCGTCGCTCGCCACAGCCCGCCGCATGGTGTTCCGGACGATCCCCAGATGCCGCGCGATCCCCTTGATCGACATGCCCTCCGCGCGGTGGAGCCGACGGGTCTCAACCCAGTCCTCCACACCGATCACCTCTTCCACCTGACCCCCATGGAGCCAGACTGATCACTCGATCACGGGAGGGGTCACTTTTCATCGACCGATAGGGGTCACGGTTCACGGAACGGTGACAGGCGCTCTGTGCGTCGCCGTTTCATCGACCACCTCGAGGGCTTGGGCCTCAAGGCGCGGGCCGCGGCAATGCAAAGGATCTCCTCGTAACGCCGAGGACATCGGTGCGTGATCATTGTCCGCCTGGGGCCAGCAAGCCCTCAGGCGGTCGGCCAGCTCCCAGGCCATGCGCGCGGGCCGAGATGACGGCGTGCGGGTGGGATACACCGGCTGGTGCCGACGGGCGCGTCGCACCTCCGCCGGGGCGAGCGAGAGGTGATGGTCATTGGCGTGGTGGAAGCAAGCCGTGCAGGACGACTGCAGAGAGCGCGTCGGCCATGGCGTCCCTGTCGTGCTCCGCTGTCGGCAGGTTGTCGGGGCTGAGCCGGTCGGCGACCGGATCTTGTGCAAGGGCGAGAGCGGGGCCCGTGACGGCGAAGTAAAGGATGTGGGCTGGGACGCCGGGAATGCGGCCAGCCTCGATGAGGCTGGCGACGGTCGGTTCGATGCTGTCCCAGAACGGCTTGATGAACTGCTGATGCAGGTAGTCCAAGCGGCTTGAGTCCCGGGACGATTCGTCGGTCAGCAACCGGTTCATGGCGGAGTCGTTGGCGGCGAGCCGGTAGAGGTGGACGATGACGCTCCTCAGGCGTTCGTCGTCGTCGCGGCACCCTGCCAGGAGCCGGTCGAGCGCCGGCTGGGCGTCGCGCAGCGCAAAGTCCACGACCGCGCGCCAGAAATCGTGCTTCGACCCGTATCGCTCGTGGATGAAGTTGTGGCTCACGCCGAGCCGCCGGGCCAGTTCCCGCATCGTGGTGCCGGCGTAGCCGAGCTCGGCGAAGGTGTCCAAGCCTCGCCGGAGGATCTCGCTCTCGTGCATCTGGACGGGGGCATACTTGCCGCGGGCCGTCGCCGCCAAAGTCTGTCGCGGTGTTCCGTCGGTCACTCTGGCATCGCTCCGTTCGGCGCCGGCTGGCCTGACGTCGTCGGCGCCTCCTCGCCGGTCAAGGTGCTCACGCCCTCCAGGACTGGCGCATCGTTGCAGGTCACTGGAATGTCGACGTCGAATCACCGGGTTGCGCGGCGAAGCGGTCGCTGACGTTCCCAGTCTTCCATGCGGTGCTCTCCCGTTTCGCCCCAGGGCTTGCCTGCCCGAAGTTGCTTGACGGTTGTCAAGCTTCGAAGGATGCTTGACGTGTCAATCATTCCGCGTCGGGCACCGATGCTTACCTGAGGAGTGCTCCATGTTCTTCAGCAAGGCCCCTGAGACCGCGAACGTCCCCACCGCTTCCACCTTCATGCGGCGCAGGAAGGCGATCGGCACCATGACCGGCCTCGCGGTGGCCGCCGCCGTGGCCTCCGCGGCCGTCCCGGCCGCCGCGCAGAGCCAGGCACCGCACGCCGCCTCGACCGGCCATGCGGCCCATCACCACTACCTGTCGCCACTGCAGGTCACCTCGGCCTACTACGCCAGCTACAACGGCGACCTGGCCGCCGGCTTCGACCGCTACATCTCCAAGGACCTGGTCCTGCACGGCTTCAACGGGCCAGAGCGGCGCGAGGATTGGATCAAGGGCGACCTCGACATCAAGGCCGGCCTCACCGGCTTCAAGATGACCGTCCTGGACCAGATCGTCGAGGGCGACAAGGTGGTCACCCGCTGGAGCTTCGGCGGCCGGCACACCGGGACCATCTTCGGCATCCCCGCCTCAGGTCGTGAGGTCCAGCTCAGCGGCATCTCCATCGACCGCGTCATACACGGCCAGTCCGTCGAGCACTGGTCCGAGGGCAACTTCGGCGTGTTCCTTGACGAACTGCGCGGCGAGACCCCTCCCGGCACCGTGCACCCCAGCACCAACTAGCGCCGCCGCGCCCCGGCTCCGTCGAAGGGCGCCGACCGAGGCGCATTCACGGCACCCCGGGTGCACCGCTCACCCGGTGCACCCGGGGACCGCCCGGCGGACACCACCGCAACACAACCCGTTCACCGCATTCATCTGGCAGGAGAGAGTCCCATGGCACCCCTTCTCGACGGCAAAGTCGTACTGATCACCGGCACCGGCGGCGGCATGGGCCGCGTCGCGGCGCAGGTATTCGCAAGAGAGGGCGCGAAGGTCGTGGGTGCGGACATCCACACAGACGCCAACGAGGAAACCGCCGAACTCGTACGCCGCATCGGAGGCGAGATGACGGGCATCGCACCCATCGACCTCACCGACCCCGAGCAGGCGCGCCACCTCGTCGAAGACGCCGCACGCGCCTACGGCGGGCTCGACGTCATCTACAACAACGCCGCCTCACTGCGCTTCGGCCCACTGCCCGACTTCTCGGTCGAGGACTGGCACACCACCATCACCGGCGAGCTCGACATCCCCTTCTTCGTATCCGAGTTCGCCTGGCCGCACCTGGTCCGCCGCGGCGGCGGCGTCATCATCAACGTCGCCTCCATGGCCGGCATGATCGCCGGAGCGAACCCCCCGATGGTCGGGCACACCGCCGCCAACGCCGGCGTCATCGGCATGACACGGCAACTCGCCCTCGAGGGCGCACCGCACGGCATCCGTGCAGTGGCGATCAGCCCCGGCCCCGTCCTGACCCCCGCCAGCGACCGCGACCTCGGAAACGACCAGGCAGCCCGCGACGCGATCACCAGCAAGACCCTCCTCAAGCGCTTCGCCCGGCCGGAGGAGATCGTCGAACTGGCCGCCTTCCTCGCCTCCGACCGGGCCTCGTACATCACCGGCGCGAACTACGCGGTCGACGGCGGCGCCAGCGCCTGGTGACAAAAACCACCCCGCCCGGCAAACGGAAAGTCCGGGGGAGAACTGGGTGCCCGCTGCTGAGGATGGCACGCGTAGTTCGCGGCGCGGCGTTCACACCGATGCGACCTGAGCAGATGAAGTCGTGGGGGCCGGGGTGTGCGGCTGGCTGGGCGGGGGCCCGCGGCTGACAGCGCCGGGCAGTAGGGGGCCCCGCCGCGGCAGACAGGCCAGCGCGTTCGGCGGGGCCGGATTGGGGTTCGTTCAGCCTTTCATCCTGCCAGCAGGTCGGCCGCTGCGCTGGGCCTCTGGCTCCCCGGTGCTGTCCGGGCGGGTCGGCGGGCAGCAGGGGCGCCCGCGCAGGTTCCAGCCAGTGCCGGTGCAGTCCTCTGGGACCGGCTAGGGCCCTCCTCGTCTGTGACGCTGAACTGGTGGCCCTGGCCGCAGTCGCATTCGTGGATGCCGCCGACCGGTACTTTCTCGCCGGGGCGATGCATGCGGGTCTTCTCGTCCGTGATGTCCTCCTCGCCGAGCCATTGGGGAGGGGCCCCGATCTGTGCTCATGATCTGTGAACGTGGCGCCGTGGCGAGCCGGGGCCCGTCGAGGGCGGTGGCCACTCGAAGGAGTGAGCGCGCCCGGCCGGGGTGGGCTGCTCCCTCCCGCCCGCCCTACAGTCGAACACGTGCGCGGTTGCCGCGATGCGGGGGAGGTGCCACCCCGGCGACCCGGGGATGGCGCCGAGCCGGTCGCTGTCACCGAGACCCGGCCCGTGCGTGCTCGAAGAGAAGACGCCAGCGACGCGCTGACAGGCGCCCACGGACGGCCGTCCCCGGGCCGCGCGCGGTACCCGAGCGCTCCGCGTGGCACCTGACGAACCGCGCAATTCGGGGGAGCACGGGGGGAGCTAGCGATCCCCGAACGCCTGAGGCCCAGGTCGGAACGTGTCTGACCTGGGCCTCTTCCGTAGGCCGTGTGGGACTCGAACCCACAACCAATGGATTAAAAGTCCACTGCTCTGCCAATTGAGCTAACGGCCCGCACCCCGCAGCATAGCCGGACGGCGGCCGTGGCTCCGAGCGCATTCGGCCCGTGCGGCGCGGCCGCCGCCGGCGAAGGGGCGGGGCGGTCAGCCCGGAGTGTCGGCCGGGGCGGGGGCGGGGAGGTCGGCGGAGGCGGGGCCCCGGTCGCGGAGGAACCAGTGGCGGGCGGAGACGAACCACCATGTCGCGGCGAAACCCAGGACGACCAGGACGGCGATCGGCGCGTAGTTGAAGGTGTTCACCGTGACCGGGCTGACCTGCGGCAGCATGAAGAGCACCGTGATGAAGACGACCCAGGAAACGGCGATGACGCCGATCGGACGGGACCAGCGGCCGAGGTGCCAGGGGCCGCGCTCGAAGTCCTCGCCCTTCCCGAGGCGCAGGAAGGTCGGTATGACGTACGCGATGTAGAGGCCGATGACCGCGATGGAGGTCACGGCGGCGTACGCCGTCAGGTTGATCAGGTACGGCAGGCCCAGGACGAGCGCGCCGAGCGCGGCCAGCCAGACGGCGTTGGTGGGCGTCCTGGTTCGCGGGTTGATGCGGTGCCAGACCGCGGAGAAGGGCAGCGCCCCGTCGCGCGAGAAGGCGTAGATCATGCGGCTGTTGGCGGTGACGGAGGCCATCCCGCAGAAGAGCTGGGCGCCGATGACGACGAGCAGCAGGAGCTTGCCGCCGACGTCGCCGAGGCCGTCGATGAGGATCTGCGCCGGGGGCACGCCGGTCGGCGTGCCGAGGACGTCGTCGTAGGACCGGATCGCGTACGTGAAGCCGAGCAGCAGCACGAAGCCCGCGATCCAGGAGATCCAGATGGACCGGACGATGCCGCGCGGCCCTGCGGTGGCGGCGTCGTGGGTCTCCTCGGTCATGTGCGCGGACGCGTCGTAGCCGGTGAAGGTGTACTGCGCCATCAGCAGGCCGAGCAGGACCACGTAGAAGCTGCTGCCCCAGCCGGTGTTGTTGACGAAGTGGGTGAAGACGAACGACGTCGACTGGTGCCGGTCCGGCACGAAGGCGAGCGCGCCGACGATCAGGCCGACGCCGAGCACGTGCCACCAGACGCTGATGTCGTTGAGGAGCGCGACGATGCGCACGCCGAAGGTGTTGAGCAGCCCGTGCAGCACCAGGATCGCGGCGAACAGGACGATCGTGTGGCCCGGGGTGCTGCTGAAGCCGAACTGCAGGTCCAGGTAGGCGTTGAGGAAACTCGCGGCGCCGAAGTCGATGCCGGCGGTGACGGCGACCTGGCCGAGCACGTTGAACCAGCCCGCGAACCAGGCCCACGCGGCGGCGCCGCGCGGCGGGGCGAGCCGGTGGGCCCAGTAGTACAGCCCGGCGGAGGTGGGGTACGCGGAGCAGATCTCGGCCATCGCCAGGCCGACGACCAGCGTCATGAGCCCGACGGCCAGCCAGCCCCAGGTGATCACGGCGGGGCCGCCGGTGTTCATGCCGAAGGCGTAGAGGGTCAGGCAGCCGGAGAGGACCGAGATGATGGTGAAGGAGACCGCGAAGTTGGAGAACGCGGACATCCGGCGGGCCAGCACCTGGGTGTAGCCGAGCTGGCGGAGGCGTTCCTCGTCGGAGACGCTGGGCACGGACGGCGGATTTGTCATGCCCCCAGCGATTCCCCGGCAGAGGGCACGGCATGCGTCACGTCCTGTCCGGAAGTGGACGGAAACTCCCGTGACCGGGATCACAAGCGCCGTACGGCTGCTGGGCCGCGCCGCGATCACCCGGCGTGATCACCGTGCCCGACGCGGTGGACGCCACGGGCCGCCACGGCGTGGCGGTCGCGCGGGCGCACGACGGCGAGCGCGCCCTCCTGCTGGAGGACGGTTTCTTCGCAGACGGCATCGTCGACCGCGGCCGCCGAGGCTCCCCCCGGCCAGGTGCCAGGCGAGCCGAACGAACGCCGAGAGCCCGGCAGCGAAGTGCTGCCGGGCTCTCGTTCGTTCAGCTGTTCAGCGGGCGTCAGCCGTTGCGCTTCCAGCGCGGCTTGTCCGTGCGGCGGTCGAAGCCGCCGGGGCGGTGGTGGTCGTCACGACGGCCGTACGGGCGGCGGTCGTTGGCGTCACGGTCGCGGTTGAACCCCGGGCGGTCGTCGCGGCGGTCCCGGTTGAAGGGGCGGTCGCCACCGAAGTGGCGGTCACGGGACTCGTGCGGGCGCGCCGGGCGCTCGTCACGCCGGTCGTACGAACGCGCCGGGCGCTCGTCACGGCGGTCGAAACCGCGGTCACGGTCACGGTCGCGGTTGAACGAGGGGCGGTCGTCACGACGGTCCCGGTTGTACGACGGGCGGTCGTCACGACGGTCCCGGTTGTACGACGGGCGGTCGTCACGACGGTCCCGGTTGAACGAGGGGCGGTCGTCACGGCGGTCCCGGTTGTACGACGGGCGGTCGTCACGGCGCTCGTATCCGCGGTCACCGCGATCACCCCGGTCACCCCGGTCACCGCGGTCCCGGTTGTACGACGGGCGGTCGTCACGGCGGCGCTCGTAGTTGCCCCGGTCGTCGCGGCGCTGGAACGTGCGCTGCTCCGGTGCGGACGCCTCCGCGGCCGGGGCGGGGACGGTCGCCGCGGCGGCGGCCTCGGCGGCCTCGGCCTGGGCGGCGGCCACGGCGGCCTCCGGGTCCTCGCCGCGCTCACGGGCGGCACGGGCGGTGAGGCGGTCGGCCTCCTCGCGCAGTTCGGCGGCCCGCCGCTGCGCGCGCTCCAGGGACTTGGTGAGGTCGGCGACCTCGCGCTCGGCCTGCTGGGCGGCGTTGCCCGCCGCGTCCGCCTGCACCTCCGTCAGCGACCGGGCTCCGGTGATCTTGGCGACGTCCTCGTCGAACGCCCCGGCCCCGCCGACGACGTGACGCGAGGCGTCGACGCCCGCGTCCTCCATCAGCCGGAAGATCTGCTTGCGCTGGTGCGGCAGGGCGAGCGAGACGACCGTGCCGGACTGGCCGGCGCGGGCGGTGCGGCCCGAGCGGTGCAGGTAGTCCTTGTGGTCGCCGGCCGGGTCCACGTTGAGGACGAGGTCGATGCCGTCCACGTGGATGCCGCGGGCCGCGACGTCGGTGGCGACGAGGACGTTGACGTAACCGTCCTTGAAGTCCGCCAGGGTGCGGGTGCGGGCGCCCTGGGTCATGCCGCCGTGCAGGGCGTCGGCCTTGACGCCCGCGTCACGCAGCTGCTCGGCGACCCGGTCGGCACCCATCTGGGTGCGGACGAAGATGATCGTGCGGCCCTTGCGGGCGGCGATGGCGGCGGTGACCGGGGCCTTGTCCTTCGGCTTCACGACCAGGACGTGGTGGGTCATCGTGGTGACCGCGCCCGCCGAGGGGTCGACCTCGTGCGTGATCGGGTCCTTCAGGTACCGCTTGACCAGGGTGTCGATCTCGTTCTCCAGCGTGGCGGAGAACAGCAGCCGCTGACCGCCGGCCGGGACCAGGTCGAGGATCTCGGTGACCTCGGGCAGGAAGCCCATGTCGGCCATCTGGTCGGCCTCGTCGAGGACGGCGATCTGCACCTGGTCCAGCGCGCAGGCGCCGCGCTCGATCAGGTCGCGCAGCCGGCCCGGGGTGGCGACGAGGATGTCGACACCGCGCTCCAGGGCGTAGATCTGGTTCTGCATGGAGGTGCCGCCGCAGACGACCTTCATCTTCAGGCCGAGCACGTCGCCGTACGGCTGCAGGGCGTCCGCGACCTGCATCGCCAGCTCGCGGGTCGGGGTGAGGATCACGCCCCGCGGGCGCTTGCGCTCGGTGCGGCCCTCGGCCAGGGAGGTGAGCAGCGGCAGACCGAAGGAGAGGGTCTTGCCGGAGCCGGTGCGGCCGCGGCCGAGGATGTCGCTGCCGGCCAGGGCGTCGGGGATCGTCGCCGCCTGGATCGGGAAGGGGGTGGTGACCCCGTTCTGCGCCAGCTTGCGGACGATCGCCTCGGGAAGGCCGAGGTCGCCGAAGGTCACGGTGGGGGTCTCGGGAGCGGTGTGCTCCTCGGTGACGGTCTCGTCGGTGCCGTCGGTGTCGATGGGCATGGCGGAACGGTCGGCAGTGTCAATAGACATGCTGAAGCTAAAACCTCTCGGAGATTTCGGCACGCGCCAGCTCCGGAGGTTGCTTACAACCGCCTCGATGCGGTCAGCCACAGGAGAAAAGGAACGCGCCAACGCGGCGCGTCTCGGTTCGGCGCCGGGCAGTGGGATCAAACGATCTACCAGCATACGCATACGAGACCGCTTTGGCCAATTCGGTCCTCTCGGTCCCCCGTGCCCCTCACGCGGCACCGTTCACCGAGGGCGCGCTGGACGGCGAGGGCTCGGGCGACTCCCCGCCCCCGGACGGCGACGGCGAACCGTCACCGGGCGAGGACGTCGTCGACGGCCGGTCGGACGGCGGCGCGGACTGCGAGGGCCGTCCCGAGGACGAAGGGCGCCCGGACGGCTTCTGGCTGTGGGAGCGGCCCGGGCCCTGCGTCGGCCCCGGGACCGACTCCTGCGCCGACGCCGAGGGCGAGCCGGCGCCGGGCGCGGGCGCCCCGGGCCGCCCCTCCACCCCGCCGGGGCCGCCGGGCATCACCATCCCGCCGTCCTCCCAGGTCCCCCCGGCGTCGCCGGCCTCCCCGGCGACGCCCGAGGACGCGCCCTTCGGCTGGGCGTCGCCGCCCGCGCCGCCCACGCTCATGCAGCCGGACGCGGAGCCCAGGGCGAGCACGGGCAGGAGCAGCACGGCCGCCGTACGCGCGCGGGCGGTGGCAGGGGTCACGGGGGCACCTCTGGTGGATCTGGCGGGACCGGTGGGTCCGGCGGGGGGCGTCGCGGGATCGGGCTCCGCGCTGCCCAACGGGCCCACGGCCCTCGGGGACACGCCCGTACGGGCGGGAGCGCGGCCGCGCGGCGGCCGGACCGCCCCCGGCGCGGGTCACCGAACGCCTCCCGCCCGGCGACCCCTTGGCCCGCGCCCGGCACCGGAATCCGCGTCGGACGCTGCCCGAACGGCCTTCCGTCCCGGACAATGGCGGTGTGCTGGAGATGTCACGCGAAGCGTTCGAGGAACTGGTCAGCGACGCGCTGGACCGGATCCCGCCCGAGCTGACCCGCGTCATGGACAACGTGGCGGTGTTCGTCGAGGACGAGCCCGACCCCGCCGATCCGGAGCTGCTGGGCCTGTACGAGGGGACGCCGCTGACCGAGCGCGGTGAGTGGTACGCGGGCGTCCTGCCGGACCGGATCACGATCTACCGCGGCCCGACCCTGCGGATGTGCGCCACGAAGGAGGAGATCGTGGACGAGGTCGCCACGACCGTCGTCCACGAGGTGGCGCACCACTTCGGCATCGAGGACGAGCGGCTGCACGAACTCGGCTGGGGCTGAGCCCCGATGACCCCCCGCGGGCGCGCGGGGGCACTCCGCCCTGCGGCGCATGGCCCGCGACGGCCCAGGGCATACGTCGGCAATGGTCCGCGTTCGATCTCGTGTGCCCCGTATCCGTGACCTTTGGCGCCGCCGCACCGCCGCACCGCCCGCCCCCTCGCTCCCCGTCTCCCCCGCCGGCCCGTACCTGGGCGCGCTCGGGCTGCTCGTGGTGACGCTGGTGGGCGGCTGGCTCGGCCTGGTGGTGCTGGGCGGCATCGAGGAACCGGTCGGCCCGATGAACACCCGGATGTCGCTGCACCCGTCCTGGACCGGGGACACCAAGGTCAACGTCTCCCCGCTGGGCTCCCTCCAACTGGACAGCCACGACGGCCCGTTGCGTCTGGTCGTGGACGTCGACACCCTCGACCCCGACCGGGCCCGGACCCTCGTGCGGCACCCGGAGCGGATCAGCGGACTGCAGAGCCAGGTCGCCGCCGACGTCCAGCACAGCACGGCCGAGCTCGCGCTGCGGTCCTCGGTGGCCGCGCTGACCGGCGCCACCGCCCTGGGCCTGGCCGTCTACCGCAGGCCCCGCCGCGCCCTCGCCGCGGGCGGGCTGTCCCTCGCGGTGCTGGTGGCCTGCGCGGGCACCGCGTACGGCACCTGGAACCCGCGCAGCGTCCTGGAGCCCAGGTTCTCCGGGCTGCTGAGCAGCGCCCCCTCGGTGGTCGGCAACGCGCGCAGCATCGTCAGCGACTTCGACATCTACCAGCAGGAACTCGCCCGCCTGGTGACCAACATGACCCGGCTGTACGACGCGACGTCCACGCTGCCCGCGTACCACCCGGATCCGACCACGCTGCGCGTGCTGCACGTCTCGGACATCCACCTCAACCCGGCGGCCTGGCAGATCATCGAGTCCGTGGTCGCCGAGTACAAGATCGACGTGATCGTCGACACCGGCGACCTGATGGACCACGGCACCACCGCGGAGAACGGCTTCACCTCCGCCATCCCCGACCTGGGCGCGCCCTACGTCTTCGTCCGCGGGAACCACGACTCCATGGACAGCCAGCGCGCCGTCGCGGGCCGGGCCAACGCCTACGTGGTCGACGACGGCCGGTCCGTGGTCGTCAGGGGGCTGCGCATCGCCGGCATCGGCGACCCGCAGTTCACCCCGGACCGCTCGGTCGAGGCGGCCGGCGACCCGTCGGAACGGCTGGCGGGGCGGAAGCTGGCCGAGGCCGTCCGGCGGCAGAACGCCACGGGCGCCAAGGTCGACATCGCCGTCGCCCACAACCCGATCGCCGCCGCCCAGACCGACGGTGTCGCCCCGCTGATCCTGGCCGGGCACACGCACACCCGGGACGTCAGCGTCCTGGGGGAGGGCAGCCGGCTGATGGTGCAGGGCACGACCGGCGGCGGCGGACTGCGCGCCGTCGAGGGCGACACCCCGCAGAAGGTGGAGGCCTCCGTCCTCTATCTGGACCAGGACACCCACGCGCTGCAGGCCTGGGACGAGATCACCCTCGGCGGGCTCGGGCTGTCCACCGCCGAGGTCTCCCGTCACCTCCCGGAGGAGGTGGAGCCGGGCCGCCCCGGGGCCTCCTCTCCCACCTCCTCGGGGACACCCTCCGCCACGGCGACGAGCAGCCCGTAAACCGTTTTGGCGATCCCCCCTCGCATCCCATATGCTGCTGACGCGTCCCGACGGCCGAAGATCCGCCCGGCGGGTCATTCAGCCCTCATCGTCTAGTGGCCCAGGACGCCGCCCTTTCAAGGCGGTAGCACGGGTTCGAATCCCGTTGGGGGCACATACGTCTGCGTCATCCCGCAGACCATGCGCGTTGGCAGTGCGGCCGGTCACCGGCGGCGCTGCCTTCTGTGTTTCCGGGCCCCGGCCGGTGCCCTCCCTGGCGCAGGCCCGCAGGTCACGCGTGCGTGGCAGCACCCCGGGTCTGATACGCTGGTCCAGCGAGATCGGCCCGCCAGCGCGTGTCCGACCGGTCACCGAGAATCACCGACCGGAAGCCCCGTACCCGGCGATCCGTCCCTCGCGCAGCGCGGCGGAATCCCGTTGGGAGCACGCACGAACGTGTGGGAGACTGTCTCTCGCACGGAGCGCAGAGCAAGGTCCTGTGGAGCAGTTTGGAGTGCTCGCCACCCTGTCAAGGTGGAGGCCGCGGGTTCAAATCCCGTCAGGACCGCGCTGGCTGGGTAGCTCAGTTGGTACGAGCGATCGCCTGAAAAGCGATAGGTCGCCGGTTCGACCCCGGCCCCAGCCACCAGCGCCCATCAGGGCAAGAGCCCCTCTCCACGATCTTTGGAGAGGGGCTCTTTCGTGCCCCTTACGCCAATGATCCGGATCGGGAACGGGGCTTGAATCCCGGCGGCTGTCTCCTGGCCGCCGGGCTCAAGTTCTCACCCGCCGCCGACGGCGGGGGTTTCGCGTTGGCGCAAGAGTCGCCCGTACGCAGCTTCCTCCCGAGACGCCGACCGTGCAACGCCTGCGATCGCTCCGGCCCCAGGACCCAGCCGGCTGATCGCACCACCTACGCAACGGAGACCGGGCAGTGCTCATCGCGACCGGACGACGTGACGCACCCGTGGTCCTGGGCGCAGCCGTCACCACATCCACAGACACGCGAACCGAGAGCGGGAATCCCTTGTCTCAGCCGGCGGGAGGTACCTGAGACGCTTCGAGCCCGTGTCGAGGGCGCGCACGGAAGAGTTCCGCACCGGCCATGTCGCACACCGACACCGACACCGACACCCACCCGACCCCGACAGTGCCGTCAGGTTCTTTCCGGCGACCGCAACCCGGTGACCGCCCCACCGCACTGGAGTGGTGTGACGGTCCGCGCCGCGCGGACCGGGAAAGGGGCGGAATGGTGACCGGCGACGACGCGCTGCGCGCCTTCGTCGAGGGCCGGCGTACGGCGCTCTTCCGCAGCGCCTATCTGCTCTGCGGCAACCGCGACGAGGCCGAGGATCTGGTCCAGACGACCCTGGTGAAGGTGGTGCTCGGCGGCAGGCGCCTGGGCCGCCTCGACAGCATCGAGGCATACGCGCGCAAAACCCTGCTCAACACCTTCATCGCCGCCCGGCGCCGCTTCTGGCGGCGCGAGCACGTATACGGCGAACTGCCTGAGTCGGCCTCACCGCCGGCCGACTCGGACACCGGGCTGATGGTCCGGGCGGCCCTCGCCCGCCTCACCCCCAAACAGCGCGCCGTGCTGGTGCTGCGCTACTGGGAGGACCTGAGCGTCGAGGCCACGGCGGAGTTGCTCGGTATGCGCGTGAACACGGTCAAGAGCCATACGGCTCGGGGGTTGGCGGCGCTGCGCGCCGAGATGCAGGAGGAGCTGGTATGAGCATGGACACCACAGAAGTGCGGACGCTGCTGGGACGCGCCGTGGAAGAGGCGGGGCAGCCCTCCTTCAGCACGGACGCTGTATACGCGAAGGCATCGCGCATCCGGTGGCGGCGACGGGCCGTGGTGAGCGGTGCGGCACTCGCCGTCGTCGCGGCGGGAGCGGTGGTCGTTCCGGGAATGGCGGGGGGGCGGGAATCCGGCGGGACGTCGGTGGCCGCTCCGGTCGAGCTGACGGGCGGCAGCGGCCAGGCAAAGAAGCTGGCAAAGCTGCTGCCTCCGGCAGTGGGAGAGATCGAGCAGGTCTCCTGGGCGGTGCTGGTCAAGCAGGCGGACGCCAAGCACGCCGAGGAGCCGCATGTGGGGCCGCTGGACGGCCAGTACGCGGTTCGCCGTGACGGAGGCGTCGGCTACCTGCACATCAGGATCATGACCGGCGAGTACATCGACGCCAAGACCGGCGGCAAGGGAATGCCCGACGACCTCTGCCAACCGGACAGCGGCCACAGCGACTGCGTGCGCGAGCAGCTGCCGGACGGGCGCGTGCTCACCATCTGGCAGGAAGGCGCCACGGCAGGCCCCGGCCTCGTCTCCCCGAGCATGAGCCCCATCGGGGCCTCCCAGACCTGGGGCCCGGAGCTCGTGGGCCGGCTGACGCTGCCGGACGGCCAGGTCCTGGCGGCAAGGGACAGCACCGGATTCGAGGGGAAGAACGAGCTGGGACCGCTGCTGAAGACGCCGCCGCTGAGTCGTGAGCAGCTGCGTGAGCTGATGCTGAGGCCGGAGCTGCTGCCGAGGAAGTAGCCTCCCGACCCGTTCCGCCACCGGCCACCGGCGCCCCTGACCAGGGCGTGAGCCCCTCTCCACGATCACTGGACCAGTGGCTCCTGGCGCTGGTACGACGCGGGCGGCTCCACCACCAGCGCGAGCACGGCCGGGCGACGGCGTCGTCGTCAAGCGGGCGACCTGCAATCCCCAGCGCCGGGCCCCTCCACGGGGGCCCGGCGCCTCGCGCTTTCCCTGGCCGCGGGCCGAGCCCCAACGACGACGCCTACGCCGTACCGCGTCGACGTGCGGAGGAGTCAGGACGGCCGCTCCAGGGGCCTGCCGATCCACCTCGAGGAGGAAACCGCACAGCCGGCTGCCGAGGAAGGACTCGCTCCGACCCGCCGAGGGCTCCGGAGCACCGTGTCGATGAAGGACATCCCCGCCGCCCGAAGGGAGGGGAGGGGCGAGTGATCGTGCTGGACATCTCCGTCCTGGTCGCCGCCCTGGTGGACCGGGGTGCCACCGGTAATCGGTTCGCCCTGCGCGCACGGCGGATGCGATGCTGGGACGCGTATGTCTACGCAGCCCCCCTCCCCCGTATTCGGTGAGCTCGCCGCACGATTGGCCGAGCTCACCCTGCGCGACGCGCAGCGCCTCGGCCGTCGCCTGGACGGTGCACGCCGCATCCGCAAGCCCGAGGCCCGCTCGGCCGTGCTCGCCGAGATCCGGGCGGAGATCGACAAGGCCGCGCTGAAGGTCGAGGCGCGGCGCACGGCCATACCCGCGATCAGTTACCCCGCGCAGCTGCCGGTCAGCCGGAAGAGGAACGAGATCCTCGAGGCGATCCGCGACCACCAGGTCGTGATCGTCGCGGGCGAGACCGGCTCCGGCAAGACGACGCAGATCCCCAAGATCTGCCTGGAGCTGGGCCGCGGCGTCCGCGGCCTGATCGGCCACACCCAGCCCCGCCGGATCGCCGCCCGCACGGTCGCCGAACGCGTGGCGGAGGAGCTGCGCACCCCGCTGGGCGGCGCGGTCGGCTGGAAGGTCCGGTTCACCGACCAGGTCGGCGACGGCACGCTGGTCAAGCTGATGACGGACGGCATCATGCTGGCCGAGATCCAGACCGACCGGGAGCTGCGCCAGTACGACACGATCATCATCGACGAGGCCCACGAACGCAGCCTCAACATCGACTTCATCCTGGGCTACCTCGCCCAGCTGCTCCCCCGCCGCCCCGACCTCAAGGTCGTGATCACCTCCGCGACGATCGACCCGGAGCGCTTCTCCCGGCACTTCGGCGACGCCCCGATCGTCGAGGTCAGCGGGCGTACGTATCCGGTGGAGGTGCGCTACCGCCCGCTGCTCGCCGAAGATGCCGATGACGACGACCGCGACCAGATCACCGCGATCTGCGACGCGGTCGACGAGCTCCAGGCCGAGGGCCCGGGCGACATCCTGGTCTTCCTCTCCGGCGAGCGGGAGATCCGCGACACCGCCGACGCCCTGAACAAGAGACAGCTGCGCCTCACCGAGGTCCTGCCGCTGTACGCGCGGCTGTCCTCGGCCGAGCAGCACAAGGTGTTCCAGCGCGGCACGGGCCGCCGTATCGTGCTGGCCACCAACGTCGCGGAGACCTCGCTCACCGTCCCCGGCATCCGGTACGTGATCGACACGGGCTTCGCCCGCATCTCCCGCTACAGCCACCGCACCAAGGTGCAGCGGCTGCCCATCGAGCCGATCAGCCAGGCCAGCGCCAACCAGCGCAAGGGCCGCTGCGGCCGGGTTGCGGACGGCATCTGCATCCGGCTGTACTCCGAGGACGACTTCGAGTCCCGCCCGGAGTTCACCGACGCCGAGATCCTCCGCACGAACCTGGCCTCCGTCATCCTGCAGATGACCGCGGCCGGTCTCGGCGACATCTCCCGCTTCCCCTTCATCGACCCGCCGGACGCCCGCAACATCAAGGACGGTGTCCAGCTGCTGCAGGAGCTCGGCGCGCTCGACGGGCAGAAGCTCACGCAGACCGGCCGCAAGCTCTCCCAGCTGCCGGTGGACCCGCGACTGGCCCGCATGGTGCTGGAGGCGGAGCGCAACGGCGTGGTCCGCGAGGTCATGGTCATCGCGGCCGCCCTGTCGATCCAGGACCCGCGGGAACGCCCCCAGGACAAGCAGCAGCAGGCCGACGAGAAGCACCGCCGCTTCGCCGACGAGACCAGCGACTTCATGGCGCTGCTCAACCTGTGGCGGTACGTGCGCGAGCAGCAGAAGGCGCTGTCCTCCTCCGCCTTCCGCCGGATGTGCCGCACCGAGTACCTCAACTACCTCCGCATCCGCGAGTGGCAGGACATCTACAGCCAGCTGCGCACGGTCGCCAAGACGATGGGCATCCACCTCGCCGAGGGCGACCACGAGGTCAACCTCCAGCATGTGCACCAGTCCCTGCTGGCCGGTCTGCTGTCGCACGTCGGCCTGAAGGACACCGACAGCAAGAACGAGTACCTGGGCGCCCGCAACGCCAAGTTCGCGGTGTTCCCCGGCTCCTCGCTCTTCAAGAAGCCGCCGCGGTGGATCATGTCGGCCGAGCTGGTGGAGACCTCGCGGCTGTGGGCCCGGGTCAACGCCCGCATCGAGCCGGACTGGATCGAGCCGCTCGCCCAGCACCTGGTGAAACGGTCCTACAGCGAACCGCACTGGGAGAAGGACCAGGCCGCGGTCATGGCCTTCGAGAAAGTGACGCTGTACGGCGTGCCGATCGTGGCCGACCGCAAGGTCAACTACGGGAAGATCGACCCGGAGACCAGCCGCGAGCTGTTCATCCGCAACGCGCTCGTCGAGGGCGACTGGCGCACCCACCACCAGTTCTTCCTCGACAACCGCAAGCTGCTGGCCGAGGTGGAGGAGCTGGAGCACCGGGCGCGGCGCCGCGACATCCTCGTCGACGACGAGACGCTCTTCGACTTCTACGACCGCCTGGTCCCCGAACACGTCGTGTCGGGCGCGCACTTCGACTCGTGGTGGAAGCACAAGCGCCGCGAGGAGCCGGAGCTGCTCAATTTCGAGCACTCCATGCTCATCAACGAGAACGCCGAGGCCGTCACCAAGGACGACTACCCCGACTCGTGGCGGCAGGGGAAGCTCAAGTTCCGTGTGACGTACCAGTTCGAGCCGGGTACGGACGCGGACGGCGTGACCGTCCACATCCCGCTGCAGGTGCTCAACCAGGTCACGCCGGACGGCTTCGACTGGCAGATCCCGGGCCTGCGCGAGGAGGTCGTCACCGAGCTGATCCGCTCGCTGCCCAAGGCCATCCGCCGCCACTACGTGCCGGCGCCGAACTACGCGAAGGCCTTCCTCGACCGTGTCGTCCCCGTGCAGGACCCTCCCCTGACCTTCGGTATGGGGGACCCCATGCCCGAGACGCTGGCGAGGGAGCTGCAGCGGATGGTGGGCGTGCCCGTCACCGCCGAGGACTTCGACCTCGCCAAGGTCCCGGACCATCTGAAGATCACCTTCCGGGTGACCGACGAGCGCCGCCGCAAGCTGGCCGAGGACAAGGACCTGGAGGCGCTGAAGCTGCGGTTGCGGCCGAAGACCAAGGCCGCGATCAGCAAGGCCTTCGACGCCTCGGGCTCCATCGGCATCGAGCGGCGCACGGGGCTGAAGCAGTGGACGGTGGGCACCCTGCCGCGCACCTTCGAGACGCGGCGGTCCGGGCAGCCGGTCAAGGCGTACCCGGCGCTGGTCGACGAGGGCGAGAGCGTGGGCGTGCAGCTCTTCGACACCGAGGCCGAGCAGGCCGCGGCGATGTGGCGCGGCACACGCCGGCTGATCCTGCTGAACGTGCCGGCGAACCCGGCGAAGTTCGCCGCGGACCGGCTGTCCAACCAGGACAAGCTCGCCCTGTCGCGCAGCCCGCACGGCTCGGTGACCGCCCTGTTCGACGACTGCGTCACCGCGGCCGCCGACCGGCTCATGTCGGAGCACGGCGGCCCTGTCTGGGACGAGGAGTCCTTCCGGAAGCTGTACGACTCGGTGCGCGCCGACCTCGTCGAGCTGACGGTCAGGACGGTCGCCCAGGTGCGCCAGGTGCTGGCCGCCTGGCAGGCCTGTGAGCGCCGCGTGAAGGCCACCCAGAGCCTTGCCCTGGTGGCGAACCTCGCGGACGTCAAGGAGCAGCTGGGAGCCCTCGTGGGGCCCGGTTTCGTGACCGCCGCGGGGGTGCGCCGGCTGCCGGACCTGCTCCGCTACCTGGTGGCCGTCGACCGGCGGCTGCAGCAGATGCCCACGGGCGTCCAGCGCGACACCACGCGCATGGAGAAGGTGCGGGAGATCCAGACCGAGTACGCCGAGCTCCTGGCCGCCCAGCCGGCCGGACGCCCGGTCCCCGAACGGGTGCGCGACATCCGGTGGATGATCGAGGAACTGCGGGTCAGCTACTTCGCGCACGCCCTGGGGACGGCGTTCCCCGTCTCGGACAAACGCATCTTCAAGGCCCTCGACGAAGCCTGGGGCTGATCGGGTTCGCAATCACCCTCTGACCTGCTGTACAGTCTTCCTCGCGGCCAGGGAACGACGGCCGCGAAGCCTGGTCCTGTGGAGCAGTTTGGAGTGCTCGCCACCCTGTCAAGGTGGAGGCCGCGGGTTCAAATCCCGTCAGGACCGCAAGTGAAGCAAGGCCCGCGTCCAGCGAAGGACGCGGGCCTTTTTGTTGCGTGCGCGGCGGCCGGCGTGGCCGGGATGCGACGGCGGAGGGAGCCGGTCCCCTGGTTCCCGCCGTTCCCGCGTGGTACGCCTGGCACATGAGCGCGACGCCGAGGGACCCGGGCACTCCCCCGGGACGTGACGCGGGAACTGCCGCGCGCGCACCTGGCGGTCGCGGCGGGAGACGGACGGCGGGGGGCGGGGGCGGACGGCGGGGCCTCACCCGGCGCTGTCCGGTGTGCCACCGGCCTGATGCGGCTGACCCCGCGGCGCACGGCCGCCCCGCTACCCCACGAGACGGCGGAGGAACAAGACTCCGACATGTGACGGGAGTCACGCGAAAAGTTCGCTCTCTGGGGGAACTTGGGGCCTCCTGTGGGACCGTCAATTTAATATGTGCAATTGCACTCACGACAGAGGGCCCAGTCCTGGCCCAGCCCTCACAAGACGGACACATCACACGCACAAAAAAGATCGCACCGGAGCCGGCGGACTCCGGTGCGATCGACGTTCCTATGGGTGTCCCTGATGGGGGCAGGGACCCATCGGAGCGGACGTCATGGCGAGTTGGGGGCCTCGCGTGGACGCCCGTTTGATCAGGTCAGGCCTCGCTGCGCTGCTGCGGAATGCCCGCGAGCAGTGCACGGACCTCCGCCTCGCGGTAGCGGCGGTGCCCGCCGAGCGTGCGGATGGACGTGAGCTTGCCAGCCTTGGCCCAGCGCGTGACCGTCTTCGGGTCCACGCGGAACATCGTGGCGACCTCAGCGGGGGTCAGCAGCGGCTCGGCATCAGGGGTGCGAGCGGTCATGAGCGGCCTCCTCGAGAGAACCGAACCAACACGGTTCTTTCCTCTAAATTCTGCACCTTGACCCGCGTTGCCCGAAATGGCGGACGCGGGCCGAGTCGGTAATAGGACGAACGGCTTGTCCTTGGCACTACAACTACACCATCTGTCCAGCCGTGTCGGCCAAACCGATGGATTTGCCCTCTGAGGTGTCTAAGCTCGACGGAAGCCGATGGACCGGGCCATAACGGACAGTCACACCTGAGTGACGATCAGTCACAGCCAACCCACGAGCCACAGCCCCACCTCAAGGGCATGCAATCCCGGACATTCCACCCAGAGCGAGTGGAAAGAGGTCCTTCTGGACCCGATGTCCCATATTGTCATGGGGGGTGGGGATGAGGGCAAGACCCCTAAACGTGCTTTAGGTCACGCTTAGGCCAAAGGTACCGGTCAGCCGGACTCAGGACCAAAGTCCCTCCCCGGCGACCGCTCCCGACGGACCCTCAACTCGCGTACTGCAGCTCCCTGACGGCCCGCCACCGGTCGGTGAGCCGCTCGTACGCCTCGCCGGCCCGGGTGCCGTCCTCGTCCCGCAGCGCGGCCAGCGCCTCCGCCACGTCGGCGGCCGACCGGTCCTCCGCGAGGGAGTCGTGGGCGATGGCGTGGACGAGCCCGCCGTAGTCGAGTTCGACCAGGGAGCGCGGGTGGAACTCCTCGAGCCAACGCCCTACATCTACCAGGCCGTCGATCAGGGGTCCCTCTTCGAGTGAATCCTTGAGCACCCGCAGCGCCCGGGCCGTCCGCCGGCGGGCCTGCACCATGGGCGTCCGGTAACGCATCACCGGCTGCTTGGACTCGCCCGCGCCCGCTGGTTCGTACTCACGCTCGGAGTCGTCGAACAGCACGAACCAGCGCACCGGGACGTGCCACGTCGCCCCGCGGATCCACGGCCGGGCGTCGGCGTTCTCGGGCTTCTCCGCCCGCCACGCCGCGAAGTCCGCCTCCGCCTGCTCGCGCACGACCGGCGGCAGCACCGCGTCCACCACGGGGGCGGGGAACTCCTCGACCAGTTCGGACAGGGCCAGCCAGCCGCGCAACCGGGTACGCCAGGGGCAGACGTGCGTCACACCGTCCACGACGGCGACGAACGCGTCCCCGCTCTCGCGCACCGGGACGGCGACGGGCGGGACGGACAGCAGACCGGCCAGCGACTGGCGCAGCTCGTCCTGTGCGGTCCGCTGCGCACCCTGGGCGGCGTACCGGTACCAGTACCCCCGGTCGGGCTCCGGAAAGGCCGCCAGCGGCTCGTACACCCGCAGATAGGCCGCGTACGGGACCAGCACCGATGACAAGCCCACACCCGCTCCCTCGTGACGGCTTCCGCCCTGGCATCGTCCCACGTCGCTTCCAGCACGGGGAGTGATCCACGACACTGGGAAGATGTTCACGGCCGGGTGGTTCTAGTCTTCTGCCAACCGGCCCTCCCCCACCCACCCGGAGGGCGACCTCTGGACATTCGGGAGTCACCACAGTGACCGACGTACGTCAGACACCAGGCATCGTCTCCACGCTGTTCCGATCGGAGCAGGGTGGTCACGAGCAGGTCGTCTTGTGCCAGGACCGCGCCAGTGGCCTCAAGGCCGTCATCGCGATCCACTCCACCGCCCTGGGCCCGGCCCTCGGCGGCACCCGCTTCCACGCGTACTCCTCCGACGAGGCGGCGGTCGAGGACGCGCTCAACCTCGCCCGCGGGATGTCGTACAAGAACGCGCTCGCCGGGCTCGACCTCGGCGGCGGCAAGGCCGTCATCATCGGCGACCCGGACATGGACAAGTCCGAGGAGCTGCTGCTCGCCTACGGGCGCTTCGTGGCCTCGCTCGGCGGCCGCTACGTCACGGCCTGCGACGTCGGCACCTATGTGGCCGACATGGACGTGGTCTCCCGCACCGCCCCGCGGTGGACCACCGGCCGCTCGCCCGAGAACGGCGGCGCCGGCGACTCCTCCGTGCTGACCGCCTGGGGCGTCTTCCAGGGCATGCGCGCCTCCGCCCAGGCCAAGTGGGGCGACCCCACGCTGCGCGGCCGCAGGGTCGGCGTGGCCGGTGTCGGCAAGGTCGGCCACCACCTGGTCGAGCACCTGCTCAAGGACGGCGCCGAGGTCGTGATCACCGATGTCCGCGGTGAGGCCGTCGACCGGATCATCGCCCGTCATCCGCAGGTGACCGCGGTCTCCGACGCTGACGTCCTGGTCCGTACCCCGCTGGACGTGTACGCACCCTGCGCGCTCGGCGGCGCCCTGAACGACGACTCGGTGCCGGCCCTCACCGCCTCGATCGTGTGCGGCGCGGCCAACAACCAACTGGCGCACCCGGGCGTCGAGAAGGACCTGGCCGACCGCGGCATCCTTTACGCGCCCGACTACGTCGTGAACGCGGGCGGCGTCATCCAGGTCGCGGACGAGCTGCACGGCTTCGACTTCGAACGGGCCCGCGCCAAGGCGACGAAGATCTTCGACACCACGCTCGCGATCTTCGAGCGCGCCGCCGCCGACGGTATCCCGCCGGCCGCCGCCGCCGACCGACTGGCCGAGCAGCGCATGGCCGAGCGCACCCCGGCGGAGAGCTGGCTGCGCCCGTGACCCGCGGGGCCGCGGCCGGGCCGCGGTCCCACCGGCACGCCCCTGTCCGCACGCGGGCGGGGGCGTGTCTTCCGTCACAAAGCGGACACCCACGGGGTGCCGCCGACGTACGGTGTGCGCGCGTCCTCGCGAGTCGGGGCGGCCCCCGGCGGGCCTCCGCGACGAGGACGGCGGGCCGGACATCCGACCGTTACCACGCCCCGGCAGCCAGACGGTGGCGGAAGAAGGTAAAATCGCGACTGACCAGCCAGGACGGGGCCATCGCGGGCCCCTGCTCCGACGCGCGTCGTGCGGGCGACGTACCGTGCGGCCTCGGAAGCAGGTACCGTTGAAGTCCTACGGACCGGGACTCTCATCCGAGGGCCCGTTCCACATCGTGAACGCGTGTCAAGACTCGGGGCCGTCGAGCCCCACCGTTGAGGGGGTCGAGCCAATGGGGCGCGGCCGGGCCAAGGCCAAGCAGACGAAGGTCGCCCGCCAGCTGAAGTACAACAGCGGCGGTACGGACCTGTCACGTCTGGCCGAAGAGCTGGGCGCATCGTCGACACTGCCGGTCAATCCGGAGGTACAGGAAGACGACGATGACGACGAGCTGGAAGACGACCCGTACGCACGGTACGCGGATCTCTACGGCGACGACGAGGACGACGACGAGGACGACGAGTCCCAGTCCTCATCACAACGCCGTCGCGCTTGACGCAACACATTCCGTTCCAGCTTGACCACTGACCCGGTCCGGGCATCGTCCGGACCGGGCTTTGTGCTGCCCGGCGGCTTCGTGCTGCCCCCCACCGGTCAGCCCGCGTAGTCCCCGGTCAGCCCGACGGCCTCGGCGTGCTCGCCGCGCTCCACGACCTCGCCGGCCACCCAGGCGTCCAGGCCCCGGTCGGCCAGCGTGGTCAGGGCCACGTCCACCGATTCCTGGGGCACGACGGCGACCATGCCGACGCCCATGTTCAGGGTCTTCTCCAGCTCCAGCCGCTGCACGCCGCCGAGCTCGCCGACGGTGGCGAACACCGCGCCCGGCGTCCACGTCGAGCGGTCCACCGTGGCGTGCAGGTGGTCCGGGACGACCCGGGCCAGGTTGTTGGCCAGGCCGCCGCCGGTGACGTGCGAGAAGCCGTGCACCTCGGTCGTACGGGTCAGCGCCAGGCAGTCCAGCGAGTAGATCCGGGTGGGCTCCAGCAGCTCCTCACCAAGGGTGCGGCCGAACTCCGGGACCTCCCGGTCCAGCGCCCAGCCGGCCCGCTCGAACAGCACGTGCCGGACGAGCGAGTACCCGTTGGAGTGAAGACCCGAGGACGCCATGGCGATCACGACGTCACCCTTACGGATGCGATCCGCGCCCAGCAGCCGGTCGGCCTCGACCACGCCCGTACCGGCGCCGGCGACGTCGAACTCGTCCTCGCCCAGCAGGCCCGGGTGCTCCGCCGTCTCGCCGCCGACCAGGGCGCAGCCGGCGAGCACACAGCCCTCGGCGATCCCCTTGACGATGGCGGCCACCCGGTCCGGGAAGACCTTGCCGACGCAGATGTAGTCGGTCATGAAGAGCGGCTCGGCGCCGCAGACGACCAGGTCGTCGACGACCATGCCGACCAGGTCGTGGCCGATGGTGTCGTAGACGCCCATGCGGCGGGCGATGTCCACCTTGGTGCCCACGCCGTCGGTGGCGGAGGCCAGCAGGGGCCGCTCGTAGCGCTTGAGCGCGGAGGCGTCGAAGAGCCCGGCGAAGCCGCCGAGACCGCCCACGACCTCCGGGCGGGTGGCCTTCTTCACCCATTCCTTCATCAGCTCGACCGCGCGGTCGCCCGCTTCGATGTCGACTCCCGCCGCGGCGTAGCTGGCACCGGTGTTCTCGGACATGGCTGTGTTGTGTCCTTGCGTCGAATGCTTACGGGCGACGGAGCGCGTCGGCCGCGTCGGGGCCGCCGGCCAGCTCGGTCTCCAGCAGCTGCTTGCCCAGCAACTCCGGGTCCGGCAGCGCCATCGGGTACTCGCCGTCGAAGCAGGCCCGGCAGAGGTTCGGCTTGGCGATCGTGGTCGCCTCGACCATCGCGTCGATGGAGATGTACGCGAGCGAGTCCGCGCCCAGCGACTTGCCGATCTCCTCGACGGTCATGCCGTTGGCGATCAGCTCGGCGCGGGTGGCGAAGTCGATGCCGAAGAAGCACGGCCACTTCACCGGCGGCGAGGAGATCCGGATGTGGACCTCGGCCGCGCCCGCCTCGCGGAGCATCCGGACCAGCGCGCGCTGGGTGTTGCCGCGGACGATCGAGTCGTCCACGACCACCAGGCGCTTGCCCTGGATGACCTCCTTGAGGGGGTTGAGCTTCAGGCGGATGCCGAGCTGCCGGATGGTCTGCGAGGGCTGGATGAAGGTCCGGCCCACGTACGAGTTCTTCACCAGGCCCGAGCCGTACGGGATGCCGCTCGCCTCGGCGTAGCCGACCGCGGCCGGGGTGCCGGACTCCGGGGTCGGTATCACCAGATCGGCCTCGACCGGGGCCTCCTTGGCCAGCCGTCGGCCCATCTCGACCCGCGAGAGGTAGACGTTGCGGCCCGCGATGTCGGTGTCGGGGCGGGCGAGGTAGACGTACTCGAAGACGCAGCCCTTGGGCTTGGCCTCGGCGAAGCGGGAGGCGCGCAGCCCGTTCTCGTCGATGGCGATCATCTCGCCGGGCTCGATCTCGCGGACGAAGCTGGCGCCGACGATGTCGAGGGCGGCGGTCTCGGAGGCCACCACCCAGCCGCGCTCGGTGCGGCCGAGGACCAGCGGGCGGATGCCCTGGGGGTCGCGGGCCGCATAGAGCGTGTGCTCGTCCATGAAGACCAGGCTGAAGGCGCCCTGGACCTGGGGCAGCACCTGGCGAGCGGCCGCCTCGACGGAGAGCGGCTTGCCGTCCTCGTCCGCCTGGCCGGCCAACAGCGCCGTCACCAGGTCGGTGTCGTTGGTCGCGGCGACCTTGGTGGCCCGGCCGTTGCCCTGGGGCAGGGCGGCGACCATCTCGGCCAGTTCGGCGGTGTTGACCAGGTTGCCGTTGTGGCCGAGCGCGATGGAGCCGCTGGCCGTGGCGCGGAAGGTGGGCTGGGCGTTCTCCCAGACCGAGGCGCCGGTGGTCGAGTAACGGGCATGCCCGACCGCGATGTGGCCCTGGAGGGAGCCGAGGGAGGTCTCGTCGAAGACCTGGGACACCAGGCCCATGTCCTTGAAGACCAGGATCTGGGAGCCGTTGCTCACTGCGATGCCCGCGGACTCCTGTCCGCGGTGCTGCAGGGCGTACAGCCCGAAATAGGTGAGTTTGGCGACCTCTTCGCCGGGGGCCCAGACACCGAAGACGCCGCAAGCGTCCTGGGGGCCCTTCTCGCCGGGGAGCAGGTCGTGGTTGAGTCGTCCGTCACCACGTGGCACGGCACCGAGTCTAGGGCAGGTTCCGCCGTCGTCCGAACGAGGGAACCCGACAAAAGCGCGTTCTATGCGCGTAAACCCATGGGGCACTTGGCCGTGTGACCTTGGTCTAGGGACGCAGTCCGGGGTCGCGGACCATGGCCGTCAGCTCGGCCGCGGCGCGTGTCGCGGGGCCCGGGCGGCGCCGCCTCCGCTCCCACCACGGGAGGGCGACGGCCCCCAGCGAGAGGTCCTCGAGGCCCCTCACGCGGCGCACGAACAGCCGGCCGTCCGGGGTGCGGACGACCCGGGTCACGTCGGCCCACGGGACGTGCCGGGTACGCAGGTACCGGCGGACCGCGAGGCCGTCGGGACCGGCGGTGATCCGCCAGGTGATCATGGACACCGCCTTCTCGACGAGCCACAGGCTGCCCAGGACCGACAGCGCCGAGCGCCACCAGTCCTCGCCGGAGAACGCCGAGGCCGCGTTGGAGCCCACCTGGAAGACGAGAACGCCCAGCAGGAGCAGCGCGCCCAGGGTGCGGCCGGCCGCACCGCCGTGCCAGCCGACGGGGGCGGTGGCGGGCTTCATGGCGGCCGCCGCCTCGGCGACCCGTGCCTCCGCCTCCCGGCGGTGCTCTCCGGGCCCCTGCGGTTCGTCGTCGGGGGCCGGCTCCGTCCACCGCCGCGCGGGTGAGTCCGTCGTGGCGAACAGCACGTCACCTGAGGCCGTGGTGCCCACCAGCACCAGTTCCGCCCCCTCGGCCGGCAGGCCGAAGAGCACGCACTCGCCGCGGGCCCACGCGCCGGGCCCGGCCGCGCGGTACGTCAGGACCGGCGGACCCGCGGCGCCGTCCACCGGGCGGATCACGGTGCGACCGTCCTCGCGGCCGCACAGCACCCGGAGCGCGGGTGCGGGCCGACGGCGCAGCGACCGGACCCGGAACGCGGCGACCGCCCCCGACAGCAGCAGCGTGGCACCGGCGCCGCCCGCCGTGAGCGTCAGCAACTGCAGCCCCGTGCGGTCCTCGTAGGGCTCCGCGGCGAAGCGCCGCCATTCCCCGTCGACGAGCACGGGCAGCCCGGAGCCTCGCTCGTGGTCCTCCGGCCACATCACCGCGACGCGGTGCCGGCTGCCGTCGCCGAAGCGGGCGACGACGTGGTCCTCGGCGCCGTTGGCGACGACGACCGCCTCCACGCGGGCGGCCGCGGCCGCGTGGAGGCGGTCCGCCCGGTCACCGGACACCGCGATGCCCGCGGTCACCACCGCGACCACCAGGCCCGCCAGGCCTGCGGCGATCCGGACCACGCCCCGCCGCACCGGCGCGACCCGCTCCGGTACCGGGAGCAGCACGCCTCCCGCGGCCTCCAGGGCCAGCGCGCGCTGCCGGCGGCGCACCCGCAGCCGTACGAAGGCCGCGGCCCAGCCCCAGCAGAGCGCGGCCACCACCAGCGCGTCCGCGGCCCGTCCGGCTCCGCCGTCGGCCCGGAAGGCGGGATCGGTCAGCCAGAACAGCAGCAGTGGAGCGGACAGCAGCGCCGCCTCGGGCAGCAGGAACAGCCATGCCACGTGGACGAAGAAGCCGATCGCGCCGATCGCGTACAGCCACATCGGTCCGCAGGGCGCCGCCACCGTGCACACCGGGTCCCACCCGACGGGGACGACCGCCGCGAGCACCGCCACCACCAGCGTCGCGGCGGCCCAGACCGGCCGTGCCCACCCGGGCGGGCGCGCGGCGGCCCAGCGCCGGGCGTCGGCGGCGAGCCATGGGCGGGCCGGCATGCCGGCCGGTGCGGTCGTCGAGGTCACCGGCGCATTATGGGGGTGCCGGGTCCGCCTCAGCCCAGCAGGGGCAGGTACGGGGCCAGGTCGGCGCGCTCGCCGCTCGCCGAGATCGCGGCGGAGGCGAGGGCGTCTTCCCAGGACGTACGGCCGGTGGCGAGGCGGATCCAGGTCAGCGGGTCCGTCTCGACGACGTTGGGCGGGGTGCCGCGGGTATGGCGTGGGCCGGGCACGCACTGAACGGCCGCGTACGGCGGGACACGGACCTCGACGGAGTTGCCGGGCACGGCGACGGCCAGGGTGTCCGCGAGGAGCCGTACGACGGCGGCGACGGCCTGCCGCTCCAGGGGGACCGGCACGCCGGTGGCCCTGGTGAGGTCGTCGCTGTGGACCACCAGCTCGACGAGCCGGGTCACCAGGAAGTCCGCGGACCGCATCGCGCCGAGCGTGATCGCCACCAGGCGCTCGGGCGCCACCGCCTCGTCCAGCACCGAGGCGAGCCCGTGGGCGGCCTCCTCGAGGCGGCCGGCGGCGTCGGTGGTTGCCGCCGCGGCCTCGCGGGTGTCGGCGTCCAGCGGGCCGGCGATGCGCGCCGTGGAGCGCGCCCACGTGGTGAGGTCGAGGTCCGCCCTGGCCGGGGCGGGCGCGTTCACCACCCGCGCGACGGCCTCCAACTGCCGGGCGATGTGCACCACCAGCGTGTGCACGTCCCACCCCGGCAGCCCGGAGGGCGCCATCTGCTGACTTTCCGTCAGGCCATGGGCCGCCCCCAGGACATGCCCCAACTGCGCGGTGAGCGCGGCGCGGGTCCTGGCGGGGTCGTAGGTGCGGGCCTTGCGGGCGGTGGGCGGCATGTCCGCAGCCTACGCGCCGGGCCCGGCCCGCACCCCGACCCCGGCGGTCAGGCCTGGCGGGCCCGCTCGAAGGTGAGCAGCAGCCCCTCCACCGCGCCCGGGCCGATGCGGCCCTTGACGTCGGCCGAGGTGATCGCCTTGAGCTGCCAGCCGTCCTCGGCCTGCTTGTTGAGCGCCTTCTCCAGCTTGTCGTTGTCGATGGCGTCGCCGATCAGCGATTCGCGGAAGCTGACGACCTTGTACTCGTACATTGACACCCCTTGTCGTACCGGTGGTTGCGGGACGCACAGTAGTACCGCCGGTCGCGGGCTGTGCGGGGCGGACCGGTCCGGCCGCCCGGTCGACGAGGGAACCGCCCCCGGAGTCGGCGGACAGCGGCACCGGTTCGGCGCCCCACACGGCGGCCTGGGGTATGGGGCCGTCCGCCACGGCGCCGTCACGGCCCCCCGGCGAAGCGCCCCCGCGCCTGGCGGCACGGGGGCGCGTGAGGACGGCGGACGGATCAGGCCAGGATCGCCGGGATCGTGCCCTCGTGAGCCGTGCGGAGCTCGTCCAGCGGGATGTCGAACTCGCCCTGGAGCTCGACCGCGTCCCCGTCGACGACACCGATCCGCGTCGCGGGCAGACCACGCGCGCCGCACATGTCGGTGAAGCGGAGCTCCTCGCTGCGCGGCACCGAGACGACCGCCCGGCCCGCCGACTCCGAGAAGAGGAACACGAACGGGTCGAGGCCGTCCGGCACGACCAGCCGCGCGCCGTTGCCGCCGCGCAGACAGGACTCGACGACGGCCTGGATCAGCCCGCCGTCCGACAGGTCGTGGGCCGCGTCGATCATCCCGTCCCGGGAGGCCGAGATGAGGATCTCGCCGAGCAGCTTCTCCCGCTCCAGGTCCACCGCCGGCGGCAGTCCGCCGAGGTGGTCGTGGACCGCCTGGGACCAGGCGGAGCCGCCCAGCTCCTCCTTGGTGTCGCCCAGCAGGTAGAGCAGCTGGCCCTGGTCCTTGAAGGCGACCGGGGTGCGGCGCGTGACGTCGTCGATCACGCCGAGCACCGCCACGACGGGCGTCGGGTGGATGGCGACGTCACCGGTCTGGTTGTAGAGCGAGACGTTGCCGCCGGTGACCGGCGTGCCCAGCTCCAGGCAGCCGTCGGCAAGTCCCCGGCACGCCTCGGCGAACTGCCACATCGCGGCCGGGTCCTCGGGCGAGCCGAAGTTGAGGCAGTCCGAGACCGCCAGCGGCTTGGCGCCGGTCGTGGCGACGTTGCGGTACGCCTCGGCGAGCGCCAGCTGCGCACCGGCGTACGGGTCGAGCTTGGCGTAGCGGCCGTTGCCGTCGGTGGCGACCGCGACACCGAGGTTGGTGTCCTCGTCGATGCGGATCATGCCGGAGTCCTCCGGCTGCGCCAGCACGGTGTTGCCCTGCACGAAGCGGTCGTACTGGTCGGTGATCCACGCCTTGGAGGCCTGGTTCGGGTGCGCGACCATCGTCAGGACCTGGGCGCGCAGCTCCTCGCCGGACCCCGGGCGCGGCAGCTTGTTGGCGTCGTCGGCCTGGAGCGCGTCCTGCCACGCGGGACGGGCGTAGGGGCGCTCGTACACCGGGCCCTCGTGGGCGACGGTGCGCGGCGGGACGTCGACGATCTGCTGGCCGTGCCAGAAGATCTCCAGCCGGTCGCCGTCGGTGACCTCACCGATGACGGTGGCGATCACGTCCCACTTCTCGCAGATCTCCAGGAAGCGGTCGACGTACTGCGGCTCGACGATGGCGCACATGCGCTCCTGCGACTCGCTCATGAGGATCTCCTCCGGCGAGAGCGTCGCGTCGCGCAGCGGCACGGTGTCCAGTTCCACGCGCATGCCACCGGAGCCGGCCGAGGCCAGCTCGGAGGTGGCGCAGGACAGGCCGGCGCCGCCGAGGTCCTGGATGCCGGCGACCAGCTTCTCCTTGAAGATCTCCAGGGTGCACTCGATGAGCAGCTTCTCCTGGAAGGGGTCGCCGACCTGGACGGCGGGACGCTTGGCCGGGCCGGTGTCGGAGAAGGTCTCCGAGGCGAGCACGGAGACGCCGCCGATGCCGTCGCCGCCGGTGCGGGCGCCGTAGAGGATGACCTTGTTGCCGGCGCCGGAGGCCTTGGCGAGGTGGATGTCCTCGTGCCTCATCACGCCGACGCACAGGGCGTTGACCAGCGGGTTGCCCTGGTAGCAGGGGTCGAAGACGACCTCGCCGCCGATGTTGGGCAGGCCCAGGCAGTTGCCGTACCCGCCGACGCCCGCGACGACGCCCGGCAGGACGCGCTTGGTGTCGGGGTGGTCCGGCGCGCCGAAGCGCAGCGGGTCCATGACGGCGACCGGGCGGGCGCCCATGGCGAGGATGTCGCGGACGATGCCGCCGACGCCGGTGGCCGCGCCCTGATAGGGCTCGATGTACGAGGGATGGTTGTGCGACTCGACCTTGAAGGTGACCGCGTAGCCCTGGCCGACGTCCACGACGCCGGCGTTCTCGCCGATGCCGACCAGCAGGGCGTCGTTGGCGGGGGCCTTCTCACCGAACTGGCGCAGGTGGATCTTGCTGCTCTTGTACGAGCAGTGCTCGGACCACATGACGGAGTACATGGCGAGCTCGGCGCCGGTGGGACGGCGGCCGAGGATCTCCCGGATGCGGTCGTACTCGTCCTGCTTCAGGCCGAGTTCGGCCCACGGCTGCTCGGTGTCCGGAGTCTCGGTGGCGTGCTTCACGGAATCGAGTGTCATGACGCGTGAACCAGCTTCTTGAGGATCGAGGTGAAGAATCCGAGGCCGTCGGTACGGCCGGTCCCGATCAGCGACTCGACGGCGTGCTCGGGGTGCGGCATGAGGCCCACGACATTGCCCGCGGCGTTGGTGATGCCGGCGATGTCCCGGAGCGAGCCGTTGGGGTTCCAGTCCGCGTAGCGGAACACCACGCGGCCCTCGGCCTCCAGCTCGTCGAGGACGCGCTCGTCGGCGACGTAGCGGCCGTCGATGTTCTTCAGCGGGATGCTGATCTCCTGGTCCGGCTCGTAATCGGCGGTCCAGGACGTCGAGTTGTTCTCGACGCGCAGCTTCTGGTCCCTGCAGATGAAGTGCAGGTGATTGTTGCGCAGCATGGCGCCCGGCAGCAGATGCGTCTCGGTGAGCACCTGGAAGCCGTTGCAGATACCGAGGACCGGAAGGCCGTCCTTGGCGCCGGCGATGATCGACTCCATCACGGGCGAGAAGCGGGAAATCGCCCCGGCCCGGAGATAGTCGCCGTAACTGAATCCACCGGGCAGGACGACGGCGTCCACCTGGTGGAGATCCTTGTCACGGTGCCACAGCGGCACCGGCTCTGCGCCCGCGACGCGGACCGCGCGCTGGGTGTCCCGGTCGTCGAGCGTCCCGGGGAAGGTGACGACACCGATGCGTGCGGTCACGACTCCACCTTCACGGTGAAGTCCTCGATCACGGTGTTGGCGAGGAAGGTCTCGGCCATCTCTCGGATACGGGCGAGGGCGGCGTCGTCGACCGGACCCTCCAGTTCGAGCTCAAAACGCTTGCCCTGGCGGACGTCGGCGATTCCCTCGAACCCGAGGCGCGGCAGCGCGCGCTGCACCGCCTGGCCCTGCGGGTCGAGGATCTCCGGCTTGAGCATGACGTCGACTACGACGCGTGCCACGGTCACTCCCGGTGGTGTGCTGCGGTGAGATGTCCCCACCGTACCCCGCCGAAAAATCTACGCGGGTAGATATTCCAGAATGGTCACGGGATATTCCCCTGCCGGATTGCCGCCGCGACACCCGGAGGAATTCGCCCGGTGGCCGCGGCGAAAAAGAGCGGCCGGGTAAATGGGAAAGCATTGACCCCGGCCCTGGGGCTTCGATACAACAACGGGGCCAACGCAGGCCCCAGGGCCTTCTCCATCGAAAGGACCGGCATCCATGGCGCAGCGCGTAGTGGTCACGCTCTCCGACGACCTCGACGGCGGTGAAGCGGCGGAAACGGTCTCTTTCGGCCTCGACGGGAAGTCGTACGAGATCGACCTGTCCGCCGACAACGCCGAGCAGCTCCGCGAGGCCCTCGCCCCGTACGTCGAGGCAGGGCGCCGCCGCAGCCGGCTCGGCAAGGCCTACAAGCACACCTCGCTCGCCCCGGACCCGGCCGCCGTGCGCGCCTGGGCGCTCTCCCGGGGCTTCGACGTGCCGCCGCGCGGCCGCATCCCCAAGAAGCTCTACGAGGCGTACGCCGAGGCCGGCTGACCGGCGGCCGCGCCCCGGCCGGGCTTCCCGGGCCCCCGCCCGGGAATCACCCGGAAGAAGCGATTGGACAGCCACCCCCGTTGATCCGCTAGAGTCTGGAGCACGCCGAGGGCAGGGCCGAAAGGCCGGGCTCCCGGGCCACGCGGGTGTAGTTCAGTAGCAGAACATCCTCCTTCCAGGGGGAAGGCGCAGTGTGCGATTCCTGTCACCCGCTCTGATTGCTCGACCGGTCCTGAGGATCGGGTAGAGTAGTCGCCGTGCGGACGTGGCTCAGTTGGTAGAGCATCACCTTGCCAAGGTGAGGGTCGCGAGTTCGAATCTCGTCGTCCGCTCTTGAAGGAAGACCCCGGTCGGATCACTGATCGGGGTCTTCTTCGTGTTCCCGGAACCGCCCGGTGTGACGGTGCCCACACGGCGGACGCCCGAACTCCCCTGGCCCCGGGCGGCGGTCGCCACCTCCCGCCGCTGCTCCCGTGCGCCCGGAACCGCCCCGCACCAGGGGTCCGCGACGGCCCGCGGGGCTCTGGTGGGTGCCGTCGAGCCCGAGTTGGCCGACCTCCGGGGAACGCCACAGGGACCGTCCGCAGGCCCTCGACGGGGTGCGCACCGCCGCCGTGCTCCCGTCGCGCGCGCCGTGGGACGCGACGCGGGCGACCCGTCGTGCCGGGGTGTGTGCCCAAGGCCCCAAGGGTTGGCTATAGTGGATGACGCACCGCACGGGAACGCGCGGAGCAGGCGGACGTAGCTCAGTTGGTAGAGCGCAACCTTGCCAAGGTTGAGGTCGCGAGTTCGAGCCTCGTCGTCCGCTCAAAGGGAAGGCCCCGGTCGTGACGACCGGGGCCTTCGGTGTTCCTGGGACGGCTGGGCCGTCCGTCGTCTCCGTCACCGGGCCGCCGCCGCCCCGTGCCCGCCGGACGGGAGATCCGGCGGGCGCGGGCCGTGGCGGCTACCAGCTGAGGCCGGTGAGCCGCTCGTACGCCTCGATGTACTTGGCGCGGGTCTGCTCCACCACGCGCTCCGGCAGAGGCGGCGGGGGCTGCTCGCCGCGGCGGTCCCAGCCGGACTCGGCGGAGGTCAGCCAGTCGCGCACGAACTGCTTGTCATAGGAGGGCTGGGCGTGGCCCGGCTCCCACAGTTCGGCGGGCCAGAAGCGCGACGAGTCCGGGGTCAGCACCTCGTCGGCGATGGTCAGCACGTCACCGTCGAAGCCGAACTCGAACTTGGTGTCGGCCAGGAGGATGCCGCGCTCACGGGCGATGTCCCGGGCCCGGCCGTAGACCGCGAGGGTGCTCTGGCGCAGCTGCGCCGCGGTGTCGGCACCGACCTGGCGGGCGACCTCCTCGTAGCTGACGTTCTCGTCGTGCTCGCCGACCTCGGCCTTGGTCGCCGGGGTGAAGATCGGCGCGGGCAGCTCGGAGCCGTCCACCAGGCCCTCGGGGAGGGTCACCCCGCACACCGTGCGGTCGGTGTTGTACTCGAGCAGGCCGGAGCCGGCCAGGTAGCCGCGCGCGACGCACTCGACGGGGACCATGTCCAGCGGCTTGCAGACCGTCGTCCGGCCCTCCCAGTCGGCGGGGGCACCCTCCGGGAGCTCGGTGGACAGCACGTGGTGCGGGACCAGGTCGGCGATCTGGTCGAACCACCACAGCGACAACCGGGTCAGGACGCGTCCCTTGTCCGGGATCTCGGTGGGCAGCACCCAGTCGTACGCGGACATCCGGTCGCTGGCCACCATCACCAGCTCTCCTGCCTCGTTCTGGTACAGCTCGCGCACCTTGCCGGTGTGCAGGTGCACCAGGCCCGGCACTTGCGCGGGCTCGGGCTTGTGGACGAATCCGGACATGGGTCCTCCCCGATCGGCGGTTCGGTTCCCGATTCTCCCGTACCCGGGCCCGGCGGGCGCGACGCGGGGGTCAGCCGTGCTTGCAGATGTGGTCCAGGAGATTGGCGGTGGCGCGCTGGACACGGGGGTCGACATGGCCCGGGCGGTCCAGCGCCGGGGACCAGGCGAAGGTGCCGGAGGCGAAGACCAGCGCCCCGCCGGGCGCCCGGTACAGCGAGGTCTCCTGGTGCGCGCGGCGGCCCGCCGAGTCCTCGTACGGGGAGTGCGCCAGCAGGATCCGCTCCATGTAGTCCGGCAGCGGTGTGCGCGGGAAGTAACGGTCCGCCTCACCCGCGACCAGGCCGGGGATCTCGTCGCCCTCCTCAGCGCCGGTGGCCTCCCACAGCCAGTGCCCGGCGTTCCGCACCACCAGCGGGGACGGCTCGGGCACCCGGCCCGCGTACTGCACGCCGATCAGAAGTTGTTCGGGCTCGCCCATGTCGCGCCACAGGGCACTGCGGCCCGGCGGGAAGCCGCGGCGCTTGCGGCAGCTGAGCAGCCGGTCGGGGTCGCCGGAGGGCGAGGGGCCCAGCTCGGTCTGCCAGTACATGGTGTTGGCGGACAGGAAGACCAGCGAGGTGCCGCCGTCCCGGGCCGCCTCGACAGCGCGCCGCATGGGGACCGTCCAGTACTCGTCGTGACCGGGGAAGACCATGCCCCGGTAGCGCGAAGGATCGATCCTCCCGGCGTGCAGGTCGCGGGCGTCGGCATAGGCCAGGTCGTAGCCGTAGCGCTCGGCCCAGCGGATGAAGTCGTAGGCGTGGCCGACGTGCAGCGGGAGTCCGGCGCCCGCGTACGGCCGGTCGAAGGAGACGGTGACCGCGGCCTCCTCCTCGCCCAGCAGCCGGCCCTTCTCGTCCCACGCGTGGTAGAGGCTGGCGCCCGTGCGGCCGTCCTCGGGGTAGAGGTTGTACGCCTGCCACGTGACGTCGGGCAGCAGCAGGAGCAGGTCGGCCGGCCGGTCGTCGCGCACGGTGAACGGGATGTGGCTGCGGTAGCCGTCCTGCGTGGTGAGCACGGCCACATAGGCGCCGGGCTTCCAGTACGAGGGCACCTGCAGCCGCCAGGACTGCCACCAGTGGTGGCAGGAGACCGTGCGCCCGGCGGCGAGCGGCGCGGGCTGGACGATCCCCGACAGCCGCGGGCTGGAGGTGAACTGGGCGGCGCCGTCCCCGCCGTAGTGCCCGATCCGGTAGACGTCGATGCCGTAGTTCTGCGGCGGGTCGACGGTGATCCGGAAGTCGATGGCGTCTCCGGGGGCCACGGAGGCGCCCGGCGCGAAGCCCTTGATCTGGCACCGCACGTCGTCAGCCACGCGCGGGCCGGGCACGCGGGGCGTGCGCCCCACGGTGCCCGGGGAACCCCCGGGCTCTCCCCGGCTGGCGGCCAGGTCGACGTACCACGGCACGACCTGGCCGGTGTCGTCCAGATACTGCACCGCACCGCGCAGCCATGGCACCGGGCCCTGCCCGAAGGGGTCGGTGACCCCGTGCGCCAGTGCCCCGGACTGCCAGCGGCGGACCTGTTCCTTCACCACGATGGTCCCCTCCTCGTCGTCCCCCGAGGTGGTGTGTGCGCACGTCCAGCACATCACACAATGCGCTGTCTCGGTTACTGTTCGTGGCGCATTGTCGCCGGGATTTCACACCGGGGCTGACAAAACCCGCCGTTCTTCCGTCAGATGAGCCGTATCGGCTTCTCAGGGCGTACGCCCACGGCACTCAGCCAGGAGCGCAGCGGGGCGGCGTCACCGTTCTCCACCAGCCGGAGCACGGGCCAGGCCAGGTCTCCCCGGCGCACCCCGCCGACCAGCAGGGCGGGCCCGTCCAGCCAGTCCAGGCCGGGGGCGGCACCGGCGGTGTCCACCGCGGCACAGCAGACCATCGCGGTCACGTGGTCGGTGAGCAGTTCACGCCCGGTCCGTGGCGGGAGCAGCTGGTAGACGGGCGTGAAAGCGCCGTCGGACGGGACCTGGCCGGCGGACTCCTCCCGCGAGGCCTCCTCGCGCACGGCCTCCTCGCGGGCGACGTGCCGGGTGATGCGGTCCGCCAGCTCCTCGCCGCCGCCCGTGGAGAGCCGCTCCAGCACCCGGGCCAGGGTCGCGCGCCCCGGCTCGCCGCAGTCGTCCACCGTGCGCCTCGACCCGCCGGAGGCCACGGATATGCGCAGGCTCCCGGCGACCCCCGCGGGCTCGTGCACCTCGTCCAGGACGGTGACCAGGCGAGACGCGTCGCTGCGCCAGATGCGGTCGACGACCTCCTGCGGGTAGGTGTCCCAGCCGACCGGGGCCCACTCGGAGCCGGACCGCCGCGGGCCGCCGTGGAACAGCCGGGCGGCGAGCAGTGAGGCCGCCTCGTCCACCGTGCCGGGCTCCTCCAGCAGGTCGCACGCCGGGCGCTCGCCCAGCCGGGACTCGAAGCCCTCGGCCAGCCGGTCCCGCCGGGACAGCTCGGTCAGGGCCGCCACCACACCCGCGTCGAGGCGGGACGGCCAGCGCCCCATGCGCCAGGCCGGCAGCGCCACCCGGGTCAGCAGGCGGTCCCAGCCCGCGTAGGCCAGGCCCACCTGCTCCTGGGCGACGATGCGCAGCCCGTAGTCGACCGCCTGGGCCCGCTCGGAGGCGGAGGCGGCCACCGCGCGCTCCATCTCCGCCGCGTGCGCCCGGCAGCCGCGCAGCAGCAGCTTGGCGACCCAGCCCAGGAACCCGTATGCGGGACCGCGCACGAACCCGGCGGCCGAGGACTCCCGCGGGGCGGTTGCCACGCCTACGGCGGCGTCCAGGCCGCGCACGAAGCGCCGGGCGGCCGCGATGTCAGGATCGGCGGCCGGGCCCGTGCCCGCCACGACCGGGGCGAGCAGGGCGCGCAGCTCGGCGACCCGCATCCACCACATGAACGGCGAGCCGATCACCAGCGCGGGCGCCTCGCAGGGCGCGCCGCGCCGCCGCCGGCGCCGGTGGGTGCGGTCCTCCAGCCAGCTGTCGCAGTCCGGGGTGAGTTCTATCGCCGAGGGGGCGGGCACCTGCAGCCGGACGGCCAGGTCGCGCACCATGCGGTACAGGTCGGGGGCGGACGCCTCGGAGACCGCCACGGTCGGGCTCACGGCCGGCCTGGCGCGTACGATCACCGCCGCGACACCGGCCGCGAGCAGCAGCACGAGCAGCGCGCCCGCGACCACCGCCCAGCGCAGCACCTCGGACGCGTCACCGACGATGCGGCCCGTCGCGCCGCCGACCAGCAGTACGACCGCGACCGCGGCGGGCAGAAGCGCGACCGCGAGCGCGGCGCTGCGGATGCGCAGGACGGCGAGCGCGCGTGAACGCGCGTGCCCCTCACCTGCTTCCCCGGCCAACGGTGTGCTCACCCCCAAGCTGCTGACGCGACTGCATGCCCCCACTGTCGCACCGCCCACCGACACCGCAATGTCGGTAGGGCCGATAGTGCGGTGCGCGCTGGGGTCCACAGTGCGCTTGCCGGGCACCCTAGTTGGGCTCGGGGCTCACGTCAGCAGGATGGCGAAGGCATCACCCCTTGGAGTGGCCTTGCCCGCCGATTCAGGCCTGGGCGGCCTTTTTCGCGATATCCGAACGGTGGTGCGAGCCCTTCAGCCCGATCCGTCCCACCGCCCGGTAGGCGCGCTCCCTGGCCTCGGCCAGATCTCCCCCGGTGGCCGTGACGGACAGTACGCGGCCGCCGGCGCTCACCACGCGGCCCTCCGCGTCCGCCTTGGTGCCCGCGTGCAGCACATAGGCGTGCTCGTCCTTCTCCGCGACCTCGTCCAGGCCCCTGATCGGGTCGCCGGTGCGGGGGGTGCCGGGGTAGTTCTCTGAGGCGATGACCACGGTCACCGCGGCGCCGTCGCTCCAGCGCAGCGGCGGGAAGGCGGCCAGCCGGCCGGTCGCCGCGGCGCGCAGCAGGCCAGACAGCGGGGTCCTCAGCCGGGCCAGCACGACCTGGGTCTCCGGATCGCCGAAGCGCGCGTTGAACTCGATCACCCGCACACCGCGCGAGGTGATCGCCAGCCCCGCGTACAGCAGCCCGGCGAACGGGGTGCCCCGGCGGCGCAGCTCGTCGACGGTCGGCTGGAGCACCGTGCGCTCCACCTCCTCGACCAGCCGCGGATCGGCCCACGGCAGCGGGCTGTACGCGCCCATGCCCCCGGTGTTGGGGCCCTCGTCGGCGTCGTGGGCGCGCTTGAAGTCCTGCGCGGGCTGCAGCGGGACCACGGTCTCGCCGTCGGTGACGGCGAACAGGGAGACCTCGGGGCCGTCCAGGTACTCCTCGATGACCACGCGCTCGCACGAGTTGGCGTGCGCCCTGGCGGCCTCCAGGTCCTCGGTCACCACGACGCCCTTGCCGGCGGCCAGACCGTCGTCCTTCACGACGTACGGGGCGCCGAAGGCGTCCAGCGCGTCATCCACTTCCGCGGGGGTGGTGCACACGTAGGAGCGGGCGGTGGGCACGCCGGCCGCGGCCATCACGTCCTTGGCGAAGGCCTTCGAGCCCTCCAGGGCCGCGGCCTGCTCCGACGGGCCGAAGCAGTCGATGCCACGGGCGCGCACGGCGTCGGCCACACCCGCCACGAGGGGGGCCTCGGGGCCCACCACGACCAGGTCGGCGCCGAGCCGCTCCGCGAGGCCGGCCACGGCCGCACCGTCGAGGGCGTCGACCGCGTGCAGCTCCGCCACCTCGGCGATGCCGGCGTTCCCGGGCGCGCAGTGCAGTCCCTCCACGTCGGGGTCGAGGGACAGGGCACGGCACAGGGCGTGTTCGCGGGCACCGCCGCCGATGACAAGCACGTTCACGGTGCCCAGGGTATCGGCTGGCGGCACCCACCCCGTCGGCCGGTCACCACGGGCCCCGACTCACTCTTTCGAGTGGCCCGGGACCCGGCCCCATACCTGATCAAGCGACTCGTAAGGGCGGAAACGGCCCGACAACCCTCGCACGGTCAGCCGTTCGGCGGTAAGAAGGTGCCTCGTCATCGGAAGTCGCGAGGGAGCGTGCAGGTGAGCCAGCCGGACATGTATCCCGAGGAGGTCCCCCGGGAGAAGCCGAAGCGGCGCGCGCTGCACAGGCACGAGGACCTGCGGACCCGGCCGTTCCCGCTCGGCGACTGGGGGGAGCCGGCCGAACGGCTGGAGGAGCTCTACCGCTGGGTGGAGGCGGACGCCCTGCGCACCGTCGAGTGGTACCTCGCCGACCGCCTGCGCAAGCGGCGCTGGGCCCGGTCGCTGCGGGTCGGCGGGGCCCTCTTCGCGACGACCGGCGCCGTCCTCGCCGTCACGGGCGCGGGCGGCCGCATCCGCTGGGCGTACGCCGCCCTGGTGCTGGCCGTCGTGTGCGTGGGCCTGGACCGCTACCTCGGGCTGACCGCCGGCTGGATGCGGGACATGGCGACCGCCCAGGCCGTGCAGCGCCGGCTGGAGACGCTGCGCTTCGACTGGGCCTCGGAGTCGGTCCGCGAGGTCCTGGGCCCGACGGAGGGCACCGCGGCCGAGGCCGCCGAGCGGTGCCTGACGGTGCTGCGCCGCTTCAGCGAGGACGTCTCGGAACTGGTGCGCTGCGAGACCGCCGACTGGATGGTGGACTTCCGGGCCGGCGCCGCCCCGCTGCGGACCCAGTCCCTCACCTGGGCGGGGAGCGCCCGGGGCACGGAGGGCGCCGGGCCCGGCAGCGGCGGCCGGTTCCCGCTGCTGCCCGGCGGGCGGCCGAGCATGCCGCGCCAGCGCCCCCCGGAGGGCCCCCGCGCGAGCTGACCGCCGCCCGGCGGCGCCCGCCCCGCGGCTAACTGAAGACGATCATCGAGCCCTGCCCCAGCGAACGCGTCGCCGCCGCGTGCAGCCCCAGCCACACGTGGCGCTCCCGCGCGAAGGGGCTGCCGTCGTGGTGGGCGGGCGGGGCCGCCGGCTCCTCCAGCTCGGTGGGACCGGCCGGCGGCGCCGGGGCCGGCGGCGGGTTGTGCGGGTCGATGCCGATCACCGGGGCGACGAACTCGAGCTCGCGCAGCAGGCCGTGGGCGGAGCCCAGGGGGCCGCCGGCGTCGAGGAGTTCGTCGTCGACCAGCGGATGGGGGAAGTCGAGGGGGACGTAGGCGCCCGCGTGGTCGTAGTGCCAGACCAGGTGCGACCGCTGGGCCGTGGTCTCGAACATCTCCAGCAACTGCTCGTAGTCACCGCCGAGTTCGTCGACCGGGGTGACCGCGAGGCCCTGGATGTGCAGCAGGTACGCGCGGCGCAGGAAGTGCAGCGCGTCGTAGTCGAAGCCCGCGACCGGGGCCACGTCGCCGGACAGGCCCGGCATGTAGCTGTAGACGGGCACCGGTGGGAGGCCGGCGTCGCTCAACGCCTTGTCATAACGGGCGATCTCCTCGGCGAACGGGTTGTCGGGGCTGTGGCAGAGCACGTCCACCAGGGGAACCAGCCACAAGTCGCAGGCCACAGGCGCTCCAAGTCCTTCCGTGCGTGGTCGGACCAGCGTAGTGGGCGGCGGCCGTTCCTACCGGCCCGCGGCCAGTCGCCGCATGAGCGCGAGGGAATGGTCGTCGAACTCCTCCACCACGCGCCGGGCCGTCTGCGTGTCCCGTTTCTCGATCGCGGTGACCAGGGCGACGTGGTCGGACCAGCACAGTCCCTCCAGGTCCGCCCGGCCGCGCAGGAAGGGCACCGCGTACACCCAGGTCTGGGTGCGGATGCGGTCGAGGAACTCGCCGACGTGGGCGTTCCCGGCCAGCGCCGTCAGCTCGCGCCAGAAGCGGATGTCGTAACCGATGAGGACGTCCAGTTCGCCGGACCTGGCGGCGCGCGCCGCCGCCTCGGCCCGGCGCCGTACGGACGCCAGCTCCGTGGGGTCGACCTCGCGCATGCCGCGCGCGGCGATGCGGCGGAAGATCCCCTCGACGACGAGAGTGCGCGCCTCGACCATGGAACGGAACTCCGCGTCCGTGAAGCGCCGCACCTGGAAGCCGCGGTGGTGCTCGACGTCCAGCAGCCCCTGTGCCGCCAGGTCGACCAGGGCCTCGCGGACCGGGGTGGCGGACACGCCGTACAGCTCCGCGATCTCCTTGACGGTGAAGTGCCGCCCGGCCGCCATGCGCCCGGTGAGCACCTCGTCGCGGAGCGCGTCGGCTATCTGCTGCCGCAGACTGCTCCGTCGGACGGGTCCGCCCGCTGGGCCTTCCGGCATGCCCGGTGCCTCCCTGAAGATGTGGCGGTGCGCTTTCGGCTCCGCCACACCTTATGCGAGGCCGGGCCACGGGTGGTCCACACCTGTTGTGCGCCTCACCGGCGGCCCGGGCAGGCGCCGGGCCGCGCTCAGCCGTCGTTGCAGTGGCCGGTCTTCCCCGTGAACGGGAAGAGCGGGAACCCGTCCGTGCACGGCCGGTCCGGTGCATGGGAGGGTCACTCCATCCCGACCCGGTACAGCAGTGTCAGCGCGCCGACCGCCACGAAGAGCGCGAGCCAGGCGGCGGCGGCGGCTTTCCCGACCAGGGGACGCGGCGACCGGCCGCCCGGTTCCCGCGGCGCGCCCTACCCTCGCTGGACGGTGTGCTCGTCGGCGACGGACAGCGCCGCGTCCAGAAGCGCCAGGCCCTCCTTGGCCTCGGCCTCGGTGATGTTGCAGGCGGGCACCACATGGGTGCGGTTCATGTTGACGAACGGCCACAGGCCGCTCTTCTTGCAGGCCGCCGCGAAGGCCGCCATCGGGGCGTTCGCCTCGCCCGCCGCGTTGTAGGGGACCAACGGTTCGCGGGTCTCCCGGTCGCGCACCAGCTCGACCGCCCAGAAGGCGCCGAGGCCCCGCACCTCGCCGACCGAGGGGTGGCGCTCGGCGAGCTCCCGCAGGCCCGGGCCGAGCACGTTCTCGCCGAGCGCCGCCGCGTGCGCGACGACGCCCTCGTCCTCCATCACCTGGATCGTGGCGACGGCGGCGGCACAGGCCAGCGGGTGGCCGGAGTAGGTGAGGCCGCCCGGGTAGGGGCGGGTGGCGAAGGTCGCGGCGATCTCCTCGCTGATCGCGACACCGCCGAGCGGCACGTAGCCGGAGTTGACGCCCTTGGCGAAGGTGAGCAGGTCAGGAGTGGCGTCGAACCGCTCGGCGGCGAACCAGTTGCCGGTGCGGCCGAAGCCGGCCATGACCTCGTCGAGGACGAATACGATCCCGTACCGGTCGCAGATCTCACGGACGCCGGCGAGGTAGCCGGGCGGAGGCACCATGATGCCCGCGGTGCCGGGCACCGTCTCCAGGACGATCGCCGCGACGGTCTGCGGGCCCTCGAAGACGATGGTGTCCTCGAGGTGCTGCAGCGCGCGGTCGCGCTCCTGCTCCTCGGTCTCCGAGTGGAACGGCGAACGGTAGAGGAACGGCGCCCAGAAGTGGACGACGCCGGCCGAGCCGTTGTCGGAGGGCCAGCGGCGCGGGTCGCCGGTCAGGTTGATCGCGGCCGAGGTGGCGCCGTGGTAGGAGCGGTACGCGGAGAGCACCTTGGTACGGCCGGTGTGCAGCCGGGCTAGCCGTACCGCGTTCTCGACGGCCTCGGCGCCGCCGTTGGTGAAGAAGATCTTGTCCAGGTCGCCGGGGGTGCGCTCGGCGATCAGCCGGGCGGCCTCGGAACGCGCCTCCACGGCGAAGGCGGGCGCGAAGGTGACGAGCCTCGCGGCCTGCTCCTGGATGGCGGCGACGACCCTGGGGTGCTGGTAACCGATGTTGGTGAACACCAGGCCGCTGGTGAAGTCCAGGTAGCGGTTGCCGTCGAAGTCCCAGAAGTACGCGCCCTCGGCCCCGGCGACCGCCAGCGGGTCGATCAGGCCTTGCGCGGACCATGAGTGGAAGACATGGGCGCGGTCGGCGGCCTTGACGGCGGCGCCGGTCTCGGGGTCGGCGAAAGGAGGGGTCATACGCCCAGGCTAAGGAACGGCCCGGGCGCACGACATTGGCACCCTGTATGACGGTGGGCGCGCGCGCCGACAGGTTGTAGGGCGGGCGCGCCCACCGTCACTCAGAGGAAGGAGTTGACCTCGATGGTCTCGGTGCGGCCGGGGCCGACGCCGATGGCCGAGATCGGGGCGCCGGACATCTCCTCCAGCGCCTTGACGTACGCCTGGGCGTTCTTCGGCAGGTCGGAGAAGGTCTTCGCCTTGCTGATGTCCTCGCTCCACCCGGGCAGCGTCTCGTAGACCGGCTTGGCGTGGTGGAAGTCCGTCTGGCTGAACGGCAGTTCCTCGACGCGCTTGCCGTCGATCTCGTAGGCGACGCAGACCGGGATCTGCTCCCAGCCGGTGAGCACGTCGAGCTTGGTGAGGAAGAAGTCCGTGAGGCCGTTGACCCGGGTCGCGTAGCGGGCGATCACCGCGTCGAACCAGCCGCAGCGGCGGTCGCGGCCCGTGGTGACGCCCCGCTCGCCGCCGATGCGGCGCAGCGCCTCGCCGTCGGCGTCGAACAGCTCGGTCGGGAACGGGCCGGCGCCGACGCGGGTGGTGTAGGCCTTGAGGATGCCGATCACCCGGTTGATCTTGGTGGGGCCGATGCCCGAGCCGGTGCAGGCGCCGCCGGCCGTCGGGTTGGACGAGGTCACGAAGGGGTACGTGCCGTGGTCGACGTCCAGCAGGGTGCCCTGACCGCCCTCGAGGAGGACGACCTTGCCCTCGTCGAGCGCGGTGTTGAGGACCAGCGTCGTGTCGGCGACGTAGTCCTTGATCTGCTCCGCGTAGCCCAGGTACTCCTCGACCACCTGGTCGGTGCTGATGGCACGACGGTTGAAGATCTTGACCAGGACCTGGTTCTTGTCGTGGAGCGCCGCCTCGACCTTCTGACGGAGGATCGACTCGTCGAAGAGGTCCTGAACCCTGATGCCCACGCGGTTGATCTTGTCGGCGTAGGCGGGGCCGATGCCGCGGCCGGTGGTGCCGATCTTGCGCTTGCCGAGGAAGCGTTCCGTCACCTTGTCGATCGTCTGGTGATACGGCGTGATCAGGTGCGCGTTACCGCTGATGAGGAGCTTGGACGTGTCGACGCCGCGCTCGTTCAGCCCGCTCAGCTCGGAGAGCAGGACCGCCGGGTCGACGACGACTCCGTTGCCGATGACCGGGGTGCATCCCGGCGACAGGATCCCGGAAGGCAGGAGGTGCAGCGCGTACTTCTGGTCGCCGACGACGACCGTGTGGCCGGCGTTGTTGCCGCCCTGGTAGCGCACCACATAGTCCACGGAGCCACCGAGCAGGTCGGTGGCCTTTCCCTTGCCCTCGTCACCCCACTGAGCACCGAGCAGCACAAGTGCGGGCACAGGCGTACACCCCTTCCGGGCGGGGCATGTCCAACGTGGCTCCCCATGGCGGGCAGAGCCGTCGGACCGGTGCCCCGGAAATAGACGAAGCCCCTGGCGCAAGGCAGCGCAAGGGGCTCTTGCACCGAGATGTTACCTGAGGAAGGACCAAGGTGTCGGCTCAGCGACCGTCCGGGCAGCCCCTGCTCGTGGTCATCGACCCCGCCGCCCGCGCCGTGGACGGCGAATCCGTACGCATCGCGAAGGACGTGCTGTGCGGGGGAGCCCCCTCCGTGAAGATCGCTCTTCCGGAGTCCGAGGAGGAGGCCGTGCGGGTGCTGGAGCACCGGGGACGGCGGCGACCGGTGGTCGTGGGCGACGACGCGGCGCTGCTGCGCACGGTACGGGCGCTGCATTCGGCCCGGGGGCTGGGCGAGGCCGTCGTCGGCCTGGTGCCGGTCGGACGGCGGACCGGCCTGGCACGGGCGCTCGGCGTACCGGGCGGGGCGGTGAGCGCGGCGCGCGCGGTGCTGGACGGGGCGGAGCGCGAGCTGGACCTGCTGCTCGACGACAGCGGCGGCATCGTGCTGGGCGCGCTGCGCATCGCCTCCGCGACCCCCGCCTGGTGGACGCCGGTGGAACGCCGGGCCCGCTCGCTGGCGCGCACGCTGAGCCTGAACGGCCACACCCCGCACCTGGGGCTGGGCCTGCGCGGCGGGCAGCGGCTGCGAATCGAGGCGGACGGGGTGGTGCTGGCCGACCTGGACGACTGCGTCGAGGAGGTGTCGGTCTCCACGGCCGTGCCCGGCCTGGCCGAAGTGCTGGTGCGCAGGGAGGGCGCGGCGCCCGCGGGACCGGTGCACGCCCGGAGCGTCACCGTCTCCGGACGGGACTTCCGCTACACGGCCGACACCGCGCCGGCAGGCCCGGTCCGGCGCCGCACGTGGACGGTGATGCCCGCGGCCTGGCGGCTGACCGTCCCGCGCTCGGCCTATTAGGCGGACCGCAAGAGCGTCAGAGCACGCCCTGTTCGCGCAGTTCCGCCTTGCGCTCGCGCCAGCGGTCCATCATGTCCACGAGTTCGTCCTGCAGGAAGTCGAAGAAGGCCGCGGTCTCCGCGAGCCGCCGGCCGGCCGCGGATTCCGGCCCGAGGGTGTCGATGCCGGACCGCAGGGTGTTCTCCCAGCGGGCGAGGACCTGGTCGCGGCGGGTGAAGGTCTCGTACCACTGGTCGCTGTGCACCCGGTAGCGCTCGCGCCGTGAGCCCGGCTCGCGCTCGCGGGTGAGCATGCCGACCTGCGCCAGGTAGCGGACCGCGCCGGAGACGGCGGCCGGGCTGGCCTGGAGCCGTTCGGACAGCTCGGCGGCGCTCAGCACTCCGGTCTCCGAGGCGAGGAGCGCGGCGAACACCCGGGCCGCCATGCGCTGCATGCCCGCTTCGACCAGCTCCGCCGCGAAGCGTTCGACGAACGTCATCGGCTCCAAGGGCTCCTCCGCCACCGTCATCGCCTCCCGTACCGAAGTTTATACAGTTCTTTGACTTCACAAATTTGTGAATCTACTGTATGTTCGAAATCATGACGAAGGCAATCAGTGTGGCCGGACTGCACAAGTCCTTCGGCCACACGCACGCACTGGACGGCCTCGACCTGACCGTCGAAGAGGGCGAGGTGCACGGCTTCCTGGGGCCCAACGGCGCCGGCAAGTCCACCACCATCCGCATCCTGCTCGGGCTGCTGCGCGCGGACCGGGGGGCCGCCCGGTTGCTCGGCGGCGACCCGTGGCGCGACGCCGTCGAGCTGCACCGGCGCCTGGCGTACGTCCCGGGTGACGTCACGCTGTGGCGCAACCTCAGCGGGGGCGAGGTCATCGACCTGCTGGGACGGCTGCGCGGCGGGCTGGACGAGGCACGCAGACGGCAGTTGCTGGAGCGCTTCGAGCTGGACCCGACGAAGAAGGGCCGCGCGTACTCCAAGGGAAACCGCCAGAAGGTCGCACTCGTCGCCGCGTTCGCCTCGGACGTGGACCTGCTGATACTCGACGAGCCCACCTCCGGCCTCGACCCGCTGATGGAGGAGGTCTTCCGCGAGTGCGTCCGCGAGGAACGCGACCGCGGCCGCACGGTGCTGCTGTCCAGTCACATCCTCAGCGAGGTCGAGGCCCTGTGCGACCGGGTCAGCATCATCCGGGGCGGGCGCACGGTGGAGACCGGGAGCCTCGGCGAGCTGCGGCACCTCACGCGCACTTCGGTCACCGCGGAACTGGCGGGCCCGCCGGGCGGCCTCGGCCGGCTGCCGGGTGTGCACGACCTCGACGTGCGCGGCAGCCACGTCCGGCTGCAGGTCGACACCGACAAACTCGACGCCGTGCTGCGGCAGTTGAGCGAGACGGGCGTGCGCAGCCTCACCAGTACGCCACCCACCCTGGAGGAGCTGTTCCTGCGGCACTACGAGGACGCCCCGGCCGGCACGGAAGACACGGAAGACACGGAAGGCGCCGCCGGCGCCCTCGCGGCTGACGCGGAGGCCCGGCGATGAACGCCCTCACCGGGACGGGCACGCTCACCCGGCTCGCGCTGCGCAGGGACCGCGTCATGATCCCGGCGTGGGTCGTGCCGCTCGCGCTTCTGGTCGCGTCCACCGCCTCGGCCTTCGGCGGCCTCTACGACACCCCGGCGGAACGCGCCTCGGTCGCGGCCAGCACGGCGGGCAACGGCTCGCTGCGCGCCCTCTACGGACCGGTGTTCGACACGGGCATCGGCGGACTGACAGCGTGGCGCATGATGGCCTTCGGCGCCGCCCTGGCCGGCCTGATGGCGATACTGCTGGTTGTCCGGCACACCCGGGAGGAAGAGGAGGCCGGCCGGCTGGAGCTGATCGGCGCAGGCGCCGTCGGACGGCGGGCGCCGCTGGCCGCCGCCCTGGTCGTCGGCTTCGGCGCCTCGCTGCTCCTGGGGCTGCTCGTCACCCTGGCCCTGCTCGGGCAGGGCGCGCGGGGCGCGGTCGCCTTCGGGATGGCCTTCGCCGGTGCGGGCTGCGCCTTCACCGCGGTCGCGGCGGTCGCCGCGCAGCTGACGGAGAGCGCCCGTGCCGCGCGGGGGATCGCGGGCGCGGTCCTCGGCCTCGCCTTCCTCATACGCGCCGTCGGCGATGCCGGGAGCGGCACGCTGACCTGGCTCTCGCCGCTGGGATGGGCCGAGAACACGCGCCCTTACGCGGACGAACGCTGGTGGGTGGCCGTGCTGTTCGCGGCCTGGGCCGCCGTGCTCGTCGCCGTCGCGTACGCGCTGGTGGCCCGGCGCGACATCGACGCCTCCCTGCTGCCGCCCCGCCCCGGCCCGGCCACCGCAGGTGCCCGTCTGCGTTCCGCGCAGGCGCTGGCCTGGCGGCTGCAGCGCGGCTCGCTGTGGGGCTGGACGGCGGGCTTCGCCGTGGGCGGCGGCGCGCTCGGCGGCCTCGCCAACGGGGCGGCCGACCTCGTCCGGGACAACGAGCAGCTCGCCGACGTCATGCGCGACATGGGCGGTGCCTCCGGGCTGGTGGACTCCTACCTCGCCTCCATGACCGGGGTGATGGGGATGATCGCCGCCGTCTACGCCGTCCAGGCCGTGCTCCGGCTCCAGGGCGAGGAGAACTCCGGCCGCGCCGAGCCCGTCCTCGCCACCGCCGTGGGCCGGGTGCGCTGGGCAGCGGGCCATGCGCTGCTCGCCTTCGCCGGCTCCGTGCTCCTCATGGCCGTCTCCGGCTTCACCATGGGGCTCGGCTACGGAGCGACGGCCGGAGACATCGGCGGCCAGGTCTGGCGGCTGACGGGCGCGGGCCTGGTGCAGCTGCCCGCGGTCTGGTTCGTGGCCGCGGTGGCACTGCTGCTGTACGGCGCGGCGCCGAAGGCGGCACGGGCGAGCTGGGGGGTGGCCTCGCTGACGCTCGCCATCGGGCTCTACGGGCCCGCACTGGGGCTCCCGCCCTGGCTGATGGACCTGTCCGTCTTCACGCATCTGCCGAAGGTGCCGTCGGCGGACGTCACCGTGGCCCCGCCGGCGGTGCTCACGGCACTGGCCCTCGCGCTCGCCGCCCTCGGGCTCGCGGCGCTGCGCCGCCGCGACATCACGGCGTGAGCCCCCGGACCCGGCCACCGCGCCGGGTCCCGTGGGCCCCGCAGGGCCGGCCCGGCCGCCTCAGCAGGTGACGCGCAGTTCGCGCAGACCGCGGATGACGTAACCCTCGTTCCAGGCGGGCTCCGCCGAGAGCTCCAGCCGCGGGGCGCGGCGGAGCAGCGCCGCGAAGGACGCGGCGAGTTCGATGCGGGCCAGCGGCGCGCCGAGGCAGTAGTGGATGCCCGCGCCAAAGGTGATGTGCGGGTTGTCCGCGCGGGACAGATCCAGCCGGTCGGGGTCGGCGAAGCGCTCCGGGTCGCGGTTGGCGGAGCCGAAGAGCAGCGCCACCTCGCTGCCGCGCGGGATCACCGTGCCGCCCACCTCGATGTCGTCCAGCACCCAGCGCTCGAACATCTGCAGCGGGGTGTCGTAGCGCAGCAGCTCCTCGATCGCCGTCGGCAGCAGCTCCTGCGGGGCCGCGCGCAGCTCCGCCAGCTGCTCGGGGTGCCGGAAGAGCGTCCACCAGCTGTTGCCGGTGGTGTTGACGGTCGCCTCGTGGCCCGCGTTGAGCAGCAGCACGCAGGTGGAGACCATCTCCTGCTCGCTCAGCCGGTCGCCCTCGTCGTGCGCGGCGATCAGCGCGCTGATCAGGTCCTCGCCGGGGGCCTTGCGGCGCTCGGCGATCAGCTCGCGCAGGTAGGCGGAGAACTCCTCGCTCGCGCGGACCGCCTTGCGCGCGGCGTCCTCGGAGGGCTTGAGCTCGAACATCCCGACGATGTCGGCCGACCAGGGCCGCAGCAGATGCCGGTCCGCGGCCGGTATCCCCAGCATCTCGGCGATGACGGCCACCGGCAGCGGCTCCGCGACGGTGGCGATGAGGTCGCCGCCGCCCTCCGCCACCAGCCGCTCCACCAGCTCGCCGGCGAGCCGCTGCACGGTCGGCGTGAGCCGCTCGACCGTGCGCGGGGTGAACGCCTTGGAGACCAGCCGCCGGATGCGGGTGTGGTCCGGGGCCTCGAGGTCGAGCAGGCCGTTGCCGTTGAGCGTGGTGAACGGCTCGTGCTCCGGCGGCGGCGCGGTACGGCCGAACTCCTCGTGGGTGAAGCGGTGCAGATAGGTCCGCCCGAGCCGCCGGTCCCGCAGCAGCGAGCTGACGTCCTCGAAGTGCGGGACGAGCCACTGCCCGCTCGGCTCGAACCAGTGGGCGCGCCCCTGCGCGCGCAGCCGGGCGTAGGCCGGGTAGGGGTCGGCGACGAACTGCGGCGACCAGGGGTCGAAGGCGGTGGCGGTGCTGCTCATGTGCGGAGACTACCCTCCGCCCGTTCAGCCGCCCGGGGTGACCAGCCGCGCCTCGTACGCGAAGACCGCCGCCTGGGTCCGGTCGCGCAGCCCCAGCTTCACCAGGACCCGGCTCACGTGGGTCTTGACCGTCGACTCGGCGACCACCAGATGGTCGGCGATCTCCGCGTTGGACAGTCCCTGGGCGACCAGCACGAGCACCTCCGTCTCCCGCTCGGTGAGCTCCCCGACCCGGTCCTGGGCGGGCGGCCGGGGCGTGCCCAGGCGGTTGAACTCGGTGATCAGGCGCTTGGTGATCGCCGGGGCGAGCAGCGCCTCGCCGGCCGCCACGATCCGCACGCCGTCCGCGAGCTGGCGGGCCGAGGCGTCCTTGAGCAGGAAGCCGGACGCGCCCGCGCGCAGCGCCTGGTAGACGTACTCGTCCAGGTCGAAGGTGGTCAGCACGAGCACCTTGGCGTCCGCGTCCGCGGCGACGATCTCCCGGGTGGCCTCCAGCCCGTTGAGCTCGGGCATGCGGATGTCCATCAGCACGACGTCCGGCCGCAGCGCCGCCACCTGCTCGATCGCCTGCCGTCCGTCGACGGCCTCGCCGACGACCTCGATGTCCGGCTGGGCGCCCAGCAGCACCGAGAAGCCCTCGCGGACCATCATCTGGTCGTCCGCGATCAGCACCCGGATGGTGTTCCCCGTCATGCCCGCTCCCCGGGGACCGGGATGAACACGGTGACCTCGTAGCCGCCGTCCTCGGTGGGCCCGTCGGTCATCTCCCCGCTCAGCATCGTCACCCGCTCCCTCATGCCGGCTATCCCGTGCCCCGCTCCCGGCGAGGGCTTGACCAGGCCGCGCGCCGGGCCGTTGACGACGCGCAGTCCAAGCCCGCCGAGCACATAGCTGACCTCGACCCGGGCTGCGGCGCCCGGCGCGTGCCGCAGGGTGTTGCTCAGCGCCTCCTGGATGATCCGGTACGCCGACAGCTCGACGCCTTGCGGGAGTTCGCGCACCGCGCCGGTCACCGCCTTCTCCACCTCCAGGCCCGCCTCGCGCACATTGGCGACCAGCCGGTCGAGGTCGGCGAGGGTCGGCTGCGGGGCGTCGGGAGCCTGGTAGTCCTCGGCGCGCACCACCCCGAGGACGCGGCGCAGCTCGGTCAGGGCTATGACGGCGTTCTCTCGGATGATCGAGAAGCTCTTGGTCAGCTCCTCGGGCGGGTTCTCCACGCGGTACGGCGCGGCCTCCGCCTGGATCGCGATCACGGACATGTGGTGGGCGACGACGTCGTGCAGCTCGCGGGCGATGGTCGTGCGCTCCTCCAGCAGCGTGCGCCGGGTCCGCTCGACCTCGGTCACGGCGACCTGGGCGGCGACCTCCTGCCGGGACTGGCGCAGCCCGCGCACCGCCGACACGACGGACAGCACGACGGCGGAGAGGAAGATCATGATGAAGGGATCGGAGCCGTACTCGCCGGACAGCGGCTGGAAGGTCAGCGCCAGCGCGGCGGTCAGCAGCCACATCTCGGCGGCCACCCGCGCCCGGGTGCGCGCCGCGACCACGGCCAGCACCGTCAGGTGCGAGACGAAGCCGGTGTCCGTCCACGGGTAGGTGGACGACCAGGAGTAGCCGGTGAACACCCCCGTGAGCACCGTCGCCCCGACGGACAGCCACCACGCGCCGACCGGGCGGAACATCGTGGTGAGCGGGGGCACGGCGGCCAGCAGGGCCAGCACCAGGCCGCCCGGCCCGCCCAGGCTCTCCAGCGAGACGAACATCAGGAAGACCGTGAAGAAGGTCAGCGCCACGTGCGGCAGCCAGCGCCCGTACCCCCGGAGCCTGCGCGGCACCAGGGCGAGCAGCGGGTGCCCCTCCCGCAGCGGTGCCATCGGCCGGAAGGCGAAGGCATCGGTGATCAGGTCGTGCCGCAGCCCGCTGAGGGCGCCGCGGGCCATGCGGAGCTCGGTCCGCAGCGAGGTCTGGCTTGTCTCGGTCACGCTCTCACGGTAGGGACTCCGCACGTCGCCGTCGTCACCTGCGAAGACGATGTACCGGTGTCCTCCTCAAGTAGGACCCCGGACACCAGCGGCCCTCACCAGGCGAGTTGGGCGATCTCCTCGGCGACCACGGCCGCCGCGTCCGCCGCCGGGTCGATCAGCGGGAAGTGGCCCACGCCCTCGAGCAGGGTCAGCTGGACCTCCTCCCCCGCCTTCGCCGAGGCCGCCGCGAAGGCCTCCGCGACCTGCGGCGGGACGACCTCGTCGCAGTCACCGTGCACGACGGTCACGGGGATGCCGGTGGGCAGCAGCACGGCCGGGTCGGTCTCCGCCCGGCGCTCGGCGAGCAGTTCCGCCCCGCCGAGCAGCTGGGCGACCGCTCCGGAGCACACGTCGCGCTCGACGGCCGCCTCGAAGTCGGCGATGGGCGCGAGCGCCACCACGCCGCGCAGCGCGGGCGCCCCGGGGCGGTGCCAGCGCGACCCGGCGGGCAGCACGTGCCGGGCGGCCGCCCACAGCGCGAGATGGCCGCCGGCCGAGTGACCGGTGAGCACGATCCGCCGGACGTCCACCGTGTCCTCGCCGAGTGCCTCCACGGCCAGCGCCGCGACGGCGTCGGTGGCCGCCGCGACGTCGTCGAAGGTGTCCGGCCAGCGGCCGGCGACCGTACCGCCGTTGCCCCGGCGGTACTCCACCGAGGCCACCGCGAAGCCGTGCCGGGCCAGCAGGTCCGCGAGCGGCGAGACGTGCGTCCTGTCGTACGGCGCCCGCCAGGCACCGCCGTGCAGCAGCACGACCAGCGGTCCCGGCCGGGTGCCGTCCGCCCCGGGCCGGGGAAGGTAGAAGTCCACGACCTGGTCGGAGTGCCCGCCGTAGGCGGCGGTGGCGTCCGGCGGGACAGGGGCGTGCGAGAACGCGGACGCCTCCTCGGCCGCGGCCCGCTCCGCGGGGTCCCGCGGAGCCGGCCGCGGCCCCACCGCGTCGGCATGGCCGTCGGCGCCTGCCGGAATGGTGTCGCTCGACGAGGTGGGGTCGGACATGCGTTACCGCGTTCCTTCCAGGACCTGGGCCAGCACCCGCGCCGCCCGCTCCGCGTCCGCGAAGCGCGTGTACAGCGGGGTGAATCCGAAGCGGAGGATATCCGGCTCGCGGAAGTCGCCGACGACGCCCCTGGCGATCAACTCCCCCATCACCGCGCCCGCGTCGGAACAGCGCAGCGCGACCTGGCTGCCCCGTTCGGCGTGCGCGGCCGGGGTGACCGACCGTACGGCGCCGGCCGGCACGTACGCCGCGACGCACTCCAGGAAGAAGTCGGTGAGGGCGAGGCTCTTGGCCCGGACGGCGTCCAGGGACACGCCGTCCCAGACGTCGAGGGCCGTGTCCAGTGCCAGCAGCGACAGGATCTCCGGGGTGCCGACCCGGCCGCGGACGCTGCCGTCCGCGGGCCGGTAGGCGGCCTCCATCGCGAACGGGTCGCGGTGGGAGTTCCAGCCGGGCAGCGGGGAGTCGAAGCGCGGCTGCAGGTCACGGCGGACGTACAGGTACGCGGGCGCGCCCGGGCCGCCGTTGAGGTACTTGTACGTGCAGCCGACGGCCAGGTCCACGCCGTGCTCGTCCAGCCCGACCGGCAGGGCCCCGGCGGTGTGGCAGAGGTCCCAGACGACCAGGGCCCCGGCCGCGTGCACGGCCGCGGTGGTGCCCGGCAGGTCGTGCAGCCGGCCGGTGCGGTAGTCCACGTGGTTGACCAGCGCGACGGCGGTGCGCGGGCCCGCCGCGGCGGCGATGTCCGCCGCCTCGACCGCGCGGATCGCGCACCCGGTCATCCGGGCGGCGGACTCCGCGATGTACCCGTCGGTGGGGAAGGTGGCGGCGTCGACCAGCACCTCGTCGCGGGCGGGGTCGGTCTGCTGGGCCATCCGGACGGCGCCGACGACGGCCTTGAAGACGTTGACGCTGGTGGAGTCGCCGGCCACGACCTGGCCGGGGGCGGCGCCGATCAGCGCGCCGATGCGGTCGCCGATCCGCTCCGGCGCCGTCCACCAGCCGCTCTCGGTCCAGGACCGGATGCGCAGCCGCCCCCATTCGCGGGTGATGACGTCGGCCATGCGGTCCGGCACGCCCGCGGGCAGCGCGCCCAGCGAGTTGCCGTCCAGGTAGACGGTGTGCTCGGCGTCGTCCAGGACGAAGCGGTCCCTGACCTTGGCCAGCTCGTCGGTGGTGTCGAGACGTGCGGCCTTCGCCGCGGGCGACTCGGTGAGCTTCATCGCGTCAGACATGGCTGCGGGCCGTCCAGAGCTCGGGGAACACGTTCTTGCTCGCGCGCTTCTCCAGCCAGGAGACCCCCGCGGAGCCTCCGGTGCCGGTCTTGGCGCCCATCGCGCGGCGGGTCGCCACCAGGTGGTCGTTGCGCCAGCGCCACACCAGCTCGGCCACCTCGGTCAGCGCCTCGCCCAGCCGGACGAGTTCGCTCTCCTGGTCACCGGAGTAGACGGCCTGCCAGGCCCGCTCGACCGCCGGGTCGGCCTCGTAGCGCCGCGACAGGTCGTCGCGCTGCGGGATGTCGTGGCCTCGGCGGGCCAGCAGCCGCAGCACCTCGTCGTAGAGGCTGGGCTCGTGCAGCGCCTTCTGCAGTTCGTCGTGCACGCGCGGCGCGCCGCGGTGCGGGACCAGCATCGACGCGGACTTCTCGCCGAGCAGGAACTCCATGCGCCGGTACATCGCCGACTGGAAGCCCGAGCCCTCGCCGAGGGCGGCGCGGTACGCGTTGAACTGCGCCGGGGTGAGGTGGGCGATCGGCTCCCAGGAGGAGTTGAGCGACTGCAGTTCGTAGGTGCTGCGCTTGAGCGCGGCCAGCGCCGTGGGCAGGTCGTCGGCCGCGAGCGCACGGGAGGCGGTCTCCCATTCGTGCACGATGACGGTGAACCACAGCTCCATGACCTGGGTGGTCACCAGGAAGACCATCTCGCCGGGATCGTCGGAGCGGGGGTGCTGCAGATGGGTGAGGACGTCGGCCTGGACGTAGTCCTCGTACGGGGTGGTCCCTTCGAAGTCCAGGTTGGGAGCCTCGGGGGCGTCCTGGGAAACGTCGGGGCGGTGGGACATCGGTGTCTCCGTGGATACGAGCTACCGGGTAGCGGTCTGCCCCGCGCGATGTCGCGCCGGGGCCCCGGTCCCCTCGGGCCCGCGCTCTACCGGCGCCGGGCCCAACGGGCATCATGCGTGGTCAGGGCACCGTACGGCAAGACCTGCCCGGTGCGCGCGCCGGGCAGGTCGGGGGTGGATGCCGTGGCCGGCTGCGGGACGGCGGCTCAGCCGAGGGTCTCGGCGGCGGTCTGGGAGGAGTCCCGCAGGAAGGTGCTGCAGCGCTCGTACTCCTCCTGCTCGCCGATCGCCTGGGCGGCCCGCGCCAGGGCGTGCAGCGCCCGCAGGAAGCCGCGATTGGGTTCGTGTTCCCAGGGCACCGGGCCGTGGCCCTTCCAGCCGCCCCGGCGCAGCGCGTCCAGGCCGCGGTGGTAGCCGGTGCGGGCGTAGGCGTACGACTCGACGACCCGGCCGGCCTCGAAGGCGTCGTCCGCGAGCTGCGCCCAGGCCAGGGAGGACGCCGGGTACTTGGCGGCGACCTCGGAGGGGGCCGCTCCCGAGGCGAGCAGCTCGCGCGGCTCGGGGTCGTCGGGCAGGTTCGTCGGGGGCGGTCCCCCGAGCAGGTTCTCGTGAATGGCCATGGGTTCCAGTATGGCCGGGGCCCGGCCCCTCCACGTGGAAGGGCCGGGCCCGGTGCGTTACCGCCGCGCGGGGCGGTTACTTGAGCTTGGTGCCGGCGGAGCGCAGGTCCTGGCAGGCCTCGAGGACGCGGGCGGCCATGCCGGCCTCGGCCAGCTTGCCCCAGCTGCGCGGGTCGTAGGTCTTCTTGTCGCCGACCTCGCCGTCGACCTTCAGCACTCCGTCGTAGTTGCGGAACACGTGGTCCACGACCGGGCGGGTGAAGGCGTACTGCGTGTCGGTGTCGATGTTCATCTTGACCACGCCGTTCTGCAGCGCGGTGGCGATCTCCTCCTTGGTGGAGCCGGAGCCGCCGTGGAAGACGAAGTTGAACGGGTCCTGCTTGCCGAACTTGGCGGCGACGCCCTCCGCGAGCTCCTTCAGCAGCTCGGGACGGAGCACCACGTTGCCCGGCTTGTAGACGCCGTGGACGTTGCCGAAGGAGGCGGCGAGCAGGTAGCGGCCCTTCTCGCCCAGACCGAGCGCCTCGGCGGTGCGGATGGCGTCCTCGACCGTGGTGTACAGCTTGTCGTTGATCTCGTGGGTGACGCCGTCCTCCTCGCCGCCGGTGGGGGTGATCTCGACCTCGAGGATGATCTTCGCCTTGGCGGCCTCGGCCAGCAGCTCCTGGGCGATGGCCAGGTTGTGGTCGAGGGTCTCGGCGGAGCCGTCCCACATGTGCGACTGGAAGAGCGGGTTGCGGCCGGCCGCAACGCGCTCCTGGGAGATCGCCAGCAGCGGGCGCACGTAGCCGTCCAGCTTGTCCTTCGGGCAGTGGTCGGTGTGCAGCGCGATGTTGACGGGGTACTTCTCGGCGACGACGTGCGCGAACTCGGCCAGCGCCACCGAACCGGTGACCATGTCCTTCTTGTACTGGCCACCGAGGAACTCGGCGCCGCCCGTCGAGATCTGGACGATGCCGTCGCTCTCCGCCTCCGCGAAGCCGCGCAGCGCGGCGTGCAGGGTCTGGGTCGAGGTCACGTTGATGGCCGGGTAGGCGAACTTGCCGGCCTTCGCCCGGTCGAGCATCTCGTTGTAGATCTCGGGGGTTGCGATGGGCATCTGTCCGCTCCTTGTGATGTGCGGGTTGTTCGGTGAGTGACCCTGACCTGGGATCGACGTCATCGTCGCCCCCATCTTGGCAGACTCGCGCGCAAGCTCCACACACTGCGCACCACGGACATACCCCAGGGGTGAAGGGTTTCACGTGAAACCCTTCACCCCTGGGGGAAAGCGCAGGTCAGAGGAACAATCAGCCCAGCCCGAGATCGTCCAGACCGAACGCGCGGACGTATGGAAGCCCCGCCTCCGCGATGGCCGGAGCGGCGCCCCGCTCGACGATCACGGCGACGGCCACGACCTCGGCGCCGGCCTCGCGCGCGGCCTCCACCGCGGTCAGCGGCGAGCCGCCCGTGGTCGAGGTGTCCTCGACGACCAGCACCCGCCGGCCCTTGATGTCCGGCCCCTCGATGCGGCGCTGCATACCGTGCGCCTTCTGCGCCTTGCGCACCACGAAGGCGTCCAGCCTGCGGCCGCGGGCCGCGGCGGCGTGCAGCATCGAGGTGGCGACCGGGTCGGCGCCCAGGGTGAGCCCACCGACGGCGTCGTAGTCCAGGTCGGCGGTGACGTCGAGCATCACCTGGCCCACCAGCGGGGCGGCTTCGGCGTCCAGCGTGATCCGGCGCAGGTCGATGTAGTAGTCGGCCTCGAGACCCGAGGAGAGGGTCACCTTGCCGTGCACCACGGCCTTGTCCTTGATCTGCTGCAGAAGGGCATCACGCGCGTCGCTCATGGCCATGAGCCTAGCCCAGGGGCTCCCAGGCCCAGGTCGCGCGCATCTCCAGCGGGTCGATGGGGGTGACCAGACGCGGTGCGGTGTTCAGCCCGTTGGGGGGACCCGACTGCGGCTCCACGCAGATGGCGGGGGGCTGTTCGTCGTAGACGACCACCCACTGCGCGGGGCTGGTGATCCGCAGCCGCAGCTCGCCCGGCCAGGTCAGGGTCACGTCCACGCCGTCCGGCATGCCGAAGCAGTCGTCCCAGGGGCGGGACCCCGGCTCCACCCGGCGGCCGGTGGGCAGGTGGTCGTCGCCGCGCTCCTCCATCCAGCCGGGGGTGAAGTCGATCAGCGCGTCCTGCCCGCCCCGGCCGAGGTTGCGCAGGAACCAGGGGTGCCAGCCGGCCTGCGCCGGGAAGGAGTCGTCCGTGGTCTCCACGCTCATCGTGAGGTCGAGGCGGTCCTCGGACAGCTCGAAGCGCTGGCTGACCCGGCCCTTGTACGGCCAGGGCTCGGCCAGGTCGTAGTAGAAGCAGGCACTGCCGACGGTGGCGCCCGGGGCCGCCTGCCAGGCGACGTGCCGGCCGGTGCCGTGGATGGCGTGCGGGCCCGCGTCCCGCGGCATCTGGTGCAGCACCCCGCCGTTGCGGAACTGCCCGTCCCGGGTGCGTCCGCACCACGGGACCATCGGGAAGGACCCGAAGTTGGGGCCCTGTCGCAGCAGTTCGACGCCGCCGACGGTCAGCGAGCCGACACGGCAGCCAAGATCCGGAAGGATCGTCAGCCGCGCCGGTCCGGCTTCGAGTCGGACAGCGTGCTCGTCGTCTCGCCCGTCGGGGGTCTCATCCGTGGCCACGGATGAGACCCTACGGGAACGAGCGCCTGCGCCGCCGCAGCACCCGCCCGGCGACCACCGCCGACAGCAGCAGCGCGGCCGCGGCCGGCGCGTACCGGCGCAGCGACGCGGTCGCGGCGCCGCTCTGCGGCGCGGGCACCGGGGCGTAGCGGCCGCGCGGCGGGGCGTGGTCGACCTCCTCGGCGCTGCGGCCGATCAGGGTGCGGCGGGCGTGCGCGGCCTCGGCGGGCAGGTCGATCCCGGCCGGGTCCCCGGGGACGGCGGCCGCCGCCTCCCCGGAGGGCACCGCACCGCCGGCCGCCGCGTCGTCCGCGTCCTCCGCGTCCTCCGGCCCGGGGAGTTCCCGCGGCTCCTGGGCGTCGTGCCCGGCGAACTCGTCGAGCTGGGCGGGCAGGTCGTCGGCGAGGTCCTCGACGTCGGCGTCCTGCGCGGACGGCTCGGGCGCTCCGGCGGGCGCGTTCTCCTCCAGGTCGGAGGTGAGCGTGGCGACGAAACGGTCCAGCAGGCGGTGGCCCGTGGAGGTGACCGTCGCCTCCTCGTACTCGCCGAGCCGTCCGTCGGCCTGCACGGTGCCGGTGAAGGTCAGCAGCGCTCCGCCCGAGACGGCGTCCACGCCGAGTTCCAGCGCCAGTTTGACGGTGCCCGCGCCGCGTGCCTCCACCGCCTCGCCCTCGACGGTCAGCCCGCCGCCGCGCGGGACCAGCCGCAGCGTGCCCCGGTAGGTGATGGTCGAGCCGCCGATCCGGAGCCTCAGCCGGCCGGCGAGCCCCTCCTCGGCGCCGGCGTCCCGCTGGAGGCCGGGCACGCAGCGCGCCACGCGCTCAAGGTCGGCGAGGGACCGGCGAATGGTTTCGGCCGGAAACGGAACGAACACCTCATGCGGCTCCATGCCGCGAGCCTAATCCGCCGGACGGCCCTTCGGTGCCGATTCGCCGCCGGTGCGCCCTCACCCGGAACGCGGATGCATCAGCGTCGACGGCGGCAGGCCCCGCAGCGGGGCCCGCGCCGCGCGCCGGGCCGCCGAAGCGAGCACGCCGGGGGACAGCGACCGCAGCCGAGGCACGTCCACCGCCAGGCGCAGGCCCGGGACCCGCCGCCGGGCGGCGAGGACGAACCCCCAGTCCTCGCCGCCGCGGCCGGTGCCGATCCAGTAGTCGGCGGTGCGCAGCCCGGCCGCCCGTACCGTCGCGTCGACCGTCCAGAAGCCGCGCCGGGCGGCGCCGGGCGCCCCCGCGTGCACCGCGAGCCGCCCGCCCGGGGCGAGCGCGCGCCCGGCCAGCACGTAGAACTCCTGCGAATACAGCTTCGCGCTGCGCGAGACCCCCGGGTCGGGGAGGTCGGCGAGCACGACGTCGTACCCGCCGGGCGCCCCTTGCGACCGCTCCTGCCGCAGCCAGTCGAAGACGTCCGAGGCGGTCACCCGGACCCGGGGGTCGCGATAGGCGTGCCGGTTGAGCCGGGCCAGCGCGGGGTCGTCCCGTGCCAGGGCGACCAGCCGGGCGTCGGGGTCGACGAGCGTCACCGAGCCGACCTCCGGGTAGCGCAGCACCTCGCGCAGTGCGAGCCCGTCGCCGCCGCCGAGGATCAGCACCCGGCGATGCCGGCCCGCCATGGCGGGGTGCACCAGCGCCTCGTGGTAGCGGTACTCGTCCCGGCCGCGCACCCGCAGCCGGCCGTCGAGGAAGAGCTGCAGCGGCGCCGCGGTGAGCACGACCTCCTGGACGGCGGTCTGCTCGGCGAGCCGTACGTCGCCGCCGTACACGGCCTGCCGGGCGGCCCGTTCGAAGGGCCCGGCGGCCCAGGCCGCGCCCGCGAGCACCGCGAGAACCACCACGTTGGCGGCGAGCAGCCGGACACGGGCCCGTGGAGTGACGTCACTGCGGAAGAGCCAGAGCACGATGGCGCCGCCCGCCACGGCATTGACCGCGCCCGTGACGAGCGCCCCGGTCAGCTGGCCGTAACGGGGCAGCAGGAGGAAGGGGAAGGCCAGCCCACCGACCAGCGCGCCCACGTAGTCCGCGGCGAAGAGGTCGGCGACGGCTCCGCCCGCGTCCTGTCGGCGGATCCGCTGGATCAGCGTCATCAGCAGCGGGATCTCGGCGCCGATCAGCACACCGATGGCGAAGGCGAAGACCGCCATCGCGGGCCGGGACTGGCCGAACCAGGCGAAGCTGGCGTACAGCGCCATCACCGAGAGCCCGCCGACCAGCGCCAGCGCGATCTCGACGGCGGCGAAACCGATGGCCGGCGCGCAGCTGAGCCGCTTGGCCAGCAGCGAGCCGACGCCCATGGCGAAGACCATCACGGACACCACGACCGACGCCTGGGTCACGGAGTCGCCGACCAGGTACGAGGCGAGGGCGACCAGTTCGAGCTCGTACACCAGGCCGCAGGCGGCGCAGACGAAGACCGCGGCCAGGACCAGCGCCCTGGCCGCGGCCACCGGGACGGGGAGCCGCAGCCGGCAGACGCGCGGGGCTGCCCGGGCCGTACGGGAGGTGGACTGGTCGATCATGCCTGCACGCTATGTCAGGTATATGGCGGTCCACGTCACCCGCAGGGGTGCAATTCGTGGCACTTGGCGGCGCGTTGACGCCGTGCCGGCCACGGGTGTACCACCGCGCTCACGACTGTGCGCTGAGCGTCGAACGGGTCGCCACCAGGCGTCCTTCCTGGGGGTACGCGTGCCAGGTGCGCCACAGGACGCTGCCGCCGCGGTACTGCACGAGCATCGCGGTGAAGGCGTGCGGATCGCCCGGGAACGTCCCCGCCAGGCCATTGGGGTGATCGGCCACCAGGGCGAGCAGCTCCTGCGCCCGTCCGGCGAAGCTCCCCCGGGAGAGCGTCTCGATCCGCGCCGCGAACTCGTAGTCCCAGCCGGCGATGCGCCGCGCCACACCGAACGGCAGCGGCGCGCTGCTGCCCGGCATGCATGCCACGGTCTCCGAGCAGCGGCCCCGCGGCGAGTCCAGGATCACCTGGTGGGAGGCGCCGAGCAGCCGCAACCGGACCCGCACGCGGGGCGCCGCGGGCACGCCGGCGCCGGCTCCCGGGAGCTCGCGGTCGAGTACGGCGAGCGCCGGCAGTTCGTCCTTCCCCAGACACCAGGCCAGGTCGCCGGCTCGGGTGTCGGTGTAGGCGGTCTGAAGCGTGGTGAGCATGAAGTCGGCTCCGCAGGCACATCGCGAGCAAGCGAGGGAAGGTCACGGGCATGGGGGGAGAGGACGCGCCGGCCCGCGCCGGTGGGGGATGACGTCCGTCGGCTCGTGCCCATGAGGCGTCGGTGAATACGCAATCATGAATGGCGCGTCGCCTTCAGCGTTTTTACCCATCTCCACCCCCTTTGCATCCCCAGGGGCCCGGACGGGTTCAGGTGTTCACTACAAATGCGCCCGACGGGTGACTGACCCACCGGGCGCATATGCGATTCGGCATGGGCAATAAGCAATTTCGTATCGTCAGCTTCCGCCGCCGCAGCCCCCACCGCCACCGCCGCAGGAGCTCCCCCCGCCGCAGGAGCTCCCGCCGCCGCAGGAACTGCCCCCGCCGCAGGAGCTCCCGCCGCCGCAGGAGTGGTGGCTCCCCCCGTCGCTTCCCCCGTGGTGGCTGCCTCCCCCGTGGTGGCCGCCTCCCCCGCCGCTGGAGCCCGCGTCCCCGGCCCACCAGCTCGCCCCGGCGCCCCCGGCGGAGCTGTACGAGTGCCGCCGGCGGTTCCGTCGGCCACCCTTCCTCGCCGTCAGGACGACGAGCCCCACTATCGCGCCGAAGACGAGCAATACGACCAACCCGCTCATCGTTCCCACCCCCGCTTTCCGTGCTTTCCGTTGTGCGACGGTGATGCCCCGCCCACCGCGGCCGAAAGCAAAGTTGAGGAAGTCCAGAGGGTTCTCACGGGGTAACGTCCCCTGCCCGGGACAGAAGGGCGGTTCAAGGGCCGCCCGGGACCGGGGTCCTCCCACCGATTGCTCAGGCTCCGAGGTGTCCCCCGTCGCCGACGCCGAGGAGGGGGAGCATGAGCCGACGTCCGACGGCGGTGGGCAGGCACCACCGCTCGGCACGCCGCTTTCGGTCCTCCGAGCCCTGGCGGGCGGCGCGGCGGATAGTGGACACGGCCAGGGCCAGGGCTGCCATGGCCCCGGCGAGCCCGGTCCCGAGGAGGACGCCGGCGAGTACGGCGCCGTCGGCCAGGGCGAACGGAAGCGCGACCCCGAGACAGAGACCGCGGGCACTGCCCGCAGCCCTCCGAGAAGGATGCGCCTCGATGCGCACCGATCCCGGGTGGGTGACCGCGCCGGTGAGCGGGAAACGGCCCCTGACCTGAACAGAAGCGCAGTTCAGGGGCCACCCGTGCACGTGGCCACGAGGCCGCCTCGACTCCCCGCGATACCGCAACCGCGCGAGGCGGCGACCGGCCATGCGTCAGGATGATCCCCGCAGAACCCATGGGGACCCCCAGTGAGGACGGTGGAGACGTGAACGCCAGGCCACTGCTGAACCGAAGGCTGGACGGACTCGGGACGACGATCTTCGCGGAGATGTCCGCGCTGGCGACCTCGACGGGCGCGATCAACCTGGGCCAGGGCTTTCCCGACACCGACGGTCCCGAGGAGATCCGCGAGGCCGCTGTCCGCGCCCTGCGCGACGGGCGCGGCAACCAGTACCCACCAGGCCCCGGTATCCCCGAACTGCGCTCCGCGATCTGCGACCACCAACGCCGCTTCTACGACCTGAGCTTCGACCCGGACACCGAGGTCCTGGTCACCGCGGGCGCGACCGAGGCCATCGCCGCCGCCATGCTGGCGCTTCTGGAGCCGGGCGACGAGGTCATCGCGTTCGAGCCCTTCTACGACTCCTACGCCGCCTGCATCGCGATGGCCGGCGCGAAGCGCGTACCGCTCACCCTGCGTGCCCCGTCCTTCCGCCCGGATCTGGACGAACTGCGGGCCAAGATCACCCCGCGGACCCGCATCCTTCTCCTCAACACTCCGCACAACCCGACCGGGATGGTCCTCACCACCGAAGAGCAGAGCGCCGTCGCCGCGATCGCCGTCGAACACGACCTGCTCGTCGTCACCGACGAGGTGTACGAGCACCTCGTCTACGAAGGCGTCCACCGCCCTATCGCCGCTCTGCCCGGCATGCGCGAGCGCACCGTTTCCATCTCCTCGGCCGGCAAGACCTTCTCCTTCACCGGATGGAAGGTCGGCTGGGTGACCGCCTCCCCGGAGCTGACCAGCGCCGTCCGCTCGGCCAAGCAGTACCTGACGTACGTCTCCGCGGGCCCCTTCCAGTACGCGGTCGCGGAGGCACTGCGCCTGCCCGACAGCTACTACGACGGCTTCCGCGCCGACATGCGGACCAAGCGCGAACTGCTCGCGGGCGGCCTGGAGGAGGCGGGTTTCAAGGTCTTCCGCCCGGCCGGCACCTACTTCATCACCACCGACATCCGCCCGCTCGGCGAGACCGACGGCTTCGCCTTCTGCCGCGCCCTGCCCGAGCGGTGCGGGGTGGTGGCCATCCCCAACGCGGTCTTCTACGACCACCGCGAGGCGGGCGCGCCCTTTGTCCGCTTCGCGTTCTGCAAGCGCACAGGCGTACTGGAGGAGGCGGCCTCCCGACTCAAGACGCTGGCCGCCTGACAGCCACATACGTACCAGCGAACGTACCGGCCACACGGCCTGGTTGCTCCGAGCCGCCGCGCGTCCGCACCGCGCTCCCGGAGCGCGCCGAGGCCGCCGTCTCCGCAGCCCCTGGCTGCTGCCCCGACCAGGAACGCGGGGAGCGGAGCACGGCAGCCCGCCCGCGCACGCCCGCTCATCGGCGGTCGCGTGGCGGACGGGCTGTACGGGATGCCTTCGTAGGGTCCGTGCAGGCCGTGCGGCCGGGCTCAGTCCTCGCCGTCGTCGTCCGTGGACTCCGCGTCCTTCTCCAGCCCGAGGGCCTCGAGGACCCACTTCTCGAACTCGATGGAGGCCCGGACCCAGCTGACGGTACTGGAGACGAAGTGCTCCAGGCCGACGCCGAGACCGATCAGCATCTGGGCCTCACCGATCAGACGGACCGTGCCGTCGTCGTGAGTGTGGGTGTAGACCTTCGGCCACAGGGTGCGACGGTTCCAGTCGTCGATCGCCTCGTGCAGCTGAGGCTTGTCCTCAATGCTGTACGGCCGGTCGTAGAAAGTGCGGACCGCGAAGATCTGCTGGTCCTCCTCACCCCGGAACATGAAGTAGGTGCGGAACTCCTCCCACGGCGCGGCGAGGTCGCCCTCCTCGTCGACGACGTACTTGAGCTCCATCTGCTCCAGCAGTTGCTTGACCAGATCCTGGTCAGGAATGACCACGTTCCCGGCAGGGCCGGGCTGGGGGTCCGGCTGGCCCCCGAAATTCGGAATCGAGGACGGGTCGATGCTCACCTTGGAGTTCCCTTCGTACGGATAACCCCATCCTCCCTCACCGCGGGCCGCGCCGTGCAAGCGCGGCCCGCGGTGCCCCGTTCGCGTCGCGTTCCCGACGGGACTCAGAGGGTCTTGCCGGTGGTGGCGCCGACCAGCAGCTGGTCACCGACCCTGTCGACCCGCACCGTGTCGCCGTCCCTGACCTCGCCGGCCAGGATCTCCCGGGCCAGCTGGTCGCCGATGGCGGTCTGCACCAGGCGGCGCAGCGGACGGGCACCGTAGGCGGGGTCGTTGCCCTCCTCGGCGAGCCAGTCCAGGGCCTCGTCGGTGACGTCGAGGGCGATCCGCCGGTCGCGCAGCCGGACCGCCAGCCGGTCGGTCTGCAGCCGGGCGATCCGGCGCAGCTCGTCCTTGTTCAGGGCGCTGAAGACCACGATGTCGTCGAGCCGGTTGAGGAACTCGGGCTTGAAGGACGCCCGCACCGTCTCCAGCACGCTCTCCTTCTTCTCCGCCTCGCTGAGCACCGGGTCGACCAGGTACTGACTGCCGAGGTTGGAGGTGAGGATGAGGATGGCGTTGCGGAAGTCGACCGTACGGCCCTGGCCGTCGGTGAGCCGGCCGTCGTCGAGCACCTGGAGCAGGACGTCGAAGACCTCGGGGTGGGCCTTCTCCACCTCGTCCAGCAGCACCACGGAGTACGGGCGGCGGCGCACCGCCTCGGTCAGCTGACCGCCCTCCTCGTAGCCGACGTAGCCGGGAGGGGCACCGACCAGGCGGGCCACGGAGTGCTTCTCGCCGTACTCGCTCATGTCGATGCGGACCATGGCCCGCTCGTCGTCGAAGAGGAAGTCCGCGAGCGCCTTGGCCAGCTCGGTCTTGCCGACACCGGTCGGGCCGAGGAAGAGGAAGGAACCGGTGGGACGGTCGGGGTCGGCGATGCCGGAGCGCGAGCGGCGCACCGCGTCGGACACCGAGCGCACGGCCTCGCCCTGGCCGATCAGGCGCTTGCCGATCTCCTCCTCCATGCGCAGCAGCTTCTGGGTCTCGCCCTCCATCAGGCGGCCGGCGGGGATGCCGGTCCAGGCGGCGACCACGTCGGCGACGTCGTCCGGGCCGACCTCCTCCTTGACCATGGTGCCCCGCTTGGCGACCTCCTCGGCCTCGGTGGCCTCGGCGAGCTCCGCCTCCAGCTTCGGCTTCTCGCCGTACAGCAACTTGGACGCGGCCTCGAAGTCGCCGTCGCGCTGGGCGCGCTCGATCCGGGTGGTCAGGTCGTCCAGGCGCTCCTTGAGCTCGCCGACCCGGTTCAGGCCCTCCTTCTCCTTCTGCCAGCGGGCGGTGAGGCCGCGCAGCTCCTCGTCCCTGTCGGCGAGGTCCTTGCGCAGCTTCTCCAGGCGCTGCTTGGAGGCCTCGTCGGTCTCCTTCTCGAGCGCCATCTCCTCCATGCGCAGACGGTCGACGGAGCGCTGCAGCTCGTCGATCTCGACGGGCGAGGAGTCGATCTCCATGCGCAGCCGGGAGGCCGACTCGTCGACCAGGTCGATGGCCTTGTCGGGCAGGAAGCGGGCGGTGATGTAGCGGTCGGACAGGGTCGCGGCCGCGACCAGCGCGGCGTCGGCGATCTGCACCTTGTGGTGCGCCTCGTAGCGTCCCTTCAGGCCGCGCAGGATCGCGATGGTGTCCTCGACGCTCGGCTCGGCCACCAGCACCTGCTGGAATCGGCGCTCCAGGGCCGGGTCCTTCTCGATCCGCTCGCGGTACTCGTCGAGAGTGGTCGCGCCGACCATGCGCAGCTCGCCGCGGGCCAGCATCGGCTTGAGCATGTTGCCCGCGTCCATGGCGGAGTCGCCGCCGGCGCCCGCACCGACCACGGTGTGCAGCTCGTCGATGAAGGTGATGATCCGGCCGTCGCTGGCCTTGATCTCCGCCAGCACGGCCTTCAGCCGCTCCTCGAACTCGCCCCGGTACTTGGCTCCGGCGACCATCGCGCCCAGGTCCAGGGCGACCAGGCGCTTGTTGCGCAGGCTCTCGGGTACGTCGCCCTTGACGATGCGCTGGGCCAGGCCCTCGACGACGGCGGTCTTGCCGACGCCGGGCTCGCCGATGAGCACCGGGTTGTTCTTGGTCCGCCGGGACAGGACCTGCACCACGCGCCGGATCTCGTTGTCCCGGCCGATCACCGGGTCGAGCTTGCCCTCCCGGGCCGCCGCGGTGAAGTCCGTGCCGTACTTCTCCAGCGCCTTGTACGTGCCCTCGGGGTCGGGTGTCGTCACGCGCTGACCTCCCCTGATCTGCTCGAAGGCGTCCTGCAGCCTGCTGCCGGTCGCACCGTACTCCTTCAGTAGCTCACCGGCCGGTCCGCCCTTGAGGGCGATGCCGATGAGCAGGTGCTCGGTGGACACGTACGCGTCCCCGAGTTCCTTCGCCCGCCCCGCCGCGTCGGCGATCACGGCGAGCAGTTCCCGGTTCGCCTGCGGCGGCGCCACCGTGCTGCCCTGCACGCTGGGCAGTCCGCCCAGCAGGCGCTCGGCCCCGGACCGCACGGCGGCAGCGTCCGCGCCGGTGGCCGCGAGGACGTCCAGCACGCTGTCGTTCTCCGGCTGCTCCAGCAGCGCCAGCAGCAGGTGCGCGGGGGTCAGATCCGCATGCCCGGTCGAGACCGCCTTGGTGTTGGCGGCGTTCAGGGCCTCCCGGCTCTTGTTGGTCAGCTCGGCGTCCACGTTCGCGTACTCCTCCTTCTCGACCCACCATCGAAGCTGCTTTTTCCAGCGTAAGACAAGTTGAGTCTATTCCACTCAAGGTTGGTTTCCAAGGCGGAGGCCCGGCGTGCGGCGCCCTGCCCACGGGTACGGCCCCGCCGCACCCGCCACTCACCCGGGTACGGTCGGTTCCATGGCCATCGACCCCCGCAGCCCCGGACCCGGCTACCTCGCCTTCTGGCGGGAGTACCTCATGAGCACCCTCACCACCCACCGCCCCGACGGCACGCCGCACGTCGTGCCGGTCGGCGTGACGTACGACCCGGAGGCCGGGCTGGCCCGGGTGATCACCAACAAGGCGAGCCGCAAGGTCGCCCACGTGCTGGCGGCCGGGCCGGAGGGCGCCCGGGTCGCGGTGTGCCAGGTCGACAAGGGGCGGTGGGCGACGCTGGAGGGGGTGGCCCGGATCAACACCGACCCGGACGCCGTCGCCGACGCGGTGCGGCGCTACGCCGAACGCTACGGCCGCACCCCCGCCCCCAACCCGGACCGGGTGGTCGTCGAGATCACGCTCACCCGCGCCATGGGCCGCGCCTGACCGGCCGCTCCGGCCGGCACCCGGTCCGGGCCCGGGCCCCGCGGCCCTGCCCATCCCACCCCCGAAACACCCCTGCGTGCTGCATGATTGACGCTCCGGCAGATTCGGACGAGTACGGCTACGGGGAGGTGCCCGGCTGTGGCACGGGTTGTGGGAATCGATCTGGGCACGACGTACTCCGCGGTCGCGGTGGCGGACCGGACCGGCACCGCGTCCATCGTCCGCAACCGCGAGGGGGAGAACATCACCCCGTCCGTGGTGATGTTCCAGGGCGACGTCGTCGTCGTCGGCTCGCAGGCCAAGCGCTCCGCGGCCACCGCCCCGGACCACGTGGTGCAGTTCGTCAAGCGCTACATGGGCGAGCCCACCCCCGTCTACACCTCGGAGTCCGGCACCCTCTTCCGCCCCGAGGAGATCTCCGCGCTGATCCTCAAGCGGCTCAAGGAGGACGCCGAGATGATGCTCGGCGAGCCCGTCGAGCGCGCCGTGATCACCGTCCCCGCCTACTTCGACGACGCGCGCCGCAAGGCCACCCAGGACGCCGGCCAAATCGCCGGCCTGGAGGTGCTGCGGATCGTCAACGAGCCGACCGCGGCGGCCCTCGCGTACGGCCTCGACCAGGACGAGGACCAGCGGGTGGGCACCGTCCTCGTCTACGACCTCGGCGGCGGCACCTTCGACGTCAGCGTGATGAAGGTCGAGGACGGAGAGTACGACGTCATCGCCACCGACGGCGACCGCAACCTCGGCGGCTTCGACTGGGACGGGGCGCTGATGGAACACCTCAACGGCGCCTTCATGGCGGCCGGCGGCCCCGACCTCACCGACGACACCGCCACCCTCGCCGAACTGCGCGACAAGGCGGAGATCGCCAAGCGCACCCTGTCCAACGCGCCGCAGGCGGTCGTCATGCTCTCGGCGGGCGGGCGGCACGAGCAGATCCGCATCACCCGCGAGAAGTTCGACGAGCTCACCGCCGAACTGCTGGACCGCACCCGCATCCTCACCGAGGGCGTCCTGGAGGAGTCCGGGCTCACCTGGGACGACATCGACAAGGTGCTGCTCGTCGGCGGTTCCACGCGGATGCCGCAGGTCCCCGCCCTGGTGGAGCGGCTGTCCGGGAAGACCGCGGAACGCGGTGTCAGCCAGGACGAGGTGGTGGCCCTGGGGGCCGCGCTGATCGCTCTGGACGCCGAGGTGCGCGCCGAACAGGCCGCGGAGCGCAAGAAGTACATCGGCAGCGGCGCCCACGTGGAGTCCGCCCCGGGCGACGGCTTGGCCCGGCTCACCAAGGGCAGGGTGAAGTCCATCAAGGACGTCACCTCGCAGTCCCTGGGCATGGTCGCCGTCCGCGACGACTCACCCCGCTCGCCGGAGTACAACGCGGTGATCATCCCGCACAACACCACGGTCCCCGCGAAGGAGAGCGACACCTTCTACACGATCCGGGAGCGCCAGACCGCGTTGCGGGTGCAGGTCACCGAGGGCGAGGGCGAGGACCTGGACTACGTCAAGCTCGTCGGCGAGAGCACCCTGAAGATCCCGCCCTACCCCAAGGGCGCGCCCTTCGAGGTGTACTACGCCTACGACGTGGACGGCATCATCCACGTCGAGGTCAAGGACCTGACCTCGGGCGAGTGGCTCGGCGAGTTCGAGGTCGAACGCCCGGACAACCTGGGCACCGGGGAACTGGAGGAACTGAGCGACCGCGTGTCACGCACCGCGGCCCTCTGACCGGAGCGGGAGCCGACGCCCCATGACCACCACCGATGTGCCCGACTACTACGCCGAGTTCGGGATCGGCACCGGCGACAGCGCCGAGGAGATCGGCAGGAAGCTCGACCGCGAGCACCGCAGCTGGGCGGGGAAGGCGAGCAAGGCCCCCACCGCCGACAAGCGGCGCGAGGCGGAGGACAAGGTGCGGCGGGTGCTGGAGGCCCGCAAGGCGCTCACCGACCCCTCCGCCCGCGCCCTGTACGACCAGCGGCTGGCCCGGTCCCGGAAGAAGAAACCGGAGGACCGGGAGCCGAGGACCGGCCGGCCCGCCCCCGGCGGCACCGTGCGCGACTGGGTGGGCATCGCCGAGCGGAACATCGAGGAGGGCGACCTCCGGGCCGCCGAGTACGAGCTCCGCCAGGCCGTGCACCATGACGACCGCAACGCCTACGCCTGGCGGCTGCTGGGCGCCGTCCACCAGGACCTCGGCGCCTACCAGGACGCCCTCCAGGAGCACCGCAGGGCCCTGCAGCTGAACCCGGACGACGCCGCGAACCACATCCAGATCGGCAATGTCCACACCGCGCTCGGCGACCACCACACGGCGCTGACCTGGTACATCAAGGCCGACGAACTGTCCCCGGGCGACCTGGCGACCGAACTAGCCGTCGGCGACGGCCTGTACGCCTCCTCCCGCTTCGACGAGGCGCTGAGCTGGTACGAGAAGGCCCTGGCGCACAGCCCGGGCCACACCGGGCTGCGCGACCAGATCAGCCGCATCTGGTCGCTGCGCGCCGAGAGCGCGATGATCACGCACCCGGTCAGCCGGCGGCTGGTCGTCGCCTCCGAGGAGGCCGCCCGGCGCGTCCTGCACTGCGTCGACCAGGGCCTGGCCGTGCGCCCGGCGGATCCGGACCTGGTGGGGCGGCTTGAGTTCTACCAGGGGCTCGCCGCCGAGTCCCTGGGCAAGACCTGGCGGTGGCACGCACGCATGCTCTGGGTCGTGGTCCCGGCCGTGGTGCTGCTGCTCACTCCGGTCAAGTCCTACGTCGTGTTCGTGGTGATCGCCGCCCTCGCGCTCATCGCGTGGATCGGCTTCAGACCGCGCTGGTGGCACACCCGCGTATCCCTCCCCCGGCACCTCCTCAACCAGCCGCAGCACTCCTGGAGCCGCGCATGAGCAGCCCGCCGCCTCAGCCGCCGCAGCCACCGCGGGTACCGCCCGTGCCGCCGCAGCCCCCCGCGCCGCCGGTGCCCCCGGAAGGCGCCGTCCCCGCTCCGCAGTGCGCGCCGGAGCCGGCGCCCGACCCGTTCGCCGTGGTGGCCGACGCCGTCGACGGACTGCGCGACGAAATGGCCGCCCTCGGCGACCAGTTCCGCCGCCGACTGCTCAACGACCGCGAGGGGCGGCGCGGTCTGGACGAACTGCGTGCCGAGCTCGACCACACCCGCAAGGCCGCCGAGGGCCGGCTGATGCAGCCGCTCCTGTACGACCTCGTCCTCCTCCTGGACCGCGTCGACCGCCACCCCGGCGCCGACGACGGCTTCGCCCACTCCGTCGGCGCCGAGCTGCTGACCGTCCTGGAGAAGTACGGCATGACCCGCATCCCGGTCGCCGCGGGGCGCTTCGACCCCGCCCTGCAGGAGGCCGTGGGCACCGTCCCCGCGCCGAGTCCGGAACTCGCCGGCGAGGTCGCCGAGGTCGTACGCCACGGCTATCGCATGGCGGACCGCGTCGTCCGCCCCCAGCAGGTCCGCGTGCACGCCGCCACCTGAACCGAGGAGCCCCGGATTGCCCAGGACCACACAGCTGCGCACGTACACCATCAAGCCGGAGATGCTCGACGCCTGGCTCGGCCTGTGGCACACGGAGATCGTGCCGCTGCGCCGTGCCCACGGCTTCGAGATCGGCCTGGCCTGGGTGGACCGCGAGCGCAGCCAGTTCGTCTGGCTGATCGCCTACGACGGCGAGGACGGCTTCGCCGCGGCCAACGCCCGCTACTGGAACAGCCCCGAACGCGAGCGGATGCCGCTGCAGCCCGAGGACTACCTCGTCGGGAGCGAGGTCCGCGACGTCGAACCGGCCTGAGCCGCCGCCCACATCACGGCCGCCACCCACACCGGCAGCCACACGGCCGCCACCAGGGCGCCCGCCCCGGCCGCCGCACCCGCCACGCCCATCTCCCGGCGCCGGGCCCACACCGACCCGGCGCCGCCCACCACGAGCAGCGCCGCCACCACCGGGACCGGCACCAGCCCCGCGTACCGCGGCACGCCCACGTCCCCGTACGCCGCCACGCCCACGCTCACCAGGACCAGCGCCATCAGCCCGGCGATCCACCACGGCCCCTCGCGCCGCGCGGCCAGCCGCAGCCCGGCCCACATCGCCACGGTCGCCAGTCCTACGTCCAGCCCCTCGGCGCCCCAGTCGGTCCCGAGCGGCACCGAGCCGGCCACCATCCCCAGGGCCAGCCCCACCACGATCCCGGCTCCGACGCCTCTGTGCGGCATACGAACCGTCTTCCCCACCGCGCGCTTCGCACCCCGCCCCGCCCCGCGGACCACCCCTTCGGCGGGGCCGCCGCCCGGGAACGGCACAGCATGATCACGGGCCCCCGCAAGGACTTGGCACAACCGTTCGACACCTGCCAGGCTCCTCCCCAGGGAGGGATCTTTGACCACGTCCACACGCGCCCGCGCCATCGCGCTCGCGTTCGCCACGACCGCCGCGGGCCTCGCCCTGCCCGCCGGCGCCGCACACGCGGCCACCACCTGCTCCACCGGGGTGTGGGTCGCGTCGTACTACGGCAACACCACCTTCAAGGGCACTCCGAAGAAGACCACCTGCGACACCTCGATCAACGAGAACTACGGCACCGGCGACCCCGCCGGCGTCACCCTGCCGAAGGACAACTTCGGCGTCCGCTGGAACCTCACACGGGACTTCGGCTCCGGCGGCCCCTTCACGTTCACCGCCGCCGCCCGCGACGGCATCCGCGTCTACCTCGACGGCAGCCGGAAGATCGACCTGTGGAAGGACGTCTCCACCACCCGGACCAAGACGCTCAACCTCACGGTCCCCAAGGGCAGGCACGCCCTCCGCGTCGACTTCGCCGCCTTCAAGGGCAGCGCCAACGTCAAGTTCACGTACGCGCCGCGCACGTCGGCGTCGGTGGACAAGACCAAGCCGCTGACGCCGACCGGGCTGAAGGCCCCGGCCAGCGGGCACGCGTTCGTCCTCTCGTGGACCAAGGGCGCGGAGATGGACCTCGCCGGGTACCGCGTCTACCGGCGCACGGGCACCGGCGCCTGGGCCCGGATCGGCGGCAGCGCGCTCGTGACCACGTCGTCCTACCGTGACGTGCCGGCCGCCACGGGGGCGAAGTACTCGTACGCGGTCACCTCCGTCGACAAGGCCGGCAACGCCTCCGCGATGTCGTCCGCGGTGACGGTCACCTCGATCGACGAACAGGCCCCGGCCGCGCCGACCGGCCTGAAGGCCGCGGTCACCGCCGACGGCAAGGGCTACGCCCTGACCTGGAACGCGGTATCGGACGCCAAGCAGTACCGGGTCTACCGGTCGACGTCGGCGGCGGACCCGTGGACGCAGATCGGCACCCCGTCGGCCGCGTCGTACACCGACACGACGGCCGCCGCCAAGACGACGTACTCGTACGCCGTCGCCGCGGTGGACGCCGCCGGCAACACCTCCGCGAAGTCCGCGTCCGCGGGCGCGGCCCCGCTGGTGATCCGGCCGGACGCACCCGGTGACGTGGCGGCGACCCCCCTCGAGAACCTCCTCGGTGTCAAGCTGACGTGGAGCCTCCCCAGCGCGCAGGCCGTCGGGACGTACACGGTGTACCGCTCGACCACCTCGCCGGTGGACCCGGCCACCGCGACCCCCGTCGGCTGCAGGGTCGATGACGAGGGCGACCTCGGCGCGGACCCGGTCCGGTACAGCTGCACCGACAACGGGTGGGTCCTGCAGCGCGGCGTGACCTACCACTACGCCGTCACGCAGACCGCCGACGGCGTCGCTTCGCTCCCCTCCAACGAGGTGACCTTCACGGTGCCCGGCGACGAGGAACCCCCGGCCGCGGTCACCGGACTGACCGCCGAGGCGACCGAGTACGGGGTGCGGCTGGACTGGGACCGCAACACCGAGCCGGACCTGGCCCGGTACACCGTCTACCGCGGCGAACTGGTCGAAACCGAGGAGGAACCGGTCTGCTACGGGCTCGAGTCTGCCTGGCTGGGACCGGACACCACCGAGTACCTCGGCGCCCGGCTGCCCGACGGCGAAACGGCCTGCTACTTCGTCGACGTCGTGGACACCTGGGGCAACTCCCGCTTCGAGTCGACCCATGAGGCCGATGTGGTGACCTTCACCGAACTCGACCTCACTCCGTCCGTCGCCACCCCCGATGACTCACCCGTCGCCGTGCAGGCCAAGGGCACGGACACCGGGGTCGATCTGTCGTGGGAGCCCGTGACGGCGGCCGTCGGTTACCGCGTCGAGCGCTGGAACCGGGAGGCGGGCGAGTACCAGGCGCTCACCGCGGAGGCCGTGACCGGCACCTCCTGGACCGACGCCACCGCCACCCGCGGTACCACCCACTTCTACCGGGTGACCGCGCTCTACGCGGACGGCACGGAGTCGCAGCCGGGCGGCGCCCACGCCATCCTGCTGCCGTAGCATCTCGGCGACACCGGGCGGGCCTTGCGATTATCGCAAGGTCCGCCTACCCTTTTCCCATGGACCCACATGTCATCGAACGTGTACGCACCGTGATGGACGCGGCCGCGATGACCAAGGCCGCGTTCGCCCGGACGGTCGGGCTCACGCCCGACAAGCTGTCGAAGTCCCTGAGCGGCGTGCGCCGCTTCACCTCGCTCGACCTGGCGCTGATCGCGGAGGCGGGCGGCACGACCGTGGACTGGCTGCTGACAGGCAACGAGCCGCTGCGCCCCGCGCTCGCCGCCCGTACGCGGGGTGCCACCGCCGCTGACCCCGCGGGGGCGCAGGAGGTCGCGGCGCGGTTCGCCGGCGCCTACGAGGTGCTGGAGCTGCTGGGCCGCGCGAGGGAGTTGCCCGCCGTGCCGGAGGTGGACGCGGCGGCGGAGCGGTACGCGGCACAGGGAGAACGGCTGGCGGCCGAGGTGCTGGAGCGGTTGCCGGCCGCGGAGCTGGCCACGGACGAGCTGATCGCGGCGATGGAGGACCTCTTCGGGGTGGACGTCGCCATCACCGGGCTCCCCCAGGGTGTGGACGGACTCGCGTGGCAGGCCGACTCCTTCCGCCTCCTCCTGCTCGCGCCCACCGATCTGTGGACGCGGCAGCGCTTCACCCTGGCCCACGAGCTCTGCCACATCCTCGCCAGGGACGCCCGCGGTGTCGTGGTCGAGTCCCATGTCGCCCCCGGCCGGCAGAAGGACCTGGCCGAGGTGCGGGCCAATGTCTTCGCCTCACATCTGCTCATGCCCGCACGGGAGTTGACCGAAGCCGCCGCCGCGGAGGCCGAACCGGCGGACACCGCCTTCGAGCGGCTGGTCGTCCGCTTCCGCGTGTCACCGAGCGCTCTCGCCGCGCGACTCCACCAACTGGGCCTGGTCGACGCCGCACGCCGCAAACAGCTGCGCGCCCTCACCACGGAGGCCTGCCACCTGCTCGCGGGCGCCGGCGACGACTACCAGAAGCAGGCCTCGCGGGCCTCGGCGGAGCGCTTCCCGCCCCGTGTCGCCTCGGAGTTGTACAGGGCCTACCTCGCGGGGGAGACGACCCTGCGCCCGCTGGCCGCACTGCTGGACACGGACGTGGAGCGGCTGCACCGCCTCCTCGCGCCCGCCCCGACCCCGGGCAACGGCGCCGAACACGCCGAACACATCGAGCACGTCGAACAACTGGACGCGGAAGAAGGGGATCCGGTCTTCCAGCCATGACCACATGGTGGTTCCCCGACAACACGGTCCTGTGCAACTTCGCGGCCGTCGACCGGCTGCTCCTGCTGGAGAAGGTGCTGGACGGCCGCGGCCGCTGGACCCAGGCCGTGGCCTGGGAGGCCGCCCGCTCCGCGCGCTTCCTGCCGCGGATGGCCGGGCTGGCGGAGGCCGGGTGGCTCGGCGAGCCCGTGGAGATCACCGACGGCGCCGAACTACGGGAGGTCGACCGGCTGCGCCGGGCGGTCTTCGGCGGCTCGTCCCATCTGCCGACCAAGCACCTCGGCGAGGCCGAGACCTGTGTGCTGATCACCCGGCGCCGCGAGTTCGGGGGTTCGGTCTGGATCACCGACGACCGCTCGGCCCGCGACTTCGCGCGCCGGCGCGGCATCACCACCAAGGAGACCTTCGACCTCGTGCGGGGGGCCTGCGCCGAAGGGCTCGTCCCCGCGCCGGAGGGTCACCGACTGCTGGAGGCGATGGTCGCCTCGGGGCGCTTCCTGCACCGCGTCTCGCGGGGTCCCGAGGACCTGATGAGGGCCTAGTCCGGGCCTAGTCCCGGCTCACTCCGGCCGCTTCGGCCGCCACACCACCAGCGCGGAGGTCTGCTGGACGTCCTGGTAGGGCACCAGGTCACGCCGGTACGAGGCGTGGACGGCGGCCTCCCGCTGCTGCATGGCCGCCGCCGCGCCCTCCAGCGCCGCGGAGAGCTCGGCGACCCGCGACTGCAGGGCCGCCACCTGGTTCTCCAGTTCGATGATGCGCTTGATGCCGGCCAGGTTGATGCCCTCGTCCTGGGAGAGGCGCTGAACCTCGCGCAGGAGTTCGATGTCACGAGCCGAGTAACGGCGGCCGCGCCCGGCCGTGCGGTCGGGCGAGACCAGGCCGAGACGGTCGTACTGGCGCAGGGTCTGCGGGTGCAGCCCGGAGAGCTGGGCCGCCACCGAGATGACGTAGACGGGGGACTCCTCGGTCAGCTCGTACGGGTTGCGGCCCCGTCCGCCACGCATGCCGCCGCTCGTGTTCATCGGCTCAGACTCCCTTCGCGGCCTTGAACAGCTCTGCCCGCGGGTCGGTGTCCGCGGTCGCCTCCCGGTACGCCTCCAGGGCGTCCAGCGCCTTGCCCTCGGTGGCCGCCGGGACGGCGACCTCGATCGTGACCAGCAGATCCCCGCGGGTGCCGTCCTTGCGGACCGCGCCCTTGCCGCGGGCCCGCAGCGTGCGCCCGTTGGGCGTGCCGGGGGGCAGCTTCAGGGTCACGGCGGGGCCACCGAGCGTCGGGACCTTGATCTCCCCACCCAGCGCCGCCTCCACGAAGGTGACGGGCACGGTGATCGTGAGGTTGTCGGCCTTGCGGCCGAACACCGGGTGCGGGTCGACGTGCACGGTGACGTACAGGTCGCCGCCCGGGCCGCCGCGTTCGCCCGGCGCGCCCTTGCCGCGCAGCCGGATGCGCTGCCCGTCGGTGACGCCCGCCGGGATGCGCACCTGCATGGTGCGCGCCGAACGGGCCCGGCCGCTGCCGTTGCAGACCTCGCAGGGGTCCTGCGCGATCAGGCCGCGGCCCTTGCAGTCCGTGCACGGGTCGGTGAGCGAGAAACTGCCGCTGCCGCCGCGCGAGATCTGGCCGGTGCCGACGCAGGTCGGGCACACCCGGGGCGTGCCGTTCTTGTCACCGGTGCCGGAACAGGCCTTGCAGGGGGCCTGGCTGGTCATCTTCAGCGGCACGGTGGCGCCGTCCACCGCCTCGGTGAACTTCAGCGTCACCTCGGTCTCGATGTCCTGGCCGCGCCGCGGCTGGGTACGGGTCGTACCGGCGCCGCGGTTGAACAGCCCGCCGAACACGTCCCCGAGGCCGCCGCCGAAGCCGCCGCCCTGGGCGGTGCCGCCGGGGCCACCGCCGAAGAGGTCACCGAGGTCGAAGCCGAACCCGCCCGCGCCGGCCGGGCCGGTGCGGAAGCCGCCGTTGCCGAAGAGGGCGCGGCCCTCGTCGTACTCCTTGCGGCGCTTGGGGTCCGACAGGACGTCGTTGGCCTCGGAGATCTCCTTGAAGCGCTCCTCGGCCTTGGCGTCGCCCTTGTTGGCGTCCGGGTGGAACTCGCGGGCGAGCTTCCGGTACGCCTTCTTGATCTCCGCCTCGGTGGCGTCCTTCGGAACGCCGAGGACCTTGTAGAGATCCTTCTCGAACAAATCCCTGCTGATGCTCATCCCCGGCGTCCCTCCTTCCGTGCGCTACCCACGTCAGCCCTGGTCGGGGCCACCGTTCTCCTCGTCCGCCGTGTCGTCGTTCTTCTGCGTGCCCTGCGAGCCCGGCTGGGGCTCGGCCACGGCCACCCGCGCGGGGCGGATGGTGCGTTCACCGATGCGATACCCGGGCTGCAGGATCTGCACGCAGGTCGTCTGTGTGACGTCCGGCGAGTAACTGTGCATCAGGGCCTCGTGCACCAGCGGGTCGAAGGGCTCGCCCTCCTTGCCGAACTGCTGCAGCCCCATCTTGGCGACGACCGTCTCCAGGGACTCGCCGACCGACTTGAACCCGCCGACCAGCTCCTTGTGGTCCCGGGCGCGGCCGATGTCGTCGAGCACCGGGAGCAGCTCGGTGAGCAGGTTCGCGATCGCGATCTCGCGGACCGCGATCCGGTCCCGCTCCACCCGGCGGCGGTAGTTCTGGTACTCCGCCTGGAGCCGCTGGAGGTCCGCGGTGCGCTCACCGAGCGCCGTGCGCACCTGGTCCAGCGGCGCCTGCAGAGCGACATTGGCGGTGGTGTCCCCGGCGGGGGCCGCCGGGCCTGCCTGGTCGGCGGACCCGGCGCCGGGCCCCGCCTCGCCGGGGGAGTCCCCCGGCGAGGTGGAACCGGCCTCGGCAGAGGGGACGACAGGCTCCTCCTCGAAGCCCGGGGTCTCCTCCGTCACGCGGCACCGTCCTTCTTGTCCTCGTCGACGATCTCGGCGTCGACGACGTCGTCGTCGGCCTGGGCCCCGCCCGCGGCACCGGCGGCACCGGTCGCGCCGCCCTCGGCCTGGGCATTGGCGTACAGCGCCTGGCCCAGCTTCTGCGAGGTGGCGGCGACCTTCTCGGTGGCCTCGCGGATGGCGGCGGAGTCCTCGCCCTTCAGCTTCTCCTTCAGGTCCGCGACGGCCGCCTCGACCTCGGTCTTGACGTCACCGGGGACCTTGTCCTCGTTGTCCTTGAGGAACTTCTCGGTCTGGTAGACCAGCTGCTCGGCCTGGTTGCGGGTCTCGGCGGACTCGCGGCGCTTGTGGTCCTCCTCCGCGTACTGCTCGGCCTCGCGCATCATGCGGTCGATGTCGTCCTTCGGCAGCGCCGAGCCACCGGTGACCGTCATGCGCTGCTCCTTGCCGGTACCGAGGTCCTTGGCGGAGACGTGCATGATGCCGTTGGCGTCGATGTCGAAGGCGACCTCGATCTGCGGGATGCCGCGCGGGGCCGGCGGAAGGCCGGTCAGCTCGAACATGCCGAGCTTCTTGTTGTACGCCGCGATCTCGCGTTCGCCCTGGTAGACCTGGATCTGCACCGACGGCTGGTTGTCCTCGGCCGTGGTGAAGATCTCCGAGCGCTTGGTCGGGATCGTGGTGTTGCGCTCGATCAGCTTGGTCATGATGCCGCCCTTGGTCTCGATGCCGAGGGACAGCGGGGTCACGTCGAGGAGCAGGACGTCCTTGACCTCGCCCTTGAGGACACCGGCCTGGAGCGCGGCGCCGATGGCGACGACCTCGTCGGGGTTGACACCCTTGTTGGCGTCCTGACCGCCGGTCAGCTCCTTGACGAGCTCGGCGACGGCGGGCATACGGGTCGAGCCGCCGACGAGGACGACGTGGTCGATCTCGGAGAGCTGGATGCCAGCGTCCTTGATCACGTTGTGGAACGGGATCTTGCAGCGCTCCAGCAGGTCCTGGGACAGCTGCTGGAACTGGGCGCGGGTGAGCTTCTCGTCCAGGTGCAGCGGGCCCTCGGCGGAGGCCGTGATGTAGGGCAGGTTGATCGAGGTCTCGGTGGACGAGGACAGCTCGATCTTCGCCTTCTCGGCGGCCTCGCGCAGACGCTGCAGCGCCATCTTGTCCTTGGACAGGTCCACGCCGTGACCCGAGGCGAACTGCTTCACCAGGTAGTCGACGATGCGCTGGTCCCAGTCGTCACCACCGAGGTGGTTGTCGCCGTTGGTGGCCTTCACCTCGACGACGCCGTCGCCGATCTCCAGCAGCGAGACGTCGAAGGTGCCGCCACCGAGGTCGAAGACGAGGATGGTCTGGTCGTCCTTGTCCAGGCCGTACGCCAGGGCGGCGGCCGTCGGCTCGTTGACGATGCGCAGGACGTTGAGACCCGCGATCTCGCCGGCCTCCTTGGTGGCCTGGCGCTCGGAGTCGTTGAAGTACGCCGGGACGGTGATCACCGCGTCGGTGACCTTCTCACCCAGGTACGCCTCGGCGTCACGCTTCAGCTTCTGCAGGATGAAGGCGCTCATCTGCTGCGGGTTGAAGTCCTTGCCGTCCAGGTTGATCTTCCAGTCGGTGCCCATGTGGCGCTTGACCGACCGGACGGTCCTGTCGACGTTGGTGACGGCCTGGCGCTTGGCGACCTCGCCGACGAGCACCTCACCGTTCTTGGCGAAGGCGACGACGGACGGCGTGGTCCTGGCACCCTCGGCGTTGGTGATGACGGTGGGCTCGCCGCCTTCGAGAACGCTGACGACGGAGTTAGTCGTGCCCAGGTCGATGCCGACCGCACGTGCCATGGTGGAATCCTCCAGCTGCCTACTTGAGTGGAACTGGCTCAAGGGTGCCGCAGACCTCGCGCCCTGTCAACAGACCTGAGTCGCCGCGACTCAACTTATGCGTCACCCCTGCACGCACGGGCGGCCACGGCGTGCGACCGCGGGACCGCCGGACCACCCCAGGGGCCCGGCACGGCCCCGGGGGAGCCCGGAACGACCCGCGCGTGCCCGAGGAAGGCACCCCTCAGCGACACAGATCACCGGCGGCGCGGCTGCGCACGTACGCCGATACTGGGTAGTCTCAGGAGAACCAATTAAGTTACTGCTTAGTATTCAGCCGGGCATCAGCCCCGAGCCTCCGCTCTCGCAGGTCCGAGGAGCCCCGAAATGCAACTCGCCGCGATCATCGTGTCGCTGGTACTCGCCGTGGTCGGCGTCGCGCTGTTCAGCCGCGCCATCGCCCAGATCTACCGGTTCGTGCGACTCGGCCAGGACGTCCCCGCGGGCACCCGCACGGACGACTGGCGAGCCCGCACCGCCACGGTGGTCCGGGAGTTCCTCGGCCACACCCGGATGAACCGCTGGGGCGTGATCGGCGTCGCCCACTGGTTCGTCGCCATCGGCTTCTTCTCCCTCGTGCTCACCCTGGTGAACGCCTTCGGCCAGCTCTTCGAGGCCGACTGGGCGCTGCCCGTCATCGGCCACTGGCTGCCGTACGAGGTCTTCGTCGAGTTCATCGGCCTGATGACCACCCTCGGCATCCTCACGCTGATCGCGATCCGCCAGCTGTCCCGCCCGGGCCGGGCGGGCCGCAAGTCCCGCTTCGCGGGCTCCAACACCGGCCAGGCCTACTTCGTCGAGTCCGTGATCCTCATCATCGGCCTCGCGATCATGACGCTGCGCGGCCTGGAGGGCGCCCTGGCGGAGGTGCACGGCTACGAGGCCGCCTACTTCGCCTCGTACCCGCTGGTCGCCGCCTTCAAGGGGCTGAACGTCGGCACGCTGCAGAACCTGGTCTACCTGACCGCGATGATCAAGATCGGGACCTCGTTCGTCTGGATGATCACGGTCGGGCTCAGGACCGACATGGGCATCGCCTGGCACCGCTTCCTGGCCTTCCCGAACATCTGGTTCAAGCGGAACGCCGACGGCGCCGTCGCGCTCGGCGCCCTGCAGCCGATGTCCTCCGGCGGCAAGCCGATCGACTTCGAGGACCCGGGCGAGGACGACGTCTTCGGCGTCAGCCAGGTGGAGCAGTTCTCCTGGAAGGGCATCCTCGACTTCTCCACCTGCACCGAGTGCGGCCGCTGCCAGTCGCAGTGCCCCGCATGGAACACCGGCAAGCCGCTCTCCCCGAAGCTGCTGATCATGTCGCTGCGCGACCACGCGCACGCCAAGGCGCCCTACCTGCTCGCCGGCGGCGGCAAGACCATGGAGGGCGAGGAGAAGGCCTCCCAGGAGCAGCTCGCCGGGGTCCCGGCCACGGCCCTCGCCGAGGCCGAGCGCCCGCTGATCGGCACCGCCGAGGAGAACGGCGTCATCGACCCGGACGTCCTGTGGTCCTGCACCACCTGCGGCGCCTGCGTCGAGCAGTGCCCGGTGGACATCGAGCACATCGACCACATCGTCGACATGCGCCGCTACCAGGTCATGATCGAGTCCTCGTTCCCGTCCGAGGCGGGCACGATGCTCAAGAACCTGGAGAAGAAGGGCAACCCCTGGGGCCTGCCCAAGAAGCAGCGGCTGGCCTGGGTCAAGGAGGTCGAGTTCGAGGTCCCCGTCGTGGGCGAGGACATCGAGGACCTCACCGAGGTGGAGTACCTGTTCTGGGTCGGCTGCGCCGGCTCCCTGGAGGACCGCGCCAAGAAGACCACCAAGGCCTTCGCCGAGCTGCTCCACATCGCGGGCGTCAAGTTCGCGATCATGGGCGGCGAGGAGAACTGCACCGGTGACTCCGCCCGGCGCCTGGGCAACGAGTTCCTCTTCCAGCAGCTGGGCGCCGAGAACGTCGCCATGCTGAACATGGCCTTCGGCGAGGACGACGAGGACGAGTCGACGAAGAAGCCGAAGGCGCAGAAGAAGATCGTCGCCACCTGCCCGCACTGCTTCAACACCCTGGCCAACGAGTACCCGCAGCTCGGCGGCGAGTACGAGGTCATCCACCACACCCAGCTGCTGCAGCACCTGGTCGACGAGGGCAAGCTCGTCCCCGTCACCCCGGTCGAGGGCATCATCACCTACCACGACCCGTGCTACCTGGGCCGCCACAACAAGGTCTACACGCCGCCGCGCGAGATCATCGCCAAGGTGCCGGGCCTGCGGAACGAGGAGATGCACCGCCACAAGGAGCGCGGCTTCTGCTGCGGCGCCGGCGGCGCCCGCATGTGGATGGAGGAGCGGATCGGCAAGCGCATCAACAACGAGCGCGTCGACGAGGCGCTGTCCCTCAACCCGGACATCGTCTCCACCGCCTGCCCGTTCTGCCTGGTGATGCTCTCCGACTCCGTCAACGGCAAGAAGAACGAGGGCAAGGCCAAGGAGACGCTGCAGGTGGTCGACGTGTCCCAGCTGCTGCTGGACTCGGTCAAGACCCCGCTCGACCCCGACGGCGAGCCGGAGACGGCCGGCGAGCCGCAGCCGGAGCCCGCGAAGTAGCCCGGTCCGCGGACGGACGCGAGAACGCCGGTGGGCGCGTACGGATCCCGTACGCGCCCACCGGCGTTCGCGGTGGCTCCCCGGCGCCCTCAGCCGCCGATGCCGGACTGGCGCAGCAGTGCGGCGAAGGAGGTCGGGTCGAAGAGCTTCTGCAGGTCGGCCTGGGACACCGCCGTGCCGTCGATCTTCACGTACGGGGTGCCCGTGGCGCCGCTCTTGACGAAGGCGTCCTCGGACGCGGTCACGAAGTCCGCGTAGGACTGCTTCCGCACCGCGTCGTCGAATGCCGCCCCGCGCAGCCCCTTCACCTTGCCCGCGAGTTCCAGCAGGTACGCGTCGGTGAACCCGTCCACCTGCTCCCGCGGCTGGTTCGCGTAGAGCAGCTCGTGGTAGGTCGCGAAGGCCCCGGTGCCCGCCTCGACGGACGCGCGCAGGGCGCCCGCGGCCTTCTTCGAACCGCTGCCCTCGAGGTTGTCGTCCAGGAACGAGGCCAGGGTGTACTGCAGCCTGATGTCGCCGGCCCTCGCCAGCGCCGCCAGCTGCGGCCCGGCGGCCGTCTCGAACGCCTTGCAGACCGGGCAGCGCGGGTCCTCGTAGATGTGGACGGTCTTCGGCGCCGCCGGGTCGCCCACCGTGATCGTCGTCCCGTCCGCCTCCAGACGGGCGGGCAGCGCGGCCAGCACCGCGGGGTCCGGCTTCACCGGCACGTCGCCCACGGCGGAGGACGCGGCGGGGGAGCTCCCCGCGGCCGGCGCATCGGGGGAACCGGAGTCGGTCGTCAGCAGCCCGCACCCCGTCACCGCCAGGGTCAGCAACCCCGCGACCGCCGCGCTGACCGCGGCCCGCGCTGAGGTGCGCGCGGTCCCGCGCGCGGCATTCCGTACGGCCATGACAACCATCGGCACTTCCCGTCCCTTCGGATCCGTTCCGCCCCGAACGGTAGGGCTTCACGGGCCCGCGTGCCCAACGGCGCGACCGTCCGGCCGGCGTGCCCGGGGCCAGGGCCCGGCCGCCACGCGGCCACCGGTGGACCTCGACCAGAGCACGGCGGGCGTACCCGGCAGCGACGTGGCCGGCGACCGCTTCGGTCTGTCCCTGGCCGCGGCCGACCTCACCGGCGACGGCCGCGCGGACCTCGCGGCCGGCGTGCCCACCGCGTCCGTCATCCGGCTGAACGCCGGGTGAGCGGACGCGGCGCCCCCTGTGCGGACCGCGGCCCCAGTTCGGCGCGGCTTCGGCAACTGACCCGGCCCGCGCGGCTGTGGAATCTGTCACAGCTTGGCAGCAATGCCCCTCCGGGGGCGGAGGCCACCGTCCTCCGCCCCCGGGACCGGGTACGTTCGAGACGTGGCTGGATTCAGGAACGGACGCGGACGGGACGGGGACGTGCAGCACCCGCATCAGCAGTACGGCGGCTACCCGCAGCAGAACACCTCGCCGGGCGGGCAGCAGCCCCACCACGGCTTCGCGCCGGCCGCCGAGGGTGAGCCCGAGTACTTCGGCTCGGCGGCGTCGGCACCCTCGTACGACAACAACCCCGGGCACACCCGCGCCTTCTCCATCGGCGACGCGCCCGACGCCTACGACCCATACGCGCAGCAGTCCCCGCAGCCGGACCAGGTGTCCACCTACCGCGCGGGCCACACCACGGCGCCCCCGGCCGGCCCACGGCTCGGCTGGAAGCAGCTGCTGAGCGGGGTCGTCATGCGCCCGTCCGCCACCTTCTGGCAGATGCGCGACTACCAGGTGTGGGGCCCCGCCCTCATCGTCACCTTCCTCTACGGGCTGCTCGCCGTCTTCGGCTTCGACAGCGCCCGCGAGGACGTGCTCGACGCCACCCTCTCCAACAGCGTCCCCTGGGTGGCGTGCACGGCCATCGCCGTCATCCTCAGCGGCCTGATGCTCGGCGCCGTCACCAACGCCCTCGCCCGCCAGCTCGGCGGCGCCGGCGCCTTTGCGCCCACCGTCGGCCTGGCGATGCTCATCACCTCGCTGACCGACGCCCCGCGACTGGCTTTCGCCGTCTTCCTGGGCAGCGCCAACAGCTTCGTCCAGTTCCTCGGCTGGGCCACCTGGATCGGCTGCGCCGCGCTGCTGACCTCGATGGTCTCCAAGTCCCACGACCTGCCGTGGCCCAAGGCCCTGGGTGCCGCGTCGATCCAGCTGATCGCACTGCTGGTGCTCTTCAAGCTGCCGGTGATCTGAGACCGCCACCCTCGGGCACACCAATCCATGTATGGGGCGCCACTCCGGGAGTGGCGCCCCATCGCGTCGCCGGTCCCACCACCAGCGGACACCGGCGACAACACCGCCGGCCGCCAGCAATGACACGCCGAACCAGAAGACCGACCTGAAGGTCGGACACCCGCGTTTCCCTCCCCAGGCGGACATCGGGACAGCCCCACCCGCCGGGGACCATACGGTCGCCACGACCGTCTCCTTACGGCGGTAGGCCGCCGGGGCTCAGAACCGGCAATGCCGGACGCACGGGACCGCTCGTTCACCACCGAGAGCCGAGATCCCACTGTCACGCGTCCCTGACCTGACCCTCGCGGCGAACGAGGGGACCTTCCACGCTCCACGGGAAGTTGATCCAGTCATCGGTGCGCTTCCAGACGTAGTCGCACTTCACGAGCGAGTGCGACTTCTCGTAGATCACCGCGCTGCGCACCTCCGCGACGTGGTCGGCGCAGAAGTCCCGGACGAGCTTGAGCGTCTTGCCCGTGTCGGCGACGTCGTCCGCGACCAGTACCTTCTTGTCGGAGAAGTCGATCACGTTCGGCACCGGGGCCAGCATCACCGGCATCTCCAGCGTCGTCCCGACCCCGGTGTAGAACTCCACGTTCACCAGGTGGATGTTCTTGCAGTCCAGCGCGTACGCGAGGCCGCCCGCCACGAAGACCCCGCCGCGGGCGATCGACAGCACGATGTCCGGCTGGAAGCCGTCGTCGGCGATGGTCTGCGCCAGATCCCGCACCGCCTGCCCGAAGGCCTCGTACGTCAGGTTCTCCCGCGCCGGCCCGCCCATGGGCTCAGACCTGCGTCCGGTGGAAGTTGAGGTAGGAACGCGACGGCGTCGGCCCCCGCTGCCCCTGGTACCGCGAGCCGTACTTGTCCGAGCCGTACGGGAACTCCGCCGCCGAGGTCAGGCGGAACAGGCACAGCTGCCCGATCTTCATGCCCGGCCAGAGCTTGATCGGCAGCGTGGCGACGTTCGACAGCTCCAGCGTCACGTGCCCCGAGAAACCGGGGTCGATGAAACCCGCCGTCGAGTGCGTCAGCAGCCCCAGCCGGCCGAGGCTCGACTTGCCCTCCAGGCGCGAGGCGATGTCGTCCGGTAGGGAGATCACCTCGTACGTCGAGGCCAGCACGAACTCCCCGGGGTGGAGGATGAACGCGTCGTCCCCCTCCGGCTCCACCAGCCGCGTCAGGTCCGGCTGCTCCACGGCCGGGTCGATGTGCGGATACCGGTGGTTCTCGAACACCCGGAAGAAGCGGTCCAGCCGGACGTCGATGCTCGACGGCTGCACCATCGACGGCTCGTACGGGTCGATGCCGACCCGTCCGTTGTCGATCTCGGTCCGGATGTCCTTGTCAGAGAGAAGCACGCAAGCAGGTTACGCGGGGGCGGGGCTCCGGGCCGAATCGAGCCGACCCGGCCCGGGGTCCCCGCGTCACGTCCGACCTGCGCGTCCGGACCCGCGCGGCTATTTCCCGCTGTCAGCCGCCACGGGGACGGCGCTGCGCAACCGCGCACACCGCGGACACCTGATCAACCGCCCGGGGCCGAGCCTTCCGGCCCCCAGGTTCTGCATCGGGAACGTAGCGGTGCTGAATACGTGCCCCTCGGCACAACGAACGACGGTGCGATCCATCGCTCCCCTTCTCCCCGGTACCTCAACGACGAAAGCCACATTAGGGGATGAACTCACCCCCGCCTCACGCGGCACTCCGCCCACTTGGGCACCCCGAGCCCCCTCACCGTACGCCCCTCACGCCTCCCCGCGCACGCTGTCCGGGAGCAACACGAAAGGCCCCGGAGGTATGCCTCCGGGGCCGGGCATGGGGTACAGTGTGCGAGGTCAGATGCCTCAACAGGTGTCTTACGCGGGTGTAGTTTAATGGTAGAACATGAGCTTCCCAAGCTCAGAGCGCGGGTTCGATTCCCGTCACCCGCTCCAGCAGAAAGCCCCAGGCGAACAGCCCGGGGCTTCTTTGTTGTCTAGACCTCTTTATCCGCCCCGTGCCCGTTGCGTGCCCGATGAGCCGTCGTCGTGCCCGTCGATTGATTTGCGGTCGGCCCGCACCCGAGCATCGAGCGCGGCGGCGATCTCCTTCTGCCGCTCCAGCGTCGAGTGCTGGTAGATCAGCGCAGCACGCTCGGAGGATTGGCCTGCACGGACCATGGCGTCCTTGAGCGTGGCGCCCGACTGCGTCGCCAGCGTGTGGCCGGTATGGCGCAGATCGTAGAAACGGAAGTTCTCCGGCAGGCCGACTTTGGCCCGGGCTTTCCGCCATTTCCGACCGAAGGACGACCGCCGGAACGGGGCACCCTTTTCGCCGACGAACAGCAGCCCGTTCGGGTCCTTCTCCGCGAACCACTTCACGTGGCGGTCCACATCCCTGTGCATAAACTCCGGCAGCACGATGAACCGCTTCCCCGCTTCGGACTTGGTCTCCCCCACGGCCCGCCGGCCGGTGGTCAGCTCGGGAGCGGCACGACGGACCCACACGCCGAGCGGGTCCAGGCTCACGTCCGGCCGCCGGAGCTCCGCTTGCTCCTCAGGTCGGGCGGGGCCGTAGGCCGCGAGGTAGACCATCAGCCGCCAGCGCGGGCCGATGGCGTCGGACCTGTCTGGGGTGGACGCCGGGCGGGATCAGCTCGGAGGGGCGGTGGTAGGCCCTCAGTTGCGCGTCGGGGTGGCGCACGATGGGTCATCTCCTTTCAGGGCTGACAGCGGTGGGTGCGGGCGGCGAGTTCGGCGCCGGAGCGGTCGCGGTAGTCGGTGGAGAAGCCGCAGCCGGGCGCGGTGCAGGCGGCGGTGTGGCGAGTGTGTCCGCGGCCGTCGTGGTAGCTGCCGACCTTGACGGGGCCGATGCGGATCACGTTGAAGAAGCGGTTCGGTCGCGGCATGGTCAGTCCTCCCGCCGGGTGAAGTCGTCGGCGTGGTCGGTGAGCCACTGCTGGATCTCGGGGTGTTCGTCGTCGGTGGCCTGGTTGATCGCGGCCTCGCCCATGCGCATGCCGTCGACCAGGCGGTTAGCGCGGGTGAGTTCGGCGGAGCGTTCCAGGGCGGCGCGGATGCGCGGACGCATTGAGGTGTCCTCCTTCTCAGGTGAGTTGGGCGGCGATCACGTCTGCCAGTGCGGGCGGGACGCCGAGGCGGGTGCGCAGGGTCGCGGCGTCGATCGGCGTACCGGTGGCGGCGTGGTGGGTGTCGGCGACCTTCCGGGCGTGTGCCAGCAGCGCCGGCGGCACGGACGGCGACGACGCGGCAGCGGGCGCAGCGGACGGGGGAAGTTCGGGCGCGTGCTCGGGGGCCCGTTCGACCGTCACCTGCGCAGCGGCTTCCGCAACGACCGGGGCCGGTTCGGGTACCGGAGTCGGCTCAGCGGTCGGGGCGGGTGTGGGGGTGTGGGCGAGCAGGGTGCCACCGAGGAAGGCCAGGGCGGGCCATCCGGCGACGAGGATGCGCAGCCAGGCCGGGACGGCGTTCATGTCGAGGAGTCCGGCGGTGGCGATGTTCGCCCCGAGGGACGCGGCCAGGGCGATCACGAACCAGGTCCAGGCGGCGCGGGCCGGGAGGTCAGCGGCACGTAGGGCGCGCATGCGGCGCCAGGCGGCGACCAGCAGCAGGTCGACGGAGATGGGGTAGGCCCGGGCTTTCCAGTCGTGCTGGCCGGCGGCATCGGCGATGTCGTGCAGATGGGCGAAGGACAGCGCGCCGGCGATCATCGCCTGAATAAGGACCGGGTCGAAGCGGTTGGGGCGGGCCACGGGGGTCACCTCCTTTCAGGGATGGGTGGGGTAGGGACCTGGCGCGGGGAACGGCCGCGCCGACCGTGAGGCGAGGGTGTTACTCGGTGACTGGGCGGGGCCCGGTCAACGGCACCGCGTCAGCGGCCGGCTCCGGCAGCGTGGGGATGTCCGGCCGGAACGGGGCCAGGGCGGGGAGGTTGGGGACCAGGTCGGCGTGCGCGCGGCAGACCGCGGCGGTGCCGGTGATCGAGGTCAGCGGGGTGCGGATGTGGGTCCAGCCCCCGGAGGCGTCACCGGCCACGGCGACCCCGGGGCGGTCGGCGGCGATGGCGGTTGCGGCGTGCATGACGACAATGGTCAGCGATGTCGGCCCAGCCGAGGTGAGGATGGTCGTAAGTACGGTGGCCGCCGCAGGGTCAAGCATCAGATGAAGCCCCGCTGTCAACCATCAACCGCAGGCAGGAGCCAGCCCGATTCGCGGCCAGCGTACGGGCCCCGATCTCTCGCCCCATGGCAGCTCCAGCCCAAAGCCTCTCCACGCCGACCGTCACTGTAGGTAACGGGCTGCTGTGGGGACGATCAGCAGTGGTCGTCTAGCCCACGGTTGCCAGGTGGTCTGCGGTGCCGCCGCGCCACTCGAAGAGGAAGATCGTCGCGTCGTCGCTGGTGACCCCGCCTCGTGCACGCTTCAGCGCGTGGGAAAGGACCCGCACTATGGCCCTTACGCTCGTCTCCTTGGCCCCGACCCGCGTGATGATGTCGACCAGTTGGTCAAGGCCGAACTGTCCCCCTCCGGCTTCGCGTTCCTCGATGAGACCGTCGGTGAAGCACAGCACCCGATCGCCGCGCCGCAGCATCAGTTCGCTGATGCGGGGCTCCTCTCCACCGAAGCCGACCGGCAGGGTTGTCCGGCTCTCCAGTCGCTGGATGACACGCCGGTCGCGGATGAGGAGCGGTTCCGGATGGCCGGCGTTCACCCATTGCAGGTGTCCTGTCGAGATGTTGAGGTGCATCATCTGCGCGGTGACGAAGTGCTCGGGTCCGAACTGTTCAGCGATGACCTGGTCCATGAACGCGTAGATCTCGGCTAGTTGCACATCGGCGCGCCGGGCGTGGCGGTACGCACCGATGGCCGCGGTCGCCATCACGGCGGCGTCCAGGCCGTGGCCCATCGCGTCGATCACGGCCAGGTGCAGGATGTCGTCGTTGAGGGCGTAGTCGAAGCTGTCGCCCGCGACGGCATAGGCGGGCTCGAGGATTCCCGCCACCTCGACCTGGGGGACGGACATCATCAGCGGGGGCAGCAGGGACCACTGAATCTCTGCGGCTACGGTCATCGTGGCTCGCCGCCGGGCCTTCGTGAATTGATCGGTATAGCTGTTCTTCGTCACCAGCATGTCGGCGACCATGCCGGCGAGCCGCCGCAGCAGCCGCCGGTCGTCGTCATCCACGCTGTCCATCGTGACGCCCAGCACCCCCACCTGATCGCTGCCGTCCAGCAATGGCAGGAACAGCCGGATCCCATCCGCCAGCGGCACCTCCACGAGCGTTGCCTCCAGAAACGCCCGACCGGCATCAGATCCCGCAATGGGTACGGCCGCGCCACCGACGAGTCGTCTGCCCGGCAGCGGCACAAGCATGATCTGTTCATAGTCCTGCAGGAGCACTGAGACGGCACGTCCGCCCATCCTGGCGATCTCTTCCGCGATCAGCGGCGCGATCAATTGCGGCGGCATCTCGTGAGCACGGTCGAGCAACACGCCCAGCAGCCGTTCCCCGAATCCCTCGGACCGGTCGACCGGGACGTCGTCAGGACCAGAGGGCACTTCCGACATACCCCCATATGAACATGATCTCCGCGCTCTCCCTGCGCCGACACTCATGAGGCGAGCTGCCAAGGCACTTCCCGCCCCACTGCGCCGTGGTGGACTGAGTGTCCAACTGCGCTACAACGGCCCCGCACCGGGACGGACGAGCACGGACGATCGCGCACAGTTCACGCAGGTCACCGGAGGTCCAGCCCCAGGTCGCAGCACCACACGCATTGCTTCGGGACGAAGATGCGCGTTCGAGTGGCTATGACTGTCTGCGCCGCCACCAGCTTCGACGCGAGCGAGCTATAGAAGCTCGAAGTAGCCGGATCGCCACATCGTGCCCATATTGCACAGCCAGTGCGAGCGGCGTGGCCCCCGCCGGGATCTTCCAACTCCGGGTCTGTCCCGAAGGCAAGGAGGATGGCGGTCGTGTGCACCCTCGGGGGCTGCCCGCTCTGCAGCGCAGAATCCCCCTCTATGTCGATTGCACGGGTGAGAAGCGTCGAGTTGCCAACTACCTCGTCAGGATCGGCCCCCGCACCGAGGAGACGGGCCAGTGTCTCCGCGTCCTCCATCTCGACCGCTTGATGAGCCGGCGTGCTGGTGTTCCCCATCTCAATCACGATCAGAGTGAATCGATGCCGATCCGCCGCTGCAAGCCGGTTCACCAGTCGCCGTGCCCGTTCCGTGCCCGAGAGGGCGGTAAACCACGGTCAACGACGGGTTCCGGGGCGAGATCATTGGTTCGCCCACACCGCCGTTGGCGCCGGTCAGAGCATTGCCGGGACCGCAGGGACCGGTGATTCCCAAGCTCAGAGCGCGGGTTCGATTCCCGTCACCCGCTCCAGCAGAAAGCCCCAGGCGAGCAGCCCGGGGCTTCTTTGTTGTCCAGACCTCTTTATCTCTCCCGTGGCGTTGTGTGGTGCCCGATGAGCCGTCGTCATGCCCGTCGATTGACTTGCGGTCAGCCCGCACCCAGGCATCGAGCGCGGCGTCGATCTCCTTGTCGTTCCAGCGTCGAGTGCTGGTCGATCAGCGCAGCACGTTCGGAGGACTGGCCTGCGCGAACCATGGCGTCCTTGAGCGTGGCACCCGATTGCGTCGCCAAGGTGTGGCCCGTGTGGCGCAGATCGTAGAAACGGAAGTTCTCCGGCAGGCCGACTTTGGCCCGGGCTTTCCGCCATTTACGCCCGAAGGACGAACGCCGGAACGGGCACCCTTTTCGCCGACGAACAGCAGCCCGGCCGGGTCCTTCTCCGCGAACCACTTCACGTGGCGATCCACATCCCTGTGCATAAACTCCGGCAACACGATCAAGGCACTCCCGCCGAGCAGAGCACGGCGGCGCGCGGCCCGGCACCTCGGGCCGACGCTCCTGTCCGCGCCCCGCTCCGGCCCGGCCCAGCGAGCCTCGAAGATCGGGGCCCACACGAGGAAGACAGGAGCATGGTTGGTCAGAACTCGGTGGTCGCCCCAGCAGTCCTGATGGGTGGGGCGGAGGCACTTGCACGGGTCCGTCCGCCGCATCCTCCCGTACAGCCCCCAGGTCTGGAGTGGCTGCGGCACGTGAACGGCGACCGCGTCACTGCGCTGGAGCAGTTCGTCACGGGCTGGTACCCAGCCACCGCCGGCACCCACGGATCCAGCATGCGAAGGCGGGCTCTCCGCAGCCCTGTCTGAAGGGCTCGAGCAGCTCTATCGACTGGCGGAGCACCGGCCAGGTGTTCTGGGGGTGCAGAACTACATCGTTCAGGACCCTGGCAGGGAAACCGACATCTGTGGGGACATGCGTGTCTTCGGTGTGGAGAACCAAGGATGTTTTTACTGGTCCCTATTGTGGTCGCTCGGCGAGCCCGAGGGCGATCCCACGGTCTGGTACCGGGAGGACGCCGAACCGCCTATCGCCGAACTTGAACCGCTCAGCGGCTTTCTCGTTCAGTTCTCACTCTTCGAGGCCTCAATGGGCGCCGACTACAAGGCACTGTCGCGCGAAATCAGCGGAGAACAGGTTCAACAGCTCACCGAAGGTCTGCGCCTGGTCCCTCTGCGTCCCTTCTGGCCAGGGACATCTACCCGCTTCTACGTGGCCCCGGGACTCGTCATGCACGTCTCGAACGGGTGGGAGGACAATCAGTTCACTGCCTGGGCTGGGGCCACTCACCGCAGCGCTCTGGCCCCTTTGGCCCACATGGACATCGACTGGCTCCGTTACGACGGGTGAAGCAGACGCCCGGTAAATGAGTGACCTGGGCATCCTGCCAGTCACGCTCGCGCAACTCGGCCACCACCGACTCCCAGCGGGCAACGTCAACCTCGGTGGCCTTGGTGGCGAAACCCTTGAAACCCAGGCCACACGATCGCGGCGAGCCCGCCTCAGCGTCCTCGTTCATGCCTCCGAAGTCCGGTGCGTTCGCGGGAACGCCCGCGTCGGCCGCGGAGGTGTCGAGGTCCGTCCGCACGACTTCCTTTGTGAGCGGTCCGGTGCCTTCTGGCCGGGGCGACGCCGGGGCGGCGGCCGCGTCCGTGCCGACGTCGCCGGCCCCGCAGCCTGCAACGCCGAACGCGATGACCGCCATCACCACGGCGGCCCACTTCGTACTGCGCAAAGTCGCATCCTCCCAGGTCCGGGGGCTGCGCGCCCCCGTGATCGAGGGAGGAGTCTGCCACGCGGTGCCAACAGGACGACACGGATTATGCGATCAGTTAGGAGCGAGGTGGGGCGATCGCCGGCCTGGCCGGTGGATTTCCCCTCCTTGGACGGAGCGGGGGAAGATCCCCTTGCGTACCGCGATTCCCCCTGATTCCTGGCCGCGGCCGCGGACCGTCCGGCCATTGCGTCGTCGCCCTTCACCAATGGTCAGCCTCGGACGGCCCAGAGACGGCCCAGCGAACTGGCCACCCGCGTCGTCGGCTGGTCAGCTGCGACCACCAAGCACACCGAACTGGTCCTCGCCTGCCTGGAGATGGCTCTGTGACGGCGCGACCGCAGCGGCACCAGGCCGGTGGCCGGCGAGCTGATCCATCACTCGGATGCCGGCCCGGCCGTGTGCCGGCGACCAGCGCGCGCGGGCGCCTTGCGCCGCCCCGAGGACGGGCCACGGCAGGGCCCGGATCGGCGCGGCGAGGAAGACCTCGAAGGGGACGAGCAGTCCCCGTCGCCGGGGTTCGCGACGACGGGGAAGCTGCCGGGCTCCGAAGTACGCGGCGCGCAGCGGGAAGTGGGCGCACGCGACCCCGGCGGCGACCGCGACGAGCTGAGCAACCCGCGGCTCGGTGCGTCACCCGGGGTCGTGTCGTCGCGGCTTGTTGACGTCGCGTCAGACGACGCGCTTGCGGCCCCAGAAGAAGACGAAGACCGTGACGGCGACGGTCAGGGCGAAGAGGATCGAGGCACCGAGCCACTGCATGCCGCTCATCTGGGTGATGGGGAGGTAGTCCACCGCCCAGCCCACGATGCCCTTCTGCTGCCGGCAGGCCTCGACGGCCTTGTCCGATCCCGCGTGCACGCAGGTGCTCCAGCCGAGGGTCTCCCCGGAGGACGTGACGTACGACTGGTCGATCTCGAAGGCGGCGGTGGGGAGGGGCGGGGTGCCGCCGTCGACTCCCGAGTCCGTGGTGACCCTGATGACGTGGCCGAGGTCGAGCCGGAAGTGGGCCCAGACCACCTGGACCGCGGCCGCGAAGAAGAAGGTCACGACCATGGAGAGCAGGGTGCGGCGCAGGACCATGCCGATCGCGACGCCGCCCAGGACGGTGAAGAGCGCGAGCGCGACGGGCACGGGCCCGGTGTTGTCGAACGCGGGGCCGGAGCTCCAGTCCAGGACCGTGTTCTGCTTGCTGACCGGTGCCCACCACCGGCCGAAGGTGAACGAGAGGGCCACGGTGCAGACCACGACCACCAGGGCGCTGATACCGATCTTGGCGGCGAGCCAGCGGGCGGGGCCGGCGGCCTGGGAGGTGACGAGCTTGGCCGTGCCGCTCTCCAGGTCACCGGCGAGCAAGGGGGCACCGAGGAAGACACCGAGCAGGATGGGGATGAAACCGAGCCCGAGGGACGCCTTCGTGAGCGCGGCACTGTACGGGCTGATGTTCTCCGTCCACGTGTCGGGTGAGGAGTGGGGCCAGCCCTTGGCGGTGAGGTGGTCGAGCAGCCCGGCGCGCTGGTAGAGCATCCACGCCACGGCGATGGCTGTCACGGCCAGCAGGGTCCAGTAGGCGGCGCGGTGCTGGCGCCAGACGAGCCAGATCATGCCGCTCAGCCGGGGGCGGCGGACGCCCCGGGTGGCGACGGGGGGCGCGGGCGTCGCGGCGGACGGGGTCGTGGTCAGGCTGCTCATGCCGCCGCCCCCCGCGGGCCGTTCGTGCCGTACGGCCGGCCCGGGATCTGGGCCACGGGGCTGATCAGCGGTGGCGCTTGGGGGGAGCGCAGGTAGGCGAGCAGGAGTTCCTCCAACTGCGGGGTGTGGGACTGCCACTGGCCGCTCACCGGGCCGTCCGGACGGATGAGGGCGGTGCCCTGGCGTCCGCTGGTGCGGTACTCGACCACGGTGTGTCGGGCGAGGTCCGCGGGGATGCCCGCGCCCTCGCCGCTCGCGACGCCCCGCAGCAGCACGTGGGCGCTGCGGATCTCGTCCACATCACCGGCGATGCGCAGGCCGCCCGTGGAGATGACCAGCAGGAAGTCGCAGACGCTCTCCAGCTCGCTCAGCATGTGGGAGGACATCAGCACCGTGGTGCCGTGCTCGGCGGCCTCGGCCATCAGGGTGGTCATGAGCTCGTGGCGCACCAGCGGGTCGAGGTCGGACATCGGCTCGTCGAGCAGCAGCAGGTCGGGCCGCTTGCCGAAGGCGAGGGCGAAGGCGACACGCGTGCGCTGACCGCCGGAGAGGGTGCCGACCTTGGCGTCCATGGGCACGTTGCCCGCGCGGACGATCTGCTCGGCGGCCCGCTGGTCCCAGCCGGGGTTGAGCTCGCGGCCCAGGCGCAGGGTCTCGGCCACCGTGAAGCGGCGGAACAACGGCTTCTCCTGGGCGAGGAACGCGGTGCGGCGGCCCGCCTCGGCGGACTGCGGTGCCGCTCCGAACACCGTGAGGGTGCCCTCCGTCGGCTCCAGCAGGTTGGCGGCGATCGACATCAGCGTCGTCTTGCCCGCGCCGTTGGGACCCACCAGCCCGCAGATCCGGCCGGCCGGCAGCCGGAACGAGCAGTCGCGCAGGGCCCAGCCCCGGCGGTACTTCCGGCCGACCCCGTGGGCCTCGATCGCCGACTCCTCCACCGGTCCGCCCATGTCCATGGCATCCGTGGCATCACGCACTGGTCATCCTCTCTTCCCGGCCTTCCGGTGTTCCGTCGGCCGCCGTGGTGCCGGCGTACCGCTCCTCAAGGACCGCCGCGACCAGCGCGGCGACGTCCTCCCGTTCCAGGCCCGCCTCGTGGGCCCGGGTCATCCACGCCTCCAGCTCCCCGCGCAACGGGGAGTCGGCGCCCGCCTGAGGGCGGGCCAGTGAGCGGCGGATGAAGGTGCCGAGGCCGGGCCTCGGCTCGACCAGCCCCTCGCGTTCCAGTTCGCGGTAGGCCTTGAGCGTGGTGTTCGGATTGACGGCGCTGGACTCGGCGACCTCCTTGGCGGTGGGCAGCCGGTCCCCGGGCATCAGGACGCCCAGCCGCAGGGCCTGCTTGGTCTGCTGCACGATCTGCTGGTAGGCGGCGATCCCGCTGCGCCTGTCGATGCGGAACTCCACGAACTTCAACACCCTTTAGCTACTCGATTAGTGGAATAATGAGAGGGCGGTATCAGCCGTGTCAAACGAAGCGGCCACCACGGCGCCCCTCGGGACAGAACCGTGACATGCGTGATGCGGGAACCGCGCGGCCCGGGACAGCACGAAGGCCCCGGGCGGGCAGCCCGGGGCCTTCGTACGGACGGGAGGGGACGTCAGCGGCTCACGGGGCCCGGGACCAGGGCCGCGGTCCCCCGCTTTACGCGGACCTCCTCACAGGGCGCGCCCTCGCGGCACTCGGGGTCCGGGCCACCACGCAGCAGTACGTGATCCCGGTGCGCGCGGTCAGGAAGAAGGAGGTGCCGGCGAAGGACTGCCGCTCGAAGACGGGCGACGCGCGGGTCGTCGCCCGTCGGGTCACGGCCGGGCCGTCGTCGCCGGGGCGGCCTTCCAGACGCTGACGCCTAGCTTCCCCGTCGTGCCGAGGTCGAGTTCCGGGGTCACCGTCACCGGAGGGGCGCCGGGTGTCGCCCACACCCTCGCGTAGGGCGCGTTGACGGATGCGCCGTCGGTGACGGTGTTGCGCCACATCAGGCCCGCGGTCGCGCTCTCGCCCGGCTCCAGCGTGACCGGACGAGGCGGATCGTCGAAGCCCGGCACCAGGGCGACGCCGCCGCTGCCCCGGAAGATCTCGACGCCCTTGACGGGCCTGTGCTCCTCGTCGAGGAGCCGGACCAGCGGATGGCCCTCGACACGGCGGACGCGTGACGAGCAGTTCTCCAGGCGGAGTCCCACCACGCGCAGCCCCATCGCGGCGTCGCCGTCGCCGGCGGTGAGACGGAGTCCGGAGGGCGGGCAGGCGTCTCCCGGGGCGGCGGGGGCCTCGTCCGCCGGGACGCTCCTGACCTTGACGATGCGCACCCGTTCGTCGCCGGACCGCGGAGCGAGCGGCGCACCCAGATCGGCCTCGCCCTTCACGGTGCGGCCGGGCGGTACCGCGCGCACGGTGTGCGGCACGTTCCCCAGGGCCGCTCCGGCACCGGAGGTGAGCCCGAAGGTGACGGTGTACGTGGCGGGCTCGTCGGCGTGGTTGGTGACCTGGAACGCGACGTGGAACGGGGCGGGGCCTGAGCAGTGGGAGGGGCGGGCGGTCACGGCCGTGATCCGTACGTCGCCGTCCCCCTCGGCGCCCGCGGCACCGCCCGCGGGCGCCGAGGCGACCGGGGCGGTCGAGGGGGCACACGAGGCACGGTCGCCCCCGTGCGGGCCGCAGGCCGTGACCAGGAGCACGGGGCCGGCGAGCACGACCGGGAGGAGAAGGGCAGGGGTGCGCATCCGGCGACCCCATCAGGACCCTCCCGCTCCCGGCCGTGGCGGAGGCCACAATTCCCGTCACACGACCGTCACAAAGTGCCGCGCCCGGGCCGGGCTCAGCGGGAGGCCGCGCTGTCGATCCAGGCGACGACGGAACTGACCGTGGCGTCGTCGAGCTGCCGGGCGATGGTGTGCACGGCGTCGCTGTCCCCCGGCAGCGGGGGCACCCCGGCCGCGATGAGCGCGGCGTGGAGTTCGACCCAGCGCGCGTCGACAGCGGCCAGATGGGCCCCCAGCGGGACGCCACCCAGTGACTGCTGCGGAGTATCGAGAAGGCTCATGGTGTTTCCCCTCGGATCTCGGACGGTGTCGACCGGACTCGCCGTGCAGGACAGCACCGCCCCGCCCGACGGTTGCGCCACGCCCCCGACTTCACCCGTCCGGCCCTCACCCCGGCCGCCGGAACCTGTGCCATGGGATGACGTTCGGCGGTCCGGCGACGCGGGCCGCGGCGCACGGGCCATGGGCTGCCTCAGTGCAAGCTGGGCACCGCGGCGGCCTTCGACAACCAGGACTACGTCCCCGTCCTTGCCGTCGCAGCCCGGGCGCGGGGCGCCCCTTCCGCCCTCCCGCCGTAGGCGCGGCGCGGCGAAGGGGCCGCCGGGGCTCAGCCGACGCATTCCTTCTTGTCGGCGTGCGACTGCGGGATGTCGTCCGGGACCGCGTCCGGGTCGGCGAGCGGCTTCCCGGCGCCCCGGAAGTCACCGCCGAGGGTGAGGGTCATGTCCGCGCCGGGTCCGGCGTCGTCCGCGGCGGGGTGCAGGGCCCCGGACGGCAGGCCCATCATCGCGGCCAAGGCCCGGGCCTGGTCCGCCTGGTCGGGGCCGTAGGTCAGGGTCGTGCGGTCCTGCTTCCCCTTCGGGGCGTTGCCGCCGTTGGTCGAGTGGGTGACGCCCTTGGTGTTCTGCAGCCACTCCAGGGTCGTCCGCGCCGCGCCCTGGGGACCGCCGCCGTTGTAGACGAGCACCCGGACCTGCGACGGGTCCGCCTTGGCGCCGCGGAGCTTGGTGTCGGCGCTCGCGGGCTTCTTCTTCGTCTTCGTCAGCGAGACATCGTTCTTGATCGCCTTGAAGAGCGCGGGCGCCCTCGTGTCGTCGACGACGACCGTCGCGTGCTGCGTCCCCTCGGCCGGGTTGTCCTTGACCGGGAGCGTGGTGAAGGTGATGTGCGCGGGATCGACCCGGCTCAGGTCCTTGGCGAGTTCGGTGAGCTTCGCCACGCCGCCGATGCCGGTGTCCACGGTGAGCGACTTGGTGGCGGCGTTCGCGAGCCTGAAGAGCTTCCGGGGGTCGGTGAGGGTGTCACCGGACTTCATCTGGCGGATCATCGAGCCCAGGAACTGCTTCTGCAGATCGATCCGGTCCAGGTCGCTGCCGTTCTTCAGCGAGTGGCGCGTCCTGACGAAGGCCAGCGCCTGCTCGCCCTGGACCTTGTGCGGTCCCTCGGACAGGTCCAAGTGGGAGCCCTCGCCCTTGGAGGTCGTGTCCTTGATGGGGTGGGTGAGGCAGACCGGCACCCCGCCGACCGCCGTGGACAGGGTCTTCACGGCCTCGAAGTTGACCAGGACGAAGTGGTCGACCGGCACTCCGGTGATCTCCGTGACGGTCCGCATGGTGCAGCCCGGGTCGCGGCCCGCCTGGCCCAGGCTCTCGTTGAAGCGCGGACTGAACCTGGCCTGGGGGGTGCCGGGGATCGTCTTGACCGAGCCGTCCTTCTGCTTGGTGGGGCAGTCCGGGATACCGGTGACCATGTCGCGCGGGATGCTCATCGCGGTCGCGTTCGACCGGTCCTTCGCCACGTGGAAGAGGATCGTGGTGTCCGCGTGGCCGACGCTGCCCGCGTCCCCGTACTTCGCGCCCAGGCCCTGACGGCTGTCGGTGCCGATGACCAGGATGTTCACCGCGTCCTTGCTGGTCGCGTTCTTGCTGCCGGCCGTGCCGACGTCGACGGTGGCGATGTTGCCGTCGAGGTGCCGGTACAGGAAGTAGGCCCCCGTGCTGCCGGCGAGCAGCAGGAAACCGAGCGTTCCCGCGGTCCACACCAGCACCTTGCGCTTCGTGGACCGCCTGGCCTTGCGGGACACCGGGGCACCGGCGCGGCGGCGGCCACCCGGTGCCGGGACGGGTGGCTGCTCCTCGCGGCGCGTCCGCCGCCCGCCCTGCCGGGGCACCGTGGGCGCCGGAGGGGCGTCGGAGTCAAGCCGCAGCCGGTAGGAACCGGTCTCGGGGTCGAGGACCCACTGGTCCGCGGGGTCGATGTCGCTGCCGTCGTGCCTGTTCACGGTCGTACGGGGCCTCCGTCCACACCCCGGCCGGCCCGGGGTGTCAGTTCAGACAGACGAGCGCCGCACATGGTTGCCCCGGGGCGGTCGGCTCCCTGTGCGAGACAGGGGACCCGAGGGACTTCCGTGGTGGTTGAACCGGTGCCGCCGGGCCGCACCAGTGACGGCGGCCCGGCACCCATGCCTGGCCCGCCGTACCGTCATGGTCCCGGCCCTCCCCCTGACCGTCCGCCCGTGCCGCTCCCGGCGCCGTCCACAGCCTGTGGACGGCGCCGGGGTGCTCAGCTCCGCCGGGTCCGCCCGACGAGCCAGTCCAGCGCGTCCGTGGCGGAGCCGAGGACCGAGATGTGCCCCTCGCCCGGCCGCAGCCACAGCTCCGCGTCGGGACAGCGCCGGGACAGCCACACGCCGTGCGCGGCGGGCACCATACGGTCCGCTTCGCCGTGCAGGACCAGGACGGGCGCGGCGACGCCGGCCGGGTCGAAGCCCCACGGCGCCACATAGGCCAGGTCGTCGTCGACCATGCCGCCCGGGCCGCCCTCGAGCGCCTTGCCCGCCACCTCGCCCAGCCAGCCCCATGTTCCCGCCAGCGCGGCGTGGTCCCCCGGGGTGAAGAGCTCGGGGTCGAAGTCGTCGGCGGCCAGCCGCTCTTCCAGCGCCACCCGGCCCCGGACCGCCGCGCCGAGCTCCGCCGCGCCGGACGGCCCCATCCCGGCGAACCAGTCGAGCCCCTCCGCACCGAACGGCGCCAGGCCGGATCCGCAGACGACCGCCAGGACGCGGTCCGGCAGCAGGGCCGCGCAGGCCAGCGCGTGGGGGCCGCCGCCGGAGTGGCCCATGACCGCGAAGCGGCCGATGCCCAGGGCGTCGGCGACGGCCGCCGCGTCGCCGGCCGCGGAGGCGACGTCCCGGCCCGGGCGGGGCGTCGAACCGCCGTACCCCGGGCGGTCGTAGCCCACCCAGCGGATGCCGCGCGCGGCGGCCGCCGCGAAGAGCGGCGCGGGAGGTGTGCCGGTGTTGGGCGTGCCGTGGTGCCACAGGACGGCGAGTTCCGCACCGTCCGCCCGGCCGCCGGTCCCGGTGTCGTACACGTGCAGCCTCCGCCCGTCGGCGAGGGCGATATCCGTCTCCGTCACCATCCGCCCGAGTCTAGGCGCGGGCACCGACACGCCACCGGGAGCGGGCGGTCAGGCGCCGCGCCCGCCACGGACACGGAAATCCGCTGCCCCGGAGCACGGCCCGCTGTTACCGTCCCCCGGTGTTCTCCCTCCTCGAACCCGCCCTGTTCACCCGGCTGCGCGACGCACGGCGGGTCCTCGTCGCCGGGGCCGGCGGCGGCTTCGACGTCTACGCCGGGCTGCCGATCGCGCTCGCGCTGCGCGAGGCCGGCAAGGAGGTCCACCTGGCCAACCTCTCCTTCGCCGACCTGTACGGCCTGGACCGCGACGTGTGGCTGGACCACGACGTCGCCGCCGTGCGCCCCTCGACGGCCGCGCGCGGCGACTACTTCCCGGAACGGACCCTCGCCCGCTGGCTGGAGTCGCAGGGCCTGCCCTCGACCGTGTACGCGCTGTGCCGTACCGGCGTCGAACCCCTGCGGGCCGCCTACCGGGCGCTGATCGGCCACCTCGGCGGCGTCGACGCGATCGTGCTGGTGGACGGCGGCACCGACATCCTCATGCGCGGCGACGAGAGCGGACTCGGCACTCCGGAGGAGGACATGGCCAGCCTCGCCGCGGTGGGCGGGCTCACCGGCGTCCCGCAGCGGCTGGTGGCCTGCCTCGGCTTCGGCGTCGACGCGTACCACGGGGTGAACCACTCCCTGGTGCTGGAGAACCTGGCGGCCCTGGAGCGCGACGGGGCGTACCTGGGCGCGTTCTCGCTGCCGCGCGACAGCCGTGAGGGGCGGCTCTACCTCGCGGCGGTCGCGCACGCCCAGGAGGAGACCCCGGACCACCCGAGCATCGTCCACGGCTCGGTCGCGGCCGCGGTGCGCGGCGACTTCGGGAACGTCCGGTTCACGGAGCGCACCAGGAACAGCGAACTGTTCGTCAACCCGCTCATGGCGGTCTACTTCTGCGTGGACGCGGTGGGCCTGGCCGCCCGCAACCTCTACCTCGACCGGCTGGAGCAGACGCAGCTCACCCGCCAGATCAGCTCGATCGTCGAGGAGTTCCGCGACGGCCTGCCGCGCCAGCGCCCGCCGCGGACCTTCCCCCACTGACCCACCCGCCCTTCGCCCAGGAGCGGGTCAGCCCCTCACGCCCGCCGCGAGCGCGTCCAGCGACACCTGCCACAGCAGCGCGGCCGCGGCCGGGTCCAGCGCGTGGTCGGCGACGCCGCCGGAGGTGCCGGGGATGTGGCGGTGGGCCTCGGCGCAGTCCTCGAAGTAGCGCCCGCCGACGCACTCCAGCCGGGGCGCGGTGGCGACGAACACGACGGTGGCGGCGCCCTGTTGCGGGGTCTTGAAGGTGTGGCCGCCGGACGCGTGGGCGGCGTCGAGGGCCTCGCGGGTGAGATGGCGGGACAGGTTGGTCCCCAGCACCGCCCCCGGGTGGACGGCGTTGACGGTCACGCCGTCGGCGGCCCAGCGACGGCTGGCCTCCACCGCGAAGAGGACGTTGGCGGTCTTGGACTGGGCGTAGGCGAGTCCGGCGTCGTACGGGCGGTGATGGAAGTGGATGTCGTCGAAGTGCACGGGGCTGCGCAGGTGGGCGACCGAGCTGAGGGAGACCACGCGGGCGCGGCCCGCGGCCGCGAGGGCCGGGTGGAGGCGGACGGCGAGCGCGAAGTGCCCGAGGTGGTTGGTCGCGAACTGCAGCTCCCAGCCCTCGGGCGTGTGCGTCTGCGGGGTCATCATCACCCCGGCGTTGTTGACGAGGACGTCCAGGGGGCCGTGCCAGGCGGCGGTGAAGGCCCCGACGGAGCGCTGGTCCGCCAGGTCGAGCGGGGCGACCAGGACCCGCCCGCCGCCACCGGCCGCGATGTCCGCCGCCGCCCGCTCGCCGGCGGCGGTGTCCCGCACGGCGAGGGTGACCTCGGCACCCGCTCCGGCCAGGGCGCGGGCTGCCTCCAGGCCGATGCCGGAGGCCGCGCCGGTGACGACGGCGCGGCGGCCGGTGAGGTCGATGCCACCGACGACCTCGGCGGCGGTGGACTGTGCGGTGAAGCCGGAGCCGGTCATGGCCGTGCCTTCCTCTCGGCGGTGCGGTGGTGCCACCCCTTCCAGGCAACCACCGCGGGCCGTCCCCGGCGCCCCCGGACGAGGATCAGCGCAGGGCGCTCTTCTCCCGCCACCGGTCCCAGTCCACGTTCCAGTCGCCGAAGCCGTTGTTGGGCGCGACCGTGCCCTTGGCCTCCGACCCCGTGATCTCGAAGGGGTCGCCGACCCGGACCTGGGAGTACAGCCAGTCCGCGTCGGCGTCGCTCATCCCGACGCAGCCGTGGCTGCGGTTGGCCCGGCCGAAGAACGCGGCGTTCCAGGGGGCGGCGTGCGCGTACATCCCGGACCAGGTGAGCCGGATCGAGTCGTCGACCTTCTGGTCGTAGGCGTCACCGAGGCCGACGGTCTCGGAGTTCATCCGGACCGTGCCCTCCTTGGCCAGCACCACCGCCGTGCCGCGCCAGGAGCCGGTGTCCGGGCCGGGGGTGCCGCCGGAGACCGGGAACGTGCGCACGGTCCGGCCGTCGCGCCGCAGGGTGAGCCGCTTGCGGTCGAGGTCCACCTTGACCACCTGGCGGGCGCCGACGGTGAAGGAGGTCTTGTAGTCGCGGACGAACCAGCCACCCCGGCCGGAGTCGGTGCCGTCCAGACGGGCGTCCAGGGTGACCTCGGTGCCCGGTCGCCAGTACTCCCTGGGCCGCCAGTCGACCCGGTCCCGGCCGGAGTAGTCGGTCAGCCAGCCCCAGGAGCCCTCGGTGCCGTCGGAGGTGGTGACCTTCAGCTGCCGCTCCACGGCGGCCTTGTCGGTCACCGGGTTGTCGAAGACCAGGGAGATCGGCTGGGCCACGCCGACCGTGGTGCCGTCGCCGGGCCGCCAGTCCACCTTGTTGACCTTGCCGGCGGGGGCCGTGGTGAAGCTGGACTGGCTCTTGCCGGTCGTGCCGCCCGGGGTGCGGGTGACGGCCTCGACGGTGTACGAGGCGCCGGGCACGACGTTGCGGTCCGAGGTCCAGGTGCGGCGGTCCGCGGACAGTTCGCCGGTCAGGCCCTTGCCGTGCGGCCCGGCGACGGTGACCGTCGTCAGGGTGCCGCCCTTCGCGGTGACCCGGACGGGCTCGCCGGCCCGGACCCGCCCGCCGTGCGGGGTGACGGCGACGGTCACCGGCCGCTCCTTGTGCTGCTCCCCGTCGCCGCCCGCGTGCGTCACCGCCGGGGCGCTGCCCGAGCAGGCGGTCAGCACGGCGGCCAGTGCGACGGCGGCAGCCACGGCGGCGGCGCGGGGACGGGGCCGGCGTATCGGGCCCACGCGTTTGCGGGACAACGGAGACCTCCGGGAGGGACGGACGGGGAGAGCGGCCGGGAATCGGCCGGACCCAGGGGACTCTAGGCCGCCGAATGCCCTGGTGGAGGGCCTGGGAGCGATATGACGGCAGTTGCGGGGAAACGGTCATGGTCCGGTCACATTCGCCGCTCGGGGCGGTCACGGAGGGCTGTGAGCCTTGCTGTGTTCCCACCGACCACACCCAGGGAGGCGCAAGTGTCAGCGCTGCTCGTGACGGCGGGCTGCGGCCCCCGGCAGGCCTGGCTCCGGCCGGTCGACGCCGGAACGTACCGCTCGTTCCTGGCGTCCAGAACCGGCTCGGCGCTCGGCCCCGGCTTTCTCCAGTGCCCGTCGTGGGCGCTGGTGAAGCCGGGATGGCGGGCCCGGTTGCTCGGCTGGGGCCCCGGGGACGGCGCGGGGCACGGTGAGCTGCGCGGGGTGGCGCTGGTGCTGCTGCGGCAGTTCCCCGGGACCCGGAAGTCGTTCGCCTACCTGCCCGAGGGGCCGGTCGCCGACTGGGCCGACCCGGACATCGACGCCTGGCTCACGCCGCTCCTGCGCCACCTGCGCGGACTCGGCGCGTTCGCCGTGCGCATCGGCCCCTCGCCCGACCACCGGCGCTGGGACGCCACCGCGCTGAAGGCCGCCACAGGTCTCGGCCGGCGCCTGTCGGACGTCCTGGCGTGCGAGGTCGACCCGCTCGGCACGGTGGTGGCCGAGCGGCTGCGGGCCCGCGGCTGGCGGCGCTGCGGCGGTGACGGGCCGGACGGCGGCGGGGACGCGGACGCCCAGCCCCGCCATGTCTTCCGGGTCCCGCTGGCCGGCCGCAGCGCCGACGACCTGTGGTCGGGGCTCAACCAGGAGTGGCGCCGCAACATACGGCGGGCGCGCAGGTCGGGCGTCGAGGTGACGGTCGGCGGCGCGGCCGACCTCCCCGAGTTCTTCCGGTTGCTGCGGATCACCGAGGAGCGCGACGGTTTCCGGCTGGGCCGCTCGCTGGAGTACTACCAGCGTCAGTACGCGGCCCTCAACGCCGAGCAGCCGGGACGGATGAAGCTCTACCTCGCCCGCCACGAGGGCGAGGTGCTCGCCGCCCACACCATGATCACGGTGGGCCGGCGGGTCTGGTACCAGACCGGCGCCTCCGCGGACCACCGCCGAGAGGTCCGTCCCTCCAACGCCCTGCAGTGGCGGATGCTCCGGGACGCCCACGAACAGGGCGCGCTGGAGTACGACATGCGCGGAGTACCCTCCACACTCGACCCGCAGGACCGGGCGTTCGGTCTCACGCGATGGAAGCTCGGCACCGGGGGGCAGGTCGTCGAGACCCTGGGGGAATGGGAGACGGCCTTGGACGGCACCGCCAACCACACGCTCTACCGGGCGTTCCAGGCCTACATGGCGCGCCGGTGAGCGCCCCCGCGGCGGCGCGCCCGGCCGACGGGCCGGCCGCCACGGCCGGGGCCCCCGCGGCCGGCTCGGTGCTGCGCAGCGGCGCCGTCATGGCGGCGGGCTCGATGGTCTCCCGCGCCACCGGCTTCGTGCGGTCGGCGACCGTCGCCGCGGCGCTCGGCGTGGGCCTGGCCGCCGACGGCTACTCGGTCGGCAACTCGGTGCCCGCGATCGTCTACACGCTGCTGCTGGGCGGCGCCCTCAACGCGGTCTTCGTGCCCGAACTGGTGCGGGCCGCCAAGGAGCACCAGGACGGTGGCGCCGCCTACACCGACCGGCTGCTGACCGTGTGCACCGTCGCACTGCTGCTGATGACGACGGCGGCCGTGCTCGCCGCGCCCGCGATCGTGGCCGCGTACACCGGCTACACCGGGGCGCAGGCGGCGACGACGGTGGCCTTCGCGCGCTCCTGCCTGCCGCAGATCCTCTTCCTCGGCCTGTTCACGCTGCTCGGGCAAGTGCTCAACGCCCGCGGCCGGTTCGGCGCGATGATGTGGACGCCCGTCCTCAACAACCTGGTCGTCATCGCCGTCTTCGGCCTCTATCTGGCCACGGCCGGCACCGGCGGCGGACTGACCGCCGCCGAGACCGCGCTGCTCGGCTGGGGCACCACGGCCGGCATCGCGGTGCAGGCGCTGGCGCTGGTGCCCTCGCTGCGGGCGGCGCGCTTCCGCTGGCGGCCGCGGTTCGACTGGCGGGGCAGCGGGCTGGCCCGGCCGTTGCGCTCCGCCGGGTGGCTGGTGCTGCTGGTGCTCACCAATCAGGTCGCCTACTGGGTGGTGACCCGGCTCGCCACCTCCGCCGGACAGCGCGCCGCGGCCCTCGGCATCGACGGCGGCGCCGGCTTCACCGCGTACAACAACGCCTATCTGCTGTGGGCCGTGCCGCACGGCATCGTGACGGTCTCGCTGGTCACCGCCCTGCTGCCGCGGATGAGCGCGGCGGCGGCCGACGGCGACCCCACGCGGGTGCGCCGCGACGTCTCGTACGCGCTGCGCAGCAGCTCCGCGATGGTGGTGCCCGCCGCGTGCGCGCTGCTGGCGCTCGCCGGGCCCGCGATGGCCCTGGTCTTCGAGCACGGCAGGACGGACGCCGCCGACGTCGCCGTCATGGCGAACACGCTGGTGGCCTTCGCCCCGGGCCTGGTCGCCTTCTCCGGGCAGTACGTGCTGTCGCGCACCTTCTACGCGCTCGGCGACACCCGGACCCCCTTCCTGCTCAACCTGGTGATCTGCGGGCTCAACGCGGGCCTGTCCGTCGCCGCCTACCTGCTGCTGCCCGCGCGCTGGGCGGTTACCGGCATGGCGGCGGCGTACTCGGTGGCGCTCTTCGCGGGCTGGGCGGTCACCGCGTACGTGCTGGACCGCAGGCTGGCGGCGCCGGACGGCGGTCGCGGGCCGTGGCGGTCGCCGACCGCGGGCGCGCTGGCCCGGCTGCTGCTCGCCGCGGTGCCGGCCGCCGCCCTGGGCCGGCCGACGGCGGACCTCGCCGCGCCGCTCGGGCCGCTCGCCGCCGCGGTGGCCGGGGCGGCCGTCGTCGTGCTGGTCTTCGCGGCCGCCGCCCGCCCGCTGCGGCTTACCGAGGTCGAGGCGGCCCGGCGGGTGGTGCTCGGAAAACTTCGGCGCGGTGCAACATGAGTTGCGATACTCCGCTCATGCCACGCGTGCTGCTGATCGAAGACGACCCTTCCGTGCGAGAAGGTGTCGAACTGGGCCTGCGCCGCCGCGGTCACGAGGTACGCACGGCCGCGACCGGCGAGGCCGGGCTCACCGCCCTCGGCGAGTTCCAGCCCGATCTACTGCTGCTGGACCTGATGCTGCCCGGCATGAACGGCGTCCAGGTCTGCCGGCAGGTGCGCGAGACGAGCCAGCTGCCGATCATCATGCTCACCGCCCGCGGCGACGACTTCGACGTGGTCGTCGGGCTGGAGGCCGGGGCCGACGACTACATCGTCAAACCCGCCCGCACCGAGGTGATCGAGGCCCGCATACGGGCCGTGCTGCGCCGCATCGAGGAGCCCGGGGGCCGCCCCCCCGTCGAGTTCCATGGCGACCTCGCCGTGGACCGCGCCGGGCTCGGCGTCGCCAAGTCCGGGCGGCGGCTGGCGCTCGCGCCCTCCGAGCTGAAGCTGCTGCTGTTCCTGTCCGCCGCGCCCGAACGCGTCTTCAGCCGGCAGCAGTTGCTGGAGAACGTATGGGAGCACAGCTACCACGCGGACGCCCGGCTGGTCGACGCCTGCGTCCGGCGGCTGCGCAACAAGATCGAGGACGTTCCCGGCAGTCCCCGCTACATACAGACGCTGCGCGGCTTCGGCTACCGCTTCGGGCCGCTGTGAGCACCCGGTGATCCGCCGCAGGGCCCGCATCGGGCTGCGCAGCCGGCTGGTGCTGGCCTTCCTGCTCGTCGCCGCGGTCAGCGCGGGCACCACCGCGGCCCTGACGTACCGCGAGGCGCGCAACGCCATACTCGAACAGGCCCAGGACACCGCCGTCGCCTCCTTCCGCGAGCAGGCGGGCACCCTCGGCACCCCGCTCCCGATGGACCGCCTGGCCCTCCAGGAGGTGCTGCGCGACATGGCCCGCAAGGGCAAGCCGCGCACCTGGGTGGTGTTCGCCGAGTACGGCTCGATGCGGGTCTCCTCCGGCACCAGCCCCGTGTCGACCGTCATCACGCCCGAACTGCGCCGCGCGGCGCTGGCCAATCCGCGGGGCGTCTTCCAGCGGGTCGACAAGGACGGCACCCCCTGGCTGACGATGGCCGTGCCGACCGTCTTCAAGACCGGACTGTCCGCCCGCCCCACCGGGCTCGTGCTCTACGCCGTGATGCCGCTGACCACGGAGGAGGACGACATCCGGGCGATGCTCACCGCCGCCCGCGACGGAGCCCTGCCCGCGCTGGCCATCGCCCTGATCCCGGCCCTGCTCGCCGCCCGCAGCGTGCTCCGCCCGGTCCGCGAGCTGCGCACGGCGGCGCAGCGCATGGGCCGCGGCGAGCTCGACACCCGCATCCCCGTCAAGGGCAGCGACGAACTCGCGGACCTCGCCCACACCTTCAACGACTCCGCGCTGCAACTGGAACGGTCCGTAGAGGAGTTGCGCCGCGCCGAGGCCAGGGCCCGCCGCTTCGCCTCCGACGTATCGCACGAACTGCGCACCCCACTGTCCGGGATGCTCGCGGTCACCGAGGTCCTCGACGAGGACGCCGAGCGGCTCGCCCCGGACACCGCGGCCGCGGTCCGCCTCATCAGCGCCGAGACGGGCAAGCTCGCCGTCCTGGTCGAGGACCTGATCGAGATCTCCCGCTTCGACGCGCGGGCCGCCGAACTCAACGCCGACGAGGTCGACGTCGCCGAGACCATCCGCAAGACCCTGGCCACCCGGTACTGGACGGATCCCGCGCAGGTCGCCACCGAACTTCCCCCGGGCATCCGGGCCCGGCTCGACCCGCGGCGCTTCGACGTCGTGGTCGCCAACCTCGTCGGGAACGCGCTGCGCCACGGCAGCACCCCCGTCCGGGTACGGCTGCACACCGAGGCTCACGACGGCGGCCCGGCCCGGTTCGCCGTCGAGGTCGCCGACAGCGGCCCCGGCATCGCCCCGGACGTCCTGCCGCACATCTTCGACCGCTTCTACAAGGCCGACGCTGCCCGCACCCGCTCCGCGGGCAGCGGTCTGGGCCTGGCCATCACCCTGGAGAACGTCCGTCTCCACGGCGGCACGGTCCGCGCCGCCAACCGCCCGGGCGGCGGCGCCGTCCTCACCGTGCGGATGCCGCTGGACGTCCCCCGTGCGGCCGGGGAGGCGACGCGGTGAGCCGCCGGTCCGTCCCGGCCCTCGCCGCGGCCCTCGCCGCGGCGGCCCTGCTGACCGGCTGCGGGGTCACGGGCTCCGGGGTCGTCGAGGCGGGCGGCCCGGCCACCGTGGAGGCCTTCCCCGGAGCGGGGGCCCGGCTGACGCTCTTCTTCCTCTCCCCCGAGGGCCGGCTCACCCCGGTCCTGCGCGGGACCGGCTACGACCCGCAGACTGGACAGGTGCCGACCGCGAAGGCCGTCAGCGTGCTGCTGGAAGGGCCCGGGTCCCAGGAGGGCGCGGCGGGACTCGGCACCGGGCTGCCCGCCACCACCGGGCCGGTGGACGTCACGTCGTCCCGCGGCACGGTCCGGATCACGCTCCCGTTCCCCGTGCGGGGCCTGAAGGACAACGCCGTGCGCCAGGTGGTGTGCACCGCCGCCTACGCCGAGGGCCGCGAGGACGCCGTCGACGTCGTCCTCGCCGGCCGCGACGGCGTCCTCCCACCCGCCCGCTGCGGCGGCGCCCTGCCCGGCGCGGCCTCGCCCTGACCCCGGCCGGTGCCGACCTGCGGGCACGCGCCAGGAGCGGTAGAAGTGGAGGAGGGCCCAGGCGCCCGCGTCCTGGAGGGGGCCGGAAGAGGACGGGCGAGAACGGCGACGGATGGCGATGCGAGATTCCAGCCTCGACGACGAATTCGACGGCGGCCTCCCTCCCCGGCCCGATCCGGCCGTTCCGGCCACGGCCGCCATCGACGCCCACGGCATCATCACCGGCTGGAGCAGTGAGGCCGAGCGGCTGCTCGGTCGCGCCCCCACGTACACCGTGGAGCAGGTGGTCGGCGAACTCGTCACCAACGCCCTCCGGTACGGAACCCCGCCCGCCGGGCTGCGCGTCATCCACAACTCCGACGCGCCCCACCTGCGCCGGACCCGGGCCCTCGACGAGGGCGGCCGCGGACTGCTGCTGGTGGCGCGGGTCACCGGACGCTGGGGGACGCGTCATTTGCAGCGGGGCAAGACGATCCGGGCGGAGGCCGCCCTGGCCGACGACTGAGGAGGGCCGGCCCCCGAGGACGGCGGACGAGGAAGGGAATGGTGCTCATGTGCCGGTGGCTCGCCTACACAGGCACGCCCATGCTGCTCGACAACATCCTCTACAAACCGCGGCACTCCCTGATCGACCAGAGCCTGCACTCCCGGATGGGCGTCGAGACGACCAACGGGGACGGCTTCGGCATCGGCTGGTACGCCACGGACCACCTGGACACCCCGGCGATCATCCGGGACATCGGGCCCGCGTGGAACAACCGCAACCTGCGGGAGATCTCGCGCCACGTCACCTCGCCGCTGTTCTTCGCCCACGTACGGGCGTCGACGGGCACCGCGATCCAGCAGACCAACTGCCACCCCTTCCGGCACGGCCGGTGGCTGTGGATGCACAACGGGGCGATCACCGACTTCCACCGGCTGCGCCGCGACCTCTCGCTCGCCGTCGACCCGGCGCTGTTCTCCTCCATCGAGGGCTCGACGGACTCCGAGGTGATGTTCTTCCTCGCGCTCACCTTCGGCCTCGACCAGGACGCGCCCGGCGCCGTGGCGCGGATGGCCGGGCTGGTGGAGCGGACCGGCCACGAGCACGGGGTCGAGTTCCCCGTCCAGATGACGTTGGCGGTCACCGACGGGGAGAGCCTGTGGGCGTTCCGCTACTCCAGCGAGCGCACGTCGCGCTCGCTGTTCTACAGCAGCAGGGTGGACTCGCTGTGCGATCTCCACCCGGACCTGTGGTTCCTGCAGGGCGTGTCGGAGGAGACCCGGCTCGTGGTGTCCGAGCCCCTGGGCGACCTGCCGGACGCCTGGCACGAGGTCCCCGAGAGCACCTTCGGGGTGGTGCGGCCCGGGCAGGACGAGCTGATGCCCTTCGAGCCCGCGGCCCCCGACGGAATCGCGGCGTGACGCGGGTCACGGGAACCCGCGGGCGAGCGACGGACAGCCGACAGAAGTGACCACTGATGTACGTACCCGGGTACGGGACGGGGACCCCGCCGCCTTCGCGGAACTGTTCGACGCGTACGCCCGTACCGTCTACAACCACGCCTTCCGGCTGACCGCCGACTGGTCGGTCGCCGAGGACGTGATGTCGGCCACCTTCCTGGAGGCCTGGCGGCTGCGCGCCCGCGTCGACCCCGAGGGGGGCTCGCTGCGGCCGTGGCTCCTGGGTGTCGCCACGAACATCGCGCGCAACCACTGCCGCGGAAATCGCCGTTACCGGGCCGCGGTCGCCGCCGGGGCCCAGGCCGGGGCAGCCGCCCTCGAAGTGCCCGACCACGCCGACCTCGTGGCCGGCCGGGTCGACGACCGGCGCCGCATCGCCGCCGTCCTGGCCGCCCTCGCCCGGCTGCGCCGCGCCGAGCGCGAGGTGCTGACGCTGTGCCTGTGGGAGGGCCTGGAGTACACCGAGGCCGCCGAGGCCCTCGGCGTCCCGGTCGGCACCGTGCGCTCGCGGCTGTCCCGGGCCCGCACGAGACTGCGCAAACTCGCCGACGCGGAGATGGAACCCGCCGGCCGCCGCCGACAGACAGAAGGGGACCGCACGAACGCGGTCCGGCCCGCACAGGAAGGAATCCGATGAACGCCCATCCCTCGGAATGGGAGGAGACCGCCCGTCTCCTGCCGCGCGTGGAGCGGGATCTGCCGGCGGACCGTCACCAGTTGCACAAGGAGCGTCTGATGACCCGGATCCACGAGGACCTCGCCGCGAGGCCCGGCCCGTCCCCCGCCGCCACACGCCCGGCCGCGCGCCGCAACCCCTTCCTGCGCCGCATGGTCCTCGTCCCGCTGAGCGCGGGCGTACTGGCCGGGGCCCTGGCGACCGGCCTGTTCGTGTTCGGCGGCGCGGAGGGCACCGGCGCGGGCGGCCGCTCCGGCACCTCCGCCGCGGGCCCCGCCCTGACCACCCGCCTCGGCACCGCGGACCCCAAGGGCGCCGCCCGTCTGCTCGACACCGCCTCGCTGGCCGCCGCCGAGTCGCCCGCCACGCCGGTGGGCGACGGCCAGTACATCTACATCGAGTCGAAGTCGGCCGGCACCGTCGTGCGGCACGTGGGCGACACGACCAGCCTGGCCGGCACCCCGCTGCACCGGCGCCAGGTCTGGGAGTCCCGCGACGGCAGCGACGGCTGGCTGATCGAACCCGGCACCACCGGCCCGGAGGGCGTGACCCTGGCGGGCACCGACGAGCAGGGCAACGTGCCCGGTCCGACCCTGAACGCGCCGAGCTACGACTACCTCAGCACCCTGCCCACCGACCCCGACGCCCTCCTGGCCAAGATCTACAAGGAGACGAAGGGCATGGGCAACGGCCCCGACCAGGAGGCCTTCACCACCATCGGCGACCTGCTGGGCGAGAGTTACCCGCCGGCCACGCTGACCACCGCGCTCTACAAGGCCGCCGCCAAGATCCCCGGTGTGGTCGCCGTGGACGACGCCGTGGACGCCACCGGGCGGCACGGGGTCGCGGTGGCCCGGCTGGACGAGGCCAGCGGACAGCGCACCGAGTGGATCTTCGATCGGAAGACCCACGTCTTCCTCGGCGAGCGCACCGTCCAGGCCGAGCGGGACCCCGACGGGGTCCTGCCGCGCGGCACGGTCGTCTTCACCAACGCGGTGCTGAGCCGCTCCGCCGTGGACGGCATCAAGCAGCTGCCCGGCGCCACGGGCTGAGATCCTCCGCGGCCACCGCGGCGGCCGGAACGGCGGCCACCGCCTCCGGAGGACCGAACGGCCGGATCACCGGCCCGGCGAGCACGAGGAGCAGCAGCGCGACGGACAGCGCCTCCGCGATCGTGGTGTTCCGTTCCTCCCGGGTGGGACCGTGATGGCCCCTCATGGAGCTGCGGGCCACCCGGGACACCGCTCACCCCTCTTCTTGTGTGCCGCCCACGATCTCGGCCAGCGCCTCGGCGACGTGGCGCTCGGTGGTGGCCTTGTCGAGGCCGAGGGAGGTCAGCGGGCCGTCGCCCGCCTCCAGTTCGAGGAGGGCGAGGAGGAGGTGCTCGGTGCCGATGTAGTTGTGGCCCAGGCGGAGGGCCTCACGGAAGGTGAGTTCGAGGACCTTGCGGGAGGCGAGGTCGTACGGGACGAGCTCGGGGACCTCGTCCACGGCCGCGGGGAGGGCCGCGGTGAGGGCGGTGCGGGCGGCGTCGGGGGTGACGCCCTGGGCCGTCATGGCGAGGGCCGCGAGGGCCTGGGGCTCGCTGAGCAGCCCGAGGGCGAGGTGCTCGGGGCGGACCTCGGGGTTGCGGGCGGTCTGGGCCTCCGCGTGGGCGGCCATGACGACCTTGCGGGCGCGTGGGGTGAAGCGCGAGAAGCCCTGCGAGGGGTCGAGGTCGGGGAAGCCGAGGTCCTTGGGGACGAAGCGCTTCTGGGCGGCCTGCTTGGTCACGCCCATGCTCTTGCCGATGTCGGTCCACGAGGCACCGGATCGCCGGGCCTGGTCGACGAAGTGTCCGATGAGGTGGTCGGCGACCTCGCCCAGGTGCTCGGCGGCGATGACGGCGTCCGAGAGCTGGTCGAGGGCGTGGGGGTGGGCCTTTTTGATGGCTTCGATCAGATCGTCGAGCCGGATCTGCTGCGTCATGCGTCAACGATAGGTTGACACCCCTCTGTCGTCAACCAAAGGTTGACGACAGAGGGGTGTCAATCAGTGGTGCCCCCGGCCTCGGGTGCGCCGGCCTGGGGCACATGTCCCAAAAACCTCGGCCCTGCGGGAATCGCACGCGGGGTCCCTCGACCGGCGCGCAAGACCCGGCTCGGGACCGGGTGGACGCAGGTTCGAGCCCTGCCCCGGTGCCCGTACGGCTCGCAAGCCCACGGATGTGTCAGCGCACGGTGAGGACGAGCTTCCCGGTGGTGCGTCCCGTCTCCAGGGCGGCGTGGGCCCTGGCGGCCTCGGACAGGGGGAAGGTGTCGGCGACCGTGACACGCAGGGCACCCTCCTCCACCAGGTGGGCGATCGCGGTCATGCCGGCGTGGTCGGCCTCGACGATCATGCCGGCGGCACGCACGCCCAGACGGTCGGCCTCCGCGAGGAGTTCGGGCATGCCGATCGGGAGGAGCGTGACGAGCAACCCGCCCTGGCGCAGGGTGCGCAGGGAGCGGAGGGACTCGGGGCCACCGAGGGGGTCGAGGACGACGTCCACGTCGCGGACGGCCTCGGCGTAGTCGGCCGAGCGGTAGTCGATCAGTTCGTCGGCGCCGAGGCCGCGCAGGAAGTCGTGCTTGGCGGCGCTCGCCGTGCCGAGGACGTACGCGCCGCGGGACTTGGCGATCTGGACGGCGACGTGCCCGACGCCTCCCGCGGCCGCATGGACCAGCACGCGCTGCCCGGGGCGGACCCCGGCGACGTCGACGAGCGCCTGCCAGGCGGTGAGGGCGACCAGCGGGACCGCGGCGGCCTCCACGTGGCTCATGGTGGACGGCTTCCGGGCGAAGGCACGGGCGGGCCCGGTGACGTACTCGGCGTGGGAGCCCACACCGTGCGGGTAGGGGAGCATGCCGAAGACCTCGTCACCGGGCCGGAAGAGGGCGACTCCCAGCCCGGCCTCCTCCACGACACCGGAGACGTCCCAGCCGAGGACGGGCGGCGGGCCGCCGAGGAAGAGCCCGGTCTGCCGGTGCTTGGTGTCGGTGGGGTTGAGCCCGGCGGCGTGGACGCGGACGAGCAGTTGCCCGACGCCGGGAGTGGGACGCTCCAGCTCCGCCTCCCGCAGTACCTCGGGTCCGCCGAGGACGTCCTGGGTGATCGCGCGCATGGTGCGAGGGGTCGTGTCGTTCATGCGCTCCAGCCTGCCGACCGGCGGCGCGCGGAAAAATGGCCTGGTTGCCATCATCCGATAAGTTTCTGCCATGCATCGTGTGGTCGTCCTCGCCCTCGACGGCGTCTATCCCTTCGAGCTGGGCATCCCCAACCGCGTCTTCGGCTCCGCCGGGAACCGCTACGAAGTGCTGACCTGCACCGCCGACGGGCGCCCCGTGCGCACGGACTCGGACTTCTCGGTGGCCGTCGAGCACGGCCCCGAGGTGCTGGCCACCGCCGACACCGTCGTGATCCCGCCGTACGACCAGGCGCGGATCACCGCGGAGCTCCCCGCCCCGGTCGCCGCCGCGCTCGGCACGATCCGGCCGGGCACCCGCATCGTCTCCATCTGCACGGGGGCCTTCGCGCTCGCCGCCGCGGGACTCCTCGACGGCCGCCCCGCCACCACCCACTGGGCCCTGGCCGACGACTTCCGCCGGCTGTTCCCCCGGGTGGCCCTCGACGCCGACGTGCTCTTCGTCGACGACGGCGACCTCCTCACCTCGGCCGGCGCCGCCTCCGGTGTGGACGTCTGCCTGCATCTGGTGCGCGCCGACCACGGCAGCGCGGTGGCCAATTTCGTCGCCCGAGTCTGCGTCGTACCGCCCTGGCGGGAGGGCGGCCAGGCGCAGTACATCGAGCAGCCCGTGCCCGGACCCACCGACACCGGCACGGCGGCGACGCGGCAGTGGGCGCTGGAGCACCTCGACCTGCCGCTCACCCTCAGCGACCTCGCGGACCACGCGCGGATGAGCCTGCGCACCTTCGCCCGGCGGTTCCGGGACGAGGTGGGGGTGAGCCCGGGGAAGTGGCTCATCCAGCAACGGGTCGCCCGGGCCCGCCATCTGCTGGAGTCCAGCGACCTCCCGGTCGACCGCATCGCCGGCGAGGTGGGCTTCGCCACCGCGACCTCCCTGCGGCAGCACCTCCACGCCGCCATCGGGGTCTCCCCCCTGGCCTACCGCCGCACCTTCCGGGCCACCGCCACCCGTTGACGCACCCGGCCCGGGGGGGGCCGCGATGGCTGCCGACCGTCCACTCGGCACCGGGTATCGGCACCGAGGTGTCCGGGCACGCGCGGAGCAGGGCGGCCAGGTCCTGGCGGCGTGCAGGACCTCGGCCTCGGCCGGGTGGTCAGGGGCAGCACCGTTCGCCAGTCCAGGCCCGGGACGGAAAGCCGGACGCGAAACGGTGGGCGGACCGTGACCCGGAAAAGCGGGCGGAATACGGGAAGGGGAAAAGAGGGAAGCCCCCGGGCAGCCGTGGCCGCCGGGGGCGTCCCCAGGAAAGCTTTCGCGCGCGGGCGATCAGTACGCCGAGTTGACGTTGTCGATCGTGCCGTAGACGTGGGCCGCGTAGTTGCACGCGGCGGTGATGTTGGCGACCGGGTCGTAGATGTTCCACGAGGTACCGGGGACGTGGTAGGCCTTGAACGTCGGGTCGATCACCTGCATCAGACCCTTGGAGGGAATTCCCTTGGCAGCGTTCGAGTCCCAGCCGTTGATGGCGTTCGGGTTGCCCGAGGACTCACGCATCAGGTTCTTGTAGATCCCGTTGTAGGTGCCCGGGATGCCGTTGGCGCGCATCACCTTCAGGGACTCGTTGATCCACGTGTTGACGGAGCCCGACTGCGCCGTGGTGGCGGCGGAGGCGGTGGGGGCCATGGCCACGCCACCGGCGACGACGGCGACGCTGGCGGCAGCGCAGCCGAGGGAGATCTTCTTGGCCTTGGCGACGCGGTTGAGCTTCGACATAGCGGAGATCTGCATTCGAGAAATTCCTCTTCCGTGGGGTACGCCATGAATTGTTGGCCGACTTAAATCCCGGGGTCAATGCACCCCTCTTACTAACGGGATTAGTTGTGGGACCAGGGACGAAAGTCCCGCCACTCAGGCGTGGGAAGGGGATTCCGGGACGGCGTCTACTAAGCAACCCCGAAAGTGGCGCACGCCATATCGGCTACGTCACACGCAGACCCAGACAAATCGCCCATTGAGTGACGCAGGCCATGTGGCCTGCGTCACTTATCAGGGCCTCGATTTACTCGAAGAAACGACGGATTCACGCACAGCGAGGATCTCCGGCCCCGGCTACGCCGCAGGGGCCGAGGCGATCACGACCGTCGCGTACAGCTCCTCCGACACCACCACCCGCGCCTCCAGCCCGGCCCGGGCGACCGCGGCGACGGCGGCCGGGGCCTGCTCCTCACCGGTCTCGAAGAGGAGCCTGCCGCCCGGCGCGAGCCACGCGGGCGCCGCGGCGGCGACCCTGCGGAGGACGTCGAGGCCGTCGGCCCCGCCGTCGAGGGCGACCCGGGGCTCGTGGTCACGGGCCTCGGGGGGAAGGAGGGCGACGGCGCCGCTGGGGACATAGGGCACGTTCGCGACCAGGACGTCGACGCGGCCGCGCAGCCGCGCGGGCAGGGGGTCGTAGAGGTCGCCCTCGTGGACGTGGACGCGGCCGTCCGCCGCGGCGAGGTTGCGGCGGGCACAGGCGACCGCCACCGGGTCGATGTCGACCGCGTGCAACAGGGGCCGGTCGAGCGTGGCGGCCAGGACGGCGCCCACCGCGCCGGAGCCGCAGCACAGGTCGACCACGACGGCGCCGGGCCGGCCCAGGGCGCGCCCCAGCGCGGCGGCCTCGCGGGCGAGGAACTCCGTACGGCGGCGCGGGACGAAGACCCCGGGGGTGACGGTGATCCGCAGACCGCAGAACTCGGCCCAGCCCAGGACATGTTCGAGCGGGAGGCCGGTCACCCGGCGCTCCACCATGGCGGCGAGCTCACCGGGTGTCCGGGCGGCGGAGACGAGCAGCCGGGCCTCGTCCTCGGCGAACACGCAGCCGGCCGCCCGGAGCACGGACACGACCGGCGCGAGGGACGCCGAGGACGGGACGGAGGGATGAGGACCGGCGGGAGATGGGCCGGAGGAAGAACCGGAAGGAGAAGAACCGGCGGAACATGGGCCGGAAGGAGCCGGCGAGGCGGAGGACATGGAGGCCTTTCGGGCGCCGCGGGGCGCTCTCGACGGCCTAGGTCGTCCGGACCACGGGGCCGCCGGGGGAGAGCACCCAACCTGACATGGCGGTAATGGGTCTCACCTCCTCGGTCCGTCCACTGCTGGGGACCGCAACGTTACCCCAGCCCCCGGCACCAGGCCCACCCCCAGGGCCGCGACGGCCGCCCGCGGGTCGTCGGCGTGGAAGCGCAGGACGCGGGCCTCCGGCGGGCGCCCCGAGGGGGCGCAGGAACGTGACGGGTTCGGTCAGTTCGACCGTCACCGTGGTCTGGCCGCCGACGACCTGCCTGGTGACCAGGTCGACGGTGCCGTCATCGGCGAGCGTGACGAGCCGTCCGTCGGGGAAACGCCGGTCGACACGCGCGGCGGCGATCTTTCCCGGCCGCTGTCCGTGCCCTGGCGGTCGCGCCTGACGTCAGCGCGTCCACCCGTCACCACCCACCGCAGCCGTGGCGCAGAGGCGCTCCCGGCGGAACAGCGACCGCGGCCCTGCCCGCGCTCGCACTGGCCGTCACCTGCCTGCTCGCCGCGGGACCGGCCGCCCAGGCCGCCCCCCATACCCCCGCCACCGGGGACGCGCCGTGCCGGTGGAGTGCACGGTCTGGGCCGCGGGGGACCGGCTTCGTGGTCGACGACACCGCCCTGAACACGGGCCGACACCCGCCTGCCCGCGGAAGATCCCGGTCGCCGAGAGGCGGCCGGGACCCTTTTGCGCGTGTGACACGTCAAAGCGGAAAGGAGGCCATCCATGCGTCATACGACAGCCGCGGCCGTCGCGGCGACCGCACTCCTGCTGACCGGCTGCGGAACGCAGTCCGGCGGCCCCGCGGGCGACAGCCCCAGCGGCTCCCCGAGCGGCACCCCCAGCGCGGGAACCGGGACCGGTACGGGCGGGGCCTGTGCGGCCGAGGCCGCGCTCACCGCCGCGGACACCGGCCGCACGGTCTGCGTCACCGCCGGCGGCACGGTCCGCGTCACCCTCGACGGCACGCCGGACCGCCCCTGGTCCCCCGTCACCAGCGAGGGCCACGCCCTCGCCCCCACCAACGCGGGCATCGGCGCCCCGCGCGGCGACACCATCGCCGCCTACCGCGCCACCGCCGCCGGCACGGCACGGCTCACCTCCACGCAGCCGCTGTGCGCCACACCCACCGCCCCGGACCAGGTGGCCTGCCTGGGACTGCGCGAATGGACGGTCACCGTGCGGGTCACCAACGGCTGAACGCGCCCTCAGCGCAAGGAGGTTGCACGGCGCCAGGCAACGGGCGGGGCACGGTGTCCCCATCGCCGGGCGAAGCGGCGGTGACGGATCGGCGCAGCCCGCCGATGCCGTCGCCGCCGGGAGCGGGCCCGCCCGTGCCGCGGGCGGTCACACCAGCGGCTTCACCGACATCAGCAGGTGCCGCTGCCTGCCGGACGGGTCCGTCAGGAGCGCTCGTTGGCCGGGGCCCAGGAGCCGGAACTCGACGACGGACGCATCGAAGGATGCCAGGGCGTCCACGAGGTAGGCCGGGTTGAACGCGACGGTCATCCCCTCGGCGCCGGCCAGGTCGGCCGGCAGCCGCTGCGAGGCCACGTCGTCCCCGTACCCGGCGCGCAGCTGGACCCGGCCGGCGGAGAACTCCAGTTGCAGCGGGCCCTCCCCCTCCGCGACGACCGCGACCCGCTTCACGGCCTCGGCCAACGGTTCCCGCTCCACGCTCGCCACGAGCGGGTCGGGCAGCGCGAACAGGGTGTCGTGGCGGGGCAGCCGGCCCTCCAGCAGCCGGGTCGTGACGTGCCGGTCGGCGTGCTCGAACGCGACGCGGCTCCCGTCCCACGCGACGCGGAGCGCGCCCGCCCCGCCGAAGGACCGGGCGATCTCGGCGAGCCGACGGGCCGGTACGAGGACGTCGGCCGTGGCGTCCGGCGCTCCGGTGGCCCAGTCCAGGGTGCGCACCGCGTAGCGGTAGCGGTCCGTCGCGGCCAGGGTGATCGTCCCCTCGTCGAACGCCAGCCGGACGCCCGTCAGGACCGGCAGGGTGTCGTCGCGGCCCGCGGCGGGCACGACCTGCGCGACGGCCGCGGCGAAGGCGTCCGCGTCCACGCTGCCGCGCGGTGGCGGCGACGGCGCGGGGGCGGGATGGTCCTCCAGCGGCAGCAGCGACAGCCCGAACCGGACGTCGCCGCAGGTCACGGTGAGGCGCGTGTCCTCGACCGCGCACTCCACCACACCCTTGGGGAGCACACGGCAGATGTCCAGCAGGCGCCGCCCCACGACCAGGGCCCGACCGGCCCGAGCGGTCTCCGCCTCCGCCGTGACGGCGGCGGAGGCGTCGTGGTCCGCCCCGAGAACGCGCAGGCACCCCCCGTCGGCCTTCAGCAGCAACCCGCCCAGCACGGGCACCGGGGACCGTGCCGGAAGCACGCGGGCCGCCCAGGCCACGGCGTCGGTGAACGCGCTCCGCTCGATGCAGAACTCCACGGTTCCGCCCCTCCCTCGTCGGTGACGGAAGCGACCCTAGACGCCGCCACTGACATCGGCGCCGCCCCGCGGTTCAGCCGTGGACCCGGGCGAGGGGGTCCCCCACGACACCCCGCGTCCCCCGGCATACGCACACCCTGCGGCCCGCCGCCACCGCCGGTGGGCCCCCGTACGGCGGACCCGGCAAACGCCCCGGGTGCCGGCGCGGTGGCAGACATCCGCCTCGCACCCCCGGCGGACGACCGCGTCACGGGGAACCGTCTCCCCCGCCCAAGACCGGGGAGCCATAACCCGCCCTCCCGCACCCCTTGCACAGGCGAAAGTTTGCACCGTATCAACTATCACCGCCCGCGCTCCGGGAAACCGCGCAGGAGTACCGCCGCGCCGCGACGGCCTCTACCGTCCGGAAGCGCGTACGAATCCCGACCCAGGAGGCGCGATGAAGGCCAACCGGTTCACGGCGGGGACCGCCCTGGTCGCCGGAGCGCTGGTGTGCACGATCGCCGCGCTCGTGTACCCCGCGATGTCCGGGGTGAAGGTCGCGGCGTCCTCCCCCGAGGCGCAGGCGGTGTCCACCCCGTACGGCCCGCTGACCCCCCTCGACCGGGAGTTCGTCGTCAAGGTGCGGCTCGCCGGGCTGTGGGAGTTCCCCGCCGGGCAGATGGCGGAGCAGAAGGGCACGACGCAGGCGGTCAAGACCGCCGGACGGCACCTCGTCGACGGGCACACCGCGCTGGACAGCGCCGACCGCACGGTGGCCGCGCAGCTCGGCATCCCGCTGCCCAACCAGCCCACGCCGCAGCAGATGGGCTTCCTCGGCACCCTGTCCTCCGCCTCCGGCGGCGACTTCGACAGCAAGCTCGCCAACATCCTGCGGCTGACCCACGGCCAGATCTTCAACACGATCGCCAAGGTCCGCTCCACCACCATGAACAGCCTCGTACGGCAGCTGGCCGACCAGGCCAACGACACCGTGCTGGACCACATCACGGTCATGGAGCGGACCGGGCTGGTGGACTTCCCGCAGATCGTCGCCCAGACCACCGCGAGCCCCACCACGGACCCCAGGGACCTCGTCGCACCGACACCCGTCCCCGGTGAGCCGACGCTCGTCGTCAACCCCTCGGCGGCGCCGCCCTCGGCCGCGCCGACCATCGGGTGAGCCCCTACTCGCCGCCCTCCAGGTCGCCCTCGGTCTCCAGGAAGGCCTGGCGGAGCCGCTCGACGACCTCCGGGTCGGGCTCGGCCCACATGCCGCGCGACTCCGCCTCCAGCAGCCGCTCCGCCATGCCGTGCAGGGCCCAGGGGTTGGCCTCCTGGAGGAAGGCGCGGTTCTCCGGGTCCAGGACGTAGGTGCGGGCCAGCTTGTCGTACATCCAGTCGGCCACGACGCCGGTCGTGGCGTCGTAGCCGAAGAGGTAGTCGACGGTGGCGGCCAGTTCGAAGGCACCCTTGTAGCCGTGCCGCCGCATCGCCGCGATCCAGCGGGGGTTGACCACGCGGGCACGGAAGACCCGGGAGGTCTCCTCGGCCAGGGAGCGGGTGCGCACCGTCTCCGGGCGGGTGGAGTCGCCGATGTACGCCCCGGGGGAACGGCCGGTCAGCGCGCGGACGGTGGCCACCATGCCGCCGTGGTACTGGTAGTAGTCGTCGGAGTCGGCGATGTCGTGCTCGCGGGTGTCGGTGTTCTTCGCGGCCACCGCGATCCGGCGGTAGGCGGTCTCCATCTCCTCCCGGGCCGGGCGCCCGTCGAGGCCGCGCCCGTAGGCGTAGCCGCCCCAGACGGTGTAGACCTCGGCGAGGTCGGCGTCACTGCGCCAGTCGCGGCTGTCGATCAGCTGCAGCAGGCCCGCCCCGTACGTCCCCGGGCGGGAGCCGAAGATGCGGGTGGTGGCGCGGCGTTCGTCGCCGTGGGCGGCCAGGTCGGCGCGGGTGTGGGCGCGCACGAAGTTGACCTCGTCCGGCTCGTCGAGGCCCGCGACGAGCCGCACCGCGTCGTCCAGCAGGCCCACGACGTGCGGGAACGCGTCCCGGAAGAAGCCGCTGATGCGCAGGGTGACGTCGACCCGCGGACGGCCCAGCTCCTGCGCGGGAACGGCTTCGACGCCGGTGACGCGGCGGGACGCGTCGTCCCACACCGGCCGCACGCCGAGCAGCGCCAGCGCCTCGGCGACGTCGTCGCCCGCGGTGCGCATCGCGCTGGTGCCCCACAGGGACAGGCCCACCGACCGCGGCCAGTCGCCGTTGTCCTCGCGGTAGCGGGCCAGCAGCGAGTCGGCCAGGGCCTGGCCGGTCTCCCAGGCGAGCCTGCTGGGCACGGCCTTGGGGTCGACGGAGTAGAAGTTGCGGCCGGTCGGCAGCACGTTGACCAGGCCGCGCAGCGGCGAACCGGAGGGGCCGGCGGGCACGAAGCCGCCGTTGAGCGCGTGCACGACGGCCTCGGTCTCGTCCGTCGTACGGGCCAGCCGCGGCACGACCTGCCGGGCGGCGAAGTCCAGCACCCGCGCCACGTCCTCGGGCAGGCCCTCGGCGACCCCGGCGACGGCCTCCGGCGCCCAGCCGGCGTCCTCCATGGCCTGCACCAGCGCGCGGGCCTGCTCCTCGGCGGCGTCGGCGGACACCCGGGTGGCCTTCGACTCGTCCAGGCCCAGGGCCTCTCGCAGGCCCGGCAGCGCGGCCGTGCCGCCCCAGATCTGCCGGGCGCGCAGGATGGCCAGCACCAGGTTGACCCGCTCCGCGCCGGTAGGGGCCTGGCCGAGCACATGCAGGCCGTCGCGGATCTGGGCGTCCTTGATCTCGCAGAGCCAGCCGTCGACGTGGAGCAGGAAGTCGTCGAACTCGGCGTCGTGCGGCCGGTCCTCCAGGCCCAGGTCGTGGTCGAGCCTGGCGGCCTGGATCAGCGTCCAGATCTGCGCGCGGACGGCGGGCAGCTTGGCCGGGTCCATGGCCGCGATCGCGGCGTGCTCGTCGAGCAGTTGCTCCAGGCGCGCGATGTCGCCGTAGGAGTCGGCGCGGGCCATCGGCGGCACCAGGTGGTCGACGAGGGTGGCGTGCGCGCGGCGCTTGGCCTGGGTGCCCTCGCCGGGGTCGTTGACGAGGAACGGGTAGATCAGCGGCAGGTCGCCGAGGGCGGCGTCGGGGCCGCAGGCGGCGGACAGGGCCGCGTTCTTGCCGGGCAGCCACTCCAGGTTGCCGTGCTTGCCGAGGTGGATCATCGCGTCGGCGCCGAAGCCGCCGTCGGCCCGCGCCGTGGCGATCCAGCGGTAGGCGGCGAGGTAGTGGTGGGAGGGCGGCAGGTCCGGGTCGTGGTAGATCGCGATCGGGTTCTCGCCGAAGCCGCGCGGCGGCTGGATGAGGATCAGCAGGTTGCCGCGGCGCAGCGCGGCCAGCACGATGTCGCCCTCGGGGTTGGCGCTGGTGTCGACGAACATCGAGCCGGGCGGCGGCCCCCAGTGCTCCGTCACGGCGTCGCGCAGTTCCGCCGGGAGCGCGGCGAACCAGCGCCGGTAGTCGGCGGCCGGGATGCGCACCGGGTTGGCGGCCAGTTGCTCCTCGGTCAGCCACTCCCGGTCGTGGCCGCCCGCGTCGATCAGGGCGCGGATCAGCTCGTCGCCGTCACCGGTGGGGGTACCGCCCGTGCCGGAGGCCACGGGGGAAAGGCCGGGGATCTCCTCCTCGGGCCCGAAGTCCCAGCCCTCGGCGCGCAGCCTGCGCAGCAGCGCGACCGCGCTCGCGGGGGTGTCGAGGCCCACCGCGTTGCCGATGCGGGAATGCTTGGTCGGGTACGCGGACAGCACGAGCGCCAGACGGCGCTGCGCGACCGGGATGTGCCGCAGCCGCGCGTGGCGGACGGCGATGCCCGCGACGCGGGCGGCGCGTTCGGTGTCGGGGGCGTAGACGGGCAGACCGTCCTCGTCGATCTCCTTGAAGGAGAACGGCACGGTGATCAGCCGGCCGTCGAACTCGGGGACGGCGACCTGCGTCGCGGCGTCCATCGGGGACAGGCCCTCGTCGTTGCCCTCCCACGTCTCGCGGGAGGACGTCAGGCAGAGCGCCTGCAGCACCGGCACGTCGAGGGAGGCGAGCGCGCCCGCGTCCCAGGCCTCCTCGTCGCCGCCTGCCGAGGCGTCGGCCGGGCGGGTCCCTCCCGCCGCGAGCACGGTGGTGACGACGGCGTCCACGTCGCCGAGGGCGTCGAGCAGTCCGGGCTCGGGCGCGCGCAGCGAGGCCACGTACAGCGGGAGCGCCCGGGCCCCGGCCTGCTCGATCGCGGCGCAGAGGGCCTCCACGAAGGCGGTGTTGCCGCTCATGTGGTGGGCCCGGTAGTAGAGGACGGCGACCAGCGGGCCCTCGGTGACGCCGGTGGCGCGCTCCAGCCTGCCCCAGGAGGGGGCGGAGGCGGGGGGTTCGAAGCCGTGGCCGGAGAGCAGCACCGTGTCGGACAGGAAGCGGGCCAGCTGCTCCAGGTTGGCCGTGCCGCCGTGCGCCAGGTACGCGTGGGCCTCGGCCGCGATGCCGACGGGGACGGTGGAGAGCTCCATCAGCTGGGCGTCGGGGGCCTGTTCACCGGTGAGCACGACCACCGGGCGGGGCCCCGCGAGCAGCGCGTCCAGGCCCTCCTCCCAGGCGCGGCGCCCGCCGAGCAGCCGTACCACGACCAGGTCGGCGCCGTCGAGGAGACCGGGCAGGTCGTCCTGCGGCAGCCGGGCGGGGTTGGCGAAGCGGAACGGGACCGGACCGCCGGCGGCGTTCGCGGCGCGGGCGCTGAGCAGGTCGGTGTCGGAGGTCGACAGCAGCAGGATCACGTCGGACGTGCCTTCCTCGGGGTCCGCGCCCCGGGCCGGTGGAGGACGGCGGGAGTTCCTGGCTCCCGAGGCCCGGCGTTCGCGCGCCGGCCCCGGTGACAGTGGCGGGACCGCACCGGAATCGCACCGGTTTCCTCCGCTGATGCCGTCGATGGCGTCGGGCGCGGCTGGTGACCTGCCCGCGCAGCATGTTAAGGGCTGGGCCTGCCGTTGGGGGCCCCGCGGCCCGTACGCCTCCGGAGTACCCGCGGGTATGCTCGCGGCCATGCCGTCGCCCTCCGATCCCCCCGTGAGCGGCGCCTTCGCCGCAGCGACAGCGGGGCGCGCACGCGACGACGCCTGCCCCGGCGCGCTGCGGCTGCACACCGCGGACGACGGCGCACTGGCCCGGATCCGCATCCCCGGTGGACTGCTGACGGTCCGTCAGGCAGAGGCGGTGGCGGTCGCCGCGGACCGTCTCGGCGACGGCCGCATCGACCTCACCTCCCGCGGGAACCTTCAGCTGCGCGGGCTGCGCGACCCCGGCGCCGGAACGGAGCTCGCGGCGCTGCTCGGCCGGGCGGGACTGCTGCCCTCATGGGCCCATGAACGGGCCCGCAACGTCGTCGCCTCGCCGCTCGCCGGGCTCGACGGCCGCAGCCACGGTGACCTGCGGGGCTGGATACGGGAGTTGGACGCCCTGCTGTGCGCGAGCGCGGCCGCAGCCGGACTGTCCGGACGGTTCCTCTTCGCCCTCGACGACGGCCGCGGTGACACCGCAGCGCTCGGCGGCGATGTGGCATTGATCGCGCGGCCCGACGCCGCCGCGGCCGAACTCCGCCTCGCCGGGCGGCCCGTCGCCCAGGTGCCGGCCGGCGACGCGCCGCGTTGGGCGGTGCGTGCCGCGGAGGGCTTCCTCACGCTCGCCGCCGAACGCGGCGCCCGTGCCTGGCGGATCGCGGACGTCGACCCCGCCGGGACGGAAACCGCCGCGCGGCTGCGCGCGGCGGGGGCTCCGCCCGCCGCGTCCGGCCCAGCGGCGGACGACACCGTGCCCGACACCGCGGGCGGCCCGCCCCTGCCCGGCCTCGTCCGGCACCCGGACGGGACCACCTGCGCGCTGTCCGCCGGCGTACGCCTGGGCCGCCTCACCACCAGGGCGTGGCGGCTTCTCGCGCGGGTCGCCGGGTCCGGCGCCGGCGAACTGCGCGTCACCCCCTGGCGCGGCGTCGTCCTGCCGGGGCTGCCGCCCTCCACCGCGCAGGAGGCGACGGAGGGCCTCACCGCGGCCGGGTTCCTGACCGGCGAGGACTCCCCGTGGCGCGGCGTGACCGCCTGCGCGGGACGCCCGGGGTGCGCCAAGTCGCTGGCCGACGTGCGTACCGACGCCCGTGCCGCGCTGCGCGAGGCCGCCCCCGAGCCCGGACACCGCCTGCTTCCCGTGCACTTCTCCGGCTGCGAACGCCGCTGCGGCCACCCGGACGGCTCGTGGGTCGACGTGGTCGCCGGAGCCGACGGCCGCTACCGCGTCGCCGTGGCCGGTGCCGTCCGCGGCGTCACCGCCGCCACCGCCGCCACCGCCGCCACCGCCACTGACCTGCCCGCCGCCCTGGACACCGCCCGCCGCACCAGTACCCCACCACCTTCGAGGACGACGTGATCGAGTACGAGAAGGACGGACCGGAGATCTACCGTCAGTCCTTTGCCATCATCCGGGCCGAAGCGGAACTGGACGGCCTGCCGCCGGACGTGGCGCAGGTCGCCGTCCGCATGATCCACGCCTGCGGCATGACCGATCTCGTCAGGGACCTGGCCTACAGCCCGTCCGTGGTCGCGGACGCGCGCGCCGCGCTGCGCGCCGGGGCGCCGATCCTCTGCGACGTGCAGATGGTCGCCAGCGGCGTCACCCGCAAGCGGCTGCCCGCGGACAACGAGGTCGTCTGCACCCTCTCCGACCCCGCCGTCCCGGCCCTCGCCGCCGAACTCGGCACCACCCGCAGCGCCGCCGCCATGGAGCTGTGGCGGGACCGGCTGGAGGGCGCGGTCGTCGCCGTCGGCAACGCCCCGACCTCCCTGTTCCGGCTGCTGGAGATGATCGAGGCGGGCGCACCGCGCCCCGCGGCGGTCGTCGGCGTGCCCGTCGGCTTCGTCGGTGCCGCCGAGTCCAAGGACGCCCTCGCCGCGCACCCCTCCCGGCTGGAGCACCTGGTGGTGCGCGGCCGACGCGGCGGCAGCGCCCTGGCGGCCGCCGCCCTCAACGCCCTTGCGACGGAAAGCGAAATCCTGTGACCACCGGCCGTCTCTACGGAGTGGGCCTCGGCCCCGGCGACCCCTCCCTGATGACCGTGCGGGCCGTGGACGTCATCCGCTCCGCCGACGTCATCGCGTACCACTGCGCCCGGCACGGCCGCAGCATCGCCCGCTCCATCGCCGCGGCGCACATCCGCCCCGAGCAGATCGAGGAGCGGCTGATGTACCCGATCACGACGGAGACCACCGACCACCCGGGCGGCTACCGGGGCGCGCTGGACGACTTCTACGCCGAGTCGGCGGAGCGGCTCGCCGCGCACCTGGACGCCGGGCGCACCGTCGCCGTACTCGCGGAGGGCGACCCGCTCTTCTACGGCTCCTACATGCACATGCACAAGCGGCTCGCCGACCGCTACCCGGCCGAGGTGATCCCCGGCGTCACCTCCGTCAGCGCCGCCGCCGCCCGCATCGGGCGGCCCCTGGTGGAGGGCGAGGAAGTCCTGACGATCCTGCCCGGCACGCTGCCGGAGGAGGAGCTCGCGGCCCGGCTCGCGACCGCCGACGCGGCGGCCGTGATGAAGCTCGGCCGCACCTTCCCCGCCGTGCGCCGGGCCCTGGAGAGGGCCGGGCGGCTGGCGGACGCGCACTACGTCGAGCGCGCCACCATGGACGCCGAACGCCTGGAGCGGCTGGCCGACGTCGACCCGGAGTCGGTGCCCTACTTCGCCGTCGCGGTGCTGCCCAGCCGCGTCGACGAGCGGCCCGCCGCGGACCCGTCCCCGGCGGACGGCGAGGTCGTGGTCGTCGGGCTCGGCCCGGCCGGGCCCATGTGGCTGACGCCGGAGGCGAGGTCCGCGCTCGCCGAGGCCGACGAACTCGTCGGCTACACCACCTACATGGACCGCGTCCCGGTCCGCCCCGGGCAGCGGCGGCACGCCTCCGACAACCGCGTCGAGGCCGAACGCGCCGAGTTCTCCCTCGACCTCGCCCGGCGCGGCCGGAAGGTCGCCGTGGTGTCCTCCGGCGACCCGGGCGTCTTCGCCATGGCCACGGCCGTGCTGGAGGCCGCCTCCGCCGAGCCCTACCTCGGCGTCCGCGTACGGGTCGTGCCCGGCATCACCGCCGCCCAGTCGGCGGCGGCACTCGCGGGCGCACCCCTCGGCCACGACTACGCGGTCGTCTCGCTCTCCGACCGGCTCAAGCCGTGGACGGTCGTCGAGGAACGGCTGCGCGCCGCCACGGCCGCCGACCTCGTGCTCGCGCTCTACAACCCGGCCTCCCACAGCCGCAGGACGCAGCTGGAGACCGCGCTGAAGGTGCTGCGCGAGGGCCGCGTGCCGGGCACGCCGGTGGTCGTCGCACGGGACGTCGGCGGACCCGGGCAGACCGTACGCGTCACGACGCTGGAGGACCTGGACCCGGCGACCGTCGACATGCGGTGCGTGCTGCTCGTCGGCTCGTCACAGACGCGGGCGGTACGGCGCGGCGACGACACCACGGTGGTGTGGACGCCCCGGCGGTACCCGGCCTGAGGCCCGGGCGGTCGCGGTCAGGTCGCCCCGCTCAGGCCGGCAGCGCGCGCAGCCACTCCAGCGCGCCCGGTACGTCCGGGACGACGGGCACGCCCCCCGGGACCGGCGGGCGCTCCACGACGACCACGGGCAGGCCCAGTTCACGGGCGGCCATCAGCTTGGACGCGGTGGCGGCGCCGCCGCTGTCCTTGGTGACCAGCACGTCGACCCGGTGCCGGCGCAGCAGCTCCAGCTCCCCGTCCAGGGTGAACGGGCCCCGGTCCAGCAGCACCTCCATCAACGGCGGGTGCGGCGGCCCGGGGGCGTCCACCGAACGCACCAGGAACCACAGGTCCGTGACATCCGCGAAGGCCGCCAGCCCCGTACGGCCCGTGGTGAGGAAGACCCGCCGTCCCAGCCTTGGCAGCACCCGGGCCGCCTCCTCCAGCGAGGCCACCGGGTGCCGGTGGTCGCCGGGACCGGCGACCCAGCCGGGGCGGCGCAGCGCGAGCAGGGGAACATGGGTGGCCGAGGCCGCCTCGGCGGCGTTGAAGGACATCGTCCCCGCGAAAGGATGGGTGGCGTCGATGACCACGTCGACCGCGTGCGCGCGCAGCCATGCCGCGAGCCCCGCGGGGCCGCCGAAACCGCCGGTGCGCACCTCCCCCGGCGGCAGTCGCGGCCGCTCCACCCGCCCCGCGAGCGAGCTGGTGACCCGCCACACCGCCGGGTCGGCGACCAGCGCCTCCGCGAGGCGGCGCCCCTCGGTGGTGCCGCCCAGGACGAGGACGTGCCGCTGTCTGCCGGTCATCCCCGCACCCTACGGTGCGCCGTGAGCGGCGGCCGGAGCGCCCAGCTGGAACGGACCGGGCTGCGGCACGGCTGGACCACCGGCGCCTGCGCGACGGCGGCCGCCAGCGCCGCGTACACCGCCCTGCTGGGCGGCGGGTTCCCCGACCCGGTGACGATCACCCTGCCCAAGGGGCAGCGGCCCGCCTTCGCCCTGGCGGTCGAGGAGCTCGGCGAAGGCTGGGCCACGGCCGGCGTGGTCAAGGACGCCGGCGACGACCCCGACGTCACCCATGGGGCACTCGTGCGGGCCACCGTGCGCCACGGCGCCCCCGGCAGCGGGGTCGTCTTCCGCGCCGGCCCCGGGGTCGGCACGGTCACCCGCCCCGGGCTCCCGCTGGCCGTGGGCGAGCCCGCCGTGAACCCCGTCCCGCGCACGATGATGCGCGACCACCTCGGGGAGGTCGCCGCGCGGTACGGCGCCGCCTGCGACGCCGAGATCACCGTCTCCATAGACGGCGGCGCGGAGTTGGCGCGTCGCACCTGGAACCCGCGCCTGGGGATCCTCGGCGGTCTGTCGGTGCTCGGCACCACCGGCATCGTCGTGCCGTACTCCTGCTCCGCCTGGATCGACAGCATCCGGCGCGGGGTGGACGTGGCACGTGCGGCCGGACGGACACACGTCGCGGGCTGCACGGGGGCGACGTCGGAGAAGGTGGCCGTCGCCGTGCACGGCCTGCCCGAGGACGCGCTGCTGGACATGGGGGACTTCGCGGGTGCCGTGCTGAAGTACCTGCGCCGCCACCCGGTGCCGCGGCTCACCGTCGCGGGCGGCTTCGCCAAGCTCTCCAAGCTGGCCGCCGGCCACCTCGACCTGCACTCCTCCCGCTCCCAGGTCGACAAGGCCTTCCTCGCGGACCTGGCCCGGCGCGGCGGCGCCGACGAGGCCCTGGCCGAGACCGTCGCCACCGCCAACACGGGCCTCCAGGCCGTCCAGTCGTGCCTCGCCCACGGCGTCCCTCTCGGCGACCTCGTCGCCGAGGCCGCCCGCCGCACCGCCATGGGCGTGCTGCGCGAGGCGCCCGTCACGGTCGACGTCCTCTGCATCGACCGTGACGGCACCATCGTCGGCCGCGCGGGCTGAGGCGCCCCGCGGGCGGGGCGTGGTCGGTGCGGCGCCGGATCGGGCTCGCCGCTTCGCGCCGAAGGCGCGAGACGGCGGGAAAGCCGGCCGCCCACCGGCACCACCACCAGCCCACCGGCCCCGCCCCGCGCCTAGGAGGGTGCGCCGCAGTCGGCCGCGTGGCGGTGGACGCGCTCGGCGGAGTACAGGTGGCTGTCGCGGAACTGCTCCGCGCCCAGCGTGCGGCCGACGATGATGACCGCCGTACGGACCACACCGGCCGCCTTCACCTGCTCCGCGATGTCCTCGAGCGTCCCGCGCAGCACCAGCTCGTCGGGGCGCGAGGCCATCGCGACGACGGCCGCCGGGCAGTCCGCCCCGTAGTGCGGGGTGAGTTCGGCCACCACGCGGTCGATGTAGCGGGCCGCCAGGTGCAGCACCATCAGCGCGCCGCTGCGGCCCAGGGTCGCCAGGTCCTCGCCTTCCGGCATGGGTGTGGCCTGCTGCGCGATCCGGGTGAGGATGACGGTCTGGCCGACGGTCGGCACGGTCAGTTCCCGCTTGAGGGCCGCGGCCGCCGCTGCGAACGCGGGGACGCCGGGGACGACCTCGTACGGGACGCCGGCCGCGTCGAGGCGGCGCATCTGCTCGGCGACGGCGCTGAACACGGACGGGTCGCCCGAGTGCAGCCGGGCCACGTCGTGGCCCTCCTCATGGGCCCGGACCAGTTCCTCGGTGATCTGATCGAGCGTCAGCTGAGCAGTGTCGACCAGCCGGGCGTCCGGCGGGCACTGCTCGAGGAGTTCGCGGGGGACGAGGCTGCCCGCGTACAGGCAGACCTTGCTGCGGGCCAGGACCCGCTGCCCGCGCAGGGTGATCAGGTCGGCGGCGCCGGGTCCGGCGCCGATGAAGTGGACGGTCATGGCTGCGCTCCCGCGGGTTTGACGGCGGACCACTGGGTGACGGGCATGGCCTGGCGCCAGCCCGTGAAGCCGCCGACCGGGGCGGCGTGCGCGACTGCGAGCCGGACGAGTTCGCCCCCGTGCGTCGCGTACCACCGGGCGAGCAGGGCCTCGGACTCCAGCGTCACGGTGTTGGCGACCAGCCGCCCGCCCGGCCGCAGCGCCGTCCAGCAGGCCTCCAGGAGGCCGGGCGCGGTGAGCCCGCCGCCGACGAAGACGGCGTCGGGGACGGGCAGTCCGTCCAGCGCCGCCGGGGCCGCGCCGGTCACCACCCGCAGCGATGGGACGCCGAGCGCGGCCGCGTTCCGGATGATGCGCTCGGCGCGGACGGGGTCGCGCTCCACGGTGACCGCCCGGCAGGCGCGGTGCGCCCGCATCCATTCGACGGCGATCGAGCCCGAGCCGCCGCCGACGTCCCACAGCAGCTCACCGGGCACGGGCGCCAGCGCGGCCAGCGTCGCGGCCCGCACGTGGCGCTTGGTGAGCTGCCCGTCGTGCTCGTACGCGGCGTCCGGCAGCCCCGGGACGAGCCCCAGCCGCGTCGCGGCCGACGCCGCGGCGCACTCCACCGCGGCGACGTTCAGCGGATCGCCGGGCGGATGCGGCCAGGCATCCGCCGTACCGTCCAGGATCCGTTCCCGCGTCGAGCCCAGCTGCTCCAGCACCCGCAACCGGCTGGCGCCGAAGCCCCGTTCACGCAGCAGCCCGGCCACCGCGGCAGGGGTGTCCGCGTCCCGGCTCAGCACCAGCACCCGGCGCCCGTCGTGCAGCGCGCCCGCCAGCGCGGGCAGCGGGCGCCCGACCAGGCTCACGACGTCGGTGTCCTCCACCGCCCAGCCCAGCCGTGCGCAGGCGTACGACACGGACGAGGGATGCGGGAACACCCGCAGCCGGTCCGTGCCGAGCACCTCGGTGAGGGTCCGCCCGATGCCGTGGAACATGGGGTCTCCGCTGGCCAGAACGGCGATCCGCCGCCCGGCGTGGGCGGCGATCAGCCTCGGCACGGCCGGGCGCAGCGGCGACGGCCAGGCGACCCGCTCGGCGGTGACCTCCGGGGGCAGCAGTTCCAGCTGGCGCGGGCCGCCGATGACGACCCCGGCGCCGGTGAGCGCCTCCCGCGACGCCGCGGGCAGACCGGCCCAGCCGTCGGCGCCGATCCCGACGACGGCCACGGGGGCGGACGCGTCGTCGTCCATCACGGTCACCTCGGAAGTCGGCGGAAACGGTCGGGCACAGCAGCCGCACTCTACGTGACGGGCCAGGTGGACCACGGGCCCGGGCCTCCGCGGACGGGCACGGCCGCCGTCCGCCGTCCGCCGTCCGCCGTCGACTCGACGGGGACCGACCTTAGGATGCCCCCGTGCGTGACATCGCGGTCTTCAGCGGCAGTGCCCACCCCCGACTCGCGGCCGAGCTCTGCGCCCATCTGGGCGTGACGCTCAGCCCGGCACGCGTCAGCCGCTTCGCCAACGACTGCCTGGAAGTGCAGTTGCAGGCCAACTGCCGGGAACGGGACGTCTTCTTGATCCAGCCGCTGGTGGCACCGGTCCAGGAGCACCTGGTGGAGCTGCTGTTGATGTGCGACGCCGCGCGCGGCGCCTCCGCGGGCCGGATCACCGTCGTCATGCCGCACTACGCCTACGCGCGCTCCGACAAGAAGGACGCCCCCCGCATCTCGATCGGGGGGCGTCTGGTCGCAGACCTGCTGGTCGCGGCGGGCGCGAGCCGGGTGCTCACCATGACCCTGCACTCCCCGCAGGTGCACGGCTTCTTCAGCGTCCCCGTCGACCACCTGCACGCGCTGCGCGAACTGGCCGGGCACTTCCGGGGCAACGACCTGTCCCGCACCACCGTCGTCTCCCCGGACCTGGGCAATGCCAAGGAGGCGGCCGCCTTCGCCCGGATGCTGGGGGTGCAGGTCGCGGCCGGGGCCAAGCAGCGCTTCGCCGACGACCGGGTCAGCATCGGCTCCGTGATCGGCGATGTCGCCGGGCGGGACGTGATCGTCCTGGACGACGAGATCGCCAAGGGCAGCACGGTCCTGGAACTGCTGGACCGGCTGCGCGAGCTCGGCGCCCGTTCGGTCCGCGTCGCCTGCACGCACGGCCTGTTCGCGGCGGGCGCCCTCAAGCGCCTTTCGGAGCAGCCGGAAGTGCTGGAGATCGTGTGCACCAACACCGTGCCCGTCCCGGAGGCGCAGCACACGGACAAGCTGACCGTGCTGTCCGTGGCGCCAGCGCTGGCCGAGGCCGTGCGGCGGATCCACAACGGCGAGTCGGTCAGCGCCCTGTTCGACCCGGCCTGATCAGCCGTCTCCGCGCGCCGCGTCGGTGTCCGCCGCGGCGGCGGCACTCTCCGCGTCGTCGACGATGCGGGTGAACTCCGAGGGCGCCGCGGGTGCCGGCGGCGCCTCGGCCGCCGGGGCGGACGGGGCGGACGCGGAGCCGCCGGACGGTCCGCAGGCGGTCAGCACTCCCGCGCACGCCGCCACGGCCACGGCCAGTGCCGCGACGCGGCGGGTCACGAGGCGGCGCCGTTGCCGTGGGAGGCGCACCAGTCGCGGACCCGCGCCAGGTCGGTGCGGCGCTTCTCCAGGGTCGGCACCAGGGACTTGCGGAAGGCCAGCCGGTCGTCGAGGTACGTCTCGATCTCGTCGTGCCCGGCGGCCCTGGCGCCTGCGACCCGCTTCTCCAGCCGCTCGATCGAACCGCGCCGCGCGGCCGGCCCGTTCAGCCGCTTCAGCGCCCGGTCGATGCGGGCGTCGATCTTCCCGGCGCGCTTGCACAGGCCCTTGGCGCCGTCCCCGGCGGGCGTGGCGGCCGGGGACGGGGTGCCTGCGCCGTCGGCGGTGGCCGGGCCGGCGAGGCCCAGCAGGGTGACGACGGTGGCCACGGCCACCACGGTGGTACGGCGTCGCATGACGTCCTCCTTCGGATCGGAAGCGCGGAGCGCCTTCGCGACGGACGTTAGGGAGCGTCTTTGTGGAAATCCTGTGGCTCCCCGGCCCGCCCGGACAGCCAGTCCCGGCGCGGCAGCGGCAGCGTCGGCTGCTCGCCGTCGCGGACGCCGCTGAGCGGCAGACGCACCTCGAAGCGGGTGCCCGGCGCGCCGTCGGCCCGGTCCAGCACGGCGATCGTCCCGCGGTGCAGCGCGATCTGCTGGGCGACCAGGGTCAGTCCGAGCCCCGAGCCGGGGCTGTCCGCACGCCGGTGGAAGCGGGCGAAGACGGCCGCCCGCGCCCCGGGCGGGATGCCGGGACCGTGGTCGTCGACGGTGAGGACGGCGGACGGGGCGCGCTCGTCGCGGCTGCGCCGCAGTGCCACCTCGATGTCCGGTCGCCCTCCCGGGGCGCGGCCGTGGACGGCGGCGTTGGCCAGCAGGTTGTCCGTCATCGAGCGCAGCCCCTGCTCCCAGCCGTGGACGAGGAGCCCGGGCACGGCCGTCACCTCGACCCGCGCCCCGGGGTGGCGGCGCCTCAGGTCGGCGGCGGAGGCGTCGACGAGCTCGGCCGCGTCGACCGGGCCGAAGGCGTCCTCCTCGACGAGGTCGCCCTGGGCGAGGACGCGCAGCATGACCAGCAGTCCCAGCACGCGGGCGTGCTCGGCGCGCAGGTCCTCCACGACCTCGTGGCGTTCGGCGTCCGGCAGGCCGGGGTGACCGGCGAGGATGTCGAGGTTGGTGCCCATGCTCATCAGCGGGTTGCGCAGCTCGTGGGAGGCGACCGCGGCGAACGACCGGGCGGTGGCGAGCGCCTCGCCGGTCCTGGCGGCCTGCTCGTCGTAGCGGGCGAGCACGGTCTGGAGGGTGTGCGCCAGGTCGTCGACCTCGGTGATCCGGGCCGGGGTGTGGTCCAGGCGTACGGCGCTGACGCGCGGGTCCAGGCCGCTCGCGCGCTGCTGGAGCCGGCGCAGCGGACGGGCGGCACGGCCCGCCGCGGCCCAGGCCAGCAGCCCGGACACGGGGGCGGCCAGCAGCGCCACCGTCACCACGCGGCGGCGCACCTGCTGCACCTGGGTCTTCGTGGCGGCGTCCGGCGAGAACAGCCACAGCGTGCCCCGGACACCCTTGCGGGCGCCGTTCACCGGCACCGACAGCACGCGCCAGCGGGTGCCGCCGGCCCGGATCGTGACCGGTGAGGGCGCGCGGGCGGGCAGCGCCGCGGACGCGTCCGGCTGAGGGCCGCCGGACACCGTGCCCCCGGGACCGGTCAGCCGGATGCCCACATCCAGCGCGGAGCTGAACAGCCTTCGGGTACGCGCCTGTTCGGCCGCCGGGCGGTCCGCTGCGGTGGCCCGCAGCAGGGCCATGGCGTCCGGCGCGACGGCCGTGGCGCGCTCCCGCAGATGGGCGTCCTGCTGGGCGTGCAGATCGGCGGCGACCAGCCGGATCAGCAGCGCGCCGGAGGCCAGGACGAGCAGCGGGACGACGACGCCCACGGCGAGCGCGACCCGCGTGGACAGCCTCACGAGAGGTCGTCCCGGTCGTCCCGCAGCACGAAGCCGACGCCGCGCACCGTGTGCAGGATCCGCGGCCGGCCGCCCGCCTCCATCTTGCGCCGCAGGTAGCTGACGAAGGTGTCCACGGCGTCCGTGCGCACGTCGAAGTCGTAGCCCCAGACCCGGTCCAGCAGTTGGTCACGGGTGAGCACCAGACCGGCGTTGCGCGCCAGAACCTCCAGCAGCTCGAACTCCCGCCGGGTCAGCGCCAGGGGCTCGCCGTCCAGCCGGGCCTCGCGCGTCGCGGGGTCGATCAGCAGGCCCCCGGCGCGCACCCGCCCGCCCGCGGCGGGGGGACGGCGGCGCAGCAGCGCCCGCAGGCGCAGCACCAGTTCCTGCAGCGCGAACGGCTTGACCAGGTAGTCGTCACCGCCCGCCTGGAGTCCGGCGACCCGGTCGGCCGCCTCGTCCAGGGCGGAGAGCATCAGGACGGGAACGTCGTTGTCCTCCTCGCGCAGCGTGCGGCACACCTCGATCCCGCTGAGGTCGGGCATGGAGATGTCGAGGACCACCACGTCCGGCGCCCCCTCGCGTACGGCGGCGAGCGCGGTCCTGCCCCCGTCGGCCAGGCTCACCGAGAAGCCGTCAAGCCGCAGCCCCCGTTGCAGGGACCTGCGTATGGCCGCGTCGTCGTCGGCGACCAGGACCCGGCCGCCGGTGTGCGCATCGGTTCTCACGGCGGCGATGGTAGGCGCAACGACCCGATCGCGAAGAGGCCCCGTGCGGACCGGGGGGCATGCGTGCGCGCACGGCCCCGGTCGCCGCGCCGGCCCCGGCCCCAGCGCCCGGGGCACCACCCCGCTCCGCGCGCCGGTGCCCCACGTCGCGTCAGATGTCCAGCCGGTACGGCAGGAGGCAGATGACGGCGTCGGTGCGGGAGCGCAGGATCGTGGCGAGGAGGATGCCGCGCTGGTTCTGCAGGATGCGGTAGCGGGCGTGGCGCGGCTGGACCTCGGGGATGAGGACGGCGATCTGCCGGCCGTCCTGCGACATGCGGCGGACGTAGGAGAGGATCGGCAGCACCAGGGAGCGGTGCGGGCTCTCGATGACGTCGAGGCGGACGCCCGGCTGCCAGCGGGCCCACGTGTCGAGCAGTTCGCGCGCCTTGGCCCGGTCGGGTTCGACGGTGACAGCGACGACCTCGTCGCCGAGGGCGATGGCCGCGGTCAGCGCGTGCCGGGCGAGTCGGCTGACCCCGCCGAGGGGGACGATGACCAGGCTGTTGGTGCGCCGCGGCCGGTCGGGGACGGTGCCCAGGGCGAGTTCCCTGCCGACCTCCGCGTAGTAGTGCTCGATGCGGGCGAAGAGCAGCATCAGCAGCGGCACCACGACGACGACCATCCACGCGCCCTCGGTGAACTTGGTGGTCACCAGGATCACCCCGGCCAGCGCGGTCAGCAGGGCGCCCAGCCCGTTGAGCGCCGCCCGCCTCGCCCAGCCGCGCGGGCGTGCCCCCGCCCAGTGCCGGACGAGCCCGGTCTGGCTGATGGTGAAGCCGGTGAACACACCGATGGCGTAGAGCGGGATGAGCCGTTGCGTCCGCGCGTCGACGGCGACGAGCAGCAGCGCCGCCACCAGCGCCAGGGCGACGACCCCGTAGCGGTAGACGGGCCGCTCGGCGCGCAGCCCGAACACGTGGGGCAGCCGGTTGTCGCGGGCGAGCAGGCTCATCAGGACCGGCAGGCCGCCGAAGCTGGTGTTCGCGGCCAGGCCGAGGACGAGGGTGACCAGCAGATTGCTGGCGTAGTACGGCCATCCCGTGCCGAAGGAGCCCGCGGTCAGCTGGGCCAGCAGGGTCACGCCGCCGCGCGGGGCGACCTCGTCCCGGCGGATGAGGAACGCCAGCCCGATCAGCATGAGTCCCAGCAGCACGCCGAGCATCAGTTCCGTGCGCTGGGCGCGGCGTACCTTGGGCGGCCGGAAGGAGGGCACGGAGTTGGCGATGGCCTCCACCCCGGTCAGGGCGGAACAGCCGGAGGAGAAGGCCTTCAGGACCAGCAGCACGCTCAGCGCCTCGGTGGCGTGGACGGGCTGCGCGCTGCCGACGACGGCCACGGGGTGGGACCGCAGCAGGCCGAGGACGACGATCCCGCCGATGCACAGGGCGAACAGAACCGCGGGCAGCATCAGCACCCGGGCGCTGTCGGCGACGCCCCGCAGGTTCACCACCGTGAGCAGGGCCAGCCCGCCGAGGCAGATCTCCAGCAGGTACGGGGTGAGCGAGGGGAACGCCGAGGCGAGGCTGGCGGCGCCGGCGGCCAGGCTGACGGCGACGGTGAGCACGTAGTCGACGACCAGACTGGCCGCCGCCAGCAGGCTCACCCGCATGCCGAGGTCCTTCTTGGCCACGGCGTAGGATCCGCCGCCGTCCGGATGCACCGCGATGACCTGCCCGTACGAGATGACCAGGACGACCAGCAGCCCCGCGATGACCAGCATGACGGGCAGCGTCGCGGTAAGGGCCGCGGTCCCGGCGGCGATCAGCACGACGACGATGGCCTCGGGGCCGTACGCCACCGAGCTGAGGGCGTCCAGCGACAGCGCGGCCAGCCCCTGCGCGCTGGTGAGCAGGGAGCGATCCCCCTCGCCGTGCCGCAGCGGCACCCTGGGCCGCACCTGGCGGCGAGCCAGTCCGAAGGTCATCGCCCGCCCGCCGGCTGCGTCTGGCTCATGGCTGGTCTCCTCCGCCGGCGGGCTCTGCCGTCAGCCTCGGGCGGCGGTCCTTCCGGCGCAGCGCGGGGCGGCCGATCGGGTGAGCGGTCAGTCGGGCCGGGCCAGGAACTCCACGGCGGCGAGGACGAAGACGACGGCGAGGGCCAGCCCGAGGACGACCCAGCCGGTCGGGTAGGACCAGAAGGCGAGCGTGAGGGCCGCGGCCGCGACGACGATCCAGCCGACCAGGAGCTTGTGGCGCACGAGCCAGGGGCCGACGGGACCGGTCCGCATCCCGGCCCGGTGCGCCGCGTCGCCCGCGCCGCCCAGTACGGACTCCCACACCCCGCGGGTCCTGCGGGCGTACCGGCCGGGCCCGCTCAGCCAGGTGCCGAGCGCGACGACGACGCCGAGCACGAACACCGCGCGGACGGTCCCGCGCAGGAAACGGATCAGGGTGTCGTAGACCGTTCCGGCCGCCTGCTGGTCGACGCTCGCGGGCAGCGCGTCGAGATAGATCGCCCGGAAGACGGTCAGCGCCGCGCCCAGCACGAGGGCGGCGGCGGCGAAGCCCAGCGCGGCGGCGACCAGGGCGCGTCGCCGGCGGACGGCGAGCAGGACCCCTGCGGCCGCGAGGACGACGGTGACGATCGGCAGCCAGAGCCCGGCGAGCTGCAGGAGCCGCAAGGCGGTCCTGATCTTGCCGACCTTCTCGGAGCGGACGACGGTGAAGTCCGTGTGGATCTCGGGGATCTTCGCGGCGATGGTCAGGCCCGCCTCGACCAGCCGCTGCCTGACCCGGTCGATGACGGGCGCGAGGTCGATGGCGACGGTGTCGTCGGTGAGCTTGACCGCGCCGCCTCCCTGGCCGGTCAGCGCCTTGTCCAACGAGTCGTGGATCCTGCGGTTGGCATCGATCCACAGGGTCTCGAAGGCGTCGCTGCGCACGACCCTCTCCGCCGTCGAGTGCACCAGGCTCTCGATGCCGCTGGTCAGCGGGACGGAGACGCGGCCCAGCAGTTGGTCCAGGAGGGGGCGGTCCTGCGGGGCGACCTCGTCGAGCAGGCTCTTCACGTCGATGTGCTGCATCACCACGGACGTGATCCGGTCGGCGGCGGCGTTCTGGACGGCGGGGTCGCTCGCCAGGGGTGCCACGGTGGCGACGTAGCGGTCGGTGTCGCCGACCTCGGAGTCGGCCCAGACGGCCAGCGCGCTCAGCGGCACGAGGACGCAGGCCACGACGATGAACAGGGCGGAGAAGAAGGCCCGCACGGGCCGTCGCCGGTGAGACGGCGGGACCTGCGCTCCGGCGCCCGCGCGAACGGTCTCCCGCGCCTCCAGTGCCGACAGCCGGGCGCGCAGCTCGCCGAGAGCGTCACGCCCCTCGGGCGGCGTCGGATCCGCCATGCCACCGCCGCCTCTCCTTCGCCACGCGACACGGCAATTTAATCCGTATTGTGAGTTATGTGCCATTTGAGGCGCATGGAACTGTGGAGGTAGGGAATGACGAGGCCGTACCGGGGCCGTGCGGTGTGCGCGGCGGTCGTGCTGTCCGCCACCGCGCTCGCCGCGAGCGCCTGCTCGGACAACGAGGGCACCCCCGCCGAGAAGGCGTCGAAGGCCGCGTCCGCCGCGTCCTCGCTGGTGTCCCAGGGCGCGGAGGCCGTCGCCTCGGCGACCGCCGCCGCACAGTCCCAGCTGGCGAAGATCAAGAACGGCGTCAACGCGAAGGACGACGTCAGGCTCGACCCCGTGACGGTGGAGGGCGGCAAGGCCACCACCAAGGTCACGGCCACCAACAGCAGCGACAAGCAGGCCACGTACACCGTCGAGGTGACCTTCCGCGACACGAGCGGGAACCTCCTCGACGCCGCCGTGGTCAACGTCGCCGACGTGGCCCCGCAGAAGTCCGGCGAGGCCACGGTACGCAGCAACCGCGACCTGACGGGCACGGTCAAGGCCCAGGTGGAACGGGCGCTGCGGCACTGAGGCACCATCACCGCGAGGAGGCAGCCATGGCAGCCACCGGCAGCACACCCAAGAGCGGCAACCGCAACGCGTGGGCGTACGGCGGCGTCACCTTCGCCGGCGTCCTGTTGCTCGTCGACGGCGTCCTGGCCATCTTCCAGGGCATCTCGGGGATCGCCGCGGACAACGTGTACGCGCGGATCGGCAACTACGTCTACAAGTTCAACCTGACCGCGTGGGGATGGATCCACCTGGTCCTCGGCGTGCTCCTGGTCATCACGGGCACCGGGCTCCTCAGCGGCGCCGCGCTCTGGTCCCGCATCACGGGTGTCGTCCTGGCGGGCCTGGGCATCATCGTGAGCTTCCTCTACCTGCCCTACCTGCCGTTCTGGTCGATCATCCTGATCGCGCTCGACATCTTCATCATCTGGGCACTCGCCCACTACCGGCCGGAGCGCTCACCCGCCGCCTGACCGCCGCCCGCCCGGCCCTCCCCCGGCGGGCCGGACCCGGTGGGCGCGGCCTCGTCCGCGGGCCGGTCGCCGTGGAACACCGCCCCCACCGTCAGGCACACGGTCGCCACGACGCAGAGCGCGATCAGCCCGGACAGCAGGGTGAACACCGAGCCCAGCGAGCCGTACGCCCGCATGCTGCGGTTGAGCGCCGTCGGCACGTACAGCGGCGCGGCGAAGAGGGCCGCCTCCAGGAGCACCGCGGTGAGCAGCGCCCCCGGCAGCAGCGGCCGCCACCCGATCCGCCCACCCAGCAGCAGATGCTGGGTCCACCACCAGAGCCCCACCGCGCTCACCAGCGACAGCGGGACGCCGACCCAGCGGCCGGCGCCGAAGCCGTCCCGCAGCGGCCCCTGGAGCACCAGGTAGACCAGCGCCGCACACACCCAGGCGAACCAGCGCCAGGCCGCGATCCGTGCCGCCGACCTCGGCAGGTGCCAGGCGCGTTCGCACACCCGCTGCATCGCCCGGCTGCAGGCCGTCGCCGACAGCAGGGTCATCAGGGTGCCCACCACCCCCACCGTCTGCCGCAGGTTCCCGGGATCGGACTCGTAGACCGAGCGCAGTTGTTCGCGGGAGGGGCCGGAGAGCCCCAGCACCCGCACCAGCGAGTCGAGCATCTCCTCGCGCACGCCCTCCGGCGCGAAGGACGCGACGACGAACAGCAGCGGCACGGCGGTCAGAAAGGCCTGGGCGGCCAACCGGGTGGCCGCGTCCAGCACGTTGACGCTCAGCAGCCGGGCGGCGAGCCGGGTGAGAATGGGGAACCGCCGCTCCGCGTCGGACCGCACGGCGCGCGCCCGTCCAGGCAGGTCCGTGAACCGCGCACGGAGCCCCTCCGGGATGCTGACCCGTGGCCGCCCTTTCACAGTCCGACTATTTTTCAGCCCTCCGGGCCCCGCAACCGGGACCGGGTCAGCGCCCGGGGCGAGCGATCAGGCCCGCTCCGCGCGCCACCGCGCGACGACGTCCTCCACGTCGTACGGGACGAGGCTGAACGGCGGGCCGTCCATGGGCGTGCGGATGCCCGCACGGATCTTCTCGTTGACCTCCTCGACGATGCGGCGCACCTCGGGTTCGCAGGGGGCTCGGGAGGCGGCGTCCATCGCGTCCTCCACCTCCTTGCGCAGCCTGAGGCTCGCCGGGAGGTGGGACAGCCCCTCGCGGGCCATCTTCTCCCTGATCCACCACAGCTCGTCGTACGGCCGGTCCAGTCCCGCCAGCGGCTTCCCGGCCCCCGGCAGGTTGTCGAAGGCGCCGCGCTCCGCCGCCTCCCGGATCTGCTTGTCGACCCAGGTCTCGAAGGGGACGCCCGGTGGCTTGCGCTCCGTCATGGCATCGATTCTCCCTCCCCTCCCCACCGGGACGGGAGGGGCCGGCAGCCGGGCGGATCAACCGCTGACGGAGTACGAGTGCGCCCCCGCGCCCGCCAGTGCTCCGCCCGCGACGATCAGGTACGCGTCGCGGATCGGCCTGCCCTCCAGCCGGCGCGGCAGGCGCCGGCGGCGCGGGCGACGCGGGCGACGCGGGCGACGTGCCGTTCCCTGGCGAGGGCCACCAGGTGCTCCGGTTGGCGAAGCGGCATGGCTCACGGTCGCACACGCCGCGCCGCCGCGTCACTCCCCGGCGGGCGTCCAGCCCTGGGCGCGCAGCACCGCCGCGACGTCCGGTGCCCGGTAGTGCTCGCCCTTGAGGACCTTGCCGTCGGCCCGCAGGGTGGGCAGGCCGTCAGGGCCGAGCTTGCTCATGTTGGCACGGTGGATCTCCGCGATGACCTCGTCCAGGTCGATGCCGTGCACCAGCGCGGTGCCGTACGCGACGTAGACCACGTCGGCCAGTTCGTGCGCGAGGTGGTCCAGGGGGCCGGTCTCGGAGGCCTCGGCGACCTCGGCGACCTCCTCGGCGAGCAGGTCCTGGCGGTGCGCCGCGTGCTCGGGCGTGATCTCGGTCGGGCGGGGGCGGACGTCGAGGCCGAAGGCGGTGTGGAACTCACGGACCAGGCCGGCGGGGGAGGGTCGCATTCCGTCGATCGTAGTACCGCTCGGAGCCCCCCGTCGCCGTCGGCCACCGGCCCGCCGCCGTACTCCCCGTCCACGCGGATGGCGGTGACGGCGCCGATGTGCCGGGCCGCACAGCGGCACATGGGCCTGCCCGAAGTCCGGGGCGATCTCGGCCCAGGACGGCAGCGCGTGGTGCCCGTCCGCCCCGGTCACGGCGGCGGCGCCCCGGCCGGGCCGGCCGAGCACAGCACCTCGTGAAGCAACGGGCACCCTCGAAACGGCGGTGCTGCACGCCGCTGGTCCGGCACTCGAAGCCGACCCGCGCCGTGCGTTGGGGCAGGCGCACAGGAGGCCGGCCACGGTGAGCGGGGCCGGGCGGGCCAGGTCGCCGCCCAAGGTGAAGCCGGCGAGCTCCGGCGGCGGCGCGGGAACCACGTCACGGGCTTCCACCTCCCCCGGTCACCGTGCCCGTGGACGGCGGCCAGAGAACCGCACATGCGACCTGTCACGTCACATTTTACGGCTGGTGCAATCCGGCGAGGGGCTTCCCCCTCGCATCCGCGTCACTATGATCGAGTCATGCACACCTACCGGATCGGCGAGGCAGCCGCATTGATGGGCGTGAGCGCCGACACCCTCAGGCGCTGGGTCGACGCCGGGCGGCTGCGGGCGGAGCGCGACGAGCAGGGCCGGCGCATCATCGAGGGCCCCGATCTGGCCTCCTTCGCCCGGGAGTTCAACCGCACCGAACGCGAGCGCACCGGCTCCTCCGCCCGAAACCGCTTCGCGGGCATCGTCACCGAGGTGCTCCTCGGCGACGTCTCCGCGCAGGTGGAGATCCAGGCCGGCCCGTTCCGCGTGGTGTCCATGATCAGCCGTGAGTCGGCCGAGGAGCTGAAGCTCGAGCCCGGCGTCCCGGCGGTCGCCGTCATCAAGTCGACCAACGTGGTCGTCGAGAGACCGCAGAGACTGGGAGGAGCCGCCCTGTGATGACCCTTCCCACGCTCCGCCGGACCCTTCAGCCGGCCGTCGGAGCAATCGCGGTACTGCTGGCCCTCAGCGCCTGTTCGTCCTCGGACGGCTCCGCCGGGGCCTCCGCGCCGTCCTCGCCCCCGGCGGGCGCGTCCTCCGCGGGCGACCTGAAGGGCACGGTCACCGTCTTCGCCGCCGCCTCCCTCAAGGAGAGCTTCACCGAACTGGGCAAGGAGTTCGAGGCGGCCCACCCCGATACCAAGGTCACCTTCAACTTCGGCGGCAGCGACGCGCTCGCCGCCGGCATCACCTCCGGCGCCCCCGCCGACGTCTTCGCCGCCGCCTCCCCCAAGACCATGCAGATCGTCACCGACGCCAAGGCCGCGGCCGGCGAGCCCGCGACCTTCGCGCGCAACCAGCTGGAGATCGCGGTCGTCCCGGGCAACCCCAAGGACGTCTCGTCCCTCAAGGACCTCACCAAGTCCGGGATCAAGGTCGCCCTGTGCGCCAAGGAGGTGCCCTGCGGCGCCGCGGCGCGGAAGGCGCTGGACGGCGCCGGCCTGAGACTCACCCCGGTCTCCTACGAGCAGGACGTCAAGAGCGCCCTGACGAAGGTGGAACTGAAGGAGGTCGACGCCTCCGTGGTCTACAAGACGGACGTCGAGGCGGCCGCCGGCAAGGTGGAGGGCGTGGAGTTCCCCGAGTCCGCCGGTGCCGTCAACGACTACCCGATCGTCCTGCTCAAGGACGCGCCCAACGCCGGGCCCGCCAATGCCTTCATCGCCCTCGTCCGGTCCGACGAGGGCAAGAAGGTGCTGACCGAGACCGGCTTCCTGAACCCGTGAACGACCACAGCAGCCGCGCGCCCGACTTCCTGCAGTCCCGGCCGCGCCGCGCCGGCCGCCGGCAGGGACACCGTTCCCCGGTGCCCCTGCCGCTGCTGCTGCCCGCCCTGCTCGGTCTCGTCTTCCTCGTACTGCCGCTCGCCGGGCTGCTGATCCGCACCCCGTGGAGCGAACTGCCCGCGCAGCTCACCAGCCCCGGGGTGTGGCAGGCGCTGCGGCTCTCCCTGATCTGCGCCACCCTCGCCACCGCGGTGGCCCTGGTGCTGGGCGTGCCCCTGGCCTGGCTGCTGGCCCGCACCGAGTTCCCCGGGCGCCGGCTGGTGCGCGCCCTGGTGACGCTGCCCCTGGTGCTGCCGCCCGTGGTGGGCGGTGTGGCGCTGCTCCTGGCGCTGGGCCGCAACGGCATCGCCGGGCGGTGGCTGGACCAGTGGTTCGGGGTGACGCTGCCCTTCACCACGGCGGGCGTCGTCGTCGCGGAGGCCTTCGTCGCGATGCCGTTCCTGGTCATCAGCGTCGAGGGCACCCTGCGGGCCGCCGACCCGCGCTACGAGGAGGCCGCCACCACCCTCGGCGCCTCCCGCTTCACCGCCTTCCGCCGGGTGACGCTGCCGCTGATCGCCCCGGGCATCGCCGCCGGGGCCGTCCTGGCCTGGGCACGGGCGCTCGGCGAGTTCGGCGCCACCATCACCTTCGCGGGCAACTTCCCCGGCCGTACGCAGACGATGCCGCTCGCCGTCTACCTCGCCCTGCAGAGCGACCCGGCCGCCGCCATCGCGCTCAGCCTGGTGCTGCTCGCCGTCTCGATCGCGGTCCTCGCCGGGCTGCGCGACCGCTGGATGACCACGCCATGACCTCCCTGGACAAAGCACCGGCGACCACCGGCGGCCCGGCCCCGGAGGGCCTGGACGCCCGGCTGGTCGTGGACCGCGGCGCCTTCCGTCTCGATGTGACGCTCAGCGCCGCGCCCGGCGAGGTGCTCGCCCTGCTCGGGCCCAACGGCGCGGGCAAGACCACCGCGCTGCGGGCCCTGGCCGGGCTGACCCCACTCACGGCCGGCCACCTGCGGCTGGACGGCGCCGCCCTGGACGGCACACCCCCCGAGACCCGCCCGGTCGGCGTCGTCTTCCAGGACTACCTGCTCTTCCCGCACCTGTCCGCGCTGGACAACATCGCCTTCGGCCCGCGCTGCCACGGCGTGCCGAAGGCACGGGCCCGCGCCGAGGCCGCCGCGTGGCTGGAGCGCATGGGCCTGGCCGAGCACGCCGCCGCGCGGCCCCGCCGGCTCTCCGGCGGCCAGGCGCAGCGCGTCGCCCTCGCCCGGGCGCTGGCCATCCGGCCGCGGCTGCTGCTCCTGGACGAGCCGCTGGCCGCGCTCGACGCCCGCACCCGCCTGGAGGTCCGCTCCCGGCTCCGGCGCCACCTGGCCGACTTCGAGGCGGTGGCCGTCCTGGTCACGCACGACCCGCTGGACGCCATGGTGCTGGCCGACCGGCTGGTCGTCATCGAGCACGGCGGCTCCGCGCAGGAGGGCACCCCCGCCGAGATCGCCCGCCGCCCGCGCACCGACTACATCGCCCACCTCGTCGGGCTCAACCTCTACCGGGGCCGGGCCGAGGGGCACACCGTACGAATCGACGGCGGACCGGCCATCACCACCACCGAGGAGCTGTCCGGCCCCGTCTTCGTGGCCTTCCCGCCCGGGGCCGTCACCCTCCACCGGGACCGCCCCACCGGCTCCAGCGCCCGCAACCTGTGGCAGGGCCGGGTCGCGGGCCTGGAGTCGCACGGGGACCAGATCCGCGTGGACGTCACCGGCGAACTCCCGCTCGCCGCCGACCTCACCACGGCGGCCACCGCCGAACTCGGGCTGCACCCCGGCGCCGGGGTGTGGGCCACCGTCAAGGCGGCCCAGACACACGCCTATCCGGCCTGAACCCTGACGGGTCAGGACGGCGTCAGGAGCGCGCCGCCCGGCGGCAAGAGGACGCCAAGAGGCTCCCGCGGCACCCCGCCCGGATCCATGACACCGGGCACCACCTCGCGCGCAGTCCGCAGGCGGGGCTGCTGCTCGGCATCGATGGCGGGCCCGGGCGCGCTGGACATGGTCAAGTTCGGCCCGCTCGCCTCGCTGCCGGACCGCTTCCGGGCCCGCCACATCCACGTCCCCAACCTCACCGGGCAATACACCTAGGCCGCCGTACCCGCGCCCACGGTGCCGCGCCGCGCGGTGGACGCGGCCGGTTCCAGCAGGCGTCCGGCCAGGTGGCCGAAGACCAGCCCGAAGGAGGTCCACAGCGTCAGCTGGATCGCCAGCGCCGCCAGGCGGAACTGCCACAGCAGCGCCGCCGGGAAGTGCTCCGGCACCTCGTTGATCCCGGGCAGGAACGCGTACGCGAGCCCCACGGTCAGGACGAGGAAGGCACCCGAGGCCACCGTCGCGTACCAGTTGCCCAGGCGCGGCGCGAGGCGCTTGCCGAGGATCACGGCGGCGACCACGAGCAGCACGCTGAGCAGCATCATCAGGAAGTACAGCGTGGTGCGTTCGCCGATGGTGCCGGGGTCGCCGACGGCCGGCGGGTTGGCCGGGTACTTCAGGAAGGGCACGACGTGGATCGCGACCAGCGCCGCGGCCGACAGCAGCATCGCCGTCGGACGCGGGCCGACGCGGCCGATCCGCCCGAGGGCGAAGCAGTAGGCGAGGGCGGCGATGCCGCCCAGCGCCACGCCGTACACGAGCAGGCCGGTGGCCAGACCGGCCGTGGACTGCAGGGCGCGGCTGACCGGTTCGGCGCCGCCGTGCCCATGCGCGTGCGACTCCTCGAACGCGATGGCGGCGTCGACCCGGGACTCGCCCAGCAGGTAGGCGACGACCAGAGCGAGCGCGCCGGCGGCGAGGCCGGCCAGCATGCCCCGCACCAGCAGTCGCCTGACGGTGACGGAGTTGACGGGGTTCATCGGTGCGGCGCCCCGGTCAGTGGCAGGGGAAGCCGAGCAGATGGCGCCCGTCGTGCAGCCACTCGTGGACGTGTCCACCGGACAGGAGGGATGTGGCCCCCTGCTCGGCGCCCACGAAGTAGAGCAGCACCAGCATCAGGACGCCGAAGAAGACCGCCCAGGGCAGGATCGCCCTGATCGGCAGCGTCACGGGGGCGGCGGAAGGGGCAACGGCCGGCGGGGCGGCGGACTGCGCCATGGCATGACCTCCTGGTGGGAACTCGCGTCCCGGTCGGTGGAGCTTCGTCGGACGACTGCGGGTCTGACTCGCCTGGCGCTGGGCTGGGCTTACAGTGGCGCGACCGTGCCGGATTTGCACCGGACTTCCGCCGTGTCGTCGTGAATGTCGTCGTGACGGTACCGCGAACCGGTGATCCGGCCAAGGGCGCACGTGTGCGCCCCGGTATGCGCGGGCGTCGCTCCCGTGCGACCGACCGGCCGGGGGTGAAAGGGATGTCGGCGATCACGCGGGGTCGCCGGAGGGCGAGGAGGGTGCATGACGACCCGGGTGATGTTGATCTCACCGGTGGTGAACGCGGCGTTGCGCGAGGCGCGTTTCGACGACGACGTGCCGCCGGACGAGCACGCCCTCGGCGCCGCCCGTGCGTTGGCCGGTTCCCTGCCCTCCGCGGGACCGGTGCCCGTCTCGCCCACGGCGCGCTGCCGGGCGACCGCCGGGGCGCTCGGTCTCATCGCCGAGGAGACGGCGCCCGCGGGGTGGGCGCTGGGCCGCTGGCGGGGACGCACCCTGGCCGAGGTGAGCGCCGAGGAGCCGGAGGCCGTCGCCGCCTGGCTCTGCGACCCGGACGCCGCGCCGCACGACGCCGAGTCGCTGCGCGAACTGTGCGCCCGGGCCGGTGCCTGGCTCGACGGGCTCGCCGCGACGCCTGGCCGGGTGCTCGCCGTCGTCGAGCCGGAGATCGTCCGGGCCTGCGCGGTACGGGCACTGGGCACGCCCGAGGCGGCCTTCTGGCGGATCGACGTGCCCCCGCTGACAGCGACGGAATTCAGTGGACGGTCCGGACGCTGGAACCTGCGGGCGGGACGCCCACTGGGCTGAGCAGGGTGCGCTCCAGCAGTCGGTAGGCTCTTGCGAATCGATCGCAATAAGGGCCTATGATTGAGCGTTCGACTTCGCCGACCTGACGCGACCGGTCCCGCACCGGACCCGACCTGGAGCTCCCCTCATGCATGTACCCGACGGATTCATCGACGCGCCGGTGTCGGTGGCGACCGGTGCCGTCGCGGCCGCAGCCGTGGCGGTGAGCCTGCGCGGTGCGCGGCGCGAACTGGACGAGCGCACCGCGCCGCTGGCCGGACTCGTCTCGGCGTTCATCTTCGCCGTCCAGATGCTCAACTTCCCGGTGGCCGCGGGCACCAGCGGCCACCTCCTCGGCGGCGCGCTCGCGGCGATACTCGTCGGCCCGTACACCGGGGTGCTGTGCGTGTCCGTGGTGCTGCTCATCCAGGGTGTGCTCTTCGCCGACGGCGGCCTGACCGCCCTGGGCGTGAACATCACCGACATGGCGGTCGTGACCGTGGTCGTCGCCTACGCCGTCTTCCGCGGGCTGGTCAAGGTGCTGCCACGCGGGCGCGGCGGGGTGACGGGCGCGGCCTTCGTCGCGGCCCTGCTCTCCGTCCCCGCGGCGGCGGTCGCCTTCACCGGGATCTACGCGCTGGGCGGGACGACCGACGTCTCGCTCGGCAAGGTCTTCACCGCGATGGTCGGCGTGCACGTCCTGATCGGCGTCGGCGAGGCGGTGATCACCGCGGCGACGGTGGGCGCCGTCGCCGCCGTCCGCCCCGACCTCGTCCACGGCGCCCGTGACCTGCGCCGCCCGCTGGAACTCAAGGAGGCGACCGTCTGATGGCGGCCGTGACCGACACCCCCAGGCGCGGCGGCGTACGGCCGCTGTGGATCGCCGGACTGATCGCCGCCCTGGTGCTCGCCGGGTTCGTCAGCTACTACGCCTCGTCCAGCCCGGACGGCCTGGAGAAGGTCGCCGCGGACCACGGCATCGACAAGAGGGCCGAGGACCACGCGGCCAAGGACTCCCCGCTGGCGGACTACCGGACCAAGGACGTCGGCAACGCCCGGCTCTCCGGCGGACTCGCCGGTGTGATCGGCGTCGGCGCCACCCTCGTGCTCGGCACCGGCGTCTTCTGGGTCGTCCGCCGCCGCCCGCAGACGGACAAGGCCTAGCGTGGGCGCGGGACACGCCCACCGGCTCTACCGGCACGGCCACTCACCGGTGCACGCGCTGCCCCCGCAGTGCAAGATCGCCGCGGTCTTCTGCTTCGTCCTGGTGGTGGTCTCCACCCCGCGCACCGCGATGTGGGCCTTCGGCCTGTACGCGGTGCTGCTGGCCACGGTGGCCGTCGTGGCGCGCGTCCCGGCCGGATTCCTGCTGCGGCGGCTGCTGATCGAGGTGCCCTTCGTCGCCTTCGCCTTCCTCATGCCGTTCGTCGCCGAGGGACCGCGCACCGAGGTGCTGGGCGTGTCCCTCAGCGTGAACGGCCTGTGGGGCGCCTGGAACATCCTGGCCAAGGGCACCCTCGGCGTCGCGGCCTCCGTGCTGCTGGCCTCCACCACGGAGCTGCGCGAACTCCTCCTCGGCCTGCAGCGGTTGCGGCTGCCGGCGCTGCTGGTGCAGATCGCCTCCTTCATGATCCGGTACGGGGACGTCATCACCGACGAGATGCGCCGGATGCGCGTCGCCCGCGTCTCGCGCGGCTTCGAGGCGCGCGGCCCGCGCCACTGGGGCGTGCTCGCCAAGTCCGCGGGTGCCCTGTTCATCCGCTCCTACGAACGCGGCGAACGCGTCCACCTGGCCATGGTCAGCCGCGGCTACGCCGGCAGCATGCCGGTGATCGACGAGGTGACGGCCTCACGCGCCCAGTGGTCGTACGCCGCCGCGCTCCCGGCCGCCGCGCTGCTGGTCTGCCTGATGGGATGGTTCCTGTGACACCTTCGCTCGAGGTCAAGGGCCTCGCCTACGCCTACCCCGACGGCCACCAGGCGCTGTTCGGCGTCGATCTGACCATCGCGCGCGGCGAGCGGGTCGCCCTGCTCGGCCCCAACGGCGCGGGCAAGACCACCCTCGTACTGCACCTCAACGGCATCCTCGAGGCCGGCGTCGGCTCCGTGGTTGTCGCCGGACTCCCGGTCGGCGACCGCAGGAACGTGGCCGAGGTCAGGCGCCGGGTCGGCATCGTCTTCCAGGACCCGGACGACCAGCTCTTCATGCCCACCGTCCGCGAGGACGTCGCCTTCGGCCCGGCCGCGGCGGGTCTGCGCGGCGCCGAGCTGGAGGCCTGCGTCCGCAAGGCGCTGGAGCGGGTCGGCATGGCGGAGTTCGCCGACCGGCCCCCGCACCACCTCTCGTTCGGCCAGCGGCGCCGTGTGGCGGTGGCGACCGTCCTCGCCATGGAGCCGGAGATCCTCGTCCTGGACGAGCCCTCCTCCAACCTGGACCCCGCCTCCCGCCGCGAACTCGCCGACATCCTGCGCTCGCTGGACGTCACGGTCCTGATGGTCACCCACGACCTGCCCTACGCCCTGGAGCTGTGCCCGCGCTCGGTCGTCCTCAGCGGCGGCACCGTCGTGGCCGACGGCCGCACCCAGGAGCTTCTGTCGGACGACGCGCTGATGCGCGCCCACCGCCTCGAGCTGCCCTACGGCTTCGACCCCCGCTCGGTCACCGTCCGGGCCTGAGCCCTCAGGGCCCGAGCCTCAGCCTCCGCACGGGGGCCGCGACGGCGGCTCCGGGTCGACGGCGGTGAGCGCGCCCGTGAGGGCGTAGAAGCGCTCCGCGCCGCCGAAGGGCCCGACCACGCGGTCGCGCAGCGCGTCGGCCGGCGTGAGGGCCGCCGTCATCGCCACCCGTGGGCCTTGTCCGGTCAGCACCGCCCACCGGGTCACCGCCGCCGCCGACGACGGCACCCTCTCCGTCGAAGGCAGCCGACCGTCCGCCGCACCACCCGCCCGCTCGCCCTCACCGGCCACGTCGGGACCTCCTGCGCCGACGCCGTCGGGCTCACCGCCGAAGCGGAGGTCGACCGGGCCGGCGTCGGCCTCACGTGGAACCGGATGGGCGTGATCAAGGGCGCCGCGGTCCTCTCGGTCGCCGCCCGCTTCGTCCACCGCGACTGATCCCCGGCGTTCACGACCGCGCAGCGGCGGACATCCTCGCTCACGCCCCAACTACCCCATCGGCAAACGAAGTCACGCCTTGCTACTTGTGTGGAAAGCGTGAAAGGCTCCCCGCACCACCAGGCGCAGGCGCAGCCGCCTCCCGACGCCGAAGGGTTGGTTCACCGCCCGATGACTGCCGCAGCCCCGGTCCCCGAGGCCGTCCCGCTGTCCGAGTACTGGGCGGAAGTGCTGTGCTTCGCCCAGTTGTGCACGCTCTCCCCCGAGGACGGCGGACGACTGGCCGCCGACGCCTTCGACCGGGGCCTGGACCAGGCGCCCGACGCGATGGACCACGCGTTCGCGCCCGGGCTGCCGACACTGCCGCGACTGCTGACCGCCGTACGGGACACCGCCGCGGACTGGCAGGCCAGGGGCGAGGGGGACAGCCTGCAGCCGGAGTTCCGCATCTGGCTCAACGCGGAACGCGCCGCGCGCCGGGGCAGGACACCGCGCCCGGAGCCGCTGGCCCTGCGTGGGCTGCGGGACATGGCGGAGGCGGACGCGGCACTGCTGTGGTCCACCGAGGTCGAGTGCCGTCCCGTGGCCGTGACCGCCCGCGCGCTGGGCGTCGGCGTCGCCGCCGCGGAACGGGAGGCCGACCGGGCCCGCGAGGGCTTCCGGGACCGCTGTCTCCGCGCCCACCAGGAGGAACCGCCCTCCGACGCATGCCAGGGCTACGCCCGGCTGCTGGACGCGGCCACCCGGATGCCCGTCGAGGCGGCCCCCGAGGACCTGCGCCGGCACCTGCGCGGGTGCGCCGAGTGCGCGCGGGCGGCCATGTGCCTGACCCCGCTCGGCGGCGGTCCTGCCGAGGCGCTGGCCGAGGGGGTGCTGGGCTGGGCCGGCCCCGCCTACCTGGCGGCCCGGCGCCGGGCGGCCGGCCGTGGTGCCGTTCCGGCCCCACCGTCGCGGCGGGCCGCGCGTGCGGGGAGCCGGATACCCGGGGGCAGGGCGGCCGTGGCCGGCGCGGTCGCGGCACTGGCCGCCGTGATCTGCCTGACGGCCCTGGTCACCGCCGACGACTCCGCCCCCAGGTCCGCCCAGGCCGCGCCGACGGCCCAGGGCGGCAAGGGCGGCGCCGCCCCGGACGGTCCCGGTTTCCCCCCGCTGCCGTCACCGGGCGCGTCCGGTGCCTCCGGGGCACCGGAGCCCGCCGAGAGCGCGCCGTTCCCCGAGGAGATCGAGCCCTCCGCCGCCGAGCACACCATCCCCGCCGCCGGTCGCGCGCCGTCCTCAGCCGCGCCGCCCGCGCACCACGCCCCGGCGCGGCCCGCGCCGTCCTGCACGATCACCTACGAGGTGACCGACCAGTGGTACGACGGCTTCCAGGCCGCCGTCACCCTGACCACCCGCAGGGACCTCGGCGACTGGACGCTCGGCTGGAGGTACTCCGACGGCCGGCGGGTGACGCAGATGTGGGACGCCGACTTCTCCCAGCACGGCGGAACGGTCACCGCCCGGGCCAAGGACTACAACCGGTCGCTGCGGGCGGGTGACTCGGTCACCTTCGGGCTGGTCGGCACCCGGCCCGGTGTCTCCGCCCCGCCCTCGGGCTTCACCCTCGACGGCGCGTCCTGCGCCACCGGCTGACGCGTCCCGGACGCGACCGGGCCGGAGGTGCGGTCACGACCCCGCCCCTCCGGCCCGTACGGCCCTGCTCCTGACGCCTAGCTGAGACCGTTGTCGATCGCGGTGATCAGCTCGCCGTTGCTGGTGTCGCCGCTGAACTCCCAGAAGAACGCGCCGCCGAGGCCCTGGTTCCTCACGTAGGTCATCTTGCCCGCGATGGTCGACGGGGTGTCGTAGCTCCACCAGTTGTTGCCGCAGTGCGCGTACGCGGTGCCCGCGACGGTGCCGGTGGCCGGGCAGGTGTTCTTGAGGACCTTGTAGTCCTCGTTGCCCGCCTCATAGGTGCCCGGAGCGGCGCCGGTCGCGGAGCCCCCCGGGGCGGACTGGGTGACGCCGGTCCAGCCGCGGCCGTAGAAACCGATGCCCAGGTTGAGCTTGTTCGACGGGATGCCCTTGCTCTTCAGCTTCTGGATCGCCGCGTCGGAGTAGAAGCCGGCGACCGGGATGCCGCTGTAGGAGGTGAGCGGGGAGTGCGGGGCGGTCGGGCCGTCCGCGTCGAAGGCGCCGAAGTAGTCGTACGTCATCACGTTGTAGTAGTCGACGTACTGGGCGGCGCCCGCGTAGTCGGCGGCGTCGATCTTGCCGCCGTTGGTGCCGTCGGCGGTGATGGCCGCCGTGACGAGGTTGTTGGAGCCGAACCTGGCGCGCAGCGCGGACATCAGGGTCTTGAAGGACGAGGCCCCGCTGGTGTCGCAGGACAGACCGCAGGCGTTCGGGTACTCCCAGTCGATGTCGATGCCGTCGAAGACGTCGGCCCAGCGCGGGTCCTCGACCAGGTTGTAGCAGGAGTTGGCGAAGGCGGTCGGGTTGGCGGCCGCCTGGCCGAAGCCGCCGGACCAGGTCCAGCCGCCGAACGACCAGAGGACCTTGATGTTCGGGTACTGCTTCTTCAGCTTGCGCAGCTGGTTGAAGCTGCCGCGCAGAGCGCCGGTGTCCCAGGTGTCGGCGACGCCGTCGACGCTCTGGTCGGCGGTGTAGGCCTTGTCGTAGTCGGCGTAGGAGTCACCGATCGCGCACTGGCCGTTGGTGACGTTGCCGAAGGCGTAGTTGATGTGGGTCAGCTTGCTCGCCGAGCCGGAGGTCACGAGGTTCTTGACGTGGTAGTTGCGGCCGTAGACGCCCCACTCGGCGAAGTAGCCGAGGCGGATCTTGTTCCCCGCGGGGCCGGTGGGGGTCGGCGTCGGGGTCGGGGTGGGCGTCGGGGTCGGGGTCGGGGTCGGGGTCGGGGTGGGAGTGGGGGTCGGCGTGGGCGTCGGGTCACCGCCGCCGGTGCAGGAGCCGCCGTTGAGCTTGCAGCCGCTCGGGCTGCCGCCACCCGCGCCGTTGAAGCCGAAGCTGATGCTGGCGCCCGGGGCCAGCGTGCCGTTCCAGCTCTTGTTCCTGGCGGTCCAGTGGGTGCCGGAGCCGGTCACGTCGGCGTCCCACGCCGAGGTCACCGACGTGCCGGCGGGGAAGTCCCACTCGACGGTCCAGCTGCTGATGGACGAGGAACCGCTGTTGGTGATCGTCCACTTGCCCTCGAACCCCGTGCCCCAGTCCTGGGTCTTGGTGTACGTGGCGGTGGTACCCGCGGCATGGGCCGGCGTGGCCAGGCCGACGAGCGCGGCGAACGGGAGCAGCAGCGCGGTGAGTCCCGCGGCGGCTGTGGTCCTGATGCGTCTGGTGCGTGGAGTGAGTGGGGTGTCTCCAGTGCTCAAGGGGTGCTCCTCGAGTGGGGGCCGACGGGGAAACCAGTGCCGCCTGGCGGGCGATTGACTCCATGTCATGCCCACCACAGTTCCCTGGCAGGGTAGAAAGGTCTGGACCAGATGGTCAATAGGTCTGGACCATCCCGGGCCCCTCAACCTGGAGCACAACGCCCCGGCGACGGGCCGGGGCGTACAGGTGAACGAAGAAAGCGCGTGTGGCGGGGCCCGGCCTCAGCCCGGTCCGCTCACGGTGATCGTGTCGATGCCGATGCCGATGCCGGCGTCGGGAGCGTGCCCGTCGAGGAACTGCTCGGCCCAGATGATCTTCCCGTCGTCCGTGTAGCGGGTGCCCCACCGCTGGGCGAACTGGGAGATCAGGAACAGCCCGCGGCCGCCCTCGTCGGTGGTACGGGGGTGCCGCAGGTGCGGTGAGGTACTGCTGGCGTCGGAGACCTCGCAGATCAGCGCCCGTTCCAGGATCAGCCGGAGGCGGATCGGACCGGAACCGTGCCGGATCGCGTTGGTGACCAGCTCGCTGACGACCAGTTCGGTGGTGAAGGCGAGATCGCCCAGGTCCCAGTCCTCCAGCTGCCGGGTGGACAGCTCGCGGGCCCGGCCGACCACGGCGGGGTCGGTGGGCAGGTCCCAGGAGACGACCCGGCCGATGTCCAGGCAGTGGGTCCTGGCCAGCAGCAGCGCCACGTCGTCGTGCGGGCGGGCGGGGGCCAGTTCGTCGACGACGCTGCGGCACAGCGCGTCCAGCGGCAGGCCCTCGGCCTCCAGAGCGGCCCGCAGCCGGCTCCGCCCGCTGTCCTGCGGGTCACTCCCGCCCTCCGCCGGGGCGATCAGGCCGTCCGTGTACAGCGCGAGGACGCTGCCCTCCTCCATCTGCAACTCGGCCGCTTCGAAGGGCAGTCCGCCCAGCCCCAGCGCGGGGCCGATGGTCAGCTCGGGGAAGCGGACGGCCGCCCCGCCCTCGGCCCCGCACCGCTCGCCGGCCGGCCTGAGCACGGCGGGCGGCAGATGCCCGGCGCTGGCCATGACGCAGTGTCTGCTGACCGGGTCGTACGTCACGTACAGACAGCTCGACCCCAGCGCGCTGCCGCCGACCCCCACGGTCGCGGACTCCCCGGACTCCCGGGCGACCTGGACGACCAGGTCGTCCAGGTGCGCCAGCAGCTCCTCCGGCGGCAGGTCGAGGTCGGCCAGGGTCCGCACCGCCGTACGCAGCTGGCCCATCGTCGCGGCCGCCTCGATGCCGTGGCCCACCACCTCGCCCACCACGAGCGCGATCCGCGCCCCGGACAGTGGGATGACGTCGAACCAGTCGCCGCCCACGCCCGACAACTCGTCGGCCGGCCGGTAGTAGGTGGCGACCTCCACCGCGTCCTGGGGCGGGAAGGTGTGCGGGAGCAGGCTGCGCTGCAGCACGAGGGCGGCGTCCCGCTCGCGGGTGTAGCGGCGCGCGTTGTCCAGGCAGACCGCGGCCCTGGCCACGACCTCCTCCGCCAGGCACAGGTCCTCCTCGTCGAAGGGGTCGGCGCGGCGCACCCGGAAGAAAAGGGCCACGCCGAGGGTGACCCCGCGGGCACGGATCGGCACCACCATCGCCGTGTGCATGCCGAGTTCGCCGAAGTGGAGCGCGCGGCCGCCGGCCGGGCCGGCGGCCCACTCCAGCCCCAGCGGGTCCAGCCGGGAGCTGAGCCAGGAGGTGCCGTCGGTCAGGCTACGGATGGGCGGGGTGTCCTCCTGATAGGCGGAGACCGCCCCGATGCCGAACGCCGGCTCGGGCTCACCCTGCCGTGCCGTGCGCATCCCGGCGCGGCGCAGCGGTACCGTGACCGCGTCGCCCAGCGGCCCCGGCTGCGGCTCCGCGCCCTTGATGACCGCCTCCAGCAACTCGACGGCCACGTAGTCGGCGAGGTCGGGCACGACCACGTCCGCCAAGTCCTGCGCGGTGTGCATCACGTCCAGGGTGCGGCCGATGTGCTCGCTCGCCCGGTCCAGCAGCGACAGCCGCCGCCGGGCCCGCCAGCGGTCGGTGATGTCGACCACGGAGTAGCAGACGCCCACCGGGACGCCGTGCTCGTCCTCCAGGCGCACGAAGGACATCGAATGCGCCTGCTCGCGGCGCGGGTCGGTGCGGAACCGCCCGACGTGCTCGTAGTCGATCAGCGGCACGCCGGTCTCCAGGACCTGGCGCATCTGCGCCTCCAGGACCGTCGCGTTCAGCCCCGGCTGGATCTCCCCGAGCCGGCGCCCCAGCCGCCCCTGTGAGGGGCCGCCGCCGAAGCGCTCCAGTGCCGCGTTCGCCCACACGCAGCGCAGGTCGGTGTCGACCACGGCCAGCCCGATCGGCGTCTGGCCCACGATCCGCTCCAACATCGCCGCGGTCATCCCCGACGCCGTGGAGCGGGAGGTGCTGCGGGACTCCGCCGCCAGGACCATCCAGCGGACGGGCGAGCCGCCGATCCCCTCCGGGAGCCCGGCCACCCGTACGCCCAGCGTGACCCTCATGCCGTCGTCACGGCGCAGCCGCAGCACACCCGTCCAGCCGCCCTCGGTGCCGCAGCGCTCGGCGATCTCCGGCGGACGCGCTGCGTCCTCCGGGGCGAGCAGGTCGACGGCGGGGGTGCCGAGGACGTCCACCGCGCGCCGGCCGAGCAGCCGCTCGGCGGCGGCCGGCCAGCTCAGCAGGCGTCCCTCGGCGTCGAGCAGCAACGTGACGGCGTCCGCCACGCCCGCGTCCACGCGTTCCTCGGGAGTCCCCATGGCCAGCCACTCCGTATCCGCCCGCAACGTTACGCTCCGCTCACCGTTCTTGTTCTTCCCCCTCGGCGAACGCCGCTCACGGCGTCACGGGAAGACAAAGAGCGGGCCGGATGCCTGCCCGGGCTCGTGGCCGGCACGGGAGGGCAGGGCGGACGGCTTCGGAAGAGTCCCCGGCGGGGAAGGATTTTCGGGGCGGCCTACGGCCGCCGCGAGGGCGGGCGGCGCAAGGAGAAACCGGCCGAAGAGCGCCGGGACGTCCATCAAGACCTCCGGAGTACGGCCCCCGTGTCCCCCGCGAATCAGGTTACTCGTCGGCCCCGGTCAGCGCCCGCCGCGTGCGTACCGCTGTATCGCCAGGGGGACGAAGACCGCGAGCAGCGCCAGCGACCAGCCGGCCGAGGCCGCGACGGGATGGGCCATGGGCCAGGCCGCGCCCGGGGCGTCGGCCAGCCGGGCGGCCGGTCCGCCGAAGAGCCCGCGGCAGGCGGCGGCCACCGCGCTGAGCGGATTCCACTCGGCGACGGCGCGCAGCCGGCCCGTCATGCCGGAGGTGGGAACATAGGCGCCGGAGACCAGTTGCAGGACGAAGGTGGCACTGCCGAGCTGCGCCGCGACCTCCTCGTCGCGCAGCAGCAGCCCGAGGTGGATCCCGGCCCAGCAGGTGGCGAAGCGGAACAGCAGCAGCAGGCCGTACGCGCCGAGCACCGGGCCCGGGCCCGCCTCGACGCGCCAGCCCGCGGCCCACCCCACCAGGGCGAGCGGCACCAGCCCGGCGGCGGTGACCAGCACGTCGGCTGCCGCCTGGCCGAACGGCACCGCGGCCCGGCTCATCGGAAGGGTACGGAAGCGGTCGGTCACCCCGCGCTGCGCGTCCTGGGCGGCCTGCATCATCCCGGTCATGAGCCCGCCGGCCGCGACCGCGGTGAACAGCCCCGGCAGGAGGTAGGAGCGGTACCCGGCGTCCCCGGGGAGGGTGAGCGCGCTGCCGAAGACGTAGCCGAAGAAGAGCAGCAGGATCAGCGGCATCGCCTGGGTGAGGACGAAAAGCCCGGGTGCCCGGCGCACCCGCAGCAGATGGCGGCCGAGCATCGCCATCCCGTCGGCCAGGGCGCCGCCCTCCCCTTGTCGCGCGAGCGTGGTCATGCGGCTTCCTCCTTCACGGGAGCGCCGGACGGGGCGGTCAGGAGCGGGGCGGCACCGCCGGTCAGCCGGTGGAACACCTCGTCGAGGGTGGGCGGCCGCAGGCTCGCGTCCACCAGGGGGACGCCGGCCGCGTCCAGGGCGAGCACGATGCGCGGCAGCGTCAGCGCCGGGTCGTCGGTCACCACCCCGACCCTGCGCCGCCCGTGGTCCAGCACCGGCTCGGCGCCTGTCAGCGACCGCAGGACGACGGCCGCGCCGGCCACCGCACCGGCCTCGCCCACCACGACCTCCGCGAAGGAGCCGATGCGGGCCTTGAGCTCAGCCGGGGTGCCGCGGGCGGTGACCCGGCCCCCGTCCACCAGGGCGATGTCGTCGGCGAGCCGGTCGGCCTCCTCCAGATACTGCGTGGTCAGCAGCACCGTCGTGCCCTCGTCGGCGAGCGAGCGCACCGCCCGCCAGACGTCCTCCCGCGCGGTCGGGTCGAGCCCGGTGGTGGGCTCGTCGAGGAAGAGCACCCTGGGCCGGGCGAGGAGGCTCACCGCGAGGTCGAGGCGCCGTCGCATGCCGCCGGAGTAGCCGCGCACGGGCCGGTCGGCGGCGTCCTCCAGACCCGCCCCGGCCAGGAGTTCGTCCGCCCGCGCCCGGCCCGGGGCGCCGCGCAGCCGTTGCAGCCGGGCGAACAGCCGCAGGTTCTCCCGGCCGGACAGCTCCTCGTCCAAAGAGGCCTCCTGACCGGTGACGCCGATGGCGCGGCGCACCGCCGCAGGCTCCCGCACCACGTCGTGCCCGGCGACCCACGCGGTGCCCGCGTCGGGGACGAGCAATGTGGTCAGCAGCCGCACAGCCGTGGTCTTCCCCGCCCCGTTCGGCCCGAGCAGCCCGCAGACGCTTCCCGCCGGCACCGCCAGATCCAGTCCGCGCAGGGCGCGCACCTCGCCGAAGCCCTTCTCCAGGCCCTCACTGAGTACAGCGTACGTGGTTTCCATGCGCAGCACCATACCCCACTACGTACACCGTACGTAACTACCATGGTGAACGAGGTGATGACCGATGCCAGCCAGCACCGGGCGGCCCCCCGCCCCCGAGGTGATCTGGACCCGCCCCGAACGGGCGGCCAGAGGCCCGCGACCCGCCCACAGCCGGGCCGAGATCGCCGCGGCCGCGGTCCGGATCGCCGACGCCGAGGGCATCGACGCGGTGTCGATGCGGCGCGTGGCGGCCGAGGTCGGCGCGGGAACGATGTCGCTCTACAACTACGTGCCCCGCAAGGAGGACCTGCACGAGCTGATGGTCGACGCCGTCACCGGCGAGTACGAACTCCCCGAGCAGCCCTCCGGCGACTGGCGCGCGGACCTGATGGCACTGGCCCGGGCGAGCCGTGACCTGCTGCGCCGCCACCCGTGGGTGCCGCGGCTGTACACCTCCGTCCACGGCTTCAGCCCCAACGGCCTGCGCTACCTGGAGCACTGCCTCGCGGCCCTGGAGAGCCTGGACGAGGACGACGCCACCAAGATGGAACTGCTGGCGATGGTCCACGGCGCCGTCATGACGTACGTCGGCAACGAAGTGGCCACGCAGGAGCGCAGCCGCGCCCTGCCGTGGACACCGCTGGAAGAACAGGCCGCCCGCATGGCGTACCTGACGGACCGGATCGACGGGGGCGCGTACCCGCGCCTGGCGGCGGCGCTGGCGCAGGCGGGCCCGGCCGTCGACATGGACGCCTGGTTCGAGCGCACGATCGGCCGGATCCTGGACGCGTACGGGCGCGGCACCGGCGAAGAGGAACGGGGCCGGGGCGCCTGACCCCGCGGCCGGGACCGGGTGCGCTGCGGCCGCTCCGCGGGCGGGCTCGCGGGCTACCCTGCTCGCAAGGCCCGAAAGAGGGGGTGCTGCCGGTGTCCGGGCGTCGACTGCGAGCCCTGCGCGCACTGAGGAACTCGGCGAAGGAGAAGGCCAGGGCGGCGAGGACGACGGCCCGCCCGGTCCCCTCCGCGCTTCCGGCCGGGGAGGGGGACGTCCCCCTGGAGCCGCGGATCGCGGACGCCGCGGCCGTCGCCGTGAGCAGCGTGATGGACGCGGCCCTGTACCGCGACGGCCGGCGCATCTCGACGCCCTCCTCGCTCGCCGAGGCGTACGCGCAGCTGCGCGCCGAACCCGGCGCGATGGCGTGGATCGGGCTCTACCGGCCGAGCGAGGCCGAGCTGGTCTCGCTGGCCAAGGAGTTCGACCTGCACCCGCTGGCCCTGGAGGACGCGATCCAGGCCCACCAGCGCCCCAAGCTGGAGCGTTACGGCGAGACCCTCTTCGTCGTCCTCCGCGCCGCCCGCTACCTGGACGCACCGGAGGAGGTCGACTTCGCGGAGCTGCACATCTTCGTCGGCCCCGGCTTCGTGCTGACCGTCCGCCACGGATCGGCCCCCGACCTGTCCGCCGTGCGGCGCCGCATGGAGAGCAACCCGGAGCTGCTCACGCTGGGGCCCGAGGCGGTCCTCTACGCGATACTCGACACGGTCGTCGACGGGTACGCACCGGTCGTCGCGGGGGTCGAGAAGGACATGGAGGAGAGCGAGATCCAGGTCTTCGGCGGTGACCCCCAGGTCTCCCGCCGGATCTACGAGCTCTCCCAGGAGGTGCTGGAGTTCCAGCGCGCCACCCGCCCGCTCGTCCCGATGCTGGACGGCCTGCAGGCGGGCTTCGTGAAGTACGGGACGGACGAGGAGCTGCAGCGCTACCTGCGCGACGTCGCCGACCACGTCACGCACACCATCGAGCGGGTGGACGGCTTCCGGCAGGCCCTCGCCGACCTGCTCACCCTCAACGCGACGCTCGTCGCGCAGCAGCAGAACGCCGAGATGCGGGCGCTGGCGGAGGCCGGCTTCGAGCAGAACGAGGAGATCAAGAAGATCTCCGCCTGGGCCGCCATCCTCTTCGCGCCCACACTCGTCGGCACGATCTACGGCATGAACTTCGACCACATCCCCGAGCTGCACTGGCTGCTCGGGTACCCCTTCGCGATCCTGCTGATGAGCGTGGTCTGCGTCAGTCTCTACCTGGTCTTCAAACGGCGCGGCTGGCTGTGAGAGGGGCCCGGCGGGCTCAGATCCTGGGATGCGCCGGCACGTGGGTGACCTCCTCGATCTCGTGCGCCGCCTTGCCGAGGAGCTGACGGGCGAGATCGTTGAGCGCCCTGGCCGCCGCGAGTTCCTCGCCGACCCGTTCCTGATCGGGGTCCGAGGGGTGCCGGCTGGCGTGGCCGTGCGACCTGACCTCCGTGCCGTCCGGGAGGCGGAGCAGCGCGGCGGCCTTCGTCCGTGCGCCCTCCTCCCGGAAGTCCATCTCGATGTGCCATCCGACGAGGGTCTGCATGACGGAACACCTCCAGCGGTCCGGTGTCTCCTTCCAGCGTGCTCCCTATCGCGGAACTACTCCACCAGGGTGACGATGGAGCCAAAGGAAATCGGCCCACGCCACAAGGAGGCGCCGTCATGACCACCGCACTGGACATCATGCATCCCGGCGCCATGTGCGTCGGCGAGCGGGAGAGCCTCACCGACGCGGCCCGGATCATGCGCGAGCAGGACATCGGCGCGCTGCCGATCTGCGGGGACGACGACGTGCTGGTCGGCATCCTCACCGACCGGGACATCGTGCTGAGGTGCGTCGCCGAGCGTCGCGACCCGTCCGAGGTCTCCTGCGGCGAGCTGGCCATGGGCCGGCCGCAGATCATCGAGGGGGACGAGCGGATCGAACGGGTGCTGGAACTGATGGAGGAGTACCGGGTGCGCCGGCTGCCGGTGATCGACCATCCCGCACACCGTCTCATCGGCATGATCAGCGAGGCCGACGTGGCCCGGCACCTGCCGCGGGACCGGGTCGCCGAGTTCGTCTCGGCCGTCTGCTCGGACTGACCCGCGGCCGTGTGGACGGGGCGGTCACGGCCGCCCGATCCGGGCGAGCGCCTCGTCCACGCTCGGCACCGGCCGGAAGGCGTGCATCAGCCCGGTGGCCCGCAGGATCCTCAGGGTCGAGGGCCGGGCGCAGACGAACTGCACCTGCCCGCCGTGGCCGCGGACCCGGCTGCGCACCCGGCACAGGGCGGCGAGCCCGGAACAGTCGATGAAGTCGACGGGGCCCAGGTCGACGACGAGGTCCGGGCCTGGGGCGCGGGTCAGCGCGTCGAGCAGCGGGGTGATCTCCATCGCCGCCACGATGTCGATCTCGCCGCTGAGTTCCACCACGACGCACCCGTCGATCGTGTGGGTACGCAGGTACGGGCTCACCGCAGCATGAGATCACCGAGCCGATGAGCCGACCAATGCGTCAAGGTCCACTTCACTCGATCGAGTGAGACCTGTGAAAAGCTGCAAAGTCCCAGTTCAGGGCGGTGATGGAGCGGCACCCGGCGTTGCCGCCGGGGTGTGCTCAGATGCCCCGGAGGACGGCGTTCAGCCGGTCCCGGGTGGCCTCCGGGGAGAGGCAGTCCGCGCGAAGCTTGGCCATGACCGCGCGGTACTGGTCGACCTCCTCGCGCTTGTCGATGTACATCGCCCCGGTGAGCTGCTCCACGTACACGACGTCCGGGACGTCCGACTCCGGGAAGGTCAGCTGGGTGAAGGTGCCGCTGGCACCCGCGGAGTACCCGGTGAACTCCAGCGGCAGCAGTTGCACCGTCACGTTCGGCTGCTGCGAGACCTCCACCAGGTGCGCGAGCTGAGCCCGCATCACCTCCCGCCCGCCGAACCTGCGGAGCACCACGGACTCGTCCATCACGGCCACGATCTGCGGGGCGAGCTCCGAGGTGAGCAGCTTCTGCCGCTTGTGCCGCAGGTCCAGCCGGCGCTCCACCTCGTCCCTGGGTGCGTCCGGATGGCCCAGCTCGATGACGGCGCGGCTGTAGTCGTCGGCCTGCAGCAGGCCGTGCACGAACTGCGTCTCGAAGGAACGGATGACCGAGGCGGACTCCTCCAGGCCCACGTACGTCTGGAACCACGCCGGCAGGACGTCGCCGAAGCCGTGCCACCAGCCGGCGACGTTGGCCTCGCGCACCAGCCCGAGCAGGCCCGTGCGCTCAACGTCGTCCGTGATGCCGTAGAGGGTGAGCAGATCGGCCACGTCGCGCTCCTTGAAGCTCACGCGCCCGAGCTCCATGCGGCTGATCTTCGACTCGGACGCGCGGATCGAATAGCCCGCGGCCTCACGGGTGATGCCCTGCGCTTCGCGCAGCCTGCGCAGCTGCGAGCCCAGGAGGATGCGGCGCACCATGGATCCGCTTCCTGACTGCACTGTGGTCATTTGCGCCTACCTTCTCCCCGTGGCATCCAGCAGTCTGCCATCTCCGCGCTGCGTTCAGTACTCGATCGGTCACTCTCGATCGTCACTCCCGCACCAACAGCCCCGCGTCATGCAAATGCACGTGCATCCGCCCCTTGCATCGGCAACCGGCCGTACGGGACGATGACGTACGTGCCGATACCGGGTGGTGCGCATGTGGACTGAGAGCTCGGCCGGGGTGCAGCCCTTATGGGACGGGCTGGTTCCGGAGCGCCTTTCGTCGTCGAGCGCCACCTCCTGCCCATTGCCGCCGCGTTACGAGGCGGTCGGCGACGCACGAAGATTCGCGCGGACGACACTGCACGCCTGGGACCTCGAAGAGCTCCAGGACGGCATCGAACTCGTCGCCTCGGAACTGGTGACCAACGCCCTGCGCTACGCACTCCCCGAAGGCGCGGCCCACGGGTGCGTGCGGCTGAGCCTCGTCCGATGGTCAACGCGCGTAGTGTGCGCGGTGCGCGACCCCAGCAGCCACGGGCCCGTCGCCAAGGCCCCCGACTTCGTGGCCGAATCCGGGCGCGGGCTGCATCTGGTGGAGTCCTTCAGCGAGACCTGGGGCTGGCATCCCCTGACCGGCACGGGGAAAGTCGTCTGGGCGCTCTTCCGCATGCCCGGGCAGAACGACGGCCCGTCACATTGAGCCGTACCGGGGACGACCGTGGTCAGTTCACCACAAAATGATCGAACTCCCCGTTCTTCATCCCCACGATGAGGGATTCAATCTCTTCCTTCGTATATATCAGCGCCGGTCCGTCCGGAAAACGTGAATTGCGCACGGCCACGTCCCCGTCCGGAAGCGCGGCCAGCTCCACGCACTGACCGTTCGCATTGCTGTGCCGGCTCTTCTGCCACTCCACTCCGCGGAGATCGGACGCGGCCATGCCGTTGTACGTGTGGCGCATGCTTCTCTCCAGGTAAGTACCTTGCAGGACAGGGGAGATGATAGCCAGAGACGAAGTCACGTGCATCTGCACGTGCAAGTGCACGTGCAGTCACTCAGGGTGAATTCAGCGGCCAATGAAGAGCCAACGAACCGCTCCACGGAATTGCTCCCACCGCATGCGACGGCCCCGTCCGGGAATCGGATTCCCGGACGGGGCCGTTTGATGCCGAAGAGACCCGGAGCCGTTGCGGTCACTCCTGACCGGCGGGCACGGTGCCGAGTCGGCCCGCCTTGAAGTCGTCGAAGGCCTGGGCGAGTTCGGCGTGGGTGTTCATCACGAACGGGCCGTACTGCATCATCGGCTCACGGATCGGCAGCCCACCCAGAAGGACGACCTCGAAGTTGGGGCTGCGCGTCTCCTGGGACTCGTCGGCACGGATCGTGAGGGAGTCGCCGCGCCCGAAGACGACGGCCTGCCCCATACGGAAGGGCCGGCCCTCCGGCCCCGCGGTGCCGCGGCCGGACAGGCCGTACGCCAGGGCGTTGAAGTCCGCGCGCCAGGGCAGCGTGAGCTGGGCGCCCGGGTTCACCGAGACGTGCAGCATGGTGATCGGGGTGTGCGTGGCGCCGGGGCCCTGGTGGCCGTCGATGTCCCCGGCGATGATCCGGATGAGCGCGCCGCCGTCCTCGGACGCCAGCAGCTTGACGTTGCCGCCGCGGATGTCCTGGTACTTCGGCGCGATCATCTTGTCCTTGGCGGGCAGGTTGACCCACAGCTGCAGCCCGTGGAAGAGGCCGCCGCTCATCACCAGCGCCTCGGGCGGGGTCTCGATGTGGAGCAGGCCGCTGCCGGCCGTCATCCACTGGGTGTCGCCGTCGGTGATGGTGCCGCCGCCGCCGTGGGAGTCCTGGTGGATGAAGGCGCCGTCCATGATGTAGGTGACGGTCTCGAAGCCGCGGTGCGGGTGCCAGGGAGTGCCCTTGGGCTCGCCGGGCGCGTACTCCACCTCACCCATCTGGTCCATCATGATGAACGGGTCGAGGTTCTTGTAGTCGATGCCCGCGAAGGCACGGCGGACGGGGAAGCCCTCCCCCTCGAAGCCGCTCGGAGCGGTGGTGACCTGCAGCGCACGCCGCTGTACCGCGTCGGCGGGGGCGTGGACGCGCGGCAGGCTCAACGGGTTCTCGACGGTCACTGCAGGCATGGCCAGGATCCTCCTCGGATTGTTCAACGTTCAACATAGTTGAACGCTGAACTTCCCGCAACCGTTCCCCGGCCTTTGTCCGGTTTCCGTGGGGTGGCGGCTGGATCAGCCGTACATCCGCCGCATGGTGAACTCCACCATCTGCTCGACCGCCTTCGCGTCGAACACCATCCGGTGCTCGCCCTCCATGTCCAGCACGAAGCCGTAGCCGGTCGGCAGCAGGTCCAGCACCTCGGCACCCGTGATCACGAAGTACTTGGACTCCTTGCCGGCGTAGCGGCGCAACTGCTTCAGCGAGGAGAACATGGGGATCACGGGCTGCTGCGTGTCGTGCAGCGCCAGGAAACCGGGGTTGTCGCCGCGCGGGCAGTAGACCTTGGACGTGGCGAAGACCGCCTGGAAGTCCTCGGCCGACATCGAGCCCGTCGTGAACGCGCGCACCGCGTCCGCCAGCGAGGGCGGCGACGGCTCGGGGTAGCTCGCACCCATCGGTGCCCCGCCCATCGGCGCTCCGCCCATCGGCGGCGCGGCCCCTGCCATCCCGTTCTGGTCGTAGCCGTACACGGCACACAGCGTATCGGGCCGCCGGCCCGCCACGGGAGCCTCGTGGAGTTCGAACCGGATCGCCTTGCCCTCGCCCGGCGGAAGAGGTGCCCGCGACGGGCGCCAGGGTGACCGCCGCCGACATGTCCATGTGGTCGCGGGCGTTGAAACCGGGCCCGGGTCACCCCCGAGTGGACTTACTGCGTCCGGGGCGGAAGCGCCATCGGCCCGGGCTCATGGCGTCGAGCTCCACCGTGCCGGTGGCGCTGTCCCGGCGCCGGACGCCCGCGCCGAGCGCGGCCGGCGCGCCCTCGACGCGTATTCGCATGGTTTCTGGTTTTTCGTGGCTTTCATCCGAATGGGGTCGGGCGCGCGTACCCCCGTAGACTGGGGAGGCCTCATCCCCGAAATCAGACGACTTGGATGAACGATGCATCGGTACCGGTCCCACACCTGCGGTGAGCTGCGCGCCACCGACGTAGACGCGGAAGTGCGCCTGAGTGGTTGGCTGCACAATCGCCGGGATCTGGGCGGCATCCTGTTCGTCGATCTCCGGGACCACTACGGGGTGGTCCAGCTCGTCGCCCGTCCCGGCTCGCCCGCGTACGAGGCCCTGAGTCACCAGTCCAAGGAGTCGGTGCTCCGCGTCGACGGACGCGTCGTCGCCCGTTCGGAGGAGAACCTCAACCCCGATCTGCCCACCGGCGCGATCGAGGTCGAGGTCACCGAGCTGGAGGTGCTCGGCGCCGCCGACCAGCTGCCGTTCCCGGTCTTCCCAGAGGACAACGCCAACGAGGAGGCCCGGCTCACCCACCGCTTCCTCGACCTGCGCCGCGCGCGCATGCACCGCAACATCATGCTGCGCACCCAGGTCATCAGCTTCCTGCGGCGTGAGATGACGGCGCTCGGCTTCAACGAGCTCGCCACCCCGATCCTGTCCGCGACCTCGCCCGAGGGCGCCCGCGACTTCCTGGTGCCCTCCCGCGTGCACCCCGGCACCTTCTACGCGCTGCCACAGGCCCCGCAGCAGTTCAAGCAGCTGCTGATGATCGCGGGCTTCGACCGCTACTTCCAGATCGCGCCCTGCTTCCGCGACGAGGACAGCCGCGCCGACCGCTCGCCGGGCGAGTTCTACCAGCTCGACATCGAGATGAGCTTCGTCGAGCAGGAGGACGTCTTCGCGGTCATCGAGAAGGTCATGACCGACCTCTTCGAGGAGTTCGGCAACGGGCGCCACGTCACCTCGCCCTTCCCGCGGATCCCCTTCCGTGAGGCCTTCGTCAAGTACGGCAACGACAAGCCCGACCTGCGCGCCAAGCTGGAACTGGTCGACGTCTCCGACATCTTCGCCGCCTCGGGCTTCAAGGCCTTCGCCGGCAAGCACGTCCGCGCCCTGCCCGTGCCGGACACCGCGGACCAGCCGCGCAAGTTCTTCGACAACCTCGGCGACTACGCCGTCGAGCAGGGCGCCAAGGGCCTGGCCTGGGTGCGGGTCGGCGACGATCTGACGCTCACCGGCCCGATCGCCAAGTTCCTCACCGAGGACGACGTCAAGGCGCTGCTCACAGCGGTCGACGCCAAGCCCGGCCATGCCATCTTCTTCGGCGCCGGCGAGTTCGACGAGGTCTCCAAGATCATGGGCGCCGTCCGCGTCGAGGCCGCGAAGCGGGCCGGCCAGTTCGAGGAGGACGTCTTCCGCTTCTGCTGGATCGTCGACTTCCCCCTGTTCGAGAAGAACGAGGACACCGGCCAGATCGACTTCTCGCACAACCCCTTCTCCATGCCGCAGGGCGGCCTGGAGGCGCTGCAGACCAAGGACCCGCTGGACATCCTGGCCTGGCAGTACGACATCGTCTGCAACGGCGTCGAGCTGTCCTCGGGCGCGATCCGGAACCACGAGCCCGAGATCATGTATAAGGCCTTCGAGATCGCCGGCTACAGCCGCGAGACCGTCGAGCACGAGTTCGGCGGCATGCTCCGCGCCTTCCACTTCGGCGCGCCCCCGCACGGCGGCATCGCCCCCGGCGTCGACCGGATGGTCATGCTGCTCGCGGACGAGCCCAACATCCGAGAGACCATCGCCTTCCCGCTCAACCAGAACGCCCAGGACCTGCTGATGGGCGCGCCGAGCACGGTCGACGAGGCCCGGCTGAAGGAACTGCACCTCGCGCTGCGGCTGCCGCCGGAGAAGAAGGCCTGACGCCCGCCCGCACGGCATGACGCCGATGGGCCCGGAACCGTTCGGTTCCGGGCCCATCGGCGTCTGCCCGTCTCCGGTGCCGTCCCGTCGGGCCGACCCGCCGTCAGCCGACGACCTCGACCGCGCAGCGAATGCCGGAAACTCGGGCCATCCGCCCGTCGGTGGTCAGGAGCGGGCAGCCGTACGCCTCCGCAGCGGCCACGTACGCCGCGTCGTACGCGGTGAGGTCGCCCCGCAGTTCCCAGACGCGGGGCAGCAGAACACGGGTCATCGGAACGACGGGGTCGAGCCCGCAGAGTGCCTCCACCGCGTCCGCGGCATGGCCGGCCGTGATCTTGCCACCGAGCAGACTGCCCCGGATCACGGACATCACCTCGATCGTCCAGTGCTGCGGCGCGATCCAGCGGTCGTCCGCGGCCAGGGCGCTTCGGCAACGCTCGCCGGTCGTGCCCTCGTCCAGGAGCGAGAAGGCGAAGACCGAGGCATCGACGACGATCACTCGTCGCCTTCCGGCACACCGAGTTGCGCGTCCCGTTCTGCCCTCGCCGTACGCAACACGTCCGTGACGTCGCCTTCGGCAAGCCGGGTGCCGTACGCAGACCTCGAGAACCGCTCGACAACGGCCAGGTTGTCCCTGCGCCGCACCTCGTCGCGCACGAGGTCGAGCAGGTACGCCTGAAGCGACTGGCCGCGCTCCTCCGCTATGGCCGCGAGACGGTCGCGAAGGTCCTCGGGTACGTCACGGATCTGGAGAGCAACCATACGGACACTGTGCACGCTTGCATGCATATGTGCATGCAAGCGCCTGGCGAGACGACGGCCGGCCGCGCCGGTCAGCCGTCCAGGGCGACGAGGGCGACCACGGGGCGGGCCGGGTCGCTGTCGTCCACGGCGACGCCGCGGCTGTAGGCGCCGTGGTCCGCGGCGGCGGGGGCGTGGTCACCGGCGTAGCGGGCGCGCTCCAGTCCTCCGGCGGCGCGGCGGCACGGGTCGGCGGGCGGCTCGCCCACGCGCAGGGCTCGCACGTCGGAGCCGAGCGCGCCGAAGCCGGAGGCGGAGAGGAACTGCTTCAGGCCGGCGGCGGTGGTGCGGAAGCGCAGTTCGAGGTTGTACTCGCCGGACAGCCCGCCGGTCTCCGCGAGGTAGTGCACGTCCTGCGGGCCGTCCGGCAGCCGCAGGCCGAAACGCCCGGCGGCCTTCGCCAGCGTGACGTTGCTGCCCCGGCACGCGCCGTCCGCACCCGGGGCCGCCCCGGAACGGCGGTCGCCCGAGCCGGTCAGGGACACCGCGAGGATCACCCCCGCCACCACGACCACCAGGGTCAGGCCCACCGCCAGAATGAGCACCAGCGGGGATCTGCCCCTCGCGGCGGTGGGCATCAGGCCGCCTCGGGCTCGCCGCCGAAGCGCTCGCGGTAGGCGTCCAGGTCCTCGTCGGTGATCTTGGCGAAGAGCACCGGCGGAACGGTGAACGCGGTACCGGCCGGGACGGCGGCCAGGGCGCGGGCCTCCTCCGGGGTGGCCCACACGGCGGTGTCGTCCCTCAGGGCGAAGGCCCCGCGCATGGCGGCGGACGTGGCCGGGATGAACGGCTCGGAGATCACCGCGTAGAGGTGGATCAGGTTCATGGCGGTGCGCAGGGTCAGGGCGGCGCCGTCGGCGTCCGTCTTGATCTCCAGCCAGGGAGCCTTCTCCTCCAGATAGGAGTTGCCGGCGCTCCACAGCGCGCGCAGCGCCTGCGCGGCCTTGCGGAACTGCAGGTCCTCCATGTGGCGCTCGTACTCCGCGAGGAGCTCGGCGATCTGCTCGCCCAGGCGCCGCTCGGCCTCGCCCGCCTCCTTGCCCGCCGGCACCTCGTCGCCGAAGCGCTTGCGGGAGAAGGACAGCACGCGGTTGACGAAGTTGCCGAGGGTGTCGGCCAGGTCCTTGTTGACCGAGGCCGCGAAGTGCTCCCAGGTGAACGAGGTGTCGTCGGACTCGGGCGCGTTCGCCATCAGGAAGTAGCGCCAGTAGTCGGCGGGCAGGATCTCCAGGGCGGCGTCGGTGAAGATGCCGCGCCGCTGCGAGGTGGAGAACTTGCCGCCGTAGTAGTTCAGCCAGTTGAAGGCCTTGACGAAGTCGACCTTCTTCCACTTGTCGCGGGTGCCCAGCAGGGTGGCCGGGAACATCACGGTGTGGAAGGGAACGTTGTCCTTGGCCATGAACTCGGTGTACCGGACGTCGGTGTCGACGTCGTACCACCAGGAGCGCCAGTCGCGCTCCTCGCCCTCGGGGGCGGCGTCGGACCACTCCTTGGTGGCGCCGATGTACTCGATCGGGGCGTCGAACCAGACGTAGAAGACCTTGCCCTCGGCCGCCAGGTCCGGCCAGGTGTCCGCCGGCACCGGCACGCCCCAGTCCAGGTCGCGGGTGATGGCGCGGTCCTGGAGGCCCTCGGTCAGCCACTTTCGGGCGATGGAGGAGGCGAGCGTCGGCCAGTCCTTGCCGTGCTCGTCGACCCAGGCCTCGACCTCGTGGGAGAGCTTGGACTGGAGCAGGAAGAGGTGCTTGGTCTCGCGGACCTCGAGCCGGCTGCTGCCGCTGATCGCCGAGCGCGCGTCGATCAGGTCGGTCGGGTCCAGGACACGGGTGCAGTTCTCGCACTGGTCGCCGCGGGCCTTGTCGTAGCCGCAGTGCGGGCAGGTGCCGACGATGTACCGGTCGGGCAGGAAGCGCTCGTCGTCCAGGGAGTAGACCTGGCGGATGGCGCGCTCCTCGATGAAGCCGTTCTGCTTCAGCTCGCGCGCGATGGCCTGGGTGATCTCCACGTTCTGCGACGAGGAGCTGCGGCCGAAGTAGTCGAAGGAGAGGGCGAAGCCGTCGTAGACCGCCTTCTGCGCGTCGTGCTGCTGGGCGCAGAACTCGTCGACCGGCAGCCCGGCCTCCTGCGCGGCGAGCTCGGCCGGCGTGCCGTGCTCGTCGGTGGCGCAGATGTAGAGGACCTCGTGGCCGCGCTGGCGCAGGTACCGGGAGTAGACGTCGGCCGGGAGCATGGACCCCACCATGTTGCCCAGGTGCTTGATCCCGTTGATGTACGGAAGGGCGCTGGTGATGAGGTGTCGAGCCATTGCCGGCTGCTCCCAAGTCGCTACTGTGGGTGAGGATTTCCTCTACGGACCGTCAATATCGTATCCGACCGTGAAGGTCCACCCGTTCGCCTTTCCCGGCATGCGGACAACCGCGTCCACGTGATCCGCTGGCCGGGTGGACGCGCCCCTTCTGCCGGCCTCCGCGCGACGGACGGCCGCGTGGTGCGCCGTCGTGCTGCTGGTGGCCGGTGTGGGCGCGCTCGCCGTCTGGCTGATCGTCACCTTCGCGGCCGTGGTCACGCCCGTCCTGCTGGCCCTGCTGGGCAGCGCCCTGCTGGGCCCGCTCCACCGGCGGCTGCGGGCCGTCAAGGTGCAGCGGTCGCTGGCCGCCGCGCTGACCTGCGCGGCACTGCTCGTCTTCGTGGCGGGGGCGGGCTTCATCCTCGTGCAGAGCCTGCTGCAGACCGGCGACGAGATCGTGGCATCGCTCAAGGAAGCGGCCCAGAAGGTGCTGCCGCGCCTGGGCGCGCCGGGGACCTCGCTGAACGACACCATCGACAGCCTCAAGTCCTTCGCCACCAAGTACGGCGCCCGCGCGGCCTCCGGCGTGTGGTCCGGGCTCAGCCTCGTGGGCCAGGCCATCGCGACCGCCGTGCTGGCGCTGCTGCTGACCTTCTTCTTCCTGCGCGACGGCGCCCGCTTCCCCTCCCTGCTGCGGAACGCGGCGCCGCGCGGCAGCGGGCCCCTGCTGGAGCGGATCGCGCGCCGCGCCTTCACCGCCGTCCAGGGCTTCATGCGGGGCACGACGGTGATCGCGCTGATCGACGCCACGCTCATCGGCATCGGCCTGCTGATCCTGCGCGTGCCGGGGGCAGTGGGCTTGGCCGCGCTCGTCTTCATCGGCGCCTACATCCCGTACCTGGGGGCGTTCATCTCGGGGGCGGTGTCCGTGCTCGTCGCCCTCGCCGACCGGGGGTGGGTGATCGGCCTGTGGGCCCTGGGGGTGGTGCTGGCCGTACAGGTGCTGGAGGGGCACATCCTGCAGCCCATGGTGCAGAGCCGCACGGTGCACATGCACCCGGCCGTGGTACTGCTGGCGATCACCGCGGGGGCGAGCCTGGCGGGCATCCTCGGGATGCTGCTCGCGGTGCCGATCACGGCCGCCGCCATCGGGGCCCTGGACGAACTCCACCCCCGGGAGCCGGATGTCCCTCCGGAAGCCGAAGGTCCTCCGTCACATCCGGCCGGATAGGGGTTGTTTTTATTACCGACGGGTAGCATCATTACCGACTGGTAAGTGATAAAGCTGCGAGGACTGCGAACCCATCCCGCCGTCCGACCGACCCCGACGGAGCCGTCGCCATGGGCCACTACAAGTCAAACCTTCGCGACATCGAGTTCAACCTCTTCGAGGTCCTCGGACGCGACAAGCTGTACGGGACCGGCCCGTTCGCCGAGATGGACGCCGAGACCGCCAAGGACATCCTGTCCGAGGTCGCACGCCTCGCGGAGAACGAGCTCGCCGACTCCTTCGCGGACGCCGACCGCAACCCGCCGGTCTTCGACCCGGCGACCAGCACCGCGCCGGTGCCGGACTCCTTCAAGAAGAGCTACAAGGCCTTCATGGCCTCCGAGTACTGGCGCCTGGGCCTGCCCGAGGGCATCGGCGGCACCACCGCCCCGCCGTCCCTGATCTGGTCGTACGCGGAGCTGATCCTCGGCTCCAACCCGGCCCTGTGGATGTACTCCTCCGGCCCGGCCTTCGCCCGCATCCTCTTCGAGGAGGGCAACGAGGTCCAGAAGAGGATCGCCGGGATCGCGGTCGAGAAGACCTGGGGCTCCACCATGGTGCTCACCGAGCCGGACGCCGGCTCGGACGTGGGCGCCGGCCGCACCAAGGCCGTCGAGCAAGAGGACGGCTCCTGGCACATCGAGGGCGTGAAGCGCTTCATCACCTCCGGCGAGCACGACCTGGAGGAGAACATCCTCCACTACGTCCTCGCCCGCCCCGAGGGCGCCGGCCCCGGCACCAAGGGCCTGTCCCTCTTCCTCGTCCCGAAGTACCTCTTCGACTTCGAGACCGGCGAGCTGGGCGAGCGCAACGGCGTCTACGCCACGAACGTCGAGCACAAGATGGGCCTGAAGGCCTCCAACACCTGCGAGATGACCTTCGGCGACAAGCACCCCGCCAAGGGCTGGCTGATCGGCGACAAACACGACGGCATCCGCCAGATGTTCCGCATCATCGAGTTCGCCCGCATGATGGTCGGCACGAAGGCGATCTCCACCCTCTCCACCGGCTACCTCAACGCGCTGGAGTACGCCAAGGAGCGCGTGCAGGGCCCGGACCTCGCGCAGTTCATGGACAAGAGCGCGCCCAAGGTCACCATCACCCACCACCCCGACGTGCGCCGCTCCCTGCTGACGCAGAAGGCCTACGCCGAGGGCATGCGCGCCCTGGTCCTCCACACTGCCTCCGTCCAGGACGCGATCGCCGTCGCCGAGGCGGCCGGCGAGGAGACCAAGGGCCTCGAGGCGCTCAACGACCTGCTCCTGCCGATCGTCAAGGGCTACGGCTCCGAGCGGGGCTACGAGCAGCTCGCCCAGTCCCTGCAGATCTTCGGCGGCTCCGGCTTCCTGCAGGAGTACCCGATCGAGCAGTACATCCGCGACGCCAAGATCGACACCCTCTACGAGGGCACCACGGCGATCCAGGGCCAGGACTACTTCTTCCGGAAGATCGTCCGCAACCAGGGCGCCGCGCTGACCGCCCTCTCCGAGGAGATCAAGAAGTTCCTCGCCGAGGCCACCGGCGGCGAGGAACTCGCCGGCGCCCGCGAGCAGCTCGCCAAGGCCGCCGTGGACCTGGAGGCCATCGTCGGCAAGATGCTGACCGACCTCGCCGCCACCGAGCAGGACGTGAAGTCCATCTACAAGGTGGGCCTGAACACCACCCGCCTGCTGCTCGCCTCCGGTGACGTCGTCGTCGGCTACCTGCTGCTCAAGGGCGCCGCCGTCGCCGCCGAGAAGCTGGCCGCCGGCGCCTCCGCCAAGGACACGGCCTTCTACACCGGCAAGATCGCCGCCGCGAAGCACTTCGCCGCCGAGGTCCTGCCGCAGGTCTCCGTCGCGCGGTCCGTCGCCGACGGCGTCACCCTCGACATCATGGACCTGCCCGAAGAGGCGTTCTGACCCGGTCCTGACCGGTTCCGGCCGGGACCGATACGGCAACGACGGCCCGCTCCTCCGACGAGGAGCGGGCCGCCGCGCCTCCTTATGCTTGAAGCATGAACCCTCAGCCCCACTTCGGCCGCGGCCACACCGACGACCTCGCAGCCTTCCTCACCGCCAGCCCGTCGCAGTACCACGCGGTCGCGAGCGCCGCCGAGCGCCTGGAGAAGGCCGGATTCCAGCAGGTGGCCGAGACCGAGGCGTGGGGCGCCGAGGCGGGCGGCAAGTACGTGCTGCGGGGCGGCGCGATCATCGCCTGGTACGTGCCCGAGGGCGCCGGACCCGCCACCCCCTTCCGGGTGGTCGGCGCACACACCGACTCCACCAACCTGCGCGTCAAGCCCCGTCCCGACTCGGGCTCCTTCGGGTGGCGCCAGGTCGCCGTCGAGATCTACGGCGGCGCCCTCCTCAACACCTGGCTCGACCGCGATCTGGGCCTGTCCGGCCGGCTGGTGCTGCGCGACGGCACGACGACGCTGGTCCACGTCGACCGGCCGCTGCTGCGAGTGCCGCAGCTCGCCGTCCACCTCGACCGCGGTGTCAACGACAGCGGCCTCAAGCTCGACAAGCAGCGCCACATGCAGCCCGTCTGGGGCCTCGGCGAGGTCGACGAGGGCGCCCTGATCGCGTTCCTCGCGGAGGAGAGCGGCGTCGCCGCCGCCGACGTCGTCGGCTGGGACCTGATGACCCACGACGTCCAGCCGCCCGCCTACCTCGGCCGCGACCGCGAGTTCCTGACCGCGGGCCGGCTCGACAACCTGCTCTCCGTGCACGCCGGCACCGCCGCCCTGGCCGCCGCCGCCCGGCCCGGCCTGCCGTACATCCCCGTCCTGGCCGCCTTCGACCACGAAGAGACCGGCAGCGAGTCCGACACCGGCGCCGCCGGGCCGCTGCTCGGCAACGTCCTGGAGCGCTCCGTCTTCGCCCGCGGCGGCAGCTACGAGGACCGCGCCCGGGCCTTCGCCGGCACCGTGTGCGTCTCCGCCGACACCGGACACGCCGTCCACCCCAACTACACGGAGAAGCACGACCCGACGCACCGCCCGGTGCCCAACGGCGGCCCGATCCTGAAGGTCAACGTCAGCCAGCGCTACTCCACCGACGGCACCGGCCGCGGCATCTTCGCCGCTGCCTGCGAGCGGGCCGGCGTGCCCTGGCAGTCCTTCGTCTCCAACAACGCCATGCCCTGCGGCACCACCATCGGCCCCATCACCGCCGCCCGGCACGGCATCACCACCGTGGATGTCGGCGTGCCGATCCTGTCGATGCACTCCGCGCGCGAACTGTGCGGCGCCGACGACCCGTACCTGCTGGCCGGCGCGCTGAAGGCGTTCCTGGAGGGCTGATTCCCACCCCGCCCGTGAAGTCCGCTGCCGGTGAGCGGACTTCACGGGCGGTTCGCTGTCATGAGATGCCCGCCCCCGGGTACACGGGTTCTACGAGTCCGTAGAGCCAACCCCGTTCGGAGGCGGACATCATGGGCATCGGCGGTTGCATCGGCCTGATCGCGGTGGGGGCCATCCTCACCTTCGCGACCGACTGGCACATGGCCGGGGTCAACCTGGACCTGGTCGGTCTGATCATGATGGCGGTGGGCGTCATCGGCCTGGCCGCGTACATCAGCATCTTCAAGAAGCGCCGGGTCGTGGAGCCGATGCCGGTGATGGACGAACGCGCCCGCAACTACCCGCACGCGTGACGGAGCTGCGGGAGCGTCAGCCGTCCATCCCGGCGAGCACCAGCGCGAGCCGGGTGTCCCCCACGGCGGTCAGCCGGACGGGGACACCCCAGTCCTGCTGGTGCACATGGCAGGCGGGGAACTCGTTGTCCGGGTCGTCGTCACACGACGCGGCCATCGCCGACACGTGGAGCACCCCCTCGCCGACGTCGCCGTTCAGGACGACGTCGCGGAAGAGGTCCGTACCCTTGCCGGCCCCCGCCAGCAGCAGCTCCGGCGGCGTCGCGCTGACCAGCAGCCGCGTCGACGGGCCGTAGCGCTCGTCGAGCTTCTGGCCGGCCGGGGCGGAGAACACCACGTCCAGCCGCAGCGGCCCCGGCGCCACATCCGTCGCGGGCCGCCGCGTACGGTGCGCCGCGCCCTCGACCCGCACCGCCTCCTCCGGCAGGCGCAGCCGCGTCAACCGGTGGCGGGCGGACTCCACCACCACGATCTCCGCGCCGTCCAGCACCGCGCCCGACGGCTCCCGCAGGTCCGTGGCGAGCGTGCTGACCTCGCCGGTCGCCGGGTCGAAGCGGCGCAGCGCGTGGTTGTAGGTGTCGCTCACCGCGACCGACCCGTCCGGCAGCGCGGTCACCCCCAGCGGATGCTGCAGCAGCGCCTGCTCCGCGGCACCGTCACGGTGACCGAAGTCGAACAGCCCCGTGCCGACGGCGGTGCGCACCACGTACCCCGCGCCGTCCCCGGCCCGCTCCACCCAGCGCAGCGCGCTCGTCTCGGAGTCCGCGACCCACAACCGCTCCCCGGCCGCCGCCAGCCCCGACGGCTGCGCGAACCACGCCTGCTCCGCAGGCCCGTCGACCAAGCCCTCATTGGTCGTCCCGGCCGCCACCGCGACCGTCCCGTCCGCCGGGTCGTACGTCCACAGCTGGTGGACGCCCGCCATGGCGATCCACACCTTGCCGTCCCACCACGCCACGTCCCACGGCGACGACAGGTCGGTGCCCAGCGCCGGGCCCGAGGTCGCCGACCCCTGCCACCACTGCTTCCCGGTGCCGGCCACCGTCTCCAGGGCCCCGCTCTCCGGGTCGAACGTCCGCAGCCGGTGGTTCACGGTGTCCGCGACGACCACGGTGCCGTCCGGCAGCGACGCCAGCCCCTGCGGCTCGCTGAAGTCCCCCGGCGCACCGATCCGCCGCACGACGGTCTCCCCGTCCGGCTCAATCTCCACCAGCTGGTGCCGGGTCGAGTCCGACACCAGCAGGTTCCCCGACGGCAGCCGCAGCGCCTTCCCCGGGAACCGCAGATCGGTGGCCACCGGCTCGGGCGGCACATACGGGCCGTCCCCGCGGCGCAGCGTCCCCTTCGCCGCGTGCTCCGCCTCCAGCTCGGTGACCAGCGCCTCCAGCGCGTGCGCGTGCCCCTCCCCGGAGTGCTGGGCGACGACGTACCCCTCCGGGTCGATCACGGTCAGCGTGGGCCAGGCGCGCACGGCGTACTGCTTCCACGTCGTGAGTTCCGGGTCGTCCAGCACCGGGTGGTGCACCCCGTACCGCTCCACGGCGTCCACGACCGACTGGTGCTCCGCCTCGTGCACGAACTTCGGCGAGTGCACGCCGACGATCACCACGGTGTCGCGGTGCTTCTCCTCCAGCTCGCGCAGCTCGTCGAGGACGTGCAGGCAATTGATGCAGCAGAAGGTCCAAAAATCAACGATGACGCATTTGCCCCGCAGGTCCGCGAGGGTGAGGTCCTTGCCGCCGGTGTTGATCCAGCCGCCCTTGCCGACGAGCTCAGGGGCGCGGACACGGGCACGACGGGGTTTGGGGGAGGACACGGATGCGGAATCGTTCATGCTTCAAGGGTGCCATCCGGACGGGAGCGCCGGATCACGCGTATGACAGGGCCTGCGACAGGGGAGCGACGGTTGGCTGCGGACGGGAACGGGGCGACGGGCAGTGGGGCGGCAGCGGCGGAGCCACAGGTCTTCATGGCGCTGCCGGGACGTACGGAAGCCCGGGAGGAGGCGTTCGAGGCGTGCCTGGCGGAGGTGGTCCGGAGCCTCGGGCTCGACGTCGGTCCCGGACCGGGGGGCGACGCTCGGCGAACCTGGAGGAATCGCGCTCGGACGGCCCTGCGCACGGCCTGCCTACGGGGCACGGCCCTCTCCGAGGAGTCCTTCGACGCGCTGCTCAGGGCAGCCGTCCACGATCCCGACCCCAGCTTCAACCGCCAGTTCGTCGAGCCCGCGCTGAACGCGTTCGGATACGCGCGTGTGCGCAAGGCGCTGCTCGGTTACCTGCGGACGGGCACGGACCATGAGCGGGCGGGCGCCGCTCGGGCCTGGTACTGGTCGGCCCTGCCGCTGCGGATGCCCCACGTACGGGCGGCGGACCCGGGCTCCGTCGACAGGGCCGGGACCGACGGCGCGCGGGCCGTGGTGGCCGAGTGGAACGAGGCCGCCCTGCGCGAGTTCGTGGGCAACGAACAACTCGAGGTCCGGCGCTGCATCCTGCCGGGTCTGCCGCTCCGGAAGTCGGCCTACCCGCCGGAGCTGCACGCTCTGGTGGACACGGCGGTGGCGCTGGCCCGCTCCCACCCGGACGCGTACATCCGGCACCGCGTGGAACACCAGGTCGGCGACTGAGGCACGCCCGCCCGCGAGGACTTCGGGCTCAGGGGCGCAGGTCGCTCACGGCGTCCGTGGTGGCGACGAGGCCGGAATGGATGGTGGGGGCGAGGCTGGAACTGGCGAGGCAGAAGCCGAGGAGGACGCACAGGATCGCGTGGGAGAGCTTCAGCGACTTCGCCCGGAGCAGGATGAGCGTGATCACGATCAGGAGCAGGACCACGGAGATGGATACCGCCATGGCCGTATGACGACACAAATCGCGGCCGGGGTGGGGGCGACACGCGCGGGAAGGGCCCGGACGTACAAACGTCCGGGCCCTTCGCGTTGCCGTGCCTGGGGCGGATCAGGCCCAGGTGATCAGGCGCTTGGGGTACTCCAGGACCGCCGCGACGTCGGCGAGGAACTTGGAGCCGAGCTCGCCGTCGACCAGGCGGTGGTCGAAGGAGAGCGCGAGCGTGGTGACCTGACGGGGCTTGACCTTGCCCTTGTGGACCCAGGGCAGCTCCTTGACCGCGCCGAAGGCGAGGATCGCGGACTCCCCGGGATTGAGGATGGGCGTGCCCGTGTCGACGCCGAAGACGCCGACGTTGGTGATGGTGATCGTGCCGCCCTGCATGTCGGCCGGCGAGGTCTTGCCCTCACGGGCCGTGGCGACCAGGTCACCGAGCGCGGCAGCCAGTTCGGGCAGGGTCTTGGCCTGGGCGTCCTTGATGTTGGGGACGATCAGGCCGCGCGGGGTGGCCGCGGCGATGCCCAGGTTGACGTAGCCCTTGTGGACGATCTCCTGGTTGGCCTCGTCCCAGGCGGCGTTGATCTCCGGGTTGCGGCGGATCGCGACCAGCAGGGCCTTGGCGACCAGCAGCAGCGGGCTGACCTTGAGCCCGACGAAGGCCGGGTCGGTCTTCAGCTCCTGGACGAGCCGCATGGTCCGGGTGATGTCGAAGGTGACGAACTCGGTCACGTGCGGCGCGGTGAAGGCGCTGGCGACCATGGCCGCGGCCGTCGCCTTGCGGACGCCCTTGATCGGGACGCGGGTCTCCAGCGCGCCCGCGGCGGGGGCCGGGGCGGCGGGAGCCGCTACCGCCTCGGTGGCGGCGGGGGCCTGCGCGGGGGCGGCCGGGGCCAGCGCCCTCTGGACGTCCTCGCGGGTGATCGTGCCCTGCGGCCCGGTCGGGGTGACCGTGGCCAGGTCCACGCCCAGGTCCTTGGCGAGCTTGCGCACCGGCGGCTTGGCCAGCGGGCGGACCTCGGCGGGGGCGAACCCGGCGGGAGCCGCCTGGGCCGGGGCGGCGGCCACCGGCGCGGCGGCCGGCACCGGGGCGTGACCGTTCAGCTCGTCCTGGACGGCCTGCTGGGCACCGGTCTGCGCCGGCACGGCGGGCTGCTTGCGGGGCCGGCGCTTGGTCGACGAGGCCGCGACGCCGTAGCCGACCAGCACGGGCTGCCGCTTCTGCGCCGGCTCCGCGGCGGGGGCCGGCGCGGCGGCCGGCTCCGGGGCGGCCTCGGCGGCCGGTTCACCGGCGTCGCCCTCGCCGGTGTCGACGGCGATGATCACGGTGCCGACGTCGACGGTCTCGCCCTCGGGGAAGCGCAGTTCGTGCACCACCCCGTCGAACGGGATCGGAAGCTCGACCGCGGCCTTGGCGGTCTCCACCTCGCAGACCACCTGGCCGTCGGTGACGGTGTCGCCGGGCTTGACGTACCACTTGAGGATCTCGGCCTCGGTCAGTCCCTCGCCGACGTCCGGCATCTTGAACTCACGGAAGCGCTGCGGTGCTGCCACTGTCGTCACAACCCTCTCCTCAGAACGCCAGCGAGCGGTCGACGGCGTCCAGAACCCGGTCCAGGCCGGGCAGGTACTCCTCCTCCACCCGGGCCGGCGGGTACGGGGCGTGGAAGCCGCCGACCCGCAGCACGGGGGCCTCGAGGTGGTAGAAGCACCGCTCGGTGATGCGGGCCGCGATCTCCGCGCCCATGCCGAGCTGCACCGGCGCTTCGTGCACGACGACCAGGCGGCGGGTCTTCTCCACCGACGCCTGTACGGCGTCGAAGTCCAGCGGGGACAGCGACCTCAGGTCCACGACCTCCAGGCTACGGCCCTCCTCGGCGGCCGCGGCGGCCGCTTCCAGGCACACCTTCACCATCGGGCCGTACGCGGCCAGGGTGAGGTCGGTGCCCTCCAGGAGCGTGCGCGCCTTGTGGAGCGGGGCGGGGATGCCGTCGGTGTCGACCTCGCCCTTGTCCCAGTAGCGGCGCTTGGGCTCGAAGAAGATCACCGGGTCGTCGGAGTGGATCGCCTGCTGCAGCATCCAGTAGGCGTCCTGCGGGGTCGACGGGGAGACGACCTTGAGTCCGGCGGTGTGCGCGAAGTACGCCTCGGGCGACTCGCTGTGGTGCTCGACGGCGCCGATGCCGCCGCCGTAGGGGATGCGGATGACGACCGGGAGCTTGATCTTGCCCAGGGCGCGCGCGTGCATCTTGGCGAGCTGGGTGACGATCTGGTCGTACGCGGGGAAGACGAAGCCGTCGAACTGGATCTCCACGACGGGGCGGTAGCCGCGCAGGGCCAGGCCGATCGCGGTGCCGACGATGCCGGACTCCGCGAGCGGGGTGTCGATCACCCGCTGCTCGCCGAAGTCCTTCTGCAGGCCGTCGGTGATCCGGAAGACGCCGCCGAGCTTGCCGATGTCCTCACCCATGAGGACGACCTTGGGGTCGGTCTCCAGGGACTTGCGCAGCGCCTCGTTGAGGGCCTTGGCGATGGTCATCGTTGCCATGGTCAGTGACCCTCCGTGCTGTCCGCGAACGACGCCTGGTACGCGGCGAACTGGGCGCGCTCCTCGTCGACGAGGGCGTGTCCGTCGGCGTAGATGTTCTCGAAGATCGACATGGGGTCGGGGTCGGGCATGGCGCGCACGGCCTCGCGGACCCGCTTGCCGAGCGCCTCGCTCTCCTCCTCGACACCGGCGAAGAAGGCCTCGTCGGCGATGCCGTCCTTCTCCAGGTAGCTGCGCAGCCGCAGGATCGGGTCCTTGTGCTCCCACTGCTCGCGCTCCTCGTCGAGGCGGTAGCGGGTGGGGTCGTCGGAGGTGGTGTGGGCGCCCATGCGGTAGGTGAAGGCCTCGACGAGCATCGGGCCCTGGCCGGAGCGGGCGTGCTCCAGGGCGGCGCGGGTGACCGCGAGGACCGCCAGGACGTCGTTGCCGTCGACCCGCACGCCGGGGAAGCCGAAGCCGGCGGCGCGCTGGTAGATCGGGACGCGGCTCTGCTTCTCGGTGGGCTCGGAGATCGCCCACTGGTTGTTCTGGCAGAAGAAGACCACGGGAGCGTTGTAGACGGCGGCGAAGGTGAAGGCCTCCGCGACATCGCCCTGGCTGGAGGCACCGTCGCCGAAGTAGGCGATGACGGCGGAGTCGGCGCCGTCCTTGCTGATGCCCATCGCGTAGCCGGTCGCGTGCAGCGTCTGGGAGCCGATCACGATCGTGTACAGCTGGAAGTTGTTCTCGTTCGGGTCCCAGCCGCCGTGGTTCACCCCGCGGAACATGCCGAGCAGGTTGACCGGGTCCACCCCGCGGCACCAGGCGACGCCGTGCTCGCGGTAGGTGGGGAAGACGTAGTCGTCCGGCCTGGTGGCCCGTCCCGAGCCGATCTGTGCGGCCTCCTGGCCCAGCAGCGACGCCCACAGACCCAGCTCGCCCTGCCGCTGCAAGGACGTCGCCTCCGCGTCGAACCGGCGGGTCAGGACCATGTCCCGGTACAGACCGCGCAGTTCTTCGGGGCTCAGGTCGATGGAGTACTCACTGTGCTGGACGCGCTCGCCCTCGGGGGTCAGGAGCTGTACCAGCTCCGGCTCGCCCTCACGGCGCTTCGCTCCACCGCGCGTGCCCGTACGGGGCGTACGGGGCTTCGCGGCAGTGCTTTTCACGCTCACGCTTGCTCCTCCGTCTGTCCGGCCCCCGGGATCCGCCGGCGGCCAGTGCGGCTCCTGCCCGACTCGTCGCGGCGCACGGGGTGTGTGCGGCACGGCCGAGCCGGGAGTGTTGGTGACCCGGCAGGCAGCCCTGCGAAGTGAACGTTACCCACACCTCCCGCTTCCGCGCGAAGGGTGTTCTACCTGCGGTTTTGTTTGATTTCCTAGTAAATGGGCGTTCTCGCAGGCCACCGGGACAACGGCACGGTATCCCGAGGATCGATTCTTCGTAAGAGGTCGACGCGGGTCGTGTGTGCAACGCTGAACTTGTGACCGAAAAGTCGGTAATCACGGTTTTCCTACTGGACGACCATGAAGTCGTCCGGCGCGGGGTCCACGAGCTGCTCTCCGCCGAGGACGGGATGGAGGTCGTCGGCGAGGCCGGTACGGCCGCCGAGGCGCTCGCCCGGATCCCGGCCGTGCGACCCGACGTGGCGGTGCTCGACGTCCGCCTGCCGGACGGCAGCGGGGTGGAGGTGTGCCGGGAGATCCGTTCCTCCCAGCCCGGGATCGCGTGCCTGATGCTCACCTCCTACGCGGACGACGAGGCCCTCTTCGACGCGATCATGGCGGGCGCGTCGGGCTACGTGCTCAAGGACATCCGGGCCAGCGACCTGGTGGGCGCCGTGCGGGACGTCGCCGGGGGCCGGTCGCTGCTGGACCCGGTCGCCACCGCGCGCGTCCTGGAGCGGCTGCGCGGCGGCGGGGAACGCCAGCAGGGCCGCCTCGCCGACCTGACCGACCAGGAGAAGCGGATCCTCGACCTCATCGGCGAGGGCCTCACCAACCGGCAGATCGGCGACCGGCTGCACCTCGCCGAGAAGACGGTCAAGAACTACGTCTCCTCCCTGCTCGCCAAGCTCGGGATGCAGCGGCGCACCCAGGCCGCCGCCTACGTCGCCCGGCTGCGCAGCGGCGGCGGCACGAACCCGGACACCGGGGCGGGACCGGGACCGTCAGGATCCCGGCCGCCGGGCAACTGACCGTCCGGGATCCGACCGCCGGAACCGGGCGCGGGCGACCCACGTACCAGTCCGTATGCCGGACGCGGACTGTCCGTGCATACGTCTTGTATCTATGATGTGCGCATCATGTCCCGAAGCCCCGTCGCGACCGCCGGCACCACCGCCGAGCCGGCCGCCAAGCAGCCGCCCGCCGCCGAGCGGGTCTACACGCACGTCAAGCAGGCGGTGCTCGACCGCCGCTACGAGGGCGGCACCCTCCTGAGCGAGGGCGAACTGGCCGAGGCGGTGGGCGTCTCGCGCACCCCGGTGCGGGAGGCCCTGCTGCGCCTGGAGGCCGAGGGACTGCTGAAGCTCTACCCGAAGAAGGGCGCCCTGGTGCTGCCGGTCTCCGCGCAGGAGATCGCGGACGTCGTGGAGACCCGGCTGCTGGTGGAGCGCCACGCGGTGATGAAGGTGGTGCCCGCCCCTGAGCGGCTGCTGACCCGCCTGGAGGAGTTGCTGGACGAGCAGCGCGGCCACGCCGCGGCGGGTGACCTGGCCGCCTTCGCGGGGGCCGACCGCTGCTTCCACGCCGAGATCGTGCGCGCCGCGGGCAACCGCATCCTGTCCCAGCTGTACGACCAGTTGAGAGACCGTCAGCTACGTATGGGCGTCGCGACGATGCACGCCGAGCCGGGCCGTATCGCCAAGAACGTCGCCGAACACACCGAGATCCTCGCGGCGTTGCGCGCCGGGGACGCCCCCATGGCGGCCGCGCTGGTCGAACGGCACGTCGGCTGGGTGAGCCATCTGGCCCGGGGGGAGTGATGGCAACGATCGGCACCCCGACCGGTGAACCCCCCGGCGGCGCCAGGGCGGTCGCCGTCTGGAGCATCGGCACCCTCGTCTACATGGTCGCGGTCGTGCACCGCACCAGCCTCGGCGTCGCCGGGATCGACGCCGCGGAGCGCTTCCACATCGGCGCCTCGGCGCTGTCCACCTTCTCGATCCTGCAGGTGCTGGTCTACGCGGGCATGCAGATACCCGTGGGCCTGATGGTCGACCGCCTCGGCACCAAGAGAGTGCTGAGCATCGGCATCGCCTTGTTCACCGCGGGCCAGCTCGGCTTCGCCCTCTCCCACGCGTACGGCACGGCCCTGGCCGCCCGCGCGGTGCTGGGCTGCGGCGACGCCATGACCTTCGTGAGCGTGCTGCGGCTGGGCTCCCGCTGGTTCCCGGCCCGCCGCGGGCCGATGATCGCGCAGGGCGCCGCGCTGTTCGGCGTGGCGGGCAACCTGCTGAGCACCGTGCTGCTCGCCCGGCTGCTGCACTCCGCGGGCTGGACCTCCACCTTCGTCGGCACGGCACTGGGCGGCGCGCTCGTCCTCGTCCTGGTGCTGGCCTTCATGAAGGACCACCCCGAGGGCTTCGAGCCGGCGCCCGCCGAGCACCCCGGGCGCGGTTACGTGAAGCGGCAGCTCGCCGCCGCCTGGCGGGAGCCCGGCACCCGGCTGGGGATGTGGACGCACTTCACCACCCAGTTCTCCGGGATGGTCTTCCTGCTGCTGTGGGGACTGCCGTACCTGGTCGAGGACCAGGGGCTGTCCCGCGAGACCGCGGGCACCCTGCTGACGGTGGTGGTGATCGCCAACATGGTCTTCGGGATGCTCTTCGGCCAGATCATCGGCCGCCACCACGGCGCCCGGATGCCGCTCACCCTGGGCGTGGTCGGGGCGACCGCGGTGATGTGGGCGGTGGTCCTGGTCTGGCCCGCGGACCACGCCCCGCTGTGGCTGCTCGTGCTGCTCTGCGTCGTGCTGGGCACCTGCGGGCCGGCGTCGATGATCGGCTTCGACTTCGCCCGCCCGGCGAACCCGCCCGAGCGCTTCGGCACGGCCTCCGGCATCGTCAACATCGGCGGCTTCACCGCCTCGATGGCCACGCTGCTCGCCATCGGCGTCCTGCTGGACGCCAGCGGCGGCGACTACCGGGTGGCCTGGAGCAGCGTCTTCGTCCTGCAGGCGCTGGGCCTGGTCCAGATCCTGCGGCTGCGTGGCCGGGCGGCGCGGCTGGAGCGGCAGCGCATCGCCGTCAGCCGCGTCGAGAGCGTCCACGTCCCCGCCGGGACATGAACGCTCCCCCCGGCGTCAATCCGTGACGGCGATGTTCGCCAGGATCGCCTCGGCGAGCGCCTGGTCGCCCTCGATCTTCAGCCGGTCCGCCACCGCGTGCGCGCGCGTGCGGCCGCAGGTCAGCCGGACGAAGGTCTCCCAGTCCAGGGTCAGCGTGACCGCGGGGCCGAGCGAGACGCTGCCGTCGATCGTGCCGTTGCCGTCGTTGTCGACCCGGACGGTCCGCATGAACTCCAGCTCGCCGTGGACGTCGAACACCACGGCGGAGCCCGCGGGGGCGCCCGCGCGCTCGGCGACCACCTTCGGCAGCTGGGAGAGGATGTGGTCCCGGGCGACGGGCGCGCCCGGCGAGTCGAGGTTGCCGGGCTCGCCCAGCGCCCGGCGCAGGTCCTGCTCGTGCACCCACACGTCGAAGACCCGCCACTTCAGCAGCTCCTCGAGGGTCATCTCCCGGCCCATGGGCCCGCGGACGGTGTCCTGCGCATCACGGGTCTCGTTCCGCAGCTGACGGGCACGGCGGATGATCGTGTAGTCGAGCTCGCCGACCACCTCGGGCGGGGTGTGGTGCCGCCGCTTGTCGACCGGCACCTCCACGTAACGGGCGTGCTCCGTGGTCATGTGCCGCAGGTCGCTGGGGAGCGTGTGGATCGGCCGGGGATCGCCGAGCAGCTCGCACTCGAAGGCGATCACGTGCGACACGACGTCGCGCACGGACCAGTAGGGACACGCGGTCGGCCGGTTCCAGGCGCCCGCCGGAACGGGGCGGACCAACTCGGCTATGGATTCTATGGAGTGGGTCCAGGCGTCGATGTACGGCTGGATCTGGCTGTGGACGGTGCCGGTCACGGGACCCCTCGACGGTCGGTGCGCGGTCGTGGTGTGCGCCTTAAATTACGCTGCGCAGTGACACCACGGGAGTGCTTTCGTGTGACGATCGTAGGCCCGCAAGAACGTGCCGAACTCATGGGCGGTGGTACTGTGCGCGTTTCCCTGCTCCAGATCGACGTCGACCCCGGCGAAGCGGTGGACGCCAGGCGCGAACGGGTCGCCTCGCTCGTCCGCGGACAGGCCGGGTCGGACCTGGTCGTCCTGCCCGAACTGTGGCCCGTCGGGGCCTTTGCCGCCGATCTTTTCCAGCCAGAGGCCGAGCCGCTCCATGGCCCCACCGCGGAGGTCATGAGCGCCGCCGCGCTCGACGCGGGCGTGTGGCTGCACGCGGGGTCGATCGTCGAGCGCGCCGCCGACGGCGCGCTGTACAACACCTCGCTGCTCTTCTCGCCCGACGGCGCACTGCGCGAGACCTACCGCAAGATCCACCGTTTCGGCTTCGACCAGGGCGAGGCCGTGCTCATGAGCGGTGGCGACCGCATCGTCACCACCGACGTCCAGGGCGTCCCCGTAGGCCTGGCCACCTGCTACGACCTGCGTTTCCCCGAGCAGTTCCGGCTGCTCGTCGACGCGGGCGCCACGGTCATGGTCGTCCCGGCCGGCTGGCCCGCGCGGCGCCGTGAGCACTGGACGCTGCTGGCCCGGGCCCGCGCGATCGAGGCACAGTCCTACGTGCTGGCCTGCGGCACCGCGGGAACCCACGCCGGGGTGGAACTGGCCGGGCACAGCGTCGTCGTCGACCCCTGGGGCGCCGTCGTCGCCGAGGCGGGACCCGGGGAGGAGATCCTCACCGCCGACCTCGACCCCGGCCTCGTGGCGAAGACGCGGGCGGACTTCCCGGTGCTGCGCGACCGCGTACTGGGCCTGCCGGTACCGGATTCGGCCGGTTGAGGCGGTATGGCCCCATCAGGGACCATCGGCCCCGGAGGTGGGGGCGGAGTGCTCTGCGCCTCCAGGGGGCGGGCCCGGCAAGGTGGTTCCCATGGAATTCGAGGGGCGCGCTGCGCTGGCGCTGCTGGAAAGGGTGCGGTACGGGCGGCTGGCGCTGACGCGGGGGGCCCTGCCGTACATCGCCGTGGCACGGCACGTCGTCGCCGACGGCTCCGTGCTGATCCGTACCGACCGCTCATGGGGCGTGGACGGCACTGTCGTGGCCTACCAGGCGGACGACCTCGAAGCGGGCTGGGCGGTGCAGTTCCTCGGCACGGCGCGCGCCTTCCACCCGTCGACGGCACAACAGGCGCTCTTCGGCACAGATCATCAAAACGATACAAGCCGGGAGCCGGGCCATGTGTACGTACGGCTCGACCCGCGAGTCCACCACCGGAATGATCTAGCATCTGCCTGGTGATCGGGAGTTCGGCGACGGCGCCGCCCTCCGCCGGGACACTGGACACCCTGCTGCGCCGATACACGGACGCCGGCGCCCCGCTGTCCTGCGAACCCGTTGCCCAGGGCCTGCTGAACCGGGGATTCCGGCTGGCCACCACCCAGGGCCGCTACTTCCTCAAGCTGTACGTCGACAGCGCCACCTCCGACTCCTCCGTCATCGCCCGCCAGCACCGCGCGACCCAGCGGCTGGACGAGGTGGGCCTGCCGGTCGCCCCACCGGTGCCCGACGCCGACGGCCGCACCGTCGCCGTGGTCGGCGGCCGCTGCTTCGCGCTGTACCCGTGGGTGGAGGGCCGGCACCGCGAGGGCGGCGAACTCACCACCGCCGACTCCCGCCGCCTGGGCGCGCTGCTCGGTCTCGTCCACACCACCCTGGCCCAGGTGCAGCCCGCCCCCGAGCCGGTCCGGCACGCCAGCGCCGACCCCGAACTGACCTATGCGCTGATCAGCGCGCTGCTGCGGCGGGTGCGCGCCAGCGCGCCGCGCGAGACCTTCGACGAGCTGGCCGAGCACCGGCTGCTGGAGCGCCGTGCCCTGCTGGAACGTCACGCCCACCGCCGCCCGCCCGACGCCGCGGGCCCGGTGTCCGGCTGGGTGCACGGCGACTTCCACCCGCTCAACCTGCTCTACCGCGAGGACGAACCCGTCGCCATCGTCGACTGGGACCGGCTCGGCGTGCAGCCGCGCGCCGAGGAGGCGGTACGGGCCGCCGTGATCTTCTTCGTGCGGCCCGGGGGCACCCTGGACCTGGACAAGATCCGCGCGTACGCCCGGGCCTACCGCGGCGCCGCGGGTGTGCCCGGGGACGAACTGGCCGCGGCCGTGCACCGGGTGTGGTGGGAACGGCTCAACGACTTCTGGATGCTGCGCTGGCGCTACGTCCTCGACGACCGCAGGACCGACCCCCTCTTCCCGGCCTCGTCCGCCCTGGTCGTCTGGTGGACCGCGGCGTACGAGGCCGTGCTGGGGGCCTTCACGGGCTGACCCGGCGGTCAGCCGCCCGTGAGGCCGCCGTCCGCTCCCGCGGTGCCGGCCGTGCCACCGGACGCCTCCCCGGAGGCGCCCTCGGTCCCGCCGGTCTCGGAGGCGGTCGGCGTCGGCGTGGGCGGCGCGGAGGTGGCCGGGGCGCTCGGCTCCTTGGTCGGCGCCTCGGAGGTCGGGGGGGCCTTGGTGGTCGGCTGCGTGTAGGAGGGCGTCGAGCGGTACGTCGGCTGCTCCGAGACGCTGCCGGTGCTGTCCTGCGTACCGCCCGTGGTGTCGTCCTGGGTCGGCTGCGAGGTCGGCTTCTGCGGCTGCGACCGAGTGGGCGTCACCTTCTCCGCCGGGGGCGTCTTGTCGCCGGTGTGGGAGACGGCGAAGTAGATGCCGAGCGCGACCGCGAGCACCGCCGCGACCACGAACAGCGCCGGCTTCACCCAGCGGCCGCCGCCGTGCGGGGGCCTCCCGTCGTCGTAGCCGTGGCCGCCGCCGTCACCGCCGGGCGGGCCGAGCAGCAGGGGCGGCTGCAACTCCGCGGTGGTGTGCGGGCTCTGCCCGTACTGCGGGGGGACGCCCATCGGCGCGGTCGGGGCGGCGTTCACCGCGGGCACGTAACCGGTGTTCCAGGTGCCGGTGTGACCGCCGCGCTCGCTCAGCATGTTCAGCGCGTACTGGACGACGCCGCGCATCTCCTCGGCGGTCTGGAAGCGGTCGTCCGGGTGCTTGGCGAGCGCGTGCAGCACCAGCCCGTCCAGCTCCGGCGGCACCCGGTCGCTGAGCTCGGAGGGCGGGCGCGGCTCGTCCTGGACGTGCTGGTAGACCACCGACAGCGGCGTCTCACCGGTGAACGGCGGCCGCAGCGCGAGCAGTTCGTAGAGCAGGCAGCCCGTCGCGTACAGGTCGGACCGGGTGTCGACCGTCTTGCCGAGCGCCTGCTCCGGCGACAGGTACTGCGGGGTGCCCATGACCATGCCGGTCTGCGTCATCGTGGTCGAGGCGCCGTGCAGCGCCCGCGCGATGCCGAAGTCCATCACCTTCACCGCGCCGGTCTTGGTGATGATCACGTTCGCCGGCTTGATGTCCCGGTGGACGATGCCGTGCGCGTGGCTGTAGGCCAGCGCCTCCAGCACGCCCGAGACGATGATGAGCGCCTGGTCCACCGGCGGCGGCTCGTCGGAGCCCAGCAGCAGGTCGCGGATGGTGCGGCCCTCGACGAGCTCCATCACGATGTACGGCACGGTGCCGCCCGGCGTGACGTCCTCACCCGAGTCGTACACCGCCACCACCGCGTGGTGGTTGAGCCCGGCGACCGACTGCGCCTCGCGTGTGAAACGGGCCTTGGAGACCGGGTCCTCGGCGAGATCGGAGCGGAGCAGCTTCACGGCCACCGTCCGCCCCAGGCGCACGTCCTCCGCCGCGAAGACCTCGGCCATTCCGCCGCGTCCCAGGCGCCGGGTCAGCCGGTAGCGGCCGTCGCCGACCAGGCCTCCGGCACCCCACTGCTCGGGCGAGTCGGGCACGCCCCGGCCGTCGGCAGAGGGCTCGTCAGGGCCCCCGGCGGCTGTCGTCTGTGCCATCAGTCCTCGCCGTCGATCGTCGCCGTACAGGGTCCTCCAGCGCACCACGCTACCGCGTTCCGCGACGGCCGCGCTCCCGTGCCACCGGTGAGGGGATTCATATGCATCCGGTGACGAACAGGTCAACGAACTTGACCTGCCCAGGCCGTCGGGCAGACTGGGCGGTCAGGGTCGGGACAACTGTCTTGTGCGTACGCGCGGTGCGCCCAGGGGGAACGTCAAGGGGACGGGTACGGATGAGCGGGGACGGCACGCGGGGCACTCATTCGGGGCGTTCGGTCGGTAACGGTCGCTACGTGTTCCGCGATCTGCTGGGACAGGGTGGCATGGCCGCCGTGCACCTGGCACACGACACAGTGCTGGACCGGCCGGTGGCCGTCAAGACGCTGCACACGGACCTCGGCCGGGAACAGTCGTTCCGCGAGCGGTTCCGGCGTGAGGCGCAGGCCGTCGCCAAGCTCAACCACACCAACATCGTCTCGGTCTTCGACTCCGGCGAGGACACCGTCGACGGCTCGCTCGTGCCGTACATCGTCATGGAGTACGTCGAGGGCAAGCCGCTGCGCGAGGTGCTCGACGAGGACGTCGCGCGGTTCGGCGCGATGCCCACCGAGAAGGCCCTGAAGATCACCGGGGACGTGCTCGCGGCGCTCTCCGAGAGCCACAGCATGGGCCTGGTCCACCGGGACATCAAGCCGGGCAACGTGATGCTCACCAAGCGCGGCGTGGTGAAGGTGATGGACTTCGGCATCGCCCGTGCGATGCAGTCCGGCGTCTCGTCGATGACGCAGACCGGCATGGTGGTCGGCACCCCGCAGTACCTGTCGCCGGAACAGGCGCTGGGACGGGGCGTGGACGAGCGCTCCGACCTGTACTCGGTGGGCTGCCTGCTCTTCGAGCTGCTCACCGGGCGGCTGCCGTTCGACGGCGACTCCCCGCTGGCCATCGCCTACCAGCACGTCCAGGAACTGCCACCGGCGCCGTCGGCGCTCAACAGGGCGGTGCAGCCGGGCGTCGACGCGCTCGTCGCGCGGGCGCTGCGGAAGAACCCCGCCGAGCGCTTCCCCACCGCCGACGCCATGCGCGACGAGGCGGAGCGGGTCGCCGCGCCGGGGCACGGCGCCGGCGCCACGCCGCTGATCATCGGCGGCGGACCGCGCCCGCGCGGCCGCGGCGAGGAGGTCTCCTCCGCGGTCTTCCCGCCGGTGCAGGGGGACTTGCGCACCCCGGCGCCGAACGTGCAGACCCCGTACCAGGCCCCGGCTCCGGCTCCGTACCCGCGACCCCAGCAGCACTGGGGCACCGCCGCCCAGGGCAGCCCCGCGCACACGCCGCCGCCCGGCCCCGGCCCGGCCTACGGCTACCCGCAGCACGCACACGCCTCGCACGCGCCCCACCAGCCGCACCCGCAGGCCGTGCCGCAGCACTCCACCCCGCCCTACACGATGCGCCCGGGCGCCCCGGCGGGTGGCGGCCGCAGGGGCGGCGGCGTCTCGACGGCGGTCGTCGCCCTCGGCGCCACGGTCGCCGCGATCGCGGTGGTCGTGGTGATCGTCATCGCGATGTCGATGGGCGACAAGGGCGGTACCGGGGGCACCGGCGGCACCCCGACCTACGACTCCCGGAACAGCGCCCCCGCCACCCCTCGCGAGGAGACGCAGCCGGCGGGGGACGAACCCGCGCCGGGCGTCAGCCAGGCCGACCAGACCCGCACCATCGACGCCTCGCGCTGCACCGAGGCGACCAAGAGCTACCAGGACGACGACCCGGACTCCGTGGTGATGCCGGACTTCTTCACCAAGTACGTCGACTCGGTCAAGTCCTGCATGGACGCGGCCGGTTGGGACTACGAGGTCAAGTACCGCAACGAGCAGATCTACGGGAAGGGCGCGGTCGTCGACCAGAAGCCCAAGACCTACAGCGCGTTCAGGCCGGAGAAGGACAAGGTCACCATCTGGGTCTCCACCGGCCAGGGCGGCTGACGCCACCGGCAGGCGCCCGGCCGCCCCGGTCACCGTCGGCGCCCCCGCGGATACGACGGACGGCGGGTGACCCCACCGGTCCCCGCCGTCTGTACCTACGCGTACGTACCGTCCCGGTGCCGCCCGCTCACAGATACGGGCCGTTGCGCGCCCCACCCGGGGCGTGCCCCTCCTCGTCGCCCTCGTGGCCCACACCGGGCGGCAGCGCGCGGCGCATCTGCTCCAGCTGGGCACGGGCGGCCATCTGCTGTGCGAACAGGGCGGTCTGGATGCCGTGGAAGAGGCCCTCCAGCCATCCCACCAGCTGCGCCTGGGCGATCCGCAGCTCGGCGTCGCTCGGCACGCCGTCCTCGGCGAAGGGCAGCGAGAGCCGCTCCAGCTCCTCGACCAGCTCGGGGGCGAGCCCCGCCTCCAGCTCCTTCACGGAGCTGTGGTGGATCTCCTTCAGGCGCGCCCGGCTCGCCTCGTCCAGGGGCGCCGCCTTCACCTCTTCCAGGAGCTGCTTGATCATGCTGCCGATGCGCATGACCTTCGCGGGCTGTTCGACCATCTCCGTCACGGGGACCTCGCGCTGCTCGTCGCCTTCTCCGGCGCGGCCGGCGTGTCCGCCGCCGCCGAGGGCCATCCCGTCCGGGCCGACGACCAGGACCTGCGGGCTCTCCTGCGACCGTTCGTTCATCGGCATCTCCATGCCGCCATTGTCTCGCACCGGCGCCTCTCCGGGATTTGTGCCCCCCACCGCGGCTCGCTACCCCTCCCGGCGGCCCTCGTCCGCGGCCGGTGCCTCGGTACGAAGGGGCGCCAGCCGGCCGGCGCAGCGGGCGAGCCAGCGCAGTTCGGCCTCCGCCGCGAGGACCAGCCGTTCCAGCACGAACAGCCTGGCCAGTTCCTCCGGGCCGGCGGGTCCGCCTTCCTCGGCCCGGTCCCGCAGCCGCTTCCACTCCCGCACCACGGCCGAGGTGTGTTCGCGCTGCGCCTCGACGACCGCCGCCGGATCGGTCCCCGGGGAGCAGAGGGCCATCGCCACTTTGATCGCCGGTTCGTCGCGGGGCGGGCTCGCCCGGTCCACGGGACGCCCCAGCCACGCGTGCAGTTCGGCGCGGCCCGCGTCGGTGAGGGCGTACAGGGCGTGTCCCGCCCCGTCCTCACCCGCGGGGGCCACCAGGCCGTCGCGCTCCAGCCGGCCCAGCGTGGTGTACACCTGGCCGACGTTGAGCGGCCAGGTCGACCCGGTGCGCGACTCGAACTCGGTACGCAGCTGGTAGCCGTACCGGGGCCCCGCCTCCAGCAGGGCCAGTAAGCCGTGTCGGATGGACATGGGGCGAACGTATACCGAGTATGCAGGGGCCCGGCAAGTTCAGCGGCCACGGCGCAGCCGCAGGCCGAGGAAACCCAGGCCCAGCCCGATCAGCACCAGCCCCGCACCGAGCGGCAGCACCTCCAGCACCCGTCCCACGGGCACCTGGCCGGCGGCCGGGCCCTGGTCCTGCGGCTCCTCGACGTGGACGGGGACGGGCGCGGAGGGCCGGTCGCCACCGCCCTCCGGGGTCTGCGGCGGCTCCGCCCGGCCGGGGTGCCTGCGCCCCTCGCCGGCCGCGCTGCCTGCGGGCCCGGAGGACGCCGCCGAGTGGGGCGGGGGCGGCGTGCCCGCGCCGGTGACCAGGAGGGCGAGCCCGGTCACCGTCGCCGCAACGACCACCTTCCGCAACTCCATGCTTCCAGCGTCACACGGGGAGTCACGGGCGGCCAGTCGTGCCCCGCGGTGCCCTGCCGACCGTCCGGAGCGTCGTTCAGATCGTGAGCAGCACCTTGCCGACGTGGCTACCGGCCTCGACCAGCCGGTGTGCCTCGGCCGCCTCGCGCATCGGCAGCGCGCGGTCCACCACCGGGCGCACCACGCCGGACTCCAGCAGCGGCCAGACGTGCTCCCGCACCGCCGCCACGATGGCCGCCTTCTCCTCCAGCGGCCGTCCGCGCAGCGAGGTCGCGGTGATCGCGGCCCGCTTGTTCAGCATCTTGCCGAGGTCGAGCTCCCCCTTGACGCCGCCCTGGAGCCCGATCACGGCCAGCCGGCCGTTGACCGCGAGGGCGTCGACATTCCGGCCCAAATACTTCGCGCCCATGATGTCGAGGATGACGTCGGCGCCGCCGAACGCCTCCCGCACCTCGGCCGTGAAGTCCTGCTCCCGGTAGTTGATCCCGAGGTCCGCGCCCAGCTCCCGGCACTTCGCGAGCTTGTCCTCGCTGCCCGCGGTGACCGCGACCCTGGCACCGACTGCCTTGGCCAGCTGGATCGCCATCGTGCCGATGCCGCTGGAACCGCCGTGCACCAGCAGCGTCTCGCCGGGACGCAAGTGGGCGATCATGAAGACATTGGACCAGACGGTGCAGACGACCTCCGGCAGCGCCGCGGCCTCGACGAGCCCCACGCCCTTGGGCACCGGCAGCAGCTGCCCGGCCGGGACGGCGACCTTCCCGGCGTAGCCGCCGCCCGCGAGCAGCGCGCACACCTCGTCGCCCACGCTCCAGCCGGCGGTCCCCGGGCCGAGGGCGGCGACACGCCCCGAGCACTCCAGGCCCGGGTAGGGGGACGCGCCGGGCGGCGGGTCGTAGAAGCCTTGCCGTTGCAGCAGGTCGGCACGGTTGACGGCGGTCGCGACGACCTCGACCAGCACCTCGCCCTCGGAGGGTACGGGATCGGGGACCTCGGCCCAGACGAGCGCGTCGGGGCCGCCGGGTTCGGGGATGGTGATCGCATGCATGGGGCCGACGCTACCTCTGCGGGGCGTGCGAGGAGTCTTCCTGACTCGTCCTGTGGATGACGATGAGCCGATCGGTCAACTTCAACGGGCTCGCCTCGGGGTTGTCGTGGTCGAGCAGCCGGTGGCCGCGCTTGACGACCACGACCAGGTCGCCGATCTCACGCGGGTCCAGCCCGGCCTCCGCCTTGGTGACCGGGCGCTCGATCAGGTCCAGCCCGCTGCCGTAGCTGATCAGCTCCTCCATCACCTCACCCGCGCTCGGGCTGAGCATCGACATCCCGAGCAGCCGGCCCGCCGCGCCGGAGCTGGTGACGACGGCGTCGGCGCCCGACTGGCGCAGCAGGGGGGCGTTCTCCTCCTCGCGCACGGACGCGACGATGGTGATCCGCTTGCTCAGCTGGCGGGCCGTGAGCGCCACCAGGACGGCGGTGTCGTCCCGCTGCGCCGCGATGATCAGTTCCCTGGCCCGCTGGATCTCCGCGCGCAGCAGGACGTCGTTGCGGGTCGCGTCGCCGGTAACGCCGGCGAAGCCCGCGGCGACCGCGGACTCCACCGCCTTGGGGTCGGGGTCGACCACCACGATCCGCTGAGTGGGCACGCCGTGGCCGGTCAGCGTCTTGGCGGCGGAACGGCCCTTGGTGCCGTATCCGACGATGACGGTGTGGTCGCGCACGGTGGACCTCCAGCGCTGCTGCCGGTACTGCTCGCGGGTGCGCTCGGTGAGCACCTCGAGAGTGGTGCCGACGAGGATGATCAGGAAGAGCACGCGAAGGGGCGTGACCAGGAGAACGTTGGTCAGCCGCGCGCTCGCGCTGTACGGGACGATATCGCCGTAGCCGGTGGTGGAGAGGGTGACGGTCGCGTAGTAGACGCAGTCCAGCAGCGACATCGGGCCGCCGGCGTTGTCGTGGTAGCCACCGCGGTCGACGTACACGATCGCTACGGTCAGTACCAGGACCAGCAGGGCCAGCAGGAGCCGCCGGGCCACCTGGATCAGGGGCCCGACGGTTTTCTTGTGGGGCAGGTGGACGACGTCGCCGGTCGCCCACGCGGCGCCTCGGCCGCGGCCCGCGTCCCTCACAGCCGCCCCCAGCCGGTCTCCAGGACGGCCGTACGGTCGCCCTTGACGGCCCCGCCGGGCGGGATCACGGCCATGCCGTCGGCCGCCGCGACGCCGCGCAACATGGCCGGACCGCTGAAGTGCAGCGGAGCCGCCTGCGACTCGTCGTCGAGGACCACCGGCACCAGACGGGTGTCGGTGGGATGGCCGTGCACGTCACCGGTGAGCCGTGCCTCGTACGCCACCGGGGCCGGGCGGCCCGCGAGCGCGCGCAACAGGGGGACGGCCAGGGTCAGCACCCCGGAGACCGCGGCCAACGGATTGCCCGGCAGGCCCACCAGCCGTCCACCGTCCGGCAGTTCGGCCAGCAGCATGGGGTGGCCGGGGCGGACCGCGACGCCGTCGACGAGCAACCGCGCGCCGATGCGTTCCAGCACGGGGTGGACGAAGTCCACCGGGCCGCCCGCGGTGCCGCCGGTGGTGACGACGACATCGGCGGTGGACCCGGTGACGGCGTCCTCCAGCAGGCCGGCATCGTCCTTCAGCCGCCGCGCGCGGACCGTGCCGGCCCCGAGCGCGCCGAGCCAGCCGGGCAGCAGCGGGCCGAGCGCGTCCCGCACCCGTCCGGCGCCGGGCGCGCCGCCGTCCAGCAACTCGTCACCCAGGACGAGGACCTCCACCGACGGCCGCGCGATGACGGTCAGTTCGTCGTAGCCCGCCGCCGCGGCCAGGCCGAGCACCGCGGGCGTGACCAGCGCGCCGGCCGCCAGCAACTCGTCGCCGCCGCGGCACTCCTGGCCGCGGGGCCGCACGTCCTGGCCGGGCCCGGGGCCGCCCCGCGTGGCGTGCAGCAGCCCGTCGGCGGTGATCCGCCCGTGTTCCCGGCGCAGCACCGCCGTCGTGCCGGGGGGCAGCGCGGCCCCGGTGGCGATGACGGTCGCGTGGCCGTCGAGCAGCGGGGCCCCGGAAGCCTGCCCGGCGAGGACGCTGCCTTCCGTGCGCCACGGGCCCGGGCCTGCGACGGCCCAGCCGTCCATCGCGGAGGTGTCGAAGGAGGGCAGGTCCGTGAGCGCGATCAGCGGCCCGGCCAGAGCGTGTCCCAGCGCGGCGCCGAGCGGCACGGCCAGCCGTGCCAGCGGTTCCGCGGCGGAGCCGGCGATGCGCCGTGCCCGGGGCCACGGCAGGTCGTGGTGGCCTCCGTTGGCGCCGTGGACGCCGTTGCCTCCGCGGGCGCCGTGGGCGCTGTGGGCGCCGCCCCGGGTCCCGCCGTGCGGGTGGGGGAGGGGCGTCGGGGCGCCGTCGGGGTCCGCCCCGCCGGAGGGTGGCTGCACGGGGTCGTGCCGGCCGGCGGACCGCCCGTTGGCCAGGGCCAGCGCCGCGTCCAACTCGTCGTCGGCGGCGTCCCCGGCACCGGTGTCGCGGGCGCCGCCCGCCGCACCCGGCAGGTTCATGCGCCCGGGTCCCCGCTCTCCGCTTCCTTCGCCCACCGCTCGGCCAGCGCGGAAGCACGCCTGGCGGCCTCCGCGACGGCCTGCTCGCCCCCGCCCGCCGTGGCCGCCGCGTAGCCCACCAGGAAGGTGGTCAGCGGCGCGGCGGGGCGGTCGACGCCGTGCGCGGCGTCCCGGGCGAGATCGAGGAGCATGCGCATGTCGACGTCGAGTTCGATGCCGAGTTCGGCTTTGGCTGCGGTGATCCATTCATCCAACACGCCCCCATGCTCCCTGATCCGGGCCCGGGCTGTGGAGAGGTCGTCCCAGGTGTCGCAGTCGAAGGAGGCCTGCCCGGTCGGGTCGGGCAGCCGCCGCAGGGCCAGTTCGCCGGTGAGCAGACGCAACGGCAGCCCGCTGAGGGTCCCGTGCTCCGCGGCGATCAGCGCCAGGTGCTGGCGCAGCGCTTCCGTGCGGTAGGTGGCCGCCAGCGTCTGGTCGCGGCCGTCGGAGTCGGTGAGCACGACCCCGTCGGCGCCCTCCGCGCCGCGCAGGGCGGCGAGCAGCGCGTCCACCGTCGTACGGGAGAGGAACGGCAGGTCGGCGGCGAGCACCAGCACGACGTCCGCGGTGACCTCGCGCAGCCCGGCGAAGAGCGCGGGCAGCGGGCCCCCGCCCGGCGGTTCCTCGCGGGCCCAGGCCACCGGGCGGGCGGTGGGGCGGCGCGGGCCCACGACCACCGTGGTGGCCGCTCCCGCGCACGCGTCCAGGACACGGTCGATCAGCGCGCGGCCGGCGACCGGCAGCCCCGGCTTGTCGGCCCCGCCGAGGCGCCTGGCGGCGCCGCCGGCGAGGACGACCGCGTCGTGGGGCTGCTCGTACGGCGAACGCGGCGATGGGTGGTCATGCGGCTCACGCGGCTCCGGGGTCATGCCCGGAGTATCGCCCACCGTGAGGTGTTCACACCGCCCGGAGCAGCACCGCCGGCTGTTCCACGCAGTCCGCGACGAAGCGGAGGAAGCCGCCCGCCGTGCCGCCGTCGCACACCCGGTGGTCGAAGGTGAACGACAGCTGGACCACCTGACGTACCGCCAGTTGGCCTTGATGCACCCACGGTTTGGGGGTGATCCGGCCGACGCCGAGCATCGCGGCCTCGGGATGGTTGATGATCGGCGTGGAGCCGTCGACGCCGAACACGCCGTAGTTGTTGAGCGTGAAGGTGCCACCAGTCAGCTGGGCCGGGGTCAGACCGCCGGAGCGGGCCGCCTCGGTGAGTCGGCCGATCTCCGCCGACAGCTCCTCCGTGCTGAGCCGGTGGGCGTCCCGGACGACCGGAACGACCAGACCGCGATCGGTCTGCGCGGCGAAGCCGATGTGCACCTCCGGCAGCACGACGATCTCGCCGCGCTCGGTGTCCACCGTGGAGTTGAGCTCCGGGTAGCGGGCCAGGGCCGCCGCGCAGATCCGCGCGAACAGTGCGAGGACCGACACCTTGGGACCGCCCGCGGCGTTCATCGCCGCACGCGCGGCAAGCAGTTCCGTCGCGTCGGCGTCGACCCAGCAGGTGGCGTCGGGGATCTCCCGCCGGCTGCGGCCGAGCTTCTCGGCCACGGCGCCGCGGATGCCCCGCAACGGGATGCGGGTGCCCTCAGCGGCCGCGGCGGCGGGCGCCGGGTGGGCCGCCACGGCGACCGGCGCCGTGGACCCTGCCGTGATGGCCCGTTCCACGTCGGAGCGCAGGATCAGCCCGTCGGGGCCGGAACCGGTCAGCGCGCGCAGGTCGAGGCCGTGCTCACGGGCCCTGCGCCGCACCAGCGGGGAGATGACGGCGACGGGACCCTCGCGCCGGTCCGGCGCGGTGACCGCGGCCACCGCGGCCGGGGCAGGCACCGGGGCGGGAGGCGGAGCGGCTGCCGGGGCTGTCGCGACGGGAGCCGGCGCGGGGCGCACCCGGCGGCGCCGGGCCGCGGGGCCACTGGTGCCGTAGCCGACCAGCACGTTGCCGGACCCGGAGTCGCCGTCGGCGGAGGCGGCCGGGGCGGCGGCCACCGGAGCGCCGGGCGCCTGCCCGTCGGGGGTGCCGACCGCGACCGTCAGCAGCGGCCTGCCGACGTCGAGGGTCTGGCCCTCCTCGCCGAACCGCGCGGTGACCACACCGCCGTAGGGGCAGGGCACCTCGACCACGGCCTTGGCCGTCTCGACCTCTACGACCGGCTGGTCGATGGCGACGACGTCGCCGACCTGCACCATCCAGCGAACGATCTCGGCCTCGGTCAGGCCCTCACCCAGGTCGGGCAGGGCGAATTCGCGGACGACGGCCATCACGCCTCCTCCCACTGCAGCCGCCCGACCGCGTCGAGGATGCGGTCGACGCCGGGCAGGTGGTGGCGCTCCAGCATCGGCGGCGGGTAGGGGATGTCGAAGCCGGCGACCCGCAGGACCGGGGCCTCCAGGTGGTGGAAGCAGCGCTCGGTGACCCGGGCGGCGATCTCGGCGCCCACGCCGCCGAAGCCGGTGGACTCGTGGACGACGACCGCGCGGCCGGTGCGGCGCACCGACGCGGCGACCGTCTCGTCGTCGAAGGGCACCAGGCTGCGCAGGTCGACGACCTCCAGGTCCCAGCCCTCCTGCAGCGCGGCCTCGGCCGCCTCCAGGCAGACCGGGAGCGACGGGCCGTAGGTGATGAGCGTGGCGGAGCGGCCGCCGCGGCGGACGACGGCCCGGCCGATCGGGGCCACCTCCTCCGGCGCGTCCGCCGACCAGTCGGCCTTTGACCAGTACAGCCGCTTGGGCTCCAGGAAGATCACCGGGTCGTCGGAGGCGATCGAGGCCCTCAGCAGCCCGTAGGCGTCCGCCACCGTGGCCGGGGTGACGACGTGCAGCCCGGGGGTGTGCGCGTAGTACGCCTCGGAGGCGTCGCTGTGGTGCTCGACGCCGCCGATGCCTCCGCCGTAGGGCACCCGGATGGTGATCGGCAGCGGCATGGCGCCGCGCGTGCGGTTGCGCATCTTGGCGACGTGGCTGACCAGCTGCTCGAACGCCGGGTAGGCGAAGGCGTCGAACTGCATCTCGACCACGGGGCGCATGCCGTACATCGCCATGCCCACGGCCGTGCCGAGGATGCCGGCCTCGGCGAGCGGGGTGTCGGTGCAGCGGCTGTCGCCGAACTCCTTGGCGAGGCCGTCGCTGATCCGGAAGACGCCGCCGAGGGTGCCGATGTCCTCACCGAAGAGGTGGACGGACGGGTCCTCGGCGAGGGAGTCGCGCAACGCGCGGTTGAGCGCCTGGGCCATGGTGGCCGGCTTGCGCCCGGTGGCCACGGCGGTCGCGGTGGTGGCGGTGCTCATGACTGTGCCTCGGCCTCCAGCTCGGCCCTCAGCATCGCGGCCTGCTCGCGCAGCTGCGGGGTGGGCTCGGCATAGACGTGTGCGAACAGGTCCATCGGGTCCAGGACCGCGTCCTCGTTCATCCGCTCGCGCAGCGCGGATGCCATCCGCTCCGCGTCCTCCTCGGTGTCGCGGACCATCGCGTCGTCGAGCAGGTCACGCTCGCGCAGGGCGCGCTCGAGCACCGCGATCGGGTCGTGCTCGCGCCAGGCCTCGACCTCGGCGTCCTCCCGGTACCGGGTGGCATCATCGGCGTTCGTGTGGGCTTCCATGCGATAGGTGATCGCCTCCACCAGGGTCGGGCCGCCGCCCTCGCGGGCGCGGGCCACGGCCTCGATGAGCACGGCGTGCACGGCCGCGATGTCGTTGCCGTCGACGAGCCGCCCGGGCATCCCGTAGCCGACGGCCTTGTGGGCCAGCGACGGGGCGGCGGTCTGCTTGGCGAGCGGCACCGAGATGGCGAAGCCGTTGTTCTGCACGAGGAAGACCACGGGGGAACGCCACACGGCGGCGAAGTTCAGCGCCTCGTGGAAGTCGCCCTCGCTGGTGCCTCCGTCGCCGACCATGGCGAGCGCGACGACGTCGTCGCCCTTGAGCCTGGCGGCGTGCGCCAGGCCCACGGCGTGCGGCAGCTGGGTGGCCAGCGGCGTGCTGAGCGGGGCGACCCGGTGCTCGCGCGGGTCGTAGCCGGTGTGCCAGTCGCCGCGCAGCAGCGTCAGCGCCTCCACGGGGTCGACGCCGCGGGCGACCGCGGCAAGGGTGTCGCGATAGCTGGGGAACAGCCAGTCCTGGGGCTCCAGGGCCAGCGCCGCGGCGACCTCGCACGCCTCCTGGCCGGTGCTGGAGGGGTAGACGGCGAGCCTGCCCTGCTTGGTGAGCGCGGTGGCCTGCCGGTTGTACCGGCGGCCGCGCACCAGCTGTCCGTACATCGTGGTCAGCAGTCCGGCGTCGAGCGCGCCTGCCTCGGGGGTGCCGAGCAGTCGGAACGGCTCAGGGTCGGGCAGCAGCGGCGCCGGGTCGGTGCGGGGTTGCCAGACGTGCTGGTCCAGGACGGTCATCGCGAGCACCTCCTCGTGGGCGTGTTCGTTGGGGGGAGCGGGTATCGCTCCCCTACCGATTGTTCGGTCGCCGGAGGCATTTTGGCTACAGGTGTGTCCCGCCTGTGGACAAACGGTTCTGCACAGCCTGAGATGGAGCCAGTACGTCCATGCTAGGGAGGCTCGGGGGCGTGACGGATTCCCAAATTTCTCGGGGGGGAGCCCCGGGACCACAGGCCACGGCGCCGGACACCGGTCCGGCGGCGGTGCGTCCGCTGGACGCCATCGACCGCGCGATCCTGCGCTACCTGCAGGAGGACGGGCGGGCGTCCATACGATCGGTGGCCGAGCACGTCCACGTGTCCAGGGCCAACGCCTACGCCCGGATCAACCGCCTCATCGAGGACGGGGTCATCCGCGGCTTCACGGCCCGGGTCGACCACGAACGCGCGGGTCACGGCGCGTCCGCCTACATCACGCTGAAGATCGTGCAGAACTCCTGGCGCACCGTGCGGGAGAAACTGCTGGAGCTGCCCGGGGTGGCGCACATCGCCCTGGTGAGCGGGGACTTCGACGTCCTGCTGCTCGTCCACACCCCCGACAACCGCAGCCTGCGGGAACTGGTGCTGACGCGCATCCAGGCGGTGCCCGAGGTGCTCAGCAGCCGCACACTGCTGGTCTTCGAGGAGACCGACCGGGTGCTGACCGACTGACCCATGGCCCGGCCAGCGCTAGTCGGCGTGCTTCTCGAGGAAGGCCGTCACGGTGGCCCAGTTGGGGTCGTAGGTGAGCATGCCCACCCCGTGCTGGGGCCCGCTGACGATGTCGAGCCGGTTCTCGGCCGCCTTCTTCGTGGCCTTGCTCAGCGCCTCGGCCGACTCGGCGAACCCGGTGTCGCCCGCCGCCGCCATGTAGAGCACGGGCGCGGTGAGCCGGGGTACCGCGGAGCTCGCGTCCATGGTCCCGTAGGTCTCCGGCGCGGAGAGCGAGACCACGGCGTCGACCGGCGGGTCCACCGAAGCGGCCCCCTCCAGGACGGCCGTGCCGCCCTTGGAGGCGCCCATGAGCAGGACGTGCCGTGCGCCCTTGGCGCGCAGGAACGCCACCCCGGCCACGACCTCGGGCACCTCGCTGCCGTTCGAGTCGACGACCAGGACGCGGTAGCCGTCCTTGATCAGGAGATCGGCCTGCGGCATCCACTGGCACATGTCGCCGTCGGCCTGGTGCATCAGCAGGACGGCGGTGTCGCCCTTGCCGGCGAACCAGGCGTCCACGGGGTTGTCGTCGGTGTCGTCGTAGCTGACGGATCCGGACTTCGCCTGCGCGGCCGTCAGGCAGCCGAAGTCCTCCGGCGGTGTGGCGTCGGCGGCCTGCCCGCCGCCGTCACCCCCTCCGCACCCGGCGAGCAGCAGGACGGCGGCAGAGGCGGCGCACAGGCGGGCACGAGGGGCGAATGGCATGGCCCTGATCGTGGAGGCCGGTCTGGACCAGCGTCAAGAGACGCGCAGCCCGTCGAAGGCGAGCCGTACGACGGCGGCGACGACCGCCGCGTCGTCGTGCTCCCGGGTACCGGCCGCGTGCGGCTGGTACCACTCGACTATGGAATTGATCATTCCGAAGAGCAGCCTGGTCGCGAGCCTGGGCTCCACGTCTCCCCGCAGGTCCCCCTCCGCGACGGCGGACTTCAGCAGGTCGGCGACCCGGTGGTCGAACTCCCTGCGGCGCTCCAGTGCCGCGCGCTCGGTCCTGGTGTTCCCGCGCACCCGCAGCAGCAGCGTGACGTAGGGCAGCTCCGCCATCAGCACCTCGGTGGTACGGCGCGTGACGTACTCCAGCCGCTCCACGGCCCGCCCGCCGCGCGCTCCGGGCTCCTCCAGGATGCCGAAGAGACCGTCCAGGGCACGGCCGACGGCGCGCTCGAGAAGCTCCTCCTTGCCCCGCACATGGTGGTAGATCGAAGACTTGGAGATGCCGGCGGCCCGCGACAGGTGCTCCATGGACGTGCCGTCGTAGCCGCGCTCGATGAAGACCGCCACGGCCACGGCCAGCAGCGAGTCCGGGGTGTAGGTGTCCCTCTTGGGGGCGGAGGTGTCGCGCTGTGCCATGGCCATGATTAGAGCAGTCTCCCCTCGGCCGCCGCGCGGCGGCTCAGCTGACGGGACGGCGCGTAGCGCCCGCCGGGGTACGCCTGGTCCAGGTTGCGCAGCACCTCGCGGACCCACTCCGGGCCCAGTTCGTCGCCCCAGGCGAGCGGACCGCGCGGGTAGTTCACACCGAGCCGCATCGCGGCGTCGACGTCCTCCGGCGAGGCCACCCCGCGAGCGACGGCGTCGGTGGCGAAGTCCACCAGCATCGCCACGGTGCGGGCGACGATCATGCCCGGGACGTCCTCGATGACACTGACCTTCTTGCCCAGCGCCTGGAACAGCCCGATCGCCGCCTGCACCGTCTCCGGGCGCGCGGAGTCGGACGGCGCGATCGCAACCCGGGTGGCGGCCCGGTAGTCCAGCGCGAGGTCGAACTGCACGTAGTCGACGGCCGGGCCCGTGGTGGCCGGGCCGCCGTCCGCCAGATAGAGCCGGCCGCCGCCGGGCAGCTCGATGTATCCGTCGTCCGGGTCGGCGACCTCGCCGTCCAGCACCTCGATGCCCGCCTCGGCGATCATCCGGGGCAGTTCCGCGGCCGGGCCGCGGCCGCCCATGCACACGGTGACCTCGGCGGGCGGCTTCTCCGGCCCCGCGGTGTGGGGGACCGGCGCGGCGGCACCCTCGGCGTGGTCGTACCAGCCGTGCCCGCTCTTGCGGCCCAGCCGCCCGGACTCCACCAGCCGCCGCTGGGCGAGGGAGGGGGCGAACTTGGGGTCCCGGAAGAAGGATTCCCACACCGAGCGAGTGACGGCCTCGTTGACGTCCTGGCCGATGAGGTCGGTGAGCTCGAACGGCCCCATCCGGAAGCCGCCGCTCTCCCGCAGCACCGCGTCGATGGTGGCTGGATCGGCCACGCGCTCCTCGTGGAGCCGGAAGGCCTCCGCGTAGAAGGGGCGCGCGACCCGGTTGACGATGAAGCCGGGCGTGTCGGCGCAGCGCACCGGCGTCTTGCCCCAGGCGGCCGCGGTGTCGTACGCGGTCCTGGCGAAGGCCTCCTCGGTGGCGGCGCCGGAGACCACCTCGACCAGCGGCAGCAGTGGGGCGGGGTTGAAGAAGTGCAGGCCGACGAAGCGGCCAGGGCGGCGCAGCGCACCGGCCACGGCGGTCACCGACAGGGAGGAGGTGTTGGTGGCCAGCAGGCAGTCCTCGCGGACCACCGACTCCAGGGCCGTGAAAAGCTGCTGCTTGGCGCCCAGGTCCTCCAGGATCGCCTCGACGACGAGCGACACGCCCGCCAGCTCCTCGATCTCCCGGACGGCCGAGAGGCGCCCGCGGGCCGCGTCACGCCCGGCTGCGGGCAGCCGGCCCTTCTCCACCAGGCGGTCCAGCCGTTCCGCTATGGCCCGCTCGGCCTGCTCGGCCCGGCCGGGGCCCGCGTCGTAGAGCCGTACGGAATGCCCCGCCACCAGTGCGACCTGGGCGATTCCCTGGCCCATCGTCCCCGTGCCCACCACCGCGACCGTGCTGGATCGGTCAAGAGCGCTCATCGCCGCCACTGCTCCTCGCCAGTTGTCCACAGCTTCGGCCGGCCCCCCTTGTCCCGACCGAACATTCGGTTAATCTAGCGGGGAAGCCAGCACCCTGCCCACCCCAATCCAGCTCGACGAGGAGTTGGCCCCATGGCTGCCGATCCCACCGCTGTCCCGTCGGTCGTGAAGCACCGCGAGACGCTCGACAAGGCGCTCAAGGCGATCCGTACCCGCGAGTACTGGTCTCCGTACCCCGAGCACCCGAAGGCATACGCGGACGGCGCGACCGCCCAGGCCGCGTTCGAGGCCCTGCGCGGCACCCGCTTCGACCTGGACCAGCCCGGTACCGACGGCTGGACCGGCGGCGAGGTGTCCCCGTACGGCATCGAGCTGGGCGTGGAGTACCCGCACCCGGACGTCGACGTGCTCCTCCCCGCGATGCGGGCCGCGATGCCCGCCTGGCGGGAGGCCGGCCCGGAGAACCGGGCCCTGGTCTGCCTGGAGATCCTGGCCCGGATCAACGCGCGCACCACGGAGCTCGCCCACACGGTCATGCATACTTCTGGCCAGGCCTTCATGATGGCCTTCCAGGCCGGTGGCCCGCACGCGCAGGACCGGGGCCTCGAGGCCGTCGCCTACGCCTACGTCGAGCAGGTGCGCACCCCCGGCACTGCCGAGTGGGTCAAGCCGCAGGGCAAGCGCGACCCGCTGACCCTGCGCAAGGACTTCACGGCGGTGCCGCGCGGCGTCGCGCTCGTGATCGGCTGCAACACCTTCCCCACCTGGAACGGGTACCCAGGCCTCTTCGCCTCGCTGGCCACCGGCAACGCGGTCGTCGTCAAGCCGCACCCGCGCGCCGTGCTCCCGCTGGCACTGACGGTCAGGATCGCCCGCGAGGTGCTCGCCGAGACCGGCTTCGACCCGAACCTGATCTGCCTGGCCGCCGAGCGGCCCGGTGAGGGCCTGGCCAAGACGCTGGCGCTGCGCCCCGAGGTCCGCGTCATCGACTACACGGGCTCCACCGCCTTCGGTGACTGGCTGGAGGACAACGCCCGCCAGGCCCAGGTCTTCACCGAGAAGGCCGGCGTCAACACCGTCGTCGTCGACTCCACGGACGACTACAAGGGCATGCTGTCCAACCTGGCCTTCTCCCTGTCCCTGTACAGCGGCCAGATGTGCACCACCCCGCAGAACCTGCTGATCCCGCGCGACGGCATCGCCACCGACGACGGGCACAAGGGCTTCGACGAGGTGGTGGGCGATCTGGCGGCCGCAGTCGGCGGGTTGCTCGGCGATGACGCCCGGGCCAACGCCCTGCTGGGCGCGCTGGTCAACCCCGATGTGAAGGCCCGCCTGGAGGCGGCCGCGTCCCTCGGCGAGGTCGCGCTCGCCTCCCGCGAGGTCCCGAACCCCGACTTCCCGGACGCCGTGGTCCGCACCCCGGTGATCGTGAAGCTGGACGGCGCCAAGCCGGACGACGAGGCCGCCTACATGTCGGAGTGCTTCGGCCCGGTCGCCTTCGCGGTCGCCATGGACTCCACCCAGGACGCGGTCGACCTGCTGCGCCGCACCGTTCGGGACAAGGGCGCGATGACGGTCGGCGCCTACACCACCTCCCGGGAGGTGGAGCGGCAGATCGAGGACGTCTGCCTGGAGGAGGCCGCCCAGCTCTCCCTCAACCTGACCGGCGGGGTGTACGTCAACCAGACGGCCGCCTTCTCCGACTTCCACGGCTCCGGCGGCAACCCCGCCGCCAACGCCGCGCTGTGCGACGGGGCCTTCGTCGCGAGCCGCTTCCGGGTCATCGAGGTCCGCCGCCCGGTCTGATCCGGCTCTTGCGCACCACCGACAGCCCCGTCCGGAGCCGCCCTGTCACTCCGGACGGGGCTGCTCCGTCCCCACCCGCGCGTGGCGCTGGATCCAGGCGTGCATGGCGATGGCGGCCGCGGCGCCCGCGTTGATCGAGCGCGTGGAACCGAACTGGGCGATCGAGCAGACCGCCGCGGCGTGCTTCCACGCCTCGTCGGTCAGCCCGGGCCCCTCCTGCCCGAAGAGCAGCACGCACCTCCGGGGCAGCTCGGTGGTCTCCAGCGGCACGGCGCCGGGGAGGTTGTCGATCCCGATGATCGGCAGGTCCTCCTCGGCCGCCCACGCGGCCAGCGCCGCGACGTCCAGGTGGTGACGCACATGCTGGTAGCGGTCGGTCACCATGGCGCCGCGCCGGTTCCAGCGCCGCCGCCCCACGATGTGCACCTCCTTGGCCAGGAAGGCGTTGGCGGTGCGCACCACGGAACCGATGTTGAAGTCGTGCTGCCAGTTCTCGACGGCGACATGGAAGTCGTGGCGCCGGGTGTCGAGGTCGGCGACGATCGCCTCACGCGTCCAGTAGCGGTACTCGTCCACCACATTGCGGCGATCGCCGTGCGCGAGCAGTTCGGGGTCGAAGCGCGGGTCCTGCGGCCAGGGCCGCGGATGCGGCCCGACCCCGACCTCGGGGCCGAAGCCGTCGTCGTACTGCATCGGCTCGGCCGCGTCGTCCTGGCTGGTGCTCACACCACGAGGTTAGAGGGGGCGGGCTCGCCGGCCGGTCCCGGCCCTCGCTGGCCCGTGGCCGCCTGCGCCCCCGCGTCCTCCGGCTCCCCGGTGGCGCCCGCCGTCCCGTGGCGTCCCGCTCCGCGCCCCACCAGCCGGCCCATCCGGTCGCCCGCCCAGCGCAGGAAACCGGTGGGCAGGAAGACCGCGTCGGCGGCGATCATCGCCAGCGAGAAGAACGGCAGTCCGAGCACGACGGCGATCGAGGCGTGCTCCACGATCATCAGCGCGAGCAGCACGTTCTTCACGCGGCGGTTGAAGAGGGTGAAGGGGAAGGCGACCTGGACGATCACGGTGCCATAGGTGATCACCATCACCATCAGGCCGTTGGCGGCCATCGCGTGGGACAACTCCGGCCAGGGACTGAAGTCGTCCAGGTGCAGCGGGTAGTACAGCGCGGTCCCGTCCTGCCAGCGGGAGCCCTGGACCTTGTACCAGCCCGCCGTGGCGTAGATCAGGCACACCTCGACCACGATCACCAGCAGACCGGCGGCGTGCAGGATGTTGGCGAGGATGTCGAGCACCGCGCGCGGCTCGCCGGGCGCGTACCGCCGCACCGCCCACCACACGGCCTGGAGCACTAGGAAGCCCCACAGGAACGGGGTCCAGCCCAGCCAGGGCAGCAGGCCGTCGGTCCAGGTCAGGCCGGTGCTGCCGAGCAGTTGCGCCACGGCGAGCACGAGTCCGAGGACGATCCACAGCACGATCCCCGCGCCGCCGGTGTCCCGGCCCTTGGCTCTGCGGCGGGCGTCGAGCGACCAGACCTGTCCGCACCGGGTGAAGACGAGGTAGATCGCCATCAGGTGGATCACGTTGTCGCCGCCGTCGCCGACGAACACACTGCGGTTCTGCAGGGCGAGCACGCCGATCATGAACAGCAGCGAGGCCGTGCGGGTGCGCCAGCCGAGCAGCAGCATCGCGCTCGCCGCGATCGCACCCGCGTACACGACCTCGAACCAGGCGTCGGCCCTGCCCCACAGCAGCGGGGTGAAGGCGTGGTTGTCGGCGACGAGCCGGTTCGCGAGGTCCCAGCTCCACGACCCGTCCGGTCCGTAGAGCTCGTGGCGGTGCGGCCACTCACGCAGCAGGAACAGCAGCCAGGCCAGCGAGATGCCGATCCGTACGACGGCGGCCTGGTGGGGGCCGACGGTGGTGCCGGTGATCCGCGCCAGGCCGCGCGACAGACCGCCCGCGGCGGAACGGGACAGTCCCGCGAAGGGGGACGGGACGGCGGGCGGGACGGGGCCCGGCCGGCCGGCGGCGGGCACCGGCCGGTGCACGGCCCCGCGCGCGGACCCGTCCGGGCCCTCGTGCGCGGACTCTTCCACGGCCCCGCGCGCGGACTCGTTCACGTACTCGCTCACGACGCGTCCTCCCCGCCCTCGTCCTCGTCCGCCACGTCCGAGCGCCACCAGGGCAGCACCTGGAAGGTGGTACGCGTGTCGATCTTCTCGGGGCTCCAGGTGGGGGCCGCGACCGGCGTGGTGCCGGTCCGCACCTGCAGGCGGACGACGTCACCGCCGTTGAGCCGGGGCCCGAAGCGGCCCTCCACGATGCGCTGCAGGTACTGCCTGCTCAGCTCGCCGCGCACGCCGATGGGCTTGTCGTTCTCTCCGTGGGAGGCGGCGTAGAAGCTCCACGCCCTGCGCAGCTCGTTCTGCTGGGTGTGACTGGGCGCGACGTTGTGCCTGATGGCGGCTATGTCCATGGCCGTGAGGTCGACCCAGCCGGTCACCTGGGTCGAGCCGTCGTCCTTGTGCACCTCGGCACGCGCCCAGACGTGGATGTTCTGCTGAAGCGGATTGGGCGCGAAGAGCTTCCAGTTCTGCTCGAACTCGGGGTAGACGTAGCCGGCGACCAGGTCTCCGTGCTTCTTGGTGGCGGTGTTCGGCGGCGCGACGTGCAGGAAGACCATGAGCAGGTGCACCGCGACGCCGACCGCGGCCGCGGCCAGCGCCAGCGCGACCACGATCCGCGCGGGCGGCGACAACGCGGCTATGCCGGCCGGTCCCCCGGACTCCTCGGGTGGCTCCATCGTGGTTCTCCGCTCTGTTCCCCGTGCACCGCTCAGCACGGAACGGTACTCATGCCACACACGTGCGGTACAGCCGTACCGGTCAGCACAGGCCGCGGGTGGCACGGGGAGGGCGGGGAAGGCGGTGAGCCAGGGCGCAGGTGCCGCCGGTCAGCCGCCCATGGCGCGGGCAGGGGGCCTCAGAGCACGTGCGCCGGACCCGTGCCGTCCGTCACCAGGGGGCGGCCCGCGGCCTCCCAGCCGAGCATGCCGCCGTCGACGTTCACCGCGTCGAGGCCCTGCGCGATCAGGTACTGGGCGACCTGCGCCGAGCGGCCGCCGACCCGGCACACGACGTGCACCCGGCGGTCCGCCGGGACCTCCTCGATACGGGCGACGACCTCGCCCATCGGGATGTGCGCCGCGCCCTCGGCATGCCCGGCGTCCCACTCGTCGTGCTCCCGGACGTCGAGCAGGTAGGCGTCGGCGGGGACCTGCGCGGCGTCCACCGCGGGCAGCTGGGCGTTGAACATGGAACGGGCTCCTTCGGTCAGGGCGTGCAGGTCGAACGTACCCGACCCGCTACTCGGACCCCTTCGAGGAGCGCACCAGCTCCGCCAGCCGGGCCTCGCGGTTGGCCACCTGGTTGAGGAGGTTCTCCGCGATCTCGTTGAGCAGCCCGTCCGGGTCCTCCGGGGCGAGCTTCATCATCTGCGCGATCGCGCTGTTCTCCAGATCGGCGGCGAGCGCTGCCAGCCGCTCCTTGCGCTCCGCCAGCCACTCCAGCCGCGCGTACAGCACCTCGGCCTCGCTCGGCTGCCCCTCCGCCGGGACCGGCCCGGCCTCCCACTCCTCCGCCAGCTCGCGCAGGCGCTGCTCGTCCCCGTAGGTGTACGCCTCGTTGACCCGGGCGATGAACTCGCTCCGGCGCTCGACCTCGGCCTCGTCCTGCGCCAGGTCCGGGTGCGCCTTGCGGACCAGCTCGCGGTAGAGCCGCTGCGCCTCCTTGCCCGGCCGCACGCGGCGCGGCGGGTTCGGGTCCTCCTGGGGCCGGACCCCGTCCGAGCCGAGCAGACCCTCGAAGAGCTCCTCCACCCCCGGCATCGGCATCACGAGGGCGCGCGCCTCCCAGGCGCGCTGGATGTCCTCGCGGGAGCCGCTCTTGGCCGCGACCGCCTCCGCGATCAGCGCGTCGAGCTCGTCGAGCCGGGCGTACATCGGGCCGAGCCTCTGGTGGTGCAGCCGGGAGAAGTTCTCGACCTCCACCCTGAAGGTCTCCACCGCGATCTCGAACTCGATCAGGGCTTGCTCGGCGGCGCGCACCGCCTGCGCCAGCCGGTCCTGCGGCTCGGAGGAGGATGCGGCGGCCGACTCGGTGCGGGGGGAATGGGCCGACTCGGTGCCGGGGGAATTCGTCACCGGTCCAGCCTACGAGGAGTGGGGGGCGCCGGTCACAGGCTACGGCCTGGTAGCTGCCACCGGCACACCGGCACCAGTGCCCTCACACGCCCTCTTCCGCGGCGATCCGCCCGGCCCGCACCTCCGCCACCAGCTCGGCGTGGTCCGCCTCGGTCCGGTCGGCGTACGCGACCGCGAACGCCGCGACCGCCTCGTCCAGTTGCTCGCCCTTGCCGCAGTAGCCCGCGATCAGCCGCGGGTCCGCGGAGTGCGCGTGCGCCCGGGCCAGCAGCGCGCCGGTCATCCGCGCGTAGTCGTCTATCAGGCCGGGCTCCAGCTCCGCGGGGTCGACGCTGCCCTTGCGGTTGCGGAACTGCCGTACCTGGTACGGCCTGCCGTCCACGTCGGCCCAGCCCAGCAGACTGTCGCTGACGACCTGCATGCGCTTTTGGCCCAGCACCACGCGCCACCCCTCGTGCTCCACCACGGGCGCGTCGAACCCGGCCTTGCCCAGGTACGGCAGCAGCGCGGAGGGACGGGCCTCCTTCACCTGCAGCACCAGCGGCTGCCCGAGGTGGTCCAGGAGCAGCACCACGTACGACCGGGTGCCCACGCTGCCCGTCCCGACCACCCGGAACGCCACGTCGTGCACCGCGTAGCGGGCCAGCAGCGGCCGCCGGTCCTCACCGATCGTCGCCTGGTAGCCGGCCTCCGACAGGGACGCGGCGACCGCCGCCGCCTCCTCGTCCGGCACCCGGCGCAGCACCGGGGGAGCGTCGACGAAGCGGCGGCCGCCGCCCTCGACCTCCTCCGTCGCCCGCGCCGCGAACTTGGCGCTGGTGTTGCGGCGCGCCTTCCCCGCCACCAGGCGCAGCGTGCCCGCCAGGTCGCGGGCGTCGGCATGCGCCACCAGCTCCTCGTCGGCGATGGCGTGCCAGGCGTCCAGCACCGGCATCCTCGCCAGCAGCCGCATGGTGCGCCGGTACGCGCCCACCGCGTCGTAGGCGGCGCCCCGGCACGCGTCCTCGTCCGCCCCGGCCTCACGCCCGGCCAGCACCAGGGAGGCGGCGAGCCGCTTGACGTCCCACTCCCAGGGTCCGTGGACGGTCTCGTCGAAGTCGTTGATGTCCATGACCAGCCGGCCGAGGTGGTCCCCGTACAGGCCGAAGTTGGCGGCGTGCGCGTCCCCGCAGATCTGGGCGCCGATCCCGGTGACCGGGCCGCCCGCGAGGTCGGCGGCCATCAGCCCGGCCGAACCGCGCAGGAAGGCGAAGGGGCTCGCCGCCATCCTCCCCACCCTCAGCGGGACGAGTTCCGCGATGCGCCCGAGGCCGGACTCCCACACCGCCTCCACGGCGCCGGGCCGGTCGGCGCCGGGCGCGAACCCCGCGTGCGCCTCGCGCGGCACCGCCTCCCGCAGCGCCTTGCCCTCCTGCTTGGGCCGGCCGTCGTGCGGCCATCTCCGGAACCCGGCGATGTGCGGAAGCCTGTGCTCCACGTGCTCACCCTCCCCTTGGGCCATGCCCGGTTGGTCACTCCTGGGGGCAATCTAGCCATTTACCGGACCGCGTCCGATGTTTCATGCTTGCCTGGACGTGACGACCCGACCCTGATGCCCTTTCAGCCTTCCGCGCCGAACCGCAGCCGAACCGCAGGTGCCCGACGTTGGACGAGATGACCAGGCTTCCCACCACCACGACCCCGCTCGCAGCCACCGGTGTCTCCGCGCTCGTACGCCTCGCCGTGCTCTGCGTCGGCCCCGACGGCGACATCTCGTACTGGAACCGCGGTGCCGAGGAACTCTTCGGCCACCGCTGGGAGTGCGTGTTCGGCCGCCCGGCGGCCGGACTGCTGCCGCACACCGCGGGCCGCCACCCCGGTGAACAGGACGCCCTGGACGTACTGGACGACCTCACCCGGTCCGCCTGGGCCGGAGCGCTGCCCACGACCGACCGCGACGGTGGCGTCAAGGACGTGGTGTGGTGGTCCTACCGCGTCATGGAGCCGACCGGCCGGAGTCTGCTGGTGATCGCCGCCAACGCCCGCCCGCTGCGCGACACCGGGCCGCGCCTCGCGCTCGGCGACCAACTGCTGCCCTACACCGCCGACGGCACCACCTCTCGCGGCGCCGTCCGCATCACCCCGCGCCTCGCCCCGGTCGCCGACCCCGCGCACGCCGAGCACCTGGCCGGCCGGCTGGGCTCGGTGCTGCCCCGGGTCAGCGCCGGCCGGCTGGACCGGATCGTGCGTCAGATCGTGCCCCTGGGCTACCCGGCGGTGGAGGTCGACGGCACGGTGCTGCTCCCCGTGCTCCCCGAGGAGTACGGCACGACCGTCGCACCGCCCGCCACCAATCCCGCCACCGGCCGCACCGCACGGCCCTCCCGGCCCGCCCCGCACCCGGAGCTGCTGCCCGGCCCGCGCGGCGACGTCACGGCGCCGGTGCCGGCCCCGGTGGGCGTCCCCGGCCTCTCGATCGCCCCGGGTCACGTGCTGGACGAGCAGCTCGCCCTGCTCCGGGAGACCGGGGCCAAGGTCGGCACGACCCTCGACCTGGAGACGACCGCCCGCGAACTGTGCGCCGTCACCGTGCCGCGCTTCGCCGACTTCGCCGCCGTCCTCGTCGTCGACCAGCTGTTCTCCGACACCGAGCCGCCGAAGGACGACCTGTCAGGGGCCACGATCCTCGCCCGCCGCGTCGCCGTCGCCCACACCGACACCACCCCCGGCCCGTGGGCGGCCGCCCTGCCGGAGGGCGAGCTGATCCCGCTGCCCGCCGACTCCACCCCGCGGCTGGGCGAGCCGCTGCTCGTCCCGGTCATAGACCCCGCGCTCGCCCAGGACATCGCGCTCGACCTGGGCGTTCCCGGGCTCGGCCCGTTACTGCCCGAGCGGTCGATGGTCGTCGTACCGCTCACCGCGCGCGGCACGGTGCTGGGACGCATGTGCTTCCTGCGCCATCCCGGCCGCCGCCCCTTCGACGCCAAGGACGCCGCGACCGCCGCCGAGGTCGCCGCCCGCGGCGCCGTGCACCTGGACAACGCCCGGCTGCACCGCCTGGAGTCGCGCGCCGCCGCGACCCTGCAGCGCAGCATGATGCCGACCCGCCCGCCCCGCATCCCCGGGGTGCGGATCGCCCACCGCTACATGCCCGGCGACCGCCAGGCCCAGGTCGGCGGCGACTGGTTCGACGCCATCCAGTTGCCCGGCGGGCGCGTGGCGCTGATCGTCGGCGACGTCATGGGCCACGGCCTGCTGTCGGCCGCCGTGATGGGCCAGTTCCGCACCTCCGTCATCACGATGGCCGCGCTCGACCTGCCGCCCGCGCAGTTGCTGCGGCACCTGGACAACCTCGCCCACCGCTTGGGCGCCGAGCACCTGGCGACGTGCGTGTACGCGGTCTACGACCCGATCCACCGCACGCTCGCCCTGGCCAACGCCGGCCACATCCCGCCGGTCCTGGCCCGGCACGACGGCCGCAGTCAACTGCTGCAGGTGCCCGAGGGCGCCCCGATCGGGGTCGGCGGCGTGCCCTTCGAGACGGTCGAGATCCCGGTTCCTGACGGCAGCTGGCTGGTGCTGTGCACCGACGGCCTGGTGGAGGTGCGTGGTCAGGGGATAGACGCCGGCCTGGCGGCGCTGTGCTCCAACGTCATCGAACCGCAACAGACCCCCGAGGACGTCTGCGAGCAGATCCTCAACCGTGTCCACTCCGACGACCGTCGCGACGACGTGGCCCTGCTGGTCGCCAACTTCCAGGGCATCCCGTCCGAGGACGTCGCCGAGTGGCGGCTGTCGATGGATCTCTCCGAGGTCCGCAAGGCACGCGCGCTCACCCGCGAGCAGCTGGCGCGGTGGGGGCTGCGAGGGCTCAGCGACCTGACCGAGCTGCTGGTCAGCGAGCTGGTGACCAACGCGCTGCGGGTCGCCTCGCACGAGGTGTCGCTGCGGCTGATGCGGGTCGGCAAGCTGTTGGTCGAGGTCAGCGACGACGACCACAACCTGCCGCAGCTGCGCCGCGCGGACGCCGACGACGAGGAGGGGCGGGGCCTGGCCCTGGTCAGCAACCTCTCCCGGCGCTGGGGCACCAGTCGCAAGGCGGTCGGCAAGGTCGTCTGGTTCGAGCTGCCGCTGCCTGACTGACCCGGGGGGCGACATCTCCCGCATCAAGGCCCACGAGCAGGCCACCGCCAAGGCCAGGGAGCTCGCGGCGCGCGTCGCCCGGCCCCGTTCCGGCCGCCCGACGCGGAGGGGCCGCGCGGCATGCGCCACGCCGCCCCTCTGGCGTCGTACGTGCCCGCCCGGCCCGGGCGTACGGCTACCTCACAGGTTGACGCCGAAGTCCTGCGCGATGCCGCGCAGCCCCGAGGCGTAACCCTGGCCGACGGCGCGGAACTTCCACTCGGCGCCGTTGCGGTACAGCTCGCCGAAGACCATCGCCGTCTCGGTCGAGGCGTCCTCGGACAGGTCGTAGCGGGCGAGCTCGTTGTTGTCGGCCTGGTTCACCACGCGGATGAAGGCGTTGCGGACCTGGCCGAACGACTGCTGGCGGCTCTCGGCGTCGTAGATCGACACCGGGAAGACGATCTTCTCGACCTCGGCCGGCACGGTGGCCAGGTTCACCTTCACCTGCTCGTCGTCGCCCTCACCCTCGCCGGTGAGGTTGTCGCCGGTGTGCTCCACCGAGCCCTCCGGGCTCTTCAGGTTGTTGAAGAACACGAAGTGCTTGTCCGAGACGACCTTGCTCTCGGCGTTGACCAGGAGCGCGCTCGCGTCGAGGTCGAAGTCGGTGCCCGTGGTCGTACGGACGTCCCAGCCCAGACCGACGGTGACCGCGGTCAGTCCCGGGGCCTCCTTCGTCAGCGAGACATTGCCGCCCTTGGAAAGGCTGACACCCATGGGATCTCCCTGCTCAATCCGGCGCGGGCCGCGCCCCTTGACGATTCCTTTGCCCAATCGCTCAACGGCTCCGCCGGGCCCCGGGTTCCCGGCGCCGCAGCCGTTCACCTGAGTGCCGTACACGCCCGTACGACGACCGCGGGAGCGGTAGAAAGGACTCATGGCCACCGGCTCCCGCGCTTCGTCCGACTCCCCCTCCGGCGCCGACGACCCCGGGAGCACCGCCGAGGAGATGGTCAGCGCCCTGCTGACCGCCTCCCGGCTCCTCGTCGCGGTCTCCGCCCGCTCGCTCACCGCGGTGGAGGACGCGCTGACCCTGCCCCAGCTACGCATGCTGGTCGTCCTGGAGACGCACGGGGCCCTGAATCTCTCGCAGCTCGCCGCGGAACTCGGCGTGCAGCCCTCCACGGCGCTGCGGATGCTGGACCGCCTGGTGGCGATCGACATGGTCACCCGCGACGCCTCCCCCACCGACCGGCGCACGTCGGTCATCTCGCTGACCGCGACCGGGCGGCGCACCGTGAACGACGTCACGGAGCGCCGCCGGGCCGAGATCGCCCGCATCGTCGACGCCATGCCCCCAGGGCAGCGCCGCCACCTCGTCCAGGCCCTGCAGGCCTTCGCCGAGGCCGGCGGCGAACCCCCCGTCGGCGAGCACGACGCCCGCCACGTCGGCTGGTGACGGTCAGGACGGCCGGACCCGCAGTCCGAACTCACCGCCGCACTGGCTGCGCCATCGCCGGGGAGGCGCAGGGCCCGGCGTCCGCTGCGCCAGGGCCGCCGGCGCTCGTGGCGGATCCGTGCCTCGCCGAGCCGGCTTCAGGAGGGGGCACGGAGGGCGTCGACGGGTTCCATGCGGGCGGCGCGCAGGGCGGGGTAGAGACCGGCGAGAAGACCGACGAGGGCGCCGGCGACCGGGGCGCCCAGGGCGAGGCCCAGGTCCAGTACCGGTGTCCAGTGCCTCACAGCCGCCACGCAGACGACGGCCACCACGCCGAGGGCCGCGCCGACGATGCCGCCGAGCAGTCCGATGGTGGTGGACTCAGCGAGGAACTGCCCGGCGACCTGCCGTCTGGACGCGCCCAGGGCGCGACGGAGCCCGATCTCACCGACGCGTTCCATGACGGTGACAAGGGTGACGTTGGCGATGCCGATGGCGCCCACGACCAGCGAGACCAGTCCGAGCACCAGGAACAGGCCGTTGACGTCGCCCTCGACGCCCTTCCTGGCCTTCGACAGATCCGGTGGGGCGGTCACGGTGAGGGCCTCCTCGTGTCCGGGCGACAGGGCGATCGGCGCCTGCCGGGCGACCTGCTGAGCCGCGCCGAGGGAGGTGTTGACCAGGACCCGGGTCACGTTCTCCATGCCCATCCGGTCCGCCGCCGTGGTCGGGGGCAGGATCACCGAGGCGGACAGGCGCCGCTCGCGGCGGATCCCGTCGAGGACACCGATCACCGTGTATGACTGCCCCTCGAAGAAGACCGCGGGGGCGTCGCGTACGTCGTCGATGCCCAGCAGCCGGGCCGCCTGGTCGCCGAGGACGGCCACCCGGTCGTGGCGCGCGATGTCGCCGGCGTCGAAGAAGCGACCCGTGGTCATGGCGCCGTGGACCGCCTCCGGCAGCGCCGGGGTCGCGGCGACGACCGCCAGGGTCTGCTCGGTCAGTGCGCCGGGGGCGACCACGTCGTTCGCCCGGACCTGGACGTTCGCGCTGCCCTCGGAGTCGGACAGCGCGGCAGCGGACTCCACTCCCGCGAGGCGCTCGACGGCGTCGGCACCGGACCATTCCACCAGCGGCGGATCGCTGGTTCCCGGCGGCGGCAACGGCACCACGACGGTCACCGAGGTGGCGGTGAGGGCGTCGAACCGGCCGACGATCTGGTTGGCCGCCGTCGACGCCACGCCGATCGTGATGACCAGCGTGCCGATGCCCAGCACCGTGCCCAGGGTCGTCAGGGCGGAACGGACCGGTCGGGCGAGCACCCCGGCCAGGGACTCCGACCACAGGTCCCGCGGATCCATCCACGGACGCTCGTGGCCGCCCCGGCCGTGGGCCCGGCGGCAGGAACGCCGTCCGCCGCGTCGCCGGAACGGGGGCGCTCCCTTGTCCGCTGCCCGTGCCCGGCGTACGGCGCGGTCGATGGCGGTCATACGCTCTCCTGACTGAGCCGGCCGTCCCGGATCCGCACCCGCCGTCCCGCCCGTGCGCTGACGGCGTCGTCGTGGGTGATCACGAGCAACGTCATGCCCTGGGCCTGCAGTTCGCCGAAGAGCGCGAGCACCGATTCGGTGTTCTCGCTGTCGAGGTTGCCCGTCGGTTCGTCGCACAGCAGCAGGGCGGGCTCACCCATCAGCGCCCGGGCGATGGCCACCCGTTGCCGTTCGCCGCCGGACAGCCGGCCCGGCAGGAAGCCGAAGCGGTGTGCCAGACCCACCCGTGTCAGGGCGGCGCGGGCGCGCTCGGCGCGAGTGCGCCGAGCGCGGCCCGGACGGGAGGCGCGGTAGGTCTCGGCGAGCATGACGTTCTCGTCCACGGTCCGGTACGGCAGCAGGTGGAAGGACTGGAACACGAACCCGATGCGGCTGCCACGCAACGCCGTGCGTTCGGCGTCGCCGAGGGTGTTGGTGAGGACACCGTCGAGCCAGTAGCTGCCCGACGTGGGCCGGTCCAGCAGACCCAGAGTGTTGAGCAACGTCGATTTCCCCGAGCCGGAGGGGCCGACGATCGACAGGTGCTCCCCCCTCCTGACCTCCAGGTGCACGTCGCGCAGGGCGTGCACCGGAGGTTCGGTGTCGAACACCCGGCCCAGGCCGCTGAGCCGGATCACGGTGTCCGGGTCGGGCGCCTGCTCAGGAGCCGGCGGAGGCGGTGCGGGTCTGCGCCTCACCGTCCGACCACCACCTGGTCGCCCTCGTCCAGCGATCCGCCGTCCGCCCTCACCTCGACCTGGCCGGCGGCCGAGAGGCCCACGATGACGGGAACGTTCACCACCTTGCCGTCGCGCTGCACCCGTACCCGGGCCCGGCCGTCGGCGCTGGTGTGCACCGCCGCCACGGGCACCACCAGAACGGCGCCCTTCGAGGCGCCCACCTCGATGGTCACCTTGGCGGTGCCGCCCGACTGGTCCCTGAGCGGGCCGGGATCGGGCACGGAGATCACCAGCTGCACCGGAGCGGCCGGGTCGGCGACCGGGTCGGCGGCCGCATCGGCGTCGGGCTCGGCGTCAGGCTCGGTGTCGCCCTCGCCCTTTCCGTCCCCACCTGCGCCGTCCGCGTCCTTTCCGGCACCGGTCTGCGTTCCGGTGCCGCCGACCTGCGCGACGACGCCGCGTACACGGGTGCCGTCAGCCGTCTCGATCCGTGCCTGCATGCCCTCGCGCAGGCTGGAGCCGTCGGCCCCGGGCACGACGGCGCGCACCACCACGTCGGAGCTGGTCACGGTGGCGACCTCGCCGCCCGGGGTGTCACCGAGGCGCACCTTGACCTTGTCGACCCGGACCGGCAGGTCGGGCAGGAAGACGACCTCGCCCGCCGGGACCTTGGTGCCGTACGTGCCGGTGAACGCGCTGAGCGCCGCGTTGGCCCGGTCCAGCTGGTGCTGCGCGGCCTGCAGTTCCAGGGCCGCCGCCTCGCCGGAAGCCGGCGGGCTCGCCGTGCCGGAACCACCCTTGCCGCCCTGGGCCCCGCCATCACCTCCGCTGTCGCCCCCGCCGCCTTCCGCCGCGAGGACCGCGAGCTGTGCCTGTGTGACGGCGGCTTCCAGGTCGCCCAGCTGCTGCTGGTCGGCCACACTCGGCCGCTGCGGCTGGAACCCCTTGCCCTGATACCAGCGGCCCACCGCCGACGCGGTCCCCTGCCGATAGTCCCCGGTGATGGCCCCCGGATCGTGCCCGATCCTGCGCAGCGCGCTCTGCAACTGCCTGACGTCGTCACCCGAAGTACCAGGGCCCAGAGCCCGGTACATCGGGACCGAGCCGCGCAGCACGAACACCGGACGGCCGTTCACCTGCATCAGGACACTGCCCTCGCGCAGCGTGGCACCGGCCTGCGGCAGCTTGGTGACCCGCTGGGTCGCCTCGCCGTCCCCGGAACCGCTCGCGGACCCGACTGACCCGGACAGCGACACCCCATGCGGTGCCCCGAACTCCACGCCGCCCTGCGCGATCACGGTCGCGGTCAGTTTCCGGCGCTCCACGGCGACGGTGACCGGACCCGCCTCCGGCGCCCGGCGCGAGGCGGCGGCGTCGGCCGGCGACTGCATCTGCGTGCCGGCGAACCAGCCTCCCGCGCCGACGAGCGCCACCACACCCATGATCATCCCGACCTGCTTGCCGCGCCCCTTCGGGCCGCTCGGCAGAAGCCGGCTCATCCGGCGATCCCGGAGAAGGGGTGCTTGGCCAGCTCGGGGAAGTACGCGGCCCGGAACTCCTTGCCGCACTCCAGGTCCTTCATCGCGATCCCGATCTCCTGGGTGAGCTTGGCCTGGCCCTCTTCCTTGTCCATGTTCTGGACTCCGCTCGACGGGATCAACGTGGCCGTCGCGAACTTCACCATGTCCCCGATGGCGGTCGGCTGCGTCGTCGTCACGGCGACGCCCTCGTCCCGCAGGCAGGACGCGAACCGCTGCGCCAGAGAGATCAGCTGGGGATCCCCGTTCAGCGCCTGCTTCGCCGCACGGTCCTGCTCCTCGTTCACGGCACGCTCACGATCCAACTCGGCCTGGGACTTCTCCGGCCCGTAGCCCTTCTCGAATCCTTCCTTCACGCACCCCGGAAGCATCACCTTCTTCCCACTGGGGAGTTGCTTCGCAGAGCCCATCGCCTTGTCGTAGGCCTTCCGCTGCGCCGGGGACAGCGCGTCGAGGTAGGCCCGGTCCGGGTTGGCCGTCTCCTGAGCCTCGTGGGCCTTGCTGCCGACAACAGTCGGGTCGTCCGGGTAGACGGCCGGCGCGAAGAAGCCGAAGCCGAACTTCTCCCGGTACTTCTTCGCCAGTTCGTAGTCCTGACCGTCGACCGGACTGGCGGCGGCGGTGAGGCCCGCCACGCGCGGGGTGTAGGTGAAGCCCTTCTTCCGCATGCAGGCGGCCTTGGCGTTCTCCGACACATAGATCCGCCTGGTGTCCTCATCGACTCCCTCGGGAATCGCCACCTCGCCCTGCGCGGGCGCCCCGGCCTTCGAGGACGCCGCCCGGTCACCGGAGTCAGCGGACGTGGCGGAGCCGCCGTCGGCCTGGGCGCATCCGGCGAGTGCGAGCACACCCGCGGCGGCCACCGGCCAGAAAATGCGCGTGATGCGTATATGAGCCATGTCGTTCCATCACTTCGGTCCAGGGATCGCACGATGCCGTGCACTTCGTCGATGACTTCAACCCGGTGGCCCTTACCGAGGTCGTAGCCGCCGGCCGTGATGTGACGCGGGTCACGAAGGCGAATGGGAGGTATATGCACAGTCAAGGATGACTACGGCTTCCGCAAAACCGCGGAGGAGGCTGCGGCGGGCCTGTCACCATTGCCGGCCACGAGACGCCTGGCGTGCCAGGAAGCCCAGAGGCTGATCGCGTACCGGCTGGCGCTGTTCACCGAGTTGGCTGCGCCAGGGCCACGGAGGTGCCCAGCCGCGTTCTCGATCTCTGCGGCGGAACCGGGGGGCGTGACCGTGCCGATGACGGCATTCGATGGGTACGAGCGTCGTACGTGGGCCGGTCGGGCCGACGCGTTCGCGGGGAGCTTCGCGAGGCTGTGCGCCTATCCGGTTCCGCAGTTGCTCGACGCTGCGGCGGTTGAGTACGGGGTCCGGGTTCTCGACGTCGGGACCGGGACGGGAACGGCGGCCGCGGCGGCGTGCGAGCGCGGCGCGAAGGTGACCGCGGTCGATGCCGAACCCAGCATGGTCGAACGGGCAGCACTGGCGGTGCCCTCCGCCGAGGTGCTGACGGCCGCCCTTCCCGCGCTCCCTTTCGAGGACGGAGTCTTCGATGCCGTGGTCGGGAACTTCGTGCTCAACCACGTGGGGCGTCCCCGGACAGCCCTCGCGGAGCTTCGCCGGGTGGTCCGGCCGGGTGGACGGATCGCGCTGACGATCTGGGCGGTTCCCGCCCCGGCCGGCCAGGCCCTGCTGGGCCGGGCCGTGGAGATGGCGGGTGTGACCCGGCCGTCGCATCTGCCTCCGCTCGCGGCAGCGGACGACTTCCCGCGCGACCAGGACGGCCTGGCCGGGCTGATGACGTCGGCCGGACTGCGCGAGGCCGCGTGCCGGAAGCTGCGGTGGGATCACCGGGCGAGCGCCGAGGAGTGGTGGAGCGGGCCGGCGTCCGGGGTGGCCTTCATCGGGCAGTTGCTGCTGAGCCAGAGCGAGGAGACCCGCAGCGAGGTGAAGCGGCACTTCGACGCACTGACCCAGGAGTTCCTCGGCCAGGACGGCCTGCTGGTCCTTCCCCACGCCGCCCTGCTGGTCAGCGCCTGCCGCTGACCCGGGGACCGTCAACGTATGCCTGGAGTTCCGCCTCGGTCGCCCGGAGCTGAGGCAGTCGGCGTTCGATCCTTCTGTGCCATATCCAGCTCGCCCACGCCAACCGCCGGAAGATCACGACGCGGTTGGGCAGCCTGACTCCCGGCGGTCAGCGCCCATCAGGCGCACCAACCGCAGACGCAAGACGAAGCCTCCCGGCACCCGCAGGGCAACCGGCCGCCCGGCGCCGCCACTTGAGTGACGCGCCCCACAGATGGACATCACCCACACGAAAGAAGCAGCGCGTGAGGGACGCGGCGGCCGCCGGCCTGCCGGGCCGACCTCTTGGTCAACACGAGAAACGGGCCCCCGACTGCGACTTTCGTCACGGTCGGAGACCCGTCTCCGCTGTGCGCGAGGGGGGAGTTGAACCCCCACGCCCTTTCGGGCACTGGAACCTGAATCCAGCGCGTCTGCCTATTCCGCCACCCGCGCATGGGTGTCGTCTTCCGGGCCCTTCACACCTTGGGGTCTCCCCCGTCCGGCGCGTCAGCCCCTTCCGACACCGAGAACATTAGCACGCTGCTCAGGGTGGAATCACATCCGTTTCCGGGCACCCCCGAGCGAGGGGAACCGTCCTCTGTTGCGGGACACTGACATGAGGCGCCTCTACCATCCCTGTGGGGGAGCGGCCGCGGACCGTGGCACTGTTGACACCGGTCCCGTGGGACCGACCGGGGAACCAGCGGTTTTCCCAGTGCGTGGATACGATCAGTAAGCAGTACCGGAAGGATCGGACCGGAAGATCACGGCGGACCGCCGTGCACGACCGCAGGACCTCGAGGAGGGAGGTGCATCGTGGGAGTACTCAAGAAGTTCGAGCAGCGTCTCGAGGGCTTCGTGAACGGCACCTTCGCCAAGGTGTTCAAGTCCGAGGTACAGCCCGTGGAGATCGCCGGCGCCCTCCAGCGCGAGTGCGACAACAACGCGACGATCTGGAACCGGGACCGCACCGTGGTCCCCAACGACTTCATCGTCGAGCTCAGCACCTCCGACTACGAGCGTCTGAGCCCGTACGCCGTCCAGCTCGGCGAGGAGCTCGCCGGGATGGTGCGCGACTACGCCAAGCAGCAGCGCTACACCTTCATGGGCAACATCAAGGTGCACCTGGAGAAGGCCGACGACCTCGACACCGGCCTGTACCGGGTGCGCAGCCGCACGCTCGCCTCCAGCGAGTCGCAGCAGCAGTACCAGCAGCAGCCCCCTGCCGGCCGCGGTGGCTACGGCTACCCGCCGCAGGGCCCGCAGCGCCCCGTGGGCCCGCCGCCGATGCCGGCCGGTCCGCCGCCCGGCGCCGCGCCGGTCACCCGGCTCCCCGGAAGCGGCCCCACGGCCCCCGGCGGCGTCGGCATGAACGTACGTCGCTGGATCGAGATCAACGGCATGCGCCACCAGATCTCCCGTCCGACCCTGGTCCTCGGCCGCAGCACAGAGGCCGACGTGCGGGTCGACGACCCCGGTGTGTCCCGCCGCCACTGCGAGATCAGGGCGGGATCGCCCTCGACGGTCGTGGACCTCGGGTCCACGAACGGCATCGTGGTGGACGGACAGCACACCCAGCGCGCTACGCTCCGCGACGGTTCACGGATCGTCGTGGGCAGTACCACCATCGTGTACCGGCAAGCCGAAGGGTGAAGCGGGGGCAATGTCAGAGCTGACCCTGACGGTCATGCGGTTGGGTTTCCTCGCCGTACTGTGGCTGTTCGTCATCGTGGCCGTGCAGGTCATCCGCAGCGACCTGTTCGGCACGCGGGTGACCCAGCGCACCGCCGGGCGCCGCGAGGCCCAGACGCGTCCCCCGCAGCAGCGCCAGCAGGCGCAGGCCGCGCAGGGCCGTCAGCAGCAGAACAACAACCGGGCCCGGCGCGGCGCCCCCACAAAGCTGGTGGTCTCCGAGGGCTCGCTCGCGGGCACCACCGTTGCGCTCCAGGGGCAGACGATCACCCTGGGCCGGGCGCACGATTCCACGATCGTGCTCGACGACGACTACGCGTCCAGCCGCCATGCCAGGATCTACCCGGACCGCGACGGCAACTGGATCGTCGAGGACCTGGGATCCACCAACGGTACCTTCATGGACCGGAACCGGCTCACCACGCCGACCCCGATCCCGCTCGGTGCCCCGATCCGCATCGGCAAGACCGTCATCGAGCTGCGGAAGTAGTCGCACAATGGGCGAGCACAGCCAGCGAGCGCGAGCGAGAGGGTGGGCAGCGTGCGGATGTACCCGGAGCCGACGGGCGAGGTGCGCATGACTCTGTCGCTGCGCTTCGCCGCCGGCTCGCACAAGGGAATGATCCGGGAGGGCAACGAGGACTCCGGCTACGCCGGTCCGCGGCTGCTCGCCATCGCCGACGGCATGGGCGGCCAGGCCGCCGGTGAGGTCGCCTCCTCCGAGGTGATCTCCACCCTCGTGCCCCTCGACGACGACGTCCCCGGCTCCGACATCCTCACCTCCCTCGCCGTCGCCGTGCAGCGGGCCAACGACCAATTGCGCGTCATGGTCGAGGAGGACCCGCAGCTGGAGGGCATGGGCACCACGCTCACCGCCCTGCTCTGGACCGGCCAGCGGCTCGGTCTGGTGCACGTCGGCGACTCCCGTGCGTACCTGCTCCGTGACGGTGTGCTCACCCAGATCACCCAGGACCACACCTGGGTGCAGCGGCTGGTCGACGAGGGCCGGATCACCGAGGAGGAGGCCGGCACGCACCCGCAGCGCTCGCTGCTGATGCGCGCCCTGGACGGCCGCGGCCAGGTCGAGCCCGACCTGTCGATCCGCGAGGTCCGGGCCGGCGACCGCTACCTGATCTGCTCCGACGGCCTCTCCGGCGTCGTCAGCCACCAGACGCTCGAGGACACCCTCGCCGGGTACCACGCCCCCGCCGAGACCGTGCAGGAGCTGATCCAGCTCGCCCTGCGCGGCGGCGGCCCCGACAACATCACCTGCATCGTCGCCGACGTCCTGGACATCGACGACGGCGACACCCTGGCCGCGCAGTTGCACGACACGCCCGTCGTCGTGGGCGCCGTCGCCGACAGCCGGCACCACTCGCCGCTGTCCGACCCGCGGCATCTGCAGACCCCGGCAGGCCGCGCCTCCGAGCTCGGCCGCCCGCCGGCCCCCGAGGGTGCCTTCGGCCCGCCCGGCAGCGGCAACCCACAGGTCGGCGCGCCCGTGGGCAGCTTCGGTGCCTTCGAGGACGAGGATCTGCAAAAGCCCCGCAAGCGCGGCCGCTGGCTCAAGCGCTCACTGATCCTGCTGATCGTCCTCGGTGTCGTCGGCGGCGGCCTGTACGGCGCGTACCGCTGGACCCAGACGCAGTACTACGTGGGCGTCAAGGGCGACCACGCGGCGATCTACCAGGGCATCGAGCAGAAACTGGCCTGGCTCGACCTGTCGAAGGTCCACGAGGACCGCCCCGGTATCGAACTCAAGTACCTACCGCAGAACCAGCGCAAGTACGTCACGGCCACGATCGCCGCCAGCGACCTCGCCGACGCGCGCAGGACCGCGGACGAGCTCGAGCACCAGGCGAAGGTCTGCCAGACCAAGGAATCGATCGACAAGTCCAACGCCGCCGCGGCGGAGAAGGCCGAGAAGGACCAGCAGAAGGGCGCCGACACCGCCACCGGCAAGACCACCGGCAGCCCGTCCTCGGACGCGTCCGCCTCGCCCAAGCCCAGCACGACCCCCTCCACCAGCCCGTCGACCAGCCCCACCCTCTCCGACGAGGACCAGTCGCTGGCCCAGCAGTGTCCGAGCGGCAACTAGCAGTGAGCAGGAGGGGCCTCAGTCCGGCATGAGCGTTGTCACCAACACCACGACCATCACATCCGTCGGCGCGCCGAGCCGCCGCAACACGGAGCTCGCGCTCCTCGTCTTCGCGGTCCTGATCCCGGTCTTCGCGTACGCGAACGTGGGTCTGGCTATTACCGACGAGCTGCCCTCGGGCATGCTCGGCTACGGTCTCGGGCTCGCGGCGCTGGCCGGCGTGGCGCACCTCACGGTGCGCAAGTTCGCGCCGTACGCCGACCCCCTGCTGCTCCCGCTGGTGACCCTGCTCAACGGCATGGGTCTCGTCTTCATCTGGCGGCTCGACCAGTCCCCGCGGCTCCGCCAACGCGCCGAGGCCCTGTTCGGGTCCTTCAGCCCGGACACCCCCAAGCAGCTGCTGTACTCGGCCGTGGGCGTCGCCCTGTTCGTCGCGGTGCTGGTCTTCCTCAAGGACCATCGCATCCTGCAGCGCTACACCTACATCTCGATGGTCGTGGCGCTGATCCTCCTGATCCTGCCGATGTTCTTCCCCGCAGTGAACGGCGCGAAGATCTGGATCAGCATCCCGGGCGTCGGCACCATCCAGCCCGGCGAGTTCGCGAAAATCATCATCGCGGTCTTCTTCTCCGGCTACCTGATGGTGAAGCGGGACGCGCTGGCCCTGGCCAGCCGCCGCTTCATGGGCCTGTACCTGCCACGCGGCCGCGACCTCGGCCCGATCCTGGTGATCTGGGGCCTGAGCATCCTGATCCTGGTCTTCGAGACCGACCTCGGCACCTCGCTGCTGTTCTTCGGCCTGTTCGTCGTCATGCTGTACGTCGCCACCGAGCGCACCAGCTGGATCGTCTTCGGTCTGCTGATGTCCGCCGTCGGCGCCGTCGGCGTGGCCACCTTCGAACCCCACGTCCAGCAGCGCGTCGACGCCTGGCTGGACCCGTTCGCGGCCTTCAAGGACGGCACGAGCGACCAGGTCGCCCAGGCCCTGATGTCCTTCGGCTCCGGCGGGATCCTGGGCACCGGGCTCGGCCAGGGCAACTCCGATCTGATCGGCTTCGCCGCCAACTCCGACTTCATCCTCGCCACCGTCGGCGAGGAGGTGGGGCTGGCCGGCCTGATGGCCTTCCTGCTGCTCTACGGGCTGATCGTGGAGCGGGGCGTCCGCACCGCGCTCGCCGCCCGTGACCCCTTCGGCAAGCTGCTGGCGATCGGACTCTCCGGCGCCTTCGCGCTCCAGGTCTTCGTCGTCGCCGGCGGTGTCATGGGCCTCATCCCGCTGACCGGCATGACGATGCCGTTCGTCGCGGCCGGTGGCTCGTCGGTGATCGCCAACTGGGCCCTCGTGGGCATCCTGCTGCGGATCAGCGACACCGCGCGCAGGCCCGCCCCGGCCCCCACGTCCCCCGATGCCGAACCGACCCAGGTGGTGCGCGTCCAGTGAACAAGCCCCTGCGGCGGGTTGCCATCTTCTGCGGCCTACTCGTCCTCGCCATGCTCATCCGGGCGAACTACCTCCAGTTCGTCCAAGCCGACGAGCTGAAGACCAACACCCACAACCGCCGCGTCGCGATCAACCAGTACGCCACCCCGCGCGGCGACATCATCGTCGACGGCAAAGCCATCACGGGCCACACCGAGACCAACGGCAGCGACTTCAAGTACAAGGCCACCTTCAAGGACGGCCCCCTGTGGGCGCCGGTCACCGGCTACGCGTCCCAGGCGTTCGGCTCGACCCAGCTCGAGAACATCTACGACTCGATCCTCACCGGCGACGACGACCGCCTGTTCTTCAAGCGCACCGTCGACATCCTCTCCGGCAAGCAGAAGCAGGGCGGCGACGTCGTCACGACGCTCAACGGCGCTGCGCAGCGTGCCGCCTTCGAGGGCCTGGGCAAGAAGAAGGGCGCGGTCGCCGCGATCGACCCGCGGACCGGCGCCATCCTGGCCCTGGCCAGCACGCCCTCGTACGACCCTTCCTCCTTCGCCGGCAACTCGGAGAAGGACAGCAAGGCCTGGAACGCGCTGCAGAAGGAGAACGACCCCGACGAGCCGATGCTCAACCGGGCGCTGCGCCAGACCTACCCGCCGGGCTCGACCTTCAAGGTCGTCACGGCCGCCGCGGCGCTGGAGGACGGACTGTACGACAGCATCGACGAGCCGACCGACTCCGAAGTGCCGTACATCCTCCCGGACACCGCCAACCAGCCGCTGGACAACGAGGGCAACATCAACTGCAGGAACGTCTCCCTGAGGGAGGCGCTGCGCGTCTCGTGCAACTCGGTCTTCGGCAAGCTCGGCGCGACGCTCGGCCGCGACAAGATGGTCGAGGAGGCCGAGAAGTTCGGCTTCAACAAGGAGCAGTTCATCCCGGTCCGCGCGGCGGCCAGCAACTTCTCCACCAAGATGGACAAGCCGCAGACGGCCCTGTCCTCCATCGGCCAGTTCGAGACGGCCGCCACCCCGCTGCAGATGGCGATGGTCGCCGCGGCGATCGCCAACGACGGCAAGCTGATGCAGCCGTACATGGTCGACCAGCTGCGCGCTCCCAACAACACGGTGGTCGAGCAGACCAAGCCCAAGGAGTTCTCGCAGCCACTCAGCGCGGAGAACGCCCAGAAGCTCCAGGAGATGATGGAGACCGTCGTCAACTCCGGCACCGGCACGAACGCCCGGATCCCGGGCGTCACCGTCGGCGGCAAGACCGGTACCGCCCAGCACGGCGTCGAAAACAGTGAGAATCCCTACGCGTGGTTCATCTCATACGCGAAGACCGACCAGGGCTCCCCGGTCGCGGTCGCCGTCGTGGTCGAGGACGCCAGCGCGAACCGCGGCGACATCTCCGGTGGCGGCTTCGCCGCGCCGATCGCCAAGAGCGTCATGGAGGCCGTGCTGAACAAGTGATGCCGGTCACGCCGTATCCATGGATGTGCGTTAAGTCGCACGTCGCGATACCGGTCGTATATCGGCTACCGGCCAGGGCCGGGATCGGCACGCGGCGGCGGGTACGGTATGCCCGAGCAGCCACACGGACGGTTTAGGAAGGGCAAGCGCTATGGAAGAGCCGCGTCGCCTCGGCGGCCGGTACGAGCTGGGCTCGGTGCTCGGCCGCGGTGGCATGGCCGAGGTGTACATCGCCCATGACACCCGGCTCGGCCGCACCGTCGCCGTGAAGACGCTCCGGGTGGACCTCGCCCGCGACCCGTCCTTCCAGGCCCGGTTCCGCCGTGAGGCCCAGTCGGCCGCCTCGCTGAACCACCCCTCGATCGTCGCCGTCTACGACACCGGCGAGGACTACGTCGACGGGGTCTCCATCCCGTACATCGTCATGGAGTACGTGGACGGCTCCACCCTGCGTGAGCTGCTCCACTCCGGCCGGAAGCTCCTGCCGGAGCGTTCCCTGGAGATGACGATCGGTATCCTCCAGGCCCTGGAGTACAGCCACCGCTCCGGCATCGTGCACCGCGACATCAAGCCCGCGAACGTGATGCTGACCCGGAACGGCCAGGTCAAGGTCATGGACTTCGGCATCGCCCGCGCCATGGGCGACTCCGGCATGACCATGACGCAGACCGCGGCCGTGATCGGCACCGCCCAGTACCTCTCCCCGGAGCAGGCCAAGGGCGAGACCGTCGATGCGCGCTCCGACCTGTACTCCACCGGCTGCCTGCTCTACGAGCTGCTCACCGTGCGGCCGCCCTTCGTCGGCGACTCCCCGGTCGCGGTGGCGTACCAGCACGTGCGCGAGGAGCCGCAGCCGCCGAGCGTGTACGACCCCGAGGTCTCGCCCGCGATGGACGCCATCGTTCTCAAGGCGCTGACCAAGGACCCGGACTACCGCTACCAGTCCGCCGACGAGATGCGCGCCGACATCGAGGCCTGCCTCGACGGCCAGCCCGTCGCCGCCACGGCCGCCATGGGCGCCGTCGGCTACAACGGCGGCGGCTACGGCGGCTACGGCAACGACGTCCCCACCACGGCCCTCCCGCCCCAGCAGGACGCCGGCACCTCGATGCTGCCGCCCATGCGGGACGACGACGGCGGCTTCGGCTACGACCAGCCCCAGGGCGGTGGCGGCCGGCGCAAGCCGAAGAAGAGCAACACGTCCACGATCCTGCTGGTCGTCGCGGCCGTCCTGGTCCTGATCGGCGCGATCTTCATGGGCAAGGCGCTGTTCTCCGGGAACAGCGGCGGCGACGGCACGGTGTCCGTCCCGCAGTTCGTCGGCGACACCAAGGCCGAAGCCGAGGACCGGGCGGCGAACGGTGGGATCACCATCACGTTCGGCGAGTCGATGTTCTGTGACGACCAGCCCAAGGACCACGTCTGCGAGCAGTCGGCCAAGGCCGACAGCAAGATCTCCAAGGACGAGACCGTCACCCTGAAGCTCTCCAAGGGCACCGAGAAGATCCCGGTCCCGGACGTCACCGGTGACTCCTTCGAGGACGCCGAGAAGGCCCTCAAGGACGCGGGCTTCGAGGTCGACAAGCAGTCCAAGACCTCCAACGAGGACGAGGGCACGGTCCTGGACCAGGACCCGAAGAGCGGCGCGAAGCGCGCGAAGGGCTCGACGATCACCCTCACCGTGGCCGTGGCGCCCGAGGAGGTCGTGGTCATCAACGTGGTCGGCCAGGACGTGGCGCAGGCCAAGAAGACCCTCGAGGACCAGGGCCTGAAGGTCACCACGCAGGACCGCGAGTCGGCCGACCAGCAGCAGGGCAAGGTCGTCGACCAGAACCCGCCGGGTGGCAGCAAGCTCAAGGCCGGCGACTCGGTGACCCTGTTCGTCGCCAAGCCCCCGTCCACGGCCCAGATGCCCGACCTGAAGGGCCAGACGGTCGCGCAGGCCAAGGCGGTCGCCAACGAACTGGGCATGCAGATCAACTTCGTCGGCAACTCCTCGCGGAACGACAACGCGATCGTGAGTAACCAGTTCCCGCAGCCCAACAGCCCGGTGAAGCCGGGTGACACCCTGACGCTCTTCGCTCAGGACCCGAACGGCGGCGGCGGCCTCGTCAACGGCGGCAACGGTGGCTGACGCAGTCGCTCACCACGCCTGACGAAGCGGGGAGGCGGTCACCACGGTGACCGCCTCCCCGCTTTGTCGCGCCCGCGGGGCCTGACCGTTCAGCCCTCCCCGGCGGCCTCCGCCACGCCCTCGGCCGCGCCGTTCCCGGCGCCGACGTACAGGCGGCCGCGTACCGGATACGGAGATCCACCGGACGTCAGCACCTGGCCGCGACCGCGGCGCCGACCGACGAGCCGGCGGGTGTGCTCCGCCGCGGGGACCGCGGTCACCCGCCGGCCCGTCACCGCCCAGGGGTGCCTTCTCGCCAGGCAGGCCCTGGCGGTCCGGCCGGCTTCCCGTCCGGCCAGGGGAGATCGACGCAGCCGCCCCGCGTTTTCGACCCCGGCCCCGTTCCGGACCGGTCAGCCCAGCTCCGCCGGAGGGGTGCGCTGCGCGTCCACCTTCTGGGTGCGGACGAGTTCGGCCCACACGATGTAGCGGTCGCGCGAGGTGTAGACCGGGGTGCAGGTGGTGAGGGTGAGGTAGCGGCCGGCCTTCTTCTTGCCGCTCTCCCTGGGGATCTGGTCGATGACCCGGACGTTGAACTTCGAGGTCTCGGGGAGGACCTTGTAGACCTTGTAGACGTACCAGGTGTCGCGGTCCTCGAAGACGACCGGGTCGCCCTTCTTGATCTTGTCGATGTTGTGGAACTTGGCGCCGTGGCCGTCGCGGTGCGCGGCGAGCGTGAAGTTGCCCCGCTTGTCCCAGGGCATGGCCGACTCCACGGGCTCGGTGTAGTAGCCGGCGACACCCTCGTTGAGCACCTTGGTGGTGGTGCCCTTCTTCACCAGGACCTCGTAGTCCCTGCCCATGGCGGGGACGTGGAGGAAGCCGATGCCGCCCTTGGTGTCGAGCTTGCCCGGGGCGCTGTCGGCCCACTCGCGCCTCACGGCATCGCTGTCGTGCTTGGCGGCGCGGTCGGCGAGGACGTTGGTCCACCACAGGGAGTAGACGACGAAGAGCCCGAGGATCACTCCCGCGGTGATGAGGAGCTCACCGATCAGACTGACGGTGGCGGCGATCAACGAGAGGGGACGCCGGGTCGGCGCGGCCTCCCGGGCGCGGTCGTGCTGGGTGGTCGTCACCACGTGCCCCGATCTGTGTACTTCCCTACCTGGCCTACTCGACCAGGGCGTCCGGCTTGCCCTTGCTGCGCGGCCGTTCCTCGACCATCTTGCCCCAGACGATCAACCGGTACTTGCTGGTGAACTCCGGTGTGCACGTGGTCAGTGTGATGTAGCGGCCCGGCCTGGTGAAGCCCGATCCGTCGGGGACCGGCTTGATCACCGAGATGTTGGAGGGCGGCGTGGACGGCAGCATGCTCGTGACCTCGTACGTGTAGTACGTGCTCTCGGTCTCGACCACCACCTTGTCCCCCGCCACCAGCTTGTTGACGTAGCGGAACGGTTCGCCGTGGGTGTTGCGGTGCGCGGCGAGGGCGAAGTTGCCCTGCTTGTCCCAGGGCATGGCCGTCTCCAATTCGCCGGAGTAATGGCCGATCATGCCCTTGTCGAGCACCTTGTGCTTGTCGATGCCCTCGGCGATGGGCGCCTTCACGTCCAGCTTGGGGATGTACATGATCGCGAAGCCCTGTCCGGGCGAGAAGGCGCCGGGGTCACGGTTCGGGCCCTTCTCGCCCTCCCACTGCTTCTGCAGGTTGTTGGCAGCGCCGCCGGCCTGCTGGTGGGCGAGGACGTTGGTCCACCACAACTGGTAGGTGACGAAGAGCAGCATCAGCACGCCCAGGGTGATGAACACCTCGCCGGCCACCCGGCTGGCGATCACCGCGGGGCTCTCCTTGGCCGCGCGCGCGGCGCGCCGGGCCTCCACACGGGACCTCGGCGCGGCCGGGGTCGACGCCATGGGGGCCATGGCAGCCTCTGTGACGGCCGGGGAGGGCACGGGGGCACCGGAACGCCGCCGTCCCCTGCCACCGCGCCGTGCGGCCTCCTGGGCCGCCTTACGGCGGGCCGCACGGCCGCCGCCCTCGGGTGCCAGGAGGTCCGGGACAGGTCGCGGGGTCTCCTCCGAGTCCGGGTCCGGATCCCGGCGGTCCCGCTCCCCCTCCCGCCCGGGCTCGGACTCGGTCACCACGGGCATCGCCACGGTGTCGCCCGGCGTGCCCGCCACCCGGCGGCGCGCGGCGGCGCGCTCCTCGTCGGTGAGTGGCCGCCGGGCGGCCCTGACCGCCTCGGCGTACGGCTGCTCGGCGGGCCCCTCGGGTACCGGCACGGACGACGGCGGGGACGGCCAGAGATCGGCGGGCCGGGGCTCGTAGCCGGGCCTCGTGGACCCGTAGTGGCCCTGTCCCCGCTCGTACGACTGCTGGCCCGGCACCGCTGCCCGGGGCGTGTCCGGCTGCGCGGTCGTGGGCGGCGTGGCGGGCGGCGCGGCGGGGGGCGTCGCGGGGGCCGCCGCGGCGGGCTCGGTGTCGGGCTCCTGCGGGGGGCGGGCCGCGCGCCGCGCGGTGTTGGGCAGCGGGTCGTTGAGCGGGTCGGCCAACTTCTCCACCGCGGCGGCGAATTCGGCGGTGTCGCCGAAGTGCCGATGCGCGGTCACGCAGTCACGCCCTGGTTCCGACCACAGGCGCGAGGCCCGCGGAACGCTCGACGGCGTCCTTGTCGCCGCATTCCACCAGCCAGTTGGCGAGCATCCGGTGCCCCCACTCGGTGAGCACCGACTCGGGGTGGAACTGGACGCCCTCCACCCGGGCGCTGCGGTGCCGCAGTCCCATGATGATGCCGCTCTCCGTCCAGGCGGTGATCTCCAACTCTTCGGGCACCGTTTCCCGTTCGACCGCCAGCGAGTGGTAGCGGGTCGCGGTGAACGGCGTCGGCAGCCCGGCGAAGACCCCGCGGCCCTCGTGGGTCACCAGGGAGGTCTTGCCGTGCAGCAGCTCCGGCGCCCGGTCCACCACGCCGCCGTACGCCACCGCCATGGACTGCAGCCCCAGGCAGACGCCGAAGACCGGGACGTCGGTGGCGGCGCAGTGACGCACCATGTCGACGCAGACCCCGGCCTCCTCTGGGGTGCCGGGCCCGGGGGAGAGCAGGACACCGTCGAAGCCGTCCTGGGCGTGGGCGAGCTCCACCTGGTCGTTGCGGAGCACCTCGCACTCGGCGCCCAGTTGGTAGAGGTACTGGACGAGGTTGAAGACGAAGCTGTCGTAGTTGTCCACGACGAGGATGCGCGCGCTCATCGGACGGCCGCCCTCCCCTCGTCGACGGTCACGTCCCCGAACGGCAGCAACGGCTCCGCCCACGGGAAGACGTACTGGAACAGCACATAGACGGCGGCGAGGACCAGCACCAGCGAGATGACTGCCTTCACCCACACGTTGCCCGGCAGATGCCGCCAGATCCAGCCGTACATGCGCCGCCTTCCTGCCTTCCGTGCCCGTGCCTCGCCCAAGATTAGCCCGACAAACCCTCCGGCATACCGTCCTCCACAGGCTGTGTGGATTCCAGGTGCCCCCAGGTGATGAGCCGGTGGCCGTGACCCCACTCGGGATCGCAGGTGGTGAGGGTCGGATAGCGGCCGGGAACGGTGTACACGGACCTCTCCGGGACCGGATCGGTCACAGCGACGTCGGTGGGCACGGTGCGGTAGGGTGCGCGGTCGATCTCGTAGGTGTACCAGGGTGCGCCTGTCGGTCAGGACGACCTCGTCGCCCTTGCGCAGTCCGGCGAAGTCCTTGAACGGGTCGCACGCCGGTCCAGAACAGCACGTAACAGACGAAGAGCACGATCAACACGCCCCCGGTGATGCACAACTCGCTCAGCGTCCGCACCACCAGGCGCATGCTCACCCCACAGGCTTGGCGTACTGCAGATCCACTGTGCCGGAGTAGCCGGGGAGAGTCACCCGTCGTTCGTCCTCGACTTGCCAGCCGAGCCCGTAGGCCTGGACGTACTGCAGGTAGTTCTGGATCGCGGGGCTGGCGTCGAGCGCCTTGTGCAGCTTGTCCTGGTCGCCGACCGCCGTGATGGTGTACGGCGGGGAGTAGACGCGGCCCTGCAGGATGAGCGTGTTGCCGACACAGCGCACCGCGCTGGTGGAGATCAGCCGCTGGTCCATCACCTTGATGCCGGAGGCGCCGCCCGCCCACAGCGCGTTGACCACGGCCTGCAGGTCCTGCTGGTGGATGACGAGGTCGTTCGGCTGCGGATTCGGCACGCCCGGGACGAGCGGGGTCGCGTCCGGCGGCGCGTCGTTGAGGGTGACGGAGACGGCGGGACCGGTGAGCTTGACGGTGCCGGCCTCGACGCCGAGCCGCGCCAACTGCTCCCGGGTGGCGTCGCTGACGCCGCTGTCCGTGTGGGCGAGTCCGTCGACGTCCTTGCGCACCCCGGCGAGCTCGTTCTCCAGTTGCTCGTTCTGCCTGCTCTTCTCCTGGACGCGGTCCGACAGGCGCAGCAGCGGGTCGTCGGTGCGGATGTCCAGGCCCTTGGCCGTGTCGAAACTCATCCAGAACAGCAGACCGGCCATGGCGAAAACCCCGGCGCTGAGCACGCGAAGCACCACAGACCGGGCGGATAGGCGGCCCGGGGAGGCGCCGACCGGATTGCTCACCGTAGCCTTATCTCCTTCCAACCCGAGGAAGCACTACGCTAACGGACGCCCGGAGGCGTGGTAGTCCCTGCCGTCCGGCCGCACATACAAGACGTCACACGCGCGGTTACGCAGCGCATCGACAGGAGAGTCCCTCGTGCCGAAGTCACGGATCCGCAAGAAGGCCGACTTCACCCCGCCCCCGGAGAAGACCGCCCCCATAAAGCTGAAGTCCGGCCGCGGCTGGGTGGCTCCGCTCATGCTGGCGCTGTTCCTCGTCGGCCTGGCCTGGATCGTCGTCTTCTACGTGACACAGGGCAGCTACCCGATCGAGCAGCTGGGCAACTGGAACATCGCCGTCGGCTTCGGATTCATCGCGGGCGGGTTCGTCGTGTCCACGCAGTGGAAGTAGCAGCTCGCACAGTTATCCACAGGCGTCATCCACAGTGTTGAAAAGGTCGCACGATCTGTGGATAACCATCAGCCGGTTGACACCGGTGTGACCGGTGGTCCGATGTACGGACCACCGGTCTTTCGTTGATCTTGCAGGTCAGACACGGTGTGTACGAGCACGCGCACGGCTTGCCCACAGGATGCACAGGAGGCCTCCGCCTCTCTGTGGATAACGTCTGATCAACGGTGCGCGTTACGGCCTAGCCGGAGATGTCCGCGACCCCGGCCCACACCGTGACCGCCACGGCGAGCAGCATCACGGCGCACGTCCCCCACTGGACCAGCGCCCGGTGCGAGCGCGGCGCGTACGCCATGGCGACGGCGATGACCGCCCCGGTGACGAGGCCGCCGATGTGCGCCTCCCGGCTGATGTTCGCCCAGGTGAAGGTGAACAGCAGATTCAGCCCGAGCAGGATCAGGACGGGCCGCATGTCCATCCGCAACCGCTTCACGAAGACGGCCATGGCGCCGAAGAGCCCGTAGATCGCACCCGAGGCACCGAGCGATCCCGCGGCCGGTGCGGCGAGCAGTACCACCAGCGCGCTGCCGCCGAGCCCGGAGATCAGATAGAGGGCCAGGTAACGGCTACGGCCGAGCAGCGTTTCCAGCGGACCGCCGATCCACCACAGCGAGAGCATGTTGAAGGCGATGTGCCAGATCTCCTGGTGGAGGAAGACCGAGCTGAGCAAGCGGTACCACTGACTGGGCCCCTCGGCCACGCCGACGCACTGCCCCAGGCCGTTGCAGGCGCGGCCGACCAGCGCGAGGTCGTAGGCCAGCCGCGGGCCGAGCACCTGGACCAGCAGGAAGACCAGCAGGTTCAGCCCGATCAGGATCTTGGTGACCAGTCTCGGGTCGCCCGCGACCGAGCCGCCCGCCACCGTGCGGGGTTCCGCGGCCTGGGCGGCGCGACGGCCCTCGCGCACGCACTCCGGGCAGTGGAAGCCGACCGACGCGTTGATCATGCACTCCGGACAGATCGGCCGCTCGCAACGGGAGCAGCGGATGCCGGTCTCCCGGTCCGGATGCCGGTAGCAGCGGACGGCCTGGTCGGTCATGTCTCAGCCCTTCGCAGCGGAATCGCCCCGCCCGTCATACGCGCGGACGGGGCGTTCTGGTTCCCGGGACCCTAGCGACGCTCGATCACGACGCTCTGGATCACGACGTCCTCCACCGGCCGCTCGGTGCGCGGGTTGGTGGGAGTGGTCGCGATGGAGTCCACGACCTTCTGGCTGGCGGGGTCGGTGACCTCGCCGAAGATGGTGTGCTTGCGGGTGAGCCACGCGGTCGGCGCGACCGTGATGAAGAACTGGGACCCGTTGGTGCCCGGGCCGGCGTTCGCCATGGCCAGGAGGTAGGGCTTGGTGAAGGCCAGGTCCGGGTGGAACTCGTCGGCGAACTGGTAGCCGGGGCCGCCGGTGCCGTTGCCCAGCGGGTCGCCGCCCTGGATCATGAAGCCGGAGATGACCCGGTGGAAGACCGTGCCGTCGTAGAGGCGGTCGTGCGAGGTCCGGCCGGTGTCGGGGTCCGTCCACTCACGGGTGCCCTCGGCGAGCTCCACGAAATTCTTGACCGTCTTCGGCGCGTGGTTCTGCAGCAGCCGGACGGTGATGTCCCCGTGGCTGGTCTTCAGGGTGGCGTACAGCTGCTCGGCCACGGTCTTACCTTCCCTAGTCCTCACTGACAGGGACAAATCCTCGCACGCCAGGGCTTCCCCCACGCAACTGTCGCGCCGCAGGTCATCCGGTGGCATCGTCGGTGGATGCCCCCCTTGACCCGGATGCCCGCGCGCACATGCCGGACCGCGCGGTGGCGGGCATGATTTCAAACCGGGTGGAAAGGCGAAAACCGAACGCCACCGAGGAGGAGGTTCTCGTGACCCGCATCGACAGCGTGCGCGACGCAGCCGAGAGGACAAGGGACAGCGTGCGGCACGCCGCGGACGCGGTGGCGCCGTACGCCGGCACAGCGAAGCTCAACGCCGTGCACTACGCGGACGAGGCCAGGCTGTACCTGGCACCGCGGGTTTCGGCGGCCGGGCGGCAGGCCCGCGCCGCGGCCCGCACGCGGTACGACGCGCATCTGGCGGCGCGCGTCGACCAGGCCCTGTCAGCGGTACCGCCGGGCGTCCAGCAGAAGGTGGGCACCGCCGCCCGGCGCACCCGTGAGACCGCCCGTCAGGCGGCGGAGTTCACGGGCCCGCGGGTGGGCCAGGCCATGACCACCGTGCGCAGTGTCGCGGCCCCGGCCGCGGAGGAGGCGGCCGCCCGCAGCGCCGCCGCGGTCGCCGTGCTGCGCAGCCACGTCACGGCGGACGACATCCGCAAGCTGGAGCGCCGTCGCGAGCGCCGGGCCCGCAACGGACGGTTCGCCAAGGGCCTGCTGCTGGCGGGCCTCATCGCCGGCGCGGGCTTCGCGGCGTGGAAGTGGTGGAGCAAGCAGACCAACCCCGACTGGCTGGTCGAGCCGGCGCCCGCCACCGAGGTCGCAGACCGCGCCTCCCTCAACGGCGGCGTCGGGGCCGACGCGTCGTTCGGCAAGGTCGACGGCTCGCCGGTGGACGCCCTCGACCCCGAGGTGCAGGCCAAGCAGGCGGAGGCGGAAGCCGACGACCGCCGCGACCGCGGGGACACCCACCCGTGACGTGACGGCCCGACACCGGGGGCGGTGTGACACGACACGAGCGGAGGGCGACGAACCCGTGACGGGTTCGCCGCCCTCCGCTCGTGCGCATCCGTCACCGTCCGGACGGCGCGGGCAGCGGCAGGACCTCGTCCTCGGCCTCAGGGTCGGGGATCTCCGCGGGCACCCCGCGCAGGGTGCACAGCGCCACGACGGCGCCGACGGCGAGCAGCGCCGCCCCCACCACGGCGGTGACCTGGACGCTGTGGCTGAAGGCGTCCTTCGCGGCCGCCAGCAGCGCCGCCCCGTCCGCCCCCGGCACCCGGACGGCCGCCTCGGCGGCTCCGCCCACCGACTCGCGGGCGGCCTCCGCGGCGCCCCCCGGCAGCCCCGCGGGCAGGACGAGCGCGTCGCGGTAGACCGCGCCGAGCAGCGAGCCGAGGATCGCGATGCCCAGCGAACCGCCCATCTCCATGGCGGTCTCCGAGACGGCGGCGGCCGCGCCGGTCCGCTGCTTGGGGGCGCTCGCCAGGATCGTGTCGTTGGTGACGGAGACGATCAGGATGATGCCCGCGCCGTTGACGACCAGCGGCGCCAGCAGCTCCCAGTACGGCGTCCCCGGCGCGGCGAGCCGGCCGAGCAGCGCGGTGCTCGCGGCCAGCAGCAGCAGCCCGAGGGCCACCACCCGTGCCCGGCCCAGTCGCGGGATCAGCGCGGTGGCCAGCGGAGCGGCGAAGGCCGCGGCCAGCGGGCCGGGGAGCAGCGCCAGGCCCGCGGTAAAGGGCGACCAGTCGCGGACGACCTGGAAGTACAGGGAGAAGGCGAGCGACAGCGTGGACGAGGCGAAGATCATGACCAGGTTGGCGCCGACCGCGCCGCTGAAGGCGGGGTTGCGGAACAGCCGCAGGTCGATCAGGGGCTCCTCGACCCGCACCTGACGGCGGGCGAACAGCACCAGCGACGCCGTGCCGACCGCCGCGGCGATCCACACCGGCGCGTGGTCCGCGCCGTCCCGGAAGCCGGCCTTGATCGCGTAGATGGCGCCCAGCACACCGACGATCGACAGCGGCACGCCGGCCCAGTCCAGCCGCCCCGGCCGCGGGTTGCGGGACTCCGGCAGCAGCAGGGCACCGGCCACCAGGACGACAGCCATGAGCGGGACGTTGATCAGGAAGACCGAGCCCCACCAGAAGTGGTCCAGCAGCAGTCCGCCGACCACGGGGCCGAGCGCGAAGCTCGCGGCGCCGATGCCGCTGCTGATCCCGATCGCCGTGGTGCGCTCCTTGGGGTCGGTGAAGGCGTGGCGCACCACGGAGAGCGTCGAGGGGACCATCGCCGCCCCGGCGACGCCGAGCAGCGCGCGCCCGGCGATCAGCGCCTCGGGGTTCGGTGCGTAGGCGGTGAGCATGGACGCCACACCGAAGGCGGCGGCGCCCAGCAGCATCATCCGCTTGCGCCCGAGCCGGTCGCCGAGGTTGCCCATGACGACCAGCAGGCCGCCCATGGCGAAGCCGTAGATGTCGGAGATCCACAGGATCTCGGTGCCGGACGGGCCCATGTCCTTCAGCAGCGAGGGGATGGCGTAGTTGAGCACGCTGTTGTCGATGCCGAGGAGCATGGCGGCCAGGCAGCAGACGGCGAGTGCGGCCCACCGGTGGCGGGCCGGGGCCGCGGCAGCGGTGTCGTGAGTGCTTGCGGGATTCGTCATGTCCGGCACAGTGCGCGCGGGCGCTGACCGGCCGCGCACCGCGTGCTGACCGGCGGCTACGGGTGCCCGGTCAGCACGGTCAGCGCCCGCAGCGCCCGGTCGGTGGGGAGCCCCGCACCGCGCGCGTACGCCTCGTCGTGGGCCGGGTCGCCGAGGGCGGCGCGTACGGCGTCCTCGGTGCGGGCCGCGTCGGGACCGGCCGGCACCTCCGGGCCGCGCAGCGCGCTGCCCACGCCCAGCAGTTCGGCGGCCCGCGCCGGGTCCCCCTCGGCGAGCGCGAGCCCGGCGAAGGCGTCGGCGAGGCCGGCCGCCAGCGGCAAGTCGCGGGCCCCGTGCTCCACCCCCGCCGCCTCGCGGAAGTGACCGCGGGCGCGGGCGGTGTCGCCCTCCTCCTGGGCGATCCTGCCGAGGGCGATGTGCGCCTCGGCGCGGGCGCTCTCGCCGGTGTACCAGCCGTCCAGGCACTCGGACAGGGCCAGCCCCGACAGCCGGCGTGCCTCGGCGAGGTCGCCGGTCAGCCGGGCGCACTCGCCGAGGCCCAGGTGGGCCCCGGCGAACATCTCCCGGGCGCCGCAACCGCGGGCCAGCTCCAGGGCGCGCGTGAAGTCGGCGCGGGCCTCCTCGTACCGTCCGGCCCGCAGGCCGCACCTGCCGCGCTCCGCGAGCAGTTCGGCGACACTCTCGGTGGCGCCCAGCCCGGCGGCGTGGCCGAGGGCCTCGTCGATCAGCCCCACGGCCCGCACCACGTCGCCCCGGGCGGCGGACAGCCAGGCCAGCTGGGTGAGGGCCATCGTGGTCCCCCAGCGGTCGCCCAGGGCGCGGAACCCGGCGAGAGCCCGTTCGAACTCCGTCTCGGCGGCGGCGATGTCACCACCGACCATCCACGCGCGGAACCCGGAACCGATGTGGACCAGGGCCCGCTGCCAGGGCTCGACGAGGCTCGCCGCGCCGTCCGCGTACCGGGCGTACGTCTCGTCGTCCGGCACCCCGGCGAAGGGCGCCCAGAGCAGATTGAGCACGGGGTAACGGCGAGCCATCCCGCCGAGCCCGGCGACGACGTCCGTGGCGGCGGCCAGGTGGACGGCGAGCTCGGCCTGGTCGGCGCTGACGGAGGCGGCGGTGATCACACACAGCGCGTACTCCTCCGCCAGCCCCGGCGGCGCCGCGGGCCCGGTCGCCGCCAGCAACTGACGGGCCGCCCGGGCGCCCTCGTAGCGCATGCCGCGCAGCATCCAGTACGTGCACAGGGCGGCGAGCAGCCGCAGCGCCAGGGCGGTGTCGCCCGCGGCCACCGAACCGCGCAGCGCGGCGTGCAGGTTGTCGTGGTCGGCGGCGAGCCGGCGCAGCCACTCCAGCTGCTCGGCCCGGCGCAGCCATGGGTCGGCGGTCAGCGCCAGGTCGAGGAAGTACACGGCGTGCGCCCCCCGCAGCGCCTCCGACTCGCCCGTCTCCGCGAGGCGTTCGGCGGCGTACGCCCTGATGGTCTGGAGCAGCCGGTAGCGGACGCCGCCGTCACCGCCGCCCTCGCCTTCCGGACGGTCCACCATCACCAGCGACTTGTCGGCGAGGGAGGCGAGCAGGTCCAGCACGTCCTCCGCATCGATGGCGGCACCGTCCGCAGCACCGGCCGGGGGTCCCGCGCAGATCGCCTCGGCGGCCGGCAGCGTCCAGCCCCCGGCGAAGACGGAGGCCCGGCGCAGCACGGTGCGTTCGTCCTCGGGCAGCAGCTCCCAGCTCCAGTCCACGACCCCGCGCAGGGTCCGCTGGCGGGGCTGGGCGGTGCGGCTGCCCCGGGAGAGCAGCCGGAAGCGGTCGCCCGGCCCGGCGAGCACGTCCCCGAGCCGGTCGGCGATGTCGGCGGCGGACAGCGACCGCAGCCGGGCGGCGGCCAGCTCGATGGCGAGCGGGACGCCGTCCAGGGCCCGGCAGATCCGGGCGGCGGCCTCGGCGTCGGGCACCCGGCCGGACGGGCTCACGGCGGCGGCCCGCTCCAGGAACAGCCGGACGGCAGGGGAGCCGAGCACGTCCTCCTCCGGAGCGCCGGGGGCCGGCAGGGGCAGCGGCTCCAGCGGGCAGAGCGTCTCGCCGTTGACGCCGAGCGCCTCCCGGCTGGTCGCCAGGACCCGCAGGAGCGGGCAGGCGGCCAGCAGCTCCGCGCCGATGCGGGCGACGTCGTCGACCAGGTGCTCGCAGTTGTCCAGCACGAGCATGAGGTGCCGGTCGGTCAGCGCGGCCGTGAGGCGGGCCGGCAGCGAGCCGTCCGGGCCTCCGGTCTCCCGCCCGGCGGTCCCGGGAAGCAGGCCCGCCTCCCGCAGGCCCAGCGCCCCGGCGATCGCCTGCGGCACCTCGGAGCCATGGGTGAGCCCGGAGAGGTCAACGAAGCAGACCTCGCCCGTGTGCCGGCCGGCCGCCTCCACCGCGATACGGGTCTTGCCCGCGCCGCCCGGGCCGGTCAGCGTGACCAGCCGGGCGTCACGGAGCCGCGCACCGATCCGGGCCAGCTCCTCCTCCCGGCCGATGAAGCTGGTCAGCTGGGCGGGCAGCCCGTGCCGGAGGACGGGCCGCCCGCCCGGGCCTTCCACGGACGATGTTTCACGTGAAACACCCGAAGCCCGGCCATCCGGCGCGCCGGCGGCCCCCGCGGTGCCCCCGGGGGCCGCCGGCGGCGCGGCACGGGAGGGCGACGGCGCGCCGCGCAGCACCTCCAGATGCGCCTCCGCCAGTTCAGGACCGGGGTCCGCACCGAGGGACTCGGCGAGCTCACGCCGTGCGTCCTCGTACACCCGTAGCGCCTCGGCCTGGCGGCCGCAGCTGTACAGCGCCCGCATCAGCTGGGCCCGCAGTCGTTCCCGCAGCGGGTACCGGGCCACCAGCTCCCGCAGTTCGGCCACGAGTTCCTGGTGGTGCCGGGCGTCCAGCGCCAACTCGGCCGCGATGCGGTCCTCGACCGCCGCGATCCGCAGTTCCTCCAGCCGCGCCACCTGCGCCGGCGCGAAGGGCGCGTCGCCCACGTCCGCCAGGGCGGAGCCCCGCCACAGGCGGAGCGCGCCGCGCAGCAGCCCGGCGGCCCGCCCGGGCTCACCGGCCGCCAGCGCCTCCCGTCCCTCGGCCGCGAGCCGCTCGAAGCGGTGCACATCCACCTCGTCCCGGGCGACGACGAGGCGGTAGCCGCCCGGATGGCGCTCGATCGGCACACCCAAGGCCGCACGCAGCCGCGAGACCTGGGACTGCAGCGCGTTGCCGACCCCGGCGGGCGGCTCGTCCCCGTACAGCCCGTCGATCAGCCGCTCGGTGCTGACGATCCGGCCCGCCTCCAGCGACAGCATCGCCAGCAGCGCCCGCCGTCCCGGGCCTCCGACGGCGGCGGTGCCCCCGTCGTCCCGCAGCGCTCTCGTCTCCCCCAGAATGCCGAAACGCACGCCGCCGATTCTGCCGCACGGGTCCACGACCGGCACCAGCCCCCGGGGACACGACAGGCCGGGACCTCACTGAGGTTCCCGGCCCGGTCGGACGGTGTGGAGCCTAGGGGAGTCGAACCCCTGACATCCGCCATGCAAAGACGGCGCTCTACCAACTGAGCTAAGGCCCCGTGCCGCAGACCAGCGTACCGGCTGCGGAGAGGATCACCGACCGAGTATCGGGGGTCCGTAGGATGACGGGCAAGTTCGCGGCCGCAAAGGTCCCCCGTCAGGAGCCCGCAATGGACACCTCCCAGCCGGACGCCACCACCCGCGTCCAGGACATGCAGCGCACCTGGTACGGCGAGCCGCTCGGCGTACTGTTCCGCCGGCTCATGGAGAACCTGGGGCTGAACCAGGCGCGGCTGGCGGGGGTGCTGGGGCTGTCGGCGCCGATGCTGTCCCAGCTGATGAGCGGACAGCGCGCGAAGATCGGCAATCCGGCGGTCGTACAGCGGCTCCAGGCGCTGCAGGAGCTCGCCGCGGAGGTGTCCGGCGGAGCGGTGACCGCGGCCGACGCCGTACCGCGGATGGAGGAGATCCGCGGTTCCGAGGGCTCGCCCCTGCTCGGCACCACCCAGAGCGCGACCGGAGCGCCGCTGCCGCCCGCGCGCAGGGTCGTCCACGAGATCCGCTCGCTGCTGCACGGGGTGGCCTCGCCCGCCGAGATCGCCGAGGCGGCCGGCTTCCTCGCCCAGCGCCACCCCCAACTGGCAGAGTTCCTCCGGGTGTACGGCGCCGGGCCGGCCGACGCGGCCGTCCGGGACTACGAGGCGCGGAAGCAGGGGGCGGACGCACGCCATGGGTGAGCTCTTCGCCGGCCGGTACGAACTGGTCGATCCGATCGGGCGCGGCGGGGTGGGCGCGGTGTGGCGTGCCTGGGACCGGCGGCGCGGACGCTACGTGGCGGCCAAGGTGTTGCTGCAGAGCGACGCCCACGCCCTGCTGCGCTTCGTCCGGGAGCAGGCGCTGCGCATCGACCACCCGCACGTCCTCGCCCCCACGAGCTGGGCGGCCGACGACGACAAGGTGCTGTTCACCATGGACCTGGTGCGCGGTGGCTCGCTGTCGCACCTCATCGGCGACTACGGCCCGTTGCCGGCCCGCTATGTCAGCGGTCTGCTCGACCAGTTGCTCTCCGGTCTGAGCGCCGTGCACGCCGAGGGCGTGGTGCACCGGGACATCAAGCCCGCGAACCTCCTGATGGAGGCGACCGGCACCGGGCGCCCGCACCTGCGGCTGTCGGACTTCGGGATCGCCATGCGCAAGGGGGAGCCCCGGCTGACCGCGGCCAACTACGTGGTGGGCACCCCGGGTTACTTCGCCCCGGAGCAGCTGCTCGGCGCCGAGCCGGACTTCCCCGCCGACCTGTACGCCACGGGGCTGGTCGCCCTCTACCTGCTCAGCGGCAGCAAGCCCGACGCGGAGGCGGTCGTCACCCAGTACGCCCACGGCATGCCGCGGGCCCCACAGGGCGTCCCCGGCCCGCTGTGGGAGGTGGTCGGCACCCTGCTGCAGCCGGACCCGGAGGCCCGCTTCCGCACCGCCGCGGGCGCCCGCAAGGCCCTGGCAGCGGCGGTGGAACTGCTGCCGGACCCGGAGCCGGACGAGGAGGCCGTCGAGGTCTTCGACCAGATCGGGCCGCTGCCCGCGGGCTTCTCCCCCGACGGTCCGGCGGACCCGGCGCCGTCGGCGGAGGAGACCGGGAGCTTCCGCCTACCGCCGCCCGCGCCCGCCCCGCCGGCGGCCGCCACCGCCCCGGCACCGCCCACACCGCCGACGCAGGCGCCGGTCACCCCGGGGCCCACCCGTCCGTACACGGCGACCGTGGCGGGTGCCGGCGCCCCGGTGGCCGCCCCTGCCGCAGCCCTCGCCCCGCCGCCGCCGGCGCCCCCGGCCGTCGCCCCGGCGACGCCCGCCGCCCCTGCCGCTGCCCCTGTCGCCGCACCGGCACCCGCGCGCCGGCCCGGCCCTCCTGCCAAGGTCGTCGTGCCGATGCTGCTCGTCGCGGCCCTCTGCCTCGCCTTCGGCTTCTGGGCCCTGTCAGCGTCCTGAGGCCGCGGCCGGCCCGCGCCGCGCGGTCACCGTCCAGACCGCCAGCGACAGCAGCAGCACCGTGCCGGCGCCCAGGGCCGCGAAGCCGAGGGCGCGCAGCAGCGGGTTCCCGGAGCCGGGCTCTCCGGGGAGGTCCAGGTCCTCGCCGGGGTCACCGGCGTACGACGGCCCCGGCTGCGCCGCCCCCTCGACGTTGACGCGCAGCGTGACGGGGACGGCTCCGTCGACGAAGCCCGCGACCTGCGGGTGCACCGACACCGCCACGTAGTAGAAGCCGTCGAAACGGGCCGCAGAGACGGCGTCGCCGCTCTCGTAGCGGTTGGCGTAGGCGACCTTCCCGGTCGTGGCGGTGACGGAGGTCTGCTCGCCCGAGTAGGAGGCCGTGTCCGTGCCGATGAAGGCCCAGCGCGGGTTGTAGACCTCCACGCGTACGCCGGAGCCGCTGAAGCCGCCCGGCTTCGTCACGTCCGCGTTGGCGAAGTCGGCCGCGACCCAGGCCTGTTGCCCCCAGCCGACCGGCACCCGGTAGAAGCGCGTCTGGCCGGGCAGCACCGCGTCCTTCCAGACCCCGGTGCCGAGGACCCCGGCATGGGCGAAGTCCGCGCCGCCGGTGGTCCCGTGGGCTGTGCCGCTCGCGGGCACCGGTGTCTGCGTGCCCGGATTGAGGGCGGGCCCGGGCGTGGCGCCGTCGGTGAGCCCCGGCTCGTTGGTGAAGCGGATCTGCAGCGGCCAGGGCGCGGCGTCCGAAGTGCCCTGCGATTTACGGGTCACCTCCAGGACGTACGCGTGCGCCTCCTGACACGGGCCGTCCTCGCCGATCGTGCGCTTGACCCAGGTGCCGATCGGTCGCGCCGCCCCGTCGTCGGAGAAGGTCCGGTAGTCGCTGTCGCAGCGGGTGCCGTCGGTGCTCGTCAGCGTCAGCTCGATGCCGTCCCCGTACGCCACCTCGGTGCCCGGGCGGGGCAGTGCGAAGACCGCGAGGTAGGCCGAGTGCACCGCGTCCAGGTCGAGGGCGTAGTTCCGGCCGCCCTCATCCGCCGCCAGGGTGTCCCGGTACAGGACGCCGGGCTTGAGTCGCGGGGCGTCCGCGGTACTCGCCCGGCCCCGTACCTCCACGCCCTGCGGCTGCCAGGAGGGGACGGCCGGGTCGGCGGACGCCGCACCCGTCGCTCCCGCCAGCAGCGCGAGCGCCGCCGCCACCGATGTCAGTGCCCTGCGGATCATGCCCCGTCCCTCCGCCTGCGGCCCAGCAGGGCCACCGTCCCGACCCCGGCGAGCGCCACCGCGCCGCCCGCGGCCGCGGCGACCACGTCGGCCGCCGTCATGAAGCCACCCCCGTCCCCGGGGGCGCCGGCCGCGGCGGTGTCCGCCTCCCCGGCCGGCGTCCGTTCCCCGTCGTCCCGGCCGACGGCCGGACCGCCCCCGCGCGCGGGCGCGTCGTACTGCGGGCCGGCCAGTTCCGTACCGGTCACGTTCACGCGCAGGACGACCCCCACCGCCGCGTTCCGCGCCAGCCCCGCCGCACCCGGCCCGAGCGACACGGCGACGTAGTGCTCGCCCGCCGTGCGGGCGCCCCGGGCACTGCCGCCGGCGACCCAGCGGTTGGTCCACGTCACCGGCACCGTGCCGAGCCCCACGGACAGCGGCCGCCCGTAATAGCCGCGGCGCTGCAATGCCCCGGAGACGTCGTCCAGCGGCTGCCGTCCCGGCCCGTAAGCGGCCGTCGCCACGAAGGACGAGGCCGTGGACCCCCCCTCCAGGAGCGGCTCGTTGGCGAAGTCGGCGGTGTACGTCAGTCGCTGTCCCCAGCCGACCCGCACCTTGTAGAAGCGTGTCTGGCCGGGCAGCAGCGTGTCCCGCCAGATGCCCGTGCCGAGCCTGCGCGCGTCGTTGAACCCCGTGCCGCCCTCGACGTCCCGCGGCGCGCCCGTCAGGGCCGCCGGCGGGTCCCCGTAACGGGTCGCGGCCGGCGCCGGGGTGGCGCCCGCCGCGAAGGGCCGCTCGGTGCCGTACCGCAACTCCAGAGGCCAGCGGGCCCGGTCGGAGCCGGCGGCGCTGGTGCGGTGCACGGAGAGCACGTAGCGCCCCGCCTTGTCGCAGACACCGTCCCCGTCGTCGCCGGGGATCCGGCTCACGGCGCCGCCGATCACCATCGCGCCCTCGTCCTGCCCGAAGTGCGCGGAGTCCGAGCCGCAGGTGAAAGGGTATGTGCCGGTGCCGGCCAGCCGGAGTTCGACGCCGTCCCCGTACGCGACCTTCACCCCGGGCCGCGGCACCGCGGTCACCGCCAGGTCGGCCGTGGCGGCCGAGTCCAGCGTCATCGCGTACCAGCGGGTCTCACCGGGCACGATGTCGTCGACGTACTGGCCGGGGGACAGGCCGGGAGCACCGGCGGCGCTCGTCCCGCCGGTCACCCGCCGGCCCTGGAGGCGGTACGCGTCCGCGCTCAGCCGGGAGGCCCGGGTCAACTGGCGCACGAGCGAGGCGGCGTCGGGGGCGTCCCGGTAGCTGCCGTGACCCGCTTCGGCGATGCACTCCAGCTGCTCGCGGGCGCCGCCGCGCACCTGGAAGCCGATGGTGTCGATCCGCAGGTCCACGCCCTGTCCGGCCAGCCGTGCCGCCACCTCGCAGGGCTTCGGCGCCCCGCAGGTGTCCTCGCCGTCGGAGACCAGCACGATCGTCCGCCGCCCGCCCCCCGGCAGGTCGGCGGCCGCCTTCTCCAGCGACAGCCCGATAGGGGTGTCCCCCTTGGGCCGCACGCCGGCCACGGCCCGCTTCACGGCGTCGCGGTCCAGCGGCCGCACGGGCTCCAGCAGCCTGGTGTCGTCGCAGCCGTGCTGCTGGCCCGCGCCGTAGACCCGCAGCCCCGTCGGGTAACCGTCCGGCAGCGCGTCCACAACGGCGCCGACCGCCTTCCTGGCCGCCGTCATGCGGGCGCCCGCCATGGAGCCGGAGGAGTCCAGCACCATGACCAGCCCGTCGCCGTCGCCGACGGCCCGGGCCCGTGCCGCCTCGACCGGGCCCAGCAGGGCGCCCAGCACGGCGAGCCCGCACGCGGCGGCCCACAGCGGCCCCACCGGCCCGCGTGGCAACGCCTTTCCTCGTCGCATGTGCTGTCCCCCTCGCACATCGTCGGCCTCAGCGAAGCTATTGATTTGCGACAGCAAATACAAGCGGAACACGTCACGGTCGGGCAACAACGACGCGGACATGACGGAGCCCCGACCACATCGTGATCGGGGCTCCGGGAATCCTTTGTCCGGGCTGAGCCGTCTCAGACGCTCGCGCCGGAACCCGCCGGAACAGAGTCCGTGGCCTCCGTCCACAGGTCCTGCTCGGCGCGGTCCGCCTGGATCTGGCGGTACACGAGGAGACCGCCGATGGCGGCCAGTGCGACCAGGAGAAACTTCTTCACCGCGCGACCTCGTCCTTCTTGCGTTGGGGGTCTTCCGACGGGCCCGACTATACACACCGGTCGATATCGAACGGTGACCTGCCACCGGAACCAACTCCGCCGGCGCGCTCAAGGAAACGGCCCGTACGGATCATCCGTACGGGCCGTTCACGCGGTGGGGCTAACAGGACTTGAACCTGTGGCCTCTTCCTTATCAGGGAAGCGCTCTAACCGTCTGAGCTATAGCCCCGCGCTGCGTTGCGTTGAAAGATTAGCGCACACGGGGCCGTGGCCCAAAATCGGTTACTCGTCCTCCGCCAGCGTCAGCTCGATTCCGCCCACCATGCCGGCCGACATGTTGTAGATGAAGGCGCCGAGCGTCGCCAGCGCCGTGGCCAGCACGACGTCGATGACCGCGATGACCGCCGTGAAGGTCAGCACGCGCGACAGCGACAGGAACGACACCAGGTCGAAGCCGCCGTCCGAGCCGGACGAGGTGGCCTCGCTTAGGGTGCCGCCGACCGTGGTGAAGACGCCGATGGCGTCCATCACCATCCACAGCACCGCGACCGCGATGACCGTGCAGATGCCCAGCGCGATGGAGAGCAGGAAGCTGACCTTCATCACCGACCACGGGTCGGCCTTCGCCACCCGCAGCCGCGCCTTGCGCGTGCGCGGCACGGTACGGGCCGCCGGACGCGGCTGGCGGACGCCCGCGGCGGCGGGCGGACCGGCCGGGGGCGCGTACGCCTGGGGCGGCTGGTGCGGGCCCTGGGGCGCCTGCTGCGGCTGCTCGGCGACCGGGCCGCCGGGCACGCCGCCGCCATACGTCTGCTGCTGCACGGCGTGCTGGTGCTGCGATGGACGGGTGTCAGTCACGGTGATTCCCCCCTGGTGCGGGCCGTTGTCCGTACGTGGGCCAGGGGCACCGCCGATCGCGTCCGGAAGGGCGGCCGGCATCGGCTGCCCCCCGTCCGCGCCCGTCCCACCCGCGGCGCCCTTGGCTCCACTCACGGCTGTTTACTCCTCCGACTCGGCGGCCACGGGCTGCTCGCCCTCGGCCTCTTCGGTGGCGACGACCTCTTCGGCCTCCGCCCCCGCCTCGGCATTGCGGGCGACGCCCACGACTGCATCCTTTTTACCGAGGTTGATCAGTTGGACGCCCATGGTGTCACGCCCGGTTTCCCTGATCTCGTTGACACGGGTGCGAATCACACCGCCGCCGAGGGTGATGGCGAGGATCTCGTCGGTCTCCTCCACCACCAGCGCCCCGACCAGGGAGCCCCGGTCCTCGACGATCTTGGCCGCCTTGATGCCGAGTCCGCCGCGCCCCTGAACCCGGTACTCGTCCACACTGGTGCGCTTGGCGTACCCGCCATCGGTGGCGGTGAAGACGAACGTACCCGGTCGCACGACATTCATCGAGAGCAGTTCGTCCCCTTCGCGGAAGCTCATGCCCTTCACGCCCGAGGTCGCACGGCCCATCGGGCGCAGCGACTCGTCCGTCGCGGTGAACCGGATGGACTGCGCCTTGCGGCTGACCAGCAGCAGGTCGTCGGCCGGACCGACCAGCTCGGCGCCGATCAGCAGGTCCTCGCTGCCGTCCTCGGTCTCCCGCAGGTTGATCGCGATGACACCGCCCGAGCGGGGGGAGTCGTAGTCCTTCAGCGGGGTCTTCTTCACCAGGCCCGACCGGGTGGCGAGCACCAGGTAGGGCGCCGCATCGTAGTCGCGGATGGCCAGCACCTGGGCGATCTGCTCGTCCGGCTGGAAGGCCAGCAGATTCGCCACGTGCTGCCCGCGGGCATCGCGGCCGGCGTCCGGCAGCTCGTACGCCTTGGCGCGGTAGACCCGGCCCTTGTTGGTGAAGAACAGCAGCCAGTGGTGGGTGGTGGTGACGAAGAAGTGGTCGACGATGTCGTCTTCCCGCAGCTTCGTGCCGCGCACGCCCTTGCCGCCGCGCTTCTGCGAGCGGTAGTCGTCCGTCTTGGTGCGCTTGACGTAGCCGCCACGGGTGATCGTGACGACGATGTCCTCCTCGGCGATCAGGTCCTCGATGGACATGTCGCCGTCGAAGGGCACCAGCGCCGAGCGCCGGTCGTCGCCGAACTTCTCGACGATCGCCGTGAGTTCCGCGCTGATGATGCCGCGCTGCAGCTCGGGCGAGGCCAGGATCCGGTTGTACTCGTCGATCTTCGCCTGGAGCTCGTCGTGCTCCTGGACGATCTTCTGCCGCTCCAGGGCGGCCAGGCGACGGAGTTGCATCTCCAGGATCGCGTTGGCCTGGATCTCGTCGATCTCCAGCAGGCCCATCAGGCCCTCACGTGCCACATCGACCGTGGCGCTGCGCCGGATCAGGGCGATGACCTCGTCGATCGCGTCCAGGGCCTTCAGCAGACCGCGCAGGATGTGCGCGCGCTCCTCGGCCTTGCGCAGCCGGAAACGGGTCCGGCGGACGATGACCTCGATCTGGTGGGTCACCCACTGCTTGATGAACTGGTCGAGGGAGAGCGTGCGCGGCACGCCGTCGACCAGCGCCAGCATGTTGGCGCCGAAGTTGGTCTGCAGGTCGGTGTGCTTGTAGAGGTTGTTCAGCACGACCTTGGCCACGGCGTCGCGCTTGAGCACGATCACCAGGCGCTGGCCGGTCCGGGAGGAGGTCTCGTCCCGGACGTCGGCGATGCCGCCGATCCGGCCGTCCTTCACCAGGTCGGCGATCTTCTGGGCCAGGTTGTCCGGGTTGACCTGGTACGGCAGCTCGGTGACGACCAGGCACTGCCGGCCCTGGATCTCCTCGACCTCGACCACCGCGCGCATCGTGATGGAGCCGCGGCCGGTCCGGTAGGCCTCCTCGATGCCCTTGCGGCCCACCACCAGGGCGCCGGTCGGGAAGTCGGGGCCCTTGATGCGCTCGATGAGCGCGTCCAGCAGCTCCTCGTTGGTCGCCTCGGGGTTGGCCAGGTACCACTGGGCGCCTTCGGCGACCTCGCGCAGGTTGTGCGGCGGGATGTTGGTCGCCATGCCGACCGCGATGCCGGCGGAGCCGTTGATCAGCAGGTTGGGGAAGCGCGACGGCAGGACCGTCGGCTCCTGGTTGCGGCCGTCGTAGTTGTCCTGGAAGTCGACGGTCTCCTCGTCGATGTCCCGGACCATCTCCATCGACAGCGGCGCCATCTTGCACTCGGTGTACCGCATGGCGGCGGCCGGGTCGTTGCCCGGGGAACCGAAGTTGCCGTTGCTGTCGACCAGCGGCATGCGCATCGACCACGGCTGGGCCAGGCGCACCAGCGCGTCGTAGATCGAGGAGTCGCCGTGCGGATGGTACGTACCCATGACGTCACCGACGACGCGGGCACACTTGTAGAAGCCGCGTTCCGGGCGGTAGCCGCCGTCGTACATCGCGTACAGCACACGGCGGTGGACGGGCTTGAGACCGTCCCGGACGTCGGGCAGCGCGCGGGACACGATGACGGACATCGCGTAGTCCAGGTAGCTGCGCTGCATCTCCGTCTCGAGGCCCACGGCCTCGATCCGCGTCGTGGTGTCCGCCTCGGCGGCGGCGCCCTCCGGGGTGCCGGGCGTGACAGGGGTGTTTTCGTCGGCCATTGCTGGTCAAAGTCCTTTCGGGCGGCGGCTGATGGGGGCCGACTCAGATGTCGAGGAAGCGGACATCCTTGGCGTTGCGCTGGATGAAGGAGCGCCGGGCCTCGACGTCCTCGCCCATCAGCACCGAGAACAGGTCGTCGGCGAGGGCCGCGTCGTCCAGGGTGACCTGGCCGAGCACGCGGTGGTCGACGTCCATCGTGGTGACCCGCAACTCCTCGGCGTTCATCTCGCCGAGGCCCTTGAAGCGCTGGATCGAGTCCTCGCGCACACGCTTGCCGTTCTGGCGGCCCAGTTCGATCAGGGCGTCGCGCTCGGGATCGGAGTACGCGTACTCGAAGTCGTCCCGGCCCCACTTGATCTTGTAGAGCGGCGGACGGGAGAGGTACACGTGGCCCGCCTCGACCAGCGGGCGCATGAAGCGGAACAGGAAGGTGAGCAGCAGGGTGTTGATGTGCTGGCCGTCCACGTCGGCGTCGGCCATCAGGATGATCTTGTGATAGCGCAGCTTGGAGATGTCGAAGTCCTCGTGCACACCGGTGCCGAAGGCCGAGATCAGCGCCTGGATCTCCTGGTTCTGCAGGATCTTGTCGATCCGCGCCTTCTCCACGTTCAGGATCTTGCCGCGGATCGGGAGGATCGCCTGGTACTGCGGGTTGCGGCCGGACTTGGCCGAGCCGCCGGCGGAGTCACCCTCGACGATGAAGATCTCGCACTTGCTCGGGTCGTTGGACTGGCAGTCGCTCAGCTTGCCCGGCAGCGACGCCGTCTCCAGCAGGCCCTTGCGGCGCGTCAGGTCGCGCGCCTTGCGGGCCGCGACACGGGCGGTGGCCGCCTGGATCGACTTGCGGATGATGTCCGCGGCCTCGTTGGGGTTGCGGTCCAGCCAGTCCGTCAGGTGCTCGTGCACGACCTTCTGGACGAAGGTCTTCGCCTCGGTGTTGCCGAGCTTGGTCTTGGTCTGGCCCTCGAACTGCGGCTCGCCCAGCTTGACCGAGATGATGGCGGTCAGGCCCTCGCGGATGTCCTCGCCGGTGAGGTTGTCGTCCTTCTCGCGGAGCAGCTTCTTCTCGCGCGCGTACTTGTTGACCAGCGTGGTCAGCGCGGCGCGGAAGCCCTCCTCGTGAGTACCGCCCTCATGGGTGTGGATGGTGTTGGCGAAGCTGTAGACGCCCTCGCTGTACTGGGTGTTCCACTGCATCGCGACCTCGACGGAGAGCATCCGCTCCTTGTCCTCCGCGTCGATGTCGATCACCGACGGGTGGACCGTCTCGCCCTTGCGCGAGTTCAGGTACTTCACGAAGTCGACGATGCCGCCCTCGTAGTGGTACGTGACCGAGCGCGGCTGGCCCTCGTTCTCCACGTCCGCGTGCTCGGGGCGCTCGTCCGTCAGCGAGATGGTCAGGCCCTTGTTCAGGAAGGCCATCTCCTGGAACCGCCGCGAGAGCGTCTCGAAGGAGTACTCGAGGGTCTCGAAGATGTCCCCGTCGGCCCAGAAGGTGACCGTGGTGCCGGTCTCCGACACCTCGTCGTTCTTCTGCAGCGGGGCGGTCGGGACGCCCATCTTGTAGTCCTGGGTCCAGCGGAAGCCCTCACGCTTGACCTCGACCGCGACCTTCGTCGACAGGGCGTTCACCACGGAGACGCCGACGCCGTGCAGACCGCCGGACACGGCGTAACCGCCGCCGCCGAACTTGCCGCCCGCGTGGAGGACGGTCAGCACGACCTCGACGGCGGGCTTGCCCTCGGACGGCACGATGTCCACGGGGATGCCACGGCCGTTGTCGACGACGCGCACGCCGCCGTCGGCGAGGATCGTGACGTTGATGGTGTCCGCGTGACCGGCCAGCGCCTCGTCGACGGAGTTGTCCACGACCTCGTACACCAGGTGGTGCAGGCCTCGCTCGCCCGTCGAGCCGATGTACATGCCCGGGCGCTTGCGAACAGCGTCCAAGCCCTCCAGGACGGTGATCGCGCTGGCGTCGTACGCCCCGCCGGAGGCGGGCGCGGCGGAGCCGTCAGCTGCGGACGTATTGATCTCGTTGGGGTTGCCGGAATCGGCCACGAAGCGCCCTTTCTGGCACAGCATGAGCCAGGTCCCGCGGAGCGGAACCGGCTTCATCACTCGACATCGTTCTACTGGTCCCGCTGGGGTCCCCCGGTGCCGGAGGCCAGGGGCGGGCGGTACTGCTACCAGTCTACCGGTAGCACCGACATAGATGGGGCTTTGGCGGTACCTGAGTTCCCGTGTACCCGACTGAAGCACCTCCTGCCGACTCCCCACACGCGGGCCGGGTCCCAAAACGGCTCACGCGGGCGCACAGGGCTTCGACCCGATTACGCACAGCAGGTTCCCGACCTATCCGTACGTATCGCCCGGCCCACGGCTCCCGGGAGCACGCAGCCGCCCGTACGAACGCACCGGTCCCCCGGGCCCCAGGACCTTGATCAGCTTCACGGTGCCGTGCCCGAGATCGGCGTTCAGCCTGGCCACGAGCGTGGGGGCGAGCAGCCGCAGCTGCGTCGCCCAGGCCGTGGAATCGCACTGCACGGTGAGGACCCGCTCCTCCTCGTCGTACCGCTGCGGCTGGCAGTGCAGCGCCACGTCGTCGCCCACCAGCTGCGGCCAGCGGCCCATCACGCCGCCCACCGCCGCGGGGGCCTCCCAGCCGCGCTCGGTGATCAGCCGGCTGATCGCGGCGCCCAGGGGCAGCGGGTCCCGCCCGTCCGCCCGCGCACCACTGCGCAGCCCTCCGCGCCGGGCCTGCTTCTTCTGCTGCGCGGCCGCGCCCCTCGCGCGGGCCTGCTCCTTGGCGGCGCGCAGCGCGACCCTGGCCAGGTCGACGCCGGACACCGGCTTGTCCTGTGCGCCCGTCTCCTGCCCCGCGGGCCGCTGCTGGTCCGTCATGCCGGCTCCACGCCGCCGTCCTCCACCGTGTACCGGGCGCCGACCAGCACGTCCGGTACGTCGTCGTCCACCGCCGCCGTCACCAGCACCTGCTCACCGGGGGCCACCAGCTCCGCCAGCCGCGCGCGGCGCCGGGCGTCGAGCTCGGCGAAGACGTCGTCCAGCACCAGCACCGGCTCGCCGCCGTCGGCGCGCAGCAGATCGTACGAGGCCAGGCGCAGCGCCAGCGCGTACGACCAGGACTCGCCGTGGCTCGCGTACCCCTTGGCGGGGAGCTGCCCCAGCTTCAGGGAGAGGTCGTCCCGGTGGGGGCCGACCAGGGTCACCCCGCGCTCGATCTCCTGCCTGCGGGCCTCGCCCAGGGCCTCCAGCAGCAGTCCGTACAACTGTTCACGGCCGGTGGCCCCGGCGATCCGTTCGCCGATCGAACTGCGGTACTCCAGGACGACCGGGCCGCCGCCCGGTGCCAGCTGTTCGTACGCCTTGTCGGCCAGCGGCTGCAGGGCGTGGGTGAGGTCGAGGCGCTGGGCCAGCAGTTCGGCGCCGACCCTGGCCAGGTGCTGGTCCCAGACGTCGAGCGTGGACAGGTCGGCCCCGCGGCCGCCGTGGCGGCGGGCCATGGCGGCGGACTTCAGCAGGGTGTTGCGCTGCTTGAGGACCCGCTCGTAGTCGCTGCGGACACCCGCCAGCCTGGGCGCCCGCGCGGTGAGCAGCTCGTCGAGGAAGCGGCGACGCTCGCCGGGGTCGCCCTTGACCAGGGCCAGGTCCTCGGGGGCGAAGAGCACGGTCCTGACTATCCCCAGCAGGTCGCGCGGGCGGACCTGGGAGGACCGGTTGAGCCGGGCCCGGTTGGAACGGCCCGGATTGATCTCCAGCTCGATCAGCTGCTGCCGCTCGCCCTGCACCACGGAGGCCCGCACGATCGCCCGGTCCGCGCCCATCCGCACCAACGGGGCGTCGTTCGCGACGCGATGGCTGCCGAGGGTCGCCAGGTAGCCGACCGCCTCGACCAGATTGGTCTTGCCCTGGCCGTTGGGGCCGACGAAAGCGGTGACGCCCGGGTCGAGCGGGACCTCGACCCGGGCGTAGGAACGGAAGTCGGCGAGCGACAGATGCGCGACGTGCATGGCTGCGCGCCGCCTCCTTCCCGTGGGTGTGACTAGTGCTTCTCGACGGCGTGGCCGCCGAACTGGTTGCGGAGGGCGGCGATCATCTTCATCTGCGGGGAGTCGTCCTGGCGGGACGCGAAGCGGGCGAAGAGCGACGCGGTGATCGCGGGGAGCGGCACGGCGTTGTCGATGGCCGCCTCGACCGTCCAGCGGCCCTCGCCGGAGTCCTCCGCGAAGCCCTTGAGCTTGTCGAGGTGCTCGTCCTCGTCGAGGGCGTTCACGGCCAGGTCCAGCAGCCAGGAGCGGATGACGGTGCCCTCCTGCCAGGAGCGGAACACCTCGCGCACGTCGGTGACCGAGTGCACCTTCTCCAGCAGCTCCCAGCCCTCGGCGTAGGCCTGCATCATGGCGTACTCGATGCCGTTGTGGACCATCTTGGCGAAGTGGCCGGCGCCGACCTTGCCCGCGTGGACGGAGCCGAAGTTCCCCACCGGCTTGAGGGCGTTGAAAATCGGCTGCACCTTCTCGACGTGCTCGAGCTCGCCGCCGTACATCAGCGCGTAGCCGTTCTCCAGGCCCCAGACACCGCCGGAGACACCGCAGTCGACGAAGCCGATGCCCTTGGCGGCCAGCTCCTCGGCGTGCTTCTCGTCGTCCGTCCAGCGGGAGTTGCCGCCGTCGACGACCACGTCACCAGGGGAGAGCAGCTCACCGAGTTCGTCGATCGTCGACTGGGTCGCCGCGCCGGCCGGCACCATCACCCACACCACACGCGGGGCCGCGAGCTTGTCCACAAGTTCCTGCAGGCTGTGGACATCGGCGAGGTCCGGGTTGCGGTCGTAGCCGATGACATTGTGACCGGCCTGGCGGATGCGCATACGCATGTTCCCGCCCATCTTGCCGAGACCGATGAGACCGAGCTCCATCGTTGATCCTTCGTTCGAAGCCTGCCTGACCTACGTCGAGCCTACGTCCGCCCCTCCAGGACGACGCGACCGGACAGGCCTCGCGTCAGCCGGACAGCCGGACCGGCATGATCAGGTACTTGTACGCGTCGTCGGCCTCGGCGTCGACCGCCGGGCGGCCGCTGAGCAGCGCGGGCTTGGTCGACGTGGTGAACGACAGCTGCGCAACCGGCGAGTCGATCGCGCTCAGACCGTCCAGCAGGAACGTCGGGTTGAAGGCGATCGAGATGTCGTCGCCCTCCAGCTTGGCGTCCACACGCTCCACAGCCTGTGCGTCGTCGCTGGAACCGGCCTCCAGGGTCAGCACGCCCTGCTCGAAGCTCAGCCGGACCGGCGTGTTGCGCTCGGCCACCAGGGCGACGCGCTTGACGGCCTCGACGAACGGGGCGGTCTCGATCACCGCGACGGAGTTGAACTCGGTCGGGAAGAGCGTCCGGTACTTCGGCAGGTCGCCCTCGAGCAGGCGGGTGGTTGTGCGGCGGCCCGCGCCCTCGAAGCCGATCAGGCCCTCGCCCGCACCGGAGCCGGCCAGGGCGATGGCGACCGAGTCACCGTTGGTGAGGGACTTGGCGGTGTCCAGCAGCGTCTTGGCGGGCACCAGGGCGACCGCGGAGAGGTCCGGGGTCTCCGGCTTCCACAGGAACTCGCGGACCGCGAAGCGGTAGCGGTCTGTGGCGGCCAGGGTGACGGTGTCGCCCTCGATCTCGATCCGCACACCGGTGAGCACCGGCAGGGTGTCGTCACGGCCGGCGGCGATGGCGACCTGCGCGGCGGCCGCGGCGAAGACCTCGCCGGGGACGGTGCCGGAGGCGGTCGGCATCGCGGGCAGCGCCGGGTACTCCTCCACAGGCAGGGTGTGGAGTGTGAATCGCGAGCTTCCGCAGACGACGGTCACGCGCACGCCGTCGGTGGAGATCTCCACAGGCCTGTTGGGAAGTGCCCGCGAGATGTCGGCGAGCAGTCGGCCGGAGACCAGGACGGTGCCGTCCTCCTCGACGTCCGCCTCGACGGACACCCGGGCCGAGACCTCGTAGTCGAAGCCGGACAGGCTCAGCTGGCCCTCCTCGGCCTTCAGCAGCAGGCCCGCCAGGACCGGCACCGGGGGACGGGCCGGGAGACTGCGGGCCGCCCAGGCCACTGCCTCCGCGAGTACATCGCGCTCCACCCGGATCTTCACCGGAACCGCCTCCTGCTGTTGCTGGCTGTCTGTGGCCGACTCTCTTGGCCCTGCTGGCCCTCTTGCCGGGAACAGTCTGACAGCCGCCACGGACACGCGGTGCGGGTTGGGGTCAAGCCGGAGGGCGAGGAGGCCGGCGGCCCGCGGCCCGGTTGTGCACAGGACCCACTTCGAAGCAGGTTTCCCGGTAACTATCCCTGGTCGTAGTAATAGGGGGTGTGGAAACCGTGGATAAGTGGTTCCTACGCAGGTCAGGCCCTGTTTTTTGTCCACCGGGCCTGTGGGCGGAGCCGGTGGACAACCCGGACGATCTGTGGACGGCCGGAAGTTGTGCACACGCGATTCACAGGAGTGCCCCGGTTCTCCCCAGGGCTGTCCCCAGGAATACCCAGGTTCTCCCCAGCCCAACCCACCACGTCGGTGTGACGCGGTTCACTCCGATCGGTGAGCGGGTGTGCTCCGTTGCCGAACAGTGGACAGGACTGTGGAGAAGCGGCCCCCGACTGGGGACAACCAGCCCTCGCCTGTGGGCGGCTGGTGGACAACCGGAACGGCGGGCCTGTGGACCGCCGGAGCGTCCACAGTCTGTGGATCCGGGTTGCCCACAAATCCACACCGCTCCGAGCAGCCCGAATGATTATCCCGTGGTCCCGCCTGTGGATACGTTTGGGACAACCCGGGCATCCCCAGGCTGTGGACGGGGGAAAACCGCCCCATCCTGTGGAGAGACGTTCCTGTCCCCAGGTCGCGGCGGGCGCAATCGAACAACGAGAAGCGCCCCGGGGGTTCCCGGGGCGCTGTGGAGGGACGGGTGGCCCGCGCAGGGCTCCGCTTCAGCTCTTGATGCGGTTGGTGAGCTCGGTGACCTGGTTGTAGATGGACCGCCGCTCGGCCATAAGAGAGCGGATCTTGCGGTCCGCGTGCATGACGGTGGTGTGGTCCCGGCCGCCGAACAGGGCGCCGATCTTGGGCAGCGACAGGTCCGTGAGCTCACGGCACAGGTACATGGCGATCTGCCGGGCCGTGACGAGCACCCGGCTGCGGGAGGAGCCGGAGAGGTCCTCCACGTCCAGACCGAAGTAGGAGGCCGTCTCCGCCATGATCGCCTGCCCGCTGATCTCGGGGACGGAGTCCTCCCCGCCCGGGATCAGGTCCTTCAGCACGATCTCGGTGAGCTGCAGGTCCACCGGCTGCCGGTTGAGGCTGGCGAAGGCGGTCACGCGGATCAGCGCACCCTCCAGCTCACGGATGTTCCGCGAGATCCGGGAGGCGATGAACTCCAGCACCTCCGGCGGGGCGTTGAGCTGCTCCTGCACCGCCTTCTTGCGGAGGATCGCGATCCGGGTCTCCAGCTCGGGCGGCTGGACGTCGGTGATCAGACCCCACTCGAAGCGGTTGCGCAGCCGGTCCTCCAGGGTCACCAGCTGCTTGGGCGGCCGGTCCGAGGAGAGCACGATCTGCTTGTTGGCGTTGTGCAGGGTGTTGAAGGTGTGGAAGAACTCCTCCTGCGTCGACTCCTTGCTCGCCAGGAACTGGATGTCGTCGACCAGCAGGATGTCCATGTCGCGGTAGCGCTTGCGGAACGCGTCCGCCTTGCCGTCGCGGATGGAGTTGATGAACTCGTTGGTGAACTCCTCGGAGCTCACGTAGCGCACCCGCGTGCCCGGGTAGAGGCTGCGGGCATAGTGCCCGATCGCGTGCAGCAGGTGCGTCTTGCCCAGGCCGGACTCGCCGTAGATGAACAGCGGGTTGTACGCCTTGGCAGGCGCCTCCGCGACGGCGACCGCGGCGGCGTGCGCGAAGCGGTTGGAGGCGCCGATGACGAAGGTGTCGAAGAGGTACTTGGGGTTCAGCCGCGCGGTGGGTTCGGCCGGGCCCCCGGATCCGCCGGAACCGCTCGCCCCCGCCCCGGCGCCCGCGGGGGAACCGGCACCACTGCCACCACCGGTGCGCGGCGTCGGCATGGTCGGCATCGGCGGCGGCACCGGCTCCGGGCGTGCCGCGGGCTGGTGGGGCGAGGGGACCTCGTAGCGGGACGCGGGCGGCTGGTACGGCTCGCGTTCCTGGTAGTCCCCGAAGCGCTGTTGCTGCCAGCGGTCCTCGGGCTCGTGGGGCGGCCAGCCGCCTGCCCCGCCGGTGAGGCCGACAGCGTGCTCGGGGTAGGCCGGGCGCATCCTCGGGACCTCGCCGTAGCCGTGCGGCCGCTCCCCGTACCGGGGGGGCTCCGCACCGTACCCGGGCGGCTGCGGCTGCATCTGGACCTGGGGCTGTGGCCCGGCGTCGGCCGGGGCCGGCGGCGCGGGGGCGGGGGACGCCTCCTGTTCGCCGCCCGAGGCGACGGCGATGGCGATGCCCACGGGGTGACCGAACTCACGGCTGAGCACATCGGTGATCAGCGGGAGGAGCCGTCCCTCCAGCACGCTCTTGGCGAACTCATTGGGGGCCGACAGCACGGCCGTGCCCGCGACGAGCGCGAGCGGCTGCGTCCGCTGAAGCCACTCCGCGTCCTTCGGCTTGAGGTCGTCGCTCTCGGCGAGCAGTTTCTGCAGGACCCCGGGCCACACTGAGGCAAGATCGGCAGTTACGTCAGCCACAGTGCACGCTCTCTCGGTCGCTGGTTGGTGCCGATGGGTCCCACGAAGGTGTGGTCCTTGGGACGGACGGGAAGGTTTCGGAGTTCAGCCACGGTAGTCAGCGCGGCCTGCCTGGTTCAAGTCGTTGTCCACAGGGTGTGCAAAACCACGTCCGGACGGCGGCGCCCACGGCCGTCGGCGGGGCTGGTTTGACCTGACGCCGCGGCCCCGCGTACCGTAACCAGGTCGAGTTGTCGATGGCTGCTGCCGCCTGCCTACCGATGGGCGAGGATCACCGAGGTGATCGTCAAGCGGTGCACACCTGGATGTTCCGCGAGTTTCTCGTGGGCGCACGGTGACAGCCAGGCGACGCCCCGCCAACACACGATTCATCCTGGAGCCCCCGAGTGAGCAAGCGCACCTTCCAGCCGAACAACCGTCGTCGCGCCAAGACCCACGGCTTCCGGCTGCGTATGCGTACGCGTGCCGGCCGCGCCATTCTCGCGACCCGCCGCAGCAAGGGCCGCGCCCGCCTGTCCGCCTGATCGCACCGAAGCGCGAGGTGTGAGTCGTGCTGCCCACCGAGAATCGGCTGAGGCGGCGGCAGGACTTCGCGATCGCGGTGCGTCGAGGACGCCGGGCCGGACGTCCACTTCTGGTCGTCCACCTGCGCACCGACAGTGAGACAAGGGACCCGCACGCAGCGGGGGGGAGTGCCTCCCCGGCGCGTGCGGGTTTCGTCGTGAGCAAGGCTGTCGGTGGCGCGGTGACCCGGAACCTGGTCAAGCGTCGGCTTCGTCACCTTGTTCGCGAACGTCTGTCCGTGCTGCCCCCCGGTAGCCTGGTAGTCGTACGAGCGCTGCCCGGTGCGGGTGACGCAGACCATGCACAGCTGGCCCGAGACCTGGACGCCGCCCTCGGGAGGCTCCTGGGGGTGGCGCTATGAAGTACCCGTTGCTGGCCTTGATCAAGATTTACCAGTGGACCATCAGCCCGTTGCTCGGTCCGGTCTGCAAGTACTACCCCTCGTGCTCGCACTACGGGTATACGGCGATCGATCGGCACGGCGCGATCAAGGGCACTGCCCTGACCGCGTGGCGGATCCTGCGTTGCAACCCGTGGTCGCTGGGCGGTGTGGACCATGTCCCGCCGCGCAAGCGCCCGCCGTGGCACGCTCGCCTGCGCGACGCCCTCCGGGGTGACGCGCCAGGCGGGTCCGTTACTCCCGAGCCCGTCGAGACGCCTCATGCCCAAGGAGCCTGACCGTGGGGATCTTGAACCCCCTCTACGATGCCGTTTCGTGGATCATTGTCCAGTTCCACTCGCTGTACAGCCTTGTCTTTGACAAGGACAGCGGTTGGGCCTGGGGCCTGTCGATCGTCTCTCTGGTGGTCCTGATCCGGATCTGCCTGATCCCGCTCTTCGTGAAGCAGATCAAGTCGACCCGGAACATGCAGGCGCTCCAGCCGAAGATGAAGGCCATCCAGGAGCGCTACAAGAACGACCGGCAGCGCCAGTCCGAAGAGATGATGAAGCTCTACAAGGAGACGGGCACCAACCCGCTCTCCTCGTGCCTTCCCATCCTGGCGCAGTCCCCCTTCTTCTTCGCGCTGTACCACGTCCTGAGCTACATCGCGCAGGGCAAGCAGGTCGGCGTGATGAGCCAGGACCTCGTCAACAGCGCCCAGCACGCCCACATCTTCGGCGCGCCGATCGCGGCGAAGTTCACCGACAGTGCCGCCAAGCTCTCGGAGCTGGGCGCGACGCTCGTGGACGTCCGCGTGGTCACGGTCATCATGATCGTCCTGATGTCGGCCTCGCAGTTCTACACGCAGCGCCAGCTGATGACCAAGAACGTCGACATGACGGTGAAGACGCCGTTCATGCAGCAGCAGAAGATGCTGATGTACGTCTTCCCGATCATGTTCGCCGTCTTCGGCATCAACTTCCCCGTCGGTGTCCTCGTCTACTGGCTGACCACCAACGTGTGGACCATGGGGCAGCAGATGTTCGTCATCCGCCGGAACCCCACGCCCGGCAGTCTCGCCTTCAAGCAGCGCCAGGAGCGGCTGAAGGCCAAGGGCAAGCTGAAGGACGAGCCCGCCGCCGACAAGGAGCCGCAGGGCGCGGCGGCGCCGGTGAAGCGCACCCAGCCCAAGCGCCAGACCAAGTCCCAGCGCCAGACGGGCGGTCCCGCGCAGCCGAGTGCCGCCGGCGGGACCAAGCCCAAGCCGAGCAGCGGCGCGACCGCGGGAACCAAGGCCAAGCCGAGCAGCGGCGCGGACAAGCCGAACCTGTCGAAGAAGAAGTAGTAGAGGAGTCCTGCCGTGACGGACGGCAACACCACCGACGCGCTCACTCGCCTCGAGCAGGAGGGCGAGATCGCGGCCGACTACCTCGAGGGGCTGCTGGACATCGCCGACCTCGACGGTGACATCGACATGGACGTCGAGGGGGACCGCGCCTCGGTCTCCATCGTCGGCGACTCGTCGAGCCGTGACCTCAACAAGCTCGTCGGCCGCGACGGCGAGGTGCTGGAGGCGCTCCAGGAGCTGACCCGGCTCGCGGTCCACCGGGAGACCGGCGACCGCAGCCGGCTGATGCTGGACATCGCCGGGTTCCGCGCGCGGAAGCGGGCCGAGCTGACCGAGCTGGGCGAGAAGGCGGCCGAGGAGGTCAAGGGCTCCGGCCAGCCGGTCAAGCTGAAGCCGATGACGCCCTTCGAGCGCAAGGTCGTGCACGACGCCGTGGCCGCCGCGGGGCTGCGCAGCGAGTCCGAGGGCGAGGAGCCCGAGCGCCGGGTGGTCGTGCTCCCGGCTTCCTGACCTCCCCCGGTCTCAGCGGTACTCACTCGGCCCCGTCTGTTCGCAGGCGGGGCCGAATCTTGTCAGCCTGGTGAAGGCCCGTAACAACGGAAGGACGGTTCTCGTGACGGAGGCAGCGGCGGAGCTTCCCCCGGCGCCGGAAGCGGCACGCGAGGTGTTCGGGGAGCGCTTCGCGGACGCGGTGCGATACGCGGAACTGCTGGCCGACGCGGGCGTGCGCCGGGGGCTGATCGGTCCCCGTGAGGTGCCCCGGCTGTGGGAGCGCCACCTGCTGAACTGCGCGGTGCTCGCCGAGGTCATCCCGCAGGGCGTCTCGGTGTGCGACGTGGGTTCGGGCGCGGGGCTGCCGGGGATTCCGCTGGCACTGACCCGGCCGGATCTCAGTATCACCTTGCTGGAGCCACTGCTGCGCCGGACCACCTTCCTCGAGGAGGCCGTGCGGCTGCTGGGGTTGTCCAACGTCGTGGTGGTGCGTGGCCGGGCCGAGGAGATGGTGGGCAAGGTACCCCCGGTGGACGTGGTGACCGCGCGCGCGGTGGCCCCGCTGGACCGGCTCGCCGGCTGGGGACTTCCCCTGCTCCGTCCGCACGGGGAGATGGCCGTCCTCAAGGGCGACACGGCCGAGGAGGAGCTGAAGACGGCACGTGCCGCGCTGAGCCGTCTCGGGGCCGTGGAGACCTCCGTGGTGCAGGTCGGCGAGGGGATCGTGGATCCGCTGTCGACCGTGGTGCGGGTGCTCGCGGGGGAGAGCCCCGGCGGTGTCCGCGCGGCGACCCGTAGGGCCAAGGCGGCCCGGGCGAGCCGTCGGCGTCAGCGCTGACCAGGGGCCCGGTCGTGTGCTCCATACAAACGGCCATACGTACATGATCCGGAGTGTCGGGTAGGAAACGGTCGCCGCGCTGCGCATCGTGTTTCACGTGAAACGGCGCTCTCTGCTTCCAGGAATCCTCGGCCGCGCTCGTGCCGCGGCCGGTTCGCTCTCTCATCGGGCCGTCGAGGTGACCCATTCGGCGACTCAACCGGTGGATTCATCCACAGGAGAACGGCCCTCACTGGTTCGCGACCCCGAAAGCATGGCAGGCTCTGTTCATTGCGAGCATGTAGTCGAGGAGAGTGAATCCTTGCGGTCCGACGCCAACATCGCGGGACCGATGGCCGATCCGGTCCCCGGTCCCCGTACCGAACCGTTCGGGGATGATGTTTCACGTGAAACACCGCCCCCGATGGACGACACCCCCATCGGCCGCGCCGCCCAACTGGCCGTGCAGGCACTGGGGCGGGCCGGTGAAGGACTCCCCCGTCCACCCCAGACCAGAGTGATCGTGGTCGCCAACCAGAAGGGCGGGGTGGGCAAGACCACCACCACGGTCAACATGGCCGCCTCCCTGGCCCTCCACGGGGCCCGCGTGCTGGTCGTCGACCTCGACCCCCAGGGCAACGCCTCCACCGCCCTGGGGATCGACCACCACTCCGAAGTCCCCTCCATCTACGACGTCCTGGTGGAGAGCAAGCCGCTCTCCGATGTCGTCCAGCCGGTGCCGGACGTCGAGGGCCTCTTCTGCGCCCCCGCCACGATCGACCTGGCCGGCGCCGAGATCGAGCTGGTCTCCCTGGTGGCCCGGGAGAGCCGGCTGCAGCGGGCCATCGAGTCCTATGAGCAGCCGCTGGACTACATCCTCATCGACTGCCCGCCCTCGCTCGGTCTGCTGACCGTCAACGCCCTGGTGGCCGGCGCCGAGGTCCTCATCCCGATCCAGTGCGAGTACTACGCCCTGGAAGGACTCGGGCAACTGCTCCGCAACGTGGAGCTGGTGCGGGGCCACCTCAACCCCAAGCTCCATGTCTCCACCATCCTGCTGACCATGTACGACGGCCGGACCCGGCTCGCCTCACAGGTCGCCGAGGAGGTGCGCACCCACTTCGGCAAGGAGGTGCTGCGCACCAGCATCCCGCGCTCGGTCCGTATCTCGGAGGCCCCCAGCTACGGCCAGACGGTGCTGACCTACGATCCGGGTTCGAGTGGCGCGCTGTCGTACCTCGAGGCGGCACGCGAGATGGCCCTGCGGGGGCTGGGACACACCCAAGAGTTCAATGAGCAGAACACGTCGGAGGGGATCCAGTGAGTGAGCGACGCAGAGGACTCGGCCGTGGTCTCGGCGCGCTGATTCCCGCCGCACCGAACGGTGCGGACGCGGCAGCCGCGACCGCGGTGGCGACGGCGGCGAACGCCGCGCCCGTCCTGGCGCCGGAACGAGGTGTCGCCGTCGCCAAGGTGGCGGCGCTGGTGGAACAGCAGGGGCGAGAGGGCACCGCCGCGATTCCGGTTTCACGTGAAACACCGGAAGCCATCGCTGCCCAGGAGCCGTCGATGGTGGCGGGGGCGTACTTCGCCGAGCTGCCGCTGGACGTGATCGTCCCCAACCCGCGTCAGCCGCGTGAGGTCTTCGACGAGGACGCGCTGGCCGAACTGGTCACCTCCATCAAGGAGGTCGGCCTCCTGCAGCCGGTAGTGGTCCGTCAGGTCGGGCCGGAGCGCTACGAGCTCATCATGGGTGAGCGGCGCTGGCGGGCCAGCCGTGAGGCCGGCCTGGAGGCCATCCCGGCGATCGTACGGGCCACCGAGGACGAGAAGCTCCTTCTGGACGCCCTGCTGGAGAACTTGCACCGTGCCCAGCTGAACCCACTGGAGGAGGCGGCCGCCTACGATCAGCTCCTCAAGGACTTCGCCTGCACGCACGAGCAGCTCGCCGACCGCATCGGCCGCTCCCGCTCCCAGGTCTCCAACACCCTGCGCCTGCTGAAGCTCTCCGCACCCGTACAGCGCCGTGTGGCGGCCGGTGTGCTCTCCGCCGGGCACGCACGCTCCCTGCTCGCGCTGGAGGACGTGGAGGACCAGGACCGGCTCGCCAGCCGGATCGTGGCCGAGGGGCTCTCGGTGCGCGCGGTCGAGGAGATCGTGCATGTGATGAACTCCGAGTCCCAGCCGACGAGGAAGGCTCCCGCACCTCGAACCGGCAAGCGGATGTCCCCCGCGCTGACCGACCTGGCGTTGCGGCTCTCCGACCGCTTCGAGACCCGGGTGAAGGTCGACCTCGGGCAGAAGCGCGGGAAGATCGTCGTGGAGTTCGCTTCGATAGAGGATCTGGAGCGCATCCTCGGCTCGATGGCCCCGGGTGAGGGCAAGGTCCTCGAGCGGTCGCTCACCGAGGAGACCGACGAGGCGGAGTGAGTTCCTTCCCCGTCCTGTGACACGGTCCGCAACTTCTGGGCGGGTCACACCCCGAGAGGGATGTGACCCGCTTTTTGCTGGGCCGTTCGCGTTGCTCCGGTGTCGGACTTGTCCGCTCACGGATACGATGCGTACGGGATGGAGCACTACCTCCGAGGAGGGGCCCATGCGATCGGTGCGGCGCGTCGGAGTGGAGCACGATTGGCAGAAGGCCGCCCTCCTCGCAGCGGGGCTTGGGCTGGGCGCCGTGGGTGGCTTCGTCGGCAGTTGGGTCCACGACAGAAACGAGGGTCAGACCTCATGGGGCGTCGGCTCGTTCCGCTCACGCTGGACAACCTCCCGGATCTCCCCAACCGCTGCCGCGCGTGCGTCTTCTGGGAACTCGATCCGGTAAGCGGGGAGGCCGCCGTCCAGGCCGGCAAGCCCGAGCTGGAGAAGGAGGCCTGGATCTCCGCGGCGCTGCTGGAGTGGGGATCCTGCGGCCGTGTGGTTTACGTGGACGAGGTGCCCGCCGGCTTCGTGCTCTACGCCCCGCCGGCTTACGTGCCGCGCTCGACGGCCTTCCCCACGAGTCCCGTCTCCCCCGACGCGGTCCAGTTGATGACCGCCCGCGTCCTTCCGGGCTTCCAGGGGCAGGGGCTGGGCCGGGTCCTGGTGCAGTCCGTGGCGAAGGACCTGGTGCGGCGGGGCTTCCGGGCGATCGAGGCCTTCGGGGACGCGCGCTGGGAGGAGCCCGCCTGCGTCCTCCCCGCCGAGCACCTGCTGGCCGTCGGGTTCAAGACCGTGCGGCCGCACCCGCGCTTTCCCCGGCTGAGACTGGAGCTGAGGACGACGATCTCCTGGAAGGAGGACGTCGAGATGGCGATCGACCGGCTGCTCGGCGCCGTGCAGAAGGAACCGGCGCTACGGCCCCTGTGACGGACGCGAAAGGGCCCGCTCCTCACGGGGGCGGGCCCTTTCGCGTCCGTCTGCGGTGCTCAGCCGATGAAGTCGGAGAGGTCGCGCTCGATGGCGGCCTTCGGCTTGGCGCCGACGATGGTCTTCACGACCTCACCGCCCTTGTAGACGTTGAGGGTCGGGATCGACATGACGCCGTACTTGGCGGCGGTGACCGGGTTCTCGTCGATGTTCAGCTTGACGATGGTGATCTGGTCGCCGTGCTCCGCGGCGATCGCCTCCAGGGAGGGGGCGATCTGGCGGCACGGACCGCACCACTCGGCCCAGAAGTCGACGAGCACGGGCTTGTCGCTGGACAGGACCTCCTCGTCGAAGGTCGCATCGGTCACGGTCTTGGTGTTGCCGGCCACGGCTGTCTCCTCGGTGTGTAGGACGGGTACTCGGGTTGTTCGGTGCGGTCAGACGACCGCGGCGGCGGTCTGCTCGGGCTCGCGGGTGTGCTCGGTGTCCGTGTCGGCCAGAGCGGCGAGGTAGCGCTCGGCGTCCAGGGCGGCGGAGCAGCCGGTGCCCGCGGCGGTGATCGCCTGGCGGTAGGTGTGGTCCACGACGTCACCCGCGGCGAAGACACCGGGGATCTTCGTACGGGTACTGGGCGACTCGACCTTGAGGTAGCCCTCCTCGTCCAGGTCGAGGATGCCCTTGAACAGTTCGGTCCGCGGGTCGTGGCCGATCGCGATGAAGAGTCCGGTGACCGGGAGCTCGGAGGTCTCACCGGACTTGGTGTTCCGCAGGACCAGGCCGGAGAGCTTGCCGTCGCCGTTGATCTCGGCGACCTCGTTGTCCCAGACGAACGAGATCTTCGGGTCGGCGAAGGCACGCTCCTGCATGGCCTTGGAAGCGCGGAGGGTGTCCCGGCGGTGGACGACCTTCACGCTCTTGGCGAAGCGCGAGAGGAAGGTCGCCTCCTCCAGGGCGGTGTCGCCACCACCGATGACGGCGATCTCGTGGTCCTTGAAGAAGAAGCCGTCACAGGTGGCGCACCACGAGACACCGCGACCGGAGAGCTGGTCCTCGTTGGGCAGACCGAGCTTGCGGTGCTGGGAACCGGTGGCGATGATGACGGCCTTCGCCCGGTGGACGGTGCCCGCGGAGTCGGTGACGGTCTTGATGTCACCCTGGAGGTCGACCGCCACGATGTCGTCCGGGATCAGTTCGGCACCGAACCGCTCGGCCTGGGCCCGCATGTTCTCCATGAGGTCGGGGCCCATGATGCCGTCGCGGAAGCCAGGGAAGTTCTCCACCTCGGTGGTGGTCATCAGAGCACCGCCGGCCGTGACCGCCCCTTCGAAGACCAGGGGCTTGAGGGAGGCGCGGGCGGTGTAGAGCGCGGCTGTGTATCCCGCCGGCCCGGAACCGATGATGATCACGTTTCGGACGTCGCTCACGGGTGCTTCCTCGTCTCTGCTGTGCCGACTCGCCGGGTGCCTCGGCGGCGGGACCATTGTCATCCCGCCTAACGGATCCTACGGTCCGGGCATTCCCGTCGGCGTGGCGCTAGCGAGGGTATGTCTCCTCACGGAGGAGGGTGCCCGTGGCAGGGGGCTGCGCGGTGACGCACGAGGCGTCCACGACGTACGCGTCGACCAGCGCGGAGTCTCCCTTGTGCGGCAGCACGACCAGATAGGAGTCCACACCCTCGTACCTGCCCCGTTGAACGGCGAGCGGGGTCTCCTGGCGGTCCAGTGCCGTCAGGACGCAGGACGGCGTCGCACTGTCCGTACTGACCATCGGGGACTGCCCCGAGGGCTTGCTCTCCTGGAGCCTGCCCGTGCCGCCTGTCAGCAGATCGTGTACCTGCACGCCGAGCGTGTCGGCGTCAGCCTTGGTGTCCGCGCCGGAGGCTGTCGAGGACTGGCTGTCGGCGCTTCCGCCGGCCTCCCAGGTGGACTGGGCGAGGACGGCCCCGAAGCCGAGCACGGCGGCCACGGAGGCGGTGACGAGAATCCCCTTCCCCCAGCGCCGACGAGACCCGGTGCCGGGGCGGCCGGGCCCACTGGGGCCGATGCCGCGGCCGGAGGGCCTTCCATCGACCGCTGCCGATGTTTCACGTGAAACACGGGGCGGCTTCGTGGTCTCTGTTTCACGTGAAACATCGGCACCGCTCGAGGCGAGCAGTGCCTCGGCGGCGAGCGCGGCGTCGATCCGGCCCGCGATATCGGCGGGCATCCGGGGCGGGCCGGGCAGGGTGCCCAGCAGTCCGCGGATCCCGTCCAGCGAGGCGCGGACGTCGGCGCAGAGCGCACAGCCGTCGATGTGCCCGCGGACGTCGGCCGAGCGCTCGGGCGGGAGGATGCCCTCGGTGAGCGCGGAGATCTCGGCGACCTCGGGGTGCTCGTCCGTACCCGTCGTCGGCGTCATGGGTGTCCACCTCCGCCCTTCGTGAAGCCGTGGCCCGGCCGGGCCTCCGTCTCTGGGACGGATGCGTTCTCCGTCCGGTTCCTTCCCCCTGCCTGATCACTGCTACTCCCCCGAGCGTCCCGTAGATGGGAGAGGAGCGGCAGCAGTCGTGCCCTGCCCCGGGCGCATCTGCTCTTGACCGTCCCGGCCGGTACGTCGAGGACGGCGGCGGCCTCGGCCACGGGATAGCCCTGCATGTCGACCAGGACCAGGGCGGCCCGCTGCTCCACGGGGAGCTTCGCCAGCGCCCGCAACAGTTCCTGGTGCAGCTCACCCCGCTCGGCCGGGGCTGCGGCGGACTCGTGCGGTTCGAGGAGTTCCTCGAACTGTTTCTCGTCGGTGACCGGAGCGGTGCGGCGTGAGGCGGCCTTGCGTGCCCGGTCCAGGCAGGCGTTCACGGTGATGCGGTGCAGCCAGGTGGTGACGGCCGACTGTCCGCGGAAGGTGTGGGCGGAGCGGAAGGCCGAGACGAGTGCGTCCTGCACGGCGTCGGCGGCTTCCTCGCGGTCCCCCAGGGTCCGCAGCGCCACCGCCCAGAGCCGGTCACGGTGCCGGCGGACGAGTTCCCCGAAGGCGTTCGGGTCCCCCGCGACATGACGGGCGAGGAGGTCGCCGTCGCCGACCTCCCCGCCCGTACCCTGCGTGCTCACCGTCCCCCTCCCCGCGGGGCTACTGCCCCTCGAACCTCACATTGGTGATGGCCTGCTTGTGGCCGGCTCCGGAGTACCCGTCGGCTTCTGAGTAGGGAAGGGCGGTCAGCCAGACGACGACATAGCGCGTCTCCACGGGCGCCTTGAGGGAGAGCGTCGCCACCTTGTCCTTGGTCGTGACGGTGGCCAGCGGCTTCAGCTGGCTCGGTTTGGCCGTGCTCTCCAGTGAGTCGGCCGCGTAGAGAGTGACCGTCGTGTGGTCGCCGCCGTAATAGAGGTCTATCGAAGCCTGGCTGAGTTTCCTCGCCGCTCCCAGGTCGTAGGCGATGCCGACGCCCTTCTTGACGGAGGGAGCGAATTCGGGACCGTCGGAGAAGCTGTTCGTGCGCCAGTACGTGGACGTCTTGCTGTCATACGTGGCGTTGACATCGTTCGGGTGCTGGGCTCCGCCGTAGGGCGCGTACTCGGCCGCGCCTTGAATCGGAAGCGGATTCAGGGTGACGTTGCTCGTCTCGTTGTCGGTGCCGCCGTCGCCGCCCGAGGTGTGCGAGGAGGCGGTGCCACCGGACTTGGCCTGGTTCTCGCGGTCCATCAGGGTTTCCGCGAGCTGCCAGCTGCCGAGACCGAGGGCGACGATGAGGAGGGCCGAGACGGACCACTTGAGGGCCTTGCCGGTGCGGCCGGGCAGCGTTGGGGGCGGGGTGGGGGCGAGGGTCGCCGTGGCGCCGGGGGACGCGGGGCCCGCCGGGGGCTGGCGGTAGGAGCCCTGCTGGTAGGTCGTGCGCGAGTAGGGCCCCGTCGTCGGCTCGGGCGGCCGGATCTTGGGGATCGCGGTAACGGCCTTGGCCAGCTCCTCGGGGGTGGTGCAGGGTCCCGGCTGGCGAGAGGCCGTCGCCCCGTCGTTGACCAGGGCGCGCATGGCGAGCTCCGACAGTCCCCGGTGGACTCCCGCCCGCACCTGGTCGGGCGCGACGAGGCCGACGTCCTTGGGGAGGCCGGTGAGCCCGTGGTCGTCCTCCGGGTACGGCCAGCGCTGGGTGAGCGAGGCGTACAGGAGGGCTCCGATCGCCTCGGTGTCCTCGCGCTGCGGGCGCTCGGAGGAGATGCCGCGCAGCGCGGCCGCGACGGCCAGACCGCGGATGCGGTACTGGCCGGCCTCGGTACGCAGGACGGAATCGGGACCGAGCCGCAGATGAGCCAGGCCCTCACGGTGAGCGGCCGCCATGGCCTGGGAGATCTGGCTGACCATCTGGTGGGCCTCGTGCGGCTCCAGGGGGTCGGCGGTGATCAGGGCCGTCAGTTCGCGCGCGTCCGGGAGCCACTCGTGGATGACGTAGACGAGGTCGTTCTCCTCGACCGCGTCGAGGACCTGGACGAAACGGGGGTCACCGAGCAGGGCGGCGGAGCGGGCGGCGGCCAGCACCGAACGGGCCCGGCTGTGGTCCGCGGGCAGGAGGTGGATGCCCACGGCCCGGCGCAGTTTCTCGTCCACCGCCCTCCAGCTGCTGAAGCCCTCGGCACGGGTGAGGCACTCCTCCAGGCGGTAGCGCCCGGCGAGCTTGTGGCCGCTGTGGAGCTCCGGCGGTTCGGAAGGGGTCGGTGTTGTCTCCTCGGGGATGGTCTGCTGTGGCGCGTCCTGCTCTTCGCTCCGGTCCGTCGCCTCGTCGGCCGTGGCACTGTCCGCATGGGCGGCGATCTTCTTCTCGCCGCTCTCGTTGGCCACTCCGACGGCAGCCGTGCTCCGTTCCGCCACCGTCGTTCCTGCCTCCCCATCCGTTGCAAGATCTGACAACACAGCCGAGGACAATTGTGCCAACAGTCCACCGCTATGCACGACACACGACGGCCCACGAAGGTTGCGCAGTGGAACGCCGTCAGCGGCCCAGCCGGCCCCTGACCATGCCGACCATGGCCGTCATCTCCTCGACGCGCATCCGTTTGGCGGCGATGAAGAAAATCCCGCCCAGCACGAGAGCGCCGAGTACCAGCGACAGCAACGATGCGGCAGCGCCGTGGCCCAGCGAGTGCGAGACACCGTAGACGACGGCGCCGGCGCCCGCCGCGGCGGGGATGCACGCACCGAACAGCCTGGCGTACGTGCGCACCACGCGCTTGCCGTCGATGTCGCCGCCGAGGCGCCTGCGCAGCCGCTTGACCGCCACTCCGACGCCGATCGTGTAGGCCAGTCCGTACCCGGCGGCCATGCCCACCACGGCCCAGCGGGCGGGGAGGACGAAGTAGCAGACGGCGGCCGCGACGGCGTTGCAGGCGGCGACGATGACCGTGTTGTAGAAGGGGGTGCGGGTGTCCTCGTACGCGTAGAAGCCGCGCAGGACGATGTACTGCACCGAGAACGGGATCAGCCCGAGACCGAAGGCCATCAGGATGTAGCCGATGTTCAGCGCGCCCTCGCCGGAGCTGCTGTAGAGCAGGGTGGCCATGGGGAGGCCGAGGGCGAGGAAGGCGAACGCGGCGGGCACGATGGCCACGCCCGAGGTCCGCAGGCCGTAGGAAAGGTCGTCACGGACGGCGGCGGCGTCACCGTCGGCCGCCGCGCGGGAGATCCGCGGCAGCACGGCGGTCATCACCGAGACGGTGATGATGGCCTGGGGCATCTGCCACAGGAGCAGCGCGTAGTTGAAGCCGGTGATGCCGGCACCCTCGTGGCCCGTCTTCTCGGCCGCCGCGCCCGCCGCCGTGGCGAACTGGGTGAGGACGATCATGCCGACCTGGTTGGCGAGGACGAAGAAGAAGGTCCACTTGGCCAGCTTCGCCGCGTGGCCGAGGCCGTGGCCGCGCCAGTCGAAGCGCGGCCGGATCCGGAAGCCGGCGTCGCGCAGGTAGGGGAGCATCGCCAGCGCCTGGACCGCCAGGCCCAGCAGGGTGCCGAGGCCCAGCAGCCGGACCCCGTCGGGGGTGATGGTCCCGGAGGTGACACGGGTGCCGGTGAAGGAGCCGAAGGCCCAGATGAAGGCGCCGAAGGTGGCGATGATGACGATGTTGTTGAGGACCGGGGTCCACATCATCGCGCCGAAGCGACCGCGGGCATTGAGGATCTGCCCGAGCACGACGTGCAGCCCCATGAAGAACATGGTGGGGATGCAGTAGCGGGCGAAGGCGACCGCGACCTCGAACCTGACCGGGTCGGAGGCGATGTCGTGGGACATCGCCTGGATGAAGACCGGTGCGGCGATCACGCAGACGGCGGTGACGGCCGCCAGGCCGACGACGACCAGGGTGAGCAGGCGGTTGGCGTACGCCTCGCCGCCGTCCTCGTCGTTCTTCATGGCCCGCACGAGCTGCGGGATGAAGACCGCGTTGAGGGCGCCGCCGCCGACCAGGATGTAGATCATGGTGGGCAGGGTGTTGGCGACCTGGTAGCCGTCGTTCAGCGTGCCGACGCCGATCGCGGCGGCCATGACCAGGGTGCGCAGGAAGCCGGTGACCCGTGAGACGAGGGTGCCGGCCGCCATGAGTGCGCTGGACTTGAGGATGCTGCCGGCCCGCCCGCCGGGCTTCCCGGCCACGGGCGCCGCCGCGGGCTCGGGCTCCGCGGGGGCCGCCTGTGCGGGCTCTTCACGGAAGAGGTGGACGTACTCGTCCGCCGGCGCCGGCCTCCCGTCCTCGTCCGGGGCGTTGGAGACGAGCTCGTCCACACCGACGTACCGTGTGTTGGCGTTGTCGGCGTACGGCATCCGGTACGGCTCCTGGTGGGCGTACGGCGGTCCGTAGGCATGGGGCTGGGCCGGCGGGTGCGCGGTGCGGTCGTAGAGCACCTCGCCCACCGGGTCCTGCGCAGTCGGATCCTGTCGCCGGTACGGATCGTGGGCGTAGGTGTCCTGCAGGTACGGGTCGGGCGCGGCAGGGTGTTGCCCGGGCTGCTCGGGGAACCTCTCCCCGGCTTCCCGTTCGCGCTCACCGTCGTACGGTGCGTTCATCTCTGCCCCACCTCATCGGCCATGGCTCGCTGGCTATCGGTCCACCTTCTCACCCGTCCCGGACGGGTCCGTACTTTCCGGGGAGGTGTCCGGCGCCAGGTCACCCGGCTGCTCGTCCAGGACGCCGTCCCGGTCACCCATGGTGCCCTCTGCGGCGTCGTCCTCGTCCTCGCCGGTGTCCCCGTCACCGGACGGGTCGGCGTCGTCCTCGGCGTCGTCCTCGGAGGGGTCCGGGTCGCCGTCCTCGCCGTCGGCGGCCGCGCGGCGCTTGCGCTGGTGGTACATCCGGACGCCTGCCAGCACGAGCAGCAGGAGCCCCGCGGCGATCACCAGCATGACAGTGGATGTGATGGAGGTGACATCCACCTGGAAGGTGATGGGGTAACCGAACTTGGCGCCGTCCGCCGTGTAGAGCTGGGCGGTGACGGTGTTCAGGCCGTTGCGGGCAGCGGTGCCCTCGAACTTCAGGGAGCGGGTGTGGCCGCCCTCCACGGTCACCGGCTGTGCGTCGCCCGGGTTGAGGCTGTTGCCCTGGCTGGAGGTGAGGCGCAGCTCCAGGCCCTGCACCGTCTGGCCGAGCTCGTTCTTCACGGTCACCGGGATGGTGCCGCTGCGGCCGGACAGCGTGAGTGTCCCGGTCTTGGGGAGCAGGTAGACCAGGCTCATCAGGTCGGACAGGTAGTCGGAGATGGCCATGCGGTAGGCGGCGGACCTCCGGGGGGAACCGCGCCACTCGGTGGACATCGAGCGCATCAGCGCGTTGCCGAAGGGGGTCCGCACCCGGTCGGGCTTGCTCAGGAGGGCCATGAAGTCGTCGAGCTTGCCCTGGGTCCCCTGGATCTCACGGAAGGACGAGGTGCTCAGCTCCTGCTTGCGCAGGCGCTTGGGGTAGGAGCCGGCACCGGGCACCTTGCGGTTCGCCCGGGGGTCGGGGGTGGCCCTGGCCGCCGCGGAGAAGTCCACGGTCTCGGCCCAGCCGCTCCGGGCGACCTCCGTAATGGCCTGGGCCATGGCCTGGGCCTGAGAGGCCTTGGCCATGCGTTGCGGGGCGACGACGACGCTGCGCTGCCGGTCGGGCGCCTGCATCGTGATCATGAGGGTCTGCGCCAGGTACTTCTGGACCGCGAGGGCCGAGGGCCCGGCCTTCGTCATGTCGCCCTGGAAGGCCTTGGAGAGCCCGGCATCGGCGACGACCGCGGTGGTGCCGCCGCCGATGGGCCGCGCCGAGGTGGGGGTGTAGTGGAGGTCGTCCGACTCGCCGAGGCTGTCGCTGCGGGCGATCACCTTGTCGGCGCCGGCCGAGGTGGCCACGTCGACGATGGAGGAGTCCACGGCGCCCTCCACGGGCCAGGAGACGTCCGTGTCGGGGGTGACGCCCAGGATGGGTTCGACTGTGGCGGTCGCGAGCTCCGTGGCGGTCTTGAGGTGGTTCAGGGTGCCGGGGACATCCTTGCCGTGGTGGGCGATGGAGGCGATGTCGGGGTCGGCGAAGGGCAACGCGACGACCTCCTCGCCGGCCACGGCCTCCTTGAGGCTGTTCAGCCAGCGCTTCGCGTCCTCGGTGCCGGTCCCCGACGTGGTGTGATCGAGATCACCCCCGGGTCCCGCGACCTGGTACCGGCGCGTCATCGCGTCGACCGTGGCGAGCAGATCCGGGTCGACGACCCAGGTGACGGGGAGGTCCCGGCCGAGCGCCACCATCTGCTGCAGACGACCGCCGGGCGCCAGGTCCTTGGCGAGGTCGTCGTTGAGGAAGATCGGGCTCTGCTGGTCGTCGCCCTCGCTGCGCACGGCGAGGTGCGGGCGGTCGACCAGTGGCCACAGGAAGGTGTAGCGGGTCGGCTTGGCGTCCCCGTCCGGGTACCAGGGGAGGAAGGTCCGCTCGATACCGAGGTACTCGTCGTAGCCGCGGTTCCTGGTCTGCCCGGTCAGGGAGACCCCGAGCTGGTAGACGCCGTCCGGGCCCAGATCCAGGTCCTCGACCGGGATCTCCAGGGTGAAGCTGCGGGTGATGCCCGCCGGCAGGTCGTCCACGGGCACGGTGTGCCCGGGGACCTCCTCGCCGTCGGTCGGGCTGTGGGGCGCGCCGGTGGACACGTCGCCGATGGCGCTGCGGCTGCTCAGCGGGCCCTGAGGGGCGATCTCCACGCCCACGTGGGCGCCGCTGACGGCGTGCTTGCTCTTGTTGGTGACGGTCCCGGTCACCGTGAGGGCGTCGCCCTTGGCGGGGACGGTGGGGGACAGCGAGTTCACCGACACGTCCACGACCCGGCCGTCGGGGGTGTCCGCGTACGCCGGGGGGGCCGTACGGGCCTGGACCAGGCCGGAGAAGAGGGTGGCGCCCACGAGCAGCGCCGTGGCCCGGCGCAGCCTCGAACGGGCCGGAGTTCCTCCGGGGTGCTGTGCCGCCTCGCCCACGCGCTGGCCGTCCTCGTCGTCATCGGATGTGCGTCCTGGCATGGTAACGATGCTTGATGACCCGAAGTGCTGTGAGTGGGCCACAAGATCGATACAGTCCGGGGCGCGGAGGCGTCGGGATGATCGCCGGCGCCGGTAAACCGGTCCGCCGCGGGGCGCATGGGCACGTACCCTTTTCTGTTGTGCCGAATGCCAACAACGCCCCCCAGACCCTGAAGACCGCGCCCATGATCGCGCCGGTGGCCGAGGACCTCGGCCGTCGCTTCCGGGACGCCGGATTCCGGCTTGCCCTCGTCGGCGGCTCGGTCCGCGACACCCTGCTCGGCAGGCTCGGCAACGACCTCGACTTCACCACCGACGCCCGGCCCGATCAGGTGCTGAGGATCATCCGCGGATGGGCGGAGGCCGTCTGGGAGGTGGGCATCGCCTTCGGCACGGTCGGGTGCCGCAAGGACGGCTACCAGATCGAGGTGACCACCTACCGCTCCGAGGCCTACGACCGCACCTCGCGCAAGCCGGAGGTCTCCTACGGGGAGTCGATCGAGGAGGACCTGGTCCGCCGGGACTTCACCGTCAACGCGATGGCGGTCTCCTTGCCGGAGGCGGAGTTCGTCGACCCGTACGGCGGGCTCGGCGACCTCGCCCAGCGGGTGCTGCGCACTCCCGGCACCCCGGAGGACTCCTTCTCCGACGACCCGCTGCGGATGATGCGTGCCGCGCGCTTCGCCGCCCAGCTGGACTTCGAAGTGGCGCCCGAGGTCGTGAGGGCGATGACGGAGATGGCCGACCGCATCGAGATCGTCTCCGCCGAGCGCATCCGGGACGAGCTCAGCAAGCTGGTCGTCTCCGAGCACCCCGGCAAGGGTCTGCAGCTGCTGGTGGAGACCGGCCTGGCCGCACGGATCCTCCCGGAGTTGCCGGCGCTGCGACTGGAGCGCGACGAGCACCACCGGCACAAGGACGTCTACGAGCACACGCTGACCGTCCTGGAACAGGCGATGGCACTGGAGACGGAGGGGCCGGACCTGATCCTGCGCCTCGCGGCGCTGCTGCACGACATCGGCAAGCCGCGGACCCGGCGCTTCGAGTCCGACGGGCGGGTCTCCTTCCACCACCATGAGGTGGTCGGGGCCAAGATGACCAAGGGGCGGCTGACCAGACTCAAGTACCCGAACGACATCGTCAAGGACGTCGCCCGGCTGGTCGAGCTGCATCTGCGCTTCCACGGCTACGGGACCGGGGCATGGACCGACTCCGCTGTCCGGCGCTACGTCCGGGACGCCGGACCGCTGCTCGAGCGGCTGCACAAGCTGACCCGCTCCGACTGCACGACCCGCAACAAGCGCAAGGCCGCGGCCCTGTCCCGCACCTACGACGGGCTCGAGGAGCGCATCGCGCAGCTGAAGGAGCAGGAGGAGCTGGACGCGATCCGGCCGGACCTGGACGGCAACCAGATCATGGAGATCCTGGGCACCCCCCCGGGCCCCCAGGTCGGCAAGGCGTACAACCACCTGCTGGAGCTGCGCCTGGAGAACGGCCCGCTGGGTGAGGAGGCCGCCGTGGCCGCGCTGAAGGAGTGGTGGGCCGCGCAGGGCTGAGCGCACCCCGTCCGGGTACCGGACGAACCGAGGGGGTCGTGTTTCACGTGAAACACGACCCCCTCTGCCTTAACGGCGACCCCATCACTTGGTGATGCTCTGCAGGCAGAGCACGACATTGTTGAAGTCGGTCCCGGACTGGGTGTAGTAGACGTCCGACTCCGTGACGGACTCACACTGCTTCTGGTCAGTCGAGTCGTCGAACTTCTTGACGATCTTGAACTGGGCGTCGCCGGAGGAGCAGTCGACGTCCACCAGGTCCGGGCTCTTGTCGGTGCCCTTGTTGTGGAGGCAGCCGCCGACCTTCGACGTCTCGGCGTCGGTCTGGTCGAACTGGGAGAAGGCGAACCGCACGCCGATGATGACCACGATGGTGACGATCACGCCGATGATGCGCTTGCCGATGTTCCTGCCGCGCCGCGGCGGCGCGGCAGGCGGCGGGAAGGCGCCGGGCTGGCCCTGCGGAGGCGGGAAGGCGCCGGGCTGACCTTGCGGGGTCGGGCTGTGGGTGTCATGAGGTGGCGGAGTCGCCATGATGGTTCCCCTCCCTGGGATGAACCTGTCAGTTCCTGTGAACGCGCGAACGTTACTGGACGGGTCGGACAGGCCCCCCGCCGGGGCGGCTGTTTCACGTGAAACGACGTGGGGTCCTGGCGGTGCCGAACGCCACCGCGGCGTAGACAGCGGAGAGCCCGAGAAGGAGCCCCGCGGAGCGGCCGTCCGGGGGGAGGACCAGTGCGCAGATGGCCGCGGCGCCAACGAAGGCGACATTGAACAGCACGTCGTAGATCGAGAAGATCCGCCCCCGGTAGGCGTCGTCGATCGAGGACTGGACCACCGTGTCTGTGGCGATCTTCGCCCCCTGGGTGGCCAGCCCCAGCACGAAGGCCGCCGCCAGTACGGGGGCCGGCTCGAAGGGGAGGCCCAGTCCGGGAAGCAGGACGGCGGCCGAACCCGCGCAGACCGTGATCCAGCCGAAGGTGCCGAAGTGGCCGGTGGCCCAGGGGGTGACGGCGGCCGCCGTGAAGAAGCCCGCACCCGAGACGGCGACCGCCAGGCCGAGCAGCGCCAGTCCGTCCGCCGTGCCATGGTGGGCCCCCTCGGATCCCGACCAGGCGTAGCGGCAGAGCATCAGCACCGTCACCGTGAGTCCGCCGTAGCAGAAGCGCATCGCCGTCATCGCGGCCAGGGCGCGTGCGGCGCGCGGCCGCCGGCGCAGATGTCCCAGGCCGTGCACCAGACCGCGGAAGGTGCTGAGCAGCGCCTCGCGCACCCGCGGCTGGATACGGGACGGGTCCGGCCCCAGCAGGTCCCGCCCCAGGGTGAGCGCGGCGAGCCCGGCACAGAGGTAGAGGACGGCGCCCAGGACCACGACCAGGAGGTCGGAGCGGGTGCCCTCGGCTACCACCAGGTGCACCAGGAAGGCCGCCCCGCCGCCCGCGGTGGCCGCGAGCGTGCCGGCGGTCGGGGACAGCGCGTTCGCCATGACCAGGCGTTCCCCGTCCACGACGCGGGGCAGGGCGGCCGAAAGGCCGGCGAGTACGAAGCGGTTGATGCCGGTGACCGAGAGGGCGGACAGGTAGAAGAGCCAGTCCGGGACGCGCAGCAGCATCAGTACGGCCGTGCCGAGGGAGAGCACCGCCCGCAGCAGGTTGCAGTAGAGAAGGACCTGCCGGCGTCGCCAGCGGTCCAGCAGGACGCCCGTGAACGGCCCGAGGAGCGAGTACGGCAGCAGCAGGACCGCCATCGCGGAGGCGATGGCGGCCGGCGAGGTCTGCTTCTCCGGGGAGAAGACCACGTAGGCAGCCAGCGCCACCTGGAAGACCCCGTCGGAGAGCTGGGACAGCAGCCGAACCGTCAGCAGCCGGCGGAAGTCCCGGAAGCGCAGCAGCACACGGAGATCACGGACAACGGGCATGCGCACAGCCTCACATGACGCACAAACCCCCGGGTGCCATACCCGGGGGCCTGCGCGGTCGCGTCGTACGACGAGCGGTGACGGGGGTTAAGCCGCTGTTCAGCGCTCGACCTCGCCGCGGATGAACTTCTCCACGTTCTCGCGGGCCTCGTCGTCGAAGTACTGCACCGGCGGGGACTTCATGAAGTAGGAGGACGCCGACAGGATCGGGCCGCCGATGCCGCGGTCCTTGGCGATCTTCGCCGCGCGCAGCGCGTCGATGATGACACCCGCGGAGTTCGGGGAGTCCCAGACCTCGAGCTTGTACTCCAGGTTCAGCGGCACGTCGCCGAAGGCGCGGCCCTCGAGGCGGACGTACGCCCACTTGCGGTCGTCCAGCCAGGCCACGTAGTCCGAGGGGCCGATGTGGACGTTCTTCTCACCCAGGTCGCGGTCGGGGATCTGGGAGGTGACGGCCTGCGTCTTGGAGATCTTCTTGGACTCCAGGCGCTCTCGCTCGAGCATGTTCTTGAAGTCCATGTTGCCGCCGACGTTCAGCTGCATGGTGCGCTCGACGATGACACCGCGGTCCTCGAAGAGCTTGGTCAGCACGCGGTGCGTGATAGTGGCACCGACCTGCGACTTGATGTCGTCACCGACGATCGGCACACCGGCCTCGGTGAACTTGTCCGCCCACTCCTTGGTGCCGGCGATGAAGACCGGCAGGGCGTTGACGAAGGCGACCTTGGCGTCGATGGCGCACTGGGCGTAGAACTTCGCCGCGTCCTCGGAACCCACGGGCAGGTAGCAGACGAGCACGTCGACCTGGCGGTCCTTGAGGACCTGCACGACGTCCACCGGCTCCTCGGCGGACTCCTCGATGGTCTCGCGGTAGTACTTGCCGAGACCGTCCAGGGTGTGGCCGCGCTGGACGGTCACGCCCTTCTGCGGCACGTCGCAGATCTTGATGGTGTTGTTCTCGCTGGCACCGATGGCGTCCGCGAGGTCGAGGCCGACCTTCTTGGCGTCCACGTCGAAGGCAGCGACGAACTCTACGTCACGCACGTGGTAGTCGCCGAACTGCACGTGCATGAGGCCAGGCACGCGACTGCCCGAATCGGCGTCCTTGTAGTACTCGACACCCTGCACCAGCGATGCGGCGCAGTTGCCCACGCCAACGATGGCTACGCGAACCGAACCCATTCCGGTTGCTCCCTGTGTAATCGTCACGCGGGTCCCCGGCGCGTGCCGGGTCCGCCGTTTTCCTGTTGGTTGTCCTGCTCGGCATCGGCGGACGGAGCGGCCGGGGGCTGCTTGCCACGCCCTGCCCGCTCGGTCTCGATCAGCTCGTTCAGCCAGCGGACCTCTCGCTCCACCGACTCCATGCCGTGCCGCTGCAGCTCGAGCGTGTAGTCGTCGAGCCGCTCACGGGTACGCGCGAGGGACGCGCGCATCTTCTCCAGGCGCTCCTCGAGGCGGCTGCGCCGCCCCTCGAGGACACGCATCCGTACGTCCCTGGACGTCTGGCCGAAGAAGGCGAAACGAGCCGCGAAGTGCTCGTCCTCCCACGCGTCAGGGCCGGAGTGGGCGAGGAGCTCTTCGAAGTGCTCCTTGCCGGCCGCCGTCAACCGGTACACGATCTTGGCCCGTCGGCCGGCCAGCGGCGCGGCGAGCGGATCTGGCTCAGGGCCGGTCTCCTCGACCAGATAACCCTGGGTGACCAGTGTCTTGAGGCAGGGGTAGAGGCTGCCGTAGCTGAACGCGCGGAACACACCGAGCGAGGTGTTGAGCCGTTTGCGCAGCTCGTAACCGTGCATCGGGGATTCGCGCAGCAGGCCCAGGACGGCGAACTCGAGGATGCCGGAGCGCTTGCTCATGTCCTCGTTTCCCTCCCGTCCGGGCTGTCGTCGCCTCTTATCTCGCCGTGATGTATCGGCTCGATACATCGCGACGATAGAACGACTTCTCCCGGTAGGGCAAGACGGCCCACCGTGACCGGCGTCACATCGCGAGATCCGTCCACCGTCAACCGTCCGTAATGTGATGAACATCTGGCTAGAACCTCTTTTGACCGTGCGTACTCTGTTCGCCATGCAGAGCATCGGGAACCGAGTGACGTCAGTCAGCGTCCTTGTCCCTGGTGCAGTGCGGCCATCGCACGCCGGGGGGACCGGAAAACCAACTGCCGCTTTCAGGCGATTCCGCCTGTCCTAGGAGTAGCTGTTCATGAGCGAGCACCGTCGCAAGCCGCCGCAGTCGCCCGGCGACGGCCGGGCCGCCGCCCGGCGCGGCGCGCAGCAGCAGCCCCCGCCGCCTGGCGGCCGGCGGGCCGCTGGGCCGCCGAGGCCGCAGCCGTACGGCCCGCACGGAACCGGTTCGGGGCAGGGCCACGGCCCGCGCCAGGGCATGGGACAACAACCCCCCCGTCAGGGTGCGGGTGCGGGCGCGGGGGGCCGCGCGGGGACCGGTGGCCGGGCCCACGGGGCCGAGCCGCCCTACCAGGGGCGGGCAGCCGCGCGCCGTGCCGCCCAGTCCACGCAGAAGGGCGGCCGTCGCCGTGCCGCCACGGCCGCGCAGGGCGGGCGTGGCGGTGGCCAGCCGCCCAAGAAGCGCATCATCGATTACCCCCGTTGGGGGAAGGACGGATGGCGCCGCTGGATGCCGTCCTGGAAGCTCGTCTCCGGGCTGTGCCTGTTCTTCTTCGGCAGCATGGTCACCGTCGCGGGCGTCGGATACGCGATGGTGGGCATCCCCAACGAGAACGACGCCGCCAAGTCGCAGAACAACGTCTACTACTGGGCGGACAACACCCGCATGGTGGCGACCGGCTCCGGTGCCAACCGGCAGAACGTGACGCTCGCCGACATCCCCAAGGAGATGCAGCAGGCGGTCATCTCGGCGGAGAACAAGACCTTCTACAAAGACTCCGGTGTCGACCCCATGGGCGTCGGCCGGGCGCTGTTCAACATGGCCAGAGGCGGTGACGCGCAGGGCGGTTCGACGATCACCCAGCAGTACGTCAAGAACACCTACCTGAGCCAGGACCAGACGGTCAGCCGCAAGTTCAAGGAGCTCTTCATCTCCATAAAGGTGGGGACGAAGCTCGACAAGCGCGAGATCCTGCAGGGCTACCTGAACACCTCGTACTACGGGCGTGGTGCCTATGGCATCCAGGCGGCCGCGCAGACCTACTACGGAGTGGACGCCAAGGACCTCAACGCGAGCCAGTGCGCCTTCCTGGCCGCGCTGCTCAAGGGCCCGACGTACTACGACCCGGCCGGGGCCACGAACATCGACCCCATCGCGACGCCCAAGGCGAACCGGAAGAACTCCGAGGAACGCTGGAAGTGGATCCTCGGCGAGATGTACAAGGACAAGGGCCTCACCAAGGCCGAGTACGACAAGGCCGTGGCCAAGTACCCCGAACCGCAGGGCCTCAAGGCGACCGCCGGCATGAGCGGTCAGATCAGCTACCTGGTCGACATCGCCAAGAGCTATGTGCTGAGCCACACCGACATCAGCCAGAGCCAGCTGGACAAGGGCGGCTACGAGATCCACACGACCTTCGAGAAGGCGAAGGTCGAGTCGCTCAAGAAGGCCGTCGACGAGGTCCGCAAGAAGAACATAGACCCCAAGAAGCGCGAGGCTGACAAGTTCGTCCAGTTCGGCGCGGCGTCCGTGGTGCCGGGCGACGGCAGGATCGTCGCCCTGTACGGCGGAGAGGGTTTCGAGCACGGCCAGTTCAACAACAACGCCAACACCACGGGTGTCCCCGTCGGCTCCACCTGGAAGCCGTTCGTGCTGGCCGCGGCAATGCAGTACGGCACCAACCAGACCAACGGTGTCGGGCTGTCACCGCAGAGCAAGTACAACGGCAACGACCTGCTCAAGATCAAGGACCACGAGGGCAACTACGTCCTGAGGAAGGACGGCAGCGTCTTCAAGCAGAAGAACGAGAGCGGGTACCCCTGGGGCTACATCACGCTGCGCAAGGCGATGGAGCAGTCCATCAACACCCCCTTCGTGCAGCTCGGTGAGGACGTCGGGCTGCCCAAGGTGGCCGAGATGGCGAAGAACGCGGGCGTGCTGGAGTCGAGCTTCGAGTCCCTGAACGCCTCGTTCTCGATCGGCACGTCCAAGCCGTCCGCCATCCGCATGGCCGACGCCTACGCGACGTTCGCCGCGTCGGGCACCCAGGCCGAGCCCTACTCCGTCACCAAGGTGGTCAAGGACGGCAGTGTCGTGCCGGGCTTCGGCAAGCCGAAGATCAAGCGGGACGCGATCGACAGCAACGTCGCCAACAACGTCACCGACGTGCTGGAGAACGTGGTCAAGAACGGCACCGGCAAGAAGGCCCTGACGGTGGGCCGCACGGTCGCGGGCAAGACGGGTACCACGGACAGCGAGAAGGGAACCAGGTCCGCCTGGTTCGTCGGGTACACCAAGCAGCTCTCGACCTCGGTGGTCCTGTTCCGCGAGAACCCCAAGAAGCCCGGTCTGATCGGCATGGCGGGCACCGCGGGGCTCGCGTCGGCGCACGGTGGTGACATGCCCGCGGAGGTCTGGGCGAAGTACATGTCCCAGGCGCTCAAGGGCAAGGAAGACACCGGCTTCCCCGACCCCGAGAAGATCGGCCAGGTCAAGGACCAGCTCGGCGCCCCGTCGGCGAGCCCCTCGGTCTCGGCCACCCCGAGCGAGTCTCCGACCACCAACCCGACCCCCACCGAGTCGCGGCCGCAGGGCAGGCCGACCCCGACCGACTCCGGGGCCTGCAAGCCCTGGCAGTGGGGTTGCCAGGACGGCAGCGGTGGCAACGGCGGCGGAGCCACGGACGGTGGCACCAGCGGGACCCCGACGTCGACCCCGACGTCCAGTAGCACCGGCAAGAACAACGGAGGCAACGGCAACGGCGGACTCATCGCGGGTACGGGCGGTTGACCGCCCCGCGTTGCGCAGAGCAGTGATCCGCGGCCGTGGAGGGCAGTACGCCCTCCGCGGCCGCGGCCGTTCCCGGCGGGTGGCGGGCGGCATGGGGATCCGACGCTCCGCACGCTGCGATGTAGGGCAGGATGTGGCCCATGACGATCGTGCGCGAAGACCCCCACCACGAGGCCTCGGAGGCCGAGGCGGTCGTGCCCCCGACCCGTGAGGACCCGGTCGCCGTGGCCGGGAGCGAGGTCATCGGCGGCCCGCTCGGCCGCTTCGCGGCCGTGGGGCGGCGGGGCTGGTGGAACCCCCTGCGCGTGGTCGTGCTGATCGCCATCGGGATGTTCGCGCTGGGCATGGTGCAGAAGCTGCCGTGCTACGACAGCGGCTGGTTCTTCGGGGCGAACGCCCAGTACAGCCACGCCTGCTACTCCGACATCCCGCACCTGTACTACGGCCGGGGCTTCGCGGACGACCTCGTCCCGTACTTCGACCACATCCCGGACACGGTCTCCGGCGGCATGGGCTACCTGGAATACCCGGTCCTGACCGGGCTCTTCATGGAGGTCGCCTCCTGGCTCACCCCGCACGGGGGCACGATCCAGCACCGGGAACAGATCTACTGGCTGGTCAACGCCGGGATGCTGCTGGTCTGCACCGCCGTCATCGCGGTCTGTGTCGCCCGGACCAACCGGCGCCGCCCCTGGGACGCACTGCTGGTCGCGCTGGCGCCCGCGTTCGCGCTGACCGCGACCATCAACTGGGACCTCTTCGCGGTCGCCCTCGCGGCGGCCGGGATGATGCTGTGGTCGCGCGGCCGTCCGGCGGCCGCGGGCATCCTGATCGGGCTGGCGACGGCCGCCAAGCTCTACCCGGTGCTGATGTTGGGGCCGCTGTTCCTGCTGTGTCTGCGGGCCGGGAAGCTGAGGGCCTGGAGCGCGGCGGTGGGCGGTGCCGTGGCGTCCTGGCTGGTGGTGAACCTTCCGGTGATGCTGCTCGCCCGGGACGGCTGGGCGAAGTTCTACACCTTCAGCCAGGAGCGGGGCGTCGACTACGGCTCTGTCTGGCTGATCATCTCCCAGCAGACCGGCAAGTCGATCGACGGCGCCAACTTCTACGCCAGCGCGCTCATGCTGCTGTTCTGCGCCGGCATGGCCGCGCTGGCGCTGTACGCGCCACGGCGCCCGCGCTTCGCGCAGCTGGCCTTCCTCGTCGTGGCGGCCTTCATCCTGACCAACAAGGTCTACTCGCCGCAGTACGTGCTGTGGCTGGTGCCGCTGGCGGCGCTCGCCCGGCCGCGCTGGCGGGACTTCCTGATCTGGCAGGCCGCCGAGGTCATGTACTTCCTGGGGATCTGGTCGTACCTGGCGTACACGACGGGCGGCAACAGCAAGGGCCTGCCGCAGGACGGCTACCACCTGGCCATCGCGGCGCACCTGATCGGGACGCTGTACCTGTGCGCGGTCGTCGTCCGGGACATCGCCTTCCCCGAGCGCGACGCGGTGCGCCAGGACGGCTCGGACGACCCCTCCGGGGGCGTGCTGGACGGGGCGGAGGACGTGTTCGTGCTGGGGCGGTCCTCGCACCGGCCGCGGCACGCGGCGCCGCTGCAGGGCGGGCCCGAGGACGGCTATGGCTATGGCTACGGCTACGAGCATGGGTACGGCGAGCCGCGCCCGGTGGTGCAGTGGGGCGTGGACCCGGCGCCGCCTGTCCCGCCTGCCCCGCCCCACTGAGGGCGGGGGACGCCCCGGGTGCCCGGGGCGTTCAGCGGTCGACGACGCGGTCGAACTGCGTCGTCGTGTGCCGCAGGTGCGCCACCAGCTCGTCCCCGACCGCCGGGGGCGCCACGTCGCCCGGCAGGAAGAGGATCGACACCTGCATGTGCGGGGGCTCGGCGAACCAGCGCTGCTTGCCCGCCCACACGAAGGGCGACAGGTTGCGGTTGATGGTGGCCAGGCCGGCCCTCGCGACGCCCTTGGCGCGCGGCATGACGCCGTGCATGGCCTTGGGGGCCTCAAGGCCCACCCCGTGCGACGTACCGCCCGCCACGACGACCAGGTGGCCGTCCTCGGAGGCCTTGTTCTGGCGGTAGCCGAAGCGCTCGCCCTTGGCGATGCGCGTGACGTCCAGGACGGCGCCCCGGTACTCGGTGGCCTCGTGGTCGCCGAGCCACAGCCGGGTGCCGATCCGGGCGCGGAAGCGGGTCTGCGGGAACTGGTTGCGCAGCTGGGTCAGCTCGCCGGCCTTGAGGTGGCTGACGAACATGGTGTGCAGCGGCAGCCGGGCCGCGCGCAGCCGCTCCATCCAGCCGAAGACCTCCTCCACGCCGTCGGAGCCGTCGGTGCGGTCCAGCGGCAGGTGGATGGCGAAGCCCTCCAGGCGGACGTCGTCTATGGCCGAGTGCAGTTTGACCAGGTCGTCCTCGCTGACGCCGTGCCGCCTCATGCTGCTCATGACCTCGATGACGACCCGCGCGCCGACCAGGCCGCGCACGCCCTCCACGGAGGACACGGAGCGGATGGCGCGGTCCGGCAGCGGTACCGGCTCCTCGCCCAGCCGGTACGGGGTCAGCACCAGCAGGTCCCCGCCGAACCAGTCCTTGATCCGGGCGGCCTCGTACGTCGTGCCCACGGCGAGGATGTCCGAGCCGAGACGGATCGCCTCCTCGGCCAGGCGCTCGTGGCCGAAGCCGTACCCGTTGCCCTTGCAGACGGGGACCAGTCCGGGGAACTGCTCCGCCACGGACTGCTGGTGCGCACGCCAGCGCGCGGTGTCGACGTACAGGGTGAGCGCCATGGCCGGAACGAGGACCTTTCTGCGGTGTCTGCGGTCAGTCGGGCACGCGGGTCAGCGGCGGGACATGTAGATGTCGAGAGCCTTGTGCAGCAGCTTGTTGAGCGGGAAGTCCCACTCGCCCAAGTATTCGGCAGCCTGCCCGCCAGTGCCCACCTTGAACTGGATGAGACCGAAGAGGTGGTCGCTCTCGTCCAGCGAGTCGCTGATGCCGCGCAGGTCGTACACGCTCGCGCCGAGCGCGTAGGCGTCCCGCAGCATCCGCCACTGCATGGCGTTGCTCGGCCGCACCTCGCGCTTGTGGTTGGCCGAGGCCCCGTACGAGTACCAGACGTGCCGGCCGACGACGAGCATCGTCGCGGCGGCGACCGCCTCGCCCTCGTGCTTGGCGAAGTACAGCCGCATGCGGTTGGGGTCCTCCGAGTTGAGGACCTGCCACATGCGCTGGAAGTAGGAAAGGGGCCGCGGGCGGAAGTGGTCGCGCTCGGCGGTGACCTCGTACAGCTGCTGCCACACGGGCAGGTCGTCATAGGCGCCCTGGACGACCTCGACGCCGGCCTTCTCGGCCTTCTTGATGTTGCGCCGCCACAGCTGGTTGAAGCCCTTCTGGACGTCGTCCAGGCTGCGGTTCTCCAGCGGGACCTGGAAGACGTAGCGGGGCTGCACGTCGCCGAAGCCGGCGCCGCCGTCCTCGCCCTGCTGCCAGCCCATGCGGCGCAGCCGGTCGGCCACCTCGAAGGCACGGGGTTCGATGAAGGTCGCCTCGACGTCGCGCAGGCGCTTGACGTCGGGGTCGGCGATGCCGGCCTTGATGGCGGCCGCGTCCCAGCGGCGGATGACGACCGGCGGGCCCATCTTGACGGAGAACGCGCCCTGCTGCTTCAGGTGCGCCAGCATCGGGCGCAGCCACTCCTCCAGGTTGGGCGCGTACCAGTTGATCACCGGGCCCTCGGGGAGGTAGGCGAGGTAGCGCTTCACCTTGGGCAACTGCCGGTAGAGAACCAGGCCGGCGCCGACCAGCTCACCGGTCTTGTCGTCGAACCAGCCGAGGTTCTCCGAGCGCCACTCGGTCTTGACGTCGGCCCAGGCGGGAACCTGGCAGTGGCTTGCCGAGGGCAGGCTCTGGATGTACGCCAGGTGCTGTTCCCGACTGATGGTCCTCAGGGTCAAGCTCATGCGGGGCGCTCCCCATCGCTGCGGCTACGGCATTGCTGACTGCATTACTGCGCCGAAGCCTACTGCGAACGGCGAACGCCCCCACGAGGGCTGTGGACAACTAGGCCCGCGGCTTCGTCCGGCGGGGGCCGGGAACGGTCGGTCAGGACACCACGCCGCCGAAGAGCCCGCCGTGCGCCATGCCGAGGTAGAAGCCGATCGCGGCCAGCCCCATGCCGATGATGAAGAAGAAGCGCTCGGCCGTGGTGGCGGAGCGGTACTGCCCGAAGGCGCCGACGAGGATGCCGGCCAGGCCCGCCCAGGAGCTGAGCAGGTGCAGGCTGTCCCAGAAGGCCGCGATGGCGGAGACCAGGCCGAGCACGACGGTCACGACGGCCAGGGTGTTCTCCACCGGATGGGGCCTGCCGTCGGAGTTGAGGGTGCTGAGTACTCGCTGGTAGAGACGGCTGCCGGTAGTGGGTCGCACTGCCTGTGCCATGAGGCACCTCCGTGATGGAGAGGTGGCGCATCGTAGCGCCGGACACACCCGATGTGTACAGATTGCGGGCTTCCGGGGCCGGATTTCAACCGGAAGCCACGAGGCGGGTAGTGTGTACCGTCTGCACCGGTGTCTGTGCAGGCCCACACGACGGCCCCGCAGGGCCTTCGGGGAGCGATCCCCGGAACGCTCCGGGCGTTGTCAGTGGGCCGCGATACCGTTGCGACGCGATGCAAACCCTCCTGCCACGGAAACGCCGTGGCCGCTGAGTCCAAAGGAGGTGGGTTCCACATGCGTCACTACGAGGTGATGGTGATCCTCGACCCCGATCTCGAGGAGCGTGCTGTCTCCCCGCTGATCGAGAACTTCCTCGGCGTCGTCCGCAACGCGGGCGGCAAGGTCGAGAAGGTCGACACCTGGGGCCGTCGTCGTCTTTCGTACGAGATCAAGAAGAAGCCCGAGGGCATCTACTCGGTCATCGACCTCAACGCCACTCCTGAGGTCGTCAAGGAGCTCGACCGTCAGATGAACCTGAACGAGTCGGTCCTCCGGACCAAGGTCCTCCGTCCCGAGACCCACTGAGCCTGCGGGCTCAGGCAGTCGGGAAACCGAGAAGCCAAGCAACGCCGAGAGGTCACTCACCATGGCAGGCGAGACCGTCATCACGGTCGTCGGCAATCTCGTCGACGACCCCGAGCTGCGCTTCACCCCCTCGGGTGCGGCGGTCGCGAAGTTCCGTGTCGCGTCCACTCCCCGCACCTTCGACCGGCAGACCAACGAGTGGAAGGACGGCGAAAGCCTCTTCCTCACGTGCTCGGTCTGGCGGCAGGCGGCGGAGAACGTGGCCGAGTCGCTCCAGAAGGGCATGCGCGTCATCGTGCAGGGCCGTCTGAAGCAGCGCTCGTACGACGACCGCGAGGGCGTCAAGCGGACGGTCTACGAGCTGGACGTCGACGAGGTCGGCGCCAGCCTGCGCAGCGCGACCGCCAAGATCACCCGGGCCAGCGGTGGCGGCGGCGCCTCGCGCGGCGGCCAGGGCGGTTACGGCGGCGGTGGCGGCCAGGGCGGCGGCTGGGGCGGTGGCCCCGGTGGCGGCCAGGGCGGCGCGCCCGACGCCGACCCGTGGGCGACCGGCGCTCCGGCCGGTGGCGGCCAGGGCGGCGGCGGCTGGGGCGGTGGCTCCGGCGGCGGCGGCGGTTTCTCGGACGAGCCGCCCTTCTAAGGGCGGCAGCGCACCAAACTTCTTGATCACACTGGAGAGAGACAATGGCGAAGCCGCCTGCTCGCAAGCCTAAGAAGAAGGTTTGCGTGTTCTGCAAGGACAAGATCACGTACGTCGACTACAAGGACACGAACCTGCTGCGGAAGTTCATTTCCGACCGCGGCAAGATCCGTGCCCGTCGGGTCACCGGCAACTGCACCCAGCACCAGCGCGACGTCGCCACGGCCGTGAAGAACAGCCGTGAGATGGCGCTGCTGCCCTACACCTCGACCGCTCGCTAAGGAAGGGTGACTGAGCAATGGCGAAGATCATCCTCACCAACGAGGTCAGCGGCCTCGGCGCCGCCGGCGACGTCGTCGAGGTCAAGAGCGGCTACGCCCGCAACTACCTGATCCCGCGCGGTTTCGCGATCGCGTGGACCAAGGGTGGCGAGAAGGACGTCGAGCAGATCCGCCGCGCGCGCCGGATCCGTGAGATCGCGACCGTCGAGCAGGCCAACTCCTTCAAGGCCCAGCTCGAGGGCGTCAAGGTCAAGCTGTCGACCCGCGCGGGCGACGCCGGCCGGCTGTTCGGCTCGGTGACCCCGGCCGACATCGCCGCCGCCGTCAAGGCCGCGGGTGGTCCGGACGTGGACAAGCGCCGGATCGAGATCGGTTCCCCGATCAAGACGCTGGGCTCCCACAAGGTGTCGGTGCGCCTGCACCCCGAGGTCGAGGCCGCTCTCGACGTCGAGGTCGTCGCCGCCTGACCCGCACGCACCGCGTGAACGCCGGGCCCGGAACCGCGAGGTTCCGGGCCCGGCGTCTTGCCGCTCACGGGAGGGGCCGCGGTGTCAGGCGCGCACGGCGCCGGTGACGGCCCACTTCCCCGAGCGGGCGCGCCAGTGGAGGCCGGCCAGCCGGGTGAGCATCATCAGCCCCATCGCCCACCACAGGGCGGTGAGGCCCCAGCCCAGGGCGGGTACGGCAAGCGCGGCCGGGGCGAAGACGGCGAGGGTGACGATCATCGACCAGGCCAGGTAGGCGCCGTCGCCGGCGCCGATCAGGATCCCGTCCAGCACGAAGACCACGCCGCAGACCGGCTGGGAGAGCGCCGCCACCAGCAGGACGGTCATCAGCTCGGAGCGCACGGCCGGGTCCGAGGTGAACAGCGGGGTGATCAGCGGCCGGGAGACGGCCAGGACCAGACCGATCAGCACGCCCGAGGCGATACCCCACTGCACCATGCGGCGGCTCGCGGCCCGGGCCCCGGCCACGTCGTCAGCGCCGAGGTAGCGGCCGATGATGGCCTGGCCCGCGATGGCGATGGCGTCCAGGGCGAAGGCGGCCAGCGACCAGAGGGTGGTGGTGATCTGGTGGGCGGCGATCGAGGCGTCCCCGAGCCGGGCCGCCACCGCGGTGGCGAGCAGCAGGACGGCGCGCAGGCTCAGCGTGCGGATCAGCAGGGGCGTCCCGGCCTGGGCGCAGGCGCGGATCCCGGCGAGGTCGGGCCGGAGCGAGGCACCGTACCGGCGGGCACCGCGGACCACGACGCCGAGGTAGACGGCCGCCATCGCGTTCTGGGAGATGACCGTGCCCCAGGCGGATCCGGCGATGCCGAGCCCGGCGCCGTACACCAGCACCACGTTGAGCACGGCGTTCAGGGCGAAGCCGCCGACGGCGACGTAGAGCGGGGTGCGGGTGTCCTGCAGCCCGCGCAACACACCGGTGGCCGCCAGGACGACGAGCATCGCGGGGATGCCGAGGGCGCTGATCCGCAGATAGGTGACGGCGTACGGCGCCGCGGTGCCGGAGGCCCCGAAGACGTCGGCGAGGGCGGGTGCCGCGGGGACGGCGACGGCGACCGCGGCGGCGCTGATGAGGAGGGCGAGCCAGATGCCGTCCATGCCCTGGCGGATGGCCGCGGGCAGGTCGCCCGCGCCGACCCGGCGGGCGACGGCGGCGGTGGTGGCGTACGCGAGGAAGACGAAGACGCCGACGAGGGTGGTGAGCAGGGCGCCCGCGACGCCGAGGCCGGCGAGCTGCGACGTGCCGAGGTGGCCCACGATCGCGCTGTCGGCCATGAGGAAGAGCGGTTCGGCGACGAGGGCGCCGAAGGCGGGCAGCGCGAGGGCGATGATCTCGCGGTCGTGGCGGCGTACGGCCTGCTGGGGGGAGACTTCGGCGACCTGGGGCACCCGGCCAGGGTAATCATCCACATGTAAGGGACGCAAGGAGATGCTGCCTCTTACCTCTTGCTGTGTGGGGTGATCACCTCCGTGCCGTTTGTCGTGATCTTGGGCCGAGCGGGCAAGTTTTTCTTTTCCACAGTGGGTGGACGAAGAAAGTGCAGGTCAGCGACGTGATCATTGGGTGATTGTGTGCTTGTCCACCGCGCTGTCCCCCGCCCTGTACACAGCTGGAGCGGGCTTCTCCACAGGTAGGGGCGGTTCTTCAACAGGTCGTCCCCAGCCCCTGTGGATAACCGTCTTGGCTGTGAGCCCCGTGGACCCCTACCGTGGGGCGTCGCCCGACGTGCCACAGGTGTGTCCGGGCGTCTCGATTGTCAGAGCCGTGGCGTAGGAAAAGGGACACGACGCGGCGGTCCGCGCCGGACGGGAAGGAGGTGGCAGGGGGGTGAGCCAGCCCGAACCCGCGGACGACCACTGGGGGAGCGAGCCGCCGTTCCCGCCGGACGGTCCCGGCGACCGCCTGCCCGTCTCCCGCTTCCGCCGCAGGGACGAGCGGGACCGCGACCGGGACCGCGGCGACGACCGCGGAGCGGCCGGCTTCGAGCGCGTACCGCCGCAGGACCTGGACGCCGAGATGTCGGTGCTCGGCGGCATGCTGCTGTCCAAGGACGCCATCGCCGACGTCGTCGAGGTGCTGAAGGGTGCCGACTTCTACCGGCCCGCCCACGAGACCGTCTACGCCGCGATCCTCGACCTCTACGCCCGCGGCGAACCCGCCGACCCCATCACCGTAGCCGCCGAGCTCACCAAGCGCGGCGAGCTCGTGCGCGTCGGCGGCGCCCCTTACCTGCACAGCCTCGTCAACGCGGTGCCCACCGCGGCCAACGCCGAGTACTACGCGGAGATCGTGCACGAGCGCGCGGTCCTGCGCCGGCTCGTCGAGGCGGGCACACGCATCACACAGATGGGGTACGCCGCCGACGGCGACGTCGACGAGATCGTCAACTCCGCGCAGGCCGAGATCTACGCCGTCACGGAGCAGCGCACCAGCGAGGACTACCTCCCGCTCTCCGAGATCATGGAGGGGGCCCTCGACGAGATCGAGGCCATCGGTTCGCGCAGCGGCCAGATGTCCGGGGTGCCCACCGGCTTCGCCGACCTGGACTCCCTCACCAACGGACTGCACCCCGGTCAGATGATCGTCATCGCCGCCCGTCCCGCGATGGGCAAGTCCACGCTCGCGCTGGACTTCGCCCGTGCCTGCTCGGTCACCAACGGCATGCCCAGCGTCTTCTTCTCCCTCGAAATGGGGCGCAACGAGATCGCGATGCGCCTGCTGTCCGCCGAGGCGCGGGTCGCCCTGCACCACATGCGCTCCGGCAACATGACCGACGACGACTGGACGCGGCTGGCCCGCCGGATGCCCGACGTCTCGGCCGCCCCGCTCTACATCGACGACTCGCCGAACCTGTCGATGATGGAGATCCGCGCCAAGTGCCGCCGGCTCAAACAGCGCAACGACCTCCGCCTGGTGGTCATCGACTACCTCCAGCTGATGCAGGCCGGCGGCTCGCGCCGCCCCGAGAGCCGCCAGCAGGAGGTCTCCGACATGTCCCGCAACCTCAAGCTCCTGGCGAAGGAGCTCGAGGTGCCGGTCATCGCGCTCTCCCAGCTGAACCGTGGTCCCGAGCAGCGCACCGACAAGAAGCCGATGGTCAGCGACCTGCGTGAGTCGGGCTCCATCGAGCAGGACGCGGACATGGTGATCCTGCTGCACCGCGAGGACGCCTACGAGAAGGAGTCCCCGCGCGCGGGCGAGGCCGACCTGATCGTCGCCAAGCACCGAAACGGCCCGACGGCCACCATCACCGTGGCCTTCCAGGGCCACTACTCGCGATTCGTGGACATGGCCCAGACCTGAGCCGGGGACGCCGCGATCCGCCGTGCGCCGTTCGTCCGTGCTGCGCGGCACCAACGGCGGTCCCCCGGTCACGAACGCCAGAGTGACACCGCTCGCGACGTCTGCCTCGAGGGCGACTCCGCCTACGGCCGGGTGTTCTCGCGGTAGCGCCCGCCAGGGCTCAGCCCAGGGCCACCATCAGCGGTGCGTGGCGGCGGTGTTCGTCGCCGGGCAGGTCGCGATGGCCCAGCACCATCAGGGTGTTGGGGAAGACGGGGGTCACGCCGTGTGCCGCGGCCCAGCCGTCGAGGGCACCGGGGGCGCCGGTGCGCAGGTCGAGGCGGACGGGGGTGCCCGCGTCCCGGGCGACAGCGGTGATCAGCCGCCGGGCCCCGGCCGCGTTCGCCGCGACGACGGGGCCCACGACCAGGGTGTCCGCGTTGCGCCAGGCCGAGGCGTAACCGGTCAGGACACCGTCCTCCTCGGCGACCAGGACCCGCTCGGCGAACCGGGGCAGGTCGCGCAGGAGGGGGGAGCGGTCCGCGCCGAACACCTCGGCGTCGAGGGCGAGCAGGGCCGGCAGGTCGGCCTCGGTGAAGGGACGCGGCTCCGCGGCGCCGGGCCCGCCCGGCCCGTCCGCCCCGGCGGGCTCGGCCGGGGCGAAGCGGCCGCGGTGCGTGACGACGGTGCCGACCGCCCGGAAGCCGAGCTTCTCGTACAGGGGCCGACCGCGGTCGGTGGCGTGCAGCGTGACGGTGTCGTCACCCGCCTCGGCCAGGACGTGGGTCATGATGCGCCGTCCGAGTCCCCGCCCCTCGTAGCGGGCGGCGACCAGGACCATGCTGACCGCCGCCAGGCCGCCCGCGTAGCGCGTGAGGACGGTGGTGGCGGCCAGGCCGTCGCCGTCGGGGGCGTCGATGCCGTAACCGGTGCCGTGAGTGAGCAGGAAGCGCCACTTGTGCTCCTCGGCGCCCCAGTCGCGGCTGATGGCCAGCGCGCTGCAGGCGGGGAGGTCGGCAGAGGTGAGACGGCGTACGGGGGCCGTGGCGGCCGTGGGGGATGTCATGCGGGCAGCGTGCCGTGGCGGCGGCGGGCGGTGCCCATAGTTTTTCCCTATGACCATCGGTCGGTGCCGGGCTATCCTCCGGGGGTGACGCTGACCTTGCCCGGCCTGCGGGCGTTCGTGGCGGTGGCGCGCACGGGCTCGTTCTCGGCGGCCGCGCGGCAGCTGGACGTACGGCAGCCGACGGTGAGCGAGTCGGTGCGCCGGCTGGAGGCCGCCGCGGGGCGGCCGTTGCTGGTCCGCAACCGCGAACGGGCCGAACTGACCGACCTGGGAAGGCGGATCCTGGCCCACGCGGTGGCGGCGGTGGACGCCGCTGACGAGCTCGAGGGGCTGCTGGACGGGGCGTCCCGGTCGTTGACCGTGGGCTTCCTGGGCGAGGCGGCGGCCGGCCGCACCCGGGAGCTGCTGGACCTGGTCCAGGCCCGCGCCCCCGGCGACGTCCGGCTGCGCCGCTACGACTTCGACGACCCCTCCTGCGGGCTGCTGGACGGACACTCCGATCTGGCCATCGTGTGGCCCCCGTTGGACGCCCCGGGACTGGGGATGGTGACGGTCTCCAGCGACCGGCGCTGTGTCGCGCTGCCCGCGACGGACCCGCTGGCCCGCCGGACCGAGGTCGCGCCCGGTGAACTGGGCGGCAGGACCTGGGTGGTGCCGCGAACCGGGGACGCGGCCTACGCCGGGTTCCGCCACCCGTCGGCCGTGGGCGTCGTCCACGTGGCCGGGACGGTGGCGTCGGGGTCGTTGGAGGAGACGCTCGAACTCGTGGCGGCGGGCCGGGGATGCGCGCTGGCGAGCACGTCGACCGACGAGCACTACGCGCGGTCGAACGTGGTGATCGTGCCGCTGGCCGGGGACGTGCGCTGCACGGTCGCCCTGGCCTGGCGGGCGGCGGACCGCCGGCCCGCGGTCCGCGGGGCGGCGGAGGACGCCGCCCGGCTGTTCGGAGGGACGCCGCCGGGGATTGGCCGGGCGGTGGGGAACGAGGGAGGGACCGCGTGGGACGGCTGCACATCTTCGACATGGACGGGACGCTGATGCACGGCTCCTCGGCGAGCATGGAACTCGCCCGGGAACTGGGGCTGGTGGCGGAGTTCCGCGAGCTGGAACACGCGCTCGGGCGGGGCGTGCTCGATCCTCCGGGTTACGCGGAGCGGGCGTACGAGCTGTGGCGGGCGCTCACCCCGGCGCAGGTGGCGGCGGCGTTCGAGGGCGCCCCGTGGCTGACCGGGATACGGGAGGTGTGGGCGGACATCGCGGCCCGCGGGGAGCACTGCGCCGTGGTGTCGCTCTCCCCGGACTTCTTCGTGCGCAGGCTGCTGGAGTGGGGGGCGCACGCGGTCCGGGCGTCGGTCTTCCCGGAGCTCCCGTTCGGGCCGGCGGCCGGGCTGGACCTGGCGGGGATCCTGCTGCCGGAGACGAAGGTGGCGGCCGCGGACGAGCTGTGCGCCCGCTACGGGGTCAGCCGCGCGGAGTGCGTGGCGTACGGCGACTCGCTGTCGGACACGGCGCTGTTCGCGGCGGTGCCGGTGTCGGTCGCGGTCAACGGGGACCACCACGTGAGCGGGCTGGCGAGCCATGCGTACACGGGGCGTGATCTGCGCGAAGCGTACGCACTGGTCGCGGAGTGAACAAGTGACGATTCAACGGTGGTGATCGTCACGGGAATTGAGTGGCGAATGTGAAAGCGGTGACTCGGGGCGCGGTCGGCGGGCTTCCGCGACAGCGGGGTCTCACATTCGGCTGAGCTTAACGGGATCGGTATCGCGTTTCCCGTACTTCCGGCTATTCGGCCGCGCGGCGTGAAGCCCTGGCAGGCTTTCCGCGCAGGACATGTGGCCGACGTACGGACACCGACCGGGAGAAGCTCGAGGCGAAGCTGACCATGGACGCTCTGACCACGAACGCGGCCGAACCGGGAAAGGGTGCCGGGGCTGACTCCTCCGGATGGTTCACGCCGCACACACCACCTGACGGGCCGAGGCCCCATCACGAGGGCGAGGACGGCGCCGCGCCGAGCCGCCCGGTACGGCCGATAAGGCCGGTGGGCACGGGAGCCGGGCGAAACGCCGACCCCGGTCCGGTGCCGCCGCGGCCCGGCCCCCCGCGGGACGCGCCGGGACCGCGGCACCAATCGGAGCCGCCGGCCCCGCAGCCCCCGCCCCGCGCGCAGGCCCGGCCGCGGTCGTGGCAGCCGAGCGCGGATGCCCTGCTGATCCGGCGCACGATGGAGGAGGTCGCGCCGGTCGCTGACAAGACGACGTCGTATTTCTATGCACTTTTGTTCACACGGCATCCGGAGTTGCGCGAACTCTTTCCAGCCGCGATGGACGCGCAGCGCGACCGATTGTTGAAAGCACTCCTCATCGCGGCGGAACACATGGACGACGCCGAGATACTCACCGAATACCTCTCCCAGCTGGGTCGCGGCCACCGCAAATACGGCACGCGTCCCGAGCACTATCCGGCCGTGGGTGAATGCCTGATCGGGGCGCTGACCCGGTACGCTTCGGCCGTCTGGAACGACGAGGTCGAGGGCGCCTGGGTGCGCGCCTACACGCTGATCTCGCAGATCATGATCGACGCGGCGGCGGCCGACGAGAAGCACGCGCCGCCCTGGTGGCACGGGGAGATCGTCAGCCACGAACCGCGCACCTCCGACATAGCGGTGGTCAGCGTCCGCCCCGACCAGCCCTACCCCTTCCTCGCGGGTCAGTACACGACGCTGGAGACGCCCTGGTGGCCCCGGGTCTGGCGGCACTACTCCTTCGCCAGTGCCCCCCGCTCCGACGGCCTGCTGGTCTTCCACGTGAAGGCCGTACCGGCCGGCTGGGTCAGCGGGGCGCTGGTCCACCGCGCCCGGCCCGGCGACGTCCTGCGGCTCGGCCCGCCGGGCGGCTCCATGGTCGTGGACCACAGCACCGACAACGGGCTGCTCTGTCTGGGCGGCGGCACGGGCATCGCCCCCATCAAGGCCCTGGTCGAGGACGTCGCCGAGCACGGTCGCCGCCGGGCCATGGACGTCTTCTACGGCGCCCGCAGCGACCACGACCTGTACGACCTGGACACTCTGCTGGGGTTCGCGCGGCGCCACCCCTGGCTCTCGGTGCGCCCCGTGGTCTCCCACGGCCGCGGCGACGGCGGCCTGCACGGCCCGCTCCCCGAGATCGTGCAGCAGTACGGCCCCTGGCCCGAGTACGACGCGTACCTCAGCGGGCCGCCCGGGATGATCCGCAGCGGCGTCGACACCCTCGTGCGCGGCGGCATGCCCTCCCAGCGCATCCGGCACGACCTGATCGAGGGCCTGGTCGCGGCCGTCGACTGATTCCGCTTTCCGTCCCTCCCACGCCCCCACGAGGAGAAACGTTGCCGCAGGAACGTCCCGGCAGTGCGGGAGAGCACCGCCTCCAGGAGGAGATGGGCACGGCCGACCGCGCGGACCGCTTCTACGCCCAGCAGGTGCTGGACCACCTCAACCCGTCGATGCGGGAGTTCACCGAGCGGCAGGAGATGTTCTTCCTGTCCACGGCGGACGCCCGGGGTGAGTGCGACAGCACCTTCAGGGCGGGGCCGCCCGGCTTCCTGACCGTCCTGGACGAGCGGACCCTGGTCTACCCCGAGTACCGGGGGAACGGCGTGATGGCCTCGCTCGGCAACATGCGCGAGAACCCGCACGTCGGCATCCTGATGCTCGACTTCACCAGGGACCGGATCGGACTGCACGTCAACGGTCGCGCGTGGATGATCCCCGACGGCACGATGCGCGCCCTGCACCCCGCGCTTCCGTTGGACGCGGTGCCCGGACGCAGGCCGCAGTTGTGGGTCCGGGTGAGCGTCGAGGAGGCGTACGTCCACTGCTCGAAGCACATCCCGCGGATGGCGAAGGCGCCCTCGCGGGACGGCCGGGCCTGGGGCACCGACGACGTGCGGCGCAAGGGCGGGGACTACTTCGGGGCGGCCGCCGGCGCCGCGCACGCCCGCACGGGGCGGCCCCGCGGCGCGCCCCCGGACTGCTTCGGCGCCTGAGGCCGCCCGGGGTCAGCCGAGGTCGTCGGAGAGCAGGCCGAGCACCCCTTCGATGTTGCCGTCCAGGTAGTGCCGCAGGGTCAGCGGAACGATCTCCACCGAGGCGAGCCCGACCCGGCTGAAGGGCACACGGACCACGTCGTAGGTGCCCGAGGGCTCGTCCACTTCCGGGCCGTGCCGCCGGGAGGGGTCCATGGAGGCCAGCCGGCACACGAAGAAGTGCTGCACCTTCACACCGTGCGAGCCGTCCTCGCCGATGTGCTCGACGGTGTCGACGAAGGCCGGGACGACATCGGTGACCTTGGCGCCGAGTTCCTCGTCCAGCTCTCTGTGGAGCGCCTCGACGATGGTGGCGTCCTCGGCCTCGACCCCACCGCCGGGCGTGACCCAGTACGGGTTGAGCCCGGGCTTGGTGCGCTTGATGAGCACGAGGGAGTCGCCGTCGAGCAGGATGGCACGGGCGGTGCGCTTGACCACCGGCCGGGTGGCCGGGGCGGTCGGTGCACCGGGTGTGGCAGGTGCTTCGATGTCCGGGGGCATGCCTGAGATCTGCCGCGGCGCGGGAGGCGGCAAACGCCCCCGGGACGGCGAATCGGAACGTCCCGTTCTGGCGGAGGTCACCCGCCGTACGCCGGGCGCGCGGTCACCAGGTCGCGGAGGAGCGCATCAGCGCCTCGTGCACCCGGGCGATGTGCGGCAGGGCGAGCGTCCCGGCGCGCACCGAGACGAAGTACGTGCGCAGGGGCGGCACCGGCGGCTCCAGCAGCGCCCGGGCGGTGCCCGCGCTGATCGCCTCGCAGCACAGGTAGCGCGGCAGGACGGCCATGCCGACCCCGGCGACCACGCACTCCAGGACGGCCCTCAGGTCGGGCACGACCACGGCGGGGACGACGGCGGGGGTGGCGTCGAAGACCGCCGACCAGTAGTGGTCGATCAGCGGCATGCCCTCGTCGTAGGAGATCACGGGGATGTCGTCGAGGACCCGTGCCCCGTGGGTGCGCACCGCCAGCGGGCCGCCGATCCGCTCCTGCCAGGCGGGGGCGGCCACGAGTATCTGCTCCTCGTCCCACAGGGCGGTGGCGGTCAGCAGCCGGTCGCGTGGCCGGACGGTGCCGATGGACAGATCGTGGTGGCCCGCGGCGAGGCCGGCGAGCGCCTCGTCCTCGCCGGCCAGCGCGATCCGCAGCTTCAGGCCCTCGGCGACCAGCGGGGCGAGGGCGGGCAGGGCACGCAGGGAGGTGAAGGTGGGCGGCCCGGCGAGGTGCAGGGTTCGGTGGCCGGACTCCTCGTCGAGGTCCGCCTCGGTTATCTCCAGGAGGGCGTCGAGGTGCGGGGCCACCCGGTGGGCCAGGTGGTCGCCGACGGGGGTCGGGGCGACGCCGCGCGGCAGGCGCAGGAACAGCGGGCGGCCGACCTGGCGTTCCAGGCTGCGGATCTGGCTGGTGACGGCGGGCTGCGACAGTCCCAGCAGTTGAGCGGCCCTGGTGAAGGAACCGGCCCGGTGCACGGTGACGAACGTTCGCAGCAGCGCCAGATCCATGGAACCGCTCCCTTCTGGCCACCGGTACGACCGCAACATATAAATATATCGATAGGTCTGTATCGCAACTGTGATTGGACACTGACGCAGAGTCAACTAGCCTTGTTCGGACGGGTCTCCGCGCGTAAAGCCAGGGTGGTCCGAGCCACGAGGGGGGAGGCTCGGACCACCCATTCTGCGTAGAGCCCTCTACGTAGATATATCTGTTCGAGGTGAACGTACGGGGTCAGCGCGCCGCGGCGTCCAGGGCCTGCGTCACGTCCCGCACGATGTCGGCCGCGTCCTCCACCCCGACCGAGAAGCGGATGAAGCCCTCGGGGACCGCGTCCCCGCCCCAGCGCGCCCGGCGCTCCGCGGTGCTGGTCACACTCCCGAAACTGGTGGCCTCCGTCGTCAGCAGCAGCGCGGACAGGAAGCGCTCGGCATGCTCCTTGTCGGGCAGCGTGAAGGACACGACACTGCCGAACCGGGTCATCTGCGCGGTGGCGACCAAGTGCGCCGGATCGCCGGCCAGGCCCGGGTGACGCACGTCGGTCACCTCGGGCCGCCGGCGCAGCTCGGCGGCCAGCTCCAGGGCGTTGGCGGCCTGCCTGTCCACCCGCAGCGCGAGCGTGGACAGCGAACGGTGCGCCAGCCAGGCCTCCATGGGGCCGGGGATCGCGCCGACGGTCTTGCGCCACAGCCGCACCCCGGCCGCGAGTTCGGGCCGACGGGTGGTCACATAGCCCAGCAGCAGGTCGCCGTGGCCGGACAGCGCCTTGGTGCCGCTCGCCACCGAGAAGTCCGCGCCCAGGTCCAGCGGGCGCTGGCCGAGCGGGGTGGCGAGGGTGTTGTCGACCGCCACGAGCGCGCCCGCGGCGTGCGCGGCGTCGGCGAGCCGGCGGATGTCGCACACGTCCAGGCCGGGGTTGGACGGCGTCTCGATCCACAGCATCCGGGCGCCCTCCAGCGCCTCCAGCTGGGCGTCGCCCGCGGTGGGCGCCAGGCGCACCGAGACCCCGTAGTCCTCCAGACGGCTCTGGAGGGTGCGGGTGGCCTGGTAGCAGTCGGAGGGCAGCACCACGGTGTCGCCGGAACGCACCTGCGAGAACAGCACGGAGGAGATGGCGCCCATGCCGGAGGAGAAGGCCAGCGTCTGCGCGGGGACGTCCGGGGACTCCAGGGCGGAGATCGCCTCCTCCAGCCGGGTCCAGGTGGGGTTCTCGTCACGGCCGTAGGTGTACGGGCCGGTGACGTCGCCCGGCAGGTGGAAGTGCGCGGCGAACACCGGGCCGGGCAACGCCGGCTCGTGGGGCCGGGCCGGCGGGCGGCCCGCGTGCACGCTGCGGGTGCTGTCCCCGGGCCTGCTCTCGTACTCCGTCATCGCCCTCTCCTCGCTCTCCCCGTCTTCGCGAACGTACAGGCGGAAGATACCGGTGTACGTTCCAACGAACACGGCCGTCCGCTAGGCGGACGCGAGGGCCGCGCGGGCGGCGCGACCTGCGGCGGCCCCATAACCCGCGCCGAACAGGACGGCGTGTACCAGCAGGGGGTGCAACTGGTGCAGAGGCACCCGTTCCGCTCGGCCGGGCAGCGGCCGGACCTCCTCGTACGCGGCGAGCACCCGCTCCAGGTGCGGGCAGCCGAACAGCTCCAGCATCGCCAGGTCGGCCTCGGGATGCCCGCCCTGCGCCGCCGGGTCGACGACGCGGGCCCGGCCGTCGGCGGTGAACAGGACGTTGCCGGACCACAGGTCGCCGTGGATCACCGCGGGCGGCTGCCCGGGGCCGCCGATCCGCGGCAGCAGCTCGCAGACCCGCTCGACCGCGCGGACGTCGGCCGGTGCCATGGCCCCGCTGTCGGCGGCCTGCCGCAGGAAGGGCAACAGCCGGTGGGCGGCGTGGAAGGCGGGCCAGTCCCCCAGGGAGCCGGACGTCTGCCCGGGGCTGGACGAGGGCAGGGGGAGCGAACCGATGAACGCGGGGTGCGCCGTCCCGTACGCCGGGGCGGGGACCCGGTGGAGCGCGGCGAGTTCACGGCCGAGGCGCTCGGCGGCGGCCGGGGTGGCCGGGCCGGGCTCTACCCACTCCAGCACGAGGGTGCGGTCGTCGGCGGCGAGCACCTCCGGTACGGCCACCGTGCCGGTGCCGCCCAGCAGCCGCAGGCCGGCGGCCTCGGCGGCGAAGAAGCCCGGCGGCGCGTCCGCGAGGGTCTTGGCGAAGACCGCGCCGCCCGAGCGGCGCCGCAGCCGCACGGCCCGGCAGATCGAGCCCCCGCCCACCGGGCCCAGCTGGGTCACCGGCTCGCCCAGCAGGGCGGCGACCCGGTCCGCGAGCCCGGCCGGAGGGGTCACGGCGCCGGCGCGGGCTCGCCGAGGGCGTCGCGTACGGCGTCCAGCAGGCCCTCGGCGGCGGCCTCGCACATCTCCAGGCATTCCTCGAAGCCGCTGATGTCCCCGTAGTAGGGGTCGGGCACGTCCAGGCCGCGGCCGTCCGCCCCGGCCTCCGCGGCGGGGTCGTAGGAGCGCAGCAGCCGCACCTTGGCGGCGTCCTCGGGGGTGGGCGCCAGCCGGCGCAGGTCCCGCAGATGGCCGGAGTCGAGGGCGATCACCAAGTCGAGCCCGGCGAACCACTCGGGCTGGAACTGGCGCGCGATGTGCTCGTGCTCGTACCCGGCCGCGCGGAGCACGGCCACGGTGCGGTGGTCGGCGCCGTCGCCTTCGTGCCAGGAGCCGGTCCCCGAGCTGTCGACGGCGACCAGGCCGCCGAGCCCGGCCTCCTCCACACGGGTGCGGAAGACGGACTCGGCCATCGGCGAACGGCAGATGTTGCCGGTGCAGACGAAGCACACCCGCAGCGGGGTGCGGGAGGACGGAGCGCTCATGGGCTCCATGATGCAGTGCCGGGCTCAGTCGTTGTCCGGGAGGACCATGTTCAGCGCCCAGGAGACGATGCTGATGATCAGGCCGCCGAGGAACGCCGCCCAGAAGCCCTCGACGTGGAAGTCCAGGTCCAGCCTGCCGGAGATCCAGGACGTGAGCAGCAGCATCAGGGCGTTCACGACCAGCGTGAACAAGCCGAGGGTCAGCACGAGCAGGGGCAGCGACAGCAGCTTCACCAGCGGCTTCACCAGCCAGTTCACCACGCCGAAGACCAGGGCGACGAGGATGAGGGTGAGGGCCTTGTGCCCGGTGTCGTCACCGGTGAGCGTGATGTTGCCCACGAGCCAGATGGCCACCAGCAGGGCTCCGGCATTCGCGAGCGTCTTGACGACGAAGTTCATCATGGCTGAGATCGTCGCAGAAGTGATCGCACAGGCACAGAGGTGAGAGGGAGCGGCCACGTGAAGGTGTTCCGGCTGGACGACCTGGAGGCCGAGCGGGCCGCCAACGAGGGCGCGTACCTCAGCTTCCTGCGCGAGCGGAACATGTCCGCCGGGCTCTACGCCCTGCGGGCCGGGGAGCTCGACCCGCAGAAACCGCACGCGCAGGACGAGATCTACCTGGTCGTGAGCGGCCGGGCACTGGTCACCGTGGGGGAGGAGACGACGCACGTCGCGCGCGGCAGCGTGGTCTACGTCCCGGCCGGGGCGCCGCACCGCTTCCACCACGTCACCGAGGACCTGAAGGTCCTGGTGGTCTTCTCGCCCCCCGAGGCGTGAGGGCCTCCGCCCCAGGGTTCCCGTAGGGGGAGGGTCAGGGACGGATGGGGACCGCGAGGCCTCCGCAGGGGGCCGTCGCGGCCCTAGCCTGGGAGCGGAAGGACGACAAGGAGGAGGAAACGGTGAAGCTCTTCGAGGGCCTGCCCTGGTGGGTCAAGTGGGTCGCGGTGCCCGTGATCGCGATCGTGGTCTTCGGCGGCATGATCGCCAGCGCGATCGGGTTCCTGTTCTGGCTGCTGTTCAAGGTGCTGGTCTTCGTGGCGCTGGTCGGCGGCCTGGTGTACGTGGTCAAGAAGTTCACCTCGTCCTCGTCCGACTCCCGCGACAAGTGGTGACCCCGTGGGGCAGGTCCGGGCCCCACGGGAGGTGCGCCGCTCAGTCCCGCAGCCGGACGCGCCCGGGGCTGCGCGGCGCCGCACCGCCCGCCGGGGCGTCGCCGTCGGCGCCGGTCGCGCCGTTCATCCGGGCGACCAGCTGACGGGCCAGGCCCAGGACAGTGGCGCCCACGGTGAGCGCCTCGGCGAGCATCTCCGACAGCCCGTCGGCGCCGTTCAGCAGCATCATGTGACCGACGTCGCCGAAGGCCTCGGCGCCCGTCCGGACGATCTCCGGCCCGACCTCGGCCATCTGCCGGGCGGCGAGCGCCTCCTGGTTCTCCGTCAGGGCCGCGCCACGCGCCTTGATCGTCTCTGCCCGTCCGGGTCACTTGGCGCGACGCCGGTGCCCTCGACCGGTGCCCGCGGGAACCGTGTCGCCGTTGCCGCGGTCCGCCGACACCACGAGTGCGGCCAGCGCCGTCGTCAACGGCACCGCCACCACCAGGCCGATGCTGCCCACCAGGGTCCGCACGATCTCCTCGGCGACCAGCTCGCTGCCCGCCACGGCCAGCACTCCGCGCTCCGCGACGGAGAAGAGCAGCAGCAACGGCAGCGCCGCGCCCGCGTAGGCCAGCACCAGGGTGTTGACGACCGAGGCGATGTGGTCGCGACCGATCCGCATCGCCGCCGAGTACAGCCGGCGCCAGCTCGCCCCCGGGTCCGCCTCCCGCAGCTCCCACACCGCCGAGGTCTGGGTGACCGTCACGTCGTCCAGGACGCCCAGCGAACCGATGATGATGCCGGCCAGCAGCAGACCGCGGATCTCGATGCCCGGGTACAGGGAGTGGATCAGCCCGGTCTCGTCGGAGGTGTTGCCGCTGAGCAGCGCCCAGTCGGTGAAGACCGAGCCCAGGAAGCCGATCAGCAGCAGCGAGCACAGGGTGCCCAGGACCGCCACCGAGGTACGGGCGCTCAGGCCGTGGCACATGTAGAGCGCGATCAGCATGATGGCGCTGCCGCCGATCACCGCGACCAGCAGCGGATTGCCGCCGTGCAGAATCGCCGGGAGGATGAACAGCGTCAGCACCGCGAAGCTGATGATCAGCGCGACCAGCGCCAGGATTCCGCGCAGCCGCCCGACCACGACGACCACCGCGGCGAAGATCCCGGCCAGCAGCCACAGCGGGAAGGCCCGGTCGACGTCGGTCACCGAGTACTGCAGTTCGCGCGGCGCCTGGGGCGCGTACGCCAGCAGCACCTTCTGGCCCTTGGTGTAGTGCCGGGTCTGGGTGGGCTGCACGATCTCGGTGAAGGTGCGGCCCGCGTCCTTGCCCGAGGTGACCTCGATCGTCGCGCGCTCGCAGATGGCCGGACCCGACGGCACCGACGTCGGGCCGGGGGAGGGCGCGGCTCCGGTGCCCGGTTCGGCGTTGACGTCCGAGCACTTGACCTCCTCGACCCTCACCACCCGCCCGGACTGCGTCTGCTGGTCGAAGCCGACGCCGCTGCGCTCGTGCTTCGGCACGCCGCCCGGCCAGAGCACCACCAGGCCGGCCACCACGGCCGCGACGAAGGGGATCAGGACGGCGGCGATGACCTTGCGCAGGTGCCGGGAGGCCGGTGGCACCGGGCCGTGACCGTGGCTGTGACCGGGGGCGTGTGCGTGAGGTTGAGTGGAGTCCACGGCCCGATCATCGCAACACCCTCTGGTGTGCGCCGGCGAGGACCCGCTAGCGTTGAGGCACCTTTGCAAACGCGGGAGCTCGGAGCACCGGGCTGAGAGGGCGCTGACCGGCCGAGGGCCACCAGCTGCGCCGACCGCTGAACCTGTTACCGGGTAATGCCGGCGTAGGGAGTGGGTCTCATGACCATGCAGGATGCACGCGCGCGCGAAATCGGCTGGCACAAGGGCTACGTGACCGGGTCCCGCCCGGACATCCGGGTCCCTGTCCGCCGAGTGCACCTGACCGACGGCCGGGACGTGACGCTGTACGACACGTCCGGCCCGTACACCGACCCCAACATCACCACCGACGTCCGCCGCGGCCTCGCGCCGCTGCGGGAGAACTGGATCGTCGCCCGCGGCGACACCGAGGAGTACCCCGGCCGCCCCGTCCGCCCGGAGGACGACGGCGTCAGACACACCTCACCGCGCGGCGGCCTGCGCAACCTGGACGCCGTCATCCCCGGCCGTCCCCGCCTTCCCCGGCGCGGCGCTCCCGGGCAGCCGGTGACCCAACTGGCGTACGCGCGGCGGGGCGAGATCACCCCGGAGATGGAGTACGTCGCCATCCGCGAGAACGTCTCCCCCGAGGTCGTCCGCGAGGAGATCGCGGCGGGACGCGCCGTCCTGCCGGCGAACGTCAACCACCCGGAGAGCGAGCCGATGATCATCGGCAAGCGGTTCCTGGTGAAGGTCAACGCCAACATCGGCAACTCGGCCGTCACCTCCTCCATCGAGGAGGAGGTCGACAAGATGACCTGGGCCACCCGCTGGGGCGCCGACACGGTCATGGACCTCTCCACCGGCCGCAACATCCACACCACGCGCGAGTGGGTGCTGCGCAACTCCCCCGTCCCCATCGGCACCGTCCCCCTCTACCAGGCCCTGGAGAAGGTCGACGGCAAGGCCGAGGAACTGACCTGGGAGATCTACAAGGACACCGTCATCGAACAGGCCGAGCAGGGCGTCGACTACATGACGGTCCACGCCGGCGTGCTGCTGCGCTACGTCCCGCTGACCGCCCGCCGCAAGACGGGCATCGTCTCCCGCGGCGGGTCGATCATGGCGGCCTGGTGCCTCGCGCACCACAAGGAGAGCTTCCTCTACGAGAACTTCGAGGAGCTCTGCGAGATCCTCTCCGCCTACGACGTCACCTACTCCCTCGGTGACGGCCTGCGTCCCGGCTCCATCGCGGACGCCAACGACGAGGCCCAGTTCGCGGAGCTGCGCACGCTCGGCGAACTCAACACCGTCGCGAAGCGGCACGGCGTACAGACCATGATCGAGGGACCCGGGCACGTCCCCATGCACAAGATCAAGGAGAACATCGACCTCCAGCAGGAGATCTGCGAGGAGGCGCCGTTCTACACCCTCGGCCCGCTCACCACCGACATCGCGCCCGCCTACGACCACATCACCTCCGGCATCGGCGCGGCGATGATCGCCTGGTGGGGCACGGCCATGCTCTGCTACGTCACCCCCAAGGAGCACCTGGGGCTGCCCGACCGCGACGACGTCAAGACCGGCGTCATCACCTACAAGATCGCCGCCCACGCCGCCGACCTCGCCAAGGGCCACCCCGGCGCCCAGGAGTGGGACGACGCCCTGTCCGACGCCCGCTTCGAGTTCCGCTGGGAGGACCAGTTCAACCTGGCCCTCGACCCGGACACGGCAAGGGCGTTCCACGACGAGACGCTCCCGGCGGAGCCGGCCAAGACCGCGCACTTCTGCTCCATGTGCGGGCCGAAGTTCTGCTCGATGAAGATCAGTAGAAGCATCACGGAGCGGTTCGGCGGCGACGCGGAAGCCACCGCGGAGGAGATCGAGGCCGGGATGCTGGCGAAGTCCAAGGAGTTCGCGGCCTCGGGCAACCGGGTCTACCTCCCGCTGGCCGACTGACCCTTTCCCGCCCCGGCGGGCCCGCGACCCCCGAGGGCACCGCGGGCCCGCCAGGACCTCGTGGAACCGCCCCGGGCGCGGGGCGTCAGTCCGGGGTGTGGTCAGGGCCGCCGAAGTCGGGGCTGGAGAAGTCGGGGCTGGAGAAGTCCGGGCTGGTGAAGCGGTCCCCGGGTTCGGGGGAGGACTCGGGGCCGGGGCTGGAGAAGTCGGGACGGGAGTACCCGAGGCGCGGCATCCGGGAGTTGCCGCCCGTGGTCGCGGTGGGGGCGGTGGGCGCGGCGCCGGCGGCCTTGGCGAGGGCCTCGTCGAGGAAGGGCTGCAGCCCCCGTTCCACCAGGGCCCGGCGCCACAGCTCGCGGGCGAGCGCGACGTCCCGGGGCTCGTTGTCGGGAGGGTCGTGGAGGGCGGTCGAGCCGTTGCGCAGCGCGGTGAGCAGCAGCCCGGCCATGCCGATGACGACGCCGCAGGCGGCGACGGCCGCGAAGAGCCAGCCGGCCTGCCGCAATGGCGGGGCGATCGCCGGTTCGGGGTGCCCGAAGCGCAGGGCGTACCCGAGCACGAGGAAGATGAAGGCGGCCGTACCCGCCAGGATCGGGGTGAGCACGGCGACGACGGCGAACAGCCCGGCCCCCGAGCCGTCCGCGGTGACCGGGGCCGCCGCGGCCGCGTAGCCCAGGCCGGGCACGGTGGCGGTGCGTGCCTCTCTGCGCCGCTCCGCGAAGGTCTCGCGGACCTTGACGAACTGCTCGTACTCGGGCGCGGCGCAGGCGGAGATGGACTCGGCCGCGCCCAGCGCCATGGTGCGCAACTGCTCGGCGTTGAGACGGTTCCGCGCGTCGGCGAGGGCGGCCCGCGTGCCCTCCGAGCGCAAAGCCGTGTCGAGGGCACGCTCGAACTCCGGGCGGTCCTCGGTCAGCAGGTGTGGAGCGCTGTTCATGTGCATCCCCCGATGCTCCGTCTCCGGTGCCGCCCGGAGTTCACGAAGGACGAAGGTCCGGACCGGCTGGGCGGAAGCGGAGGAGAAGCTGCCTACGGATATCCCGATGGTAGAGCGCGGAGGTGACGCGGTGACAGAGTGTTTCCGGAAAATGGAGTTTTCCGGGGACTACAACGGCAGCTGCGCGACCAGGAGTTTGCCGTCCATGGTCACGCCGCCGTCCATGGCCACCGCCAGGTCCTCCGCGTACACGTGCGGTCCCTCGACGACAGCGGACCGGTCCGGCTGCTCGGCACCGAGTTCCCCGCCGGGCTCGCCGAGCAGGTACGGGATGGGGCTGTGGCCGTGCACGACGCGGTGGCCGCCGTAGGTGTCCAGCAGTTCCCGGGCGGCCTGTGGCCCCGACTCGCCGCGGAAGGCGAAGCGCCGGGTGAACTTGCGGAACAGCTCCCAGCACTCGTCGGCGTCGCCGCGCTGCAGGATGCCGGTGACGGCGTCGTTCATCGCGTCGATGGTGGTGCCGTACTCCAGGTACGCGGTGGTGTCGGAGTGCAGCAGCAGGTGGCCGTCGGTGAGGGCTGCCGCGTCCAGCCGGGACATCCAGGCGACGTGGTGGTCCTGCAGCCGCTCCATGTCGCTGGTCTGGCCGCCGTTGAGGCGCCAGGCGGCGAGGAAGGAGGCGGTGCCGGCGGCGGAGTTCACCGGGGTGTCGCCGAAGCGGTGGGCGCCGAGCAGCAGCAGCTCGTGGTTGCCCATGAGGGCGCGGGCGTAGCCGCCGGCCGCGGCGGCCTCCGCGGACAGCTGCATGACGAGCTCGATCACGCCGATGCCGTCGGGGCCGCGGTCGGTGAAGTCGCCGAGGAACCACAAGCGGGCGTTGCCGGCCGCCCAGTGGCCCTCGGAGTCGATCAGCCCGGTCGCGTACAGGGCCTCGCACAGCCGGTCCAGGTAGCCGTGGACGTCGCCGACGACGTAGAGCGGGCCCAGTGCCTGGGCGTCGGTCGCGGTGACCACCGGGAGGTCGCGCTGGGTGGGCGTGTACTCCGGGGGCATCATCTGTTCGTCGATCATGGTCGGTTCGTGTCCGGCCGGGTATCCGGGCGGGGCCCCGACGGCATCGGCGGGGTGCGCCGACGGCGTCATGGGCGCAGCGTGCGCCACCGCCTCCGCGGGGTCCTGAGACCAGCCGTACGAGGTACCGGGCATGGGTCCCTGACCTGCCCCCTGAGTCATCGACCCCTCCACCGTCGCGCCACCATCCGCCCATCATAGGAATGACGATGTCGTGGCGTGACACACCTGCTGATAGCGATTTCATCCCGTGCGGACAAATCCGCCCGGGGCGGGCTGTTCTCAACCGGAGGCGACCGTTCCCATTACCCCGCGGGCCCGCGGGGCGGGCTGATGGTGGTGCGTGGCGAGCGCCGCTGGGAGGACGTGCGGACGATCAGGTCGGTCGGCATGACCTGCTGTACCGGGCGGCCCGCGTCCACCCCCTCGATGGCGTCGATGAGCAGCTGGACGACCGCGGTGCCGATCCGCCCCGGTTTGAGGGAGAGCGTGGTGATCGGGGGTTCGGTCGTCGCGTAGACCACGCTCTCGCTGCAGCAGACCAGCAGGAGGTCGTCGGGCACGCGCAGCCCGTAGCGGCGGGCGGCGGCGAGCAGGTCGGTGCCGTTGGGGTCGAAGAGGCCGTAGACCGCGTCGGGGCGGTCGGGCCGGGCGAGCAGGCGGTCGGCGGCGACGGCGCCGGCGCACGGGTCGTGGGCCGGGTAGGCCTCGACGACGGGTTCCTGGCCGATCCGCTCGCACCAGCCGAGGTAGGCGGTGGTGGACAGCCGGGTGTACGTGTCGGTGCTGGTGCCGGTGAGCAGTCCGATCCGGCGGGCCCCCGCCTCGGCGAGGTGCTCCAGGATGCCGAGCACGGCGGCCTCGTGGTCGTTGTCCACCCACGCCCGGACGGGCAGGCTGCCGGCCGGGCGGCCGTCGCTGACCACGGGGATGCCTTGGCGCACCAGCTCCGTGACCATCGGGTCGTGGTCCGAGGGGTCGATCACGACCGTGCCGTCCAGCGCCACGTTGCTCCACACGTCGTGCCGGGAGGAGGCGGGCAGGATGACCAGGGCGTAGCCGCGGGCCAGGGCGGCGGAGGTGGCGGCCCTGGCCATCTCGGCGAAGTACGCGAACTCGGTGAAGGTGAAAGGTTCTTCCCCGTACGTCGTCACCGTCAGCCCGATCAGCCCCGACCTGCCGGTGCGCAGCGTGCGGGCGGCGGCGGAGGGGCGGTAGCCCAGCCGGTCGGCGACCTCACGGACGTGGCGGCGGGTGGCGTCGGGCAGTCTGCCCTTGCCGTTGAGCGCGTCGGAGACAGTGGTGATCGAGACACCGGCCGCGGCGGCGACGTCCCTGATGCCGGCCCGCTCCAGCCGGCGTCCGACGGGCCGGCTCGCCTGGTGGTTCCCTGCTGCTGTCATGGCGTGGTGATAGTAGGGGCCGGGTGGTCCGTTCGCGGGGTGCCGGAGAAGGCGTTGACAGATACGTTTCCCCGCCCGCGGTGCCGGGCGTGGCGGGAAAATCGCAGGTGACGGCGGGTGTCTACCGAGGATCACGGGTCCGTCACGGGGCGCCGCCCGCCCGGCGTCCCGCGGTGTGCGTGACCGTCAACTCACCCCTACGAGGGATGCGCGCCACCGCGCGCGCCACGGGCGCTCAGTGCGTCGCACCGCCTGCCCCGTCCGCCGCGAGCCCCCGTCGCGCGCCCGTGGGCCGCAAGGCCTCCCCCGGCCGGGCGGGCGCTCGTATGGTGTGGGGCATGAGCCCCAAACTGCGCCGCGAACTGGACGGCATCCCCACGTACAAGCCGGGAAGACCCCCGGCCGTGGAAGAGGGAGTGACCGCTTACAAGCTGTCCTCCAACGAGAATCCCTACGCGCCGCTGCCGGGTGTCCTGGAGGCGGCCACCGCCGCCGCGGAGAACTTCAACCGCTACCCGGACATGGCGTGCACGGCCCTCCACGCCGAGCTGGCACACCGCTTCGGCGTGCCGGTGGAGCACATCGCGACGGGCACCGGCTCGGTCGGTGTCGCGCAGCAACTGCTGCAGTCGACCGCGGGACCGGGTGACGAGGTCGTCTACGCCTGGCGGTCCTTCGAGGCCTATCCGATCATCACGCAGATCAGCGGAGCGGCCTCGGTGCCGGTGCCGCTGGACGCGGACGAGACCCACGACCTCGACGCGATGGCCGCGGCGATCACCGACCGGACGCGGCTGGTCTTCGTCTGCAACCCCAACAACCCCACCGGCACGGTGGTCCGCCGGGCCGCGCTGGAGCGCTTCCTGGACCGCGTCCCCTCGGACGTGCTGGTCGTGCTGGACGAGGCGTACAAGGAGTTCATCCGCGACCCCGAGGTCCCGGACGGCGTCGAGGTCTACCGCGACCGCCCCAACGTCGCGGTGCTGCGCACCTTCTCCAAGGCGTACGGGCTCGCCGGGCTGCGCGTGGGGTTCGCGATCGCGCACGAGCCGGTCGCCGCGGCGCTGCGCAAGACGGCCGTCCCTTTCGGCGTGAGCCAGCTCGCCCAGGATGCGGCGGTGGCCTCGCTGCGCGCGGAGGCGGCGCTGCTGGAGCGGGTCGACGCGCTGGTCACCGAGCGGACCCGGGTGTTCGACGGGCTGACCGCGCAGGGCTGGACGGTGCCGGAGACACAGGCCAACTTCGTGTGGCTGCGCCTGGGGGAGCGCACGACCGACTTCGCCGCGGCCTGCGAGCGGGCCGGCGTCACCGTCCGTCCGTTCGCGGGGGAGGGTGTGCGGATCACGGTCGGCGAGGTGGCCGCCAACGACGTCCTGCTCCGTACGGCAGAGGCTTTCCGGAAGGAGTTGTAGCCGTTCCCACGCGGCGTCCCGGGTGCCACGGGGCGTCATAGCATGCCCCCTTTCGCCCCTTCCCACCCCCCGGTGTGAGGGGGCGAAAGCGTGTGCGGCATACTGAGTTTGTGAATGCGTTCACTTTCACAAACGCGGCAAGTTAGGAGGCGTGACGTGGACCTGGCACTGGACTCCGTCGTCGTCGCGCGATGGCAATTCGGCATCACGACCGTCTACCACTACCTCTTCGTCCCCCTCACGATCTCCCTCGCCGCCCTGACCGCCGGCCTGCAAACGGCCTGGGTGCGCACGGGCAAGGAGAAGTACCTCCGGGCGACCAAGTTCTGGGGCAAGCTCTTCCTGATCAACATCGCCATGGGCGTGGCCACCGGCCTGGTCCAGGAGTTCCAGTTCGGCATGAACTGGTCGGACTACTCGCGCTTCGTCGGCGACGTGTTCGGCGCCCCGCTCGCCTTCGAGTCGCTCATCGCCTTCTTCTTCGAGTCCACCTTCATCGGCCTGTGGATCTTCGGCTGGGACAAGCTCCCGCAGAAGCTCCACCTGGCCTGCATCTGGCTGGTCTCGCTGGGCACGATCCTGTCCGCGTACTTCATCCTCGCGGCCAACTCCTGGATGCAGCACCCGGTCGGCTACCGCTACAACAAGGTCACCGGCCGCGCCGAGCTCACCGACTTCTGGGCCGTGATCACCCAGAACACCACCCTCGTCGTGGTCTTCCACACACTGACCGCGGCCTTCCTGACCGGCGCCGCCTTCATGATCGGCATCTCGGCCTACCACCTGGCCCGGCGCAAGCACGTCGCCGTCATGAGGACCTCGCTGCGCCTCGCCCTGGTCACCGCCGTCGTCGCCGGCCTGCTCACCGCGATCAGCGGCGACCGGCTGGGCAAGGTCATGTACGAGCAGCAGCCGATGAAGATGGCCGCCGCCGAGGCCCTGTGGGACGGCGAGTCCCCGGCCCCGTTCTCGATCTTCGCCTACGGCGACGTCGAGAAGGGCCACAACACCGTGGCCGTCGAGGTCCCCGGCCTGCTGTCCTTCCTCGCCCACGACGACTTCAGCTCGTACGTCCCCGGCATCAACGACGTCAACAAGGCCGAGCAGGAGAAGTACGGCCCCGGCGACTACCGGCCCAACATCCCGGTCGCCTACTGGGGCTTCCGCTGGATGATCGGGTTCGGCATGACCTCCTTCGCGGTCGGCCTGGCGGGACTCTGGCTCACCCGCCGCAGGTTCTGGCTCGCCGAGGACCGGCGCACCGCCGACGACGAGCCCCCGCATCTGATGCTCACCAGGAACACCGCCCTCTCCCCGGCCCTGTCCCGCTGGTACTGGCGGATCGGGCTGCTCACCATGGGCTTCCCGCTGATCGCCAACTCCTGGGGCTGGATCTTCACCGAGAACGGCCGCCAGCCGTGGGTGGTGTACGGGCTGCTGCGCACCGAGGACGCGGTCTCCCCCGGCGTCTCCACCGCCGAGATGCTGACCTCGCTGATCGTCCTCACCACGCTCTACGCCGTCCTCGCCGTCGTCGAGGTCAAGCTCCTGGTCAAGTACGCCAAGGCCGGGCCGCCCGAGCTCACCGAGGCCGACCTCGATCCCCCCACGAAGATCGGCGGCGACGCCGACCGCCCGATGGCCTTCTCGTACTAGGGAGAGACGGCATGCAACTCCACGACGTCTGGTTCGTCCTCATCGCGGTCCTGTGGACCGGCTACTTCTTCCTCGAGGGCTTCGACTTCGGTATCGGCGTCCTCACCCGGCTGCTCGCCCGCGACCGCCCCGAGCGGCGGGTGTTGATCAACACCATCGGCCCGGTCTGGGACGGCAACGAGGTCTGGCTGATCACCGCCGGCGGCGCCACCTTCGCCGCCTTCCCCGAGTGGTACGCGACCCTCTTCTCCGGCTTCTACCTGCCGCTCCTGGTGATCCTGCTCTGCCTGATCGTCCGGGTCGTCGCCTTCGAGTACCGGGCCAAGCGCGCCAGTGAACGCTGGCAGACCGCCTGGGAGCAGGCGATCTTCTGGACCTCCCTGGTCCCCGCGTTCCTGTGGGGCGTGGCGTTCGCCAACATCGTGCACGGGGTGGAGATCGACGCCTCCGGTGAGTACACCGGCGGGATTCGCGATCTGCTCGGCCCCTACGCCCTGCTCGGCGGACTCGTCACGCTCAGCCTCTTCACCTTCCACGGCGCGGTCTTCGCGGCGCTGAAGACCCTCGGCGACATCCGCGCCCGCGCCCGCCGGTTCGCCACCCGGGCCGGAGCGGTCACCGCCGTGCTGGCTCTGGCCTTCCTGGCCTGGACGCAGGGCCACGGCGGCGACGCCTGGAGCCTGGCGGCCGCGGTCGTCGCCGTGCTCGCGCTGCTCGCCGCGCTCGGCGCCAACCTGAAGGGCCGCGAGGGCTGGGCGTTCGCCTACTCCGGGGTCACCGTCGTCGCCGCGGTGGCGATGCTCTTCCTGGTGCTCTTCCCGGACGTCATGCCCTCCACGCTGGACCCCGCGTGGAGCCTGACGGTGAAGAACGCCTCCTCGACCCCCTACACGCTGAAGATCATGACCTGGTGCGCCGGGATCGCGGCCCCGCTGGTCGTGCTCTACCAGGCCTGGACGTACTGGGTGTTCCGCAAGCGGATCGGCACTCAGCACATCGCCGAAGCGCACTGAGGAGCTGTTTCACGTGAAACCCGTCGACCCCCGGCTCCTGAGGTACGCCCGCTCGGCCCGTGTGTTCCTCGCCGTCTCCGTCCTGCTCGGTCTCGTCGGCGCGGGCCTGGTCATCGCGCAGGCGATGGTCGTCGCGGAGATCGTCGTCGGGGGTTTCGAGGACGGTCTCGACGCCGGGGCGCTGCGCACCCCGCTGCTGCTGCTCGCCGGTGTCGCGGCCGGCCGGGCGGCCGTCTCCTGGCTCACCGAGCTGTGCGCCCACCGTGCCTCCGCCGCCGTCAAGTCCCAGCTGCGGACACGGCTGCTGGAGCACGTCACCGCGCTGGGCCCGGCGGGGCTGACCGAGCGCCGGACCGGTGAGCTCACCACGCTCGCCACCCGGGGCATCGACGCGCTCGACGGCTACTTCGCCCGCTACCTGCCCCAACTGGGCCTGGCCGTCGTGGTGCCCGCCGCCGTCCTCGCCCGCATCGTCACCGAGGACTGGATCTCGGCGCTCACCATCGCCCTGACCCTCCCTCTCATCCCGGTTTTCATGGTCCTCATCGGCTGGGCCACCCAGGCCCGCATGGACCGTCAGTGGCAGCTGCTCTCCCGGCTGTCCGGCCACTTCCTCGACGTCGTCGCGGGCCTGCCCACCCTCAAGGTCTTCGGCCGGGCCAAGGCGCAGGCCGAGTCCATCCGCGCCATCACCGCAGACCACCGGCGCGCCACCATGCGGACGCTGCGCATCACCTTCCTCTCCTCCTTCGCCCTGGAACTGCTCTCCACCATCTCGGTCGCCCTGGTCGCCGTCGGGGTCGGCATGCGGCTGGTCCACGGCGAACTCGACCTCTACACCGGGCTGGTCATCCTCGTCCTGGCACCCGAGGCGTACCTGCCGCTGCGCCAGGTGGGCGCGCACTACCACGCGGCCGCCGAGGGGCTCTCCGCCGCCGACGAGGTCTTCGCCGTCCTGGAGACCGCACCGCCCCGGCGCGGTACGGCCCCGGCCCCCGACCTGCGGACCGCGGTCGTCGAACTGGACGGGGTCGCCGTGCAGGGCCGCCTCGGGCCCGTCTCCCTGCGGGTCTCCCCCGGTGAGACGATCGCCCTCACCGGCCCCAGCGGGATCGGCAAGAGCACGCTGCTCGGTGTGCTGCTCGGCTTCACCGAGCCGACCTCGGGACGGGTCCTGGCCGACGGCACCGACCTCGCCGACCACGACCCGGCCGGCTGGCACCGGCAGATCGCCTGGGTGCCCCAGCGGCCGCACCTGTTCGCCGGGACCGTCGCCGACAACGTACGGCTGGCCCGGCCGGACGCGAGCCCGGCCGAGGTCCGTGCCGCACTCCGGGACGCCGGCGCCCCGGACCTCGACCCCGCGACGGCCCTCGGGGAGGGCGGCGGGGGGCTCTCCGCCGGACAGCGGCAACGCGTCGCCCTGGCCCGGGCCTTCCTCGCCGACCGGCCGCTGCTGCTGCTCGACGAGCCCACGGCGGCGCTGGACGGGGAGACCGAGGCGGCCGTGGTCGACGCCGTCCGGCGGCTCGCGGCCGGCCGCACGGTGCTGCTCGTGGTGCACCGCCCGGCGCTGCTCGCCGTGGCGGACCGGACGGTGCGGCTCGACGCCCGCCCGCAGGACGCCGTGCCACCCGCGGTGGCGCACCCCGCCCGGGCCGAGGCGGCGGCGACCGCCCCCGAACCCCTCGGCACGGCCCACGCCGTCGCTGCGCCCGCGTCCTCCAGGACCTCCGCGCCGCTGACCCGGGTGCGCCGGATCGCGGCACCGCTACGGCCCCGCTTCGCCCTCGCGCTGCTGCTCGGCGCCCTCGCGTTGCTGAGCGCCGTCGGCCTGATGGCGACCTCGGCCTGGCTGATCTCCCGGGCCTCCCAGCAGCCGCCGGTCCTCTACCTGATGGTCGCGGTCACCGCGACCCGGGCCTTCGGCATCGGCCGGGCGGTGTTCCGCTACGCCGAGCGCCTGGTCTCGCACGACGCCGTCTTCCGCGCCCTGGCCGACCTCAGGGTCACGGTGTACCGCCGGCTGGAGCGGCTCGCGCCGGCCGCGCTGCGTGACACCCGGCGGGGCGACCTGCTCTCCCGCCTCGTCGCCGACGTCGACGGCCTGCAGGACTACTTCCTGCGCTGGCTCCTCCCGGCCGGCGCCGCCGTGCTCACCGGCACCGCCGCGGCCGCGTTCACCGCGTGGCTGCTGCCCGGTGCCGGCGCCGCCCTGGCGGTGGGACTGCTCGCCGCGGGCGTGGCCGTGCCGACCGCCTCCGCGGCGCTCGCCCGGCGCGCCGAACGTGCCCTCGCCCCCGCCCGCGGCGAACTCGCGGCCCAGGTGGTCGAGGTGCTCACCGGCACCGCGGAACTGACCGTCGCCGGGGCCCTGCCCGGGCGCCGCGCAAAGGCGGCCGAGGCGGACCGCGTGCTCACCCGGATCGCCGCGCGTTCCGCGGCCGGCGCGGCGCTCGGGGCCGGGCTCGGCGCCCTGGTCAGCGGACTCACTGTCACCGTCTGCGCCTGGGCGGGCCTGCGGGCGGTGGCCGGCGGCGGACTGTCCGGGGTGGCGCTCGCGGTCGTCGTGCTCACCCCGCTCGCCGCCTTCGAGGCGGTGGCCGCCATGCCGCTCGCGGCACAGTACCGGCAGCGCAGCCGCCAGGCGGCGCAGCGCGTGTACGACGTGCTCGACACCCCCGAGCCCGTACGGGAGCCGGCACACCCCGCGGCCGCGCCCACCGGGCCGCACCCCCTGGTGCTGCGCGGTCTCACCGCCCGCCACCCGGGGCAGCCCCGTCCCGCGCTGGACGGTGTCGGCCTCGAACTGACGCCCGGCCGCCGGATCGCCGTCGTCGGCCCCTCCGGTTCGGGCAAGACGACCCTGGCCCATGTGCTGCTGCGCTTCCTGGACGTCGAGGCGGGCACGTACACCCTCGCCGGCACCGACGCGACGGCCCTCGACGGCGACGCCGTGCGCCGCATGGTCGGTCTGTGCGCCCAGGACGCGCACGCCTTCGACAGCACGGTCCGGGAGAACCTGCGCCTGGCCCGCCCCAACGCGGACGACGCGGAACTGCGGAAGGCGCTCGCCGCGGCCCGGCTCGACCTGGACCTCGACCTCCCGGTCGGCGAGCACGGCACCCGCCTGTCGGGCGGCCAGCGCCAGCGGCTGGCGCTGGCCCGGGCGCTGCTCGCGGACTTCCCCGTCCTGGTGCTCGACGAGCCCGCGGAACACCTCGACCTGGCCACCGCCGACGCCCTGACCGCCGATCTGCTGGCCGCGACCACCGGCCGTACGACCGTGCTGATCACCCACCGCCTCACCGGTCTGGAGGAGGTCGACGAGATCCTCGTCCTCGACGGCGGCCGGGTCGTCCAGCGCGGTACGCACCGTGAGCTCGCCGCCGCCGACAGCCCGTTCCGCCGGGGCCTGGAGCGCGAGCGGGCGGCCGAGGCACTGGGCGCGCCCGAGCCGGAGTCGATCACGGCATAGAACGCGGCACCGTCCTAGGCTCGCCGTATGGCAGAACCACTGGCCAAACTGCTGGACGCCGTCGGCTCGGTCACGTCCGCGCTGCTGGCGGACGAACAACCGGACGAGCAACCGGGCGAGGACGCGCTCGACGTCGTCGCCGAGCAGGCCCGCGCGCTCGTGGGGGCCGACGCCGGCCTGGTTCTGCTGCCGACCGTCGAGGGCGGTCTGGAGGTGGTCGCGGTCTCGGCCCGACAGCCCGCGGGACTGGTCGGCACGGTCCTGGAGGCCGACAGCCCGCCCGTCGCGCCGCTGATGGCGGGCGAGCCGGTGTTCGCGGACGACGCCGCGACCGACGACCGGATGACCATGGCGATCGCCCCGCGCTTCGGCGCCTGCATGATGCTGCCGCTGCAGAGCAGCGGTCATGTGATGGGCGCGCTCGCACTGCCGCGGGCGCACGGCGCGCCGGGCTTCACCGAGGACGAGCGCTTCGTCGCCACCCAGTTCGCGGCACAGGCGGCACTCGCCCTGCTGCTCGCCGACGCCCAGCGCGACCGCAACCGGCTGGCCGTCTACGAGGAGCGCGACCGGATCGCCCGCGACCTGCACGACTTGGTCATCCAGCGGCTCTTCGCGACGGGCCTGATGCTCCAGGGAGCCCGGCGCAAGGCGCTGTCGCCCGAGGCCGAGGAGGGCATCGCGCACGCGGTCGAGGAACTGGACGCCACCATCCAGGAGGTGCGGACGGCGATCTTCGCGCTGCAGCAGGAGCCGCGGGACGACGCGCCGTCGGGACTGCGCGCCCAGGTGCTGCGGGAGACCGGATCCGCCGCGCGGGGCCTGGGCTTCCCGCCCTCCGTACGCTTCGTCGGGCCCGTGGACCACCGGGTCGGCGCGCTCAGCGCCCGCAACCTCGTGGCGGCGCTGCGCGAGGCGCTGTCCAACGTCCAGCGGCACGCGGGCGCCACCTGGGTCGAGGTCGTGCTCGACGCCACCGCCGTGCTCGCCGACGGCCGCGAGGGGGTGCGGCTCATCGTCTCCGACGACGGCATCGGCATCCCCGAGACCGGACGGCGCAGCGGGCTGCGCAACCTCGCCCGCCGCGCTGAGTCGCTGGGCGGCGAGTCGACCTTCGGGCCGGGGCCGGACGGCAAGGGCACCACGCTCGCCTGGGAGGCGCCCCTCTGAGACCGGGTGGCGTCAGCGGGCGGCGAGGATCCGCTCGATGACGCGAGCGACGCCGTCCTCCTCGTTGGCCACCGTGCGGTGCGTCGTGGCGGCCAGCACGTCGGGGTGGGCGTTGGCGACGGCGTACGAGGTGCCCGCCCACGACAGCATGGCGAGGTCGTTGGGCATGTCGCCGAAGGCCACCACCTCCTGTGCGGAGATGCCGAGGTCCGCGCAGCAGCGCGCGAGGGTCGTCGCCTTGCTGACCCCCGTGCCGCTGATCTCCAGCAGCGCCGACGCGCTGGACCGGGTGATCTCGGCGTGCTCCCCGGCCACCGCGCGCGCGGTGTGCAGGAAGGTGTCCGGGTCGATGGACGGGTGCTTGGCGAGCAGCTTCAGCACGGGCTGGCCCTGACGCCCGCCGTCGAGCAGTTCCCCCACCGGGGCGACGACCGCGTCGGGCGCGGGGGCGTACGGCGGGTAGCCCGGCTCGTACGCGAAGCCGCCGGTCAGCTCGACGGCGAAGGCCGTGCCGGGGACGGCGGTGCGCAGGGCCGCGATGACCGCGAGCGCGTCCCGCGGGTCGAGCGGGTAGGCCGCCAGCAGCCGCCTGCCGCGGTGCAGGTCGTAGACGGCGGCGCCGTTGGCGCAGATCGCCATGCCGTGGCCGGCGGTGTGCGCGGCGACGACGTCCATCCACCGGGCGGGCCTGCCCGTGACGAAGAAGACCTCGATGCCCGCGGCCTCCGCGTCCGCCAGCGCGGCGATCGTACGGTCCGAAACGGTCTTGTCGTCGCGCAGGAGTGTGCCGTCCAGGTCGGTGGCGATCAGCCGCGGCGCGGGGGCCGCGAGGGTGGCGTCCGGGGTCCGGGGATGCTGGGTGGCTGAGGTCACCGACCCATGGTCCCCCATGCCGGTGCATATGACAGCAGGCGGGTGCGCAGTGCGAGCACCGCCACACTCTCCGTCGCCGTTGTCAGTCCCGGGTGCCACCATCTCGCCATGGCCCTTCTGCGTTGTGAAGAGCAGCCCGACCGGGAACCGGTGCTCCTGGCCGACGCTCTGCCGACCGTCGTGGACGGCATCCGCCTGGCCGCGCGCACCGCGATACCCGTCACCGATCCGGCGACCGGCGCCGCCACGACCTGCGGCCGGTGCGCCTGCGCGGGGTACCGCCACCGCACCGCCGGCGGTCACTGGATCCTGATCGAGCCCGGCGAGTGGCCCCTGGCCGCCGTACCGGCCGGTCGCCGCTGGCGCGTCGCGGGCGACGGCACGGCGGTCAACCTGCGCGCCGCCGCGCCCTCCGACACCTGCCGGATCAGTCATTTCGACGTCTGCCCCGCGGGCCCGCCGCCCGCGGCGTCGCCCGTGCTGCTCGGCCAGTGGCGGCGCAACGCCCGCCGCCGGCTCAACTGAGCTGGGCCGGTGCCTCGGTCGCGATGCGCTCGAAGACCTTCTCGTCCGCCGCGTAGACGGAGTCGGGCACCGGCCAGTGGAGCACGATCTCCGTGATGCCGGCCTCCGCGTAGCGGCCCGCGAAGTCGACGAAGGCGTCGAGTGACTCCAGGGGGCGCTCGGCCGTCGACCCGGTCAGCAGGACGCGGTCGAGCTCGCCCGGATCGCGCTCGATCTCGGCGCAGGCGATCTCCAGTCGGTCGTACTGGTGCGCGACGACCTCGAGGCACTTGTCCACCGGCACGTCCGCCGGGCCCTTCGGGTCGCCGTAGGTCACCCAGGCCTGGCCGTAGCGCGCCGCCAGCCGCAGGCCGCGCGGGCCCGTCGCCGCCACCGCGAAGGGCACCCGCGGCCGCTGCCGGCAGCCGGGGATGTTCCGCACCTCGTCCGCGGAGTAGAACTCGCCCTCGTGACTGACCACCGGCTCCGTCAGCAGCCGGTCCAGCACGGCGACGAACTCGCCGAAACGGTCGGCCCGTTCCCGCGGTGTCCAGGGCGCCTGGCCCAGCGCGGTCGCGTCGTAGCCCACCCCGCCGGCGCCGATGCCGAGCGTCAGCCGCCCGTCGCTGACGTCGTCGAGGGTGATCAGCTCCTTGGCGAGCGTCACCGGGTGCCGGAAGTTCGGCGAGGTCACGAGCGTGCCCAAACGCATACGCCGCGTTACCGTCGCTGCCGCCGTCAGCGTCGGGATCGCGCCGAACCACGGCCCGTCGCGAAAGCTCCGCCAGGAGAGATGGTCGTAGGTGTACGCGGCGTGGAACCCGAGGCCTTCGGCCCGTCGCCAGATCTTCTGTCCCTCGGACCACCGGTGGATGGGAAGGATCACCGTGCTCAGACGCATGACCCCGACCATACGCGGGCTTCCCGCCGCCACCGGTGTGCCGACCGGCGACACAGATCCCGACAGATAGCGCGCATACCGCAGTATGCCGGTCCCATGGCTGGCACGACCCGCATCACGGTGACTTTGCCCACGGAGCAGGTGGCGGAGCTGAAGAGGCTCACGGACAACGTCTCCGGCTACGTCGCGGAGGCGGTCGCCCGCCAGATCAGGCACCAGCTGCTCGGTGCGGAGCTGCGCCGTTACGAGGAGGAGCACGGCGCGTTCACCGACGGCGCCGCCCGGCCCGAAACAGCCGGGCGATCCGGGCGGTGGCCGCCGTCCGGTGGAATCCGTCGTCGAGCCGGGCCCGCGCGGCCGCTCCCGCCGCACGTCACGGGCGCCTGGTGGCCGCCTCACAGGGCGCGCCGGCCGGAACCCCGCCCGCTACCCCCAGGAGCGGGGAGCCGCAACTCGGGGCGCACCGCGGTGAGAGGTCGTCACCGGAGCGGCCGGCCGGGGCACGGCTGGGCCACCCGGGTGGTGTTGATCGGAATATCGGCACCCTCGGGGTGCGGCACCGAGGATTTCGTGCTCGCTTCCGCATCATCGGATTAGTCGCTCCCGACTCACCGAAGGAAGTGAGAGGTCATGGCTGCCAACACCCATGTCAGGACGTTCTGGGACGTCTTCGTGACGTTCCTGTTCAAGATGGTCGCGTACTTCGGGTTCGCCGTTCCGGCGTCGCGTAGCACGGCTCCGGCCGCGCCGCGACCGGAGACCGTCCCCGGGACCCGCTTCCTGCCGACCGCCGAGGCGGTCCGCCACTGGGCACCGGCACCTCGTACGGAGCCGGCACCACAACCGGTCGCGGTGGACGCCGCCGCGTCCGGTCGGGGGTTCCGTGCCGAACCGGGACTGCGGGCCGAACCGGTGCTCACTGTGGAGCCTGGCGTACGCGCCCCCGAGGTCCCGTCGTGCCGTACGTCGTACCGCAGTGAGCCCGTCGTGCCGGAGCCGTCCGTCCCGTTCGTTCCGGCGCCCTGCCTCGCCGCCGTGGCCGACGCCCAGTCCCTGCCGCCGACGATGAAGCAGCGCATCCGCGCCGAGGCTCACGGCGCCTCGCCCGTGGCCCGCGTGCGCACCCGCCCGATCGGCGACGCCGGCCTCGACCCCGTGCTGAGCGACGTGACCGAGGCCCCGGCCCGTACCCCCCGCCGCGAGTGGGCGCTGTGCGCATGACCGCCGTGGATGTGCGTGACCAGCCGGTACGGCGTGCCGCATGGCTCCCGTTGACGGAACGTCAGGCCGTCCCGGCCCCGGAGGACCGCGTCGAGCGGACCGCCCGAGGGGAAGCGCACCAGCACCACCACGGCGCCGGACACGGCGCCCCGAGCAGGACTGGGCGGACGAGCACGAGCACGAGGATGAGGACGACGATGCCGGAGACGACCCGCACCCCCGAGGCCGTGACGTTCGCCGTCGGACCGACCCGGCCCCACCCGCGGGCCACCGACCGTCAGGTCACCGACTCACCCCCCGCGCACGACGGCGGCCCGTACCACCGCATCCGTGCGTACCGCGGGCCGGCCACAGGCACACACCGCACGCCCGTGGACCGCACGCCCGAGGACCGCACCCCCACGAACCCCCCACGCGAGCGCGGCACACGCACACCCGACCGCCCGCACCCCACGACCCGACGCAGCGCCACGCGGCACCACCGCGGGGTCCGGCTGGTCGGGGGCGACCGGTGGAGCCGACCGAGCTCCCGGAGCACGCCCCGTCACGGCTGAACCGCGTGACCCACGGGAGAAAACCCCGCGAGACGGACGCACCGCACCGCCTCCCCTACGGGGGAGTCAACCCCAAGGACTACGCACAACCGCCCCCCCAGACTGACGACGGGGTGTGGTCCACGCCACTAGATTCGTGGCGTGACTGTGATCGCTACCGAAAGCCTGACGAAGCGGTACCCGAGGGTGACCGCTCTGGACCGGCTCACCGTCGACATCGCACCCGGCGTGACCGGGTTGGTCGGTGCCAACGGAGCCGGCAAGTCGACCCTGATCAAGATCCTCCTCGGGCTGGCGCCCGCCACGGAAGGCCGGGCCGCCGTCCTGGGCATGGATGTGGCGACGCAGGGCGCGGCGATCCGCGCCCATGTGGGCTACATGCCGGAGCACGACTGCCTGCCGCCGGACGTGTCGGCGACGGAGTTCGTCGTCCACATGGCCCGTATCTCAGGGCTGCCGCCGGCCGCCGCGCGCGAGCGCACCGCGGACACGCTCCGCCACGTCGGCCTGTACGAGGAGCGGTACCGCCCCATGGGCGGGTACTCCACGGGCATGAAGCAGCGGGTCAAGCTGGCACAGGCGCTGGTCCACGACCCCCGGCTGGTGCTGCTCGACGAGCCGACGAACGGGCTGGACCCCGTCGGCCGTGACGACATGCTCGGGCTGATCCGCCGCGTCCACACCGAGTTCGGCATCTCCGTGCTGGTGACCTCCCACCTGCTCGGTGAACTGGAGCGCACCAGCGACCACATCGTGGTCATCGACGGTGGCTCCCTCCTGCGCTCCTCCTCGACCAGCGACTTCACCCAGACGACCGCCTCGCTCACCGTCGAGGTCACCGAGCACGAGGACGAACTGGTGGCGAAGCTGACCGCCGCCGGGCTCAACGCGCACTCGGACGGCCGGCTGATCATGGTCGACATCGATGGGGACGAGACGTACGACGCGGTCCGCGACGCGGTCGCGGAACTCGGCACGGGCCTGGTGCGCATGGAGCAGCACCGGCACCGCATCGCCGAGATCTTCCGGGGAGGGGACGAGCATGACGCAGCTTGAGGGCAGGCCGCCCGCCGCCGACGTCATCCACGACATCGGCTACCGGCACTACGACGGCCCGCGCCTGGGCCGCGGCTACGCGCGCAAGTCGCTGTACGTCCAGAGTCTGCGCGGCGCGTACGGACTCGGCCGTTCGGCGAAGTCCAAGGTGCTGCCGATGATCCTGCTGGCCGTGATGTGCGTTCCGGCCGCGATCATGGTCGCGGTGGCGATCGGCACCAAGGCGACCAAGCTGCCGATCGAGTACACCCAGTACGCGATCATCATGCAGGCCGTCATCGGCCTCTACCTGGCGGCGCAGGCCCCGCAGGCCGTCTCGCTCGACCTGCGGTTCAAGACGACCCCGCTGTACTTCTCGCGCCCGATCGAGGCGGTCGACTACGTCGCGTCGAAGTTCGCCGCGCTGACCACGGCGCTGTTCATCCTCACCGCGACGCCGCTGCTGATCATGTACATCGGGGCGCTGCTGGCCAAGTTCGACGTGAGCGACCAGAGCGCGGGCTTCGCCAAGGCGATGCTCGCCGCGTTGCTGCTGTCGATGCTCTTCTCGGGCATCGGCCTGGTCATCGCGGCGCTGACGCCGCGCCGGGGCTTCGGTGTCGCCGCTGTCATCGCGGTGTTCACGCTCTCGTACGGCGCGGTGACCAGCGTCCAGGGCGTCGCCTCGATCAACGGCAACGCCGACGTGATCGGCTGGCTCGGCCTGTTCTCGCCGATCACGCTGATCGACGGAGCGCAGACCTGGTGGCTGGGGGCGACCTCCAGCTTCCCCGAGGGCGCGGGCCCGAAGGACGCGGTCGTCGGCACGGTCTACCTCCTCGTCCTCCTCGCCGTGATCGCCGGCTCCTTCGGCCTGCTGATGCGCCGCTACCGAAAGGCCGTACTGTCGTGACCACCCTGTCCATCGACCACGTGTCCCGCTGGTTCGGCAATGTCGTCGCCGTCAACGACGTGACGATGACGATCGGGCCCGGCGTCACCGGTCTGCTCGGCCCCAACGGCGCGGGCAAGTCCACCCTGATCAACATGATGGGCGGCTTCCTGGCCCCCTCGGCCGGCACCGTGACCCTCGACGGCGCCACGGTGTGGCGCAACGAGCAGGTGTACCGGCACATCGGCATCGTCCCCGAGCGGGAGGCGATGTACGACTTCCTGACGGCCCGCGAGTTCGTGGTCGCCAACGCCGAACTGCACGGGCTGGCGGATCCGGGCGCGGCGGCGCAGCGCGCCCTGGCCACGGTCGAGATGGAGTTCGCCCAGGACCGTCCGGTCTCCACGTACAGCAAGGGCATGCGGCAGCGCGCCAAGATGGCCTCCGCGCTGGTGCACGACCCGTCGGTGCTGCTGCTGGACGAGCCCTTCAACGGCATGGACCCCCGGCAGCGGCTGCACCTGATGGACCTGCTGCGCCGGATGGGTGCCGAGGGCCGCACGGTGCTGTTCTCCTCGCACATCCTGGAGGAGGTCGAGCAGCTGGCGAGCCACATCGAGGTGGTCGTCGCCGGCCGGCACGCCGCGTCGGGCGACTTCCGCAAGATCCGCCGGCTCATGACGGACCGGCCGCACCGCTACCTGGTGCGCTCCAGCGACGACCGGGCGCTCGCCGCCGCGCTGATCGCGGACGGGTCCACGGCCGCCATCGAGCTGGACTGGAAGGAGCGCGCGCTGCGCATCCAGGCGATCGACTTCGCCGGCTTCACCGAGCTGCTGCCGCGTGTCGCGCGGGAGCGGGGCATCCGGCTCTACACGGTCTCGCCGTCCGACGAGTCCCTGGAGAGCGTCTTCTCCTACCTGGTCACGGCGTAGGCACACGGCTGTAAGGAGCTCCGATGTTCAATCCCACCGTGGCGAGGCTGACCTACCGGGGGCTGCTGGGCCGCCGCCGGGCCCTGGTCCTGTTCGCCCTGCCCGCGCTGCTGATCCTGATCTCCGCGGCGGTGCGCGCGCTGGTCGGCGCCGACGACTCCATCGCGAGCTCGGTGCTGGGCGGTTTCGCGCTGGCGACGATGGTGCCGCTGGTCGGCGTGATCGCAGGCACCGGCGCCATCGGGCCGGAGATCGACGACGGCTCGATCATCTACCTGCTGGCCAAGCCGGTGCGGCGGCCGACGATCACCGTCACGAAACTGCTGGTCGCCATCGCGGTGTCGGTGGTCTTCTCGGCGGTGCCGACCCTGATCGCCGGGTTCATCCTCAACGGCAACAGCCAGGGCATCGCGGTCGCGTTCACCGCGGCGGCGGCGGTCGCCTCCGTCACGTACGCGGCGATCTTCCTGCTGCTCGGCGTGGTGACCCGGCAGGCGGTGGTCTTCGGCCTGGTCTACGCGCTGATCTGGGAGTCGCTGATCGGCAGCCTGGTGCCGGGGGCGCGCACGCTGAGCGTGCAGCAGTGGGCCCTGGCACTGGCCCAGAGGATCGCCGGCGAGGGCACGGTGACCTCCGATGTGGGGCTGCCGCTCGCGGTGGTGCTGCTGGTCGGCGTCACCCTTGCCGCGACGGCCTTCGCGGGGCAGCGGATGCGGTCGCTGACGCTGGCCGGCGAGGAGTGATCGTTCCGGGCTAGGCCCTGTCCTCCGGTAAGCCGCCCGGGTGGTCTTCTTCCGCCCGGGCGGCCCTGCTCCCCTGACGTCTACAATCGGATTGTCAGATTTGCGGCGTGATGTCCGAGACTCCGCTGCTCTTCGCCGTGGGCTTGTTCCTGGCCGCCCTCGGCCTGCTCGTCGCGCTGTTCAGCCCGGAGCTGGCCCACCATGTCGACGCGCTCGCCGCGCGTGCCACCGCCGGGTTCCGCCGCCTGTGGTCCCGCACCCGGGACCGCGGGCGCTTCATTCCCGTTCTTCGAAAGTGGGCCACGTCACAGGACTCCTTGAAAATTCAAGGGAATGTCGCTACCGTGAAGGAGGTTGAATCGTAAACCAACACGTCCCCAAGGAGTTCATCATGGGCCTCTTCAACCGTAAGAGCGATGCCACCGCGACCGCCGTCTCCGCCGCGCCGACCGCCGACCTGGCGCACCTGACCGGCGAGTACACGATCGACCCGACCCACAGCGAGGTCGGCTTCGCCGTGCGCCACGCGATGGTCACCACCGTGCGCGGCCAGTTCGCCGAGTACGAGGGCAAGCTGTATCTGGACGGCAGCAAGCCGGCCAACTCCTCCGCCGAGGTCACCATCAAGGTCGTCAGCGTCGACACCAACCAGGCCCAGCGCGACGAGCACCTGCGCACCGGCGACTTCTTCGACGCCGCCACCTACCCGGAGATCACCTTCCGGAGCACCTCCGCCGAGCAGATCGACGACGAGACCTACCGCATGCACGGTGACCTCACGATCAAGGACACCACCAAGCCGGTCTCCATCGACTTCACCTACAACGGCTCCGCCACCGACCCCTACGGCAACCTCCGCGTCGGTTTCGAGGGTTCCACGACCGTCAACCGCGGCGACTGGGGCCTGACCTACAACGCGGCCCTCGAGGGCGGCGGCGTCCTGATCAGCGACAAGGTCAAGCTGACCTTCGACATCTCCGCGCTCAAGGCGGCCTGAACCCGCTGAAGCCGCCGTCCCCTGCCAGACGATGGAGGGGAGGGCAGCGGACGAGACGGCCGGCACCATCGCCGGCACCGGGCGCCGCCGCACCGCACTGCGCGGAGCGGCGGCCCGGGTCGTCGTCCCCGAGGTGCGGACCCGGGCGCGCGACGCCCCCGGGACGTACATCTGGCCGCTGGTCCTCGCCGTGACCAGCGGCATCATGGCGGCCGCCCGGCCGGACCCGCGGTCCTTCCGGCCGCACCACAACAGCACCCACCTGGCGGAGCTGGACTCCAGCCGGTGCGGGCGCTGCCGGCCGGCGCGCTGTGGACCGAGTCCCCTGCGGCCTTCGGGCTGTGCGCGCCCTGCTTCCAGGCCGTGCCCGCCCCCGCCGAGCGCCGGCTGGGCACCCGGCGCCGGCTCCGCGTCGCCGCCCCGGCCCACGTCGGGGCGAGCGTCCTCAGCCGGCAGGCCGTGATGTTCGGCATCCGAGCCGACCGGCTGCCGGCCTCGCTCGCCCACACCGTCGACATCGGCGTCGGCTACGGGCCGGCCGGGGTCATCGGCGTGCTCACCCACCGCGTGCGACGACCGGCCCGGCGGCTGCCCTACCTGCTCGCCGCCACCGGCTTCTTCGCGTATCCCTGGTGGCGCCGGGCCGCACCTGCACCGACCTCGGGCACGTCATCGCCCTCCTCCTCATCGGCCTCGCGTGCCGCGGGCTCACGCCCCGGAGAAAAGCCGCTCCAGGACCAGGGCGATCCCGTCCTCACCGTTGGAGGCCGTGACCTCGTCGGCGGCCGCCTTCAGCAGCGGGTGGGCGTTGCCCATCGCGACGCCGTGGCCCGCCCACTCGAACATCGGCAGGTCGTTGGGCATGTCACCGAAGGCGATGGTCCCGGCTGCCGTCGCCCCCAGCCGGCGGGCGGCCAGCGACAGCCCCCGGGCCTTCGACAGACCCAGCGGCAGCAGCTCCACGATGCCCGTACCCGACATCACGGCGCTGACCAGGCCGCCGGCGGCCACGGTCGCCGCATGGGCGAGCTCGTCGTCCCCCAGTCGCGGGTGCTGGATGTAGAGCTTGCTGATGGGCGACGCCCACAGCCCCTCCACGTCGTCCACCTCGCCGCCCACCGGCAGCTCGGAGTCGAACAACCGGTAGCCGGGGCCGAGCACGATGTCGCCGTCCATGCCGTCGAGCGCCGCCGCCACAGCCAGCCGGCCGGTCTCCGCCTCGATCTTGGCCAGCGCCGCCCTGGCGGTCTGCCGGTCCAGCGTGAACGAGGTGAGCAGCCGCCGCTCGCCCGCGTGGTAGACCTGCGCGCCCTGCATGCAGACGGCCAGGCCCTCGTAGCCGAGGTCGTCCAGGACGTGCACCGTACGGGCCACCGGGCGTCCGGTGACGACGATGTGGTCGGCGCCCGCTGCGGCGGCCGCGACGAGCGCCTTGCGGGACCGTTCGGAGACGGTGTGGTCGGGGCCGAGCAGCGTGCCGTCGAGATCCGTCGCGATCAGACGGTAGGGAAGCGGAGCGGTCACTTGGCGACCGGCTCCAGGACTTCACGGCCGCCCAGGTACGGGCGCAGCGCCTCGGGGACGCGGACCGAGCCGTCGGCCTGCTGGTGGTTCTCCAGGATGGCGACGATGGTGCGCGGGATGGCGCACAGCGTGCCGTTGAGCGTGGCCAGCGGGCGGGTGCCGTTCTCGTCCCGCAGCCGTACCGACAGGCGGCGGGCCTGGAACTCGGTGGTGTTCGAGGTCGAGGTCAGCTCGCGGTACTTGCCCTGGGTGGGGATCCACGCCTCGCAGTCGAACTTGCGCGCCGCCGAGGAGCCAAGGTCGCCCGAGGCCAGCTCGATCACCCGGAACGGCAGCTCGAGCGAGGTCAGCCACTGCTTCTCCCACTCGACCAGCCGCGCGTGCTCGGCCTCGGCGTCCTCGGGGCGGGTGAAGACGAACATCTCCACCTTGTCGAACTGGTGGACGCGGATGATGCCGCGGGTGTCCTTGCCGTACGAACCCGCCTCGCGCCGGTAGCAGGGCGAGAAGCCCGCGTAGCGCAGCGGCAGCCTGGACGCCTCGATGATCTCGTCCATGTGGTACGCGGCGAGCGGGACCTCGGAGGTGCCGACCAGGTACAGGCCGTCCTTCTCCAGGTAGTACACGTCGTCCTCGACCTGGCCGAGGTAGCCGGTGCCGGCCATGGCCTCCGGCTTGACCAGCGTCGGGGTCAGCATCGGGGTGAAGCCGGCCGCGGTGGCCTGCGCGATGGCCGCGTTGACCAGGGCCAGCTCCAGCAGGGCGCCGACGCCGGTCAGGTAGTAGAAGCGCGAGCCGGAGACCTTGGCGCCGCGGTCGACGTCGATGGCGCCGAGCAGCTCGCCGAGGTCGATGTGGTCCTTGGGCTCGAAGCCCTCGGCGGCGAAGTCGCGCGGGTTGCCGATGACCTCCTTGACGACGAAGTCCTCCTCGCCGCCGATGGGGGCGTCCGGGTGGACGATGTTGCCGAGCTGCAGCAGCAGCCGCTGCGCCTCCTCGGCGGCCTCGTGCTGCTCGGCGTCGGCGGCCTTGACGGCGGCCTTGAGCTGCTCGGCCCGCTTCAGCAGTGCCGCGCGCTCCTCGCCCTGGGCCTTGCCGACCAGCTTGCCCAGCGACTTCTGCTCCGCGCGCAGCTCGTCGAAGCGGGTACTGGACGACCTGCGCCGCTCGTCGGCGGAGAGCAGGGCGTCGACGAGCGCGACGTCCTCTCCACGGGCGCGCTGGGAGGCGCGCACACGGTCGGGGTCCTCACGAAGCAGGCGAAGGTCAATCACGGGAACAGGCTACCGGTGTGCCGGGTGCCGACGCGACAACTTAAGTGCTTTATGGGACGTTATGTCCGCTTCGAAAGGAGGGTGCGGGAATTGCCGTGCGACCGATAATGGCGGGTCGGTTACCGTCAACCGAATTCTTCGCGTCCCTCCGGGGAGGGTATGTGGTCTGTGGACAACGGTAGTTGGGGCAGGTCCGGCCCGCAGAGTTATCCACAGGGGGAGGGGTTTCCCACTCGCTTGTCCACAGACGGTGTGGATGGGCTGTGGAAGATGGACTTGATCATTCCGTGGGTGGGTGCGGGGGCATGGATTCCCCGTCCAAACCCTCCTAACGCTCACTTTCGAGTGAGAACTCTTCCCTCTATCGAGTTGTTCGAAGGTATTGAGATGACGCATGATGACCTGTGGGCTTGTGGGGTCGCTTGGCGTGAGTGTGCCGATTTGTCGATCTGGCGGTTCCTTGGGCGACTTGTTCTGTCGACTTATCCCCAGCCCATGGCAGGGGCCTGTGGATAACGCGGTGGACAACCGAAGGCGTCACCGCTTGTTCGCCGAAAGCCCGGGAAGCGGTGCGCGCACGCCTCAGACCCGCCCGTCCAGGGCGCGTCCCAGCCAGTCCGCCGCGGCCGTGAACTCCTCGTCCGTGGTCCCCTTGCGCTGCTGCGGCGGAACCTCGTCCGCCCGCGGGTACGAGCCGAGGAAGCGCACCTGCGGGCAGATCCGCTTCAGGCCCATCAGCGCCTCGCCGACCCGGCGCTCGGTGATGTGCCCCTCACAGTCCACCGAGAAGCAGTACCGGCCGATCCCCTCGCCGGTCGGCCGCGACTCGATGCGGATCAGGTTCACCCCGCGCACCGCGTACTCCTGCAGCAGCTCCAGCAGCGCGCCGGGGTGGTCGTCGCCCAGCCAGAACACCGCCGAGGTCTTGTCGGCCCCGGTCGGCGCGACCGGCCGGGCCGGACGTCCGACCAGGACGAAGCGGGTCTCGGCGTTCGCCGCGTCGTGGATCTGCGTGGCCAGCGGCTCCAGACCGTACGTCGGCGCCGCGAACTCGCCCGCGAACGCCGCGTCGTACCGGCCCTCCGCCACCAGCCGGGCGCCGTCGGCGTTGGAGGCCGCCGACTCCCACGCGGCGTGCGGCAGGTGCGCCGACAGCCACTTGCGGACCTGCACCTGCGCCGCCGGGTGACCGGTCACCGTCTTGACGTCACCGAGCCCCGTGCCCGGGCGCACCAGCAGCGCGAACGCGATGCGCAGCAGCACCTCGCGGTAGATCATCAGCGGGGGGCCCGCCGCCAGCTCGTCCAGGGTCGCGGTGATGCCGCCCTCCATCGAGTTCTCGATGGGCACGAGGGCGGCCGCGGCCTCACCGCTGCGCACCGCGTCGAGCGCGGCCTGCACCGAGACCATCGGCACCAGCTCGCGCGTGGCGGCCTCCGGAAGCGTCCGGAGCGCGGCCTCGGTGAAGGTGCCCTCAGGGCCGAGATAGGTGTAACGGCTCGCCGGCGACATGCCGTCAGCCTAGGCCCTGGCGCCGCAGTCCCTCCCGCGGCTGTCCGCAAGGGGCCCCCACCCCGCGGCGTTGTTCCCGGCCGGCGCCGGGAGGTGCCCCCGGGCACGCACTTGCCCGCCCTTCGGCCGGGAGAGTTGCCGGATCGTCCGGGCCGCCCACGACGAGGACCACGCTCCGCCCTGCTGCGCACCGCACCCGGGGCACCTCCCAGCGGTGGCCGGGGCAGCCACGTCGACGACACGGCCCGGGCCCTGACGCGGCGCCCCTCCTCAGGACTCCAGCAGCCGCTGGCCGACGTATTCGCCCGGTGCCGCGCCGCCCGGCACGGCGAAGAGCCCGCTGGCCTCGTGCCGCAGGAAGCGCGACAGGCCGTCGCCCCGGTCCAGCTTGCGCTGCACCGGCACGAACCCCTTCAGCGGGTCGGCCTGCCAGGCCACGAAGAGCAGCCCCGCGTCCGGCGCGCCGTCCTCGCGGTAACCGTCGTGGTACGAGTACCCGCGCCGCAGCATCGCCGCGCCGCCGTTGGAGGCCGGGGCGGCGACGCGTACGTGCGCGTCGGCGGCGATCGCGAAGGCACGGCCGTCCGGGCCCACCTTGTCCAGGTCGGGCTTGCTGGCCTCGGTGCCGCCGGACAGCGGGGCGCCGTCGGCCTTGCGGCGCCCGATCACCTTCTCCTGGCGCTCCAGGGGGAGGTTGTCCCAGGTGTCCAGCAGCATGCGGATGCGTCGGACGACGGCGTAGGAGCCGCCCGCCATCCACTGCGGGGAGCCGGAGGCGGGCACGAAGACGCGCGCGTCGAAGTCGGGGTCGGACGGCCGGGGGTTGTTGGAGCCGTCGACCTGGCCCATCAGGTTGCGGGCGGTGCGCGGCTGCGCGGTCGTGCCCGGGGTGCGGTTGAAGCCGTTCATCTGCCAGCGCAGGGAGGCGGTGCCCGCGGCCTCCTTCTGCAGCACGCGCAGCGCGTGGAAGGCGACCAGGGCGTCGTCGGAGCCGATCTGGATCCACAGGTCGCCGTCGCTGCGCCGACGGTCGAGAGCGTCGGAGGCGAAGTCCGGCAGCGGGGCGAGCGCCTGCGGCATCCGCCCGGTCAGCTCCGTCCTGGCGAAGAAGCTGCGACCGAAGCCGAAGGTGACCGTGAGCGAGGACGGCCCGGCGTCCAGGGCGATCTGGTTGTCGCCGGAGGGCGCCCGGCCCTCGGTCATCGCCTCGGCCGCCGCCGACCAGCGGCGCAGCAGCGCCGCCGCGCCCTTGCGGCCGGCCCCCGCGGCCAGGTCGAAGGCGACGAGGTGGCCGCGGGCCTGCAGCGGAGTGGTGATTCCGGCCTGGTGGGCGCCGTGGAAGGGGACGGCCGTGGCGCCGACCGCGGTCAGTGCGGTGGCCTCGTCGCGCGTCGCGTGCGCGGTGACGGCGCCCGAGGCGCCGCCCACGAGCAGTCCCGCGGCGCCGGCCGCGCCCGCGGTGCCGAGCAGACGGCGCCGCGAGAGGTCGTGAGGGCGGTCGTTCATGAGTCGATCTTCACTACCTTGGTACGGGTGACCTGGTCGATGTCCGAGGTCCGGACGGTCACGGCGACCGTCCACTCCCCGGGAACCGGGATCTGGACGTTCTCGGCACTCCAGTGACCGGTGTCGATCTTCCCCAGCGTCACCGGGATGGGGCCGATCTTCTTGGACTTCAGGGTGAAGGAGACCTGCACCTCGGGGACGTCGAAGGCCCGGCCGTCGGGGGCGGTGACCAGCAGGTGGAGCTCGTTCTCGGCCACGCCACCCGGGTCCAGGGTCACCTCCGCCTCGCCCTTGCCGTCGGCACCGCCGGTGTCGAACGGGATCCTCACGTCCAGCGGCTCGGGTACCTCGGCGACCGGCGCCGTCGCCTGCCGCGCGGCGCCCTCCTCGGCGGCCCGGCCCGGCTGGGTGCCGGTCAGCAGGGTCGTGACGGCCAGCACCACGACCGCGACGGCCACCTCGGCCAGCACCGACTTGCGCAGGCCCGTGCGCTCGGTGTCGGCGTCGCGTTCCTTGCGGGCGCGCTCCTTGGCCAGCGCCGCCTCCTGCCGGGCCAGTTGCTCGGCGCGCCCGGACGCGTCCTCGCCGCCCCCGCCCTTCCGTCCCGCGGCGACGGGCTGGGCGACGGCGGCCTTGCGGCGTACGGCCGCGTCACCGAGCCGCGCGGTCCAGCGGCGGGACAGCCACGCCAGCTCCACCAGCACGATGACCAGGCCGATCTTGACCAGCAACAGCTGCCCGTAGCCGGTGGAGACCAGCGCGTCCCAGGAGCCGAGCTGGCGCCAGGACTGGTAGACGCCGGTGACGACCAGGGTCACCACCGCCCCGAAGGCGATCCGCGAGAAGCGCTGCACCGTCGCCCGTTCCACGCGCCGCCCGCCCCACAGGGCGACCAGCAGCGCGGTGAGACCGCCGAGCCAGACGGCCATGGCGAGCAGGTGCACGATGTCGACGGGCATCGCCACCGACGCCTGGACGCCGACCGAGGCGTGCTCGGCCATGGCCCACGTCGCGGCCAGGCCCACCGACACGACCGTGCCGCCGATCGCCAGACCCCAGGCCAGGTCCTGGCGTTCGACCGGGTCCTCGCGCTTGGCCCAGCTGCCGAAGAGCACGGCGATGAACACGGCCCCCGCGGCGAGCAGAAGCAGCCGGGACAGCAGCGCCGCGCCGGGCCGGGTGTCCAGGACATCCCGTACGCCGCCGAGGTCGAAGGCGTCCCCGAGGCCGCCCCCGTTGGCGTAGGGGGCGCGCAGCATCAGCAGCAGTATCGTCGCGGCGACCATCGCGGCCCAGCCGATGGCCACCAGCCGCCGCATCGACCGCGTCCGCGCGCCGTCCGGCCAGCACACGCCGATGAAGAACGCGGCGCCGGCCAGCAGCGCGAAGCCGAGGTAGGCGGCGTAGCGGGCGATGTCGTACAGGGCGCCGACGGTGCCGCCGCCCACCTCCTGGGTGGGCAGCGAAACGGAGGTCTTGGAGGGCGCGCCGATGGAGAAGGTGAAGGCGCCCGCCACCGGGTGGCTGTCGGCGGAGACGACCTTCCAGACGACGGTGTACGTGCCGTTGCCGAGCCCCGGGCGCAGGGCGACGGCCGCGGTCGTGTTCCCCCTGCCGCCGTCGTTCGCGTCGCCGGTCTCGGCACGCTCGCCGTCCGGGCCGAGGACGCGGATGGCGTCCTTCGACAGCAGCACACCCTCGGAGAAGCTCAGCCGCACCTGCGCCGGCGCGGTCTTGACGACCGATCCCTGGGCCGGGTCGGAGCCGACCAGCGCGGCGTGCGCGGACGCCGGCGCGGCGGTGCCGAGCAGCAGGCCGAGCACGGCGAGCGGTACCGCCAGCAGGCGCAGCGCGGACTTGGTCATCACCCTCATGGCGCTCTCCTCAGTCCTGCGGGTGGTAGCCCGCGGGCTTGACCGGGACCCGTACGTCGATGGTGTCGGCGTCGTCGAAGTGCAGCCGCAGCGAGACCCGCTCGCCGGCCACGGGCTTGTGCTCCAGGTCCGTCAGCATCAGGTGGTTGCCGCCGAGCGCGAGCGTGAGCCGCCCGCCCGCGGGAACCGTGAAGGAGGTCACCCGGCGCATCCGGTTGTCCTCCGTGCTGTGCAGGGTGATGTCGCCGGACAGGTCGCTGGTGACGGAGGTCAGCCGGGCGTCCCGGTCGCCGGTGTTGGTGACGGTGAAGTAACCGGCCGCCATGTCCGCCAGCGCCGGCTGTGGGATGTAGGCGCCGCTCACCTTCAGTTCGGAGGCGTCAGCCGGCCCGGAGCAGGCCGTGGCGCCGAGCAGTACCAGGGCCGCCGCCGCGGGGATCCGCCGCAGGGAGCGGGTCACGGCGTCCGCCCTGCGATGATCTTCGGCAGGTCTGCGGCGAACTCCTCGGACGTCGTGCCCGACATGTACAGCGCGTGCGCCTTGTCGTCCTTCGGCGAGTACGCGATGACCTGGGCGCCGTGCGTCACGGTGATGCTGCCGTCCTTCTCCTTCACCGGCTTCTCCACGTCCACGCCGAGCGAGCGCGCGCCCGCCTGGATGGTGGCGAAGTCACCGGTCAGGCCCACGAAGGACTTGTCCTGCGCGCCCAGCCACTCGCCGAGCCGCTTCGGGGTGTCGCGCTCGGGGTCGGTGGTCACGAAGACCACGACGAGCTTGCCCTGTTCGGCCGCGGGCAGCTTCGACTTGGCGATGGCGAGGTCGCTCATCGTCGTCGGGCAGACGTCCGGGCAGTGGGTGTAGCCGAAGAAGAGCAGCGTAGGCCGGCCCTTGGTCCGCTCGACGAAGTCGTAGGTCTTGCCGCCGGTGTCCGTGAGGATCATGTCCGGCTTCTCGAACGGCGTGTCGAGGACGGTCGCGGCCTTCGCAGTTGCGTCGATGGAGACGGCCGGCTCGGGGCCGGAGCTGTCCGCCCCGCCGTCCGGGCCGCCGCAGGCGGCGAGGGTCAGGGCGAGCGCGGCGATGGCGGCGGCCGAGGCCGCCGCCCTGAAGGTGGTACGCATCAGGGGTTCCCCAGGAAATCGTTGCGGCGCCGGGGCGGCCGCGGCGCGTGCGCGGCAGCCGCCCCGGCGATGGTGCGTCAGGCGGACGGGGTGCCCACGCCGCGACGACGGCCGGTCAGCACGCCGAAGCCGGCGCCGAGCACGCCCACGACGATGCCGACGATGCCCAGCACCCGGGCCGTGGTGTCGCCGCCGTCGGCGGAGGCGGCGTTCTCGGTGGCCGCGTCGCCGGCCGACGAGACGGGCTCGGCCTTGGCGTCGTCCTTCTCGCCGTCCGCGGTGGAGGCGTCCTGGCCGTGGTCGTCCGCGGCGTCGGAGAGGGCCAGCACGGGCGCGGGGTGCTCCGGCTCGTCCTCACCCTTCTGCTGCTCCTCGATCCAGCGCACGACCTCCTTGTTGTCGTACGTCTGGAGGGTCTTGAAGACCAGCTGACCGGTGTCCTCGGGCAGCGGGCCCAGGGAGACCGGGAACTGCTGGAACTCGCCGGGCTTGATCGTCCCGCCGCTCCAGGTGATCTTCGTGACGGCCTCGGTGAGGTCGCCGTGACCGGTCTTCAGCGGGGTCTTGAGCTTGGCCTTGGTGATCTGCACCGTCCAGCCCGGCACCGGCTGGGTGGAGACGGAGGCGATCGGGTGATCGCTCGGCAGGTTCACCTCCACCTTGATCGTCGAGGCCTTGTCGTCCTCGTTGGGGACCTTGAACGCGACCGTGCTGTAGCCGCCCTTGGCGGCGTTGCCGGGCTGGACGCTCACGTGCGCGAAGGCGGGGACGGCGGTAGCGAGCACGGCCGCCCCGGTGACGGCGGCGAGGGCGGTGGCGCGGCGCATGACGGTGTTCATGATGCGGAGACTCCACGGTGACGGAGGAAAGGTGACGGGTGGCACGCGTGCGGCGCGCGCGACTCCGCCCCCATACGTCGGTGGAGCAGGTCGCGTTCAGGCCGCGAGGGCGCACGCCGGCGGCCCGCGCCGGGCCAGGCTGTGCCGCAGCAGCACGGTGCGCGGCACGCGGTGGGAGCCGTCGATGCGCCCCGCGCCGGGGACGGCGCGGGGCGCGGCAGGGCTCCCGGTCAGCAGCCGGCGTACGAGCGCCACGGCGTGGCGCAGGGCGCCGCCCGACAGCTCGGCCAGCCCGCGGACCGACAGCGCGACCAGCCGCCACAGCGCGGCCTCGCCGCGGCGCAGCAGCCAGCCGGCGGTCACCGCGGCGACCGCGTGACCGAGCAGCATGGGGAGGCTGTAGGAGAGCATCGTGCTCTCGGCGGCCGCGGCGGGCATCCCGGGCATACCCGCCATGTGACCCGTTCCGGTCCCGGTGTGCGCGTGGGAGGTCAGCGCCGCCGTCCGCTCGTCGCAGAGCAGCCGTCCGGCGATCGCGGCCATCCCGCCGCCCGAGCAGATCCCGCCCACGTTGAAGAGCACGTGCAGGACGAGCTGTCCGCCCGCCAGACCGGTCGCGATGGCGGGCATCGAGCGCTCCCGCCCGGCGAGCGGGGCGACGACCGCGAAGACGACGAACCAGCCCGCCACCAGCGTCCAGCCGGGCACCCCGTGCCCCGACGCCAGCATGTGCGCGCCCGCGGACAACACGACGCAGACCGCGGTGAACACCGCGGCCCGCAGCAGTCGCAGATCGGCGCCGGCGCGCACGGGGGAGGACATGACGGGCGTCATCATCTCACCGCGAGCCCGTCTTGCGAACGGCGGGTCCCGCAACACGCCGGTCTGTGCTATGGCGCCCGAAGGCGTCCTACACCCGCCTACGGAGCGACGGCATCCGCCGTATGGCTGGCATCACGTCAACGCCACGCTTACCGACCGTGTTTCGGGGCAATACGTATCGGTATGTCGAGCCGCAGCCAGGAGGCTGAGCATGAGCATCTGGTGGTCCCTCCACTTGCGGCGCGAGGCTGCGAGCGTTCCGCTCGCCCGCCGGCTCCTGCTGGGGACGATGGAGACGGCCGGGGTGGACCCCGACATCTCCTACGACCTGTCCGTCGCTCTCACCGAGGCCTGCGCCAACGCCGTTGAGCACGCCGCCCACGGCGAGTACCGGGTGACTGCCCGCATCGAGGGGGACCGATGCCGCATCGAGGTGGCGGACTCCGGCCCGGGCTTCGCCCCGGACCTGCGCCGTACGCACCACTCCGTGCGCCCGCTGGCGAAGAAGGACCAGCACGCCGAGCACGGCCGCGGGCTCTTCCTGATCGAGGCGCTCGTGGACCACGTCCACTTCCACAACCGTCCCGGGCACGGGGCGGTGGTCAGCTTCGACAAGATCCTCAAGTGGCGGGACGACTCGCTGCTCAAGGTCTCCTGACGTACGCAGGCCGGGGCCGCACGGACCTCCGTGCGGCCCCGGCCGTCGTCCGGGTGGCGGGGGTCAGCCGTTGAGGGCGGCCATCCAGCGCTCGACCTCGTCGGACCGGCGCGGCAGGCCGTCGCTGAGGTTCCGGTTGCCGTCCTCGGTGACGAGGATGTCGTCCTCGATGCGGACGCCGATGCCCCGGTACTCCTCCGGCACGGTCAGGTCGTCGGCCTGGAAGTACAGGCCCGGCTCGACGGTGAGGACCATGCCCGGCTCCAGCGTGCCGTTGACGTAGGTCTCGGTGCGGGCAGCGGCGCAGTCGTGGACGTCCAGACCCAGCATGTGGCCGGTGCCGTGGAGGGTCCAGCGGCGCTGCAGGCCGAGTTCGAGGACGCGCTCGACCGGGCCCTCCACCAGGCCCCACTCGACGAGTTTCTCGGTGAGCACCCGCTGGGCGGCGTCGTGGAAGTCGCGGTACGCGGCGCCGGGGCGGACGGCGGCGATGCCGGCCTCCTGGGCCTCGTACACGGCGTCGTAGATCTTCCGCTGGATGTCGCTGTACGTGCCGTTCACCGGCAGCGTGCGGGTGACGTCGGCGGTGTAGAGGCTGTGGGTCTCCACGCCGGCGTCGAGCAGCAGCAGGTCGCCGGAGCGGACCGGGCCGTCGTTGCGGACCCAGTGCAAGGTGCAGGCGTGCGGGCCGGACGCGCAGATGGAGCCGTAGCCGACGTCGTTGCCCTCGACGCGGGCGCGCAGGAAGAACGTTCCCTCGATGTAGCGCTCGGAGGTCGCCTCGGCCTTGTCCAGCACCCGGACGACGTCCTCGAAGCCGCGGGTGGTGGAGTCGCAGGCCTTCTGCAGCTCGCCGATCTCCCACTCGTCCTTGACCAGCCGCAGCTCGGACAGGAACTCCTTCAGCTCGGCGTCGCGCTCGGCGGTGACCTTGTCGGTCAGCGCGGCCTCGACGCCGGCGTCGTAGCCGCGGACGACCCGCACCGGGCCGGTGGCCTCGCGCAGCACGTCGGCGACCTTGCGGACGTCGGCGCACGGCAGGCCCAGCAGGACCTCGCCCTCGGCCAGGCTGTGCCGGCGGCCGGTCCACAGCTCGCCCTGGCCGTCCAGCCAGAACTCGCCGTTCTCCCGGGAGGAGCGGGGGAGCAGGTAGGCGGTGGCGTCGTGAGATCCCTCACCGTTGGGCTCCAGGACCAGGACGGCGTCCTGGGTCTGGTCGCCGGTGAGGTGCACGTACTCGCTGGCGGCACGGAAGGGGTAGTCCGTGTCGTTGGCGCGGGTGCGCAGGTTGCCGGCCGGGACCACCAGCCGCTCGCCGGGGAATCGCGCGGACAGCGCCGCGCGCCGCTTGGCGGCGTACGGTGCCTGCTCGATCGGCTGCAGGTCGCGAAGCTCGGTGGCGGCCCAGCCGGACTTCATCACCTCGGTGAGCTCGTCGGAGACGGCCGGGTACAGGCCGTTCTTCCGCTGCTTGATGGGCTCGTCGCCTTCCGGGGTCTCCGGAGCGCGGTCCTCGGCCACGTCATGCCTCCTCGCAGTAGACCACCCCATCGTAAGTGGGTGGGCGGCAAGGACCGGCCGCGGTCCCCGTCGGCGCTCAGCCGAAGCGGGCGGCGAGCAGCACGACGTCCTCGGTCGGGTGGGTGTCCTCACGGTCGTCGGGGAGCATGGTGTGCAGGACGTGCTCCACCAGCTGGGCGGGATCGTCCCGGGCGGTGCGCGGGGCGGACGCCGCGGCCGCGTGCAGGCGGGCGAAGGCACGGTCGACGGGGTCGCCGGTGCGGTGCAGCAGGCCGTCGGTGTAGAGCAGCACGGTCTCCCCGGCCAGCGCCCGGAACTCGACGCTGGGCGCCTCCCAGCAGCTGAGCATGCCCAGTGGCGCCGACAACGAGGTCTCCACGTACTCCACCCGGTGCCCGCCGACGATCAGCGGCGGGCAGTGCCCGGCCCCGGCGATCACGACCCTCCGGGAGGCCGGCTCGGCGTACGCGAACAGCGCGGTCGCCGACCGGGCGGGCTCGGTCAGCCGCAGCAGCAGTTCCAGGTCGGAGAGGACCGCGACCGGGTCCTCGCCCTCCATCACCGCGTACGCCCGCAGCGAGGCCCGCAGCCGCCCCATCGCGGCGACCGCGCTCATGCCGCCGCCGCTCACCCCGCCGACCGACAGCCCCAGCGCGCCCTCGGGCAGCGGGAGGGCGTCGTACCAGTCGCCCCCGCCCGCGGCGGCCGGGCGGTGCCGCACGGCCAGGCGGACCCCGGGGACCCGGGGCAGCCGGGTCGGCAGCAGTTCCTGGCGGAGCGCGGCGACGGTGGCGCGGCTGCGGTCCAGTTCGAGCAGCCGGGCGAGGTGCTCGGTGGCGTAGCGGCAGTACAGACCGATGAGGTGGCGCCTGCGCTCGACGGGTTCGGCCGGCTCGTCGAAGAACCACAGGGCCGAGCCCAGCCGGCCGGTGGAGTCCGCGGACAGCCGCAGCGCGTAGCTGGCGCCGAAGCCGAGCCGCAGGGCGATCTCGCGGTGGCGCGGATCGAGCCCGGGCTCGCGGCACAGGTCGGTGTGGATCTCCTCGGCCGGCACCGCCTCGGGTGCCGTGGGCAGGGGGACGGTTTCCAGCGCGCCGAGCTCGGCCGGGCCGAGACCGAGGCCGACGACGGTGGCCGGACCGAGCCGGTCGACGGGGGAGACGGCGGCCAGACCGCGCCGGGCGCCGACCAAGGCGCCGCCGGCGCGCAGCAGTTCGCGCAGCGCGTCCTGCAGGGTCGCGGTCCTGGCCAGCCGCTCGGTGAGCTCGTGCAGGGTGGTCAGGTCGGAGATCCAGGAGGCCAGTCTGTCCTGGGCGGCGGTGAGTTGGCCGACCGGATCCGGCGTCCCGGGGTGTTCGTCCGGGGCCCCAGGATGGGATTGTTGTTCGACCGAGGGGGAGGAAGTGTGCGCCGGTGTCGGAATGGGTGGGTCGATTCCGGCCACTTTCGGTAGGCGCGCGGCACTCATGGCCGCCGGCTTTCACGATCTTTGTCGTGCCGCGGGGACGGCTCCGTAGAGCAGCGCATTTCCGTCAATAGCATCGCAAACCCCCAAGCTCATGCTGCGCCGCTATCAATGGATTCCCTTCTACCGCCTACTCGTGGGTGTGTCCAGGATTGCCCAGGTAGAGGGGCTGGTGTCGGCGAGCCCGAGAGGATGCGGGACTATGGCCGAAAAAGGGCACGGCGTGCCACAATTGGTTGTCGACTGAAGGGGTTCGACAGCGCGTCATATCCGTCGTAGCGGGTACGTACGGGATGGGAGTTGGCGGCCTCAGGAACCCGGCGCCCTGCCAGGGCGTCATGGACGGAGACGGCCGACCCTCCCCCCAGGGCGGGGTGTTGCACAGCCAGCGGGACCGCACACAGCAGCAGACGCAAGCGCACGCAGCAGTTCCCGGCACTCCGCAGGACGAACAAGCGCCAGTGTGCGCCACCCCCCCGCCACGTTCCACGCTCGGCTCGAGACGTGATGCGCTGCCTCGTGAGCGGTGTGTTCCAGATTACTTTGTGTCATGGGCAGATCCCTGAGCGCTAACGGAAAGGAACGAGCGCTGATGCGCGAGATCCTCGGAAAGCGACGCAAGAGCAGTCCGGAGCTGCTGCGTGCGGCGCTCACCTGCGCCGAACGGTGGCAATGGCCCGTGGTACCCGGAGCCGGTACGGACGCACGCGGCGGATGCGCCTGTCTGCGGACCGACTGTCCGGTGCCGGGCGCCCATCCGCACGATCCGGGCCTCCTCGCGGCCACCCGTGATCCACGGATGGTCCGCTGGTGGTGGACGCGGCGGCCGGATCAGCCGCTCGTGCTCGCCACGGGCGACCGGGTCTCGGCGGTGAGCCTGCCGGCCGTCGCGGGGGCGCGGGCGCTGGGCGTCTTCGACAAGCTGGGGGTGCGTACCGGTCCGGTCGTGGCCACCCCCACGCGCTTCGCGCTGATGGTGGAGCCGTACTCCCTGGAGGAACTGGGCGAGTTGCTCGACCGCCATGAATGGGTGCCGACCTCACTGCGGTACCACGGCCAGGGCGGCTACCTCGTCCTGCCGCCCTCCCCGGTCGGGTCCGGCGGCACCGCGGGGGCGCGCTGGGTCCGGCAGCCGGTGGTGGACCAGGGCGAGAGGGCACCGTGGCTGCCCAGCGTGCGGGTGATCGTCGACACCCTGGTGCAGGCCGGGCGCACGGCGCCGGACGGCAGCCGGCTCTCGTACTGACCGGATCCCGCGGTGGTTTCACCGGAGGCGTGTGACGGCTGCCGTCCCCGGCGGTCGTCACTCGTTCGGGTAGGAGCGGGGGCCGTAGCCCGGCGAACGGGCAACGGCCCCCGTTCCATGTCCGTTTCTCCCGCTATGTTCTGGGCATGATGCGTGCGCCGAACCTGCGGATGGCCGCCCTCGCCACGGTCGTGGCGGCGGCCGCGATGCTGCCCCTGACCGGCGCCACCGCCGGGCCCGTCCTCCCCGCCGTGCCCGTGGACGTGACGACGGCGGTCACGGACGACAAGCCCTTGTCAAGCGATTCCAGTATCTTCGACACCCTGCCGAAGCTGGCCGAATCCGAACGCCAGACCGCATCCTGCGGTCCCCAACTCGCCTCCCCTGCAGGCCTGCGGGCGCAGACCTGCACCATCGACGAGGACGGCGACACCTGGGCTCGCACGTACTACACCAACACCACGGGCCGGCCCCTGGACGGCGTGCTGACCCTCATGCGGCCCGACGGCCGGACGGTGCAGGCGCGGTGCGTCATCACCGCGGACGAGGGGAGCGGGAGCTGCGAGACACCGCGCGAGCCGACGGTGGCGGAGGTTACGGAGCCGTACATGGCGGTGGCGGAGATCGCCGAGGAGGGCGGGGAACACCCGCTGCTGCGCAGTGGATCCACGCACTGACCCGCACATGGAAACGTCCGGTCGCTGGCGACGGGGGATGCACCAGCGACCGGACTGTTCAAACGGTAACAAGACTTCGCCTGTACGCAAATCCGGGGTACGGGTTCCGGCCCCGGTTCCGGGCCCGGCCGGCAGCGGCTGTGACCAGGATCACCCGGCGGCGATCATGGCCTGAACTGCGACTACCGGCGCGGGAGACCGGTCAGCTGAGGGTGATCTGCCGGTTGGTGAAGCCGCTGCGCGCCCGCCGCTCCTCCGCCGTGAGCGGGGTCGTCCGCTCCAGCGCCTCGGCCAGCCGCTCGCCGAAGGCCGCAGCCGGCTTCTCGACCTCGTCCGCCGAGACGCCCATCGGCAGGTCCCACACCGGGACGACCAGTCCGTGCGCCCGGAACGAGCCCACCAGCCGCGTGCCCTCGCCCAGCGACGAGGCGCCGGCGGCGTGCAGCCGGGCCAGCGCGTCCAGCAACTGCTCCTCCGGGTGCGGCATGACCCAGCGCAGGTGGTTCTTCTCCGGGGTCTCGCACCAGTACGCGGCGTCGACACCAGCCAGCCGCACGGTCGGGATCACCGCCGCGTTCGCCCGCTCCAGCGAGGCGGCGACCTCGCCGGTGGCGGAATCCGCGTTCTCCAGCCAGAACTCGAAGCCGGTGTGCACCACCGGCTCGAACGCGGCGTCCAGGTCGAGGAGATCCTGCAGCCGGGGACCCTCGGGCGCCGGGCGCTCCCCGCCCACCGGGTTGCCCGGCTCCGCCCGCAGCGCGCGCAGCAGGGTGTCGGCCAGGTCCCGGCTGATGTCCCCGGAAGCGGTGTCGTTCTGCAGGCCCAGCAGCACCGCGCCGGTGTCGCGGCGCAGCCCCGGCCACGCCATCGGCAGCACGGTCGCCAGGGTGACGGACGGCACGCCCTCCGGCAGCGGGTCCCTGAGCGTCAACTCGGCCGTGGCGGCGGGCACCAGCTCACGCAACGCCACCCAGTCGCACTCGCCCGGCAGGCCCTCGAACGGCCGCCGCACCAGCTCCGTCACCGCGTGCGCCGCCTCACGGCCGTGGCAGGCCTTGTAGCGCCGTCCCGAGCCGCACGGGCAGGGCTCCCGGGCCCCGACGGCGGGGATCTCCCCGTCCGTGACCTGCGGGCGGGCGGGGGCCTTCGTCTTCGTCGGGCGCTTCTTCGCCATGGCTCGATCTCTCCCGGTAACGGCGGTGTTCCGGCCGTGAGCCTAGCGCCACGCCGTCCGCCCCCATCGGAGGTCGCGCCCGCGCGGGCCGGGCAACTGCCCCGCGGGGCCTACGGGAGGTCGTCGAAGGGGTCCGCGAAGTCGATCGGGATGTCGAGTTGCGGCGCGAGGTCGTCGCGCCGCGCGTGACGGCCGCGCACCGCGAGCATCGCCCACACCGTGACCTCGCCGGGGGCGTCGCGCACGCCCCAGCGCAGCGACAGGTTCCGTACGATGCCAAGCCCGCGGCCGCCGCGGGCGGTCAGCGAGGGACTGGCCGGAAGTGGTCGGGTCGGCCCGCCGCCGTCGGTGACCTCCACCGTCAGCAGCCCGTCCGCGTCGATCCGCCAGGCGGCCCTGATGCCGATGCCGCTGGGGGCCGGCGTGTCCTCGCCCAGCGGCCGGGCGTGCCGGCAGGAGTTGCTGAGCAGTTCCGACATGATGAGCACCGCGTCGTCGACGACCGGCTCCGCGACCCCGTTCGCGCACAGTTCCTTGCGCAGCCTGCGCCGCGCCTCGCCCACGCCCCCCGGACCATGAGGCAAGGCCATGGTCGAGGACGTCGGCACCTCCTGGGCCACCACCAACGCCACCCCCGAGACCTCCTTCACCCCACGCCACGGGATGGATGCCCTCTCGTTCTGCGCCGGAAACCGGCCAACTGCGATCTCTTGGGGCACACACAACGATCGAACAGGTTCCGAACGCGCCGGTGCACAACGCCCGTGGATCGTGATTCTCCGGATTCCCTTCAGTGGCGCCCGAGTTGGGCCAGAACCTGCCGTGGGCGGTTGGTGATGACGGCGTCGACGCCCAGCCGCACGCAGAGTTCGACGTCCTCCGGTTCGTTCACCGTCCACACGTGGACCCGGTGCCCCGCCTCGTGCAGCCGCTCCACGTACCCGGGGTGGGAACGCAGGATGCGGATGCCGGGCCCGGCGATCCCCACCCCGGCCGGCAGCCGGCCGTCGCGGTGCCGGGGCAGTACGTACTGCATCAGGAAGACGGTCGGCAGGTCGCGCGAGACCATCCGGATCCGGCGCAGCGAACGGGAGGAGAAACTCATCACACGGACCCGCGACGGCTCGCCCGGCTTGGGCCACAGCATCCCGAACCGGTCCAGCAGCTCCACCAGCCGCTCCTCGACCTGGCCCGCCCAGCGGGTGGGGTGTTTGGTCTCGATCGCCAGCTCCACCCGGCGGCCGGTGTCCGCGACCAGCTCCAGCAGCCGCTCCAGGGTCAGGACGCCGCTGAGTTCGTCCTGCCCGCCGTCGAAGCGGTCGGGGGCCTCGGCGTCGGCGTCGAGGAGGGAGCGCAGCTCCGCGGACGGGCGCCGCCGCGTCCCGCCGGCCCGTCCGGTGCCGCCCTGCGCCTTCCAGCTGCCGAAGTCCAGGGTCCTCAGGTCCGCCAGCTCCAGCGCGGAGACCGCGCCGCGCCCGTTGGAGGTGCGGTTCACCCGGCGGTCGTGCACGCAGACCAGCGTGCCGTCGGCGGTGAGGCGCACGTCGCACTCCAGGGCGTCAGCGCCGTCCTCGATCGCCTTGCGGTAGGCGGCGAGCGTGTGCTCCGGGGCGTCCTCGGACGCTCCCCGGTGAGCCACGACCTGGATCGCGCGGAGATCAGTCACCGGGCTATCGTGCCATCCGCCGGGCCGGGAACGGCCGCTGCTTACGGCGGCCTGACATCCGGTGGGAAAAGCTGTGTCCATCAAGACGGTCGTCGTACGTACCGTAGCCGTAACCGTACGCACGGCATACAACGCATATCCGAGGAGAACAGCCGTGAGCACCGAGAACGAGGTCGGCCCGGTCCCGGCGGCGCTGCCGACGCAGCCGCCCGCTGACGCTGGGTCCGCCGCTCCCGCTGCACCTCCCGCGCCCCCCGCCGCCGTGCCGGCCGGTCCCCCGGCCGAGGCACAGGCGTCGTCGCCGGGGCCGGCTGCCGCCCCCGCCGCTGCGGAGGCTCCCGCGGCCCCCACCGCGCCGGCGTCCCCGGCGCCCGCCGCGGCCGAGCCTCCGGCCGGTCCTCCCGCGGGGCCCCCGGCCGCTCCCCCGGCCGCCCCCGCGGCACCGCCCGCCGAGGTGCGCACCGCGCCCCTGCCGCCGGTCGCGCCGCCGCCCACCCAGCCGTACGGCGGTCCCGCCGGGCCCTCCGGTCCCATGGGCCCGGTCTGGGGTACGCCGGTGCCGGCCGCCCCCGCGCCCAAGAAGCGCGGCACCGGCGGCCTGGTCGCCGCCGTGCTGGTCGCCGCACTCGTCGCGGGCGGCATAGGCGGCGGAGTCGGCTTCTGGGCCGCGGACCGCAACGACAGCTCCTCGACCACCGTCTCCTCGGTCGGCAACCCCAAGGACCTCAGCCGCGCCGCGGACTCGGTCGCGGGCATCGCCAAGCAGGCCCTCCCCAGCGTCGTCACGATCGAGGCCACCGGCCGCCAGGAGAGCGGCACCGGCACCGGCTTCGTGTACGACAAGGAAGGCCACATCCTCACCAACAACCACGTCGTCGCCCCCGCCGCCGACGGCGGCAAGCTCACCGCCACGTTCTCCGACGGCAAGAAGTACGAGGCCGAGGTCGTCGGCCGCGCCCAGGGCTACGACGTCGCCGTCATCAAGCTCAAGGGCGTCACCCCCGACAAGCTCACCCCGCTCGCCCTCGGCGACTCCGACAAGGTGGCCGTCGGCGACTCCACCATCGCCATCGGCGCCCCCTTCGGGCTCTCCGGCACCGTCACCACCGGCATCGTCAGCGCCCTGCACCGCCCCATCGCCTCCAGCGACGGGGAGGGTTCCAACGCCTCCTACATGAGCGCCATACAGACCGATGCCTCGATCAACCCGGGCAACTCCGGCGGCCCCCTCCTCAACTCCGAGGGCGCGGTCATCGGCATCAACTCCGCCATCCAGTCCACCGGCAGCAACGACGGCACCTCCCAGGCGGGCAGCGTGGGCCTGGGCTTCGCCATCCCCATCGACCAGGCCCGCCGCGTCGCCGAGGGCCTGATCAAGACCGGCGAGCCGGTCTACGCGGTCATCGGCGTCCACGTCGACTCCAGCTACAGCGGCGAGGGCGCCAAGATCGCCACCGGCGCCGACGCCGTCACCGCCGGCGGCCCCGCCGACCAGGCCGGCCTGCGCTCCGGCGACGTCATCACCAAGTTCGACGACACCGTGGTCGACTCCAGCCCCACCCTCATCGGCGAGATCTGGCAGCACGAGCCCGGCGAGAAGGTCAAGCTCACGTACACCCGTGACGGCCAGACCCACACCGCCACCCTCACCCTCGGCGAACGCAAGGGCGACAGCACCAGCTGAGCCGACCCGTTAGGCTGTCCCCCGCGCCGCCCGGCCCACCAGCCGGACTCCGCGGCGCGGGGAGAGTTGCCCGAGCGGCCTAAGGGAACGGTCTTGAAAACCGTCGTGGCAGCGATGTCACCGTGGGTTCAAATCCCACACTCTCCGCAATGGCCGGCGAAGGCGCTGGACAGAAGGGGTGCCCCAGACACGGGGGCGCCCCTTCTTCGTGCCGTGGCTCAGCCCGTAGGCAGTGCGCCAGGGGTACGTGAAGGTCTCGATGCCGCCGCACCCAACAGCTTCCCGCCGGAGTTCGTCCTCGCCCCGGGTACGGGTGCTGCCGAGCGTGTGCATGCCGTCGTCCTCGGCCCGGCAGGACGCCGCACAGCACCTGGAGGTTGCCGCTGCCACGGGCACCGGTGTGGTGCCACCGCCGAACCGGACGGTCGTCTGCCGGGTGTAGGCACCGTCTCCGGGTGCGGGCCCCCCTTGGACTTCCTGCCGTTCCAGGAGGCCCAGAGGCCGTCGAGACCGCGTTCGGCCCCCACCCGCACGACGGCCACGCGGCGGCCGGTGGTCTCCTGGCCGATGCCCAGTTCCCAGGAGTCCATGGCCGTACCCCATCGCCCGCGCCACTTTGCCGCGGTCGCGGCGTGCCGTGCCGTGCCGGCCGTCGGCCGGGTAGACGCCGGCCGATCGATCAATCGCCCCTGCGTCCTGGTGGGGTTGAACATCCCGGCCGCGGCCGTCGGCCGAACGGGGCGCGGCCCCCCGGGTGGAACCACGGTGTCGGTGACCGGGAGGCGGGGATGGGGCTGGGAGAATACGCTTAACGGTCAAACCGGTCATGGGATCCGCTCGCGTGTTGCCGCGGGTGGGTACCGCGCCGGTCCCGGCCGCCGTCCCGAACGGCAAGGGCTGATCACCATGACGGGTGTCGCGCTCCTGGGTCTGCTGCTGGCCTCGGCCGGTGGCCTGGCCTACGGCCGCCGACGGTTCCCGGTCGCGTTCTGGCTGCTGCTCGGGCTGCCGCTGGCCTGGGGGCGGTTCCTGTCGACCTACGGTTCCACGATGGCGGCGTGCGGGCTGGCCGTACCGCCGTCGCGGGCAAGGGCGTTGGCGGGGTGGGCGGTGGGACGCCGGGAGGTGCGGCCGGTGCCGCCCAGGATCCGGCGGGTGGGCGGCTCGCTGACCGGGATGCGGGTGCGGCTGCGGCTGCCGGGCGGGCTGGAGCCGGCCGATGTGGCCGCCGCGTCCAACCGGTTGCGCCACGCGTGGGGCGTGCACGCGGTGCACGTGGCCGAGCTCGGGCCCGGGCTGGTGGAGCTGCGGATGACCGGCTACGACGTGCTTCGCGAGGTGCGGATGCCGCGCCGCCTGCCGTCCGGCCCGATGGTGGTGCCGGTGGCGCTGCGGGACGACGGGACCGCCTTCGTGCGGAACTACCGGGAGATCCCGCACGCGCTCACCCTCGGGGCGAACCAGTCGGGCAAGTCGACCTACCAGCGCAACCTGATCATGAACCTGGCCAGGCTGCCCGTGGCCCTGGTGGGCATCGACTGCAAGGGCGGGGTGGAGCAGATCCCTTACGCGTCGCGGCTGTCGGCCCTGGCGACCGACCGGGAGCAGGCGGCGGAGCTGTTGGACGCGCTGGTCGGGGAGATGGAGCACCGCTTCGCGCTGCTCAAGGAGTGCCAGCGCACGGCGCTGGACACCCCGGACGAGGAGGTGGCCTCCGACATTTGGGGGCTGCCCGCGTACGTGCGTCCGGTACCCGTCGTGGTGCTGGTCGACGAGGTCGCCGAACTCTTCCTCAGCGCGACGAAGAAGGACGAGGAACGCCGGGACCGCATGGTGGCGAACCTGATCCGGCTGGCCCAACGGGCCCGCGCGGTCGGCATCTACCTGGAGATCTGCGGGCAGCGGTTCGGGGTCGAGCTCGGCAAGGGCGCCGCCACGCTCCGGTCCCAGCTCACCGGTCGCGTCGTCCACCGCGTCAACAAGCAGACCGCTGAGGTGGGCCTGGGCGACATCTCGCCCGAGGCGATGGCCGCCGCGACCGCCATCGCCCGGGACCGGATGGGCGTAGCGGTGGCGGGCGACGCCTCGGGCGGCTGGTCCCACATCCGTACCCCGCTGGTGTCGATCGCCGAGACCGCGGCCGTCTGCCGGGCCCACGCCCACCTGGTGCCCGAGCTGCCGGCCCTGGACCGCCACCGCCCCTCCGCGGCGGGCGAGGAGGACGGACCGGAGGAACCCGGGCCCTTCCCCCGGCCCCGCTCGGGCCCCGAGTGACGCGGGCCGCGGTCCGGCGCGTGAACGGCTAGCCTCGCGGGGGTGGTTCGCCGGTGCGGAGGAGGGGATCGTGATGGCAGCAGCGGGATTTCCGCTGATCGAGCCGTACGCGTCGGGGCTGCTCGACGTCGGGGACGGGCAGCGCGTCTACTGGGAGACCAGCGGGAACCCGGAGGGCAAGCCGGTCCTGTGCGTGCACGGGGGCCCGGGGGCCGGGGGGAAGCGGGGCAGCAGGAAGACCTTCGATCCCCAGGTGTACCGGATCGTGCTGTTCGACCAGCGAGGGAGCGGGCAGAGCCTGCCGCACGCCTCGGACCCGGCGGTGTCGCTCGAGCACAACACGACCGAGCACCTGATCGCCGACATGGAGCGGCTGCGCGAGCACCTGGGCGTCGAGCGGTGGATGCTGTACGGCGGCTCGTGGGGGTCGACGCTGATCCTGGCCTACGCGCAGCGGTACCCGGAGCGGGTGTCGGAGATCGTGATCGTCGGGGTCACCACGACCCGGCGGGAGGAGATCGACTGGCTCTACCGCGGTGTCGCCCGGCTGGTACCCGGGCCGTGGGAGACGTTCCGGGACGGGGTGCCGCCCGGGGAGCGGGAGGGGAACCTCCCGGCCGCGTACGACCGGCTGCTGAACAGCCCGGACCCGGCGGTGCGGGACAAGGCCGTACGCGACTGGGTGACCTGGGAGGACGCGGTCATCGCGCACGAGACCAACGGGAAGCCGGGGGCCTACGGCGACCGGCCCGACGACGACCTCGTCGCCTTCGTGCGGATCTGCGCTCACTACTTCGCCAACGGCGCCTGGCTGGAGGAGGGTCAGTTGCTGCGCGACGCGCACCGTCTCGCCGGGATCCCGGGGGTGCTGATCCACGGGCGGCTTGACCTGGGCAGTCCGCTGACGACCGCGTGGGAGCTGGCGAAGGCGTGGCCCGGTGCGGAGCTCCAGGTGATCGACGACTCCGGCCACACGGGCAGCCCCGCCATGGGCGAGGCGGTCGTGGCGGCGGCGCGGCGCTTCGGCGCGCGCTGACCGCGTGCGGGAGGGGGCGGCACCGTGGGGTGCCGCCGGTCCGTGGCGTGGGGGTGCCCGGACGGGGCGCGTTCCGCGCAGCCGGCGAGTCAGGCCGCGCCGAGGGGCGGTACGGCGACCAGCCGGGTCAGCGGGGATCGGGTACGGGACACCGGGTCACCTCTCTCCCCTGGAGAAGCGGTGCGGCCGGGCGGGGGACGTGCGGGTGCGAGGGCGCGACGGACCGGCGGGGTCCCGTCAGCCGGAGCGTAGGAAACAAACGGCCGCCTTCCGGAGCGCCACGCACCGCGGACGGGCGGCATCCGCTCGAACGGCGGCACGGCGGCGACCCCGGTGGCCGCCGAGGTTGGCCGAAAGTCGTGCCGTAACGATTCCGCGTCCGCGGGGCCCGGGTCGTGGTGCCCGAGATGTGGCCGAGCAGGTCAGTCATGGCGGTTGTGGAGGTTTGTCGACAGATCGTCATGCTTGCGAGCGAAAGGGATCAAGGTCCGGCTTGTCCGCAGCGGCGCTGGGCAACTCTGCTTGCGGCGACGTCGCAGAGCCGGCGGAGCGGTCGGCCGGCCGCACCGCGCACTCGTATCCACTCCTCGGAGGGAAACACATGGCAAGCATCCGTACCGCCCGAGTCATGGCCGCCCTGGCCGCGGTGCCGCTGGCGGCGGCGCTGTTCGCCGGCACGGCGGTGGCCGACAACGGCGCCGTGGCGGGTGGCACCTCCAACGCGACCGTGGTGAGCAACAGCGGCGGCACCGTGGGCCGCGACAACTTCGGGACCGTGACGACCACGCAGCAGGCCGCTACGGGGGCGGGGGCCGCCAACCAGAACAGCACGGCCAGCGTGGTCGGTTCGGCCTTCACCACCATCAACCAGCCATCGCTCGACATCCACTTCGGACCCATGTGGTGAGCGGACCGGCCCGCCGCCGGGGCGGGTCGCGGGACTGAAGGGGCGACTGCGCGACGGCAACCTCACTGCCGTCGCGCAGTCACGTCCGACGTTGTCCACAGCCTGTGGACAACGCCATCCGTCCGGGCGTCTTGACAGCGACGCCGCCCTCTCGCCAATCCGACGGCTCGGTCGGCGCCTGCGCGGCGTGCACGGCATCGTGGAGGCGGTGCGGCAGTCGCGCGGCACCAGTGTCAACCAGATCCCGGGCGCGGCCCATGTCCTGGTAACGGCAGGTACGGCGGTGCCGACCCCGGGGCTGCTGCTGGGCGCGGCGGACTGATCAGGACCCGGTGCCCGGCGGCCCATCCGGGGCCGGGTGTTGCTGCGTACGGCTGACCAGCGGGCGTGGCTTCCTGATGCGCGGGAAGACGCCTGCGTTCACTCGACGCATGTGCGAACACAAGCCGATCATCCGACGCGGGGCGATCGTGGCGATGGTGGTTGCCTGCCTGCTGGCCGGGCCCACCGCGGCCGAGGCCGTCGTGCCGCGGCCCGCCGCCTCGGTCGTCAAGCCGGCCTCGGTGACGGCTACGGCTTCCATGGCGGCCTCGGTGACGGCTTCCGAGGCGGTCTCGGCCCGGACGTACCGGCCGGCCCGGGCGCCCGGTGACGGCGGTGACGACGGCCCGTTCGGCTTCGCCGACACCGGCCTCCTGGACGGCCTCGACCTCCCCTACGGCCTCGGCGGGGACGAGGGCGCCCCCTCCGGAGGCGGCCCGGCCCGTGTCTACCGCGGCTACGGCTTCGACACCTGCCGCACACCACCGCTGTCCACGATGCGGGCCTGGCTGCGCTCCAGATACCGCGCCATCGGCGTCTACTACGGCGGCCGCGCCCGCGCCTGCAGCACCCAGCGGCACCTCAACCGCAACTGGGTGCGTTCGGTGCACCGGATGGGCTGGCGCATCCTGCCCATCTACGTCGGCTCGCAGTCTCCCTGCGTACGCGGCAGACATCTGCGCAACCACCGGATGAGCACCGACGACCCCTGGGGCCAGGGGGCGAGCGAGGGCTGGGACGCCGTGCGCAGGGCCGCTGCCCTCGGCTTCGAGGAGGGCAGCGCGCTCTACCTCGACATGGAGGCATACAACGTCAAGCGGTCCCACTGCGCCGACCACACCCTCGACTTCATCCGGGGCTGGGACCGCGAGGTCGACGACGCCGGCTACCTGCCGGGGCTCTACAGCAGCTCGGAGTCCGGCATCCGGCACATCGAGCGGGCCCGCCGCGAGGGCTACGACGACCTGCCGCGCGCCGTCTGGTTCGCCCGCTGGCAGGGCAAGCCCGCGGTCCGCGACGAACCGGTGCTCGCACGGGAGGCCTGGCATCCGCACGGACGCATCCACCAGTACTCGGGCAGCGTGCGCGAGAAGCACGGCGGCCGGCGCCTGGCGATCGACCGCGACCGCCTGGACGGGCCGGTGGCCGTCGTCGGATGAACCGGCGGGCGGCCGCGGGAACGCCGTCCCTGCGGGGTGACCCGTAGGGGCGGCGGGTCCGGCCTCAGCCCTCCGGAGGTGGGGCGGCCCCCCGCCCTACGACTTCAGGGTGACCCGGCTTCGGCACCTGCGGCGGATCCCCCGCACCCGGACCGGCTCCTAGCGTTGAGCCATGACCACGCCCGTGTGCACAAGCGCCTCCCAGGCCCAGTTCACCCGCTACGTCCGGGCCAAGGGCCCGGCGCTGCTGCGGACCGCGCGCTCGCTCACCGCCAACCCCTGCGACGCCGAGGACCTGCTGCAGACCGCCCTGACCAAGACCTACCTGGCGTGGGACCGGATAGACGACCACCGGGCGCTGGACGGCTACGTGCGCCGCACGCTGGTCAACACCCGCACCTCGCAGTGGCGCAGGCGCCGCGTCGAGGAGTACGCCACCGACGAACTGCCCGAGCCGCACGGCCACGCCGTGACCGGCCCCGACGAGGCCGAGCAGCAGGCCCAGCGGGACGCGCTGCTGCGCGCGATCTCCCGGTTGCCCGCCCGCCAGCGGGCGATGGTCGTCCTCAGGTTCTACGAGGACATGAGCGAGGTCCAGACCGCCGAGGCGCTCGGGGTCTCGGTGGGTACGGTCAAGAGCGCGGTCTCGCGCGCCCTGGGCAAACTCCGCGAGGACCCCGAATTGCGCGTGGGGTAGTGACATACCGCTCGGTATGCCAGCAGAATCTCAGCACCCACCTACTTACGCGTAGCCGCTTCAACGAGGAGGCGCCTGGTGCTGAGCACGATGCAGGACGTTCCCCTGCTGGTGTCCCGGATCCTGACCCACGGCACGACCGTGCACGGCCGGTCCCAGGTCACGACCTGGACCGGCGAAGGCGAGCCGCAGCGCCGCTCGTTCGCCGAGATCGGGACCCGCGCCGCCCGCCTTGCGCACGCGCTGCGCGACGAGCTCGGCGTCCAGCGCGACGACCGCGTCGCGACCCTCATGTGGAACAACGCCGCGCACGTCGAGGCGTACTTCGCGATCCCCTCCATGGGCGCGGTCCTCCACACGCTCAACCTCCGGCTCCCCGCCGAGCAGCTGGTCTTCATCGCCAACCACGCCGCCGACCGCGTGATCCTGGTCAACGGCTCGTTGATACCGCTGCTGGCACCGCTGCTGCCGGCCATGGAGTCGGTCGAGCACGTGGTCGTGGTCGGCCCCGGCGACACCTCGCCGCTGGAGGGCTGCCGCCCCACCCTGCACGCCTACGAGTCCCTCATCGAGGGCCGCCCGGACAGCTACGACTGGCCCGAGCTGGACGAACGTTCCGCCGCCGCCATGTGCTACACCTCCGGCACCACCGGCGATCCCAAGGGCGTGCTGTTCTCGCACCGTTCGATCTACCTGCACTCCCTGCAGGTCAACATGGCCGAGTCGATGGGCCTGACCGACGCCGACACCACCCTGGTCGTCGTGCCGCAGTTCCACGTCAACGCCTGGGGCCTGCCGCACGCCACCTTCATGACCGGCATCAACATGCTGATGCCGGACCGTTTCCTGCAGCCCGGCCCGCTCGCCGAGATGATCGAGAGCGAGCGTCCCACGCACGCCGCCGCGGTCCCGACCATCTGGCAGGGCCTGCTCGCCGAACTCGCCGCCAAGCCGCGCGACATCACCAGCATGCGCCACGTCACCATCGGCGGCTCCGCCTGCCCGCCCTCCCTGATGGAGGCGTACGACAAGCTCGGCGTCCGCCTCCTCCACGCCTGGGGCATGACCGAGACCTCCCCGCTCGGCACCATGGCCCACCCGCCGGCCGGCCTCACCGAGGAGGAGCAGTGGCCGTACCGGATCACCCAGGGCCGCTTCCCCGCCTCCGTGGAGGCCCGGCTGGTCGGCCCGTCCGGCGAGGTGCTGCCCTGGGACGGGGAGTCCGCGGGTGAGCTGGAGGTCCGCGGGCCGTGGATCGCCGCGGCCTACTACGGCGGCGCCGACGCCGAAGCGCTGCGCCCCGAGGACAAGTTCAGCCCCGACGGCTGGCTGCGCACCGGTGACGTCGGCACCATCACCCACGACGGCTACCTGACGCTGACCGACCGCGCCAAGGACGTCATCAAGTCGGGCGGCGAGTGGATCTCCTCCGTCGAGCTGGAGAACGCCATCATGGCCCACCCGGCCGTCGCCGAGGCCGCGGTGGTGGCGGTACCCGACGAGCGCTGGGGCGAGCGGCCGCTGGCCACGGTCGTCCTCAAGGACGGCAACGCCGTCGGCTACGAGGAGCTGCGGGCCTTCCTCGGCGAGAGCATCGCCCGCTGGCAACTGCCCGAGCGCTGGGCCGTCATCCCGGCGGTGCCGAAGACCTCGGTCGGCAAGTTCGACAAAAAGGTGATCCGCCGCCAGTACGCGGCCGGCGAGCTGGACGTCACCAAGCTCGTCTGACGACGCGGTACGCGGCGCGCAGTCGCGGGGCTCCGGGGGCGCGCCCCCGGAGCCCGTGCGGGTCCGGGCCGTGCGTGCGGGTCCTCAGGAGCCGATCTTGCCGAGCATGTCGACGATGCGGCCCTGGACGTCCGCGCTCGTCGAGCGCTCCGCGAGGAAGAGGACGGTCTCGCCGGACACCAGCCGCGGCAGCTCCGCCGGGTCGATGTCGACCGTGGTGTAGACGACCATCGGCGTGCGCTCCAGCCGGCCGTTCGCCCGCAGCCAGTCGACGATGCCCTGTCGCCTGCGGCGGATGAGCATCAGGTCCATCACCACGAGGTTGGGGTGCATCTGCGCGGCGAGCGTCATCGCGTCCGCCTCGGACTGGGCGTGCGCGACGTGCATCCCGCGCCGCTCCAGCGTGGCGGTGAAGGCCTGGGCGATCGGTGTATGGGCCTCGATCAGCAGCACACGCGGCGGGTGCTGTTCGCTGTCGCGCGGGGTCAGCGCCTTGAGGAGCACGGCGGGATCGGCCCCGTACGCGGCCTCGCGGGTCGCCTGCCCGAGGCCGGCCGTGACGAGCACCGGCACCTCGGCCTGCGCCGCCGCCTGACGCAGCGACTGCAGGGCGGTCCGTGTGATGGGTCCGGTGAGCGGGTCGACGAAGAGCGCCGCCGGCGGCTCGGCGACCTGGGCGTCGACCTCCTCGCGTGAGCGGACGATGACCGGCCGGTAGCCGCGGTCCGTCAGTGCCTGGCGGGTGGCGACGTCCGGTTCGGGCCAGACCAGCAGCCGGCGCGGCTCGTCCAGGACGGCGTCGGGCTCCTGGGCGTTCTCCTCCGTGACGTCGACGGCGCCGTTGGGGCCGTCGAGCGGCTCCGGCCCCTCGGTGGCCTCCGTGGGGGCGCCTATGGCGTACGCCCGGCCGGGGGTCTCCGTGCCGTTGACGACCGCGGGCGCGGCGGCCTGCGCGGGCACGGGTTCCGCGGGGGTGGCCAGCCGGCGGCGCCGCCCGGAGCCGCCGGACGGCTGGGCGATCTGCTCGTTGATCTGCTGGGCGAAGGCGACGCCTTGGCCGAGGGTCCGCACGCTGATCGCCCGGCCCTGCGTACCGCCGCCATTCTGCGAGACCTGCGCCTCTGGTTGCGGCTGCGGCTGCGGCTGCTGTGGCGCGGGGGCCGGTGCCTGGGGCGGGACCATGGGCTGCGGCTGGGGAGGTGCCACCGGCTGGGGCGGCGCCATGGGCTGCGGCTCCGGGCTGCGCTGCGTCTGCTCGGGGATCCTCGGCGGCTCGACGGCTGCCGGTTCCGGCCGCGGCGCCGGGGTGGGCGGGGGAAGCCGCCGCGGGTCGACGATCGCCGACGGGCGCGGCGTGCTCTCCACGATGCCGCGCGGACGCCGGGCGGAGCCCTGGGCCTCCGGCCACTCGGTCGCGGGGGTGGCGGTGGTCGCGGGCGCGGGCGCGGCGGGCAGCGCGGGGAGCTCCGGTGTGGCCGGGGCCTCGGTGGCGGCCCGGCGCGCACGGCGGCCGTTGCCCGGTGCGCTCTGTTCCGGCGCGGGAGCCGCCGGCAGTGCGGGCACCAGCCCCGGCTGCGGCTCCTGCGGGGTGCCGCGACGGGCCCGGCGGCCGGTGGGCTGCTCCTGCGTCTCGGCGGGGGCCGGGGGGAGGGCGGGCTGCGCCTGGGCCGGGGCCTGGGGCTGTGGTTCCTCGGGGCGCCGCAGGGCACGGCGCCGTCCGGTCGGGGTCGGTGCGTCGGTGGTCGGCGCGGCGGGCAGCGCGAGCGCGGCGCCGGGGGCCGGCGCCGGGGTCGCCACCGGCACGCCAGGCTGGGGTGGCTGCGGGGCCGGGACGGGCACCGGCACCGGGGACGGCACCTGCGGCAGTGCGGCGGGGGCGGTACCGCGAACCGGCTCGGCCGGCACCGGCATGACGGTCGTCTCCGACTCCCGCCGGGGCTCCTTGACCGCCGTCTTCGCCCCGCCCTTGCCGACCGGCACCTCCATCACGTACGCGCTGCCCTGCCCGGGCACCTCGTGCGTCTGGAGCACGCCGCCGTGCTTCTCGACGATGCCGCGCGCGATCGGCACGTGCACCGGGTTGTCGCCCGCGTGCGGGCCGCGCACCTCGATGCGGACGGAGTCTCCGCGCTGCGCCGCGGCCACCACGATCGTGGAGTCGACGCCGCCGACCACGACCGGCACGTTGCCGGCCGCGTCGACACCCGCCACGTCCGCGATCAGGTGGGACAGCGCCTGGGACATCCGCTCGGCGTCCACGGTCGCCTCGATCGGCGGCGCGTGCACCGCGTACTGGGCCCGGCCGGGACCGATCAGCTCGACCGCCGCCTCGACACCGGAGGCCACGATCTTGTCCATCGAGGTCGTCTCGCGCCGCAGCTTCTCCTCACCGCGGTCGAGCCGCTGGAAGGCCAGGACGCTGTCGATGAGCGTGGTGATCCGCGCGTAGCCCGCGGTGAGGTGGTGCAGGATCTGGTTGGCCTCCGGCCACAGCTGCCCGGCCGGGTCGTTGGCCAGCCCTGCGAGTTCGGCCCGCAGTTCGTCCAGCGGCCCGCGCAGGGCGTCGCCGAGCAGCGACTGCAGGTGCGCGTTGCGCGCGGCGAGCGCGTCGAAGCGCGTGCGGTCGGTGAAGGTCATCACCGCGCCGACGAGCTGGTCGCCCTCCCGCACCGGCGCCGTGATCAGGTCGACCGGCACCGAGCGCCCGTCCTTGCGCCACAGCACCTGGCCGCGGACCCGGTGCTTCAGCCCGGAGCGCAGTGTCTCGGAGAGCGGCGTCTCCTCGGCCGGCAGCGGGGTGCCGTCCGGACGGGAGTGGTGCACCAGCGGGTGCAGCTCCTGCCCGCCGAGGTCGGTGGCCCGGAAGCCCAGGATCTGCGCGGCCGAGGGATTGACCAGGACGATCTTGCCGTCGGTGTCGACGCCGATCACGCCCTCGCTGGCGGCGCGCAGGATCATCTCGGTCTGGCGCTGCTGGCGGGCGAGTTCGGCCTCGGTGTCCAGCGTCCCGGTCAGGTCCCGGACGACCAGCATCAGCAGCTCGTCGCCGGTGTAGCTGTAGGTCTCGGCGAAAGGTGTGCGGGCGTCGTCGAGGTTCGCGCTCGTGACCTCCACCGGAATTTCACTGCCGTCGGTCCGCCGGGCGACCATCCGGGTCGGCTTGGTGCGGCCCACGTCGTCGTCGGGACGGCGCATCGAGCCGGGGATACGACGCGCGTCGAACGCCGGCAAGAGGTCGAGCAGCCCGCGGCCCACGAGGGCGGTGCCCGGCGACTCGAAGGTCTCCAGGGCGATGGAATTGGCGTTGACGACGGTCCCGTTGGCGTTCACCAGCAGCAGCGCGTCGGGGAGAGCGTCGAGTATTGCCGCGAGGCGAGCAGCGCCTCGGGATGGCCTGCTGCTCACGAGACGCGTCCTCCCTGAAAACCGCACTTGCTGCCGCGCCGCCACCCGCGAAGGGGGCTTCCACCGGTGGTGGCCATCTTGCCGCCGACCGGGGGGCATGTCACTAGAGCGAGTGTACGGGCAGCGGTTGGCGGCGAGGCTCCGGATGCCCATGTCCCGTACGCGTGAGTAGTGTTCGTGGTCGAGTCGTGCGGATGTGGTGTCGGTCACCCCGCAGGTCACACACCCCGGCCACCGGATCCGTCGGGGAGCGCGGGTGCGGGCAGCACCGGGGCCATCCGCCGCCAGCGGGCTGTCTCGCAGCCGTTGCTGCGGTCGTAGCGGGCGTCCACGGGCCGGCCGCGCCAGATGCCCCGCACCGTCGCCCGCTGCGGGCCGCTGTAGATCATCGTGCACATCGTCCCCGCGGGCTCCGGCCCCACCGGGCCGCCCAGCCGCTCCAGACGGGCGCACGCCTGTGTTGCCTCGGGATGGGTCCCGCCGACGGGGTCGCAGTGCAGGTCGTACTCGGACAGGTGGCCGCCCCCGTCGTCCACGGTCACCCGCAGCACGTCGGGGGGCTCCACCGGCCCCGGAGGGCAGGCCAGGGCCGGCGCGGCCACCGTCAGCGGCAGGCCGAGCACGAGCGCGGCGGTCATGGGCACACGAGCCAATCGCATGCTCCGTCCCTACCTCCCCGCCCCGGCCCGCGCCTCCCAATCCACCCGATCGTGGGCGCGTCGCCGAAGTGCCCGCCGCAACGCCTTTGCCCTGGCCGCTCACGGCCTAGTAATCTGGTCAGCGATTGGTCCCAGCCCGGTGGGCTGTGCCATCATCTGCACACACCCGCTCGCGCGGGCACATCAGGAGGCGTCGCCTAGTCCGGTCTATGGCGCCGCACTGCTAATGCGGTTTCGGGGTTATTCCTGATCGAGGGTTCAAATCCCTCCGCCTCCGCCCTTCAGAAGCCCCGGCCACCCGGCCGGGGCTTCTGCCGTTCCCGGCAGCCCTGCTGGACCGTCGCCTTGGCGTATCCGCAGGTCAGCCCGGGTGCGGCTAATGGATTTCACCTCACGGCGCGGGTCATGTAATGTTGTTCCCGCAACGCCGACCGGCAAGAAAACGCCGGGAAGCACAAGCACTCGTAGCTCAACGGATAGAGCATCTGACTACGGATCAGAAGGTTGCAGGTTCGAATCCTGCCGAGTGCACAACAGACCAGAGGCCCCCGGGATCACCCGGGGGCCTCTGGCGTTGGGGCGTACAGCAGCGAAGTACAGCAACCGCGTCAGTCGCCGCCCATGGCGTGGGAAAGCTTGCCGAGAGCCGCCCGCACCTCTTCGTCGCTTGCCGCGGCGTAGACCTCCAACGTCATCGCGATCTGTGAGTGCCTCAGGATGCGCTGAGCCACCTTGGGATGGACCCCGAGAGCGACCAGGAGCGAGCTGCACGTGCCGGGTGTTCCGCAGCCGGATCGCCCGGAGGCCGGCGCGGCGGACGCGCAGGGCCGACATCCGGGTCAGGTTGCCCGGCTCGATCGGGGCCCGTGCTTTGTGGTGAAGATCAGCCCACGATCGTCCTGCCAGAGTTCCCCGGCAGCCTTCCGGTCGCCGAGCTGCTGCGCGCGGCGCACGCGAAGCGCGTTACGGCAGAGTTCGGGCAGAGGGAGGAAGTCGTCGGAGTCCTCGGTCTTGGTCTCCTGGTTCAGGATCTGGCGGCCGGCCCGCTGGAGCTGGTGATCCACGTACAGCTCACCCGCCTCGAAGTCCACAGACGACCACGTCAGCCCCAGGACCTCGCCACGGCGCAGCCCGAGGGACAGGACGAGCACCCAGGCCGCGAAGAGGTGGTCATCGCGAGCCGCGGCGTCGGTGAGGAACCGGCTCGCCTCGGAGTCGGACCACGGTTTGATCTTCTGGCGTCGAGGCTTGGTTACCTTCACCAAGGGAGCCACGTTCCTGCCGATCTCCTCCTCTGTCACGGCATGCGTCAGAGCGGCCGGAGAGCGTCACGAGCGGCCTGGATCACCCTGCGGGACGGGTAGACCCCGCAGCAGTCCCCAACCGCGCAGCAGCGGCGCTGGCTCGACTCCCGCTTGGCGTCCTTGCCCTGTGCGCAGCACTGGCAGACGGTCGACAGCTTGGTCAGCCACTCCCGGACGTCCCGCACGGTCAGCTTGTCGAGCCGTTTCGACCCGAGGTGGGGAGCGATGTACAGCCGGACCGCGCCCTCGTACGAGACGTACGACAGCGGGGCGAGGTGGGGCCGCACGATCGACTCAAGCCAGTAAGAGAGGAAGGTGGCCGCAGTGCGATGCCGGGTGGCCACCGGACCCCGCTTCGCCTCGGTGTGCAGGTTGATCCACTTGCCGTGGACCTCGTCCCCGCGCTGGGAACGATATAGGGACGCGGGTGGCTTGATCACTTACACCAGTGGGCGGCGGGCATGTGATCGATGAGTACGTCTGGTGCGCATGTGGCAACGACCCTTTGGCCCGGATTCCGAGGTCAAGGGGTATTGATGGATTCGCGGGCGGCTCCGTTCCCCCCGGTAGCGGTGGCGGTTCTCCTCGGGAGCGCCGATAATCGGAGTTGTGGCCCGATGCCTGACCGGACTCTGATGTTCGTGATCGAGATCGGCGTAGGCGGTGAAATCGGGCGCAGGGGAGCGCCGGCTGTACCTGGGCTGTTCCTCGCCTCCGACAGCATTCCGCAGGTCTAGGCGGTTCGACAGCGTCAACCTCAGACAAGAGGAGGGACGCCGGATTCCGGATCATGCCCCAGGTGCGAGTGGTCCTTAGTACCGCATGTCGGGAGGATGAATCGTGGCAATCACCGAGACGGATCTGCTCAAGATCGGTGATGCAGGCTTGATGGAAATATTCCGTGCCAGTCCGCCCGGTGAAATTCCGAAAGGCCCGACGGAGGGAACGGGCATCGTCCGGTGGGGAGGCAGCTGGGTGGCTCAGCCGCTCGCCTGGCTGGTACGCATGACCCTGTGGCGAGGAAAGGTTTTCGACCCCGAAGGCTACCTGAGCAATCGGATGACTGCATTCGATGTGCTCGCCATCGTCGCTCAGGTCTATGTCGGGCCGAGCCTGATGGATCAGCAGGACTGCATCGTCATCGACTACTCCAAGATCTCACTGGTCGCTCGTGGCGTTCGCGACGAGATACGCGAAGTCGAACCGGGGTTGTTCCTGGGAGTGGTATGGCTTCTGGGGGCCCGGGTCGGCTGGTTCGCACTGAGGGTGCCGGAAGGTGACACTGGAACGACCGAGGCGGAAGAGTTCGCCGCCGGGCAAACCGGTTGATCGGCTGAGCGTGCTCATTCCGGAGCGCCCGAATATTTACCCGCCCACATAAGTGTGGACCAGCCGGATCACCGCGCACCCCCTGTCGCGGCCAGATCAATTCCTCCATCTCTCTTCCCCTCCTGTTCGAAAATACAGAGCAAAGGGGCGGTTGTGAGCATCTCCGGCATGCGCGCTGGTGGATTGCCCGCCTATAAGGGACGCCGACGCGCTCGAAAGTGGACCGGGTCTGTGCGATTGACATCGGCGATCGTCGCTGCGGCATGCGCCGCCTTCGCCCTGCCGACATCAGCGTTCGGTGCCGCGTCGACCTCATTGGAGGGGACCGTCACCGGAGCGGGGAAGCCGCTCCAGCGTTCTCAGGTCGTGCTCATGGCCGGGTCCGGGTCCGGAGTCAAGAAGCTGGGCCAGACCACGACCGACGCGCACGGTTCCTTCCGGATCACCTACACCAAGCCTTCCGACGGTGTGGTGTACGTCGAGGCAGCGTCCGGGCGAGCGCACCGGCTTCGGCTGCGCTCGGTTGTCGGGTTCGGCGCGGGTGGCGGTGTGTCCGAGCGGACCGTGAGCAAGGTGACCGTCAACGAACTGACCACGGTCGCCTCGACGTACGCTCTCGCCCAGTTCAGTGGCCAACGCGGCATCTCAGGTCCCGGTCCGGGGCTGCAGAACGCCGCCGCGACCTCCTTCAACCTCGCCGATCCGACGACCGGAAGCGCCGGAGGGCCCCTCACCGGCGACAAAGCCAACAGCCAAACGCTGGCCACGCAGAACACGCTGGCCAACCTCATCTCCCTCTGCGTCACGGACAACGCACGATGCGACAAGTTGATCCAACTGGCGACACCGCCCGGCGGAACCAGACCGGCCGACACAGTGCAGGCAATCCTCAGTCTGGTCCGCAACCCGACGCAGTCACCGGGGGGTCTGGAGGCTTTGGCGCGTGCCGCGAAAGTCTTCACGCCGGCGCTCAGCGCAGCACCCCAGTCCTGGATACTGGCGGTTCGCTACACCGCTTCCCAGCTCTACGCGGCGGGCCGCATCGCATTCGACGCCAGGGGCAACGTATGGGCGACCAACAACTGGAAGCCCGGAACCCGCGATCCCAACCCCTACGTCACCGTGCTGGATCCGACCGGTCGACCGACCTTGGGCAGTCCCATCAGCGGCGGTGGCATGAAGGCGGGCGCCTGGGGCCTCGCGATTGATCACGACGGATCCGTGTGGGCGCCCAGCTACGGCGGCAACGCGATGTCGAAGTACTCGGCCTCCGGTAAACCGGTGTCCCCCTCCGGCGGGTGGAAAAATGGCGATTTCGTCAAACCGCAGGGCGTTGCTGTCGACCAGCGCGGCAACATATGGATCGCCAACTCCCAAGGCCTGAGGGGCAAGCCCGGTACAGGCAGTGTCGTGGTGTACCCCCACGGTGACCCGAGTAAGGCCATCACCATCACCGACAAGCACCTCAACCACCCCTTCGCCGTCCAGATCGACGGCCAGGGCCGGGCCTGGGTCACCAACAGCCATCTTTCCTTCGAGGAGATCAGGCAATCGAGGCGGCCCAGCAACGTTGGTGGAAGCGTCACTGTCATCGGTCCCGACTTCAAGCCGATCTCCTCCATCACCGACAAATCACTCCAGGCCCCCGTCGGGCTCGCTCTCGATTCCAAGGGCAACGCCTGGGTAGCCAACTTCTTCAGCAGCGCGGTCACTGAGATCCAGCCAAATGGAACGGTCGCGGGCGTGCACCAATTGCCGAAGAAGGTGCTCCCCTGGTCGGTCGCCATCGATGGTCAGGACCGCGTATGGATCGCTGGTTTCGGCGACTCATCTGTGTCACTCCTGTGCGGGGTCAACAGCGCAGCTTGCCCGCCCGGCGCTTCCGCCGGCACCGCCCTGTCTCCCGCACAGGGTTTCCAGAACAAGGCGATCCAGCATCTCACCGCGGTGCAGATCGACTCCTCTGGCAACGCATGGGTTGCCAACAACTGGTCCGAGGTCATCCCGCCCACCGGGGGCGTGGGTCTGGTGGAACTCATCGGCGCCGCCACCCCGGTCTGCACCCCCTTGACCCCTCTGCCGGTGCGTCCGTCGTCAACGGCTGCGAATGCGTGCCCGAAGTAGGCGTGACGGCCCGGCTTTGATCCCGGGTGCAGCGCAGCCAGTGGACCCGTGGGGCCCACCGCTCCCGCGCGAGGCCCAGGCCGGTAGGCCGAAGCAGCCCGCCCCCTCGGCGGGACGCTCAGGCGGTGCCGGCGCTCAGCGGTGACGGCAAAGCCCGACAAGCCCAAGCGCCAAGGCCGCGGCTCACCGGCCGGCGGCGACCGTCGAGGTGGTCTGACCGCTCGCGCACCCACCATCCGGCTGACTGACGTCCGCTGAGGTCGGAGCCCAACGCCGCAAAGGGTGCGGGTACCTCGTCGGCGGCAACCCTGACGGCAACGACGGTCGGTGAGGGTGCCCGGCCCGCTTGGCGCGGCCGGGCCGGTATCCGTTCCGGTCCACCCGCGCCCGGCCGCCGCCGGGGATGTCGCGGCGGCTAGGGTGTGGGCAGTCAGGACCCGGTACAACAAGGAGGGGTGGTCACGATGGCGGACATCGAGGCGGCCAAGAAGGCGTTCAATCGATTCGACGTCGACGGGGACGGGCTCATCACGGCGAGCGAGTACGCGAGCGTGATGGCGCAGCTCGGGGACTTCAACGTGACCGCGAGCATGGCGCAGAGCCTCATCGGGGCCGTCGACGGCAACGGCGACGGCAAGATCTCGTGGGACGAGTTCTGGGCGGCCCAGCAAGGCTGACGCCGGGTTCGAGCGGCCTCGGCTGCGCCGCGGGACCGCGGGGCGCGCCCGGCCGTTCGCGGGCAGCGATGGTGTCGCGGCCCGGCGGGGCCGAGGGGCGCCACAGCCGGGTGCGGGTCGCCCCGGGGTGGCGGGCCGGTGGGGGCCGCGACCGGTCGGCAGTCGTCGCTCACGCCCGGCCCGTGGCGGGGCCGGCGCTGAAAGCCTTCGCGCGGGGCGTGCGTTCCCTTCCGGCGGGTGGTCTGCGCTCCCCTTCGCCGAACCCTCAGTGCCCGGCGGGCTTGAGTGCTGCGGCCAGCCGGCGCCACTGCTCGCGCGGCAGCCCGGACCGGTCCTCACCCGTGGCCAGCACCTGGACGGCGACGTGGTCGGCGCCCGCGTCGAGGAAGGCGTCGATCCGCTGCCGGACCCGCTCCACGTCGCCCCAGCCGAAGAGCGCGTCGACCAGGCGGTCGCTGCCCCCGTCGGCGAGGTCGTCCTCGGTGAAGCCAAGCCGCAGCCAGTTGTCGGTGTAGTTGGGGAGTGTCAGGTAGAAGGCCAGCATCTCCCGCGCGGTCTCGCGGGCCCGCTTCGGGTCCGTCTCCAGGACGACCGTGAACTCCGGTGCCAGCAGGGGCCCTTCGCCCAGCATGGCGCGCGCCTGCGCGGTGTGCTCGACGGTGACCAGATACGGGTGCGCGCCCGCCGAGCGGTCGCGCGCGAGCTCCAGCATCCTCGGGCCGAGCGCGGCCAGCACCCTGCGTCCGGCGGGGACCCCGGAGGTGTCCAGCGCGTCCAGGTAGCGGGTCATCGCCGCGTACGGGCGCTTGTACTGCTCGGCGAGGCGGGCGTGGCTGACGCCCAGCCCCAGCAGGAAACGCCCCGGATGGGCGGCCTCGAGCGAGGCCTGGCGGGCGGCGGTGTCCTCGGCCTCGTACTGCCAGATGCTGAGAATGCCGGTCGCGACGGTGATGGAGGACGTGGCCGCGATCAGGGGTGCCGCGTGCTCCACGCCGCTGCTGCCGCCGAGCCACAGCGCCCCGTACCCCAGTTCCTCCAGCTCGGCCGCGGTCTCGGCGAGTTCGCCCGCGCGGGCCGGGTCGGGGTCGCGCAGCGCGGCGCTCCACAGGCCGTAGCGTCCGATCGCCGGCGTGCGGCTGTCGCTCATGGGTCTTCTCCCGCCGTGAAGTCCGTTTGAAGTCCGACGTCCTTCGTACCAAAATGCGGTCCCGCGGCCCGTGCATTCCCCACCCGGTGGCGCGTCAGGGTGCGCGCCGGAACAACCGACTGGCCCCGCGCCCCTCGCGACAGGCGATTCTCAGAGAAATCACGCCGGGCCCGGCGTGACGCGAACGGCGCGGTGACCGCCGCAGGCTCAGCGCACAGCCCGGCAGCGCGAGGGGTTCGCGGCCGTCGCCTGGACGGCTGTCGTGCGAGCTGACCGACCTGGGCTGATCCCGGGTCGTAGGAGGCGGAGGGGCGGCGGCCACCGGGCCGCCGCCCCTTTCCGGGTCCTTCTCGTACGGAACGCGCCGGGGGCGCCGGAGGAAGGCTAGTCCTTCGGGGCCAGGCGCGCAGGGAAACCGCCCGTGGCGATCGGGCCCCAGCGCTCGGGGGTCACGCGCACCAGGGACTTGCCCTGCCTGACCATGGCGGCGCGGTACTCGTCCCAGTCAGGGTGCTCGCCCGCGATGTTGCGGTAGTACTCGACCAGCGGCTCGACCGAGTCGGGGGAGTCGATGACCTCGGCGCTGCCGTCGACCTGGACCCAGGGGCCGTCCCAATCGTCCGACAGGACGATCACCGAGACCCGCGCGTCACGGCGGGCGTTGCGGGCCTTGGCCCGCTCGGGGTAGGTCGAGACGACCAGGCGCCCCGCGTCGTCCACTCCGCAGGTGACGGGGGAGCCCTGGGGGCGGCCGTCGGCGCGGGTGGTCAGCAGCAGGGCGCGGTGGCGCGGTCGTACGAATTCCAGCAACTGGTCGAGTTGCACGTCGGTGTTGGTCGCGATGTTGGCAGCCATGGACGGCAGCCTATGCGGCCCGCGGCTATGCGGCGGGGAGGGCCGTGCCCTGGACCGCCTGGATGTCGAGGGTGACCCTGAGCGTCGTGCCCATGGTGGCGATGCCGGCCCGGACGACCTGGTTCCAGTTCATCGCGAAGTCCTCACGGCGCAGTTCGGCCGTCGCGCGGAAGGCGGCGCGCACGCCGCCCCAGGGGTCCGGCCCGGTGCCCAGGTAGGCCAGGTCCAGGCTGGCGGGACGGGTGACCCCGTGCATCGTCAGCTCTCCGTGCACGGTCCACCGGTCGCCGGCGGCCGGCTCCATCGAGGTACTGCGGTAGGTGACGGCCGGGTGCTCCCCGGCGTCGAGGAAGTCGGCGGAGCGCAGGTGCTCGTCGCGGGTGCCGTTGCCCGTGTCGATCGACGCGGCGTCGATCACGGCCTCGACGGACGACGCGAGCGGCTGCTCGGCGACGTCGATCCGGCCGGCGAAGGTCTTGAAGCGGCCGTGCACGCTGGACAGGCCCAGGTGCTGGGCGACCGCGCCGACCTCGGAGTGCGCCGGGTCGATCGTCCACGGCCCGGGCGGCGGCAGTTCGAGGCCGCCCGCGCGGGCCAGCAGCAGGGTCCCCAGGTCCGCCGAGCCGGAGGCGGTCACCAGCGCCGTCGCGGCGGCCGGGCGGTAGCCCACGGCGGTCACGATCACGGTGTACGCCCCTGGGGCCAGCGCCGCGGTGCGCACGGCGCCCTCGGCGTCCGCGGTCTCCCGCGCGATCTGCCGCCCGGTCATGTCGGTGACGGTCACCACGGCGTGGGACACCGCCCAACCGTCCTTCGTCCGGATCCGCCCGCGCAGCCCGGCTCCTGCCGTCGTGTTCATGTACCTCGCTCGCCTTCGGTGCGTTCCGCCGGCCGGGTCCGGTCCGGACGGCCACGGCCGTCCCCTGCCCGGCCGTCCGGACCGGACCCGATTTCCCCCGTCCACCGGCCCGTGCGTCTCCGCGGCGCACGGACCGGCCGATGGTTCACCCCTCGGGGTGGTTGAGCTCGACGTCGAAACCGTCCTGGTGGCCGGCCGCGGCGCCGTCGCCGACGGTGACCTGGGTGGCCACCGGCGGGAAGCCGCTGGCGACCAGCGAGTACTCGCCGGCGTCCAGGTCGCCGAAGGCGTACGCCCCGTCGGTGCCGGTGGTGGCGGTCGCCACCACGTTGCCGGCCGCGTCGATCAGCGTGACGCGGGCCTCCGGGAGCGGCGTGCGCCCGGTGCCGCCGAGCACGGTGCCGTGCAGGCGGGCTCCGGCGCGGAGCGGGACCTCGATGTGGGTGGGGCCGTTGCCCGCGACCTCGACCTGCAGTGCGGCCGGCCGGTAGCCGGTGGCGTTGACGGCCAGGGTGAAGTCGCCGGAGGGCAGGTCCTCGAAGCCGAAGGCGCCGTCCTCGCCGGTGCCGCCGCAGGCCAGGACCTCGCCGCGGACGTCGGTCACCACGACCATCGCGCCCGCGACGGGTATGCCGGTCGCCTCGGCGACCACCGTGCCGGTGAGTCCGCTGGTGCCGGCCAGGACCACGTCGTAGGGGACGGGCTCCTCGCCGACCACCACGGTCGAGGCCTGCGGCTGGTGGCCGTCGGCGGCCGCGATGAGCACGTACGAGCCGGCGCCGGGGGCGGTCAGCTCGTAGCGGCCGTCCGCGCGGGTGGCGGCGCGGCCGAGTTGCCGCCCGGTGAGCGAGATCAGGGTGATCGTGGCCCGCTCGACGCCCGTGGCGTCGGAGTTGCGCACCTGGCCGTGGATCGCGGTGCCCTCGGCTTCCAGGGGCGTGACCGGCGCGGCCACGCCGGCCACCTCGGCGACGGTCTCGGCCGGGGAGGCCTGGGCGGGTATGACCGGGGTCTGCTCGGCGTGGCCGGGGACGCCTGCCGCCTGCTGCAGTCCGCTGGTGGTCTTCAGCGGAACTTCCTTGATGAAGAGCACCAGCAGCAGCGCGAGGAACGCCACCGGGGCCGCGACCAGGAAGACGTCGCCTGCGCCGTGGCCGTACGCGCTCTCCACGACGTGGCGGACCGGCGCGGGCAGTGTGGCCAGGTCCGGGATGGCGCCGTCGGACTCGCCGGTGGACTTCGCGCCCAGGGCGGCCAGGCCGTCCTTGACGTAGTGCGTCACCCGGTTGCCGAGCACCGCGCCCAGGGCGGACACGCCGATCGCGCCACCGAGGGTGCGGAAGAAGGTCACGACGGAACTGGCGGCACCGAGGTCGGCGGCGCCCACCTGGTTCTGTACGGCCAGGACCAGGTTCTGCAGCATCATGCCGACGCCGAGGCCCAGCAGCGCCATGAAGAGCGCCAGGTGCCAGTACGTGGTGCCGGACCGCATCGAGCCCAGCAGGGCGAGGCCGCCGGTGAGCAGCACGCCGCCGGAGACCAGGAACGCCTTCCAGCGGCCGGTGCGGGTGATGATCAGGCCGGAGACGGTGGAGGAGAGGAACAGGCCGGCGATCAGCGGGATGGTCATGACGCCGGACATCGTCGGCGACTCGCCGCGGGCCAGCTGGAAGTACTGGCTGAGGAAGACCGTGCTGCCGAACATGCCGGTGCCGACGAACATCGAGGCGACGGAGGTCAGGCTGATGGTCTTGTTGCGGAACAGCCGCAGCGGCATGATCGGCTCGCTCGCGCGGGACTCGACCAGGACGAAGACCAGGGCCAGCAGCACCGCGCCCGCGACCATGGTGTAGGTCTGCCAGGAGATCCAGTCGTACTTGTCGCCCGCGAAGGTGACCCAGACCAGCAGCAGGCTGACGGCGGCGGTGACGAAGAAGGCGCCGGCCCAGTCGACCTTGACCCGGCGCCTCACGACCGGCAGGTGCAGGGTCTTCTGCAGCACGATCAGCGCGATGATCGCGAAGGGCACGCCGACGTAGAAGCACCAGCGCCAGCCGAGCCAGTCGGTGTCGACGATGACGCCGCCGAGCAGGGGGCCGCCGACGGTGCCGAGGGCGAAGGCCGCGCCGAGGTAACCGCTGTACCGGCCGCGCTCCCGCGGGGAGATCATCGCGGCCATGATGACCTGGGTCAGCGCGGTCAGACCGCCGGCGCCGATGCCCTGGACGACACGGCAGGCGATGAGCATGCCCGCGTTCTGCGACAGGCCCGCGACCAGCGAGCCCAGCACGTAGATCACCAGCGCGAGCTGGACCAGCAGCTTCTTGCTGAACAGGTCGGAGAGCTTGCCCCACAACGGGGTGGTGGCGGTGGTGGAGAGCAGGGCGGCGGTGACGACCCAGGTGTAGGCGCTCTGCCCGCCGTGCAGATCGGAGATGATCTTCGGCAGGGCGTTGGAGACGATCGTGGACGACAGGATCGCCACGAACAAGCCGAGGATCAGCCCGGTGAGGGCCTCCATGATCTGCCGGTGCGACATGGGGGCCGCGTGTCCTGCGTGGGCATCGGTCCCCCGCACACCGGTCGGTGGTGCGGTTGTTGCCATCGTCGTCCTCTTCACGTCGTGGAATGCGTACGGGGGCGGCAGTCGGCGGCGAAGTCACTGCGCAGCCGGTCCAGCAGCCGGGAGAACTCGGTGACGTCCTCGTCCGGCCAGTCCCTCAGGTGGTGGGCCAGCGCCTCGGCGACCCTGTCCTGGGCGGCGCGCAGCATGTCCGCGCCGCCGGGGGTCAGGCGCAGCAACCGTGACCGCTTGTCGTGGGGATCGGGCAGCCGGTCGATCCAGCCGCGCTCGGCGAGGTGGGCCACGTGTCTGCTGGTGACGGACATGTCGACCTCCAGCAGCTCGGCCAGCCGGCTCATCCGCATCTCGCCGTGGCGGCTGATCACCGAGAGCACGCCCAGCGATGCCGGCGGGCAATGCGGTGGGCAGGCCCGGCTGAGTTCGCGGGCGACCACCGGGATCGCGCGCAGCTGGCTCGCGAGCTCCGCGAAATGCTCCTGCGTCGCCATGGCGCCTCGCTTCCCGACTCTTGTTGGTTGCCTCAAGCAACCTTAGGAAGTTTGGTTGCTGCAGGCAAATTCTTTCGGGTAAAAACCTCCAAAAGGAGCGACCCGCCTTCGGTCAAGAGGCGGGTCGTCGTATGAAGCCGCAGGTCAGGCAGATGCCTCCGTGAGCCGCTCCAGCTCCGCGGCGGTCAGCTCCAGGCTCACCGAGGCCAGCAGAGCGCTCAACTGCCCGGGCGTACGGGCGCTGGCGATCGGCGCCACGACGGTCGGCCGGGACCGCAGCCAGGCCAGCGCGACACTCGCCGGCGCAGCGCCGTGCGCCGCCGCGACCTCGTCCAGCACGGCCAGCACCCGCGGCCCGCGCTCGGACCGCAGGTAGGCGCCCGCGCCTTCCGCCCGGGGGCTGTCCACCGTGACGCCGGGGCGGTACTTGCCGGTCAGGAAGCCCCGCGCCAGACCGAAGTACGGCACCGAGGCGAGGCCGTGCGCCTCGACGGCCTCGCGCAGCGCGCCCTCGTACTGCTCGCGCTCCACCAGGTTGTAGTGCTGCTGAAGCGCCACGTACTTCGTCAGGCCCTCGCGCTCGGCGAACTCCAGCGAGGCCGTCAGCCGCTCGGGGCTGATGTTGGAGGCCGCGACGTGGCGGACCTTGCCCTCGCGGACCAGTGCGTCCAGGGCGCCGACGATCTCCTCGACCGGGGTCCCGGGGTCGTCGAAGTGCGTGTAGAAGAGGTCGATCCGGTCGGTGCCCAGCCGGCGCAGCGACTCCTCCGCCGCGGCCTTGACGGTCGCGGCCTTCAGGCCCTTGAAGTCGGGGTGGGAGCCGGCCTTCGTCGCGACGAACACGTCGTCGCGGCGGCCGCGCTTGGCGAGCCAGGATCCGATCACGGTCTCGGACTCCCCTCCGGTGTGGCCCGGGACCCACGCGGAGTACACGTCCGCGGTGTCGACGAAGTTGCCGCCCGCGTCCGTGTAGGCGTCCAGCACCTCGAAGGAGGTCGCCTCGTCCGAGGTCCAGCCGAAGACGTTGCCGCCGAGACAGAGGGGGAAGACGTCGAGATCAGAGTTGCCGATGAGTGCCATGTCGTCTTGGACGCGGTGGGCACGGACGGTATTCCCCGGGGGTTCCCCCTCCCAACGACGGGCCGGGGGTGACCTCCGCGACCTGACTTCGCTAGGGTCCTGCCCCATGACTACCCCTGACAACAACTACGACCCGGCCGGCAGCACCCAGATGTTCCGCGCCTTCGTCGACGAGGAGCCCGCCCAGGTACAGGCCGCGGGCGGCAGCAAGACCGGGCTGATCGCCGGCGTCATCGCGGCCGTCGTCGTGATCGCCGCCGTGGTCTGGTTCGCGGTCGCCTGACGGGCGCGCTACCCCACCACGTCCACCGACACCGGACGCCGGCGGTCGCCGGCCGTCCGGCGGTCGTCGTGCGCCCGCGCCCGGCGGCCCCGCCTCGCCCCCGCTCAGCGGAACAGTGACGCCGGCTCGACGCGCGAGCGCACCCCGAGCCGGCTGAAGACGTTCCGCAGGTGGTCCTCGACCGTGCGCGTGCTGAGCGGCAGCAGATCGGCGATCTCGCGGTTGGTGGCGCCCCGCGCCACCAGCTCGGAGATCCTCGTCCGCTGAGCCGTCGGCTCCCGGCGGCCCGGGGTCCCGGTCCACCGGGCTCACCCGGCCCCCGGCGGCGCGCGGTTCGGCCGCGGCCCGGTCGGCCCAGGGGCGGGCGTCGAACTGCCGGAACACCGCCACGGCGTTCCGCAGCCGGGCGGCGGTCGCGGGCGCGAACCACGGCACCACCGATGCCGCAGCCTGCGTGATCCACGCCTCCTGCGTCGAGATGCTCCCGGGCTCGGCCTTCGTCCGCACCATCAGCAGCGGTTACGAGACGCCGGAGCGCACGGCCCACGCGACCTGGTACTCGCCCTGCGACGGGCTCGTCATCCCGTACACCAGCACCCCGCTGAGCGGCGCGAACAACCGCCTGGTGGCGTGCACGGACGCACATCGGGTTCCTCGGCGACACCGCGACCCCCGGCCGGATCCGCTCCTGCCTGGCCGGCTGAGCGCTTCACCACGCCCTCCCCAGGAGGCGGGGGCGCGCGATGTTCAGGAGTCCGCGACGGTGACGTCCCGGGTCTCGACGTGCATGCCCGGCGGCACCCGCCACGCCTCGACGCACACCTCCCAGGTCCCTTTCGCGCCGCCGCCGCCGGGGACGGGCACCGGCGCGGCGCGGGTGCTTTGCACCGTGGCCCAGTCGACGCCCAGCGGGCCGATGACGTGCGTGCCGAAGGTGAGGGTGCCGGTCGTCGCGGTGCGGTCCCCGGTGTTGCCGAGGGTGACGGTGACCTTCTCGCACCAGCGGTCGTTGGCCGCCGCGCGCTCGACCGCGCTCACCACCAGGTGCGCCGGTGCGCCGGGCGCGGGCGCGGGCGCGGAGGGGGAGGACGAGGACGAGGACGAGGGGGACGCCGAACCGCTCGGGTCCGGTCGTCCGGTGGGGCCGCCGGAGGCCGTCGTGGGTGGCGGGGTGGCGTCCTGCCGCGGCGGGGCGCTCGTGGCGCCGGGCCCCTCCGGAGCGTCCGCCGGGGGCGAGGAGCCCGCGCCGCCGATGCCGGCCGGTGCCCCCGGCGCCGTCCGGCCGCGGCCGGAGGGGGAGGCCGTACGGCCGTCCAGCGGCACGAGGATCCCCTTGCCTGAGGGCGGGGCGTTCACCGCGAGGCCGCCCGCGGTGCCCGGGGCGCCGACGGCCACGTAGCCCGCGCCGTTGCCCTCGCAGTCCGGGCCGAGGGCGGCGAAGGCGCCCAGGCAGACGACGGCCGCCGAGGCAGCGGCCAGCGCGCCCCGGCGGCCCCGTGGTATGTGCACCATCCCGCCAGTGTACTGACGAACCATCAGGAGTGAATCGCCAGGTTCTCCGGTCTGCCGGACCTCGTCCTAATGCTCGGAGGTCAGGCCCTCGCGCAGCTGCGCCAGGGTCCGGGTCAGCAGCCGGGAGACGTGCATCTGGGAGATGCCGACCTCCTCGCCGATCTGCGACTGCGTCATGTTGGCGAAGAAGCGGAGCATGATGATCCGCCGCTCCCGCGCGGGCAGCTGGGCGAGCAGCGGCTTGAGCGACTCGCGGTACTCCACGCCCTCCAGCGCGGTGTCCTCGTAGCCCAGCCGGTCGGCCAGCGAGCCCTCGCCGCCGTCGTCCTCCGGGGGCGGGGAGTCCAGGGAGCTGGCGGTGTACGCGTTCCCGACCGCCAGGCCGTCGACCACGTCCTCCTCGGAGACGCCGAGTGCTGCCGCGAGTTCGCAGACGGTGGGCGATCGGTCCAGCCGCTGGGCGAGCTCGTCGCTGGTCTTGGTCAGCGCCAGCCGCAGCTCCTGCAGCCGGCGCGGCACCCGCACCGACCAAGAGGTGTCGCGGAAGAAGCGCTTCACCTCGCCCACGATCGTGGGCATCGCGAAGGTGGGGAACTCCACGCCGCGGTTGCAGTCGAAGCGGTCGATCGCCTTGATCAGCCCGATCGTGCCGACCTGGACGATGTCCTCCATCGGCTCGTTGCGACTGCGGAACCGGGCCGCCGCGTAGCGCACGAGCGGCAGGTTCAGCTCGATGAGTGTGTCCCGTACGTACGCCCGTTCGGGGCTGTCGTCCGGCAGTTCGGCCAGCCGCAGGAAGAGCGAGCGGGAGAGCGTGCGGGTGTCGACGCTCGTGTCGATGGCCTCGATCGTGCTGTCGACGGCGCTGATGTCGGCGACGGCGGTGCCGGCGGTGTCGATGGCGTTGTCGTCAGGAGCATCGTGCGGCGCGTCGGTGTTCAGCACCTTCGGACTGCCCACTTCTACGGACATGCCACCCCCTTGAGGTCGCGGACGGGTGTCGCGGGCGACGGTTCGTTCCTCCACTGGAATACCGGAGGCCGGACCGCGACAAACGCGGTTCCCGCAGAATGTCACATGTCGGCAACGCGCTGTAGCGCCATGTCGACTTATTCCGCAGGGGGTGGGTAGTCCGCAAGGGTTACGATTCGAGCTGATTTGCGGATCGGAGTCGGGCGAAGCTGCGGGACAGCAGCCGGGAGACGTGCATCTGCGAAACCCCGAGTTCGGCACTGATCTGCGATTGCGTCAGATTGCCGAAGTAGCGCAGCAGCAGGATCCGCCGTTCCCGCTCGGGGAGCTGCACCAGCAGGTGCCGCACCAGGTCCCGGTGCTCCACGCCGGTCAGGGCCGGGTCCTCGTAGCCGAGCCGGTCCAGCAGCCCGGGCGCCCCGTCGCCGCCCTCCTGGGCCGCCTCCAGGGACGTGGCGTGGTACGCCCGCCCGGCCTCCAGGCAGGCCAGCACCTCGTCCTCGGAGAGCTTCAGCCGGTCGGCGATCTCCGCGGTGGTGGGGGTGCGCCCGTGGGCCACCGTCAGGTCCTCGATGGCGCCGCTGACCTGGACCCACAGCTCGTGCAGCCGGCGCGGGACGTGGACGGTGCGGACGTTGTCCCTGAAGTAACGTTTGATCTCGCCGACGACGGTCGGCATCGCGAAGGTCGGGAACTGCACCCCGCGTTCCGGGTCGAAGCGGTCGATGGCGTTGATCAGCCCGATCGTGCCGACCTGGACGACGTCCTCCATGGGCTCGTTGCGGCTGCGGAAGCGTGCGGCCGCGTACCGCACCAGCGGCAGGTTCACCTCGATGAGGGCGGCCCTGACCCGGGAGTGCTCCGGGGTGCCCGGTTCCAGCCCCGACAGCTCGTCGAACAGCACCTGCGTCAGCGCCCGCGCCTCCACCGCGTTGCTGTTGGTGCTTCCGCGGGTGCCCCCGCCGGTGGTCGTGCCGGTGGTCGTGCCGGTCCCGTCGCCGTCTCCGGAGGTCGATGGTGACGCGGGTCGGGCCGACACGGACATGCCACTCCTCATCGGTCCACTCATCCGGCAAAAGCGGTCATAGCATCACAATTCATGTGGACTGTGTGCAAGTGAGGCGCGGCCCTCAGAGAAAAAGCCCTCCGCCCGGCGGGCGGAGGGCTGTGCGTCAGGAGCGGGGCCCGACGGGCCGCCGCGGGGCGTCACTCGAACACGTAGTCGGCGACCACCCAGGTGGCGAACTCGCGCCACAGTGCCACCCCGGCCTGGTGCGCCGGGTGCTCCAGGTAGGCCTTGAGCGCGTCGGCGTCCGCCACCGAGGAGTTGATCGCGAAGTCGTGCGCGATCGGACGGTCCGAGATGTTCCAGCCCAGTTCCCAGGAGGCCAGCTCGGGGATCTGCCCGCCGAGCCGCTCGAAGGCGTCGACGCCGGCCGCGACCCGCGGGTCGTCGCGCTCCACGCCCTCGTTGAGCTTGAAAAGGACCAGGTGGCGTATCACGGTGCTGTGCTCCTCGCCGGCTCCCGGCGGTCAGTTGACCAGCGCGGTCATGAACTCTCCGACGCCCTTGGCGGCGTCCGATATGCCCTGGAAGCCTATCTGCACGAGATCGGCTGCGCGGGCCGGCGACGTCACGATCGTATAGAGCACGAAAGCCACGATGACGTACATGGTGATTTTCTTCGCCTGCGCCATGGCTGGAGTGTATCCACCGGATGGCCCCATCAGACCGGGTGACGGAAGGCCTCCTTGCGGGTGATCCGCGGCCCCGTCCCGCTCCCCCTGTGACACCCGCCGCAGCGCGGTCCGGACGGCCGGAAACGGCGAGGCGCCCGGTCCGAAGGGACCGGGCGCCTCACCTTTGTCACTCGCAGCGGTAGCGGTGGGATTTGAACCCACGGAGGAGTTGCCCCCTCACACGCTTTCGAGGCGTGCTCCTTAGGCCGCTCGGACACGCTACCGAGAGAGAGCTTAGCGGACGTCCGGGTGTGCTCCGAAATCCTTTGATCGGAAGAAGTGGGTGAGCAGCTCACCGCACTCCTCGGCGAGCACGCCGTGGATCACTTCCGGGCGGTGGTTGAGCCGGCGGTCGCGGACGAGGTCCCACAGGGAGCCCGCCGCCCCGGCCTTCTCGTCCAGCGCGCCGTAGACCACGCGTTCGAGGCGGGCGGCGACGACGGCCCCCGCGCACATCGTGCAGGGCTCCAGGGTCACCACGAGCGTGCAGCCGGTCAGCCGCCACTCCCCGAGCGCCTTCGCGGCCTCGCGGATGGCGATCACCTCCGCGTGGGCGGTCGGGTCGCCGACCGCCTCGCGTTCGTTGCGGCCGCGGCCGATGACCGTGCCCTGCGGGGACAGTACGACCGCGCCCACCGGCACGTCGCCGGTGCGCGGGGCGAGGCGGGCCTCCTCGAGGGCGAGCCGCATCGGGGAGACCCAGGGGTCGCGCAGTGGGTCCGGACCGGTCAGCGGACCGCCTCCAGCACATCGGCGCAGCCCAGCGAGTCGGCGATCTCGCCGAGCGCCTCCCCGGTCAGCGCGCCGTCGCCACTGAGGGCCAGCAGTTCCTTGGCGCTCATGCCGAAGTCCGCGAGGAGCTCGGCGTCCCCGAGCGGTCCCACGGGGACGTGCACCTCCGTCGGGCCGGGCACCACGTCGTCGTCGAGGTCGTCGGCGTCACCTTCCTCGGTGCCGTCGAGGTCGACGATCTCGTCCAGGTCCTCGGGGTCGCGGCCCAGCAGTTCGTCGGTGAGCAGGATCTCCCCGTACGAGCTGCGCGCGGCGGTGGCGGCGTCGGACACGTAGATCCGCGGGTCCTCCTCACCGTCGACACGGACGACGCCGAACCAGGCGTCCTCCTGTTCGATGAAGACCAGGACCGTATCCTCCCCGGCTGAAGCCGCCCGGGCCAGGTCGGTCAGGTCGCCAAGGGTTTCCACATCGTCGAGATCGGTCTCGCGCGCTTCCCAACCGTCCTCGGTGCGCGCGAGCAGTGCGGCGAAGTACACCGTGACTCTCCCACAGGTCTCAGGCCGTCCGGACTTTCGGGCGGGAGCCGAATGATCTGGCGCAGGTCCCCGCCCACACTCGGCATCGTGGCAGAAACCTCGGCTTTGCGAAGGGTCTTCCGCGCTGCGTCGTGAGAGGCCTTCCGGCTTTTTTCCGTGCGGCGGCCTGCGCGGACCCCCTCGGCGCCCGCCAGGCGGGGCATTGTGCCGACCTGGGGACTACCAGCGGAACGTCCGCATCCGCATCTGCTGGCGCGCGCGTGCCGCGCGCGCCCGGCGTGGCTGGACGCGGTCACGGAGTTGCTTGGCCTCGTTCAGCTCGCGCAGGAACATGGCGCGGCGCCGTCTGCGTTCGGCGTCGCGCTCCCGCTGCGTACCAGCGTCGCCCGTGTCGTCCGCGCCGGCGCCGTCGCTGCCGCGCTCCGCCATGGGGCACCACCCCTAGAGATCCACGTGCCCGGCCGGGACAGTCCGGGAGTAAGTGCACGCATTCCCCCTCCCGGGTGGTTCGAAGCCTGGCCGGCCGCACGGACCGGGCGGGCCGGGCCGCGAGCCGAACGTTAAAGTCGTGGACATGCGGATCCACGTCGTCGACCACCCCCTGGTGGCGCACAAACTCACCACCCTGCGCGACGAGCGCACCGACTCGCCGACCTTCCGTCGGCTGGCCGACGAGCTGGTCACCCTGCTCGCCTACGAGGCGACCCGTGACGTGCGGACCGAGCAGGTGGACATCAGCACCCCCGTCGCGGACACCACGGGTGTGCGCCTGTCCCACCCGCGTCCGCTGGTGGTGCCGATCCTGCGGGCCGGCCTCGGGATGCTGGAGGGCCTGGTGCGCCTCCTGCCGACCGCGGAGGTCGGCTTCCTCGGCATGATCCGCGACGAGGAGACCCTGGAGGCCAAGACCTACGCCACCCGCATGCCGGAGGACCTGTCCGGGCGACAGGTTTACGTCCTCGACCCGATGCTGGCCACCGGAGGCACGCTGATCGCCGCGATCGACCTGCTGATCGAGCGGGGCGCCGACGACGTGACGGCCGTGGTGCTGCTGGCCTCCCCGGAGGGTGTCGAGGCGATGGAGCGCGCGCTGGCCGGCAAGCCGGTCACCGTGGTCACCGCGGCGGTCGACGACCGCCTCAACGAGCAGGGCTACATCGTCCCCGGCCTGGGCGACGCGGGCGACCGCCTGTACGGCACGGCCGGCTGACGCCGGCCGTCCCACGACGCACGCAACCGGCCGCCGGGGCCTGACGCCCCGGCGGCCGGTTCCGTCGTGGGACGTGGCCTAGCAGGTGCCGGCGCTCGGCGCCGCGCTCGGGCGGGCCAGGGCGGCAAGGGCCTTCTCGACGGCCTTGTCGCCGGAGAGCTTGGTGAAGCCCGTGCCGAGCATGACGTCCACCGTGCCGGTCGGGCGCTTGGAGCCGGCGGCCGCGGGCTTCAACGTGGTCGTGCCCTTGATCTGGGCGCTGACCAGCTTCATCGCGGCTTCGGCCTTGGGGCCGTGGCCCCCGATCAGCAGCGCGGCCACCTTCACCTTGCGGTCGTACTCGGGGTCGGCGTTGCCGAAGGTGCCCACCTTGAAGCCGCGTGCGGCGAACTCGTCCGCGGTGTCCTTGGCCAGGCCGCCCTTGGCGGTGGCGTTGTAGACGTTGATCGTGAGCTCCCCGGGCTCCGGGAAGGCGGTCGGGGCCGCCCCGGCCGAGCCCGGTGCGGCCGCGGCCTTGCAGGTGCGCTCCTTGGCGGCGTTCTCCGCCTTGGCGGCCGTGTTCTTCGCGGGTGTGGACTTGCCGCCGAAGACGTCGACCAGTTGGAGCGTGCCCCAGCCGGCCACGCCGACCACGGCAACGGCCGCCACGACGACCGCCACGATGCGCACCCTGCTCCGGGGGCGGCGCATCCGCGGGTACTGGTTCCCGGTCACCCGGTACTTCCCGCCCATGCCGGGGGGCGTCAGCATGCTCATGTGCGCAGCGTAGTGCGATTGGGCGTCCGGGCCTACTAAATGATCAACCAATCGGGGCCAACGGGGGGCACTTGAACCCGAAAGGGCGAAGGAGACCCCTGGCGGAGGCGGGCCCGTGAAGCGGTCCGGGGCTCAGTCCATCTCCAGCACCCGGGCGTGCAGCACCTGGCGCTGCTGCAGCGCCGCGCGCACGGCCCGGTGGAGCCCGTCCTCCAGGTAGAGGTCGCCCTGCCATTTCACGACGTGCGCGAACAGGTCCCCGTAGAAGGTCGAGTCCTCGGCGAGGAGGGTCTCCAGGTCGAGTTGCCCCTTGGTGGTGACCAACTGGTCGAGGCGTACCGGACGTGGGGCGACGTCCGCCCATTCACGGGTGCTTTTCCGGCCGTGGTCGGGGTACGGCCGCCCGTTTCCGATGCGCTTGAAGATCACACGGAAAGCCTACCGGGCAAGGGCGTACGGGCGCAGCAACGGCGCAGGAGTGCGATGGTGGGCAAATACTGTGATAGCGGGAGCAGCGGAGCAGCCCATGACCACGCCGAGCCCGTCCGGCGCCGCCCGGGCCATCGCCGAGGGGTACGCCTTCACCGGACCGGCCCTCGAACTCGGCGCCCTGCTGTGGGAGGACCGCGCGCTGCCCGAGGCACCCGTCCGCGTCCCGCTGGCGGTGCTCAACCGGCACGGGCTCGTCGCCGGTGCCACCGGCACCGGCAAGACCAAGACGCTGCAACTCGTCGCGGAACAGCTCTCCGCGCACGGCGTGCCGGTCTTCCTGGCCGACGTCAAGGGCGACGTCTCCGGCATCTGTGCCCCGGGCGTGCCCGGCGACCGCGTCGCCCGGCGGGCCGCCGAGGTGGGCCAGGAATGGCGCCCGGCCGGCTGCCCCGCCGAGTTCTACGCTCTCGGCGGCATCGGCCGGGGCATCCCGCTGCGGGCCACGGTGACGAGCTTCGGTCCGGTGCTGCTGTCCAAGGTGCTGGGGCTCAACACCACGCAGGAGCAGTCGCTCGGCCTGATCTTCCACTACGCCGACACCAAGGGCCTGGAACTGCTGGACCTGAAGGACCTGCGGGCCGTGGTCACCTTCCTCACCTCCGACGAGGGCAAGCCGGAACTGAAGGGGATCGGCGGGGTATCGCCGGCGACGGCCGGGGTGATCCTGCGGTCGCTGACGACCTTCGAGGCACAGGGCGCGGGGGCCTTCTTCGGCGAGCCGGAGTTCGACACCGCCGAGCTGCTGCGCACGGACGGCGAGGGGCGGGGCGTCGTCTCCGTACTGGAACTGCCCGCCGTGCGGGACCGGCCGCAGTTGTTCTCCACCTTCCTCATGTGGCTGCTGGCCGACCTCTTCGAGGATCTTCCGGAGGTCGGCGACCCGGACCGGCCCAAGCTGGTCTTCTTCTTCGACGAGGCGCACCTGCTCTTCACCGGGGCGAGCAAGGCCTTCCTGGAGGCCATCACGCAGACCGTGCGGCTGATCCGCTCCAAGGGCGTCGGTATCTTCTTCGTGACACAGACCCCGAAGGACGTGCCCTCCGAGGTGCTCGGCCAGCTCGGCAACCGGGTGCAGCACGCGCTGCGCGCCTTCACCCCGGAGGACGCCAAGGCGCTGAAGGCGACGGTGCGCACCTTTCCCACCTCGCCGTACGACCTGGAGGAACTGCTCACCGGGCTCGGCACCGGCGAGGCCGTGGTCACCGTCCTCGACGAGGACGGCTCCCCCACCCCGGTCGCCGCGGTGCGGCTGCGGGCGCCGCGGTCGCTGATGGGTCCCGCCGACCCGGCGGCGATGGACGCGGCGGTCGGGAATTCGCCGCTCTACGGGCGCTACGCGCAGGCGGTGGACCGGGAGTCGGCGTACGAGCGGCTGGTGGGGCGGTCCGCGGCGGGCCCTGGCGGCTGCGGACGCCGGGAGCGCCCGCAGGAGGAGACGGGAGTGGTGGAGCAGGTGATGGGCAGCGGGGTCTTCCAGTCGCTGGCCCGCTCCATCGGCACCCAGATCGGGCGCGAGATCACCCGGTCCCTCTTCGGTACGTCCAAGCGCCGCCGTCGCTAGGGTCAGGACTCCTTCGCGGTCTTCGCCTCCTTGGCGGCCCGCTTCTGCTCCTGCTTGAAGGCGCGCACCTTGTCCAGCGACTCGGGGCCGGTGATGTCGGCGGCCGACCGGTGCGAGCCCCGCTCCCCATAGGCGCCCGCCGCCTCGCGCCACCCCTCGGGCGTCACGCCGAGCTGCTTGCCCAGCAGCGCCAGGAAGATCTGCGCCTTCTGCCTCCCGAAGCCGGGGAGCTCGTTGAGCCTGGCCAGCAGCGCGCGGCCGTCGGTGACATCGCGCCAGACCCCTTCCGCGTCACCGCCGTAGTGCTCCACGAGGTACTGGCACAGCTGCTGGACCCGCTTGGCCATCGACCCCGGGTAGCGGTGGACGGCGGGCTTCTGCGCGAGCAGTTCGGAGAAGGCCTCGGGGTCGTAGGCCGCGATCTCGCCGGCGTCGAGGTCGTCGCGGCCCATGCGCTGCGCGATGGTCCAGGGGCCGGAGAAGGCCCATTCCATGGGGATCTGCTGGTCGAGCAGCATGCCGACCAGGGCCGCCAGCGGACTGCGGGAGAGCAGGGCGTCGGCCTCGGGCTGCTGCGCGAGGTGGAGTGTGGTTGCCATGCACCGATGATCTCGCCTGCCGGGGTTTGCCGCCCGCGGGTCACCCGGACGGCGGAGCGCGGATGGCCGTACCCACCGGCCGGGCGGACCGTGTGGAGTGTCCGGGCAGTGAGCCCGGGCGGCAAGGGACGGGAGCCATCTCATGAGCCAGCAGACACAGCCGGTCGCCGAGCGTCCGCACTCGGGGTTGGCGACGGGCGGCACCACCTTCGCCGGGGTCCTGCTCATCGTCTCCGGTGTCGTGATGATCCTCGAGGGCATCTCGGCCATCGCCAAGGACGACATCTGGGTGCGGCTCGGCGACTACGTCTTCAAGTTCAACCTGACGGCGTGGGGCTGGATCCACCTCGTGCTCGGCGTGCTGGTCGTCGTGGTCGGCACCGCCCTGCTCCAGAACGCCCCCGACTGGGCCCGGGTCGCCGGTGTCGCCCTGGCGGCGTTCAACATCATCGTGAACTTCGCGTGGATGCCGTACACCCCGGTGTGGGCGATCATCGTCATCGCCATCGACGTCTTCGTCATCTGGGCGCTGTGCAGGAGCTGGGGGGAGCACCCGAAGCGGGCCTGACCCCGGGTGCCCGTAAACGGCCGGGACCGGCCCGCTGTGCGCGGGCCGGTCCCGATGCGTCCAGTGGTCTCGCGGGGTCTCAGGCGCCCTCGGGGCCGCCGGGTTCGGTGCTCTGCGCTTCCGTTCCCCCGTCACCCCCTCCGGCCCCTCCTCCGGCCCCGCCGCGGGACCTGCCGCTCCGGCCGGCGAAGAGCAGCCGGGCGAAGAGGAGGACGTCGCGGCGGACCGCGGGCTTCTTGCGTGAGAACCATTCGAGCAGGACAAGCTTGAGCAGGACGCTGACCGTCAGTACCACGGCCGTGGCGATACCGGCGTTCTGCCAGGGGATTGCGGCGAGCAGGGACTGGGACATCAGGACCTCCGGTGAGGGATGCGACGAGGCGGCGATCCGGACCGCCGACGGGGTTTCTCACCCCGTGTCGTCCAGACTGGAGACGGGCGCTGAGGCCGTCCTCCACCCCTTCGCTGAATGCCAACCGAGCCCCCGCGCAAGCAATTTGGGTGGAAACTCAGCTGACTTGCCCTCCGGCGTTATCGTGATGTCATGGGGGCAGGAGGTACACAGGGCAAGCCGCTGGTCTCTGCCTTGGGGGAAGTGGTCATCGAGAGCCCGGGGTCCAGGGACACGCTCACAGGGACGTCCGCGGCCGTGCTTCTGCGCTTGGTCTTCGCCAAGGGCAGACCCATCAAGGCCGAATCCCTGAAAGGCATGCTGCCACGCAGTCGTGAGGACAACTCCGTGGAACAGGCTGTTCGGCAGGCACGTGCCGTGCTCCAGCGCCACGGGGTGACCTTGCCCAAGCAGAACGGCGGGTCGTACCGCCTGGAGCAGGGTACGGTCCGGCTGGACGCTCTGGAGTTTCCGGACCAGGTCGAGGCACTGCCCGCTGACCCCGAAGCCGAGCAGGTCAGCGCCCTCCTGAGGCTATGGCGGGGGGATCCTCGCTCCCTCCACGCCCTCGACAAGCGGCACTGGAGCGAGGCGTACCGGGCGCGGGACCGCTTGATTGGCGAGGTCGAGCGGTTGTTCCACGAAGGGGTCGAAGTCGACGGCTGGCTGGACTTCGCCGGCAACTTCCCCTCTGACCCGGAGATCATGCGGGTGGATGCTTTGGATCCGGCTCGCGTTCCGGTCAGGCGGCGGCGGCTCCTCATCGTCGAGGACAACGAGATCATGGGCCCGGAACTGGTCAGGCTGTTCGAGGAGAAGGGCTACGAGGCGAGACTCGTCACAAGCACGGCCGGTTACCACTCGGAGATCCGGCAGAACACTTTCGACGGGGCGCTCGTGGACCGCCACCTCACACCAGACAACGATGACAGCGATGGCTTCCTGGTCCTGGACGACCTCCGTGTCCGGGGAGTACCCCGGGTACTGCTCACCGCCTTCTTGCCGCCGGGCAACATCAAGGAGCGGATCAAGGAGCTGACCGAGGAGTACGGCCTGTCGGGTATCTGCTTCAAGGACGACCCCCGCCAGGTGAGGGGGCACTTTCGGCGCGACACCCTGCGGGTCGTGGACCAGATGATCCGCCCCGTGTGAAGAGGCCGTCAGCGCATGGAGCCCCGCGAGCCCGTCACCGGAAGTTCGATCCTGGCCAGGGCGCCCGCTTCACCCGCAGGAGAGGGGAGGAAACGCAGCGTGCCCCCGTGTCGCGCGATGTGGTCCCGCGCGTAGCGCACGCCCTGCCCCGAGCCCAGCGGCTGCAGTCCGTCCCCGTCCACCCGGCGGCGCTCGCCGTTGAGGACGGGCAACCACCTGGCGTCGACGCCGGGACCATTGTCCTGGATGTCGATTCGTGCCAGAGCCTGCCCGGAGCCACCGGGACCACGATGGCGAACCTCCAGCGTGACCGTCACCACGCCCTCGCGTCCCTGGCTGGCGACGGCGCGCAGCGCGTTCTGCAGCAGGCTGTCGAAAGCCAGCTTCAGCAGTTGCCTGCTGCCCCAGACCACCACCGGGGTCTCACCATCCGTCGGCAGTAGGGTGACCTGTGCCTTGCTCGAACTGTTGATCCGATTGTCCCGGCACCGGCGGCCGAGTTCGATGCGCAGGTCGATCTCCGACTGCGCGTTCAGGTCCTCCTGGAGTGCTTCGGGATCCTGCACGCGGCGGACCGAGGCCCGGGCCTTCTCGACCGCCTGCCTCGCTCCCTCGATGTCACCCCTGTCGAGGCGCTCCAGTGCCCCTCGCAGGTCGACGGTCACATGATGGCCGTAGGACTGCATGATGGTGATCTCGCCGCGTGTGGCACTGTCCTGGCTGCGGTCGAGCAGCTCGGTGAGTTCCACCAGGTCTGCGTTGAGCCGGTTCTCCAGGACAGTGGGGCCCACTCCCGCCAACAGGGCGGCTAGGCCCGCGCCCGCCCACTCGTACCGCACTCCGGCATCGTCCCGTGCCCTCAGGAAACCGGCGGTCGCGACCCTCGACAGGGCGGCTTCCACGGAGACCGGCAGTGGGCCGGGGTGCACGGCGCTCAGGACATCGGTGACCTCCGCCGTGGAAAGCTGTCGTGCCGGATCGACGTGCCGGACGTACAGGAGCGCTCGCAGAACAACCGCAGCCTGTACATCAGAGCCGAAGGATTCACGCATCACGCGGTCGTGAAAGCGTTCCTGTCGCCCCCGGTCCGAGCGCCAGGCGTCCAGCGCGTCCAGGGTGAGTTCCTCGACTGCCGAGCGCTCCCTGTACAGCCCGTCCGGTATCAGCTCGGCAAGAGCGGCGCGGAGCACCACGGGGTGGCCTTCGGTGTCGTAGAGGAGTGCGTCCGCGACAGACCCTGTGCGGGGGACGCCCAGCAGGTCCAGCCACCACTCCAGGTCCTCGCGTGCCTCATAGGGGTGACCGCCGGGTGCGGCCTCCTCATCCGGCGCCGGCTCCGCCCCGATCACATGGGAGACCCGCAGCCGGCGGCAGACGGCTCGGAGCAGGTTGATGCGGCGGGAGGTCACCGAGGCGCCTTGGGCGCTCGGTGCCGCCAGCTCGAGGATGGTGGAGGCGTCGACGGGTGCAATGCCGTGCTCCGTGACTGTGAGGTCCTCCTCTTCGAGTTGCGTGCGGAGGACCAGCCACACGGCGGGTCCGTCCCAGTCGTCGGCGGGTACCCAGTCGTCCGGCCCCACGTACAGGGGAAGCTGCAGCGGGAGGCCCAAACGGGCGATGCGCCGGTGGTCGGTCACCCCGGACAGCCAGGTCACGAAGCCGTCGCCCGCGGGCAGGACCCGGTGCCGGACGCCTTCTGCGCCGAGCCGGTCGTCGAGCGCGGTGGCGAATCGCCTCACGCGGTCCGCGGTGGGGCCCTTGCGCAGGTCGGCCAGCGCCTCGATCAGGGCCCGGTCCAATGGTTCGGACGAGCGCCACATGGAATTGAACTCCGGGCCCATCGCCACCGTACCGCGGTACCAGCTCAGCACTTCGTCCAAGGTGTGGTCCGGCCACGGCCAGCGTGTCCACCGGCGCACGGTCAGATGCCCGGTCGGCGCGTCGGGCGAAGGGCCGGCGACGATCAGTCTCTCCGCGGCAGCAAGTTCGCCATCGGCGAGGCAGTCCCGCACGGCTTCCTCCCAGCCTGAGCTGGGCCGCCCCCCATGAGAGGAGTCCTCGGACGGCGGGAGTGCATCGAGTACGTCGAGCAGTCTGTCCTCCAGCACCTCCGCCTTGCGCTGGGAGCGCTCCTCGATGTCCCGTTGCCAGCCATCCAGAGCCGCCTCGTAGTCCGCAGTGCGGTCGTCCGCCATGGCCCCGAGTCCGGGTGGACGGTTCTCCGGCAGTCCCGCGCGTCGGGCCAGCCTGACGAGGCTCTCCGCTCTGCGGGCCATCGCTTCCCGTGCCGTGGCGACGGCGGCGTCGACGTCCACGGCCTCGCCGCCGGGAACCAGCCGGGCCGCGCGGAATTCTCCTTGGACCACAAGATGGTGTGCTGCGTCCTCGGGGGAGGTGACGGGTTCGGCCAGCCCGTTCAGGATCGCCGTTGCCGCTGCCGCCGTGTCCCATCCGCCCTCGGGCCGGCTCAGCAGTCTCATCAGGTCCGGGTAGCGCCACCGCTCGGTCCAGGTCGGCACCAGTTGCTGGAGCGCTGGATGAGTGAAGCCGTCCCGGGGCTCGTCATTCACCATGTCCGTCCTCACGACCCGCCCATGCCGCGGGCTCGGCCAGTTCACGCAGCAGTCGGCCGACGAGACTGCGCTCGGGGCCGTCGGTCCCGTCGGCCGCAGCCGACATCTGTGCCATGAGTCCTGCAAGGGCCCTCGCTGTCGGCAAATGGGACGCCAGCCCTTCGGCGTGCGCCGATCCGCCGGCGTCCAGGAGCCGCACGACGTCCTCGGCGGCCTCGACCACCTCGGACAACCGGGCAACGAAGTTTCGTCGCTGTCCGCGTTCGAGAACGTGCAGTTGGTAACTGGACTCCAATGAGCGTGTGGTGTCGTCCAGCAACTGGTCGATCCCGCTGACCGGGTGCTCGGACACCCACCGCCTCACGGCCTCCGTGTCCCGCGAGCGTACGGGAGCCCGGAGGCGGCCGAACTCGCCCGCAGAGTGGAAGAGTGCGGCATGGGTACGGATGCCGGACACGAAACGGAAGGTGACGGCGGCCGTGCGTTCCAGCCGGCGGTCCAGCAACTCCCAGGCCGCGTCCAGTTCGCTTTGGTGACGGGCGGAGTCACGCTCCGCCCGGATCTGGGGCATAGGCAGCGGGCCGAGTCCTGTCGCATGGTGTTCCAGGGCCAGCTCGGACAACTGCTGCCAGGGCGAACCGAGGTTTGGATGCAGAAGTTCCAGGACGCCGGCGGCGGCGGTTCCGCGTCTGCCGAGCAGGATCTCGTTCACGCACAGGGTGGACAGCGCGGCTGCCTCGGCGCGTGCACCCGGGAGGCCTTGGGTGAGTGCCTCGTCCGTCCCGAGGGCCGCGTACTCCACTGCGGCGTCAAGCCCCTCGCCACCCCGGAGCAGCACCGCCAGCGCCAGCCTGAGTCGAGGCCGGGTCTCTTCGGCGGGCATGGCAGCGCGCAGGAGCGCGGCCTCCATGTACGCGCCTGAGTCCCAGCGATCACGCATGAGCCACCGCTGCCACCGACGATGTGTGCTGTCTCCGTCGAAGTGCCGGATCGCATGGGCCGCCGCCACCCTCAGCACCGGGAAGTGGTCCGGGTGGCCTTTCAAGGTGTCGAGGAGCGACCATACGGCTGCCGGACCGTCCTCCTTGGCCAGTTCTTCGACGGCGCTCCGAATCCTGGATGCCGTGGCGGCGGCGTCGGCGGCGTCGGGGGCCGAGGCGAGCGCGTTGAGCAACCGCTGTGCCGAGGTCGCAGCCCTCGGCCGCTCCGGAACGGGCACCGCGAGCGGTTCCTCCTCGGCGGGCTCCTCGGGGCCGCTCTCGCCTGTGGCCGCACCGCGAACTGCGGCCGTCAGTTGCCCCGCCACGGTTCCGTCGACGATCCGCACCCCGATCTCCGTCGGCCGTCTGTACGGCGATCCTGCCGAATGAGTGCCGACGGAGAGCAGATCGAAGCTGCCGACGACGCAGTCGTCGTCTGCGACGAGGATCCTGGCGTTGGTCGCCTGGGTGAGCACGCTCAGCCCACGGCCCTGGAATTCCTTACGCAGTTCGCCCAGCAACCTGCGAGGACCCTCGGCCGTGCCCGTAGTCTCGCTCTGCCGTCCGTGTGCGAGGGTGACCTCAGCGCCGCTCCAGAGGCGTCCCTTGACTGCGTCGGCCACTCTGGAGTCGAACGCGTCCGGGCCGATGAGCGCCGATGACACCAGCAGCCGGGAACGGGCGTGCCGCAGGGCCTGCCACAACAGGTCGCGGTGGTCCCCGTCGATGAGCGCTGCTGCCCACGGCCGGGTGCGGGCCTCCAGCTCACGACGGAGTGCGGCGGCGTACTCGGTCCAGGCACGATGCCAGAGATCGACGGAGCCCGCTGAGGGGGCGCCGCCTTCCGTTGCCGCGGACGGAGCCGCGGGTAACTCGGGGAGGTCGGGCTGCCATGGTGCCGGAAGCGGCTCGGACGACGTCGGGGCGGGCCGCAGCTCGCTGTGCCGGGTGCGAAGGCGGCGTCCCTCCATGTAGTCCGGAACCGCTGTCCTGGCCCAGCGCAACAGCGCCTCGACCGGCTCGCAGGGCCCGGACGAGGGGGCCTCGATCAAGCTGCCGATCTGCCGTGCACGGTTCTGCGGACTCCTGCTCGCCCGGCCGTGTCGCGGTGGTGGCGGCCCCAGAAACGGGTATCCGGTCACCAGCGCGTGACGGTCGTCGGCCACAGCCAGGCAGGCGTGCGTACGACTGGGACGTCGCGACCAGATGAGCCGGTTCTTCGCCCCGACGCGCAACTCCATCAACAGGTTGAACACGGGGGGTGGCAAGGTGCTGCGGTGACTGTCGCCCCACAGGATGACCACCCGCACACCGTTGGCGAGCGCTCGCTCCAGAGGCTCGAGCAACTCGTGGAGGGCTTCGTAACCGATCGAAGGGCAGCTGATCACCAGCTGTTGTGAGGCCTTGCTGATGACCTCGAGCAGCGCCTTCCGGTGCTCTTCCCGATCGACCAGAACCCGTGCACCGACTTCGGAGGCGACTCTGAGCCGCAGTAGGTCGTTGAGACGGCGCGCCTGGTCGGCCAGCTCCAGGTGACGGTCGTGGTACGTGCCCGCAGGTGCCCGGGTCAGCGATTCGACCGCCTCGTCGAATCTTTGAAGGGCTGCCTCCAAGGGCAGTGGCTCCGTGTACCCGACGTCGGCGGCGGCGCGGATGGCGCGTGCGAACGGGTCGTCCGGAGCGGTCTCCAGCCGGGAGGCGATCTTCTCCAGCACGCGCAGCCGGCTCTCGATGGGAAGAGCGGTGTCCGTGGATGACAGGCGGATACGATCCGAGTCGCGGTCCAGACCCACGTTGACGGTGAGCGCCAGCCAGCGGTGTGATGCCTGCGGGCGCAGTTGAGGCGGCACGATCTGCGCCGTCAGTACCTGCTGCTCCCGGCCCATCTCCTTCTCTTGGAGATTGTGCCGTTCCCTGCGGTCACGGCGTTCGCGGCGGAGCGTCTCGTGCAGGGCGTCCACCAGCTCCGACTGGGTGAAGGTCTGTTCGTCCTCTCGCGAACCCGTCACAGGCACCTGGAGGTTGCCCTCCCTCGGCCGCTCCTCGCCGCCGACCGGGAGAAGAGTTCCGGAGAGTTCGTCCACCATGAGCGAGAACGTGGCGGCGTGCTGTTCTGCGCCGTCCAGGTGGTTCAGCGTGCCCTCGCGGGAGTGTCGGCGGACCGCCGCGGTGGCCTTCACTTGGCCGTGTGCGAGGTCCACGGTGACGTAACCCTTGTGCCAGAGGTCTGAGACCACGTCCAGGGTCAGCCGGCGCCCGAGGCCCAACATGTCTGCGAGTTGGTCGGCACCGTAAGCCGTCGCCTCCTGCAGCTCGTCGTGCTCGTCGAGGGTGAGGGCCTTCAACACGATCAACTCGATCGGCGAGACGTAACGGCCGTAACCCACAGTCGCCCTGACGGGCACGACCGCGCACCGCAGGCTGATTGTCACAACTCCCATCGGCTCCCCCTCACCGGTCGAATACGTGTCCGGCCGGGCGTACGGCCCTGTGTTCCGAGAAGATGGCGCACAAGTCCTCCCAGAAGGGGACCCCGCTGTTGGCAAAGTGGCCGTGGTCTCCGACCAGCACCAGCAGCCTGCGTGCCCGGGAGCACATCACGTTCACCAGGTCCGGCTGGACCAGGTGGCCGAGGCTTTTCCACGGCTGCTCGACCGGGCCGCGGATCTTGTCTCGGACGAGGGAGGTCACGACCGTGTCCGCCTCGCGTCCCTGGAAGGCGTGCACGGTGTGCACAAATGGCGCCAGTTGGCCGCGCCCCCGGAGCAATTCGGTCTGCTGACGGTAAGGCGTGAGTACGGCGAGCGGGGCATGGCCCGATCCGGTGGCTTGCACGGGGCTGATCCCGAGCCGGCTGACGAATCGGTCCACGACGTCCACCTCGCCGACGTTCTTCCAGGCCGGCTGGTCCGCGCACATGGTCAGGGCGGCTGTGTCCAGCCAGAGGAGCGAGGAACCACCAAGCCACTCCGGTGAGGCGAAGCCGTGCGGCTCGTCCTTCTTGCCGGTGGTGATACGCAAGGTGCCCCGCGGCATGTTCGGCCCGGCCGGGTAGAAGACCTTGCTTACCAGGTCGCCGATCTCGCGATTCATCCGGAACTGTTCGTCGAGCGTGCGGACGGGAGCGCTCATCGGCGCCTGCCCGGTGCCGTCCGCCGGCGTCTGTTCCGTGTCGGGGCGCGCGGGCTGTTTCTGGTCCTGGCCGTCGAAGAGGCTTCCGAAGAGGTTGAACACGCGGAGGTACTGCTTGCTGCGGGTGCCGTGCAGGGCCAGGTTGGGATCCGGGTGGACAGCGGTGGACTGGAGGAAGCGTTCGACTTCCTGACGTCGGTGGGCGGGCAACTGATGGTGGTCGCCGATCAGTGTCCAACGCAGGCCCTGGGCGAGGGGGATGGCTATCTCGGTCGGCCAGGCCTTCGCGGCCTCCTCGATCAGCACCCAGTCGAATGGCTCGTCGTTGCGGATGCCGGACATGTGCTCGGGGTCCGCTGACGAGCACGTTGCGAAAACGAGGTTGGCCGAGCGCCGGATCCTGTCGGTCAGTTCCGGCACCGAGGAAGCAGCGACACGCTCCCACTCGGTGAGCAGCGCCCGTAGCCGCTTCTCTGTCCCCTCACGCCGTTTCACCGCGTGGCTCTGCAGCAGCCGGACGCGCTCCTCCGCCAGCCTTGACGGACGGAAACGTTTGAGGCGCTCGTCGATCCGGTCGGCCGTCGAACGCGTGGTGACCCGCAGAGCGATGACGTCCCCCTTGGCGAGGGGGTCCGGTCCGACCTCGCCGACGGGCAGCCGTTCGAGGATGCGCACGGCCAGGTTGTCCAGGGCCCAGTTGGACTGGGCCGAAACCAGGACCCTGGCGCCTGGCTCCTCCCGCAGGTACGCGGCCACCGCCCGAGCGGTCATCTCGGTCTTGCCCGTTCCGGGCGGCCCCTGCAGGGCGTAGAAGGGCTGTGAGACCAGCATGTCGGTGACGACTTCCTGGCCTATCCCTTCAGCCGCCTTCTCCCACCGGCCAGGCAGGCCTTTGATGGTCATCGGATGCTGGAGTTGTTTGACCAGGACCTTGTTCTCCAACAGACGCCAACGGGCGTGGAGCTGTCGGCGAAGCGCGACCGCGCTGCCGAGATCTCCTCCCGGCCGAATCCAGCCCCGTGAAGGCAGCGAGCGCAGATCCCTGCTGCTGATCCGGACACGGATCGCCTCGTCGCCCAGCTGATCGACCAGACTCACCAGGAGCCGCCGGTCGCGGGGGTAGTGGGGCATGCCCTTGCGGTCCCGCAGGACTTCGATCTCCCCGCCTTCCTCCGAACTGTTGAACGCGGCGAAGAAGTCTCCCAGCGAGGGGCGGAGCTGGGGGTCGGAGTAGTAGCTGGTCGACATGGCGTCGTGGTGCTTTCGCCGGTCGTCCCGTTCGCTGTCGAGGCGCAATGTGACCAGGCGGCCGCTGCTCCCTTCCTGGTCGATCTCGTATGCGTACTCCCGGGCGCGTAATTCGATTCCCTGGAACTTGAGCAGCCAGTCGAAGGCCTGTTCATAGACCAGGTCCTCCGGCGATGCGTCGGAAGCCCGTGTGATCGCGTCGATGAGCACGGTCCAGCTCGGCCGGTTGCGACGTTGGCCCGCGAATTCGGCCGGGTGGATGTCGTAAGGGATGACGTCCACCGACGGGATGATCCGATGAAGCGGACTCCGTCTCGCGTCTTCCTGCAGGGTCCGTCCGAGCGGCCGGTCCAGCGGCACCGGGTATTTGATCACCAGGGTGTTGTCCTCCGGCGGGCCGAGACTTGTACCCAGGACGTTGTACGGGCGGAACCGCTCGCAGAACCAGGCCGCGCGGGCGCCGATCAGAAGCTGGCGAGCGGCGCGCTTCGTCTCGGTCGGACCGTCCACGACGTAGGGATCGGCGCCGTGCTCGGCATGGAGGAGGCGCGCACCCTTCAGGTCGTCACGGATGAACTGCGCCAGTTCCTCACGGCCTTCGGGCGTCTCGGGGTCGAGTGACAACCAGCCCCAGGTGTAGAGCGTGCGCCGGAACTCGGCGGGGAGGAAGGCGATGAGGTAGGGGAGCTGACTCCCCTTCTCCTCGTCCCAATAGCCTGATATCTCCTCGTATTCTGCGCTGATCCGATTGACGACCGCCTCGGAGTTGGGCCTCGCCTCGGGATCGGGGTGCAGCATGTCGGCGAGCAGGGACTTGAGCGCGACGGGGAGCGAGCCGCAGTCGTTCAGGGCGCGGCGCAGCTTCTCGTGGCGCTCAAGTGCCCAGGCTCTCAGGGCTTGACCCGCCGTCCCGCTGGGTGGGGTCGGCTGGCCGGGATCCGTGGGTAGGAACCACTCGGCCACCGTGGCGCCCAGGCTGAACACGTCCGACCCCGTCTGGTCGGCGGGTTGGGTGTCCGCGTCAGGAAAGAGGTAGGCGAGACGTTCCGGTGCGCAATAGGCCAGAGCCCGGGAATCCTGACCGAGGAGGATCCTGACCGCCTGTTCGGCGGTGTTCTCGCCGTCGCTCTCGGCGGCCCTCAGCAGGTTGCCCACCAGGGCGCTCATCTCGAAACGGGAAAGTTTCAACTGCAGTCGCTCGGGTCCGGGCGGCATCGACTCGTCCTGATGTACGTCGATGGTTCCCGGCCACAGGTTCCGGTGCACGATCTTCTGTCTGTGCAGGACCGAGAGGGCGTCGGCGAGGAAGAAGAACTGGCGTACGGCCAGCGACGGATTGGTCCGGAGTCCCTCGAGCAGACCCGGTTCATTGGGCAGGCTGTGGACGGCTCCCTTGGTGACGACGTACGCGAAACCCCGGACGTCGATCCCGGCTGACGCTGTGTCGCCGCCGTCTCGGTAGCCACCGGTCTCGATGACCGGCAGTGCGGGGTGGCGCAGTGCCGCGGCCCGCAGGAGGACACGCACCTCCTGCTCCCACAGTTGCCCGGCCACCTCGGAAAGGCCGCGGTAGAGCTGGACGGTTACCGGGTACCCCTCCAGGTCGACCAGGTCGTAACGGTAGAGGGCGCCGGGGATCAGTTCGTAGCCGCTGTCCGCCACGGCCTTGCCCGACGAGGGGCGGTAGCTGCGGTTCTGGTTGCGCAGCGCGGAGGTCGGACCGCACAGAAAGCGCTCGATCAATCGGTGCATCTGCTCGAACGGCTCCACGGTACCCCCCGGTCGGCGCAAGCTCGCGTGTCGATTCCACCCGTTTCATTGATACCCCAGAGCTTCGTCGACTGGGTGGGGATCGGCGGCACTCGATGGAGGGGGCAGGGTGGATGTGCTGTGCCGAGTGCCGCGAGGGGCGTTTTCACCCGTTCGTATGGGTTGTCCGCCATATCGGATAGCGCCTGTGGCCCCGGGTAGCGCTGATCGAGTGACGCAGCCATTTGAACTGCCCGACTTCTACCTGCCGTACCCGGCCCGCCTGAATCCCCACGTGGAGCAGGCCCGGGAGCACTCCCGCGGGTGGGCACGGGACATGGGGATGCTCGAGGGCTCGGGCATCTGGGACACCCACGACCTCGACTCGCACGACTACGCACTGCTGTGCGCGTACACGCACCCGGACTGCTCCGGACCGGCGCTGTCCCTGGTGACGGACTGGTACGTGTGGGTCTTCTTCTTCGACGACCACTTCCTGGAGGCGTTCAAGCGCACGCAGGACCGCGAGGGCGGCAAGGCGTACCTGGACCGGCTGCCGGCCTTCATGCCGATGGACCCGGCGCAGGGCATGCCGGAACCGCGGAACCCGGTGGAGGCCGGCCTCGCCGACCTGTGGGCGCGCACGGTGCCGGCGATGTCCATGGACTGGCGCGGGCGTTTCGCCGAGAGCACCGAGCACCTGCTGCGCGAGTCCCTGTGGGAGCTTTCCAACATCAACGCGGGCCGGGTGCCCAACCCGGTGGAGTACATCGAGATGCGCCGCAAGGTCGGCGGCGCACCCTGGTCGGCGGGGCTGGTGGAGTACGCCGCCGGGGCCGAGGTGCCGGCCGCCGTCGCCGGTGCGCGGCCGCTGCTCGTGCTGCGCGACGCCTTCTCCGACGCGGTGCACCTGCGCAACGACCTCTTCTCGTACCAGCGGGAGACGGAGGAGGAGGGCGAGCTCAGCAACGGGGTGCTGGTCCTGGAGACCTTCCTCGGCTGCTCGACGCAGGAGGCCGCGGAGTCGGTCAACGACCTGCTGACCTCACGGCTGCAGCAGTTCGAGAACACCGTGCTCACCGAACTGCCGCCGCTCTTCGCCGAGCACGCGCTCGACCCGGGGGAGCGCGCGCGGGTGCTGGCGTACGTCAAGGGCCTGCAGGACTGGCAGTCCGGCGGCCACGAGTGGCACATGCGTTCCAGCCGCTACATGAACGGCGGCGGGGCGGGGGCCGGCTCCGGCGGAGGCTGGTCGCCCTTCGCGCTGCCCGGCGGGCTCGGGGTGTCGGCCGGCACCGTGCGGACCACCGGCCGCGCCGAGGCCGCCCGCTTCCGCGGCTTCACCCATGTGCCGCGGCGCACTGGGCCGACCCCGCTGCCCGACTTCCTCATGCCCTTCCCGGCCAGGCTCAGCCCGCACCTGGACGCCGCCCGGCGCCATGTCGTCGAGTGGGCGCACCGGACGGGCCTGCTGCTGCCGCAGCCCGGAGTGCCGCACTCCCACGTGTGGGACGAGCACAAGCTGGTCGCCTTCGACTTCCCGCTGTGCGCCGCCGGCATCCACCCCGACGCGAGCCTTGCGGGGCTGGACCTCACCTCGGGCTGGCTCACCTGGGGCACGTACGCCGACGACTACTTCCCCGCCGTGTTCGGCCGCACCCGTGACCTGGCCGGCGCCCGCGCGGCCAACGAGCGGCTGTCGGCCTTCATGCCGGTCGACGGCTCGGCCGCCCCGGCCCCGGCCACCGCCCTGGAGCGCGGTCTGGCCGACCTGTGGGCGCGGACGGCCGGGCCGATGGAGCCGCAGGCGCGGCGTCGCTTCCGCACCGCGGTGGAGAACATGACGGCCAGTTGGCTGTGGGAGCTCGCCAACCAGGCGCAGAACCGCATCCCGGACCCCGTCGACTACCTGGAGATGCGCCGCCACACCTTCGGCTCCGACCTCACGATGAGTCTGTGCCGACTGGGCCACGGCAGGCGGGTGCCGGAGGAGGTCTACCGCAGCGGGCCGATGCGGTCGCTGGAGAACGCCGCCGCCGACTACGCCTGTCTGATGAACGACGCCTTCTCGTACCAGAAGGAGATCGAGTACGAGGGCGAGATCCACAACGCCCTGCTGGTGGTGCGGAACTTCTTCGACTGCGACGAGCAGGCCTCGCTCGCCGTCGTCCACGACCTGATGAGCGGGCGCATGCGGCAGTTCCAGCATGTCGCGGCGAACGAACTCCCTGTCCTGTACGACGACTTCAGGCTCGGAACGGAGGCGCGGGCGGTGCTGGAGGGCTATGTGCGCGAGCTGGAGAACTGGCTCGCGGGCATCCTGACCTGGCACCGCGGCTGCCGCCGCTATGACGAGGACGAACTGCGCCGCCCGGTGGGGGGAGTGGTCCGCCTGCCCGTCGGCCCGACCGGCCTGGGCACGTCCGCGGCCCGCCTGGCGGTCCCGGGCGCGCGCTGACCTCCGCAACGGGGACGCGGGCGCTGCGGCTGTCGGCGACGGCCGCGGTCCGCCGGCCACCGCCGAGGCGCGGGTGACCGGCGTGGCCGGCCAGAAGCTCACGCCCACGGCACGACGACCTGCGCGGTCCTCCGAGCCGGCTGATCCCTCAGCCGGCCGCCCGCACCGCGCCCTCGGCGACCGCCAGGGCCAGCGCCATGATGCTGAGCTGCGGGTTCACCTCGGGGCAGCTGGGCAGCGCCGAGGCGTCGGCGATCAGTACCCCGTGCACGCCGCGCAGCCGGCCCGCGGGGTCGGCGGGCGCCACCTGCGGGTCCGCGCCGAGGGCGACGGTGCCCGTGGGGTGGAAGGCCGACAGGTGCAGCTGCCGTGCCGTCACCCGCTCCAGGACCGCCGCGAACTCCCGCGGTGTACGGGCCCGCGGGGCGGCGGGGACGCCGGTGAGGACCTCCTCGGCCCCGGCGGCGAAGAGCAGGTCGCCCATCGCGCGGACGGCGCGCAGTAGCCGGCGGCCGTCGCGGGGGTCGAGGTCGTAGCGGAGCAGGGCGCCCTCACGGCCGAGGACGCGTCCGCCGGGCCGGTCCGCGATCATCGCGCCGAAGGTGGCCAGCCGTCCCGAGTCCTCCAGCTCCGCGCGCAGTTCCCGGCCGACGCCCGGCAGCACGAACGAGCCCATGCCGGGCGGCGGGGCGGTCGCCTCGACGAGGATGCCGTCCTCGTGCAGCTCCTCCACGCCGACGCTCTGCAGGACCGCCGGGCCGCCGTCCGCGACCGGCTCGGCGAACCGCCCGGCGACACTGGTGGCGGGGTGCACGGCGAGGTTGCGGCCGGTCCGCGGGTGCCCGCCGAGGCCGGAACGGCGCAGCAGCGGGGGAGTGCGCAGCGCGCCGGCGGCCACCACGACCAGCGGGCTGAGGATCTCCAGTTCGCTGCCGTCCGGCCGCCGCACCGCCACCCCGCAGGCGCGCGGGCCGCCGGGCCGGCCGGGCTCGGTCAGCACGCGCCGCACGTGGGCCCCGGTGACGATCCGGGCCCCGGCCGCGCATGCCTGCGGCAGCACCGACAGCTGGACGCTCTGCTTCGCCCCGGACGGGCAGCCCACCACGCACTGGCACGAGCCCCGGCACCCGGGGGCGTTGCGCCGCAGGGGCGCGGCCCGCCAGCCGAGCCCGCCCGCGCCGAGCAGGGCGAGGGCGCCGTTGCGGCCCAGCACGTCCTGGGGCTGGCGGCCCACCCGCAGGGTGCGCTCCACCTCGTCCAGGTACGCGCCGAAGGCCACCGGGTCGGCGAGGTCCCCGAGCCCGTACTCCTCGCGCCACCGGCCCAGCACGCGGTCCGGAGTGCGGTAGCACGTACCGGAGTTGACGACCGTCGTGCCGCCGACGGCGCGCCCGGTCGGCACGATCAGCGGGGGGTTCCCGAGGGCGACGGTGGCGCCGCCGTCCCGGTACAGCTCGGCGAACCGGTCGAGCGGGGCCCGCCGTCCGAACTCCGCCGTGGTGTGCCGCCTGCCCTCCTCCAGTACGACCACCCGCAGTCCCGCCCGCGCCAGGGTGCGTGCCGCCATCGCCCCGCCGGCACCCGAGCCGACGATGACGGCGTCCGCGCGGGAGCGGTCCGGCCACTGGCCGGCGGGCACGCAGTCCAGGGGCGGGTCCTGCGGGGCCGGGAGCGCCGCGGCGCGAGGCGGCTCCGCCAGCAGCCGTTCGGTGCCCGCCGCCAGCAGCACCGGCACCTTCACCACGTCGAGCAGGGGCAGCAGCGCGGGCCGCGCGGCGAGTCCGGCCAGCACCCGCTCCCGCTCCGCCGGGCCCATCCGGTCCAGCCGCCGCCCGGTGCGCGCCGCCGCGTAGGCGTCCACCGCGGCCGCCGCGGCGCGGAAACCGTGCCGGGTCCGCGCGGGCATCGCCGCCAGCAGGCCGTCCAGCCGGCCCGGCACGCCCGCGGGCCAGCCGCCGTCGCCGGCGTCGGCGAGCAGCGCGGCGACCAGGCCGCGGACGGCGGCGCTCACCGGTCGCCCACTTCGGCGTGGGCGGTGCCGGCGAGCGTCCACTGCGCCTCGGTTCGCCAGCCGCCGCGGCCCCGGCGCTCCAGCAGGACGTGGGCGTCGGCGGTCTCGCTGTTGCGGCACACGGCGGGCGAGCCGTCGGGGTCGGCGTAGTCGAGGGCGAGGGTGCGCTCCGGCGGCTGGTCGACCCTTACGGTGATCCGCCGCCCGCCCGCGCGGCCGGTCACCGTCCAGCGCGGCAGGCCGATGTCGGCGGTGAAGCGGCCGAGTCCGGCGCGCCCCAGGGCCGGGCGCAGACCGCCGCGCGGCCAGTCGCGGCCGTCCTTGCGCAGCCGCAGGAACACCAGCGGCGGCAGGCGGTCCAGGCCCGGGCGGGTGGAGACGGCGGCGACGACCTCCAGCACGTCCCCGTCGCCGAGGTCGGCGTGCAGCCAGGCCCAGCGCCGGGCGTTGCCGTGGCCGTAGATGCGGGCCGAGGCCCCGGGTGCGGCGCGCAGGGCGAGTTCGGACCCGCCGTGGCGGACGGAGCCCGTGTACCGGGCGCGGGGCGAGGGCACGATCTGCGCGGCGGGCAGCAGCGGATGCCGCCACGACCAGCGGGGGAAGGTGTACAGCGGCCGCTCGGTGCCCGCGTCCTCGACGAGGTCCCAGGCGAGGGATCCGGCCGTGCCGCGCAGCCGGCCGGGGACGGCCTCGACGCCGTCCGCGGTGAAGCCCCCGGCGCCCGTCGAGGGAGGCCAGGGCAGCGGGCCGAAGCGGGCGTGCTCCACCGGGCCCTTGCCGTCCGGGGGGAAGACGGCGGCCCAGCCGTGGGCGAAGGCGGGGGAACCGTCGGCGGGGGCCACGAGTTCGTGGTGCAGCCACAGGCCGGTGCCCGTCGCCGGGTCGGTGACCGTGGTGTACCAGACCTCGGTGCGGCCCGCGGCGCCGTTCCAGCGCGGCGCCCACTGCGCCCGGGGGTCGTCCCGGCGGGGGAAGCGGAAGCTCGCCAGGAACGGCACGAGCGAGGTCGCCGTGCGGAAGCGCAGGGTGCCCGTGCCGGCCGGCTCCGGGTCGTCGCCGGCGGTGAGGGTGAAGGGCAGGGTGGTCAGCGAGGCCAGCGGCCGCCTCGGGGTGACGGACTTCCAGCCCTCCAGGAGGCAGCGGGCGCCGTCGAGTTCGAACTCCAGCCGGTAGTGGATGCGCCGCCGGGCCAGCGGCGAGACCTCCAGCGTGCCGTTGGCGGCGGCGTCGGCGCGACCCGCGACGCGCAGCCGTCCGGTGACACGGGCCGCGGTCGTGCGGTGCGGGAGCAGCAGGTCGTCACTGCGTGCCGTCAGCTCCAGCCGCACCGGCCGCTCGCGGTCCTCGCCCCGCAGCCGTACGGTCCCCGTCATGGTCTCGGCGAAGACCGTCCCCCGGGCCCCGCTCACCGGGACCTCAGCCCCTCGCGCATGATCTCCTCGGTCGCCGTCAGATACGCCTCCGCCGCCGCGCGGGCGGCCGCGCCGTCGCCCTCCTCCACCGCGGCGACCACCGGCGCCAGCCGCTCGTACGCCTCCTCCGCGTCCTGGAAGGGGCCCGCGAGGTGACGGCGCATCGGGAGGTAGGCGTTGAAAAGGGTGTTGGTGAGGAGTACGTAGACGCGGTTGCCGGTGGCGCGGGCCAGTGCCCGGTGCACCTCTGCGTCCGCCAGCTGCACCGCGTCCGGGTCCCCGGCCGCGCGCACGGCTTCCACCAGCTCCCGCAGCCGGGTCCGCGCGGCGCCGCTCGCCCGGGTCGCCGCCGCGTCGGCGATCAGGGCGCCCACGCCGCGCCGCACCTCGAAGATCTCCGAGAGCCAGCGCGCGTCGTGCCGGACGAGCATGGGCAGCAGGTCGGCGCCGCCGAGGCGTTCGTAGTCCCGGACCCGGGTTCCGACGCCGTGCCGGGTCTCCAGCAGCCCGGCCTGCACCAGCCGCCCGAAGGCGTGCTTGAGGGTGGTGCGGGTGACGCCGTACCCCTCGGCCAGCGTGCGCTCGGGCGGCAGCAGGCTCCCCGCGGGGCGGCGGCCGGTGAGGATCTCCTCGCGGATCCGGTCCTCCAGGACGTCCACGATCGACGTGCGCGGCAGCGCTTCCATCACTCCTCCAAGGGGTCAGTGGATGAGCCACTCAACCAATGAGCCGACGCACCGTCAAGACCCGTTCCCGCGAAGGCCGTCACCCGTCCGGCCGCGCGGCGCCCGCCGCCCGGTCGCCGCGCCGCGGTCGGCGGCTTACCTTCACGATGGCGTGCCCTCGCCCCGTCCCGTCCCCACGGCCGAAAGGCACTGACATGACGCACCCGTGCGCCCGTCCGCCCAGGCTCCGCAGCGCCGTGCGAAGGGCCGTCGCGACGGCCCTCGCCGCCGTCGCGCTCCCCACGGCCCTGGCGTGCGGCGGGCCCGCGGACACCACCCGCTCCCCCGAGGGCACCCGGGCGGCGAGGTCCGCGCCGGCCACGCCGCTCGCACGGGCCGAGGCGCAGGACCGGACGGCGGCCCCGGCGTCCGCCTCCCCCGCCTCCGCCTCACCCGCGCAGGTCTCGCCCAGCGGTTCACCGGACGCCGCCGGGGACTTCCCGGCGCTCTCGGGCGATGTCGTCAGTAAGCTCGACGGCGCCCTGAAGGACACCCTGCGGAAGACCGGCGTGCCCGGCGCGGTCGTGGGTCTGTGGGCCCCCGGCAAGGGCTCCTACGTACGCGCCCTCGGTGTGGCCGACAAGAAGTCGAGGGCGCGCATGTCGCCCGACCTCTCCATGCGGATCGGCAGCGTGACCAAGACCTTCACCGTGACAGCGCTGCTCACCCTCGTCGACCGGAAGAAGGCCGGGCTCGACGACCCCGTCGCCCGGTACGTGGACGGCGTGCCCGGCGGCGACCGCATCACCCTGCGGCAGCTCGCCGAGATGCGCAGCGGGCTCTACAACTACACGGACGACCCGAACTTCCAGAAGGCCCTCAAGGCCGACCCGAACCGGGAGTTCGTCCCCGCCGAGCTGCTCGCCTACGCCTTTCAGCACCCCGCGCAGGCCGGCCCCGGCTCCCGCTTCCAGTACTCCAACACCAACACCGTCCTGCTGGGCCTGGTGATCGAGAAGGCGAGCGGCATGCCGCTCGGCGACTACCTGCGGCGCGACGTGCTCGGCCCGGCCAAGCTGAAGCACACCGTCTTCCCCACCGGGCGCGCCTTCCCGAACCCGCACGCCCGCGGCTACACCCGGCAGACCAAGGACGGGAAGGAAGCCGACGCCACCAACTGGAACCCCTCCTGGGCCTGGGCCGCCGGCGCCATGGTCTCCGACCACCAGGACCTGCGGGCCTGGGCCCGCGTCGTGGCCGACGGCACCCTGCTCAGCAAGGCGACCCAGGCACAGCGCACGGCCTTCCTCCCCACCTCGTACCCGGGCATCGGCTACGGCCTCGGCCTCTTCGACAACCACGGCTGGATCGGGCACAACGGCTCGCTGCCCGGCTACCAGAGCACCGCCGTGTACCTGCCCGGCGCCAAGGCGACCATGGTCGTGCTGCTCAACACCGACACCGCCGTGGGCGGCAACGAGCCCAGCAGCCTCTTCGCCGAGGCGATGACCAAGATCGTCACCCCGGACCACGTCTACGCGTTCCCGCCCACCAACGGCACCGGCACCAGCCCGAGCAGCAGCTGAGCGCCGGCCGCGGTACAGCGCGATGGCCGCCGCCGACCGGGCGGGCGGCAGCCCGCACGCGCGCATGAAGCGCAGGCTGACCGCTCTCGCCCCGATCCCCGCGGGCAGCAGGTGGTTCGCGGCGCCCGCGGCGAACTGCGCCGTCGGCAGCCGTCCCGCCGGCAGCCGTTCCAGGACCGTGCCCTGCCGCATGAAGGACACCCATACGGGTGCGGGAGGCGACGGCCCCGCACTCCGGGTTCAGGTGCGCAGCCCGATCCCGGACGAGGGCGTGACGAGGGTGCCCATGTTGCGCTCCATCATGCGCAGCGCGGCGTCCGCGAGATCCCGGTGGATGTGCGCGACCGCGTCCGGCGCGACCACGGTGAGCACGTGGCGGATGTGCGCGTCCAGCGCGGAGTAGAGCACGCACTGCTCGGTGACCTGTCCGCACAGCACCAGGCGGCCCACGCCCAACTGCCCCAGCAGGTACTCCAGCGGGGTCTGGAAGAAGATCGAGTGCCGGGCCTTCACGACGAACAGCGACTCCGCGTCGGGCCGCACGGGCTCCACCAGGTCGGCGTGCGGACCGGAGAGTGCGATGTCGAGGATCTCGTCGTGGTGCGAGCGCCAGCGGCCGAAGTTGTCGTTGACATAGATGACGTCCACGCCCTCCTCCCGGGCCCGGGAGATCAGCCGGCACACCCCGGGCAGCGCCTCGCGCACCGCCGGCAGCAGAAGTTCGGCGTCCTCGTGCTCATAGGCGTTGATCATGTCGATGACCACAAGCGCGGTGGCGTCGCCGGTGTCGTGCATGCCTGGACGTCCTCGGGTTCGGGAGGGGCACCGGGCAGCGTACGCACGTTCCCGGCGCCGGACGTGGAGCCCACGCCGGGACGGCGCCGAGGTCAGGCGGGCGGGGGCGCGTCGGCGGGGCGCGTTGGGCCGCTCGGGCGGCATGGGCGGCTCGCGCGGCGTCGCGGGCCCGGCGCCCAGGGCCTCGCTGGTAGCTTCGCCAGCCTCGCGGGTCCGCCGAGTGCCGTGCCCCGCGCGTCATTCTTCCCGGGGACGGAGACCTGCGTGAGGAAACCGGTGGACGACCAGGACAACGAGCACGGGACCGCCGTCACCGCGCCACCGGCACTCGACCGCCGGGGCTTCGTCAAGTCGGCCGCTGCGGCCGCCGTCAGCCCCGCCGTCCTCGGCACCGCCGCCAACGCGGCCCCGCTCGCGGCGTCGTTGCCGGTGACGGTCCAGGCCGCGGCAGCGGCCGCGGCGGCCCCGGCGGTCGCCCCCGCCGTCGCGGCGGCGGCCGCCCACGGCGTGGTCGCCCGTCTGCTGGCCGTCCCGGCGCCCTCCCGCGACACCGACTGGCTGCGGCGGGCCCTGCAGGTGGCCGTGGAGCTGGAACTAGCCACCATCCCGCCGTACCTGTGCGCCTGGTGGTCGGTGCGGGACCGGTCCGCCACCGTCGCCAACCTGATCCGCGGCATCGTCACCGACGAGATGTTCCACATGGGCCTGGCCTGCAACATGCTCGTCGCCGTGGGCGGCCGGCCGCGGATCGTCGGCGTCACTCCGGACTACCCCGCCCGCCTGCCCGGCGGTGTGCGCGGCGAGCTGACGGTGTACCTCTCCGGGCTGACACGCGCGTACGTACGGGACGTCCTCATGGCCATCGAGACCCCGGAGTCCCCGCTCCCCGAGCCGTCCGCCGGGCCGCCGACCATCGGCGAGTTCTACGACGGGGTCGTCACCGCCTTCCTCGACCACCGCCCCGAGCTCAGCGTCCGCGGCCAGATCGGCCAGCGCATCGGCCCCGACGAACTGCGGCCGATGCGGACCCTGGACGACGTCCTGGCCGCCGTGGAGATCATCAAGGAGCAGGGCGAGGGCAGCTCGACCTCCCCCGAGGCGCCGTCCGGCGAGGCCACGGGGGGCAACCGCGCGCTGGCCCACTACTACGCCTTCGCCGAGATCTACCACGGTCGCACCCTGGAGGAGGACGACGGCCTGTGGGCGTTCAGCGGCCCGCCCATCCCCTTCCCGGACGTCCACCCCATGGGCGTGGTCCCCCGGGGCGGCTGGCCCCACCCGCCCCGCGAGGCCGCGGCCCTGCTGCGCCGCTTCGACACCGCCTACGGCGAGCTGCTGCGCGACCTGGAGGCCGCCTGGCAGTCCGCGGACCACGGCGCGCTCAACCGTGCGATCAAGGCGATGGAGGAACTGGAGGAGCCCGCCCTCGCCCTCATGGAGATCCCGCTCGGCGACGGGCGCCACACCTACGGCCCCCAGTTCCGCCCGGGCGAGAGCGCGGCGCCCCGCCCGTAGCCTGCGCACCCCCACGCGGGCGCCGCACACCACGACGACAAGGGCCCTGCGCCCGGCCCGGTCCGAGTGTCCGCGTGAGTGCGACCCGCACAGGGGGGCTCGGCGCCGACCGCACGCCTTCCCCGGGCCACCGGCATCCAGGTGCCCGGGATGCCCTCCCGCCGCCGGGTCACCCGAGGGCTCGCGATCGCGGCGGTCGCGCTGGTCGCGGTCGTGCCGCTGCCGGGCCTGCTCGCGTGGCCGGCCGGACCGGTCCGCCGACCGCGGCCGTCACCTCCCGGCCAGGGCCAGATTGGCGCCGACTCTGAGGTCGGGGAAACCCTGTGCGATGACCGCGGCCGGCTCGAGGCAGGCCTTCCGGGCGTCCGCCGCGGCGGGACCCTGCGCGCAGCCGAGCCGCCCGTACGTGTCCGCGGCCGTACGGATTTTCCGTGCGACAGAGCCGAGCGTCGCGAAGCCGTCCCTCCCGTCGATCTCGGCGAGCGCCAGGTCCGCGGCGGCGGCGGTCGCGTCGGCCGCCTCCTGGCAGTCCGCGGTGAACATCCGGGCCGACGAGGTCGCACAGGGGGAGTTCACACCCGTGCCGAATCGCTGCTCTCCCACCGCGAGGCGTTCCTCCAGACGCGCCTTGACCTCCTCCGCGGCCGAGACCTTCGCCGGCACGGAGGCCGTGGGCGAGGGCCGCGGGGGCGCCGCGTCCTTCTTTGGACCGTCGTCGCACCCCGCGACCAGGACCGCTGCCAGGCACAACAGCGCCGCCCCCGTGCCGTACCGTCTCGTCCTCATCCCGTCGGGTCCCTTCCCGCGTGCGCCTGCCCGTCGGCGGACGCTGACGATACAAGATCCGGATCGACGGTGTCCCAGCACGACGAGAGCCCCGGCCTCATCGGAGCCCGGGGCCCTCGTGCCGCCCGGGAGCGGCCGCGAAGCGCGGTGGATCAGTTCATGACGGGCTTCCCGCCGATCTCGCAGGCCTGGCAGGGCGGCCTGCCGCAGGTGCACTGGGTGATCGCCTCGAGCACGCCGCGGTCGTGGTAGAGGCACTCGTCACGGCAGGTGTGGCGGGGGATGAACCCGGCCTGGATCTCGCCGGGCCAGGGCTCGTGGCCCTCGCGGCAGCGGGCGAAGCGCTCGGGGTCGCTCGCGTGCAGCTCGTGCATCGCGGAGCGGGCCTCGTCCTCCAGTTCCCGTACCCGGGTGACCAGGGCCTTGAGCTCGGCGGCGAGGCCCTCGTAGCGCTCGGCGCCCGTCCGCACGTGGGCGGCCCGCAGGGCCATGGCTGCGTTGCCCAGGAACCTGCCGGCGTCCTGGAGGTCGGTGACGTGATGCATCTGAAGGCCGCTCACGCCACGGACCCACACGGCGTCCATGCTCACTTCTCCACCTCTCCGGCGTTCGCCTTGTTCCGCGAAGCGTTGTGTGCCGTCCGATGAGCGCGGTGCCATTGCCACTGCATTCACGGAAAAGGCCGATGTATATGAACGCTAAAGGCGCGACTGGTGTCCGTCCAGGAAAAGCACAGTGAACCGCCTCACAGCGGTCATACCGGCCGGGTCGGGCATCCCGCGCCCAGGATTCGGCGGGGCGGCGCCCCGCCCGGCCCTCGTCCGGCCCTCGTCCGGCCCTCGTCCGGCCCTCGCCCGGCCCTCGTCCGGGCGGTCAGGTGGGCGGGCGGGCGGCGGTCCGGGAAGGCTTCCGGGCGTTCCCCCGGGGGCCCGGAATGCGCTCGCGCCCCCGGAGACGTATATACGCCGACCGGGCAGGGACGAGGATCGGTGCATGGAATCGGATGTTTCCGGAGCGCCGTAAAGGGAACTCCGGAACTCCCTTCCGGCGTACTCCGGGCGCCTCCCGGCGACCTTGACAACTGTCTTGCCGTGGCGTCTCCTTGATATAGGGATTGTTCCCCCGGCGTGCGCTCAACGGGGTGTGTCGCAGACGTCGAGGTTGACCTGGGTGCGCCGATGACCGGAGGCAACTTCATGGCGACCTATGAATACCTTTGCAGCAACTGCGGGCCTTTCGACGTCAAACTCGCGATAGGTTCCGCACCTGCCGTCCACGACTGCCCCGTCTGCGCGGGCGAGTCCAGGCGCGTGTTCTCCTCGCCCTCCCTCGCCGTCATGCCGCACGGGCTCCTCGCCTCCCGCGAACGGGAGGAGAAGTCCCGTGAGGCGCCGGACGTCGTGTCCGCCCCGCCGCCGCGCGAGCGGTCGGCGCCGCGGCCCCATCCGGCGCTGTCCCGGCTGCCCAAGCCCTAGTCCAAGGGCGGTGATTGGCGAGTTATAGCTGTTCAGGGGGGCCGACACCGGAGCGCGGACGCTGCTCCCGCCGAGGCGGGATCCGGTGGCGCGCCGGTATCAAACCGTCCCCACGCGGACTTAGGAGGTGCGTCCCCGTGGCAAACGTGGGACTGCTCTTCGTCGGTGCGGTGCTGTTCCTGAACGGCCTCCTGCTGCTGCAGAAGGTCGACCCCAAGTCGGCGGCGGTGTTCAACCTTTTCGTGGGTGCGCTGCAGGTGCTGACCCCGACGTACCTCATCTTCACGGCCAACGGTGACCCGAACAAAATCCTGGCGGCATCAGGGCTTTACCTCTTCGGATTCACCTACCTCTACGTGGGTATCGTCCTTCTCGCGGAGATCGAGGGTGTCGGCGTCGGCTGGTACTCCCTGTTCGTGGCGATAGCCGCCCTCGGGTACTCGTTCGTCAATTTCCATCTCTTCAAGGACTACCCGTTCGGTGTCATCTGGCTGTACTGGGCGTTCCTGTGGGCTCTCTTCTTCCTGGTGCTCGGTCTCGGGAAAGCGGAGCTGGGCGCTTATACCGGCTGGGTGACGGCGATCGAGGGCTGGGTCACCGGCGTGATCCCCGCGGCGCTGCTGCTGTCCGGCTACTGGAAGCACACCACGGAGATCGCCATCGCCCTGGGTGCCTTCGGCGTGGTCGTGTTCGCGGCGCTGTGGCCGCTCACCAGGAAATCGCGAGAACAGGCCCGGGCCGCCGCGTCGTCCGGGTCGCCGGGTTAGGCGCCCCGCCCGGCCGGCAGTCCGGCGGCGCGGGCGCACCGTCCTGACCGGATCAGAAAAGAGAGGCTGTCATGCCCGAAGTAGTTTTCAGCGTGGACCAGACCAAGTCGATGCGCGATCAGGACACCCCGGGACACAACAGGTGGCACCCTGACATACCCGTAGCCGCCATGGTGAAGCCCGGAGCCGAGTTCCGGATGGAGTGCCGGGACTGGACCGACTGCCAGGTCGGCAACAACGACTCCGCCAACGACGTCCGCGACATCGACCTCACCATCCCCCACATGCTCAGCGGCCCGATCGGCGTGGAGGGAGCCGAGCCCGGCGACCTGCTCGTCGTCGACATCCTCGACCTCGGCCCCGTCCCCCAGCAGACTGGGGACGCCGCGGGCCAGGGCTGGGGCTATACCGGCATCTTCGCCAAGGCCAACGGCGGAGGTTTCCTGACCGACTACTTCCCGGACGCCTACAAGGCGGTGTGGGACTTCCACGGCCAGCAGGCGGTCTCCCGGCACCTGCCCGGGATCCGCTTCACCGGCATCACCCACCCGGGACTGTTCGGGACCGCGCCGTCCGCCGAACTGCTGGGCCGGTGGAACGCACGCGAGAAGGCGCTCATCGACACCGACCCCGACCGCGTCCCGCCGCTCGCCGTCCCACCGGACTCCTCCCACGCGCTCGCCGGCACGGCGACCGGCGACCTCGCCACGCGCATCTGCGCGGAGGGCGCCCGCACGGTGCCGGCCCGTGAGAACGGAGGCAACCACGACATCAAGAACTTCACGCGTGGTTCCCGGGTCTTCTACCCGGTGCTCGTGAAGGACGCCAAGCTCTCCGGCGGCGACCTGCACTTCAGCCAGGGCGACGGGGAGATCACCTTCTGCGGCGCCATCGAGATGGGCGGGTTCATCGACTTCCACGTCGACCTGATCAAGGGAGGCATGGAGAAGTACGGCATCTCCACCAACCCGGTGTTCATGCCCGGCAACGTCGAACCGCGTTACTCGGACTTCCTCACCTTCATCGGGATCTCCGTCGACCACGACACGGACACGAACTACTACCTCGACGCGACGCTCGCCTACCGCCGCGCGTGCCTCAACGCCGTCGAGTACCTCAAGAGGTTCGGCTACAGTGGCGAGCAGGCCTACCTGCTGCTCGGCTCCGCCCCCATCGAGGGACGCATCAGCGGCATCGTGGACATCCCCAACGCGTGCTGCTCCCTGTACCTGCCGACCGCCATGTTCGACTTCGACGTGCGGCCGTCGGCCGCCGGACCGACGCGGGCGGACCGCGGCCAGGCGGCGCTGACCTCCTGACCTCCCGACCGCCCCGCACACCCGGGTCCCGGCCTTCCCTCGGGCCGGGACCCGTCCGCGCCCGTACCCGCGAGGGATCAGGGGGTGTAGAGCGACTGGAGCCTGACCACCTCACCGTTCAGGTCGAAACTGACGTCGTAGCCCAGCGATCCCCGGTACGAGGCCGGCTGAGCCCAGTAGCGGCTGATGAACTGCGCCTGGGAGTAGGCGTGGGGGGCGGAGTCGTCGCCCAGCGGGACCGACAGCAGGACCCGGCCCCCCGGGGCCATGCGCACCGTGGTGTAGGGACCCTTGCCCGGGAGTATGTTCCACGCCTCGATCCGTCCCGTCACGGGCACCTTCCGGGCGGGGCGCACCGAGAGGTAGGTGCGCCCGTCCTTGATCCACGCGTTGTCGACCTGCACGAACTGCTTGCTCCCGGCCCAGCGCGCGGGGACCTGGGCGGAGTGTGAGGGGGAGGGCACGTCGGAGCGCTTCGGCGAGGGCGGTGCCGACGGCGAGGCGGGGGCCGAAGTCGGCGCCGGGGCAGGGGAGGAGGCGGCCACGTCGGTACGGCCGGTGTCCCCGCCGCCCTCCACCTCCCCGGAACAGGCGCTGAGAGCGAGGGTGGTGAGGACGAGGGCGGCGAGCCCGGCGGCGGCGCGGCGCGGGGAGGACGAGGAAGACACAGTGGGGTCCCATCGGGTCGGGTACGGGCGGCGTGCACAGGCTCTACGCACCGGCCCGCCACGCGGGTTACACCGGGAATGTCATGGACCGGTAACAACTCCCCGTCGCGCTAACCGGTCTCCCGTAGGGACGCCACCCGCCCTTCCTCGTCGTAGTCGATCTCGAACGTCCACCGCGGACCGCCGGCCAGCCGTCCCACCAGCTGGCCCAGTTGCCGGTCCGCGGGGTGCCCGCCCGACAGCCGGAGCGTCTCGACCAGCGTCGTGCTCGGCAGGGTCAGCGTGTGCACCACGCCGGTGGGCGTCGGCGTTCCCCCCGCGGCCGCCCGGAGCTGCCGTACGGTGACCCGCACGCTGTCGCCCTGGGCCACCGCGCCGTGGACGTAGCCCAGTTCGCTGGCGTACTCCTCGCCCGGCGCGGGTGTCGGGCGGACGAAGAGGGAGGGCGGCGGCGACGGGGTGACCGCCGGCGGCTCCGGCACCCGGGCGGCCCCGGCCAGCGCGAGGCCGCCTCCCAGCAGCACGCAGGCGAGCACCGCCACGACGGAGGTCCGTACCGTCCGCGCGCGGCGGCGGCGCCGTTCGCCGCGGGCCCGCACCTGGTGCGCGGCCGCCGGCACGGCCCGCCCCCGGCCGGACTCGGCGAGTTCGGTGAGGAGCCTGCCCAGCTCGCTGCCGTCAGCCATGCTTCCCCTCCGGAAGTCGGCCCGCCTCGGGGTCCAGTTCCGTGTGTGCCAGCAGCCGCGCGAGCGTCGCCCGCCCGCGGCTGAGGTGCACCTTGACGGTGCCGACCGGGGAGCCCGTCTCGGCCGCCACCTGTTCCACCGGCAGATCGCACAGATGGTGCAGGACCACGGCCCGCCGCTGCGCCTCCGGGAGTCGCCGCAACGCCTCGACCAGCACCACGTGGTGCGGTTCCGGCGGCGGTACGACCGGGGGCGGACCCTGCCGGCGGGCCAGCGCCAGCGCGGTGCGCACACGTCGCCACCGGCTGACGGCCAGGCGCCAGGCCACGGTGCGCACCCAGGCCTCGGGCGCGCCGTGCAGATCGAGTTCGGCCCGGTGCTCCCAGGCCCGGGCGAACGCCTCCTGCACCACGTCCTGCGACTCCGCGAGGTCGCCCGTCATCGCGTACAGCTGTCCGATGAGGCGGCGGACACTCCTGCTGTAGAACGCGTCGAACTCACGCTCCCCCATCACGCGCCCCGGAGGGTCCTCGGGCAGTCCCATACCTCATCCCCCGCCGGACACCGTGCGCCCCGGCACGCACGTGATCAACGCTGCGGGACCATTCTGTTGCCCGGCGCGACCACGCTCAAGCGGCCGGCTACGGCGTCGTGGCGGCGGGCTCGGCGCCCGTGGCGTGGCGGTCCACGTTGGCCGTCAGCCGGCGCAGCAGGTCCTGGGCCGTCCCGATCTCCTCCCGGGTCAGCCCCATGGCCTCCCCGATCGCCAGGGGCACTGCGCGGATCCGCTCCCGCAGTGCGGTCCCCTCCGGAGTCAGCGCCACCTCGACCACCCGCTCGTCGTCCGCCCGGCGCTGCCGCCTGAGCAGGCCGTGCGCCTCCAGGCGCTTGATCAGCGGTGTGAGCGTCCCGTAGTCCAGGTGAAGCGCGGCCACCAGGTCCTTGACGGTCACGGTGCGGTGCTCCCAGAGCACGACCATGACCAGGTACTGGGGATAGGTCAGGCCCACCGCGTCCAGCAGGGGCCGGTAGACGCCGGTGACCGCGCGCGAGGCGGCGTACAGCGTGAAGCAGAAATGGTCGTCCAACAGTAGCGAGGGCTCCGCGGTGTCGCCGTTCCCGGGTGCGCGGGTGTCGTCGTTCACGATTCCCTCCCCTCCTTGGTCGTCGGTCGGGTGCTCCGGCGGACATTGTCGCACCTTCCGCGCGAGCTATGAACTCGTACTCGATTAACTTGCGCACAAGATAAACGGACGCTAGGTTTCTCTGCATCGCCCGGAGCGGACGCCCCGGGACGGACCACCTGTCCGGCGCTGCCGGGTCCCGTACGCCAAGGAGCCACCGTGAACCTCAAGACCGTCCTCCGCCCCACCCGCAAGAGCGTCGCCGTCCTGGGCGCCGCCGCCGGTGTCGCGGCCCTCACGCTGACGGCCACGGCCCCGGCGAACGCCGCCAAGGCCGCGCACCGCCCGCAGGAGAAGAAGCCCACGGTCGTCCTGGTGCACGGCGCGTTCGCGGACTCCTCCAGCTGGAACGGCGTGGTGACCCGCCTGAAGCACGCGGGCTATCCCGTCGTGGCCCCGGCCAACCCGTTGCGCGGCCTGGCGAGCGACTCGGCGTACGTCCACAGCTTCCTGAAGAGCGTGCGGGGCCCGGTCGTGCTCGTCGGCCACTCCTACGGCGGCTCGGTGATCAGCGAGGCCGCCGCCGACTCCCCCAACGTCAAGGCGCTCGTCTACATAGCCGCCTTCGCCCCGGACAAGGGCGAGACCGTCACGCAGATCTCCGGCAAGTTCCCCGGCGGCACCCTCGGCGAGACCCTCAACCCCGTGCCCTTCCCGCTCCCCGGCGGCGGCACCGGCACCGACCTCTACATCAAGACCGACAAGTTCCGGGCCCAGTTCGCGGCCGACGTACCGAAGACCGTCGCTGAGCAGATGGCCGCCACCCAGCGCCCCGTGGCCGCCTCGGTCTTCGACGAGAAGGCCGTCAACGCCGCCTGGCGAAGCATCCCCTCCTGGGACCTGGTCACCACCCAGGACAAGAACATCACCCCCGCCGCCCAGCGCTTCATGGCCGAGCGGGCCCACGCCCACACCGTCGAGATCAAGGCCTCCCACGCCGTCTCGGTCTCCCACCCCGGCGCGGTGACCCGCATCATCGAGCAGGCCGCCCGCTCCACCGTCCGCTGACCCCGCTCACGACCTGAAGGGGCCGCGGCCGGATCCCGGCCGGGGCCCCTTCGTGCCGTCCCCCGGGGCGTCGCTCAGCCGCCCCGGACGGAGATCTGCTTCTTCTCCATGGGATCGGCGTCGGCGACGCGCACCAGGTCGAGGAAACGCCGGTCGCGCGCCACCGCAAGCAGTTGCCCCGCGGTCACCGGGGCGGAGACCTTCGCGTCCTGGTCGGGGTAGACGGCGAGTTCCACGTCGCTGTGGCCGTAGGCGAAGCGGACCCGGGTGTACATCGTGTCCGGAGAGCCGTCGACCAAGCGGTACGCCGCCGCCTTGATGCCGCCCGGCAGCGTTCCTTGCTCGCAGCTGCCGCCCTTGAGGGAGCCGGGCTCCCCGGGGCAGGTGGCCCCGTGCCGGGTCGTTCCAGGGGCGCTGCCGGCGGGCCTTACCGACAGGGCGACGGTGAACACCTCCCCCTTCGGGGTCTCGCCCTGGTAGCGCCACACCGCGAGGTCGACCGGCCGTACCAGCCCGACCGCGTCCGGCAGGAGTTCGTCGAGGAGCACCGCCGCCTGCTGCTGGAACGCCTCCTGCCGCTCGCGCTCGGCAGGCGGCAGATCGGCCATGGACTCCTCGGTGTCACTGGTGGGTTCGATGTGGACCGGCGTCCGGTACGGCGCCGGCTCCTCGGACGTACGCGGCGAGGGCGTGGTGTTGGCGGCGGGCCGGACCGTCCTGCCCCCGCCGTCCCCGCCCGGCAGCGACACGGAACCGAAGACCACGGCCCCGAACGCGCAGGCGACCGCGGCGGCGACGGCCATCCGGGCCCGCGCCCTGCGGCGCCGGCCCTGGACCACCGCGGCCGGCACCAGGTCGTGGACCGGTGGCAGCTCCGCCACCGCGTGCTCCATGACCTCCCTCACCAGCAGGGCGCTTCCGTCCTCTGCCTCACGCATGTTGTCTCCCATGGCTTTCCTCAGCTTCCCGTGGCGTAGATGTGGGCCTCACCCAACTGGGCGCGCAGCTTGGCCAGGGAGCGCGAGCACTGGCTCTTGACGGTGGACTCGCTGCACTTCAGCAGCGTGGCGACGGACTCGACGCTCTGGTCCTCCCAGTAGCGCAGCACGACCATGGCCCGCGCCCTGGGCGGCAGTCCGGCGAGCGCCGACAACAACGTCACCCGCAGGTCGGCGTGGTCGGGCACCGGCCCGGGACCTGGGCGGGAGTGCGCCAGCAGGTCCCGCAGCCGCCGCCTGCGCTCGGCCAGGTAGGTACGGGTCAGCACGGTCCGTGCGTACGCGTCTATGTGGTCGGCGGCGCTCGCCCGCCGCCAGTGCTGGAACAGCTTGGCGAGCGTGGTCTGCGTCAGATCCCGAGCGGTCTCCGCGTCCCCGCACAGCAGGTACGCGGTCCGGTACAACCGCTTCTGCCTCGCCCTGGCGAAGGCCTCGAAGCTCTCCGGCGCTCCTGGATCCACCGCCACACCCGTGCCCCTGCCGTTCTCCGGCATCTGGTCTCCTCTCGGGGCCCCGCACGGGCCCTGTCCCTCACTCGTGTTCAGAGCGCCTTCGGCCGCTGGAGGTTGAAACCCGATTTCACCGCGCTGCGCCCGGGCTCGACGACGAAGGCCCAGACCGTTCACATGACGGCCTGGCAACCCTTCAAGCAGATCCGGAGCTGGTAGCGCAGTCGGTCTGGGTCTTGCTGCTTGTCTAGATGGTCAGAAGCGCGGCGAGCAACGCAGCCGCCACTGCGGAGAAGAGTCGCGGCTTCCTCCAGCCCGGTCCAGAAGCCTGGCGGGTCAGCTCCCCTATGACCACCAGCCCGCCACCTGGGCCCAGCGCGCTCCGCAGCAGGAATGTGGCGGTGTGCGCAGGGATCCTCCAGTGGTGGTGAACGGACGGGCAGGCCGGCGGTAGCTGAAGCGCGCGGGCGTTGGCGCGAGCTTTGGCCGGTGGCCTGCTTGGGCTGGGGTCGAGCATGGACAGGGGGCCGTACGCTTGCCGGCAACTCGTGCAGGCTTGTCCCCTGTCGCGGGAGTACGGGACGGTCGGCTGCACGACGCTCGCCACACCGCGGCGACGGTCCTCCTTCTGCTCGGCGTTCCTGATGTCGTCGTGGACGCGATCACGGGTAGGGAACCTGGGGGCTGGGCCCGGATGCGCACGCGATACATGCACGTGACCGGACCCGTGCTGAAGAACGTGGCTCGCCAGGTTGGCGACGCGCTGTGGAGCTCGCCGGACACCAACCGAGACGGAGAACGTCGAAGGGCCCCACCGTGACCGGTGGGGCCCTTCGGCAACGTGCCCGGTGAGGCACTGGCGGAGGATACGAGATTCGAACTCGTGAGGGGTTGCCCCCAACACGCTTTCCCAATGTTCGTACGAGGGTCCGGCGGGGGTCGTACCCGTCCTGACCTGCAGCGGAGCGTTCGTGGCGGCCCTGTCCGGACGGGCCTGGACGGGGGTGATTGCAACCAGAACTGCAACCACAGGAGTCCATCCCCTGCTTACGCCCTGCGCCAGGCGCCGAGCAGTTCTCCGGGTCCGTACGCCGCCTGGAGCCCGGAACAGGTGGTCCCGTTGCGCGAGACCGCCACGAGCGGTACCGGCTCGTCGGTGATTGCGGCCCGGTGCTTCTGGAGCGCGGCCAGGTCGTGACTGTCGAACGCGGAGTTCTCCAGCCACTTGACCGAACCGAGGAAGAGCAGTTCCTTGGCCACCGGCTGCCGGTCGGCGCCGACCAGGTCGATTTCGACGTCGTTGCTGCGGGTCCAGTAGCCGCCGATCGCCGGGGTGGCGGGCAGGAGCCCGTCCGGCAGGAGGCGGGCGAGGGATTCCCGGACGAGGGGCTCGATCGCACGCCCCCGCCAGCTTGTCCACTGTTCCTTGATCCGGCTCAGTGTGAGATCTCCCCGCATGCGCTCGATCTCCGCCATGTGTGGATCCAGGAACGCGAGCCAGAACCGGAGGTAGGGGTCGGCCACGCGGTAGCGGCGTTCCTTCGACGGTCTCAGCGAGAGGGGCAGCTCGGCTGCCACCACCCGTTTTTCGGTCAGGACGTCAGAGGCTCGGGTGAGCGTGGTGTGGGCGATGCCGCCCGCCGCGCGAGCGATGTTGGTGAAGGTTCTCTCGCCGCTTCCGATGGCCCGTAGGACCTCCCGGCTCATCGCCTGCGGTGGGAACTCCGCGGCCAGTGACCGCTCGGCGGAGACGAGCAGCGCGGAGATCGGGTTGTCGAGCGAGTCGCGGAGGAACTCCCAGATGTCGGCTCCGGGCCGCCACTCCGCGCAGATCAGCGGAAGTCCGCCTGTGATCAGGGCGGCGTCGAAGGCGGCCGCCGGCTCAAGGCCGAGCATCTCGCCGATGTCGGCCGGGTTCAGCGGCCCCACGACCATTTCCCGGCCCCGCTGGTGGAAGGGCCGGTCGTAGCTGTTCAGCGCCTCCATCATCGACAGGTCGGACCCGATCAGGAGGAGAAGTACGGGTTTACGGCTCAGCAGACGGTCCCACGCCCGCTGGAGCATGCCCTCGAAGGCATCGATGCGGTCCATGAGGTACGGAACCTCGTCGATGACGACCACGCTCGGGCCGTCGTCGGGAAGGATCTCCGCGAGCAGCCTGAACGCCGCATTCCACTGCTCTGGAGTCTCCTCCGAGAACAGTGCCCGCTCCGGCAGGGTGGATCTCGCGACGGTGTCGAGCAACTCCGTCAGCTCATCCTCCGCCGAGCCGCCCGCCGCGGTGAAGAACAGGTACGGCACCTCGGTGCGCCGGAGGAATTCTTCGACGAGGCTGGACTTGCCGACTCGCCTCCGCCCGCGCATGAGGATGCACTGTCCCGGCTTGGCCGCGCCGACGGCATCGTGGACCGACCGCAGGGCGCTGCCGAGCACGTTCAGCTCGCGGTCCCGACCGATGAAACGTCGCATTCAAGCCTCCCTCCCGTGAGCAATGGTATCGGCAAAGATACTATCGCTGTCGATACCATTTCTTCCTCATTCAGGTGCAGCGCTCATGACGCTGTGGATGCGGGAGAGTGTGAAAACGCGCTCGGCGTCCCGAAGGTGGCACCAGGCGGCCCGGCGGCGACGGCGGCCAGATCGGCTGCGATGTCCTCTGGAGTGCGGCCGGCGTCCAGCGCCCGGCGGACACTGGCGGCGCTGAACCGCCACACCGACGCCGTGCCGCTGGTCTCCCGGGGGTGACGGTCGCCCATCCGACGGAAGGCGGGACGGGCTGGAACGGGGCGTGCCAGCCGGGCCCGCGCAGCGCGAGCGCCACCTCGGCGGGCATACGGGCCGGGCCGTAGCGGTGACGGTCCTGGACCAGGAACCCCCGTTCGCGTGCCCATCGAGCGCCCGGTTCGGGATCGGAGCCCGGACTCCCGAACATGATGAAGCGCGCGGGCCCCGCTGGCCCGGCCCCCGCTCGGCCTTCGAGCAGCTTCCGGGCCGCCGCAGGGGCCTTGGCGACCACGGAGAGGATCCGCTCCGGGTCGCTGTGGTGTTCCAGTAGCGCCGTCAGTCGCTGCGACTTGCTGCCGGGCGGCTTGGCGCCCAGTGCCGCAAGAGGAGGTCGCGTCGGCGAGCAGTTCTTCCAGCGGGGCATCCAGACCCAGCGGCGCGTCCCAGGCCTGCCGCAGCGGTCCGGTCATGCGGAGCCGCGCCGTCCGGCCAGACCAGAGCCTGATCGGCCAGAGCCTCCAGCACGGCCGCCAGTTCACGGGTGGTGTCGTCGTCCGCAACTCCCAGCAGCTCCGCCAGGGCATCGCGCGACGCGGGCACGCGCAGTGCCGCCAGCGCTTCGGCGACCTGGAGGTGTGGGAGCGCGAGCCGCGGCAGGGCAAGCGCCACCGACCCCGGGCGCTGAAGACGGTCGGCCAGTTCCCCCACTGAGCGCAGCTCCGGAGCGGCCGCCGCGTCCTTCCGTGTCTCGAGCACGCGTGCCAGGCGACAGCCGTCGAGGCCGCCCAGCCAAGTCGCCAGCGTCGATCGGGACTTCATGCCGGGGCACCTCGCGAGATCAGGATTATGACAACGGGCAGACGCCGCGGGGTTCCAAGGATGTCGCACCCCTGTGATCCGCAGATGCCGTACGGGACAGGCTCCCCCGTTGGTGGGCGCCGGCATCCGCGAGGCGGGGGGCGGGGCCACCCAGTCACCCGGAACGTCCGAATCGGATGCATATAAGCGCAACCAGGAATGCAACCGGATCACGACGAGAAGCCGAGCCGCAGATTCGGCTCGGCTTCTCGTTTCGCCTGTTCAGGCGGCTGCGGAGGATACGAGATTCGAACTCGTGAAGGGTTGCCCCCAACACGCTTTCCAAATGTTCGTCCGGGTGTCCAGTGAGGGCCGGGGGCGCTCTGGCCTGCGGTGGAGCGGATCGTTCAGTGACGCCCGGACGCAACTGAACGTGGGTGAATGAGACCAGAACTGAGACCAGGAGGCGACGGGTGGGCGGCTCACGTCGTTCGGTGGGCGCTGCACCAAGACCGAATTCCTACTTGTTTGATAATCTCTGTCCCGTGAGCGAGATTCCTTACAGCGTCGGCGAAGGGCCGGCCACCAGGGTCAGCCTTTCCCTGCCCGAGGGGACGGCGGAGGCGATCCGCCGACGGGTGGGCAAGCGTAAGTTCTCCGCGTTCATCACCGAAGCGGTGGAGCGCGAGCTGCGCGGTCAGATCTTGGATGAGTACCTGGCCGACTACGAACGCCGACAGGGGCCGATCTCCGAGCACGAGCAGGAGCGGGCACGCCGGGTCCTCGACGAGGTGTTCGCCGAGGAGGGGCAGTGGCCCGCCGCAGGCTGAGTCACGAAGGCACCCTCGTTCTCGACTGCGAGGGCCTGTCGAAGTTCGTCAGTGATCACGAGCCCGTCGTCGCCCTCGTCGCCGAAGCCCGCAAGCGGGGCATGGAGGTGGTCATCAGCGCTCTCACCATCATCGAAGCGGTGCGTCGCCGGACCGACAAGGCGCGGCTCGCCTGGGTCCTGTCCGGCGTGCGGATCGTGCACATCGGCGAAGAGGAGGCCAAGGCCGCCTCAGCCATGCTGATCAACGCTGGGCTGCATGGTCACAAATACGCCATCGACGCCGCCGTGGCCGAGACGGCGCTGCGTCAGCGCCGCCCGGTCGTCATGCTCACCTCGGACATCGACGACATGACGAAGCTCTGCGGCGACAGAGTGCGCCTCGTCGCCGTGTAGTCGACGCCCAAGACCCGAACGCGGGGGACGGGAGGTCGGTCCGTACGTCCTTGTCCGAGTGTGGCGGGGCCGGTGGAGCAGTCGGTAGCACCCAGGGCCGTGAACGATGGCGTGGCCGGACGGCTCGTCTTTCATGGTGCTGTGAGGCTCAGCAGCCGCGCGTTGGCATCGTCCGGCGTGAAACGGTCAGGGGCGAATACCGTGGCGGACCGAAGCCCGAGCCATACCAGCATGGCGTGGTGTTCCTCATGCGCCGGGTCGGCAAGGATCACTTTGAGGTCGCTGTAGCCGGGGGCGCCGCCGCAGTCCTCGGGCGGGCACGCCCCGGCGCCGTCCACGCAGTGCGGATAGCGGAGCCCGGCTGAGGCTGTCTGGAACTGCTCCACGGTGATGAGGTGCTCCCAGGAGTCCCCGAAGTCGTACGTGTACACGAAGTGGGCGCCTGGGCTGAGTAGGGCGGCCAGTGTGGTGGTGCGCTCGTCGCGGAATCCGAGTTCGTCGTCCGGCCGCCGCACCATCGGCCTGCCGGATCCGCTGATCAAGCTGCTCCGTCGCCACCTGGAAGAACAGGAGCGCGAAAGGATCGCCGCCGGCGACGCTTGGCAGGGCACCGGGTACGTCTTCGCTCAGCCTGACGGCTCGCCACTGGTGCCGAACACGGACTACCACCACTGGAAGGAGCTGCTTCAACTCGCGGGGGTGCGGGACGGCCGGCTGCACGACGCTCGCCACACCGCGGCGACGGTCCTCCTTCTGCTCGGCGTCCCCGATGTCGTCGTGGACGCGATCACGGGTAGGGAACCGGGCGGCTCGGCCCGGATGCGCACGCGATACATGCACGTGACCGGACCCGTGCTGAAGAACGTGGCTCGCCAGGTCGGCGAGGCGCTGTGGAGCTCGCCGGACACCAACCGAGACGGAGAACGTCGAAGGGCCCCACCGCGACCGGTGGGGCCCTTCGACAACGTGCCCGGTGAGGCACTGGCGGAGGATACGAGATTCGAACTCGTGAGGGGTTGCCCCCAACACGCTTTCCAAGCGTGCGCCCTAGGCCTCTAGGCGAATCCTCCGCGGCAAACATTACTAGACCGGAGGGAGTGCTCGCGAACTCGTTCTCGGGTGATCCGATCAGGTAGGCTGAGCGCAGCCCCTCACGTGGCGCTATCTCGCTGAACCCCCCCAGGGCCGGAAGGCAGCAAGGGTAAGTGGGCTCTGGCGGGTGCGTGGGGGGTCTTCTGCTGCCCATGCACCTGCGGGAACGCGGCCCGGGGTGCCCGGGGGAGGCCGCCGGTGTGGTGCCCGTCACACGTGCGGGGCCCGGGTGTCGGTGGGGGCCGATATCGTCGTAGGCGTGTCCCTCGCTCTGTACCGCCGCTATCGCCCCGAGACCTTCGCCGAGGTCATCGGGCAGGAGCACGTCACCGACCCGCTGCAGCAGGCGCTGCGGAACAACCGGGTCAACCACGCGTACCTGTTCAGCGGGCCGCGCGGCTGTGGCAAGACGACCAGTGCCCGCATCCTGGCGCGCTGCCTGAACTGCGAGAAGGGCCCGACGCCGACGCCGTGCGGGGAGTGCCAGTCGTGCCGCGACCTGGCCCGCAACGGCCCGGGGTCGATCGATGTGATCGAGATCGACGCGGCGTCGCACGGCGGTGTGGACGACGCCCGTGACCTGCGGGAGAAGGCCTTCTTCGGGCCGGCGAGCAGCCGCTACAAGATCTACATCATCGACGAGGCGCACATGGTCACCCCGGCGGGCTTCAACGCCCTGCTGAAGGTGGTAGAGGAGCCCCCGGAGCACCTGAAGTTCATCTTCGCGACCACGGAGCCCGAGAAAGTCATCGGCACCATCCGGTCGCGCACCCACCACTACCCGTTCCGGCTGGTGCCGCCCGGCACGCTGCGCGACTACCTGGCCGAGGTCTGTGAGCGGGAGGCGATCCCGGTCGAGGCCGGGGTCTACCCGCTGGTGGTCCGGGCCGGTGCCGGCTCGGTGCGTGACTCGATGTCCGTGATGGACCAGTTGCTCGCCGGAGCCGGCGAGGCCGGTGTGACGTACGCCATGGCGACCTCGCTGCTCGGCTACACCGACGGCGCGCTGCTGGACGACGTCGTGGACGCCTTCGCCGCCGGGGACGGCGGTGCGGCGTTCGAGCTCGTGGACCGTGTGATCGAGGGCGGGCACGACCCGCGGCGCTTCGTGGCCGACCTGCTGGAGCGGCTGCGGGACCTGGTGATCCTCGCGGCGGTGCCGGACGCGGTGGAGAAGGGGCTGCTCGACGCCCCCGCCGACGTGGTGGAGCGGATGCGGGCCCAGGCCGGGGTGTTCGGGGCGGCGGAGCTCAGCCGTGCCGCGGACCTGGTCAACGCCGGGCTCACGGAGATGCGCGGGGCGACCTCGCCGCGTCTGCAACTGGAGTTGATCTGCGCCCGGGTGCTGCTGCCGACGGCCTACGACGACGAGCGGTCGCTGCAGGCCCGCCTGGACCGGCTGGAACGCCGTGCGTCCGCCGGTGGTTCCGCGGCCCCCGCAGGCGGCCCTGCGGGCCCGGTGGTGGAGTTCGGCGAGCCGCTCGCGCCCGGCGGCGGCCCCGCCGCGGCGCGCGCGGCGATGGGCGGCCCGGCCCGGCCCGCCGAAGCCGCCCCCGTACCCGCCCCCGCACCGGCGGCCGCCCCCGAGCCCACGCCTGCGCCCGCCCCCGCGGCGCCGCCCGCGCAGCGCCCCGGCGCCTGGCCGACCGCCACCGCCCCCGGCGGCGGGCAGCGCCCCGGCGCCTGGCCCACCGCGGCATCGGCTCCGGCCCAGGCGCCCGGCCCCGCGGCGCCGCCCGCCGCGCCGGCACAGGCCGCACCCGCCGCGGCAGCGCAGCCCATCGGTGACGCCTCGCGCGTCCACCAGATGTGGCCCACCGTCCTCGAGGCGGTCAAGCGGCTGCGGAAGGTGACCTGGATACTGCTGGACCAGAACGCCCGGCTCGTCGGCTTCGACGGGGCGACGCTGCAGATCGGCTTCGACAACCCCGGCGCCCGCGACAGCTTCGCCAACCGCGGCCACGAGGAGGTGCTCAAGCAGGCGATCACCGAGGCACTGGGCGTCCAGTGGCGCATCGAGGCGATCGTCAGCCCGGGCGGCGGCCCCGGAGGCGGCGGCCCCGGCCCGGCGGGACCGGGCGGTGGTTCCGGCGGCCCTCGTCCCGCCCCCGCGTCCCCGGCCGCGCCCGCCCAGCAGCCGCAGCCGTACCAGCAGCCCCAGCAACAACCGCACCAGCAGTCCCAGAACCAGGCGCCGCCCCCGCCGCCGCCTGCCGCCGCGGCGGCCCGCGCCGCCGTCAACGCGGCGCCGGCGGCGTCCGCGTACCCGCCCGTCGCCGACGAGCCCCCGCCCATCGAGTACGACATGCCCGAGGACGACGACCCGGATCTGGACGAGACGGCGCTCAGCGGTCACGACCTCATCGTGCGCGAGCTGGGTGCCACCCTGATCGAGGAGATCGCCAACGAGTAGCCGCGGCGCCCCCGTTCCTCGTGGGAGGAACGGCGCGGCCGGGGCGGAACGGGCGACGCGTCCCGCTCGTTCCCTCGTACGGGTAGCGCGAGCGGGCGCCCGAGCACGTAGGCTCGCCCTACCCGCACAACCGACGTCGTGAGGCAGGAGCGAGACCGTGATCCCCGGTGGTGGTCAGCCGAACATGCAGCAGCTGCTCAAGCAGGCACAGAAGATGCAGCAGGACCTCGCGGCGGCCCAGCAGGAGCTCGCCGAGACGGAGATCGAGGGCACGGCCGGCGGTGGCCTGGTGAAGGCGACCGTGACCGGAGCCGGCGAGTTGCGGGGTCTGGTCATCGACCCCAAGGCGGTCGATCCTGAGGACACGGAGACGCTGGCCGATCTGGTCGTCGCCGCCGTGCACAACGCGACCGCGAGCGCGCAGGAGCTGCAGCAGAGCAAGCTCGGCCCGCTCGCCCAGGGGCTCGGGGGCATCCCCGGCCTTCCTTTCTAGTTCCAGGCGACGAAGAGGGCACAGCGTGTACGAGGGCGTGGTTCAGGACCTGATCGACGAGCTGGGCAGGCTGCCCGGCGTGGGTCCCAAGAGCGCGCAGAGGATCGCCTTCCACATCCTTCAGGCCGATCCCGCCGACGTCCGACGGCTCGCGCACGCCCTCAGTGAGGTGAAGGCGAAGGTCCGGTTCTGCGCGGTCTGCGGCAACGTCGCCGAGGCCGACCAGTGCCGGGTCTGCCGTGATCCGCGCCGCGACCCGTCCGTCATCTGCGTGGTCGAGGAGCCCAAGGACGTGGTGGCGATCGAGCGCACCCGCGAGTTCCGTGGCCGCTACCACGTACTCGGCGGCGCGATCAGCCCGATCGAAGGGGTCGGTCCGGACGATCTGCGCATACGGGAGCTGCTGGCGCGGCTCGCGGACGGCACCGTCACCGAGCTGATCCTGGCCACCGACCCCAACCTCGAGGGGGAGGCGACGGCCACGTATCTCGCACGCATGGTCAAACCGATGGGACTGAAGGTCACCCGTCTCGCGAGCGGCTTGCCGGTCGGCGGCGACTTGGAGTACGCCGACGAGGTCACGCTCGGCCGGGCCTTTGAAGGAAGGCGGCTGCTTGATGTCTGACAACGCCCTGGACCCCGACGACTTCGCCTCCTCGATCGCGGACCAGATCGAGAGCTTCATCCTGTCGGTGCGGGAGGTCGCCAAGGGCGACGACCCCGACAGCGCGGTGCCCTACCTGCTGCTGGAGGTCTCCCAGCTGCTGCTGGCCGGCGGCCGCCTCGGGGCGCACGAGGACATCGTTCCCGAGGAGCGCTACGAGCCCGACATCGGCCCGGAGCCCGACGCCGACGAGCTGCGCCAGCGGCTCGCGGTGCTGCTGGAGCCGATCGACGTCTACTCCGAGGTCTTCGACCCGTACGTGCCGCGCAGCACGCCGGTGGCCTGCCGGATCTCCGACGACCTCGCGGACGTGGTGACGGACCTCGCGCACGGGCTGGCGCACTTCCGTGAGGGCCGGGTCAGCGAGGCGCTGTGGTGGTGGCAGTTCTCCTACCTGTCCAACTGGGGGCCGACCGCCTCGGCCTCGCTGCGGGCCCTGCAGTCGCTCGTCGCCCATGTACGGCTGGACAGTCCGCTGGACGCGCTGGACGGCCTGGACACCGACCACGGCGCGGACGACGAGGACCGGCTCGCCGCCGAGGCCGGCCGGGTCATGGCCGTCGAGATCGCCAAGCCGCTCGGGCTGCGCCCCAGCCGCTGAACCACCACGCACACGCGCCCGCCCCACCCGTGGAGCGGGCGCGTGTGCGTGGTGGCGCTCCGGGCCGTGATCGAGGCAACCGTAGTGACCCGGAGCACGCACCCTGGTGTGCACAGACCGGCGTGTCGCTGGGCAGACGGCTCGCAGAGTGGGCCCGGCATCTCAACATGTGGTATTGAAGGGTCCGTCCCGGCTTGCTCGTTAGACTGAGCCGAACGCAGTCCCGGATTTGAGGAGCGCACGTGGGCCTTGTCGTGCAGAAGTACGGCGGCTCCTCCGTTGCGGATGCCGAGGGCATCAAGCGCGTTGCCAAGCGGATCGTCGATGCCAAGAAGAGCGGCCACCAGGTGGTCGTCGTGGTCTCGGCGATGGGTGACACGACGGACGAGTTGATCGAGCTCGCCGAGCAGGTATCTCCGATGCCTACCGGCCGCGAGTTCGACATGCTGCTGACCGCCGGAGAACGGATCTCCATGGCCCTGCTGGCGATGGCGATCAAAAACCTCGGACACGAGGCGCAGTCGTTCACCGGCAGCCAGGCAGGTGTCATCACCGACTCCGTCCACAACAAAGCGCGCATCATCGACGTCACGCCGGGTCGCATCCGCACCGCGCTCGACCAGGGCAACATCGCGATCGTGGCCGGCTTCCAGGGCGTGTCCCAGGACAGCAAGGACATCACGACGCTGGGCCGGGGCGGCTCCGACACCACCGCGGTGGCGCTGGCGGCGGCCCTGGACGCCGAGGTGTGCGAGATCTACACCGACGTCGACGGCGTGTTCACCGCCGACCCGCGCGTGGTGAAGAAGGCGCGGAAGATCGACTGGATCTCGTCCGAGGACATGCTGGAGCTCGCCAGCTCCGGCTCCAAGGTGCTGCTCCACCGCTGTGTGGAGTACGCCCGCCGTTACAACATCCCGATCCACGTCCGGTCGTCGTTCTCCGGCCTCCAGGGCACTTGGGTCAGCAATGAGCCGCGAGAGGACCAGAAGGGCATGGAGCACGCGATCATCTCCGGTGTCGCGCACGACACATCCGAGGCCAAGGTGACGGTCGTCGGTGTGCCCGACAAGCCGGGCGAGGCCGCCGTGATCTTCAGGGCGATCGCGGACGCCGAGATCAACATCGACATGGTGGTGCAGAACGTGTCGGCCGCGGCCACCGGCCTGACCGACATCTCCTTCACCCTCCCCAAGGCCGACGGCCCGAAGGCGATCGAGGCCCTGAAGCGCGTCCAGGACACCATCGGCTTCGAGACGCTCCGCTACGACGACCAGATCGCCAAGATCTCGCTCGTCGGCGCCGGGATGAAGACCAACCCCGGGGTCACGGCGCAGTTCTTCGAGGCGCTGTCCAACGCGGGCGTGAACATCGAGCTGATCTCCACCTCCGAGATCCGCATCTCGGTCGTCACCCGTGCCGACGACGTCAACGAGGCCGTGCGCGCCGTGCACTCCGCGTTCGGCCTGGACAGCGAAACCGACGAAGCGGTCGTCTACGGAGGAACGGGTCGCTGAGCAGCCCGATTCCGGTCGGGCGACCCAAATCCCTGGTCTATACCGCTTGATCGGAAGCCTGTAGGCGCCAGACAATTTCAGCTCCCTGTGTGTCGCAACCGCGCGGCGCGCAGGGAGCGTCTTTGTGTCAGCGCACTGCCCTACTGTGCTGCAGGCCGGGCGCGGCGCAACAGCGCCAGCAAGATGGGGCATTGGGGAAGAGTTGGTACGCATGGGCATATGTGCTACACCGTCAAAAACGGTGCCTCCGGCGTACAACCCTGACGGGGGGACGCGTGTCCAACAGTCGTGGCAGAGGCACTCGGCATCGAAGCACCCCTCGTGGGGCGGAGCAGCGCTCCGGCGCGCCCGCACGTCCGGAGGCCGTCGCGCGCGGTCGGCGGCATCCCGGTGATCGCGCCCTGGCCTGTGGCACAGGCGCCCTCGGACCGCGACCGCGGCGACACTGACGGCACGATGTCAGTCGGGACCACCGTCGACCACCTGACCGAGACCTACCGGGCCCACTACCGCTCGCTGCTCGGCCTCGCCGCGCTCCTGCTGGACGACACCGCCTCCTGCGAGGACGTCGTCCAGGAGGCCTTCATCCGCGTCCACTCGGCCCGCAAGCGGGTCCGCGAACCCGAGAAGACCCTTGCCTACCTCCGGCAGACCGTCGTCAACCTCTCCCGCTCCGCGCTCCGCCGCCGCATCATGGGCATGCGACTGCTGTCCAAGCCCATGCCCGACATGGCGAGCGCCGAGGAGGGCGCGTACGAGGCGCTGGAGCGCGACGAGCTGAAGGCGGCGTTGCGCAAGCTGCAGCGCCGGCAGCGCGAGGTCCTCGTCCTGCGCTACTTCGCCGACATGACCGAAGCCCAAGTGGCCGAGACCCTCGGCGTTTCCATAGGCTCGGTGAAGGCGTACGGCTCGCGTGGTCTCGCGGCGCTCCGCGTCGCGATGGAGGCCCCGGCATGACCAACCCGAACCCACCCGGCTCTATGGAACCCGACAACGACATCAACGGCGGCAGCCCCGAAGAGCGGCTGAGCCCCGACGAACTGGCGCTGCGCCGGCTCATGCGCGACGCCGTGAGCGACATCCAGCCCGGCCACGAGGCGCTGGAGCACCTGCGCCGCGCGGTCCCCGCCCGGCGTGCCCACCGGCGGCAGTTGCTGGCCGGCACCGCGGCCGCGTGCCTGCTGGCGCTGGTCGCGGTCCCCGCCGCCCTCCACGCGGCGAACCTCTCCGGATCCGCCAAGACCGGCACCGCCAACGCCTCCAGCGCCCAGGACACCGGTGGCACCGACGGCGACGCGAACGGCCCCACCGCCGGCGGCGGAACGCCGAGCCCGTCCGACGGCGACGGCCGTCCCGACGAGGACCCCAAGCACACCGGCGGCTCCCTCACTCAGGTCACCCCCGGGACCTCGGGCACCGCGGGCCCCTCCGACACGCTCGCGGCCAACGCCCCGCTGTGCACCACGGCGGACCTCGGCGACGCCTCCGGCTACGCCGGCGCCGCCGACGGCTCGGGCCGGGTCAGCGGCTGGTTCCAGGTGGGGAACGTGTCCGAGGGCTCGTGCACCGTCGACGACGGTGGTTCGGTGACCTTCGCCACCCAGGGCACGGCCGACAGCGCCCGCATCAGCGTCGTGGACCACACCGCGAACGACGGCACCACACTGCCCGACTCGCTCGGCACGGCGCTGATCCTCAAGCCCGGGCAGAGCTACCGGGTGGAGTTCACCTGGGTCCCGGCCGCCGGCGGCGACACAGGCGGTTGTACGGCCCCGTCCACGCCACCGCCCACCGCGACCGCCACCAACAGCCCGTCCGGTGAGGCGTCCGCGCCCCCGGTGGGCGAGAACAGTCCCGGACAGGGTGGTCCGACGGCCGTCGTCCTGAGCCACACCCCCGAGGCCGGAGCGCCCGTCGTCAAGGCGACGATCGACGGCGCCTGCGCCGGTACGGTCTACAAGACCGGCGCCGTCGCCGCCCAGTAGCAGGGGGCGGTTCCCGGGGACACCCGGGTGCCCCGTACCGTTGACGGCGTGTACCGGTTTCTGCTGTCCCCCCGCTGGCTGGGCGGGCACCTCTTCATGGTGTGCGCCGTGGTCCTCTGCACGTTCATGGGCAGCTGGCAGCTGAGCCGGTTCGAGGCCCGCGTCGACAGTCACCGGGCCGCACAGGACCTGCCCGCGGTCGCCGCCCGCGACGCGGTGCCGCTGGAGCGCCTGCTCCCGCGGGCGACCTCCGCGGTCACCACCGAGACGGTCGGCCGCGCGGTGGCGGCCACCGGCCGCTACGACAGCGCGCACCAGTTCCTCGTACCCGGCCGTGAGCTCGACGGACACACCGGCTACTACGTGCTCACCCCGCTGCTCACCGGCGACGGCGCGGCCGCCCTGCCCGTCGTCCGCGGCTGGCTGCCCGGGGACGCGGACGGCGCGTCCGCCGCCGACGTGCCCGCGGCTCCCGCCGGCGAGGTCACCGTCACCGGGGCCCTGCAGGCGCCCGAGAGCGCCGACACCGACGGCGCGATCGGGCGCGGCGGACTCCCCGAGGGGCAGCTGGGGATCATCAGCGCGGCGTCCCTGGTCAACCTCGTCCCGTACCAGGTGTACGGCGCGTGGATCACCCAGACCGAGGCCGTCCACGCGCCCCTGCGGGCCGTCCCGCCGGCCGCGCCCAGCGGCACGGGCCTGGACCTCAAGGCCTTCCAGAACCTCGGCTACACCGGTGAGTGGTTCGTCTTCGCGGGCTTCGTGGTCTTCATGTGGTTCCGGCTCCTCCGGCGGGAGGCCGAGACCCGGCGCGACGCCGAGCTCGGTCTCACCGTGGAGGAGGGTCCGGCCGCGGCCTCAGCCGCCGAGGTGGCGCCGGACGAAGTCCAGCTCCAGCCGTAGCTGCTTGATCCGCTCGTCGACGACGAGCGAGCCGTGCCCGGCGTCGTAGCGGTAGACCTCGTGCACCTTGCCCAGGCCCGCCAGCCGCTCGACGTAGTTGTCGATCTGCCGGATCGGGCAGCGCGGGTCGTTGAGACCCGCCGAGATGTAGACCGGGGCCTTGACCCGCGCCACGTACGTGATCGGCGAGGACGCCTCGTAGCGGTCCGGGACCTCCTCGGGGGAACCGCCGAACAGGGTGCGGTCCAGCGCCTTCAGTGCCTCCATCTCGTCGCCGTACGCCGTCACGTAGTCCGCGACCGGCACCGCCGCCAGGCCCACCGTCCACAGTTCGGGACGGGTGCCGAGACCCAGCAGCGTCAGGAAGCCGCCCCAGGAGCCGCCGGACAGCACGATCCGGGCCGGGTCGGCGAAGCCCGACTCCACCGCCCACGCCCGGACCGCCTCGATGTCCTCCAGCTCGATCAGGCCGACGCGGTGCTTGAGCGCGTCCGTCCACTCCCGGCCGTAGCCGGTGGAACCGCGGTAGTTGACCCGCACCACCGCGTAGCCGTGGTCGAGCCAGGCCGCCGGCCCGGCCGCGAAGGCGTCCGAATCGTGCCAGGTGGGCCCGCCGTGGATCTCGAACACCGTCGGGTAAGGGCCCTCGCCCCCCGCGGGTCGCTGGACGAGCGCGTGCACCGGCCCGCCGGGCCCGTCCACCCACACGTCCTCCACCGGCAGCGAGCCGGGGGCACGCTCGCCCGGCGCCTCCAGCACCACCGCGCCGGTCGTCGACCGCACCTCGGAGGGCGCCGCCGCCGACGACCACAGGAACTCCACCGTGCCGTCGGGGCGGGCCGTGGCGCCGCTCACCGAGCCCGCAGGGGTGTCCAGCCGGGTCAGCTCCCCGTCCGCCAGCACGTAGCGGTAGATCTCGCTGCGGGCCCGGTAGGAGTGCACCACCAGCAGCGCGGTGCCGTCGGGGTACCACTCCGCCGCGACGTCACCGGGCAGGTCGATCGCCAGCGCCGTCTCCGTGCCCGCCGCGACGTCCCAGACCATCGGCTCCCAGCGGCCCCGCCGCTGGTGCGCCACCAGCAGCCGGGCGTCCCCCGGCACGGGGGCGAACCCCAGGCACTCCAGGCCCAGTTCCTTCGTGCCGCCCTCGCTGTCGTCCAGCTCGGCGACCGTCGTGCCGTCCGTGGTGACGACCCGCAGCGACGAGTGCATCGCGTCGCCGTGCTCGGTGTGCTCGACGACGACCAGCGTGCCGTCCTCCGACAGCGCGCCGACCCCGCCCGACTCCTCGTGCCGGTAGATCTCCACCGGCTCCGCCCCGGGACGCACGACGTGGATCGTCGTGCCCTCCTCGTCGGTGGAGCGGCCGACTACCGCCAGCCCGCCCCGGCCCAGCGCCAGCCCCGCGGGGTACGAGGGCTCCAGGCCGGGCGCGGCCGGCTCGTCCGGACCGCCCTCGAAGGGCTGCCGCATCCAGACCCCGAACTCGTCCCCGTCGGTGTCCGCGAACCACCACACCCACGCGCCGTCCGGCGTCAGCGTCCCGTCCGACGTGCCGTTCGGCCGGTCGGTGACCTGCCGCTGCGCTCCGGTCGTCCGGTCCCACGCGTAGAGCTCGTACGTACCCGTCGCATTCGACACGAACAGGCTGCGGTGGGGGGCGTCCTCCGCCCACTCCGGCAGTCCGACGCGTGGCGCCCGGAAGCGCTTCTCCCAATCCGGCATACCAGCCATGACGTCGCTCATGACACCATCAAACCCGATCGCGCCCCGCAGCGGACCGTGGCCGTCGTCACCCGCGCGATCGCGCCCCGGAACGACGATCGGCGCCCTCCCCCGCCCCGGGTCCACCCGCGACCGCGGGGGCGCTCCGTCGCCCTACGCGCCGCGCGGCAGCGGCGTCGCCCGGCGTTCGTCCGACTCGCCCCGCCCGCCAGGGGAGAAGCCCGCGTTCAGCTCCCCGAAACCGGTCGAGGAGACCTGCCCGCCGCGTCCGCCCCACCGGCCCGCGCGCAGCACCTGGTCGACGAGGGCCACCCCGGTCAGCAGGATCACCGGACGGACCTTCGCACGGCGACGGCACACTGGCGACGTCCCGGGCGGCCCCGGCTACCCTCACGCCATGACCGCCACAGAACAGCCCCTGGTCCCACCGGACTTCGTCGTCCCGGACCCGCCCGCCACCGACCACTTCCGCCTGGAACCCCTCGGCCCGCAGCACAACGCCGCCGACCACGCCGCCTGGACGTCCAGCATCGACCACATCCGCGCCACCCCCGGCTTCGAGGGCCGCTCCTGGCCGCCGCCGGACGGCATGAGCCTCGAGGCCAACCTCGAGGACCTGCGCAGGCACGCGGAGGACTTCGAGCGGCGCACCGGCTTCACCTACACCGTCCTGTCCGTCCCCGGCGGCGAGGTCATCGGCTGTGTGTACGTCTACGGCTCCCGCGACGCGTCCGGCGTCATCGACGTCCGCTCCTGGGTCAACGCCCGCCACGCGGCCCTGGACGCCGGTCTCCACCGCGTCGTCGGCGACTGGCTGGCCCGCTCCTGGCCCTTCGAGCACATCGCCTACGCGCCCCGCTGAATCCCCCGGCGAACCCCTCCCCGGGCGCCCCGGAGGTTCACGCGTTCGGCCCACTCGGGCCGCCGCTCCGCACGACGTGTGATGGGCTGGTGACGCAGCGGAGTCGCGGGGGGTGCGTCCGAGCGCTCCGCGACACGACCGGACCAGGACCGCCCCGGGCCGGCCCGGGCGCCGGGTCTGGCGGCGGTCCCCCCGTCACACGTGCGCAGGAGGAAGGCGTGGCGATGATCGCTGTCCGAGACACCGGCGGGATACCCCGGCGCAGGCTGCGCGAAGCGGTCGCGGTGCTGAGCACCTGCGGGCTGCTGCTGACCGCGGCCTGCGCCACCGTCGTCCCGCCGCGGCCTGCGCCCGAGGCCGGCCGGGCCGCCGACCCCGCGGCGGGCGTACCCCCGGAGCTGCGGCGCTACTACGAGCAGCACCTCGACTGGGCGGCCTGCCAGGACGTGCCCGGCTTCCAGTGCGCCACCGTGACGGTGCCCCTGGACTACGCCCGCCCGGAGGCCGGCGACATCACCCTGACCGCCGCCCGCGTGCGCGCCACCGGCGGTGCCGGCGCCCGCGTCGGCTCGCTCCAGATCAACCCCGGCGGCCCCGGCGAGTCCGCCGTCGACTACCTGGTCGCCGCCGTCGGCACCTTCTCGCCGGCCATGCGCACCGCGTACGACCTGGTCGCCGTCGACCCGCGCGGCGTGCAGTACAGCACCCCCGTCGACTGCGGCACCGACACCCCGGCCACACCCATGGGCTTCGGCCTGCGGATCTCCGGTGACGCGGCCGGGATCACCGACTCCTACGAGGCGTTCCAGGAACTCGCCACCGCCTGCGAGAAGCACGCCGGTGAGCTGCTGCCCCACGTCGGTACCCCCGACGCGGCACGCGACATGGACGTCGTGCGCGCCCTCCTCGGCGACGAGCGCCTGCACTACCTCGGCTACTCCTACGGCACCTACCTGGGCGCGACCTACGCCGACCTCTTTCCCTCCCGGGTCGGCCGCATGGTCCTGGACGGCGTGGTGGACCCCGCGATCGACGGCTACCGGGAGAACCTGGACAGCACCGCCGGCTACCAGCTGGCCTGGGAGTCCTTCGCCGCCGACTGCGTCGCCCGCCCCGACTGCCCGGTCGGCCACTCCGTCGCGGAGGCCGGCCGCGTCCTCGACAGCCTGCGGGAGAAGCTGGACGCCGGCCCGCTGCGCCAGGGCAAGGACATCACCGTCACCGGCGAGGACTTCATCACCGCGGTCATCACGGCACTGCGCGACGCCTCCTGGGAGGAACTGCGCACCATGCTGCGCCAGGTCCTGGCCGGCGACACCACCGAACTCCAGCAGGTCGCCGGCGCGGACGAGAACGGCTCCGGCAACGCCGCGGACGCCCTGCTCGCCGTCGACTGCCTCAGCGCCACCCTCGGCGCCCGCTTCTCCTACGCCGAGGCCCAGGCCGCACTGCCCGCCTTCCTGCGCGCCTCGCCCCAGTTCGGCGCCTCACTGGCCACGTTCCTGGTCCTGTGCACCCACTGGCCCGTCCCGCCCACCCAGAGCCCGCGCCCCATCGCCGCCCCCGGCGCGGCCCCCATCCTCGTCGTCGGCACCACCCGAGACCCCGCCACCCCGTACCCCTGGGCCCAGTCCCTGGCCCGCCAACTCGACTCGGGCCGGCTCCTGACCTACGACGGCGACGGCCACACGGCCTACCACCGCGGCAGCCCCTGCATCGACGACGCCGTCGACCTCTACCTGACCCACGGCGAACTCCCCGAACCCGGCACGGTCTGCGGTTGATGCCGCGCACCGCGCGCGGGTGGATCTCCATGCAGGCACCCGCTCACTGCGGCTCTTGCCCCTTGCTGTCCACCACCGTCCAGCACAGATCGTTGCTGGCCTACATGTGAGGCCCCCGCCTGGCTCCAGCGCGGCAGGAGGCAGGTGAAGGTAGGGGCCGGTGTCCCTGGGGCAGGCAGCGAACCCTGGTGATCAGAAGATGTTCCGGTCCCGATGCTGATCCTTGATCTCGCGAAACTCTTGACGGGCCTCCCCATTGCCTAACCCGTCGTCCATGCGTAGAAGCAGATCCAAGACCGCATCACGGGTTTCAAGCGAGCCCTTCCACTTCTGCTGGGGCTTCAGCCAAGTGTCGAGCGCGGTCAAAGAGGCCACCAGGACCGATAGGACTGGGATCCAAGCCACTAGCCAGGTTCCAACACCGCCCGAAAGGTTCTGCCCAGCGGCAACGACCGCCGATGCCGTGATCAACACCAGGCGCGACAGGTAGTAGGTAGAGCCGTACACGTCCAACCAGCAAGTGCAGGAGTTCCCGTCGTTCTGCGCCGTGGCCGTGGCCGTGGCCGTTGCTGCGCGGTCGGCCCCCTGCCCAGCTCGTCCTCCAGCACCGTGAACTGCTGGGCGGACAGCTTCGGTGCCTTTGCTGGGCCGGCCGACCGCAGATCCTCGATGCCGCTCTCCCGCCAGGCCCGACGCCACCGCTCCACCGACCGCTCGCTGATCCGTAACTCCTTCGCGATCGCTGCGGTCTTCTCACCACGGACGAACCGCGCCGCGGCCTCAAGCCGGACCTGTTCACGAAACGCCCGCCGCTCAGCGGTCAGGCCCCCACCCTGCGCATACCGCATAGCAACGGCATACCGCGGGAGTGGTTCGCTCAATTCGCAAAACTGGGGGGCTCTGTGGCTTCGCGTAGCTGCCATCTCCTTGCATGATGGAGCGTCAGGCCTGAGTAGATCACCAGAGCGAGGCCGACGGCAGTGAACGCTGACCAGAACAACAACGACCCGCTCCCGATGTCACGCTCTGCGATGACTCTCTCGGGATGGTTGGCCTTGTAGACGATGGCTAGGCGGTCTCCATCGTCCAGCAACTTGCGGTCGGTGGTTGCTGGTAGCTGGCGGGTGACCTGGTCATTCGCCACGGTGAAGGTCACCCAGAGGCGATCGTCGTTGGCGCCGTGGTAGTGCGTCCGGATGATCCCTACCGTGTGCACGCCGTTGCGTAGATCTACTGCGTTCTTCGCCGTCATGGTCAGAAACCACGCACCTGCGATGAGAAACAGCGCTCCACCTACGAGGATCAAACGAGGATCCCGGGGACCTGGGGACTTCCACCCGAAGAGTGGTCCCCCTTCGCCGATAGCTCTCTTGTTGGCGTTCGGGAAGGCCTTGGGGTCCCACCCAGGCACTCCATGACGTCGCCGCATCGTATTGCCGCCAGCCCCCACGAGACGCAGTCTAGGTGACACGCGAGGCGGCGCGAGAGCCCCAGTTTGGAAGACTGAAGGCCCGGACTACGCCTCACCTGGGCGGACGCTGAACTGCGGCAACACCTTCCAGTCACCGCTGTTCCCCGTGGCTCCCCGCTCGGCACCGCCTCACATGGCACGGCTGTGGCACACGGCCCAGGTCACTTTCGGCGGAGGTAACTTCCGAGCGCCATTGCCGCGACGGGCACTCCGCCTTGAAATGCGCACCTGGCCAAATTCCACGGAGGGTCCATGAGTCGGCCCACCAGCCACCACACGGCTGTTGCTATGGTCCAACCCGCAATCCAGCCGACTGCACTCCGTACGCCCACCTGCCTGTCATGCACAGGCGGATGGTACATGCTGCACCTTGCCGCGCGGTCGGTGCGGAGAGGCTTTGGGCGGGATCCGACATGGGGCGAGAGATCGGGGCCCGTACGCTGGCCACGAATCGGGCTGGCTCCGTGCCCGCCCCGCAATAACCCAACGTGGGCCCCGATCTTCGAGGCTCGCCCCATGGTGGCTGCGTAAAGCCGCGGAGCCGACCGCCCCAACCACAGCGGGATCGCCACCACCATCGCCCGCGATATCCGCACCAACGCTCGCCCAAGCCGAAGGGGTACTGGCAGCTGCCGCCCGCACCTCGATGCTCGCCTACATCGTGGTGGCGCTCCTCACCGGAGCGCGTACCGAGGAGATGCGGGCGCTCACCTGGGACCATGTCTTCCTGCGCGGTGACCCCAGGACCGACCCGCCGACCCCGCTCTACATGGCGGTGTGGCGCTCGGTCCGCTCCGGGGAGACACGAAGACCAGGAAGTCGCGCCGCACGCTCGCGCTCCCCTCCAGGTGCGTAGAGGTGCTCTGGCAGCACTGGGAGGAGCAAGGGTGGGACCGCCTGGCGGTCGGCGACTCATGGGAGGAGCACGGGCTCGTGTTCTGCTCGGCCGTGGGGAAGGAGGCGGACGCCTTGCACGTCCGGCGGGCCTTCCGTGCGGCTCTCAAGAACGCGGAGGGTGTGAACGCAGCGGAATGGATGCCGCGGGAGCTGCGGCGTAGCTTCGTCTCGCTGCTGTCGGACCGTGGGGTTCCGCTGGAGGAGATCTCGCGCCTGGTCGGTCACTCCGGTACGGCCGTCACCGAGGAGGTCTATCGCAAGCAGATCCGCCCGTTGATCCAGACGGGAGCGGTCGTGATGAACGGCATCTTCAAGCGCGATCCGAAGCCGTAGAGACTCAACAACAAGCAGGGCCGGTTTCCCCAGCAAGGAAACCGGCCCTGACCTGCACTTCACGAAGTCGGGGTGGCGGGATTTGAACCCACGGCCTCTTCGTCCCGAATGAGGATCGGTTAATGATCTTTCCTGCCTGGATTGCGTTTGCGCAGGTCAGGCCGGTGGTCCCGGTTGGTCTCGGGTGGCGTGGAGGGGGTATCGGGAGCAGGGCGGCTCCCAGATGGCTCCCAAGGGTGCTACTGCCAGGATGGTGCTGGAGAGTCAGCCCTGCGACCCGAAGGCAATCCACCGGCCCACCGGTGCCAGGAAGTCGAGTCGGCCACTCTATTTGCCGTCCGCTGCCTGGCGTCGGAGACTGCCGATGTGGTCCGGACGAAGTACGCGATGGCATCGCGGGTGCTCACCAGCGTGGGTGCGGGCGCTGGAGGGACGCGGGTCGGGTCAGACCTTCTTGACGATGATCGTGTCTGGGACCAGCTTCTCCAGGTCGTCGACATCCGATGTGAAGACGGTGACCTGTCCCTTCTGCTGTCGCGCGATGACGGCGAGCACGGCGTCGATCGCGTACTTGTGGCCGTGCAACTTGGCGTCGGCCAGGAGGCGACGCGCCTGGCGGGCCTCGTCCTTCCCGATGTCGACGACCTGGAGCCGGGACAGTACCCAGTCCCAGCGCTGCTCGGTCGTTCTGCCGTCGTACGCCTCGACCAGTGTCATCGGGGACGTCACCACTTCGGCCTCCCCGCGTGCCGCGAGGTCGAGCCAGGCGATCATCTTCCGGTCGCCGCGTACCGCAAGGGACAGGGCTTCACAGTCCAGTACGAAGACGCGGAGGGGTCGCTGTCCGTGCTCGGCGGCTCGCTTCTTCACGCAGCCTCTCCGGCGTTGTGCTTTCCGGCGGTTCGACGCCGCTCGTGTTCGGCGTCGAGTTCGTCCAGCTCGACGAGCGCTGCCGCATGCTCGTCCTCGGTGATGGGGCCGTGCTCTTCCTGCAGCCAGTCGACCAGTTCCAGGAGCCGGTCCCGGTCACGCTTGAAGCGCAGCGCTTCGGCGACATACGCCGACAGGCCCCGCTCTGCCGCGTCCGCGCGGATCTCGTCCAGGAGATCCTCGGGAATCGTCACGGTTACCTTCTTCGTCGCCATACGAGAGACCATACTCCCGGTATCGCACTCCTTACCAGCGGGTCACGTGATAGGCGCTCGGCGATCAGGCGGCCGGGGCGGGGCGTGGGCTGCCGTGGAAGACCTGGCTGGTGTGCCAGGAGCGGTGGACCGCCGCGACGGGACTGGCGCCCGGTTGAGGTCCGATGAGCGGGCCGGAGCTTCTCCCTTCGTCCGGCGATCACGTCTTCATTGCTGCCGGCCGACAGGGCGCCTGCCCGGCCGGGCCTGGCGCGAGGAGTTACAGATCAACAGCTTGCTCACCCTTTGCAGGGAGCGGGAGTAGCTTTCGTGGAAGCACCGCCCAAGTACAACCGCAGTGCACCGCGGACCCCCTCGGTCACAGATTCATCACACAACGTTTTCCTTCTCATGTCCATGGCAAAGGTTGCATCAAGCAAGAGTCATGACTGGGTCGTGAACTTGGGGTGGGGCTGTGAGCTTGAGACGGGGGCGTCGCGCTGGCGGCGTGCATGGAAGACAGGTGCGGAGTCTGCGTTCCGCTGTGACTGCGGTGGCAGTCCTGGTGGCTGTACATGCTTGGGGGCCGGTTTCCCAGGCAGCGGCGGACGAGGCACAGCCTGCGCTGTCGGAGGGGCAGAAGGCGCTCGCCGCGGCCCAGGAGTCGGGGCAGCGGGTCGAGGTCACCGGGGAGCGGTCGGAGCGTACGACGGTTTTCGCTAACCCGGACGGCTTCACCTTCACGCTGGAGGAGTCCGCGGTTCCCGTGCGAGTGCCCACGTCCGGCGGGGGCTGGCAGGCGCCGGACGCCACCTTGGAGGTCCGTGGGGACGGCACGGTGGCGCCGAAGGCTGCGGCTGTCGAGATGGAGTTCTCCGGCGGTGGGGACACCGAGCCGCTGGTGAAGATCTCCGACCGGGGACGGTCGCTCCAGATGGGGTGGCCGGGCAAGCTCCCCGAACCGGTGCTGGACGGGACCAGCGCGGTGTACGCGGACGTGCTTCCGGGCGTCGATCTGAGGATCACGGCCTCCGTGGAGGGGTTCCGCCACGTACTGGTGGTCAAGACTCCTGAGGCCGCCGCCCAGGAGGAGCTGAAGCAGATCGACTACTCGTTGAAAGCGACCGGCCTGAGCCTGCTCAAGGGGAAGGCGGGCAATCTCACCGCGATCGACGACGACGGTAACCGTGTCTTCCGGGCTCCGCCTGCTCAGATGTGGGACTCCGCCGGTGCGGCATCCGGTGCGCAGCCGATGTCTCTGGCGGCGGACGCCGCGGACACCGAGGGCTCGGATCCGGCGGAGGTGGGTGCCTCTCCCGCTGAGGGCGCTGAGCCCGGGGCGGGGGACACCGTCACCACGATGGACGTGAAGGTGTCCGACGACGCGCTCACGGTGATCCCGGACGCCGAGATGCTGGCCGGGACGGAGGCAGCGGCGTTTCCGCTGTACATCGACCCGACGGTGACCTGGGGCGAGTCGGAGCGCACGCTGCTGCGCAGTGACGGCTACGAGTCGTACGGCTGGGGCAACGGCGACGACGGCCTCGGCAAGGGGGCGGGCAAGTGCGGTACGTGGAGCGGCTATTACTGCGGTCCGGGCTATGTCCAGCGGCTGTACTTCGAGTTCTCCCCGGCGAGCCTGAAGGGTAAGCAGGTGCTGGACGCCACGTTCCGGGTGACCGAGCCGTGGGCGTTCCAGTGTGAGCCGCGCTGGGTGGATCTGGTACGCACGAACAACATCTCTTCCTCCACCACATGGTCCTCCCGGCCGAAGGCGCTGGACCTGATGGGCGACCGGCATGTGTCGGCGGGGCGCGGTTCGCTGTGTGATCCGGACTCCCCGGACGCGCCGATCGAGTTCAACGACAATCCGGAGGAGACGAACGAAAACCTGACGCCGACAGTGCGGAGTTTCGCGGCGGGCAAGTTCTCCCGGCTCACGCTGGAGGTCCGGGCGCACGATGAGTCCGACACCAGTGCCTGGAAGCGGTTCAAGAACGACGCCGTCCTGTCCGTCGACTTCGTCGGCCTGCCTGCCAAGCCGACCGGCATCGGGCTGATGACCGGCTCGGGCACGGTGTGCGAGACGGCCGAGTCGGACCCGGCGGTCGTCTCCGACCCGACCCCGGCCCTGACAGCGACGGCACAGACCGCGTCGGGCGGCGAGAAGGACGCTCAGCTGCGGGTCTACTTCGACCTCGACCACAAGAACAGCGACAGCACGTGGTCGGACACCACAGCGGGCAACGGCGACTTGAGTCCTTCCAGCGGGTACGTCGGGGACGGTGTGAAGCTGACCAAGTCCTGGTCGACGCTGACCGAGGGCAAGCTGTACCGGTACCGGGCCTGGGTCCGCTCGTACTACAACAGCGGCGGCAGCTACCTGTCGGGGCCGTCGAACGCCTCGACGACCGGCTGGTGCTATTTCAAGGTCGACCCGACCGCCCCGAAGGCCCCGAAGATCACCGTCGGCAGCCCCTACTCGGCCTGCACGGACACGGCCTGCGCGGCAGGAGGCGGACCGGGCCGGAAGGGCACCTTCACCTTCGCCCCGGCCACCGGCGACTCCAACGTCGCCTACCAGTACAAGCTGTCCACCGCGGACGCCTGGTCAACGGCCATCAACGGATCAACGGTGTCGAAGGACATCACGCCCGATAGCTCCGGCACGTACAGCCTGTATGTGCGGGCGAAGGACACGGTAGGTCGCTGGGGCGCGCAGAACGTGGTGGACTTCCTTGTTGCCGCGGGCGAAGGTCCGGTCGGACGCTGGCACTTCGACGAGGCCAGCGGTACGGCGCTGGACTCTGCGACCGGCGACGGCAGCGACGACGCGACGCTGGGGGGTGACGCTAGCCGCGATGACCGCGGGCGGCGCGGGCTGGTCACTCACGACGCCGAGGGGCAGCCCCTGGAGAGCGCGGTGACGGACAAGGGCTTGGTTCTCAACGGCACCACCGGCTACGCCGCCACCGGCGGACAGGCTCTGGAGACCCGTTCCTCGTACACCATCGCCGCCTGGGTACGTGTCGACCCGCAGGCCAATCACACCTTGACCGTGCTCAGCCAGAGCCCGACCACCAGTCCATGGACGCAGAAGTACAGCCCCTTCTACCTGTCCTACGGCGCCGGAGGCGACAACACATGGAGCATGCGGGTGCTGTCCACCGAGCCCGCCTACCACGAGATCAAGTCCACAAGGCCCTCGCCTCGCGGTGTGTGGACCCATGTGGCCGGCGTCCATGACGCCACCAGCAAGACGATCAGCCTCTACGTGAACGGTGTCCTGCAGGGGAGCACCGACGCCGGTCCGGCATGGGACGCGGACGGGCCGCTGCAGATCGGCCGGGTGCTGCACGCCGACGTCTACAAGGACTTCATGCACGGCTCGATCGACGAACCCGCCGTGTGGCAGCGCGCCCTGACACCGAAGGAGGTCCACGACGAGGCCCGCCTGCTCATTTCTGACAAGTACGCTGGTGCGGAACTCGTCGCGGACTTCTCCGCGGCCCGCGGCAGCGGCACCACGATCGCCGACACGACCTCCGGCTACGGCAAGGCGCTCACGCTGACAGGCGGTGCGTCGATCGATGGCGAGAGCATGATCCTGGACGGCGTCGATGACGCAGCGACCGTCGCAGGGCCGCTGGTGGACGACAGTGCCTCGTTCACCGCTACCACCCTGGTGGAACTGGACGCGGCAAAACTTGTCACCAAGAGCGTCGGCTATACGGGGCAGGTCATCGGTCAGCGCACCGGCGACGGCTCGGCCTGGGGTCTGTGGTATGAGCTGACCGGCAAGGACACCGTCCTGGACGAGGAGACGTTGGAGGAGACCACGGTGCCGGTCGGCGTCTGGCACTTCGGCCGGCTCAACGCTGACGGCTCCTTCTCCTCCGTCGTCTCTGACGAAGTCGCCGCCGTGGACAGCCCGGTCCGGCTGACCGGCGTTCACGACTCGGTCGACGGGACGATCAGCCTCTACCTGGGCTACGGGCAGAACGGCGACGCCAAGGTGTACACCGCCGAGATCGGCAGCGGCGACTTCGCCGTCGGCAAGGGCTTCACCGGCGGAGTGTGGAAGCACTACCTGCCCGCCAGGGTTGCTGAACTGCGCCTGTGGGCGGGGGCGATGGCGAGCCCGGAGCAGGTCGAGGTCCGGGTGGGCGACTGACCGTCGCGGAGAAGTGGTGCGGCGCCGGTGGAGCGCCGCACCGAGGCGCCACAGCACATCGCTTGTCGGTCTTCGCGGCTCTGTGGGCCTTTCATGACGTAGAACAACGGGGTGGGAGCGGACAATCATGGCTCTTGGCATAGGCACATCAAGGAGCGCGCGGGGCGACAGAAGACAGCGCGCCGGGACGATCGTGACGTTCCTGGCCCTGTCTTTGGTGGCCCCGACCGGGCTGGCCCCTGTGGCGCAGGCCGCCGACAAGGGACTCGGCCGACCGGACGTTCCCGACCAGCGGGTGAGCAAGGTCAGGGAAGTCGACGGGCCCGGCGCGAAGGAAGCCCGCGCGAAGGTTGCCAAGGACAAGAAGGCCGATGCCGAACGCGCCCGACAGGCTCGTGCGGAGCGGAAGGCTGCCTGGCCCGAGCAGGGCGACGCGCGCGTCGAACTGGACGTCGGCAAGCCAGTCCAGGCAGAGCCCGGCGGCCTTCCCGTCAGCATCGCTCCGGCCGGAGGTAAGAACGGCGCCGTATCCGGCAACACCGCGCGGATCACGGTTCTCGACCAGAAAGCCGCCAGGGACGCTGGCATCACCGGCGTGCTGCTGACCGCCGAGGCGGACGAGGCAGGACAGGCCGAACTCCGCATCGACTACAGCGGCTTCGCCTCGTCGATCGGCGGCGGCTGGTCCTCCCGACTGCGCCTGGTGCGCCTCCCCGGCTGCGCCCTGGACACGCCGGAGAAGTCCGCGTGCCGCACTCCTACCCCGGTCAAGTCCGACAACGACTTCGTCGGCCAGACCATCACCGCCTCTGTCCCACTGTCGGAGACCAGTGACGGCCCCTCGACGCAACTGGCGGACGCGGCCACGTCGGAGGCGGCGGTGTTCGCCGTGACCGCGACCGACCCGGGCGCGGGCGAGTCCCCCTCGGGCTCCGGCGACTACTCGGCCACCGAACTGTCGGAGTCCTCGTCCTGGGAGGCCGGCGACAACTCCGGCACTTTCTCCTGGAGCCACGACTTCAACATGCCGCCCGCCGCGGCCGGACCAACCCCCGAGCTGTCCCTCACCTACGACTCGGGCAGCGTCGACGGCCGTACCGCCGCTACCAACAATCAGGGCAGCGCGGTCGGAGAGGGCTTCAGCATCACCGAGTCCTACATCGAACGCTCCTACAACTCCTGCGACGACGACGGCCACGAGGATGTCTTCGACACCTGCTGGAAGTACGACAACGCCCAACTCGTCCTGAACGGCAAGGCCAGCCGCCTGGTGAAGGTGTCCGGCACCTGGGACAGCACCTGGCGGCTGGAGAACGACGACGCCTCCCTGGTGACCCGCTCCACGGGCGCCGACAACGGCGACGGCAACGGCGAGTACTGGACCGTGATCACCGGCGACGGCACCAAGTACGTCTTCGGCCTGAACAAGCTCGACGGCGCCACCGATCAGCGCACCGACTCCACCTGGACCGTGCCGGTCTACGGCGACGACTCCGGCGAGCCCGGCTACGGCAACGGCGACTCCTTCGCGGACCGCTCCGTGACCCAGGCGTGGCGGTGGAACCTCGACTACGTCGAGGACACCCACGCCAATGCCTCCACGTACTGGTACGCCAAGGAGACCAACCACTACAAGAAGAACAAGGCCACCACGGCCAACGCCGCCTACACCCGCGGCGGCTACCTGGCAGAGATCAAGTACGGACTGCGCAAGGGCGCGCTGTTCACCGACGACGCCGACGCCAAGGTGACCTTCACCCACGCCGAGCGCTGCACCGTCACCGACTGCTCCTCGCTGACCAAGGACACCGCCAAGAACTGGCCAGATGTGCCCTTCGACGCGATCTGCACCGACGGGGACACGGACTGTCTGGCCTCCGGCCCCTCGTTCTTCTCCCGCAAGCGGCTGACCGGCGTCGCCACCTCCTCCTGGAACGCCACCACCAGCGCCTACGACCCGGTGGACTCCTGGGCACTCACCCAGGAGTACCAGGACGGCGGGGACATCGGCGACACCTCCGACCACGTACTGACCCTGAAGTCGATCAAGCGGACCGGCAAGGCCGGGGACACCGCCATCGCGCTGAACCCGATCACGTTCACCTACCAGTGGCGCGAGAACCGCGTCGACGGCACCGACGACATCCTGCCGCTGACCCGCCCCCGGATCTCCACCGTTACCTCCGAGAGCGGCTCGATCACCACGGTCACCCTCTCCTCACCGGAGTGCGTGCGCAGCGAGGTGACGGGCGCCGCCGAGGACACCAACACCCGCTCCTGCTACCCGAGGTACTGGAACATCAACGGCTCCTCCGAGGCGTCGGTGGACTGGTTCCACAAGTACCGGGTCCTGGCCGTCGTCGTTTCCGACCCGGCCGGTCACAACGACGCCGTCGAGTATGCCTACGACTACAAGGGCGCCGCCTGGCACTACAACGACGACCCGCTCACCCCGAAGGCGGAGCGCACCTGGTCCGGCTGGCGCGGCTACCGCGAGGTCACCGTCCTTACCGGCGCCGCGAGCACCACCCGCTCCAAGACCGTCTCCCTCTACATGCAGGGCATGCACGGCGACAAGAAGAAGGACGGCACCACCCGCTCCGTCTCCCTCGCCCCGCTGACGGCCCCGTCGATCGGGGCGGCGAGCATCACCGACAGCGACCAGTACGCGGGCACACGCCGCGAGCACGTCACGTACAACGGCTCGACCCCGATCACGGTGGAGGTCAACGACCCGTGGTCGAAGGAAACGGCACGACAGAGCGCGCCCGACGCCGCCGACCACGTGGCCCGCTACGTCCGATCGGGGAAGTCCACCACCCATACCTACCTGACCGCCTCCGGGACCTGGCGCGCCCGCTCGGTCGCCACGACCTACGACGACTACGGCATGCCGGCCACGGCCGACGACTCCGGCGAGGTCGGCAAGGGCGGCGACCAGACCTGCACCCGCACCTGGTACGCCCGTAACGACGCGGCCGGTATCACCGACCTGGTCTCCCGTACCCGTACCGTCGGCCAGTCCTGCTCGGTGGCCGACACCAGCCTGAACCTCCCGGCGAACTCGGAGACCCGTGGCGATGTCCTCACCGACACCGCCACCGTCTACGACAACCCCTCCGCCACCGCCTGGTCGGCGTCCCAGACCCCGACCAAGGGCGCGGCCACCTGGACCGGCCGTGCCTCCGGCTACTCCGCCACCGCGGGCACGGACGGCCTGCGCCCGGCCTCAGACTGGCAGCGGACCACGACCACCACGTACGACACCCTGGGCCGCCCCGTCGACGTCACCGACGCCGAGGGCAACACCACCAACACCGCCTACACCCCCGCCGCCGCCGGCCCGCTGACGAAGACGATCGTCACCGACCCCCTCGGCCACAAGATCACCAGCTTCCTGGACCACCGGCACGGCCAGGAACTGCGCGTGTACGACGCCAACCTGAAGAAGACCGAGACCACCTACGACGCCCTGGGACGGCTCACGGCGGTCTGGCAGCCCAACCGCAACAAGGCCGCCGGCTACAGCGCGAACACCACGTACGCGTACCGCATCAGCGCCACCGAACCGTCCTGGGTCTCCACCTCGACTCTCAAGCGGGACGGCGAGACGTACAACACCACCTACGAGTTCCACGACTCGCTGATGCGCCCGATCCAGACGCAATCCCCCACCCCGGTCGGCGGCCGGATCCTCACCGACCTCCGCTACAACACCCGCGGACTGGAGTACGAGAAGTACGAGGACATCTTCGACAGCACCAGCACCCCGAACGGCACCTACACCCGCGAGGAGTACGGCGAGGCGCCCCGGCAGACGGAGACGGTCTACGACGGCGCGGAGCGGGCGATCACCAGCACCTTGTACGTGTACGGGGTGAAGAAGTGGTCGACCACCACGACCCACACCGGTGACTCCACCGCCACCAGCGCTGTGCAGGGCGGATCCGCGGCCCGCACCATCACCGATGCCCGGGACCGGACGGTGGAAACCCGGGAGTACGCGGGCCCGAGCCCGGCCGACCCCCAGTTCGACGGCGGCGCGGGCACAGCCTCGTACACCAGCACCCGCTTCCAATACACGCTGGACGACATGCAGACCGAGGTCACCGGCCCCGACGGCGCCAAGTGGACCTACGGCTACGACCTGTTCGGCCGCAAGACCAACGCGGACGACCCCGACAAGGGCCTGACGAAGCTGGCCTACGACAAGATGGACCGGCCGACACAGACCACCGACTCCCGTGGCCGGTCCGTCATCACCGGCTACGACGCCCTCGGCCGCACCACCGGCACCTGGAAGGGCTCGAAGACCGACGCCAACCAGCTCACCGCCTACACCTACGACGCACTCCTCAAGGGCGAGGCGGACACGAGCATCCGCTACGTCGGCGGCAAGACAGGCACGGCGTACACCGAGACCGTCACCGCCTACGACAGCATGTCCCGCCCCACCACCACCGAACTGACCCTGCCCGCCTCCGACCCGCTCGCCGGGGCGGGTGCCGCCACCGTCCAGTTCGAGACCAACTACAACATCGACGGCACCCTCCAGAGCGCCAAGGAGCCCGCACTCGGCGGCCTGCCCTCGGAGATCGTCGACTACGGCTACACCGGCACCGGTCAGCTCACCTCCCTGGGCGGCAGCACCGGCTACCTCCTCGACGTCGACTACTCCCCCCTCGGCGAGGCCAGACAGGCGGTCCTCGGCACCGCCAACACCGAGGCACACAAGAAGGCGTACATCACCAACACCTGGGAGGAGGGCACCGGACGGCTCCTCGGCAGCCACGTCACCGATCAGACGCACCCCTACAAGCTGCAGAACCTCATCTACACCTACGACCAGGCGGGCAACGTCACCTCCATCGCCGACACCAGCACCCTCGGCGGAATCGCCGCGCCGGAGACTCAGTGCTTCAACCATGACGGCCACCGCCGCCTGACGGAGGCATGGACACCCGCCTCCCAGAACTGCTCCGACACCCGCAACGCCAGCACCCTGGGCGGCCGGGCCCCGTATTGGACCAGCTACACCTACAACGACGCCGGCCAGCGCACCACGGAGACCGCCCGCACCAGCACCGCCACCACCAACACGACCTACTGCTACGAGAAGTCGGCCCAGCCGCACGCCCTGACCGGCACCAGCAAGACCGCGAACTGCACCACACCGGATCGCGCCTACGACGTCGACAGCGCGGGCAACACCACCATCCGCCCCGACGGCACGGCCACCCAGAGCCTGGTCTGGTCGGACGAGAACAGACTGTCAAGCCTGACGGAGAACGGGAAAACAACGGACTCCCTCTACGGCGCCGACGGCACTCTCCTGATCCGCGCCACGCAGGACGGTGAACGCGTCCTGTACGCGGGCGCGACTGAACTGCACCTGCGCGCCGACGGCACCACCTGGGCGCAACGCCACTACGGCTCCGACGACCTGACGGTGGCCGTCCGTTCCAACGAGAGCGGAACCAACCAGCTCAGCTATCTGGTCGCCGATGAGCACGCCACCGCCGCCCTCGCCATCGACGCTACGGACCAGGCGTACTCCCGCCGCTACCTGACGCCCTTCGGCGCAGAGCGGGGCAGCACCACCGGCACGGCCTGGCCCGACGACAAAGGCTTCCTCGGCAAGACCACCGACACCGGCACCGGCCTCACCCACGTGGGCGCCCGCCAGTACGACCCCGTGATCGGCCAGTTCATCAGCGTCGACCCGCTCCTGCAGACCAGCGTGGGACAGACCCTCAACGGCTACAGCTACGCCGTCCAGAACCCGTCGACTCTCGCCGACCCGTCGGGCCTCGGCGTCCCCGAGTGCAACGAGCCGCAGAAGTACGGCATCACGTGCCGGGGCGGCATTCCGGTCAGCACCAGCAAGAAGAAGGCCGGCAACTCCGAGGGCCCGGTCCGGGCCTGCCGCTGCGGCTCCCGCCCCGTCCTGGTCAAGGGCAACACCAAGCCCACCGGCCTGGGCGGCATCCCCGGCCGCCGCAACCTCGACCTGCCCTCCACTCCTGCCCCCAAGGGCTGGCTCAAGACTGTCCCGCCCAACCCCGGTCCCGAACCCAAGAAGGACGACGGCTTCTGGGGCAAGCTCAAGGGCGCGGCACGCGGCACCGGCGGCTGGCTGAAGGACACGTTCACGACCTGGGACGGCTGGAAGAACCGGGTCATCCCAGGGCTGGCCTTCGGCACCTGCGTGGTGGTCTCGGCGGGAGTCTGCACCGTAGCAGGCGTAGTCGCCGTCGGAACGACCTTCGTCGGCGACGGCCTGACAACCGGAAGCTGGAACTACGCCGCGGCAGGCAAGAGCCTTGCTTGGACGCTTGCGGGCGGCGGCGTGGCCCGCGGACTGGCGGGCAGCTGGCGAGGCTCGGCCTTCGTGAGCCGAACCCGGGTCAAGACGGTCTCCGAAATGGAGAACGTCACGATCTACGGCTACCGCAAGACCGTCGACTGGGGCGCCACCCAGGCCAACATGACCCTCAACCTCGGCAACTCGCTCACCTTCTGCGGCGTGGGCGCGTCAAGCCCGGGAGCGTCAGCGGGCTGGTGCTGAGCGCCCACCGCCGAACGCGACCATGAGAACCTGAGGCACTGCCGAAGGGCCAGGAAGGGAAAGAGAGCGATGACGAAGCTATCATCACAAGGTCGAACCGTACTTCGCCGCCGTTCCTGGCCCATCCTCTGCGGAACAGCCATCACGGCCCTCGGCATCGGAATGCTGGCGGCCGTCTGGAAAGTTACCTCGGTGAACGGCTTCCGCATGGGCTGGCAGGGAATCCCCGTCTACCTGGCCCTGGCAGCAATCCTGGGCCGAATTGCCACCTGCAAGGTCGCCCTACACGAGGCCACACTGGTCGTCATCAACCCTCTACGCACCCACACCATCCCACGGTCCGCCCTCGCCCGAGCCGAGGTGGACGACCACGGCACCCTGGAGTTGCACCTCCACGATGACAAGCGCATCCCGTCGTTCGCGTTCGGCGGCTCACTCGTCGACCGCATCAAGGGCACCAGCGAGGAAGCGGCCCACACCATTACCACCTGGCACAACACCCCCCACCCACCAACTCCCGACCTTCGCCCTAAAACCCACTGGACACGCTCCCCCTGCGCCGACACCGCCCTCGCTCTATGCGCGGCGACCACAGCAGCGGGCACCCTCTGGATGGCGCTCAGCGGGGGTTCGTGACCGGCTCCGTCACCTGGTCCCGAACCCAAGAGGGAATCGGCCTGAAGCACCTCAACTGATCTACAGGTCTTGACTATTCCTCAGCGCTACGGGAGGCAGCAGGAGCAGGCATCGTTACGCGAACAGTCCTCAAAGGGGGTGCGATCGTGTCGCGCGCTATGCCGTGTCGCCAACGTGAGTTCTGTCGTTTTCGCGACGATCGGAACCACCACGGGAGGCAACCTGGGAGACCCCGGCCGCTGGGAGGATGATTAGCTCATGGCGGAATCCGGTCGGAGTCCCGCGGTGAAAGCGCTTGAGGAGTCAAAGCGGTTGCCCCTTGTCGTCAGGTGGCGCTTGCGGAGAGAGCAGAGCAGAAGGCGAACAGGAGTTCTGGTGTTTGCCGAGATCAGGGAGCCACTTCGAAGCCTGACGTACAAGGCGGGTGTCGTGTCTCTCCGGGAGAACGGCGTTGAGCTCTGCTCCCGCAGTCGCGACGCGAAGATGCCCAAGTTCGTTGAGCTTCCGCCCGGCGCGCACCGGTTCGAGTTCAAGGTGCTGCGAGTGAGGGCAGGGAGGAGTTCCTTGTTTCAGAGGGTCGTGGACCTGGAAGAAGGCGAGATCCTCGTCGCATTGTGTGATCCCGTTCAGTCGAACGTCTTCTACAGGCGAAGTCCGGACGCGGATACCTGGGAAGTCGGAGTCGTTTCGCCGTAGGCTCGCGGGAAGAACGCGCGGACAGTTCAAAGGGGTAGCCGTTCAGGCTCTGCGGGATCGGGGCCTGAACGGCTGCCAAGTGGGGGACCTCAATCGAACTGCTCGCCCCCAGTTGCCCCTCCGGCCGTGATCAGCGCCGCCGTCCATGCTGCGGTTGAGGGACGGGGGTGGTGGCTGCTTCGTGGACGGGAGCGGTGGAACGCTGGGCAGATATGTTCCCCCGTGCTGTGCTGCGGGCCTGTGCCGCGCGGGCTCGGGCGCTAGGTACCGGCCGTGCACTGAGGCGCTCGATACGCCAGGCCAGGGTCCTGGCGGGAGATCGGGCGTCGTCCAGAGTGCGCTGGGCGGCGGCCTGCTGGAGGAGCCGCTCAGGGTTGTGACCTGCGGCCTCGGCTTCGGCGAGGACAGCGGTGAGGGCGCCGAAGGCGGGGTCTTCGGTGAGCTGCTCGGCGTGCTCGGGTACGGCCTGGTGGAGGTGGCGGATGTGCCGGGTCACGGTCTGTTGCGGCGGTCGGCGCTGGGCGAGGGCGGCCAATGGCGCAGCGGCTGCCTGCTCGTAGGCGGCCTGGAGATGGATCAAGGTCTGGTGGGCGGCGGCGACTTGCTGGTCGTGGTGGCGGAGCTGGTGCCAGCGGGTGGCAGCGATGACGACGAGGATCGCGGCGTCAAGGAACATCGCCAGGGTGGCGCCGTCCTTGGGGGCGGGTTCGCGGACCATGGCTCGCACGGCGCCGCGTAGGGCGCGGGCATGGTGGTGCTCGGCTTGGACGCGGGATCGGGTGGCGCGCTCGAATGCCTCTGCTGCCTGGAAGAGTTGGGGCCGGACGGTCTGGGGCGCGAGAAGGGGGAGGACGTCGAGGGCTTCGCCGAAGGCTGCCAGGTGGGCCTGGGCGGCTGCGTCGTCGCCGTGCCCGAGGCGGTGGGGGATGCGCTCCGCGGCGGCGGTGGCCTGGTGCCACGGGTCGGCCTTACGCGGGCCTTGCTGTGGGTCGGCGGAGTCGAGGCGCTTTCGGATCTTGGGGAAGGACAGGTCCGGGGAGAGTTCGGAGCCGGAGTACCAGACCGGCTCCTTCGCACCGTTGGTGTCGCCTTCGAGGGCGACGGTGTAGCCGCGCACGTCACCGGACGGGAAGTGCTTGACGTCGACGAGGATGCCGTCGGTGCGCTGGAGCAGGCTGATGAACTCCTCTGTGCTGGTGGCGGCGGCCATCGCGGTGCGGACCGTGGTGCGCAGTCGTTCGCGGGCGGTGCGGGCCTGGCCGGCGCGCTTGGCCTTCTCCTGTTCCGCACGGGTGGGTCGCTTGGCGGCCGTGCGGTCTCCACGGACGACCTGGCGCAGGCCGTACTCCTTCTCGATCGCGGCGAGTTCGCGGTCCGCGGTGAGGTAGTCGTTCCAGTGGCGTGCGGTGCGCAGATCGGCGCGGACTTTGGTGGCAGCGATGTGGATGTGGTCGGGCGCGTGCCGCACAGCGACCCAGCGGCAGCCGTCCGGATCGCCGTCAGGGGCGATGCCGGTGGCGGCGACGACGCGGCGGGCGATGTCGGCCCACTCCTCGTCGTTGAGGTGGTGGTCGGTCTCGGCGGCGCGGATCGAGCAGTGCCACACGTGTTTCTCGGGTGCGCGGCCGAGCCGATCGGCCTGCTTGACGTGCAAGTCGAGGTCGGCGACCAGGCGCCTCTTCGTGGCGTCGAAGTCGTCGGCGCGGCCGGGATCGGGAGCGAAGCCATCCCAGGAAGCGGCCAGGTGAGGGTCGGTGTGGCCCTTCTTCCTGGTGTCGTACAGGTAGCGGATCAAGTTGGCGGTGTCCTGGCCGCCGGTGAGCTTCGCGATCATCGGGCCGCCTTGTGGCTGACGGCCTGGTTCGCGGCTGCCGCGATGTGGCGCACAGCCTCCGCGACGGCGTGCAAGGTCTGGTCGGTGTGGGCCAGTAGTTCGCTGTCCCCAGGGTGTGGATCGCCGCCGGAGTTGAGCTTCTTGGCGATCTGGTTGATGTTGCGGCCGATGGCGGCGACCTGCTGGCGCAGGGCGTTGAGTTCGTCGATGTAGTCGTCGAGCTGGGCGCGCTGGCCGGGCACGGTGAGGTCGCCGTGGACGTGGGCGAGGGTGACGTAGTGGGCGCCGCTGACGTTCAGCGACCTGGCCTTGGCGAGGATGGCGGCCTTCTCCTCGACGCTGTAGCGGGCATCGACCCGCTTCTTGCGCTGGCCGTTCGGGTCAGGTTTGCGACGGCGGGCGACGCGCTGCAGGGCGGCTGCTTCGGCGGCGTGCGGCAGCGGAACAGCAGCGGTGGTGGAGACGTCGGCGACGGGCTGTTCTTCCTCGGGCGCCCCCTGGTGCCCGAGTGCCTCCGCCACCCCTGGGGCGGAGGCTTCCCCGTGGGGCCGGCCTGTGGACGGTCCAGCGGGATACCTTGCTGGCCGGGTGGCTGGGGTGGTGGTCATCTCCTGCTGGGTGGTGGGGGCTTCGTGGTGCGGGTGGTGCATGGGGCGGTCTCCGTGGGGTGTTGGTGACTGACTGCCTGGTCAGGGGTGAAGTGGGCGGGATGGTGATGCCGGGTTGACCCGTTGCGGGGCGGCCACCCGTCCCCGCGCTGACCTGCGCGGGGACGAGTGGTGCGAGTCGAGCGGGACGAGCGATGGGGCGGCCGAAGGGGCTCAGAGGGCGACAGCGGGGGCTTCGTCGAGGGCGTCCTTCCGCTGGAGGGCGGCCTCATCGAGTTCGGCCTGCAGGAGGTTCTTGATCGTTTCTGCGTCGGTCCTGCTGAGGGGGAGGCTCCTGCTGCGGATCGCCGTTTCGATGTGGCGGCGCGAGGCACGGCCTCCGCGTCCCAGCGGCGCGGTTCGGGCGATGGCGAGGAGTTCGTCGGACACGGTGTGGTGCTGCTGGCCTTCCGGCTCGGCGAAAGGCTGCGCGTGCTTCGGCACGTCGGCGGCGTCCTGTGCCACCTCGGCGTAACCCCGCGCCACGTCGGCCTGCCGGTCCGCCACGTCGAGACCCGTCGGCTCCGGCTGATCGGAGTTGTCGTCGGTAGGGGCAGCGGGGCGGGCGTCGTTGTGGCTGCGGTTGGCAGGGTTGTGGCGTGCGGTGGCGTCGGCTTCCTGGGGGTGAGGTGTGGGGTGGCGTCGGATGACGAGGTAGAGGTGGACGGCGCCGGCCAGGGCGAGTGGGGCGAGGGCGGACAGTGCGCCGACGGTGGCGTTGTCCAGGTGCAGTCCGTTGGGGCGGGTCTGCTGGTTGAGGCGGATGGCGTGTACGGCATTGGCCCCGATGCTCACGCCGGTGGCCAGGCCGACGAGTGCCCCTACGTACAGCCGTGAGCGCAGCGGGGCGGTGCGCAGCATGAGCTGGGCGCCGATACCGATGGCGATGAAGCCGTCGATCACCAGGGGGAAGGTGTAGGTGAGCAATCCGCGGATGTGGATGGCGACGGCCATCTGACGCAGGGCGTCGTAGGAGAGGGCGAAGGCCACCGCGGCGAGCAGGGCGATGCCGAAGCGGATAGCGGTGGTACCCGGTATGGCGGTGGGCGCGCTGGTGGCGGTGCGGGACGTCAAGCGGAGGCACTCCAGGTGGGGTTCGGGCGGCGGCCACGGCGCGGGACGCGTGGCCGCCGTGAGGCGCGGTGACTCGTACCACCCGTTGCGTGCCTGGTCAGGGTAGGTACGGGAGGCATGACGATGTCGGGTTGACTCGTTGCGGGCCGGTCACCCGTCCCGGCGCTGACCTGCGCGGGGACGGGTGTGACGGGTCGAGTTGGGTCAGGCTGCGGTGCTGGTGGCGGATCCTGCGGCTTCGCCGGGTTCGGCTTGTTTCGCTGTCTCAGCCGCCGGTGCGGGGCAGTAGCGGGCCCAGGCGTCGAGGAACTGGTTTCGGGCGTAGCCCTTGGCCTGGACACCGCCGGGGAAGCGGTGATTGCCCGGACGGATGCCGTAGTCCTCCAGCAGGATCCCGAGGCGGCGCGAGGTCAGCCCGGTAGGGCCGTATTCGGCCCACGGCGCTTCCTCGTCGCTGTTGAGCTCTTCGAGCAGGCGGCTCGTGCGCAGCGCTGCGGGGTCGCGCTCGGCGGTGAAGACCCGCCGGATGTCGATCAGGATGCGGGTGCGCAGTCCTGTGTCCGCGTCCTTGCCCGACTCATGGTCGGTCATCACCCGGCAGGCCGTACGGGCCAGCGTGGGCCAGTCGCCTCCGGCGAGGTCGGCGACGATCACCAGAGGCTCCCAGTGTCGGCTGCGCGGTCCTCGACCGGCATGTCCGGCTCGATGTCCATCGCCTCGGCGCGTAGAGGCTGAAGCCAGGCGGTGAGGCGGTCGCGGACGGCGTGCAGGGCGGGGGTGTCCCGCCCGGTGCGGAACGCCGCGACGGTCTCGCCCGGTGCCCGGCGGCGCATCCGGATGACCACCGACCGGTCCATGATCGTGTCGGGCAGGTCACCGATGCCCGCCAGAGCGGCCATGGCGAACGTCGGAAGGCGACCGGCGTGTGTTCCGGGCCCGTGACGCGCAAGGTGGGCCGGTTGCGCTGGTGGCCGGCGTTCAGCAGGCCACGCAGGTCCTCGTTGCGCTCGGCCGCCTTGGCGGTGCCGAACAGTGTGTCGGCCTCGTCGACGAGGAGCGTGGGCGGATCCTCGGCGGTGATCGAGCGGAAGATCGCCGCCGGGCTGGCGTTGACCGTGATCAGCGGTGCATGCACGGTCTCGGTCACCACATCGAGCAGCCGCGACTTGCCACACCGCTTTGCCGGCCCCACCACCGCCAGACGCGGCGCATGCTGCCACGCGGGCTGTATGTGGGTGGCCGCCACCCACAGGGTCACCGCGGTGAGGGCCTCCTCGCTCGGCATCACGACGAACCGCTTGATCCGGGCCCGCAGGTCAGCCAATATCTGCGCCCCCTCGGACACAGGCACGACGTCGGGTCCGTCGTTGCGGACCTCGTCGGCGGGCGGCGCGGTGTGAGTTGGCTGCTGGTCGGTTGCGGCAGCCGGTGGCCTCGGCGGGGTGCCGTCGGCCTGGAGGGATGGCGTATTCGGCTGAGGATCGGTCATACTTGGCATCAGCTCCTCTGCTCGCGGGCCATACGGGACGGCAATCCCGGCCACGCGGGTCGATCGCTAGGGATGGCGGTTGAGAGGTTTGCGCTTGGCCCCCGGTGACAGCCGGGGGCTTTTTGCTTGCGGCTCTATCGGACGTGGGTCGTGAGGGCTCCTCGGGCTACTGCGGTGGGGCTACCAGTGTGCCACATGAATTGCCGTTCGCAGAAGTGTTCTGCATCTCGCAGGAAGCGTGCTACTGTGGTGGGGTTGCTGCATATGGCAGTGGCTTGCTACGAACGGAAGGAGGTGCCCCGTGACCGACGAAGACGCCCAGCAGGGTGTGCTGCTCAGCGGTGAGGCGAACGTCGCGGTGCGCATCAAGCTGGAGCGCGAGGCGCGCGGCTGGAGCACCAACGCCCTGTCCGACCGCCTGAACGAGGCCGGCTTCGAAATGAACCCGTCCGCGGTCTGGCGCATCGAGAACGGCAAGCGCCGCATCAACCTCGACGAGGTCATCGGCTTCGCCGAGGTCTTCGGCCTCGACCTGCGCAACCTCGTCGGCCCCCCGCAACTCGCCGCCCAGGCCCACGCCATGGAACTCATCGACGCGGTCGTGGACGCATTCCGCGAGACCCAGCGGGCCAACGCCGCCTTCGCCCAGGCGCGTGACGCCCTGGACGCGTACCTCGCCGAGCACCCCGACATCCGCGAGGAAGCGGACGTGATGGTCTCCAACGCCATGGCCGAGGCGTCCACCAAGCACCTGCTGGAGACGTACGGGCCGCCGCCCGGCGAGCACCGTGACACCGGCTCGTCCGACGAGGCATAGCCTCCGACTCCTGCTCCCGTCCTGGGCCCGCAAACCCCCAGCACGGGCATCTCACCCCCTCATCCCAGGCGATCTGCCGGCGGGCCGGTGTTGCCGCACCCATGCCCGCCAGAAGAGGACTCACCCCTTGCGCCAACCCGCAATACCCCCTGTCTCCGCACCGACTCCGCGCGCCGACTCAGCCCTCCCGCGCCTCTATCGCCCCGAGGAAGTCGCGGCCGTCCTGGGCTGCTCCGCCTGGTGGGTCAAGGACCGCGCCCGGCGGCGGCTCATCCCCTTCACGCGGGCCGGTCGCGCCTACCGCTTCACCGGCGAGCACCTCGCCGAGATCATCCGCATGCATGAGGCACGCCCTGCCTCCCCGCAGCAGCCCTCGGCGGCTGCTCCCGCTCCCAAAGCACCCACTCCCCAGCCTTCCCAGAGGTCTGCCGCGACCCCGGCTCGCCTGCGCGCCCGGCCACCACGCCGAACACGCCAGGGCCAGTTCGGGACCGCCGCGTAACACGAGGACGAGGAAGGGGAGGGGTACGTGGGTTTCGCGGAGAAGCGCGGAAACTACTGGCGCGGTCGGTACAAGACCGCGCCCGGCAAGCACAACACGGTCGTCGACGAGACCGGCAAGGCGATCCGGTTCGCCACCAAGGGCGAGGCGCAACGGGCAGCGGCCGAGGCAGAGAACAAGTACCGGCGCGGCGACTGGCGCGACCCGGCACTCGGCCAGGAGACCTTCGGCGAGTACGCGAACCGCTGGTACGAGGCCCAGGACCTGGCCGCCTCGACCATGCAGAACTACAAGCGCCACATCGAGGAGCACCTGCTCCCTGACTTCGAGGACAAGGCGCTCGCCGGCATCCTGCGCACGGACGTCGACCTGTGGGAGAAGAAGGAGAAGGCCGTCTACGCGGCCTCCAGCGTCAAGACCTGGCGCTCGACGCTCCACCTGATCTTCGAGGACGCGATCGACGAGGGTCTGATCGTCTCCAACCCTGCGGCCAGGCGGCGCGGGCGCGGCAAGCGCGCCGGCCGCTCCCGCGACCGCGGGCCGGAGAAGGTTGTCACCGACCCCCTCGGCATCCTGCTGACCGCCGAGCGGGCCGCTCTGCTCTCCGGCCGCGACGACGAGTTCGTCGCCGTCGTCCTCAAGGGCTACACCGGCATGCGTTGGGGCGAAATCGTCGGCCTGGAAGCGGAGTTCGCCCGGCCCGGTGCCGTGCGCGTCGAGTGGCAGCTGTACGAACTTGGCGGGAGCAGATCCAGCGCACTGGAGGCTGCGCCGACCCGATCCACCTGCAAGGGCTCACCGTCACCCGCGACGCCAAGTCAGGCGACGTCCTCTACTCGTACTCGACCGACGGTGAGCCCGGGGGCCGGTTACGGGTGGCCTGTGGCAACCGCCGGGCCTCGCGCTGCCCGTCGTGCGCCTGGACCTATGCCGGGGACACCTTCCACCTGATCCGCGCGGGGCTGACCGGGGATGAGCGCAAGGACGTCCCGGTGGCGGTCCGCACCCATCCGAAGGTGTTCGCCACGCTGACCGCGCCGTCGTTCGGGCCGGTCCACAACCGCCCCGACACCGGCCGCTGCCGCTGCGGCACCGCCCACAGCGAGCACGACTCCGCCATCGGCACGCCGCTCGATCCCGAGCGGTACGACTACGCGGGCGCGGTGCTGTGGAACAACCACGCGGGCGACCTGTGGCGGCGCTTCACGATCTACCTGCGCCGGGAGATCGCCGCCCGCGCCGAACTCTCCCAGACCGCCATGAAGGAGGTCTGTCGGGTCTCGTTCGGGAAGGTCGCCGAGTACCAACAGCGCGGGGCCGTGCACTTCCACGCGATCGTGCGACTCGACGGCCCCGGTGGTCCGGAGGATGTTCCGCCGTCGTGGGCGAGTGTGGCGCTGTTGGATGCCGCGATCCATGCCGCCGCGGCTCGGGTCTCGGTTCCGGTCCCGGCCGCCGGCACCCTCCGGGCGCGGGAGCTGCGCTGGGGTTCGCAGGTCGATGTCCGCCCGATCGGCACGGATGACGGCCAGGAACTGACCGAACAGGCCGTCGCCGCATACGTGGCCAAGTACGCCACCAAGGCCGCCGAGACTACCGGCACTGTAGACCGCCGGGTCGGCAACCGCGAGGCCCTCGACCTGTTCGACGTCCCCGCCCACACCCGCCGTCTGATCGAAGCCTGCTTCGACCTCGACCCGCACTATCCGGACCGCAAGCTGCGCGCTTGGGCTCACATGCTGGGCTTTCGCGGGCACTTCTCCACCAAGTCCCGCCGCTACTCCACCACCCTGGGCGCGCTGCGCCAGGTCCGCGCCGACTACCGCGCCCGCCAGGAACGCCGTGAGCGCGGGCTTCCCGATCCCGATGACACCTTGGAGGGTTCCACGCTCGTGCTCGCCCACTGGACCTACGCCGGACACGGCCACACACCGGGAGAGTCCTGGCTCGCTGCCAGCATCGCCCGCGACATCCGCACCAACCGCGACACCGCCCGCGAAGCCCTCGCCGACCTACCCGAAGACCAGGCGGGGGAGTGGTGACCATGACGACGGCAACTCCCGCTCGGCCCGCGCTCTATCGGGTTCCGGACGCCGTGAAGGTGCTGAACCTGAGCCGTACGGTGATCTATGAGCTGATCCGCACTGGTCGCCTGCGCACGGTCAAAGAGGGCCGTACACGGCTCATCCCTGCGTCGGCAATCGCTGATTACGTCGCGCTGCTGGAGCGGGAAGCTGGGGGCAAGCGATGAGCACGCGGCGGAGTCGCGGGGACGGCGGGCTCTACTGGAGCGAGACGCGGCAACGGTGGATCGCCGCCGCGAGTCTCGGCTCCGACCCCAGCGGCAAGCGGATCATGAAGCGGGCCAGTGGAAAGACGAAGACCGAGGCCAAGAACAAGCTCAAGGAACTCATCCGCAACTACGAGGACGGCTTGGCGCTGGCACCGTCCGGCTACACCGTGGCGAACGCGGTCAACGACTGGCTGGCCTACGGGCTGGCGGGCCGCGACCAGGGCACCGTGGACGCCTGCACCAGCCTCAGCCGCATTCACATCATCCCGGCGCTCGGGGCCCGAAAGTTGCGGGACTTGAGCGCCGAAGACGTGGACAAGTGGCTCGGCAAGCTGGCGCAGACTCTCAGCACTCGAACTCTGGAAGGCATCCACTCCTGCCTGAACCGCGCCGTGAAGCGGGCTTTGGCCCGGGACAAGGTGAAGCGCAACGTCGTGGAGCTGTGCTCGGTGCCGAAGGGACAGCCTGGCCGGCCGTCCAAGGCGCTCACCCTCGCCCAAGCCGAGGCGGTGCTGACTGCTGCCGAACGTACCTCGATGCACGCCTACATCGTGGTGGCGCTCCTCACCGGAGCGCGTACCGAGGAGATGCGGGCGCTCACCTGGGACCACGTTTACCTGCGTGGCGACCCCAAGACCGACCCGCCGACCCCGCCCTACATGGCGGTGTGGCGCTCGGTCCGCTCCGGGGGAGACACGAAGACCAGGAAGTCACGCCGCACGCTCGCGCTCCCCGCCCGGTGCGTGGACGTGCTGTGGCAGCACTGGGAAGACCAGGGCTGGGACCGCCTGGCGGCCGGCGACTCGTGGGAGGAGCACGGGCTCGTGTTCTGCTCGGCCGTGGGGAAGGAGGCAGACGCCTCGCACGTCCGGCGGGCCTTCCGGGCGGCTCTCAAGAACGCGGAGGGCGTGAACGCGGCGCGCCCCGGGAGCTGCGGCACAGCTTCGTCTCGCTGCTGTCGGACCGCGGTGTCCCGCTGGAGGAGATCTCGCGCCTGGTCGGCCACTCCGGTACGGCCGTCACCGAAGAGGTCTACCGGAAGCAGATCCGCCCGGTGATCCAGACGGGAGCGGTCGTGATGGACGGCATCTTCAAGCGCGATCCGAAGCCGTAGACACTCACTTAGACACTCAACAGCAAGCAGGGCCGGTCTCCCCATTGGGGAAACCGGCCCTGACCTGCATTTTCCGAAGTCGGGGTGGCGGGATTTGAACCCACGGCCTCTTCGTCCCGAACGAAGCGCGCTACCAAGCTGCGCCACACCCCGGTGTCGCTTCGTGGCCTTGGGCCCGGCGCGACGAGGATTACTCTAGCGGACCTCCCGCTGGAGACGAAATCCGGTTTTCCCCGGCGGCTCAGGCGCCGGTGTCAGGGTGAGCAGGGTCGCCTCGGGCGGGCAGGCGAAGCGGACCGGGGTGTAGCGGTTGGTGCCGCAGCCCGCGGACACGTGCAGATAGGAGCGGTGGCCGGCGGCCTCGTGGGTGGACAGGCCCTTGACCCGGTCGGTGTCGATGTCGCAGTTGGTGACCAGGGCGCCGTAGAAGGGGATGCACAGCTGTCCGCCGTGGGTGTGACCGGCGAGGATCAGCGGGTAGCGGTCGGCGGTGAAGGAGTCGAGCACGCGCAGGTACGGGGCGTGGACGACGGCGAGGGAGAGGTCGGCGTCCGTGTCGGGGCCGCCGGCGATGGCGGCGTAGCGGTCGCGGCGGATGTGCGGGTCGTCGAGGCCGGCGAAGGCGATCTCGATGCCGTCGTCGAGCTTGAGGCGGCCGCGGGTGTTGTTGACCCCGACCCACCCGGCCACGTCGAAGGCGTCGCGGACCTCTTCCCAGGGGTTGCGGGTGACGCCGATGGCCGGGTCGTTCTTGCCGTTGAGACCGTGCACGCCCCGGACGCGCTCGACGAGATAGCGGGCGGGGTTGCGCAGCTTGGGGGCGTAGTAGTCGTTGGAACCGAAGACGTACGCGCCGGGGAGGTCGAGCAGCGGGCCGAGGGCGTCCAGCAGTTCGGGGACGCCGTGGGGGTCGGAGAGGTTGTCCCCGGTGTTCACCACGAAGTCCGGGCGCAGCCCTGCCAGCGACTGCAGCCATCGGCGCTTCTTGTTCTGGCCGCTGACCATGTGGATGTCGGAGATCTGCAGGACGCGGATCGGCCGCATCCCGGCCGGCAGCACCGGCACCGCCACCCTGCGCAGGCGGAAGGACCGCACCTCGATTCCGGCCGCGTAGGCCACGCAGGCCGCACCGGCAGCTGTGATGCCCAGGGGTACTCCGTATCGCGCGCGCATGCCCTCCATGGTGGCAGACGGCTCGTCAGGGATAAATTTCCGGCCCTCCCGGCGGCGACCTGGCAGACTCGGGGCCATGACCACCACGCTCAAGCAGCGTCTGCACGACGACCTCACGGCTGCCATCAAGGGGCGCGACGAGCTGATCTCGTCCACCCTCCGTCTCACCCTCACCGCGATCACCAAGGAGGAGGTCGCGGGCAAGCAGGCGCGCGAGCTCTCCGATGACGAGGTGCTGCAGGTGATCGCCCGCGAGGCGAAGAAGCGCCGGGAGGCCGCCGACGCCTTCGAGCAGGGCGGCCGCAAGGAGGCCGCGGAGCGTGAGCTGGCCGAGGGCGAGGTGCTGGCCGCGTACCTGCCGAAGCAACTGGACGACGCGGAGCTGGCCGGCATCGTCGCCGCGGCGATCGAGGAGTCGGGGGCCGCGGGGCCCAAGGCGATGGGCGCGGTCATGAAGATCGTGACCCCGAAGGTCGCGGGCCTGGCCGAGGGCGGCCGGGTCGCCGCGGAGGTGCGCAGGCAGCTCGCGGACGGCTGACCGCGCCCGGCGGAACGCCGAAGGGGCGCCTGGACCGATCGGTCCAGGCGCCCCTTCGGCGTCATGTCACATTCCGTGGGGGATCAGCCCGGCCCGGTGCCACCCGTCTCAGGGGTGCCGGTCCCGGGGCCCGTGGTGCTGTTGGTCCCACCGCTGCGGCCGTTGCCGCCGCCGGTGGTGAAACCGTTGACACCGTCGGCGCCCAGGGTGTCGCCACCGAAGATGTCGCCGAGGAGACCGCCGTCCCCACCGTTGCCGTTGCCGCCGTTGTTGCCGCGGCCGTGGCGGTCGTCATTCTCGTCCCGCGGCTTCTCGGGATCCTTGATGGCGACCGTCGGCAGACTGGGCGAGACGGTGCCGGCCAGGGCGCCGGACATCGCGTCCTTCCAGATCGGGCCCGGGGTGTCGGCGCCGTAGACCTCGGCGTGGTACCGGCCGCCGATGGTGATGTTGGTCATCTTGCGCTTGTGGGCCGGGTCGCCGACCCAGACGGCACCCGCCATGTCCGAGGTGTAGCCGACGAACCAGGCGGCGAAGCGGTAGTCCGTCGTACCGGTCTTTCCCGCGCTGTCGCGGTCGTTCAGCCCGGCCTGCTGACCGGTGCCGTCCTCGACCACGCCCTTGAGCAGGGTGTTGATCGTGGAGGCGGTCTGCTCGGACATGGCCCGCTCGCACTCGGTCTTCGGCACCGGCAGCTTCTTGCCGTTCGCGTCGGTGACCGACTCGATGGCGATCGGCGTGCAGTACTCACCCTTGTTGGCGAAGGCCGCGTAGGCGGCGGCCATCTTCAGCGGCGACATCTCGTTGACGCCGAGGGTGAAGGAGGCACCGAGGCCGAGCTTCGTCCCGCCGGCGCGCTCGGTGATGCCGAGGGCGTTGACCATCCGCGTCACGTCGCACAGGCCGGCGTCGGCCTCGAGGGAGACGAAGTAGGTATTGATCGACTTCGCCAGCGCCTCCCTCATCCCGTAGGGGCCGACCTCGGACTTGCTCTCGTTCGGCACCTTGGCGTCGCTGGTGTAGCGGTTGCCCTTGCAGTCGGTGACGTCCGGGTACGGCATCTCGTACGGCGAGGGGTAGACCTGCGCCGTCGACATGCCCTTCTCCAGGGCGGCCGCGGCGGTGAAGGGCTTGAACGTCGACCCCGGCTGGTAGCCGGCGCCGCCGCCCATGCTCCGGTCGACGGAGTAGTTGATCTGGGTCTGGTTCTTCTTGAAGCCGTACGGGCGGGACTGGCCCATCCCGACGATCTTGCCCGTGCCGGGCTGGACCAGCGTCACGGCGGTGGCGACGTCGTCGCTCTTGTACACGTGCCGGCTGATCGAGTCCTGGACCGCCTGCTGCGCCTTCGGGTCCAAGGTGGTGCGGATGGTGAGGCCGCCCTGGTCCCAGCGCTTGGAGCGCTCGGCCTTGGTCTTGCCGAAGGCTTTGTCGCTGAGGAAGACCTGGTGCACGTAGTCGCAGAAGAACCCGGCGCCGTTGCCGGCGGTGATGCAGCCGTTCTTGGGCTGGCTGATCTTGAGGCCGAGCGGCTTCTTCTTCGCGGCGTCGGCCTCGGCCTGCGTGATGTCCTTCAGGTCGGCCATGCGCTGCAGCACCACGTCGCGGCGCTTCTTGGCCTCCTCCGGGTCGTTCACGGGGTCGTAGCGGCTCGGTGACTGGACGAGACCGGCCAGCAGCGCGGACTCGGTGAGCGACAGGTCCTTGGCGGACTTGCTGAAGTAGCGGCGGGAGGCGGACTCGACGCCGTACGCCTGTTCGCCGAAGAAGGTGATGTTGAGGTAGTTCTCGAGGATCTTCTTCTTCCCCAGCTCCTGTTCGAGCTGGATGGCGTACTTCATCTCCTTGATCTTGCGGCCGATGGTCTGCTGGGTGGCCTGCGCGACCTTGGTCGCGTCGTTGCCGGCCTCCTCGATGAAGACGTTCTTCACGTACTGCTGCGTCAGGGTGGACGCGCCCTCGGAGACACCGCCCTCCTGGGCGTTCTTGTTGAGCGCGCGCAGGATGCCCTTGACGTCGATGGCGCCGTGCTCGTAGAAGCGGGCGTCCTCGATGGCGACGATGGCCTGCTGCATCGACTTGCTGATCTTGTCGAGCCCCACGACCTTGCGGTCGCGCGAGTAGACGTTCGCGATCAGGTCGCCCTTGGCGTCCAGGATCTGGGTGCTCTGGGAGAGCGGCGGGCGCTTGAGCTCGCCCGGCAGGGAGTCGAAGCCGGCCGCGGTGCCCTTGGCGCTCAGTCCGAGAGCTCCGGCCGCGGGGAGGGCGATGCCGGCCAGCACGACGCCGGCCATGACACTGACCCCGAGGAACTTGGCGGCCTGCTGAGCGGTGCTGGTGCCCCCGCTGCCGGTGGGGCGCGATCGCTTGTGACCCATGGGGTGCAGCTTACGTTGCCATTCTTAAGACGTGGGCATGCTTGTTCGCCTACTCTGTAACAGACAGGCGCGAACACTGCGCACACGTCTGTCTTCCGTCCTCACTCTTGTGGGTGATGAGAACTGCCCGAATTCCTGTCATATGCCAGCCATATGACCTGGATCTCAGGCCCTCGAAGTGGCGATCTGGCCGTTTTGCGCCAATTCGCCTGTTCTGTCGTCGGCTCACTCCGTCGGGTGATCTGCCGCGTACGCATAGTCCGTTCGGGCCATTCAAGATTGGGCCTGAAAGGGCTGTTGCGCCGTGCCCACCTTCCGTAACGTCCTCAACTGGCAACGGTGAATATGCCGCTTGCCGCCGTGGGGGAGCCTCGATTCGGGAGAGGACGGCGCCAGCATGAGCAGCTGGGTTACGGACTGGAGTACGCAGGCCGCGTGCCGCACGACGGATCCGGATGAACTTTTCGTCCAGGGAGCGGCCCAGAACAGGGCCAAGGCGGTGTGCACCGGCTGCCCGGTACGCACCGAGTGCCTGGCCGACGCCCTGGACAACCGCGTCGAATTCGGCGTCTGGGGCGGGATGACCGAGCGGGAGCGCAGGGCGCTGTTGCGCCGGCGTCCCACGGTCACCTCGTGGCGCAGGCTGCTGGAGACGGCGCGCACGGAGTACGAGCGCAGCACGGGTGTGCTCCCGCTCGACGACGAGGGCTACGACGACTACGCCGCCGTCGGCTGACCCTGCGCGAGCCGTTCGCCGATCGCGCGCAGGCCCTCGAGGTCGTGCACGTCGCCGGGCAGGGCCGCGACGTCGACCATCGGCACGTCCGGGTGCACGGAGACGAAGCGGTCGCGGGTGCGCCGCTCGCGCGCGACCAGCTGCATCCGCTCGGCGTGCAGGCGCAGCAGGCCGGCGGCGAGACGGTCGGCGTCCAGCGGGTCCGGTTCCGTGGGCCGGCCCGCGGGCGGGTCCTGCGCGGGCGCGGAATCGGCGGGGTGGCCGTCGGGCGATTCGGGAGAGTTCGTGTCCGCACTGTCCGTACCCGGGGTCCCTTCGCCGCCGTCGGCCGTACCGAGTCCAGCTTTCCCGCGGGGCTGATCCACAATGCCGGCGCTTTGAAGATTTTCTGCGGGTTCGTCAAACTCCCCGGTCAGCTGGGGAGTTGGAGGATCATCGGTCAGGGCGCCGCGGCCCGCGGGACCATCGGCGTCCAGGTCGTCCAGCGCCTCGGCCGCCGCCAGCGCCCGTTCCGCCGTGAGCTGCGCCGCCCCGCTGCCGTGCACGCGGTTCAGCACCAGCCCGGCCAGCGGCATGTTCTCCGCCGCCAGCCGCTCCACGAAGTACGACGCCTCCCGCAGTGCGTCCCGCTCCGGTGCGGCCACCACCAGGAACGCCGTCCCGTTCGCCTGGAGCAGTTTGTACGTGGCGTCCGCCCGGGAGCGGAAGCCGCCGAACATCGAGTCCATCGCCGCCACGAAGGTCTGCACGTCGCGCAGCAGGTGCGCGCCCATGACCTTGCTGAGCGTGCCGGTCATCATCGACATCCCGACATTGAGGAACTTTACGCCCGCCCGGCCGCCGACCTTCGCGGGGGCCATCAGCAGCCGGATGAAGCGTCCGTCCAGGAAGGACCCCAGCCGCTTCGGGGCGTCCAGGAAGTCCAGCGCCGACCGGCTCGGCGGGGTGTCGACGATGATCAGGTCCCATTGGTCGAGGGCGCGCAGCTGGCCGAGTTTCTCCATGGCCATGTACTCCTGCGTGCCGGCGAAGCCCGCGGAGAGCGATTGGTAGAAGGGGTTGTCCAGGATCGCCCGGGCCCGCTCCCGGTCCGTGTGCTGCAGCACGACCTCGTCGAAGGTCCGCTTCATGTCGAGCATCATCGCGTGCAGCTCGCCGCCCGCGGACTCGTCGATCCCGGCCACCTTGCGCGGGGTGTTGTCGAGTTCCGTGAGCCCCATGGACTGCGCCAGCCGGCGCGCCGGGTCGATGGTCAGCACCACGGCCTTGCGGCCCCGCTCGGCGGCGCGGACACCCAGCGCCGCGGCCGTGGTGGTCTTGCCGACCCCGCCCGAGCCGCAGCAGACGACGATCCGGGTCTGCGGATCGTCGATCAGCGGGTCGATGTCCAATACCGGACTCTCCAGGCTCATGCGACCCCCAACCCCTGCTTCCGCAGATTTTCAGCCAATCTGTACAACCCGCCGAGATCGACCCCGTCGCCCATCAGTTCCAGCTCGTACGCGGGCAGCCCCAGCGCGGCCAGTTCCGCGCGCTGGGCGCGCTCCAGGGCCACCCGCTCCGCGTGCTCGTGCGCCTGCGCCAGCAGCGGGTCGACGAGCCGCTCCGCGAGGCCACCGCGCCGCGCGCCGCCCAGCCCGGCCTGGGAGAGCGCCTTGGCGATCGCTGTGCGCCGCCCGTCGCGCGCCGAGGCCACGGCCACGCCGTCCATCACCACCGGGCGCACCATGTTGATGACCACGGCCCCGGTCGGCAGCCCGGCCGCGCGCAGCTCCGCCACGCCGTCCACGGTCTCCTGGACCGGCATCTCCTCCAGCAGGGTGACCAGGTGCACCGCGGTCTCCGGGGACTTCATCACCCGCATCACGGCCTGCGCCTGATTGTGTATCGGGCCGAACCGGGCCAGCCCGGCGACCTCGTCGTTGACGTTGAGGAAGCGGGTGATCCGCCCGGTCGGCGGCGCGTCCAGCACCACCGCGTCGTACGACCGCCAGCCGGCCCGGTCCTTGCGGCGCACGGCCTCGCAGACCTTGCCGGTCAGCAGGACGTCGCGCAGGCCCGGCGCCACGGTGGTGGCGAAGTCGATCGCGCCCAGCTTCTTCAGGGCCCGGCCGGCCCGGCCGAGCTTGTAGAACATGTCGAGGTAGTCCAGCAGCGCCTGTTCGGCGTCGATGGCCAGGGCGTACACCTCGCCCCCGCCCGGCGCCACCGCGATCTTGCGCTCCTCGTAGGGGAGGGCCTCGGTCTCGAAGACCTGGGCGATGCCCTGGCGTCCCTCGACCTCCGTCAGCAGGGTGCGCCGTCCCTCGGCGGCCAGCGCGAGTGCCAGCGCCGCGGCGACCGTCGTCTTGCCCGTGCCGCCCTTGCCCGTCACGATGTGGAGCCTCACACCTGCGAGCCTAACCAGTAGAGGGCGGGGCTACGCAGGGGCGGGGCTGTGCCAGGCATTACAGTCCCCTCATGACGAAGTGGGAATACGCGACCGTGCCGCTGCTGGTGCACGCGACGAAGCAGATCCTGGACACCTGGGGCGAGGACGGCTGGGAGCTCGTCCAGGTCGTGCCGGGCCCGAACAACCCCGAGCAACTGGTGGCGTACTTCAAGCGGGAGAAGACCGCGTGAGCGGCGTCGAGCAGCGGCTCGCGGAACTGGGGCTGGAGCTCCCCGCGGTGGCCGCGCCGATCGCCGCGTACGTCCCGGCCGTCCGGTCCGGCGCGTACGTGTACACGTCGGGCCAGCTGCCCGTCGTCGAGGGCAAGCTGACCTGCACGGGCAAGGTCGGTGCCGAGGTCACCGCGGACGAGGCCAAGCAGCTCGCCCGCACCTGCGCGCTCAACGCCCTGGCCGCGGTCCGCTCCGTCGTGGGTGACCTCGACCGCGTCAAGCGCGTCGTGAAGGTCGTCGGCTTCGTCGCCTCCGCCCCCGACTTCACCGGGCAGCCTTCCGTCGTCAACGGCGCGAGCGAGCTGCTCGGCGAGGTCCTCGGCGACAAGGGCGTGCACGCCCGCAGCGCCGTCGGGGTGGCCGTCCTGCCGCTCGACGCGCCGGTCGAGGTCGAGATCCAGGTCGAGGTCGAGGACTGACGTCCCGTACCCCTCCGGCCAGGCCGCGCCCGGTCACCGGAGGGGTGCCCGGGCCCGTGCGGCCCGGGCCCTATCGAACATCCCCGCGCAAGCGCATAGCATCCGCCACATGACCACCACGAACCAGTGGTTCCCGCCGAGCTGGCCCGAGCGCATCCGCGCCCTCACCGCGGGCACCCTGGAGCCCGTCGTGCCGCGTCGTGCGGCGACCGTCCTGCTGCTGCGGGACGCCGATGGCGGCCCCGCCGTGCACATGCTGCGGCGCCGGGCCTCGATGGCCTTCGCGGCGGGCGCGTACGCCTATCCCGGTGGCGGGGTGGACCCGCGCGACGAGCGGCCGGTGGCCTGGGCGGGACCCTCGCCGCGGACCTGGGCCGCCCGGCTGGGCGACGGCCTGGACCCCGCCTCCGCGCAGGCGATCGTGTGCGCGGCCGTGCGCGAGACCTTCGAGGAGTCCGGCGTGCTGCTGGCCGGGGCCGACGAGGGCTCCGTCGTCGCGGACACCACCGGCGAGGACTGGGAGGCCGACCGGCGCGCGCTGGTCTCCCGGGAGCTGTCCTTCGCCGACTTCCTCGCCCGCCGCTCCCTGGTGCTTCGCTCCGACCTGCTCGGCCCGTGGGCCCGCTGGATCACCCCGGAGTTCGAGGAGCGCCGGTACGACACGTGGTTCTTCGTGACCGCGCTCCCGCCCGGCCAGCGCACCCGCGACGTGTCGGGCGAGGCGGACCGTACGGTGTGGCTGCGGCCCGCGGAGGCCGTGGCCGGCTACGACCGCGGCGAGATGATCATGCTGCCGCCGACGATCGCGACGCTGCGCGAGCTGCTGCCGTACGAATCGGCGGGAGCGGCCCTGGAGGGCGCCGCGGACGGACGCGACCTCGCCCCGGTGCTGGCGCGGGCCACGCTGGTGGGCGACGAGATCGTGCTGACCTGGCCCGGCCACGAAGAGTTCACCAAGCGCATGGGAGCCGCCGAATGACCTCGGCCCCGCAGCCCGGCAACCCGCGCGCGGAGGTCGGCGGGCGGGCGACCCCCCGCGCGTTGTGCGTGCTCGCGCCGAACCCCTCGCCGATGACGCTGGACGGCACGAACACCTGGATCGTCTCCGAGCCGGACTCCGAGCTCGCCGTCGTCATCGACCCCGGACCGCTCGACGACGGTCACCTGAACACCGTGGTGTCCACCGCGCACTCCCTCGGCAAGAGGATCGCCCTCACCCTGCTCACCCACGGGCACCCCGACCACGCCGAGGGCGCGGGCCGCTTCGCCGAACTGACCGGCACGCCGGTGCGCGCCCTGGACCCGGCGCTGCGCCTGGGCGACGAGGGCCTCGCCGCGGGCGATGTCGTCACCACCGGCGGCCTGGAGCTGCGCGTCGTGCCCACCCCGGGGCACACCGCGGACTCGCTCTCCTTCCACCTGCCCGCCGACCGGGCCGTGCTCACCGGCGACACCGTCCTCGGCCGCGGCACCACGGTCGTCGCCCACCCCGACGGGCGGCTGGGCGACTACCTGGACTCCCTGCGCCGGCTGCAGGCGCTCACGATGCACGACGGCGTCGCCACCGTGCTGCCGGGCCACGGCCCGGTCCTCGCCGACGCGCGCGGCGCCGTCGAGTTCTACCTCGCCCACCGCGCCCACCGCCTCGCCCAGGTGGAGACGGCCGTGGAGCAGGGCCTGACGACCCCCTCCGAGGTCGTCGCCCATGTGTACGCGGACGTCGACCGCGCCCTGTGGCCGGCCGCCGAGCTGTCGGTGCGGGCGCAGCTGGACTACCTGCTGGAGCACGGGCTGATCTGATGGCCGGTACGCCCCGCGGCGCGCCCCGCGGACGCGGAAGGGGCGCCCAGGGTGGGCGCCCCTTCGTACGCGTACGGGCGTCAGCGCGAGCGCTTGGCCAGCCGCTCGACGTCCAGCAGGATGACCGCCCGCGCCTCCAGGCGCAGCCAGCCGCGGCCCGCGAAGTCGGCGAGGGCCTTGTTGACGGTCTCCCGGGAGGCGCCCACCAGCTGGGCGAGCTCCTCCTGCGTCAGGTCGTGGACGACGTGGATGCCCTCCTCGGACTGCACGCCGAAGCGGCGCGACAGGTCCAGCAGAGCCTTGGCCACGCGGCCGGGGACGTCGGAGAAGACCAGGTCGGACATGACGTCGTTGGTGCGGCGCAGGCGCCGGGCGACGGCGCGCAGCAGCGCGGCGGCGACCTCGGGGCGGGCGTTGAGCCAGGGCTGCAGGTCGCCGTGGCCGAGGCCGAGCAGCTTCACCTCGGTCAGCGCGGTGGCGGTGGCCGTGCGCGGGCCGGGGTCGAAGAGCGACAGCTCACCGATCAGCTCGCCGGGGCCGACCACGGCGAGCATGTTCTCGCGGCCGTCGGGGGAGGTGCGGTGCAGCTTCACCTTGCCCTCGGTGACGACGTACAGCCGGTCCCCGGGTTCCCCCTCGTGGAACAGCGAGTCGCCACGCGCGAGCGTGACCTCCGTCATGGAGGCGCGCAGTTCAGCGGCCTGCTCATCGTCGAGCGCCGCGAAAAGCGGTGCGCGCCGCAGAACGTCGTCCACGAGCTCTCTCCTTGTCGACATCGCTGGGTCGGTCCCCATCATGCCCGACAGCAAAACAGTGCGATCAATCACAAGTCTGTCTTATGTGCTCGTGTGATTGTGCTCCGGGGGTCCGTTTGGGGGCCGGATCACGGCTCTCCAGGGCGATTGTCGGTGGCGAGGCTTAGGCTGGCCGGGTGTCCGATACGCCAAGTGCGCAGAAGAAACGGCAGGGTGGTGGGGCCGGGAGGGCGACCGCCGCCGCGGATTCCGCTGTGAGCGAACAGGCCGCCCGCAACACCCCCGCCGGCCGCGCGCGGGCGTCCGGCAAGCCCGAGTCCCGGCTCGCGATGGTCCGCAGGGCCCGCCGGATCAACCGCGAGCTCACCGAGCTGTACCCGTACGCCCACCCCGAGCTCGACTTCGAGAACCCCTTCCAGTTGCTCGTCGCCACGGTGCTCTCGGCCCAGACGACCGACCTGAGGGTCAACCAGACCACCCCGGCGCTGTTCGCCAAGTACCCGACGCCGGAGGACCTGGCGGCCGCCGACCCGGAGGAGCTGGAGCAGATCCTGCGCCCCACCGGTTTCTTCCGCGCCAAGGCGCGGGCGCTGCTCGGCCTGTCGGCGGCGATCCGCGACAGCTTCGGCGGCGAGGTGCCCGGCCGGCTGGAGGACCTGGTCACGCTTCCCGGCGTGGGCCGCAAGACGGCCAACGTGGTGCTCGGCAACGCCTTCGGCGTCCCCGGCCTCACCGTGGACACCCACTTCCAGCGGCTGGTCCGCCGCTTCGGCTGGACCAGCGCGACGGAGCCGGAGAAGATCGAGCAGGACATCATGGCGATCTTCCCGAAGAGCGAGTGGACGATGCTCTCGCACCGTCTGATCTTCCACGGCCGCCGGATGTGCCACGCCCGCCGCCCCGCCTGCGGCGTCTGCCCGATCGCACCGCTGTGCCCGTCGTACGGCGAGGGCGAGACGGATCCGGAGAAGGCGAAGAAGCTGCTGAAGTACGAGATGGGCGGTGGCCCCGGGCAGCGGCTCAAGCCGCCGCCGGGGTTCCCGGGCAAGGCGGCGCCGCCGCTGGAGGCGGAGTGACGCAGGCACGACCCGACATCGAGGACGTATCGGTCGACCGCGAGGGGTTGCCGTCCTGGCTCGGCCCGGTGGCCCGCGCGGTCGACGCCGTGCGGCCCGAGCAGCTCAGCCGTTTCCTGCCGCCGCCGAACGGCGGCCGGCCCTCCGCCGTCCTCATCCTTCTCGGCGCGGGGGCCGGAGGGCCCGAACTGCTCCTGATGGAACGGGCGGCCTCCCTGCGCTCGCACGCGGGGCAGCCCTCCTTCCCGGGCGGCGCGCTCGATCCGGAGGACGGCGACCCGCAGGGCGAGGGCCCGCTGCGGGCCGCGCTGCGCGAAGCCTGGGAGGAGACCGGCCTCGACCCGTCGGGGGTGCAGGTCTTCGGGGTGCTCCCACGGCTCTACATCCCGGTGAGCGATTTCGTCGTGACGCCGGTGCTCGGCTGGTGGCGTACGCCGTCCCCGGTGGGAGCGGTCGATCCGGCCGAGACCGCACGGGTGTTCACCGTCCCCGTGGCGGATCTCACCGATCCGGCCAACCGGGCCATGGTGACGCATCCCAGCGGCCTCCAGGGGCCCGCCTTCCTCGTGCAGGGCGCCCTGGTGTGGGGGTTCACCGCGGGCCTGATCGACCGGATCCTCCACCACGCGGGCTGGGAACGACCCTGGGATCGTGCAAAGACGGTCCCGCTGGGCTGATCCGCCATGAGACGGTGTCCAGGTGAATGTGCTGGACATCGTGTTGTTGCTGGCCGCCGTGTGGTTCGCGATCGTGGGCTACCGCCAGGGATTCGTCGTCGGCGTGATGTCGGTGGTCGGGTTCCTCGGCGGTGGTCTGGTCGCGGTCTACGTACTGCCCGCGATCTGGAACGCGGTCACCGGCAACGCCCAGCCCGGCACGGTGGCGGTCGTCGCGGCGGTGGTCCTGATCATCGTGTGCGCCTCGGTGGGCCAGGCCTTCACCACGCACCTCGGCAACAAGGCCCGTACGCACATCAGCTGGTCCCCGGCGCGGGCGATCGACGCCGTCGGCGGCGCCCTGGTCAACGTCCTGGCGATGCTGCTCGTCGCCTGGCTCATCGGTTCCGCGCTCGCCACCACCACCACGCTGCCCAGCCTCGGCCGCGAGGTCCGCTCCTCCCGGGTGCTGCTGGGGGTGGCGCAGATCGTGCCGCGCGAGGCCGACAACTGGTTCGCCGACTTCAGCTCGGTGCTCGCGCAGAACGGACTGCCCCAGGTCTTCTCGCCGTTCGGCAACGAGCCGATCACCGCCGTCCCCGCTCCGGACCCGGCGCTCGCCGACAGCGCGGTCGTCGGCCGCGCGCGGCGCAGCATCGTCAAGGTCGTCGGCACGGCACCGAGCTGCGGCAAGGTGCTGGAGGGCACCGGCTTCGTCTTCGCGCCGCACCGCGTGATGACCAACGCCCACGTCGTCGGCGGCGTCGACAACCCGACGGTGCAGATCGGCGGCGAGGGCCGGGTGTACGACGGCAAGGTCGTGCTCTACGACTGGCAGCGCGACATCGCGGTCATCGACGTACCGTCCCTGGACGCGCCCGCGTTGTCCTTCAGCACCACCGACGCCCGGTCACGGGACGACGCGATCGTGGCCGGCTTCCCGGAGAACGGCGGCTTCGACGTGCGAGCCGCCCGGGTGCGCGGCCGTATCCCCGCCTCGGGCCCGGACATCTACCACCGGGGCACCGTGGAGCGCGACGTCTACTCCCTGTACACGCTCGTCCGCCAGGGCAACTCGGGCGGACCGCTGCTCACCCCCGAGGGGCGGGTCTACGGCGTGGTGTTCGCCAAGTCCCTCGACGACGCGGACACCGGCTACGCCCTGACGGCGGACGAGGTCGGGCCGGACGTCCGGGCCGGCCGTACGGCGAACCGGCAGGTCGACACACAGGGCTGCGCCCTGTAGGCCTGCCGGGGGAGCCTGCCGGCCGGTGCGGGGCCGGGCGGTCAGTCGCTGCGGGTATGCCTCAGCCGAGCGCCCACCCAGCGGGCGCGGCGCCTGAGGATATGGGGAATACCGAGTCGGGAGCCTCCGGACCGATGGTCCGGGGCCTGCGTCCCGGTGGTGATCCGCGCTCCGTCGGCGCGGCGGTCGCGTGACACGTCACGGTAGTCGTGCGTCCAGCCCATACCGAGCTGTCTGCCCGGGGTCCATGGTCGGTAACCGCCTGGCGCTCCATCAGTTGGCCTATGCGCCCGGCATTTGGCTGATCGTCGTACGAGATTAACGATCCGGTTCGGGGTCCTTGAGCCAGTTGACCAGCTCGGTCGAGAACGCCGCCGGATCCTCCTCATGGGGGAAGTGCCCCAGACCGTCGAAGAGCCGCCAGCGGTACGGCGCCTCCACGTACTCCCCGCTGCCCGCGGCGTGCCGGGCCCGCATCGCCGGGTCGAGTGAACCGTGCAGATGCAGCGTGGGCACCCGCACCGGACGCTTCATGCGGCGGTTGAACTGGAAGCCGTCCACGCGGGCCAGTGAGCGCACCATCCAGCGGTACGGCTCGATCGAGCAGTGCGCCGTCGACGGGATGAGCATCGCCCGGCGGTAGGCGTCCACCGTCTCGTCCTCCGGCAGCCGGGGCCCCGACCAGTCCCGCAGCAGCCGTCCCACCAACGCCGCGTCGTCCGCGACCAGCTGCCGCTCCGGGATGAACGGCCGCTGGAACCCCCACACGTAGCCGCCGGCCGCGCTGTGCCGCAGGTCCGTCAGCATCGCCGACCGCCAGCGCCGGGGATGCGGCATGGAGCACACCGCCAGCCGCCGGACGAGCTTGGGCCGCATCGCCGCCGCCGTCCACGCCAGGTAACCGCCGAGGTCGTGCCCGACCAGCGCGGCGTCCGGCTCACCGAGCGAGCGGATCACGCCGGTGACGTCGAGCGCCAGGTTCGCGGGGTCGTAGCCGCGCGGTGTGCGGTCACTGCCGCCCACTCCGCGCAGGTCCATGGCGACCGCGCGGAAGCCCGCGTCGGCCAGCGCCATCAGCTGGTGCCGCCAGGTCCACCAGAACTGCGGGAAGCCGTGCAGCAGCAGCACCAGCGGGCCGTCACCGAGCTCGGCGATGTGGAAGCGGGCACCGTTCGCGGCGACGTCCCGGTGGGTCCAGGGCCCGTCGATGCGTACCACCGGGGAACTGTCAGCGACCGTCATGCCCTGAGCGTGTCACACCTTGGCCTCAACCGCGGCCCCCGTCGTGCCGGAGTGGGCGCTCCGGGGGTGCGGCTTGACACCCTGCAGCACCGCCGCCGTCTCCTTTGCCGAGGCGATGCTGCGCTCCGGCTTCTTGATCTTCTTGAACTTCGAGCGCGCCATCAGGCCCAGCACACCGGCCAGCACCAGATAGGCCGCGCCGACGATCAGGAACGACCAGGCGAGGCCCAGCCCGAGGTTGTGGATGCCGTACGCCGCCGCGAAGCTCAGCACCGGCAGCGAGAAGAGCGCCAGGATGCCGGCCGCGCCCACCGCGCCGCCGCCCATGCCGGCGCGCTTCATGTCCTGCCTCAGCTCGGCCTTGGCGAGGGCGACCTCCTCGTGGACCAGCTCGGACAGGTCCGCCGTCGCCGAGGCGAAGAGCTGACCGAGGCTACGGCTTCCGTTGGGGCTCACGGTCACCCCCACGTTCACGGGCTCGTCCGCTCGGCTCATCGGGTCCTCCGTCGTCGTCATGGTGCGTCAGTCGTCATCCGGGGCAAACGGGTTACCCCCCGATCATGCCCGACTCATCCTCGCCGCTGCCCCCGGAGCGCGCCACTTCCGCGAGCCTGCGGTGCTCGGCCGCCTTCGCCTCGTGGATCGCGGCCATGCGCAGGTGGAACTCGGGGTTCGCCCACTCGTAGACGTCGGGGACGCCGTCCCGGTCCTCGTCGCGCTCCTCGTCCTCGCACATGCGCCGGTACTTGGCGTTGCGGAGCTTCAGCAGCACCGCGGCGAGCACCGCGGCGATGAACGACCCGAGCAGGACGGCCGCCTTGACCTCCTCGGTCAGCAGCTGGTCGCCCTCGAAGGCCAGCTCGCCGATGAGCAGGGAGACCGTGAAGCCGATCCCCGCGAGCGTGGCGACGGCCAGCACGTCGGCCCAGGCCAGGTCGGGGTTGAGCGCCGCGCGGGTGAAGCGTGCGGCCAGCCAGGTGCCGCCGATCACGCCGAGCGGCTTGCCGACGACCAGTCCCAGCACCACGCCCAGCGTCTCGGGGCGGCCGAACACCTCGGCGACCGCGCTGCCGGCGATCGGCACCCCCGCGGAGAAGAGCGCGAACAGCGGCACCGCGAGTCCGGCCGACAGCGGCCGTACGAGGTGCTCGATCCGCTCTCCGGGGGACCGCTCCTCGCCCTCGCGGCGGTGGCAGCGCAGCATCAGGCCCATCGCGACGCCCGCGATCGTGGCGTGCACCCCGCTGGCGTGCATCAGCGCCCAGTTGACCAGGGCGAGCGGCACGTACACGTACCAGCCGCGCACCTCCTTGTGGAGCAGCAGCCGGAACAGCACGAGCCCGGCGAGGGCCAGCGCCAGCGCGACGAGGTTGATCCCCGAGGTGAAGAAGACCGCGATGATCAGGATCGCGAAGAGGTCGTCCACGACCGCCAGGGTCAGCAGGAACGCGCGCAGCGCCGACGGCAGCGAGGTGCCGAGCACGGCCAGCACCGCGAGGGCGAACGCGATGTCGGTCGCCGTGGGCACCGCCCAGCCCTGCAGGGAGCCGCCGCCGACGCCGTTGACCACCGCGTACACGACCGCGGGCGCGGCCATGCCGCAGACCGCGGCGATGACGGGGAGCGCCGCCGCCGACGGACGGCGCAGCTCGCCCGCGACCAGTTCCCGTTTGAGCTCGATGCCGGCGACGAAGAAGAAGACCGTCAGCAGTCCGTCCGCGGCCCAGTGCCCCACCGACAGGTCCAGGTGCAGCGACTCGGGCCCGAAGGTGAAGGCGACGGTGGACCGGTACGAGGCGCTCAGCGGGCTGTTCGCCCAGATCAGCGCGACGACGGCGGCCAGCAGCAGAATTACGCCGCCCACGGTCTCCGTCCGCAGCGCGTCGGCGACGTAGTTCCGCTCGGGGAGGGGCATCCGGCCCAGGAAGACGGAACGGCGGCGGTTGGTCGCGGTCACGGGGGGTGGACCTCCGGTCGGGCTCGGCATGGCTGATCACCTTGCCGACCAGACCTCCCCGCACGCCCCGATTCACTGTCGCGTTTCTTACGCGCGGTTACCGGGTCGGCGCCGGAGGCTCCGGCGTTCTTCACATTACGGACAATCGCCGGGGGTCGCAGGGGCGCTCCCGCCGCCGGGAAACGGCGAAGAGGCCCCCGCGGGGGCCTCTTCGGTGCGGTGACGCGGAACGGTCAGTCCTCGCTCGCGGCGCTCGGGAGCTTCGTCTGGATGAGGTCCATGACCGTGGAGTCCGTCAGTGTGGTGACGTCCCCCAGCTCCCGGTTCTCGGCGACGTCGCGCAGCAGGCGCCGCATGATCTTGCCGGAGCGGGTCTTCGGCAGCTCGGCCACCGTGAGGATCCGCTTCGGCTTGGCGATCGGGCCGAGCGTCTTGGCGACGTGGTCGCGCAGCTCGGCGATCAGCTCCTCGCCGTCCTCGGACGCGGCGGTGCCGCGCAGGATCACGAAGGCGACGATGGCCTGGCCGGTGGTGGCGTCGGCGGCGCCGACCACGGCCGCCTCGGCGACCTTCGGGTGCGAGACGAGGGCCGACTCGACCTCCGTAGTGGAGATGTTGTGGCCCGAGACGAGCATGACGTCGTCCACCCGGCCCAGCAGCCAGATGTCGCCGTCCTCGTCCTTCTTGGCGCCGTCGCCGGCGAAGTAGCGGCCCTCGAAGCGGGACCAGTAGGTGTCCAGGTAGCGCTGGTCGTCGCCCCAGATGGTGCGGAGCATCGACGGCCACGGCTCGGTGAGGACGAGGTAGCCGCCGGAGCCGTCGGGCACCTCGTTGGCGTCGTCGTCCACGACGGTGGCGGAGATGCCGGGCAGCGGGCGCTGCGCGGAGCCGGGCTTGGTCTCCGTCACGCCGGGCAGGGGGGAGATCATCATGGCGCCGGTCTCGGTCTGCCACCAGGTGTCCACGATCGGGCAACTGCCGCGGCCGATGTGCTCGCGGTACCAGATCCACGCCTCGGGGTTGATCGGCTCGCCGACGCTGCCCAGGACGCGCAGCGAGGACAGGTCGAACTTGGCGGGGATGTCGTCGCCCCACTTCATGAACGTGCGGATCGCCGTGGGGGCGGTGTAGAGGATCGTGACCCCGTACTTCTGGACGATCTCCCAGAAGCGGCCCTGGTGCGGGGTGTCCGGGGTGCCCTCGTACAGCACCTGGGTGGCGCCGTTGGCCAGCGGGCCGTAGACGATGTACGAGTGGCCGGTGACCCAGCCGACGTCGGCGGTGCACCAGTAGACGTCGGTCTCCGGCTTGAGGTCGAAGACCGCGTGGTGGGTGTAGGAGGTCTGCGTCAGGTAGCCACCCGAGGTGTGCAGGATGCCCTTGGGCTTACCGGTGGTGCCGGAGGTGTAGAGGATGAAGAGCAGGTGCTCGGCCTCGAAGGCTTCCGGGGTGTGCTCGGCGGACTGCCGCTCGACCAGTTCGTGCCACCACAGGTCGCGGTCCTCGGTCCAGGCGACCTCCTGGCCGGTGCGGCGCACGACCAGCACCTTCTCCACGCCGCCGGCGCGGGCGACGGCGTCGTCCACGGCGGGCTTCAGCGCGGAGGGCTTGCCGCGGCGGTAGCCGCCGTCGGCGGTGATGACCACCTTGGCGTCGGCGTCCTGGATACGGGCGGCGAGCGCGTCGGCCGAGAAACCGCCGAAGACCACCGAGTGCGCGGCGCCGACGCGGGCGCAGGCCAGCATCGCCACGACGGTTTCGGGGATCATGGGCATGTAGATGGCGACCCGGTCACCGGCCGTCACGCCCAGCTCGGTCAGCGCGTTCGCGGCGCGGCTCACCTCGTCCTTGAGCTCGGCGTAGGTGACGGCCCGGCCGTCGCCGGGCTCGCCCTCGAAATGGATCGCCACCCGGTCGCCGTTGCCGGCCTCGACGTGCCGGTCGACGCAGTTGTAGGCGACGTTCAGGGTGCCGTCGGCGAACCACTTCGCGAACGGCGGGTTGGACCAGTCCAGGGTCTTCGTCGGCTCCTTCGCCCAGGTCAGCCGGCGGGCCTGCGCCGCCCAGAAGCCCAGTCGGTCGTCACCGGCCTGCTGGTAGGCCTCCGCGGTCACATTGGCACCGGCCGCCAGCTCGGCGGGCGGAGCGAACCGGCGCTCCTCCTTCAAAAGGTTGGCCAGGCTCTCGTTGCTCACGCCGTGCTCCTTCGCAGGGTGTCCTCTTGTGTCCCAGGCCATAGCTCACCAGCCGGAGGGGCGAAATGACAAGGGTTCGCGGCAAAAATTGGTTTAGACCTGTCGCGGTGTCATGGGCGCCATGGGCGTCGTGGGTCTCGTGGGTGTTATGGGCGGAGTGCCCGGACATGGGCCGGCCCGCCGTCAGGTGCACGGCGGGCCGGGACGCGCGGGTCGCCTGATGCGGGCGGCCCACTCGGACGGTCTCAGACGGCGTCGAGCACTTCCGGCCGCACGGCGGCGAACGTGCCGGTCCCACCGTCGAGGACGTAGGCCTGGGCCTCGGCGACGTGGAAGTACATGCCGTGCAGCTGGAGTGATCCCTCGGCCACCCTGCGGGCGACGCAGGCATGGGCCATCAGATGGTCCAGCTGCTGTACGACATTGACGAGGCAGAGCCGTTCCAGCTCGTCGGCCACCGGGCGGTCCGCGAGGGCGACCTCGCCGCGTCCGGGCCGGCCGATGCGCTCCAGCCGCGCGAGGCTCGGCCGGCCGTGGCGGAGCCAGCGGGCCAGCGGGGTCTGCGCCCCCGGCTCGTGGCCCGCCCCGCTCAGCAGTGCCTGCATGGCACCGCACCCGGAATGCCCGCACACGGTGATGCTGCCGACCTTCAGCACCTCCACCGCGTACTCGATGGCGGCGCCCACGGAGTCGCAGGAGGCGTCGGCGCCGGGCGGCGGCATCAGGTTTCCCACGTTGCGCACGGTGAACAGGTCACCTGGCCCACTCGAGGTGATCATGCTGGTGACCAGGCGTGAGTCGGCGCAGGTGAGGAAGAGCTGGGTGGGCCGCTGCCCCTCGCGGGCGAGCCGCGCCAACTCGTCCCTGACCAGCGGCGCCGTGTTGCGCTGGAAGGCGCTGAGCCCGCCCACCAACTGCCCGGCGGCCCCCGCCTCCGTGCCCGGCTTGGTGCAGTGGTGGTTGCGCCACGGCGTCCAGGGGCGGCAGGCGTGCGCGCTCGACGGGACCGCGATCGGGGTTCCCGAGCGGCCCGTGAGGGTGGACCAGCCGCCGCGCGCCCGGTGGCCGTCGCACCAGTGCTGCAGCGATTCGTACGCCGCGTGGTCCATGAAGGAGCCGTCCAGGGTGACCACGGCGCGGGTCCCCTCCGGCACCTCCGCCAGCGCCCGGGTCAGCCGGGGCACCGCGAGGAAGGTCAACTGGCCCCGTACGTGCACCTGGTGGACGCCGGACTCCTCCGTCACCGTGATCCTGGTGTGCGTCAGCCGGCGCAGTGACAGGAAGACGGCCACCGCGATGCCGGTCAGGACCCCCTCCAGCACGCCGATCAGCAGCACCGCGCCGAGCGTCGCCGCGTAGACCGGGAACTCCCGGTGCCGTTGCACGTGCTTGATGTGCGCGAAGCTCACCATCTTCATCCCGACCACCATGACCAGGGCGGCGAGGGCGGCGAGCGGGATGTGCTCCAGCAGCCCGGCCAGCAGCCCGGCGCAGAGCAGCACCCACACCCCGTGCAGCGTCGTGGACCGGCGCGTCCGCGCGCCCGCGGCCACGTTCGCCGAGCCGCGGATCGCGCCGCCGGCCACCGGCAGCCCGCCGAGCAGGCCCGAGACCACGTTGGACGCGCCCTGTCCGAGCAGTTCCCGGTTGAGGCGGGCCGGCACGGCGTCCCCGGGCGCCCCGCGCCCGGAGCGCAGCTTGTCGATCGCCACCGCAGACAGCAGGGACTCCATGCTCGCCACCAGGGTGACGGTCAGGACGGCGGCGGCGATACCGAGCACCGGCCCGTGTGGCAGCCCTGGCAGCGCCACCGCCTGCCAGGCGGGCAGGTCGACCCGCGGCACCGCGATGGGCGCGCCGACGGCGGTCGCCGCCGCGACGGCTGCGAGCGGCGCGGGCACCGTGCGCAGTGTCCTGCCGGCCCGCCCGGGCAGGCGCGGCCAGCCGACCAGCACGGTCACCGTGACGCCTGCGATCAGCAGAGCGCCCGGGTGCGGGGATGACAACTGCTGTGGCAGGGCGGTGAGATTGGCGAGCGCCGAGCTGTCCGGGCGGGCGCCGAGCACGACATGAAGCTGGGCGAGCGCGATGGCGGCGCCGATGCCCGCCAGCATGCCGTGCACGATCGCCGGGCTGACGGCGAGCGCAGCCCGGGCCACCCGCAGGGCGCCCAGGGCGAGTTGGGTGAGCCCGGCCAGCACCGTGATGGCACAGGTGGTCCGCCAGCCGTAGCGCTGGACGAGCTCGGCGGTGACCACCACCAGGCTGGTGGCGGCACCGCTGACCTGGAGCGGCGCACCGCCCATCAGCCCCGCGACGATGCCGCCGACCGCGGCGGCGATCAGCCCCGACTCCAGCGGGGCGCCGGTGGCCAGGGCGATGCCCAGCGACAGCGGGACGGCGATCAGGAAGACGGTGACCGAGGCCGACAGGTCGTGCTGCCAGGCAGCGGTCCCGTCGTCGGCGCGGAGCGTTGGTGGCGGCAGATCCAGCGGTGGGATCTGCGACTGCTGCGGCTGTGGTTCTGGCGTGGCGTGCATGTTCCCGTCTCCTCCGGGGCGGCGCGGCTGCGTCCGGCTGGTGCGCGTACGCGGTCGTGGTCACGGCTGTTGCGGCGGGTGCTTCGGCCTTGCGAGTAACGGAATGCGATTGCCCGAACACTCTCAAGAGTCGGTAAATGGAGAGTAATGCAGACAAAGGGTCCGTGGATGAGGATTCGCCCGAACGGGCGAACGATTACCCGGTGAGAGTGAACCGTTCGCCCAGGACGAAGCCCGGATCGACCTGGGAGGCGAGGTCCGCGCCGGTCCTCGCGTTGCCCCAGCTCTCCGCGTTCTTGAGGTGGAAGTGGACCATCTGGCGGGTGTAGCGCCCCCAGTCGCGCCGCTCGTACGTGGCGTCCGCGGCGTCACGCATCGACCGCAGCGCGGCGCGGTTGGGCTCCTCCAGTTCCCCGAAGCACGGGGGGCGGCCCTTCTCCATGGCGCGGACCCAGTCCGAGTGCCCGACGGTGACCAGCAGGTCGTCGCCCACGTGCGAGCGCAGGAAGTCCACGTCGTCCGGGCCCTGCACCTTGTTGCCGACGACGTGCAGGGCGACCCCGAAGTCCCGGGCGTACTCCTTGTACTGGCGGTAGACCGCCACGCCCTTGCGGGTGGGCTCGGCGACGAGGAAGGTCATGTCGAAGCGGGTGAACATGCCGGAGGCGAAGGAGTCGCTGCCGGCCGTCATGTCGACGACGACGTACTCCTCGCGGCCGTCGACCAGATGGTTGAGGAACAGCTCCACCGCCCCGACCTTCGAGTGGTAGCAGGCCACCCCCAGGTCGGACTCGTCGAAGGGGCCGGTGACCATCAGTCGCGCCTCGCCGCCGTCGAGCGCGACGGGCCGGGCGCAGGCGGCGTAGACCGGGTTGTCCTCGGTGATCCGCAGCAGGCGGGAGCCCTCGCCGGGCGGGGTGGTCTTGATCATCGTCTCCGCGGACGCGATCCGCGGGTTGGTGCCACGCAGGTACTCCTTGATCTCCGGGAGGTGGGCGCCCATCGCCGGAAGGACGGCGGCCTCCTCCTCGTCGAGGCCGAGCGCCGGGCCGAGGTGCTGGTTGATGTCGGCGTCGACGGCCACGACGGGGGCGTGGGCGGCGGCGAGGTGGCGGATGAAGAGGGAGGACAGCGTGGTCTTGCCGCTGCCGCCCTTTCCGACGAAAGCGATCTTCATGTTCGTTAAGCGTAGTGACGGGGCGCGTCGCATGCGGATTCCGCCGCGGGAGTTCACCCGTCGGTGGACATCCGGGCTTGTCTGGGCTGCCCCCGCGGCCCGTCCTGGCTCCGGTCAGGGGTGGCGCGGGAGCCCGCGGCGCGCGTGACGATGCCCACTCGCCCACCGAGGCGCCGCCGGGGGTGCGTAGGGTCGTGGGTATGGGTACGACAGCTGATCCGCTCGCCGTTCTCGGTTCGCTCCCCGGTGTCGCCGAGTCGGTGGACACCGTACGGAATGCCGTGGACCAGGTCTACGGGCACCGGGTGATGCGCCGCCGCTCCGAGGAGGTGTCCTCGGAGGCGGCGCTGCGCGGCGCCCGCGGTTCCGCGGCGCTCGCCGGCGCCGACTGGGCGCTGGAAGAGGTGCGCAGGCGCAGCGACTTCTCCTCCGATGACGAGTCGCGCGCGGTGGGCGCCGCGCTGCGGCTCACCGCCGAGGCCGGCCAGTTGCTCTCCGTCTGGCGCCGGTCGCCGCTGCAGGCGCTGGCCCGGCTGCACCTGGTCGCGGCCGGCGGCGTCTCACCGGACGAGACGGTCGGCCGGCCGCGGCAGACGGGCGAGAAGGTCGAGGAACCGCTCCTGGACGTCGCCGAGTTCCCGCTGCCCGACACCGCGGAGGTCGTCGCGCGCCTCGACGGGCTCGCCGACCTGCTGCTGTCGGGCAGCCAGGCGCCGGCGCTGGTCGTTGCCGCGGTCGTGCACGGCGAGTTGCTGTGCCTGCGGCCCTTCGGCTCGTACAACGGCATCGTGGCGCGGGCCGCGCAGCGCGTCGTCCTCGTCGGGAGCGGTCTGGACCCCAAGTCCATCTGCCCGGCCGAGGTCGGCCACGCCGAACTCGGGCGCGCGGACTACCTGAAGGCGCTGCGGGGCTACGTCTCCGGCACGCCCGAGGGCATGGCGGCCTGGATCTCGCACTGCGGGCAGGCCGTGGGTCTGGGCGTACGGGAGAGCGTGGCGGTCTGCGAGGCCCTGCAGCGCGGCGCCGCGTAGCACGTAGCACCCGCCGGCCGCGCCCGGCGGGATCCGGGGGCACAAGGTTGCGGCGGCACCGCGTGGGTGCCGCCGCTGGCATGACGGTCGGGTTACCAGGCGTGCACGATGTCTGCCCATCAGGTCGGGGACTTTGCCCGTACCTGGTGCGGCCGGCCCGGTCAGCGGGTCCGCGTCGCGTGGGTTCCCAGCTGTCATGCTCGGTCCGTGGGGCCTGATTCGACGGGGTTCCTCGCGGAAGTCCGTGGTCTCGCGGGCCGTACAACCTTTCTACTGCACCTTCGGGAGAACCGGAACCCCTCACCGCAGTTCTTTGCTGCATACGGGGTCTGATCAGCGCGATCTCCCCGAAGGGTGCGTTCGGGTGCCTATCAGTACAGGACGGGCCTGCGCCGGCGGGCCGCGTACCACACGAGTCCCGCCGTGGCGGCGGCCGCGCCGACCGCGGCGAGCGCCAGCACCGGACCCGAGGGCATCGTCAGCGCGGGCACCCGCTGGTGCAGCCGGACCGGACGGCTGAAGGTGAGTATCGGCCATTCGCGTGACGCCGCCTCCCGGCGCAGCCCGCGGTCGGGGTTGACCGTGTAGGGGTGGCCGACCGACTCGAGCATCGGGATGTCGGTCACCGAGTCGCTGTAGGCGAAGCAGCGTTTGAGGTCGTAACCCTCGGCCGCCGCGAGCTCGGTGATGGCCCGCGCCTTGGCCGGGCCGTAGACGTAGTGTTCGATCCGGCCGGTGTAGCACCCGTCCTCGACCGCCATCCGGGTGGCGATGACGTGGTCCGCGCCGAGCATCTCGCCGATGGGCTCCACGACCTCGGCGCCCGAGGCGCTGACGATGACGACGTCGCGGCCGGCCAGGTGGTGTTCCTCGATGAGGGAGGCCGCCTCGTCGAAGATGATGGGGTCGATGAGGTCGTGGAGGGTCTCGGCCACGATCTCCCGCACCTGCTGCACGTTCCATCCCCGGCACATGTCGGAGAGGTACTTTCGCATCCCCTCCATCTGGTCGTGGTCTGCGCCGCCGAGCAGATAGACGAACTGGGCGTACGCGGTCCGCAGCACGGCGCGGCGGTTGATGAGGCCGCCTTGGTAGAACGGCCTGCTGAACGCCAAGGTGCTCGACTTGGCGATCACCGTCTTGTCGAGATCGAAGAACGCGGCGGTGCGCGGCGACAGGTGGTTTTCCACGAGGACGAGCATAGGGACCCACCATTCGGCGTAAGCTCCTGCGCGTGGGTTTGCCTGAGAAGGCCATCGGGTACACCATGGAAGTCACGGATCGTTCGCGACCGTGCTAACCCGGTCTGGCTCCTCCCCCCCCGAGTCGGACCGTGGGGACGACCCCCGCTCTCCCCCCCGGCGGGGGTCGTCGCATGTCCGGGGGCATATTCAGGCCTTGAGTCCGGACGCGCCCGGCATGTGATCGGCCCCCCGCGGCTTCCGCGGGGGGCCGGTCTTTTTTCTTGTGCGACTACCGTGAGTGACGGATCGCATTCGTTGCGCTGCCCGGCGGAAGCCACTCGGGTGGGTGGCGGGGATATCCACAACGGCCTGGTTATCCACGGATTACCACCAAGATCATCAATTTTCGGCGACTCACGAGACTCTGGCGGCAAATGCCGCGCCGGAGATGGGTCCGGTGCATGTGCCCGATACCGACGGGACGGGCCGGAACGAGCGAGGGGGACGCCGAGGTGGCCGAATCATTCAACGATGAAACAAAAGGAACGCGTGGCGGGTGGCCGTCCGGGCGGGTGTCCGGACGCCCGCGCGGAAAGGACGAATCCGATGGCGGCCCGCTGATCGTCACCGAGGACGGGGCCCTCCTGGACGACCTGCTGCGTCTGTGCGCCGCGGCCGGCGCGGAGCCGGAGGTCGCCTTCGGGGTCCCGCCGGCGCCGGGCAGCTGGGAGGGTGCGCCGCTGGTGCTCGTCGGCGCCGACGACGTCCGCCGGGTGCCGGACACGGCGCACCGCCGGCGGGGCGTGCTCCTCGTCGGCCGGGACTTGGACGATCCCGACGTGTGGCGCCGCGCCGTGGACGTCGGCGCCGAGCACGTCGTCTTCCTGCCCGACGCCGAGACCTGGCTGGTCGACCGGATCGCCGACGTGGCGGAGGGCGCCGGCGACCCGGCCCTGACGATCGGCGTGGTGGGCGGCCGCGGTGGCGCGGGCGCCAGCACCCTGGCCTGCGCGATGGCCGTCACGGCCGCCCGCTCCGGGCGCCGCACCATGCTCGTCGACGCCGATCCGCTCGGCGGCGGGCTGGACGTGCTGCTCGGGGCCGAACGGGTGGGCGGGCTGCGCTGGCCCGACCTCGCCGAGTCACGGGGCCGGGTCAACAGCGGCGCCCTGGAGGAGTCGCTCCCCTGTACGCACGCCCTGAGCGTGCTCAGCTGGGACCGGGGCGACAGCGTCGTCATCCCGCCGCCGGCCATGCGGTCGGTGATGGGCGCCGCCCGGCGGCGCGGCGGCGTGGTGGTCGTCGACCTGCCGCGCCGGATGGACGAGGCCGTGGCCGAGGCGCTCGCCCAGATCGACGTCGGCCTGCTGGTCGTCCCGGCCGAGTTGCGCGCGGTCGCCGCCGCCGGCCGCGTCGCCTCGCGGATGGCCATGGTGCTGCGGGACCTGCGGGTCGTCGCCCGCGGCCCCTTCGGCTCGGGGCTCACCGACGAGACGCTCGCCGAGCTGGTCGGGCTCCCGCTCGCCGGCGAGCTGCCGCCGGAGCCCGGCCTGCGCCTCGCCCTGGACAGCGGCGAGGCACCGGGAAGCAGCGGCCGGGGCCCGCTGGCAGGGTTCTGCTCGGCCTTCCTCACCGCGGCGCTGCCCGGTGGCGGGAGCGTGGCCGCATGAGCGCCGACGTGATGACACCCGCCCTGCTCGACGCCGTGCGCCTGCGGCTGGCCGCCTCGGGGGACGAGCCCACCCCGGCCGGCGTGGCCGCCGCATTGCGGGCGCAGGGCCGGCTGCTGGGCGACACCGAGGTGCTCGACGTGGTGGCCGCCCTGCGCTCGGAGATGGTCGGCGCCGGGCCCCTGGAGGGGCTGCTCGCCGAGCCGGACGTCACCGATGTCCTGGTGAACGGGCCGGACGAGGTGTGGGCCGACCGGGGCGCCGGACTGGAGCGCACCGACGTGCGGTTCGCGGACGCCGCGGCGGTGCGCAGGCTCGCCCAGCGGCTCGCCTCCGCGGCCGGACGACGCCTGGACGACGCCCGGCCCTGGGTGGACGCCCGGCTGCCGGACGGCACCAGGCTGCACGCGGTGCTGCCGCCGGTGGTGGTCGGCGCCCCGTGCCTGTCCCTGCGCGTCGTCCGCACCCGGGCCTTCACCCTGGACGAGCTGATGGCCGCGGGCAGCATGGACGGCGGTACGGCCGCCCTCCTGCGGGCGGTGCTGGACGCCCGCCTGTCGTACCTGGTCTCCGGCGGCACGGGCTCCGGCAAGACCACACTGCTGAGCTGCCTGCTCGGCCTCGTCCCGCCGGGCGAGCGCATCGTCCTCGCCGAGGACTCCGCCGAGCTGCGGCCGCGCCATCCGCACGTCGTACGGCTGGAGACCCGGCCCGCCAACCAGGAAGGCGCCGGGCTGGTCACCCTGCGGGACCTCGTACGGCAGGCGCTGCGCATGCGGCCGGACCGGTTGGTGGTCGGCGAGGTGCGCGGGCCCGAGGTCCTCGATCTGCTGGGCGCCCTCAACACCGGTCACGAAGGCGAATGGCACGCTGACCGTACACGCACCTCTGCCGAATCGTCAGGACGGCCGATTGGGGCGCGTGAACGACGATGCCCCCGGGATGTACCCGAGGGCGGTCGTTCGGCCGTTCAGCGGCGAGCAGGCGCGGTCAGTGGTGCGCGCGGCGAAGGACGTCGAGCAGTGCGCGGGCGGCGGTGCTGTCCAACGCGTCGCCCGGGTCGTCGAGGTGCTTCGCGGCGATCGCGATCACCTTCCCCAGCGCCGCAGTCATGGGCTCCAGGAACACGGCCCGTTCGGCGTCGCCGATCGCTTCGCCAGCCTCCAAGATCGTCTCAACCACCGCGTGAAGAGCGACGGCGGCTTCGACCTCGGCGACGTCTGCGGCCCGGTCCAAGGGGGAGCCCGGCTTGGTCAGGGCGAACACGGTCTTCCCCGTGAGCGGGTCGGTGCCAAGTCGGCGCGGGGCGGTAGCCTCATGCATGTCATTCGCTCCTCTAAGCGAGTGGCCAAGCCCCGGGACGGTTGCCTCCGTCGCCGGGGTCCTCTCGCCGTTGAGCATACGCGCATTCGCGCATGCGCGGTCGCACGATGACGCACATTCGCGGACGCTAGGCACCATGGATCTTGACCGCTCCGTTCCCGTGTGGCCGCAAGTCGCCGACGAGCTCAGGCGGCGCTTGGACGCGGGTACGTACCCGCCCGGCTCTCGTTTCCCGGCGGTCGTCGACCTCGCGGCCGAGCTGGACGTCGCCGCTTCGACCGTTCAGAAGGCGGTGGCGGCGCTGCGCGCGGAGGGGCGACTGCGGACCGTGCTCGGGCAAGGGTCGTTCGTCGCGGACGTGTAAACGCGAAAACGCCCCCCAGCGGTTCACTGAGGGGCGTCTTAGCAGTTGGCCGGGTCAGTCGGTACCCCCGGCAGCGATCGCGGCGCATCCGCCACACCAGTCCTGCGGGCGGCGGCGAGCCGTCCACGCGTCGCGGTGGGTCGGGTGGAAGTCCTGCTCGTTGTGCGTCACGCACAGAGCCATCCACTTGTCGGCGGCATCGATCAGTCCATACTCGGCGCAGTTCACGGACGCCGTGAGCGCACCGGTCGCGCGGACCTTCGCCGCCCAGCGAGCGCCGGGGATCGTGGCGGCGTCGGCGTTCTTGTCGGAGGCGAAGAGTTTCGTCGTACCCGCCGCCTTCGTGGCGCGGGGCTTGCGGCCCTTCGGGGCCTTCCGCTTGGCCTTGGGCTTCGGAGCCTCGACCGGCGCGGGAGCGATCGGCTTCACGAGCTCAGGCGACCGGCGTTCGCAGACCTTGCACGTCGAACCGGTAATGACCGGCTCGCCGTAGACCCCTTGCTTGCCGCAAGCCGTCCAGCCGGAGGCCAGGATGACGTGCACAGCGGCCCCCCGGCCCATCGCGCGGTGCGTGTGTTCGGTGTTCATTCGGTACCCCTCCGCAGTTGCCTGACTCCGCTCTGTAGCGGCGCCGGGAACATTTGAAGACGCTGTTCGGAGGCTTCTCAAGCTCGTGACCAGGGCAAACGCAAAAAGCCCCGCCCCGGCTCGTGATGAACCAGGGCGGGGCGGCGTGTAAACGGTCTAAGCGACGGCGGCCAGGTACCGGCGTGCGGTCCGCTCGGACACACCGAGTCGGTCGGCCAACATCCGGCCGGTCACGCGTTGGCCAGTGGCGGCCAGCTCGCGGACGGCGTCGCGGACGGCGGACATGTCGGCAGCCGGTGCGGCCGGTCGCCGTTCCGCTGGAGTCGCCTTCGGCCTGTTCGTGACCGTGTCCGGTCGCGTGGCCTGCTGGGCGACTGGGGGCGTGTCCGGGACCGGTGCGGCCGGTCGGTCGGCCGGGGCGTCCTGCGTCGTCAGCGGGTCGGCAGCGGGCGCGTGACGCCGGTGCATCCGCCACACGGTCAACGGGAAGACCGCGTGCAGTCCGGCGGACACCCAGGTGTCGACGGCGGCCAGCGGCTCGACGGTCAGCACACCGGCCACGTTCGCGGCGACGGCTACGGCCACGGACAGCGCGACGTCACGCCGTGTCCGGACAGCCCACACCATGAACAGGTCGACGGCCACGGGCACGGCCGGAGCGACGACCGTCGGCACGCCGTGGGACAGCGCCAGGTCGCGCTCGACGGCGAACGAGATGAACATCGCTGCGGCGAGGGCGGCTACGCGGACGGCGGTGGTTACGGAGATGCGTCTCAAGCGGTCACCTCGATGACCTCGACGGGCCAGCCGGCTACCAGGTCGAGGAGCTCGGGGTCGCGGCGAGCGATCCATTCAAGGACCGGGGCGGCGTTCTTCGACGTGTTGCACTCCGCGCAAGCCGGGACGAGGTTCACCGCGTCGTCGCTACCGCCGTGAGCCTGCGGTATGACGTGGTCGGTGTGCTCGGCAGGGCCGCCGCAGTAAACGCACGTCCACAGGTCCATCGCTTCGATGTGAGGCATTGCGGCGCGGCGGAGCTTCGGGTTGTCGCAGTCGCGGCAGTCGACGTTGAGGCCGTCGGCGCGGGTGCGGTTGTCGCTGAATGCGTCGAGCGGGAGTTGCTCACGGCACTTGCGGCACCGCTTCAGGCCGTCCGGTCGAAGTCGCGCACGGCCAGCAGCTATCTCGGCGTCGGTGCGGGCAGCGAGACGAGCGCGGTGCGCCCGGCTGTCGGCAGCGTGGGCACCCGGATTCGCGGCGCACCGGGCGCGCCCGGCGGCAACGTGGTGCGCCCGGCAGATCGTGTCGATCCCGCCGGGCCTGTGCGCGTGGCGCTTCATGTCGCCCACGTCCGCCAGGTGCGGCCCGACGCGGCACCATGCCTGACCGTCCGGCACGGGGTGTGGCCAGCGGTTATCCCATCGGCCCATGGGTTGTCTCCTTCGTTCGCTTGGATCGCCCCGGATACGCCGAAGCCCCCCGGACGAATCCGAGGGGCGTCAGGCGATGGGAGACGCAACCGGGAGCGACCCGGTCATCGTGGAAGTGGGCCAGCTGGCGGCGGGCCTGCTCAGGCGAGATCAGCGATCCGCCGCCGCAGGTCGTCGCCACTCGTACGGACCTCGGGAGCGTCCACCTCGACGATCGCGTCCAGCATGGTGATCATCTGGTTTTCGGCGATGGTCGGGTAACCCGCCGTGCACCACTTGCAGGGCGCGCCCCGATGCACGTAGCTCCTGTGGCGCGGACACAGCCTCGGGTCGACATGCGCGGGGGCGGCTTCGGCCCTCTTCCGCGCCGCCTGCTGACGGGCACTGGGTCGCTTGGTCACTTTTTCTCCTCGATGGTGTAGCCCATACGGGCGCGAGACTGCGGGGTCATGCCGAGCGATTCGCCGAGCGCCTTGACCTCGCGGATCGTGGCTGCGGTACCGGTGCCGTCGAACAGCGTGCGTTCCAGGTGCACGTACGCGGCCACGAGGCCGATCTCCGACTCCGACCACAGCCACGCGGACGGGGTGGCCCAGAGTTCATCCCAGCGGGACGCCTGCGCGTCCGTGAAGTTGGCACCAGGCGGTATCGCCGGAGTAGGCAAGTCGCAGTAGTTCGGCAGCTTGGTGGTCGACTCGCCGCGCTGGATCGGGTTGCGGCGAGCGGGTTGCTTCATTCCGGGCACACCGGCCACGGTTCACCTCACGTTGTGTGGTCGGGGCACGCCCCGGAAAGTTGATACTGGTCAACAAATGCTCGATTCCCCTCCCCCGCGCGTTGAGCCCCCGGGGTCGAAGGGGCCGCCCGCCGGGTGGGGGTCACAATTAGTGACCGAAGGACTCGCGAGCGGTCTTCCGGCCGTGACACGGCGCGCAAAGCGCTTGCAAGTTGGTCTCGTCGAAGCCCCGTGGGCCCTGGATGCCTAGCCCGTCGATGTGGTCGACGACCTTCGCGGGCGGCGCGGCGATCGCGGGCTGGTGGCTTGAGTCTTCACACCACGGGTGCTCGCGGAGGTAAGCACGGCTGGCACGCAGCCAGCGCGCCTGGTCGGTCGAGCTGCCGTCGTTGTGGCTGTCGCGGTACCTCACCCCGGTAGCGTTGTACCGAGCGTGCGCCCGGCACTTACCCCGGTAGGTCTTGCACTGGCACCCATCCACCGGGCACATCTGTAGCGATGCACGCGCACCCTGAGGGCGCGGCCCTGGCTCACATGGGCACTCGGCGCGGGTGCGGCCCTTGGCCTTCCGGGGCTTAGGTTCCGGCTTGGGTGGCTGCGGTACGGCACCAGGCACCACGCCGCGCCAGTCGCCGTCGGCGGGGATCACCATTCCGGTAGCGAGGAAGTTCGCGGCCACCTCGTCGGCGACCTCGAACGTGTCGCCAGCGCTGAGGACCTTGTCGCCCAGCACCAGCTGGTGGAAAGCGGCGACGCGGAGCAACATCAAGGGCGCTCGCGCAGTCGCTGTACGTCGTCGTCGTGCGCCCACGACATCGGCTCGCCGTTGTACAGCGCGGCGGCTCGCTCGCTCGTGGACATGTCGGCCCACTCCCGCTGCGTGATGCCGGGCGGCGGGTAATCGAGGGGTGACGGGTCGGTCATGTGTACTCCTTGGGTTGGGCGCCGACGGGGCGGCAGCGATCGGCCACCGCCCCGAGCCGGCTGATTGGTCAGGCGGCGCCGTCGACGTACTCGGCTTGGCCCTTGGCGACCAGCGCGGCGGCGTGGTGCTCGTCGATCTCCAGCTCCTGGCCATTGACCGTCGATCGGATCGCACGCTTCGGCTTCGCAACGACGCGGCCGTACGACTCGTCGATGGCTCGGACCTCGGCGGCGCCACGGTCGATCGGGAAGCCGTACAGATCGACGGCGGGGCCCTCGGATGCCGTGACCGGCGTAGCTTCGGTGACGTCCGGGCAGTCGGTGTACAGGCCGAGCTTGTCCCAGTTGGTCACCCACGCGCGCCGGGTGAGAGCGGCCCCGTACACCTGCCGGGCGGCGTCAGCGACCCGCTGGGCGTCGATGTATGCGTTCGCGGCCTTGGACACGTCGGCTTCGACCAGCTCCGCGATCGCGGGCATCTCCCGGCGAACAGCGGCCTTGAGCGCGGCGTCGGCCTTGTGGACCTCGGCGGCGAGCTGTCGGAGGGCGCCGATCACACGCGGGCGGCGGCGCTGGGCGGCTTCCAGGTGCGACGGCTCGTCGAGCGGATCACGACCGGCGGCCATGGCATCGCGACCGGCAGCCTCGTCCTTCGCGATGGCGGCGGCCTCCCAGCTGGACATCAGCAGCTCGGCGTGTTCCGACTCGTAGTCGACGAACCGCTCGTAGGCGGCCTCGCGGGCGTCGAGGAACTTGTGAAGGGGCTTGGGGAGGAAGGCACGGGGCGGGATGCCGGTGATGTCGGCGTAGATCTGGGACACGGGGTCTCCTTCGAGGTGTGTGTAAACGCGGTGTGGATCAGTCGCGCGGCTTGGCGCGCAGGTGGTAGCCATCAGCCCACTTGTTCACGAGGGCCCAGACGACATCGCAGGCGATGTCGGCCGCTTCGTCGTACGGGATATCGACCCAGTCCGGCACGGTGAGTGCTTCGACGAGGCGTGTGTATGCGGCTTCACGGGCTGCGACCGTGGACAAGTCGTCACGGGCATTCACGAGGTGAGCTCCGGCGACACGGCGGACGGTCCTGGCCCAACGCTTGCTCACGGGGCCACGGCTCATGCGGCGTCCGACAGCGCCAGGCCGAACACGTACGTACTGCGTCGACCGTCACGCGTCGTCTTCCGGACGACCCACCCGGCATCACGCAGAAGCCGGACCATCACGCCGAGCGGAACAGTCGCCTGCTGCCGTCGGGTGAGCTCGTCGTTCACGGCCCACATGACGCGGGTGACGTTCTCGTACGAGCCGGGGCGCTGGTCGATGACGTCGGGCAGGACGTCGGCAAGCCGGGCGGCGTGGATCTCGTCGCCGGGGCGAAGGTGCTTGGGGTTCATGGGTGGCTCCAGGCATGGCGAAGGGGCGCGCTGCGCGGTCAGCAGCACGCCCCGGGGCGGTTTGGCGTGTGAGGTTGTGGTCGGCGGCTAGATCGTCAGCAGGACGAGCGCGAGGAGTATCAGGAGCGACGAGCCGGCTGTCCAGCGGAACAGCGCGATCAGGTCGGCGCGGGTGATCGTGGGCATGGGTTCCTTCACGTGCGGGCGCTGCGGATCTCTCGGTCGAGCGCGTAGTTCGCGGCGGCGGCGATCATCGCGGCGCGCTGGCTTGCGGGCAGGTGGTCGGGGCCGCGCAAGTCCGAGGTGAGCTCGTCGAAAGCGCGGGCGCGGGTCTCCGGAGATGCGAGTTCGGCGGCGGTGTAGCCCTTCGACCGCAACGCAGCGCGGGCAGCCCAGCGGATCGCCTTCCAGGCGCGGTACGGCACATGCAGGTAGTCGTCCATGGGCGCTCCTCAGTGGTTGGGCAGCAGGCTCGGGGCGTGGGCGGTGAGCGTTGCGTCGAGGTGGCTGAGGGCTTCGTCGTTCTGACGGCGCCAAAACTCGGCGTCGTCGGGGTCGCCCCGGCGTATGGCGTCGGCGCGGTTCGCGGCAGTCCTCGTCAGGTGCGACCAGTTGGCTGCCAGCATTGGCGGGCACGCGGGATGGGCCAGCATGACTGCGAGGTTGGCGGTCGTGTAAACGGTCGTGGGTGCGGCCATGGGGCCTCCATTCGGGAACGAAAGAACCGCCACCCAGCGCGATGCTGAGTGGCGGTGTTGGTGAGGGGACGGTCGTCGCGTGCTCGGCCGTCAGCGGGGCAGCAGTGGCGTGCTACGGGCGTCGCATGGGACGACGGTTGCCGACGATCGCGGCAGTGTCGGGCTGGCGGCAAAACACACACCAGGTGTCGCCGCGAGTCGTCCAGAACGGTCCGGCGCACGACTCGCACTCGCGGAACTCCTTGGTCACCGGCTTACCGCGCCAGCGAAGCCACGCCGACCGGGCGGCGGCGACGCGGGCGCGGGCACGCTCGCGGAGGTCCGGGTCGATGATGTTCCAGCGGGACCGGCGGTCGACGGCTCCAGCGTCGTACGCGCGGTGGCAGCTACGGCACAGCGGAACGTACGCGTCGAGCGAGTCAGCGTAGGTGCGGCGGCGGCGCTGCGATCCGCGATGCACTCGGGCGTCATCGAGCTTGATCTCGTGCCCGGCGTCGCGGTTCAGAGCCCAGTCGCTGGCTTGCAGGCCACAGATGTAGCAGCAGTGGTACTTCGCTGGACCGCGCTGGAAGGAAGCGCGCTGGTGGACAGCGGTATACGGGTTAGACGGCATGGGAGGACCTCCAAACGGTGGATGGGTCATGCGGGCGGCCCGGAAGTGCGCCAGGCACGAACGGGGTGCTCACGCTGCGGCGAGCGCGCGTCCCGAAGGCGGGCATCGGCGCGGCGGGTGCTCAGGCGAGGCGCGGACGGGGCGCGAGCGAGGGGCGCCGGACAGGGCCGCGTGACGCGTGGTGACGAAGAAACGTCACTTCAGGATTGTTGGCTTAGTGAAACCGACCGACCAAAACTACTTGTTGGAATAGCGAGTGACGGTTCTACGTCACGAACCACCACTCCGGCGGGCAGTGCTCAGCTTTGCGCTAGCGCTCTTTCACCGGCGGTTACGCCCGCAGCGCCTGGGCGCCAACGGCCCCGGAGTCGCACCCCGCGTCATCCGCGAGGGCGGCCCCGAGGCCGTCGCTACCCGTGCCGTCCCCAGGCACCCGCCGCAGCACCGAAGTGCCGCGCCACATGTACTAAGTGGGCCAGCACCTCGGAATTGGCTCGGGTCCGTCCCACATAGTGGAGACCAAATTAGTGACGTCGGCCACAACGCCACTGCTGGGCGTGTAAACGACGAAGGGCGGCGCCCCGGGGTCATCGCCCGAGACACCGCCCGTCGGCCGTCAGTGCCGCCGTCAGTCGGCGAGGTCGACGTGCAGTGCGGCCAGTTCCGCCTCCGCCGGGTCCAGGCCACGAAGCCACGCCGGGCCGTCGTAGTCGATCGTCACCCGCGCCGGGTCGAACCGCTTCGGTGCGCCGGGGGTCGCCGGACGGACGACTACCCGCGTACCCAGGTCGGCCAGCAGTGCCCGGCGGCCCTCCTCGTCGCGTCGCTCCCACTCGTCGGCGACGGTGCCTCCGGCGTCGACCCACCTGCCGACGGAGTGCTCGGCCTCGGCCTTGAGCTCGGCCTGTCGCTTCTCCAGTACTTCCAGCTGGCGGTACGCGATGCGCACCGCTGTGCCGTTCGGGTCAAGCGCCTGCAAGTTAATCGAGAGTCGTTCGATCGACGCGGACACCTCGGAGAGTTGGAGGACGGCGGACCCGTCCGGCTCGGCCCAGCGCATCCGGGTGAAATTGCCGAACCGACGGAGGTAGTCCTCAGTGACCAGCTCCTCCAGGTATCGCGCCGTGACGACGTTCGGGCGGTGGATGCCGCGCTTCCCGACACCGGCACGGCACACGTACGTCGAGTAGTCGACGCCCTTCACGGCTCGCCGCTGCCGGTACATCGGGCCGTCGCACTCGGAGCAGCGGGCGATGTGGAGGAGGACGGACTTCCCGGAGCGGTCGGTGCCGCGCCCCTTGGCCTTTTCGTCCAGCGCCGCGCGGACAGCGGCCCAGGTCTCGGCATCGAGGAGTGCGGGGCCAGCTGATATGGGCTTGCCCTTGTTGTCGAGCACGGGCTGATTGGTCAGGGCACCGCGCTTGGTGCCTGGCGTTGCCTGGATGAGCCACCCCCGTACGGCGGGCGTGTACAGCACGTCGCGGAGGGTGGTCGTGTGCCATTGCTGCCCCCGGAGCTCTCGCCCGGCACGGGCGCGGGCGTGATCTGCGGGCGGGAGTACGCCCCTCTTGTTCAGGTCGCGAGCAAGGGCAGCGATCGGCTCGCCGTTGTGGACGAGCCGGCTGGCACACTCGCGGATGATCGCGGCGGCGGGCTCGTCGATCTCCCACCGCTTAGCGTTGACCGGTCCGACCACCTGGTACCCGTACGGCGGGAGCCCTCCGAGGTGGTTGCCCTTGGAGCGGTGGTGCTCCTTCGACGCGGTGATGCGCGCCTTGATCATGTCGCGCTCGTACTCGGCGAACGACGCGAAGACGTTGACGATAAACCGCGACGTCTCCGGGGTGAGTACGCCGTCCGCCGTGACGATGGTCGTATTCGTGGCTTCGGCGGCTTTCAGGAGCCGTTGAAACTCCCAGACCGACCTCGCGTACCGGTCGAGCTTGGCGGCGAGCACGTAGTCGGCCCTGGGGAGCCGGGTCAGCACCTCACGCATGCCGGGGCGGTCCTCAAGCTGGGACGCGCCGGAGACGTTGGTGTCGGTCGCGATGTGGACGACGGTCCAGCCACGGTCGGCGGCGTACCGCTTGCAGGCGGCGATTCGGTGGTCGGGCGCCTCGTCGGCGAACAGGCGAGATAGGCGGTCGTAGATCACGACGGTAGGCACGGGCGGCCCTTTCCTTGGATGGCTAGGAAGTGGGCCATCCGCCCTGTGCCTGTTCATGCACGGTTTACGCGGCACGCGGGCGGCTGCGGGACGGTCCACGCCAACGCCGCGGGGGATGTGCCCGCCCGGCTGGAGGCGCTGGGTGCCGTGGCGGGTCTGGACCGGGCAGCGCTGCACAGCCAGTTGGCGGCCGCCCTGTCAGTGGTGGTGCATCTGGTGCGGGACCGCTCGGGCCGGCGCCGGGTCGCCGAGATCCACGTCCTGGAGCGCGGGCCGGACGGGATCGTCGGCACGGTGCCGGCCCTGCGCGGTGCCGAACGCGGCCCGGGATGGGACCGGTTGGCCGCGCTCTGCGAGAGGGGGCGGCCATGAGCGCCGCGGTGCTCCTTGCCGCCCTGTCGGCGGGCGCCGCTGCCTGGGTGGTGTGCGCTCGGGACGAAGTCCTGCGCAGGGCGCGGACGTTGCTCGGTGGCGGTCCTGAGGCCCGCGGGACGCCCGGCGGGCTCCTGGGGCCAGTCGGGATCGAAACCCGCCTCAGCGGGCTGCTGGAGCCGTTCCGGGTGCGGTTCGGCTGGCGCCTCGGCCGCGAAGTGCTTCTCCTGCCCGGCGGGTTGGTCGCGGGACTGGCCGCAGGCTCGGTGCTGCCGGTCCTGCTCGGGGCGGCCGCGGTGCCACTCGCCGGGCGCGGGCTGCGCGAGCGGGAGCGGCGGGCCGAGGCGGAACGGCGGGCCGTGGCGGTGGGTGCGCTGTGCGCGGCGGTCGCCGGTGACCTGCGGGCCGGACTGGCCCCGCCCGCCGCGCTGGCCGGTGCGCTGGGCCGTGAGGGTTGGCCGGAGCGTCCCGGCCTCTCGGACGCCGCGCTGCCGTTGCTGGCCGCCGCCCGGTTCGCCGGTGACGTACCCGCGGCGCTGCTGGCGGCCGCCCGGCTGGAGGGCGCCGAGGGGCTTTCCGGCGTCGCCGCGTGCTGGCGGGTGGCGATGGACGGAGGTGCCGGGCTCGCGGACGGCCTGGACCGGATCGCGGCCGCGCTGCGTGCCGAACGCGACCAGCGGGAGGACCTGAGGGCCCAGCTTGCGGCGCCCCGCTCCACCGTGGCGCTGCTGGCCCTGCTGCCCGTCTTCGGGCTGGTCCTTGGCACCGGGCTGGGCGCGGATCCGCTGGGCACCCTGCTGCGCACACCCGCCGGGCTGGGCTGCCTGGCGGCGGGCGGGTCATTGGAGTGGGCCGGGCTCGCCTGGACCGCGCGCATCGTCCGGACCGCGGAGGGCGGGTCATGAGCGGCGACGTCGTCCACAGGCTGGGGATCGTCGTGGCCGTCGCCGCCGCCCTCTGCGTCGCGGGCGCGTTCGCCGCCGCCCGGAGGGAGCGCGCCGCGCGGCGCAGGCTCCGGCTGCTCATGGGCATGGCACCCCCTGCCCGGCGCGGCAGCAGGTGGCCGGGTACGGCCCCCGTCCGGGAATGGGCGCCGGTCGCCGGGGTCGCTCTGGGCGCGTTCGCCCTGGTCGGCGGAATCCCCGGCGCGGCGGCCGGGATCGGTGCCGCTTACGCGATACGTCGCCGGCAGCGGCGGCCCCGGCCCGCCGGGCCCGTGGACCAGGCGCGGGCCGCGCGACAGCTGCCACTGGCGGCCGATCTGATGGCGGCCTGCGTGACGGCCGGGGCGGGTCCCCGCGAGGCCGCCGAGGCCGTCGGGCCGTCCCTCGGAGGGCCGCTCGGGGAGGCGCTCACCCGCGCCGCCGCCGAGCTCCGCCTGGGCGGCGACCCCGCGCAGTGCTGGGGCCGGCTGGACCGGCTCGGCTGCCGAGAGCTCGCCCGGTGCCTGGAGCGGGCCACCACGACGGGAGTGCCGCCCGTCGAGGAGATCGCGCGGCTGGCCGCTGGCTGCCGCGCCGAACACGCCCGTCGCGGGGCGGCGCGCGCACGTCGCGCCGGAGTGCTGGTCACCGCCCCGCTGGGGCTGTGCTTCCTGCCGGCCTTCCTCCTCGTGGGGGTCGCGCCGGTGGTCATGGGGCTGGCGGGGGCGATCCTCGCCGGCACGACGAACTGAAGGGGGAGTCATGCGAGTGAAGCGTTGTCTGAGGAAGCTGAGCCGCCGCTGCCGCACCGGCGAGCGCGGGATGACCACGGCCGAGTACGCCGTGGGCACGCTGGCGGCCTGCGGTTTCGCGGCCGTGCTCTACAAGGTGGTCACCTCGGGCGCGGTCAGTTCCGCGCTCAGCGGGCTCATCAAGCGGGCCCTCGATGTGGCGTTCTGAGCGCCGCGGCGACGCCGGCTACGTCACGGCGGAGGCCGCGGTGGTCATCCCGTCGCTGGTGTTCCTCACGGGGCTGCTGCTGTGGGGGCTGGCCGCGGCGGCCGCGCAGATCCGCTGCGTCGACGCCGCACGGGCCGGAGCGCGCGCGGCCGCCCGCGAGGAGCGGGACGGCGCGGTGCTGCAGGCGGCCCGCACGGCGGCTCCCGCCGGGGCCGTGGTCTTCCTCCACCGGGGCGGCGATGTGGTCCGGGTGACCGTCGAGGTCCGCTCCCTGTCCCTCACGCTCCGCGGGGAGGCGGTCGCCGCCGTGGAGGGAACGGGGGAGCGGCCGTGAGCCGGCGAGCGGACGACCAGGGCTCCGCGACGGTCTGGACGGCGCTTCTGGGGGCGCTGCTGGCGCTGGCCGCGTGCGCCGTGCTGACGTTCGGCGCCGCCGTCGCGGCACGGCACCGCGCGGGGGCGGCCGCGGACCTCGCGGCGCTCGCCGCCGCCGACCACGCCCTGCGGGGTGGCGCGGAGGCCTGTGCCACGGCCGGACGGGTGGCCGCCGCCCAGCACGCCCGGCTGTTGCGCTGTGTGGTCAGCGGTGAGATCGCCGACGTCACGGCCGCGGTCGGGCCCGCCCGGGTGCGCTCCCGGGCCGGGCCTCAGGGCTCCGGATCCGGGGCGGGCGCGGGGACGGCGGGGGCGGGCTCCGACGGGCCCTCCGTCGCAAGGAGCACGTCGAGCAGACGTACCGCGCCCTGCTTGTCCAGCGGGTCGTTGCCGTTGCCGCACTTGGGCGACTGCACACAGGAGGGGCAGCCGAACTCGCACTCGCAGGAGGCGATCGCCTCGCGGGTGGCGGTGAGCCAGCCGCGGGCGGTGCGGAAGGCCCGCTCCGCGAAGCCCGCGCCACCGGGATGGCCGTCGTACACGAAGACGGTCGGCAGCCCGGTGTCCTGGTGGAGCGGCACGGAGACCCCGCCGATGTCCCAGCGGTCGCAGGTGGCGAAGAGCGGGAGGAGACCGATCGAGGCGTGCTCGGCCGCATGGAGGGCGCCGGGCAGCTCCTCGGGGTGGATACGCGCCGCGTCGAGCTGATCGTCGGTGACCGTCCACCACACGGCTCGGGTCCGCAGGGTGCGCGGTGGCAGGTCCAGCCTGGTCTCGCCCATCACCTCGTTGGTGATCAGCCGGCGGCGCAGGAAGGAGACGACCTGATGGGTGACCTCGACGGAGCCGAAGTGGAGGCGGGCCTCGCCCCACTCCTCCACCAGGTCCTCGTCGAGCACGGAGATCGCCGTGGTGTCGCGGGCCATCGTCGAGTACGGCGGGTCGGCCCGCTCCACCAGCGCGACGGAGTCCTCCAGGTCCAGGTGCCGGACGAGATAGGTACGGCCCTGGTGCAGATGGACGGCGCCTTCGTGGACGGTGGTGTGCGCGGCGCCCGCGTCGACGGTGCCGAGCAGGCGCCCGGTCCCGGCCTCGACCACCTGGACGGGCTTGCCGCCCTCGCCTCGGATGTCGGTGAGGTCGGCGGCCCTCTCCCGCCGCGTCCAGAACCAGCCACCGGTACGGCGCCGCAGCAGGCCGCGGCGCTCCAGCTGCGGCAGCAGCCCGGCGGTCTCGGGCCCGAAGAGCGCCAGGTCCTCCTCGCCCAGCGGCAGCTCGGCCGCCGCGGCGCACAGGTGCGGGGCGAGGACGTAGGGGTTGTCGGGGTCGAGCACGGTCGACTCGACGGGACGCCGGAAGAGGGCGTCCGGGTGGTGCACGAGGTAGGTGTCCAGCGGGTCGTCGCGGGCGATCAGCACCGCCAGTGCCCCCTGGCCGGACCGTCCCGCCCGGCCCGCCTGCTGCCACAGGGAGGCCCTGGTGCCCGGGTACCCGGCCAGGAGCACGGCGTCGAGCCCGGAGACGTCCACGCCCAGCTCCAGGGCCGTCGTGGAGGCCAGTCCGAGGAGCCGCCCGGTGTGCAGGTCCCGTTCGATGGCCCGGCGCTCCTGGGGCAGGTAACCGCCCCGGTAGGCGGCGACCCGGCGGGGCAGCCGGCGGTCGATCTCGGCGAGGCGTTCCTGGGCGATGACGGAGATCAGCTCGGCGGCCCGCCGGGAGCGCACGAAGGCGACGGTGCGGGTGCCGTCGAGCACCAGGTCCGTCAGTAGGTCGGCGGCCTCTGCGGTGGCGGTGCGGCGCACCGGGGCGCCGTGCTCCCCGCTGAGCTCGGTGAGCGGGGGCTCCCACAGGGCGAAGGCGACCTCGCCGCGGGGCGAGGCGTCCTCGGTGACCTCGGCGACGGGCACACCGGTCAGCCGGGTGGCGGTGGCGCCGGGGTCGGCGGCGGTCGCGGAGGCGAGGAGGAAGACGGGATCAGCCCCGTAGCGGGCGCAGACGCGCCGCAGCCTGCGTATGACCTGGGCGACGTGCGAGCCGAACACGCCCCGGTAGCTGTGGCACTCGTCGATCACGACGTAGCGCAGCCGCCGGAGGAAGGAGGACCACCGGGAATGGCCCGGCAGGACGCCCAGATGGAGCATGTCGGGGTTGGTGAGCACGTAGGTCGCGTACTGGCGGACCCACTCGCGTTCCTCGAACGGCGTGTCGCCGTCGTAGACCGCCGCGCGCACCGCCTTGCCCAGCGGGGCGGCGAGCTCGGCCACGGCACGGCGCTGGTCGGCCGCCAGGGCCTTCGTGGGTGCCAGGTAGAGCGCGGTGGCACCCCGGCCGTTCGGGGCCTCGGAGCCCTCCAGGAGGGCGCTGAGGACCGGCACGAGGTACGCCAGGGACTTGCCGGAGGCCGTCCCCGTGGCGACCACCGCGGAGGTGCCGGCGAGGGCGTGGGCGGCCACCCGGGCCTGGTGCTCCCAGGGCTGTTCGATGCCGCACGCGCGGACCGCGTCGATCACCTCCGGGCGGATCTGATCAGGCCAATCGGCATGGCGACCCGCCCGCGGGGGCAAGTGCTCCGTATGGGTGATGCGCGCGGCCCTGCCCGCCCCCGTGGCAAGCCGCTCCAGGAGGGCGACGGGGGAGGTACGGCCGTGCGCCGACTGCGGAAGATGATCCTGAGCCATCGGCACTCAGTGTGTCACTGGCATGACGGACAATCGCCGTAAGGCGTCGTGCATGCCCGCTGGTAAGTGATTGAATGCCATCGCGGCTGCCGATCCATGGGGGGCGACCGCTCGATGCAAGGTGCTGGAGGATCCGTGGACCTGTCCCTGTCGACTCGAACCGTCGGCGACCGTACGGTCGTCGAGGTCGGCGGCGAGATTGATGTGTACACCGCACCCAAGCTGCGGGAGCAGCTGGTGGAACTCGTGAACGACGGTAGCTACCACCTGGTCGTGGACATGGAAGGCGTGGACTTCCTGGACTCGACCGGACTGGGTGTGCTCGTCGGCGGGCTCAAGCGGGTTCGCGCGCATGAAGGCTCGCTGCGCCTGGTGTGCAACCAGGAGCGCATTCTCAAGATTTTCCGTATCACCGGCCTGACCAAGGTGTTCCCCATCCACACCTCGGTCGACGAGGCCGTCGCGGCGACCGACTGACGTTCGGCGCCGGACCGCGGGGCTCCGGGCGACGCCGACGCCCGGGCCCCTGTGTTGCCCGCCCACAGGCACGAGGGGGAGGCCATGCCCACCGTAGAACTGCTCTTCAGCGCACTGCCGGAGCACGTCCGCACCGCACGACTGGTGGCGGCTGCGGTAGCCCGCAGGGCAGGGGTGGACGAGGCCGTCCTCGACGAGGTCCGGCTCGCCGTCGGTGAGGCGTGCAGCCGGGCCGTCGGGCTGTACCGCAGCAGCGGTGCGGACCGTCCGGTGCGGGTGGTGCTGACCGAGGAGGAGAAGAAGTTCTCCATCGAGGTCGGCGACAAGTCCTCGGAGGCGGACGACCGCCCGGCCGACGCCGCAAATGTGCCCTCGGCGCGTGGTGACAGCCCCGCCGAGCACCCCGAGTCGCTTCCCGACGGCTCGTCCTCCTCGTCCGACTCCTCCGAGGCGGAGGACGAGGGCCAGATGGGTCTGGCCGTCATCAGTGGCCTCGTCGACGACGTCGAGGTCTTCTCGGGAGAGTACGGCGATGTCATCCGGATGAGCTGGCCGCTGAACCCGGCCGCGCTCTCCTAGCCGCCCCGCCCCTTCACGCGCTCCTCCTGCCGAGCCGCCTGCGAGCTTCACCGCAGGTCAGCTCGGCGTGCGCGGATTCACCCGGTGGTTGATCCACTTACACGGTGACTGTTCACCTTTTCCGGTGATATCTGTGGGCGATCTCCTTTGCTACATCCCCGGCCTCGGCGAATTTCGTTTCCTGCGCCCTGTTTTGATCTAGTTCGGCTCCCTACAATCCGTCCATCTTTGCTCAGCTCACAAGCCTGAGCGTCGCGGCTGCTAAGTCGCCGGAGCCGCGCGCCCACGTGCCAAACGTCAAGGAGGACGAATGGCGGGGCCACTCACCCCTCACCTGCAGGACATCGCTCAACCCCTGGCCGCATCACCCGTACTGACCGACGGCAACCGCAATCTCGTGCTCGTCATCGTGGTGGTGGCACTGGCCGCCCTGGTGCTCGCCGTGGTGCTGGTACGTCAAGTGCTCAGTGCCGACGAGGGCACCGACAGCATGAAGAAGATCGCGGCTGCCGTGCAGGAAGGCGCAAACGCCTACCTCGCACGGCAGTTCCGCACTCTGGGAGCTTTCGCGGTCGTCGCGTTCTTCCTGCTCATGTTGCTGCCCGCGGACACCACGTCGCAGCGCATCGGCCGTAGCGTGTTCTTCCTGGTGGGCGCCGGCTTCTCGGCGGTCACCGGCTACATCGGCATGTGGCTGGCGGTGCGCAGCAACGTCCGCGTGGCCGCGGCCGCACGAGCCGCGACCCCGGCGCAGGGTGAGCCCGCGGCGGACCTGACGACCGTCTCGCACCGCGCGATGAAGATCGCCTTCCGCACCGGCGGTGTGGTCGGCATGTTCACCGTGGGCCTGGGTCTGCTGGGCGCCTCCGTCGTCGTGCTGGTCTACAAGGCCGACGCGCCCAAGGTGCTGGAGGGCTTCGGCTTCGGTGCCGCGCTGCTCGCGATGTTCATGCGTGTCGGCGGCGGGATCTTCACCAAGGCCGCGGACGTCGGCGCCGACCTGGTCGGCAAGGTCGAGCAGGGCATCCCCGAGGACGACCCGCGCAACGCCGCCACCATCGCGGACAACGTCGGCGACAACGTCGGCGACTGCGCAGGCATGGCGGCCGACCTGTTCGAGTCGTACGCCGTCACCCTGGTGGCCGCGCTCATCCTCGGCAAGGTCGCCTTCGGCGACTCCGGTCTGGCCTTCCCGCTGCTGATCCCGGCGATCGGTGTGCTCACCGCCATGATCGGCATCTTCGCGGTGGCCCCCCGCCGCAAGGACCGCAGCGGCATGACCGCCATCAACCGCGGCTTCTTCGTCTCCGCGGTGATCTCGCTGGCGATGGTGGCCGTCGCGGCGTTCGTGTATCTGCCCTCGACGTACGCGGAGCTGGCAAACGTGCCCGGCGACATCGCCTCGCACGGCGGTGACCCGCGCATCCTGGCGCTGGTCGCGGTCGCCATCGGCATCGTGCTGGCGGCGCTCATCCAGCAGCTCACGGGCTACTTCACCGAGACCAACCGGCGCCCGGTGCGGGACATCGGCAAGACGTCCCTGACCGGGCCCGCCACCGTCGTCCTGTCCGGCATCTCCGTCGGTCTGGAGTCGGCGGTGTACTCGGCCGTCCTCATCGGCCTCTCGGTGTACGGCGCCTTCCTGCTGGGCGGTGCCTCGATCTGGCTCGCCCTGTTCGCGGTGGCGCTGGCCGGTACCGGTCTGCTCACCACCGTCGGCGTGATCGTCGCCATGGACACCTTCGGCCCGGTCTCCGACAACGCCCAGGGCATCGCCGAGATGTCCGGCGACGTCCACGGCGAGGGCGCCAAGGTGCTCACCGACCTCGACGCGGTCGGCAACACCACCAAGGCGATCACCAAGGGCATCGCCATCGCGACCGCCGTGCTCGCCGCGACCGCCCTGTTCGGCTCTTTCAAGGAGGCCGTCGACACCGCGGTGCGGGAGGCGAACATCTCCGCCGCAGACCTCAGGTGGCTGGACCTGGACATCTCCCAGCCCAACAACCTGGTCGGCCTGCTGCTCGGTGCGGCCGTCGTCTTCCTCTTCTCCGGACTGGCGATCAACGCCGTGTCCCGGTCCGCCGGCTCGGTGGTCTTCGAGGTGCGCCGGCAGTTCCGCGAGCACCCCGGGATCATGGACTACACGGAGAAGCCCGAGTACGGGCGCGTCGTCGACATCTGCACCAAGGACGCGCTGCGCGAGCTGGCCACCCCCGGTCTGCTCGCCGTCCTCGCCCCGATCGCCGTGGGCTTCGCGCTCGGCATCGGCTCGCTGGGCTCGTACCTCGCCGGGGCCATCGGCGCGGGCACGCTCATGGCGGTGTTCCTGGCCAACTCCGGTGGTGCCTGGGACAACGCGAAGAAGCTCGTCGAGGACGGCCACTACGGGGGCAAGGGCAGCGAGGCCCACGCCGCCACCGTCATCGGCGACACCGTCGGCGACCCCTTCAAGGACACCGCGGGTCCGGCCATCAACCCGCTGCTCAAGGTCATGAACCTGGTGGCGCTGCTGGTCGCCCCCGCGGTGGTGAAGTTCTCCTACGGCGACGACGCCAACCTGGGCGTGCGGATCGGCGCCGCGGCCGTGGCGCTCCTGGTCGTCGTCGCCGCCGTCTACATCTCCAAGCGGCGCGGCATCGCGGTCGGGGATGACGAGGGCGCCGACACCGGCCACGACGACACCGCGAGCACGAAGCGATCAGCCGACCCAAATGCGACGGCCACGGTCTGACGTAGCGTTGGCTCATCCTGATACGGCGGCGGGCGTCATCCTCCGGGGTGGCGCCCGCCGCCTGCGCCCACGTCAGATGCATCACCCTCTTCTTGGTTCATAAGGAGCAATAGTGGGCATATCGAGTGGAAGCGATGTGGCCCGCGGACAAGAGCCGTGTAGGTTCCGGGGCCGTGAAGAACAAACTCGCGGCTGCACTGTCCGTCACGGCTGTGATCCTCGCGACGGGGTCGCTGTCGGGATGCGGCGACGGCGGTAACAAGGAGCTCGACGCCTGGGCGAAGACGGTCTGTGACCAGGCTTCCGCCCAGGTCGAGAAGATCAACGACGCGAACACCCACATCAGCAACACCCCGAGCAACGCCAAGCCGCAGGAGGTCCGGAGCGCCGACTCCACGGCGTTCGGGCAGATCTCGGACGCCTACAAGGCGCTCGCCGGGATCGTGGGCAAGGCCGGCGACCCGCCGGTCGACAACGGCGCCAAGCTCAAGCAGGACGCGGTCAGCGACCTCAATGCGCTGTCCACCGCATACGCGAACCTGCGCGAGCAGGTCGACGCGCTACCCGTCTCCGACCAGGCGAAGTTCGCCGACGGGCTGAAGAGCGTCTCCGACAGCCTGGCCAAGGTGAGCAAGAGCGGCGAGCAGGCGCTCGACACGCTGCGCCAGGGCGAGGTCGGCCAGGCGATGGCGAAGCAGCCCGGCTGCCAGGACTCCGGCGCCACGCCCTCGAAGTCCTGACGGCCCGAGGGCGGGTGGGGTCCACCGGGCGCCCTCTCCGGGGCGACAATGGCAGCGTGAGTACGCAGCCGCCCCCGCAGCCCCTGCCCGCCCCCGACCGCGCCGGCCGCCTCCGCGACGCGCTGCGCGCCGCGGCCTTCACGGCCGACGGCTGCCTCGACCTGCTCGGGGCGACCGCCTACGCCGCGCTCTCGCGGGCGGAGACCGTGCCCGCCCTGCGCGCCACCCGCGGTGGCGGCCCGCTGGAGAGCCTGGTGCGGCTCTTCCTGCTGCAGCAGCCGGTCCCGTACGCGCGGCTGCGGGGCGTGCTGCCCCTCGACGCTGCCCTCGAGGACGGCTGGCTCGTCCGGGACGGCGAAGAAGTGCGCGCCACGGTGGACGTCCGCCCCTACGGCGGCGACGGCGGCGAGGACTGGTACATCGTCTCCGACCTCGGCTGCGCCGTGGGCGGCGCCAACGGCATCCGTACGACGCCCGGCGTGGACCGCGCGGACCTGGTGCTCGGCGTCGGTGGCGCGTCGACCACCCTCGCCGGGATCACCGTACGCACGCCCGTGGCCCGGGCGCTGGACCTCGGCACCGGCTCCGGCATCCAGGCGCTGCACGCCTCCCGCCACGCCACCCGGGTGACCGCGACCGACCTCAACCCCCGCGCCCTGCACTTCACGCGGCTCACCCTCGCCCTGTCGGGCGCCCCCGAGCCGGACGTCAGGCAGGGCAGCCTCTTCGAGCCCGTCGGCGACGAGCGCTACGACCTGATCGTGTCCAACCCGCCGTTCGTCATCTCCCCGGGCAGCCGCTTCACCTACCGCGACGGCGGCATGGCCGGCGACGACCTGTGCCGAACCGTCGTCCGGCAGGCCACCGACCACCTCACCGAGGGCGGGCACCTGCAGCTGCTGGCCAACTGGGAGCACACCGAGGGCGAGGACTGGCGGGACCGCGTCGCCGCCTGGGTGCCCGCCGGCTGCGACGCGTGGATCGTGCAGCGGGAGGTGCAGGACGTCACGCAGTACGCGGAGCTGTGGCTGCGCGACGGTGGCGACCACCTGGCCGGGCCTGAGGCGTACGCCGCCCGTTACGACGCGTGGCTGGACGCCTTCGAGCAGCGCAAGACCCGGGCCGTCGGTTTCGGCTGGATCACCGTGCGCAGGACCGGTTCCGACCGTCCCGTGATCACCGCCGAGGAGTGGCCGCACCCGGTCGAGCAGCCGCTCGGCCCGCACATCGCGGCCTGGTTCGGGCGCCAGGACTTCCTGCGTACCCACGACGACGCGGCGCTGCTCGACGAGCGCTTCCGGCTGGCGGACGAGGTGGTGCAGGAGCAGGTGGGCCTGCCCGGCGCCGAGGACCCGGAGCACGTCGTCCTGCGGGCCAACCGCGGCATGCGGCGCGCGACGAGGGTGGACACGGTCGGCGCGGGCTTCGCGGGCGTCTGCGACGGGACGCTGACGGCCGGTCGGATCCTGGACGCCATCGCCCAGTTGCTGGGCGAGGAGCCGGTGGTGCTGCGGGACCGCACGCCGGAGGCGATCCGGCTGCTGGTGGAGCAGGGCTTCATCGAGCCGGTCTGAGCGGGAGCGCGACGGCCCGCCTCCGCTGCGGAGAGCGGAGGCGGGCCGTCGGGGTGCGACCGGGGATCAGCCCTGCAGGACGCGGCCCTTGGCGTCGGTGCGGTCCTTGCTGGTGAAGAAGAGGATCGCGTCGATGAAGGACCAGATGCCCAGACCACCACAGGTCAGGAGCTGGCCGATCGCCATGCCGGTGTGGCCGGTGTAGAAGCGGCCGATGCCCAGGGTGCCCAGGAAGAGCTGCAGCAGACCGGCGGTGATCTTCGACTTGTCGGACAGCGGCCGACCGGCCGGGTCGTAGCCGTGCGGGGCGTCAGTGGTGGGCGTGGCCATGTGAGGTCGCTCCTTGCGCAAATGGGGACGAGCGGGCGGGAGCGCGCGTTTCCTCAGGATCCGGCCCCCCGCCTCGGATGGCCACATACTTACATCAGAGAATTGACATCCGTCCCACTGATGAACACCCGTCACGCAACCGTGATCACCGCGTTGTCAAACCGCGTTGCGTACGACCGCCCAGGCCACGGCGATCCCCAGGATCGCCATCTGCGCACGCCGACCCAGCGTGGGGTGGTAGGAACGGCCGCGCAGCCCCTCCCTCACCCATCGCGCGTACAGATAAAGAGGAAAGGGACTCGCCAGGAGCATCAGCGCGTTGTCGTGGAAGGCCGCCGAGGGATCGCCGTGCATCAGGTCGTAGACCATGCGGGTCGCTCCGCAGGCGGGACAGAGCAGCCCCGTCAGGAAGTTGAAGGGGCATCGGGGCAGCCAGTGCCCCTCCTGGTGCGGGTTGGTGCCCCACAGGTAGGCGGCGCCAGCCGCGCCCGCGACGAGCGACGCCAAGGGGGCCGTGGCCGGTCGTCCGGCCACGGCCCTGAGCTTGTTCCAGGTCGGAGAGGTCATCGTGCTCAGCTGCGCAGGATGCGGCCCTGGGAGTCGGTGCGGTCGTTGCTCGTCAGGAAGAGGATGCCGTCGATCAGCGCCCAGATGCCGAGGCCGCCGCAGGTGAGGAGCTGCGCGACGCCGATGCCGATGTCACCCACGTAGAAGCGGCCGATGCCCAGGCCGCCCGCCAGCAGTTGCAGCACGCCCGCCACGACCTTGGACTTGTCCGACAGCGGACGGCCGTACATGTCGTAGCCGTACGGGGCGTTGGGGTCACCGGTGTAGGCGCCCTGGGGGTAGCCCTGCGGGTAACCGGGCTGGGGGTGGCCCTGCTGTGGGTAGCCGTAGCCGGGCTGCTGCCCGTAGCCGCCGGGGCCGGCCGGGGGCTGCTGCGGGTATCCGTAACCGTCCTGCTTGGGCTGGCCGTACGGGTTGTTCGGGTCGGACATCGTGGGACTCCCCCTGAGAGAACGTTCGGTGTATCCGGACATCTTGTCAGGCGAGTCAAGACGGTAGGGGGTGAGGCGGCGGCGCGGGCGGAGGGGGACGGTGAGCGGGACGGGCCGCGGCCGGCTCCTCGCGGGACCGGGCCGGCGGACGGGCGGGAGCGGAAGGATTCGGCCAGGCTCTTTCGAGCGGAGTTCACCGATGGTTCCTCCCGTTGTCGCCCCGGCGTGCCACTCTCCATGGCTGCGGGGCGCCGGTCGTGGAGCACCAGAGGGATCCGGGGGCATGTACATGGAAACCGCGCCAGGAATCTTCGCCGGGACGGTGTTCGCGGTATTCGGGGCGGCCCTCGTGGCCTGGACCGTCACCCGGTCGCTGCGGCACCTGCCGGTGGTCCAGGCAGGGGGGCCGGCGTCGGCCGCCGTGGCAGGTTTCTTCGGAGTTGCTTCGCTCCTTGTCGGTCTCTGGCTGTTCCTGATCCTCTGAGCTGGGCAAATCGGACATGGGCGGCAGTCCGTGCGGCAGACAGGACGCTTGTCGGGTTACCGTTCGAGTGGCGTTGCGGACTTTTCCCGTTTGACACGGGACCGGGATGTACGGTCACACTCCGCAGCGAGACCACCTTCGACCCGGAGAGAAGAGCGAAGTTGTCCCCGACCCGCGAGACCGCACAGGGCAGCGGCCGCCGACTCGTGATTGTCGAGTCGCCTGCCAAGGCGAAGACGATCAAGAGCTACCTCGGCCCCGGCTATGTCGTCGAAGCCAGCGTCGGGCACATCCGCGACCTGCCGAACGGGGCCGCCGAGGTGCCGGCGGAGTACAAGGGTCAGCCGTGGGCGCGGCTCGGCGTCAACGTCGACAGCGAGTTCCAGCCGATCTATGTCGTCAACGCGGACAAGAAGGCCCAGGTCAAGAAGCTGAAGGACCTGCTCAAGGAGTCCGACGAGCTCCTGCTCGCCACCGATGAGGACCGCGAGGGCGAGGCCATCGCCTGGCACCTGCAGGAGGTCCTCAAGCCCAAGGTCCCGGTCCGCCGGATGGTCTTCCACGAGATCACCAAGGACGCCATCCAGGAAGCCGTCCGCAACCCTCGCGAGCTGAACCAGACCCTCGTCGACGCCCAGGAGACCCGCCGCATCCTCGACCGCCTCTACGGCTACGAGGTCTCGCCGGTCCTGTGGAAGAAGGTCATGCCGCGCCTGTCGGCCGGCCGCGTCCAGTCCGTCGCCACCCGGCTCGTCGTCCAGCGCGAGCGCGAGCGCATCGCCTTCCGCTCCGCCGAGTACTGGGACCTGTCCGCGACCTTCGCCACCGGCCGGACCGGTGATGCCACCGACCCCGGCACCTTCGGCGCCAAGCTCAACGCCGTCGACGGAAAGCGCGTCGCCCAGGGCCGCGACTTCGGGTCGACCGGGCAGCTCAGGGACGGTACGGGCGTCCTCCACCTGGACGAGGCCGCCGCCCGCGCGCTCGCCGCCGCCCTGGAGGGCGCCGCCTTCTCCGTCCGCTCGGTCGAGTCCAAGCCGTACCGCCGCTCGCCCTACGCGCCCTTCCGCACCACGACGCTGCAGCAGGAGGCCAGCCGCAAGCTCGGCTTCGGCGCCAAGGCCACCATGCAGGTCGCCCAGAAGCTGTACGAGAACGGCTTCATCACCTACATGCGTACGGACTCCACGACCCTGTCGGAGACCGCCATCGCCGCCGCCCGGGCCCAGGTCACCCAGCTCTACGGCGCCGAATACCTGCCGGACAGGCCGCGCGTCTACGCGGGCAAGGTAAAGAACGCCCAGGAGGCGCACGAGGCGATCCGCCCCTCGGGTGATCGTTTCCGCACCCCGGCGGAGACCGGCCTGACCGGTGACCAGTACCGCCTGTACGAGCTGATCTGGATGCGCACCGTCGCCTCCCAGATGAAGGACGCGGTCGGCCAGTCCGTCACCGTCAAGGTCGGCGGCAGCGCCGCCGACGGCCGGGACGTCGAGTTCTCCGCCTCGGGCAAGATCATCACCTTCCACGGCTTCATGAAGGCCTACGTCGAGGGCGCCGACGACCCCAACGCCGAGCTCGACAGCAGCGAGCGCCGGCTCCCCGCCGTCACCGAGGGCGACGCGCTCACCGCGCGGGACATCACCGCCGACGGCCACGCCACCAAGCCGCCCGCCCGCTACACCGAGGCCTCGCTGGTCAAGGAGCTGGAAGAGCGCGAGATCGGACGTCCGTCGACCTACGCGTCGATCATCGGCACCATTCTCGACCGCGGCTACGTCTTCAAGAAGGGCACGGCCCTGGTGCCGTCCTTCCTCTCCTTCGCCGTCGTCGGCCTGCTGGAGAAGCACTTCGGCCGGCTCGTCGACTACGACTTCACCGCCCGCATGGAGGACGACCTCGACCGCATCGCCCGCGGCGAGGCCCAAGCCGTGCCGTGGCTGCGCCGCTTCTACTTCGGCGAGGGCGAGACCCCGGTGGGCGGCGCCGCCGACGCGGGCAACGGCGACGGCGACCACCTCGGCGGCCTCAAGGAGCTGGTCGAGGACCTCGGCGCCATCGACGCCCGCGAGGTCTCCTCCTTCCCCGTCGGCAACGGCATCGTGCTGCGTGTCGGCCGCTACGGCCCGTACGTGGAGAAGCCCAGCGAGGTCGAGGGCGAGACCGGGCAGCGCGTCGACGTCCCCGACGACCTGCCGCCGGACGAGCTGACCGTCGAGCTCGCCGAGGAACTGCTCAACAAGCCGAGCGGCGACTTCGAGCTGGGCACCGACCCCGAGACCGGCCGCCCGATCGTCGCCAAGGCCGGCCGCTACGGCCCGTACGTCACCGAGATCCTCCCCGAGGGCACCCCGAAGACCGGCAAGAACGCGGTCAAGCCGCGGACCGCCTCACTCTTCAAGTCGATGTCCATCGACACGGTCACGCTGCAGGACGCGCTGAGGCTGATGTCGCTGCCCCGGGTCGTCGGCACCGACCCCGAGGGCGTGGAGATCACCGCGCAGAACGGCCGCTACGGCCCGTATCTGAAGAAGGGCACCGACTCGCGCTCCCTGGAGACGGAGGAGCAGCTCTTCACGATCACCCTCGACCAGGCTCTGGCGATCTACGCCCAGCCCAAGGTGCGCGGCCGCGCCGCCGCCAAGCCCCCGCTGAAGGAACTGGGCACCGACCCGGTCAGCGAGCGCCCCGTCGTCGTCAAGGACGGCCGTTTCGGCCCGTACGTCACCGATGGCGAGACCAACGCCACACTGCGCCGCGACGACGACGTCGAGACGATCACGCCCGAGCGCGGCTACGAGCTGCTCGCGGAGAAGCGGGCCAAGGGCCCCGCCAAGAAGACGGCGAAGAAGGCCGTCGCCAAGAAGGCCCCGGCGAAGAAGGCGACCGCGACCAAGACGGCGGCGAAGAAGACGGCCGCCAAGACCACCGCGGCGAAGAAGACCGCGGCGGCCAGGACGACCGCCAAGAAGACCGCGGCCAAGGCCACGACCACGGCGAAGAAGGCCGCGTCCTCGGCCGCGAAGCCCGCCGAGTAGTCCTCGCGGGGACCGCACGGCCGGTGCGGTCCCGGCAGGCGCCCTCCGGGACGGCACCGGGTCCCGATAGGCTGGCGGAATGACGCGATCCGAGCAGCCAACGGACACGTTCGCCGACGAACTCGAGGCCGACTCACGGCAGCGCGCCGTGGGCGCGCTCCTGAAGATCCCGCCCCTGCGCAAGCTGTGGGGCGCTCAGCTCACAGGCACCGTCGGCGACCGGCTCGCGCTGCTGGTCCTGGTCGTCCTGACGGCGCAGGCCGCCGTCGGCGCCCAGTCCTTCGGCGGCGGATACCGCGGCGCGGCCTTCGCCGTCGCGGCCGTCTTCGGCGCGCGCGTCCTGGCGGCCCTGCTCTTCGGCGCCGTTCTGCTCGGCCCGCTGGGCGCCCTCACCGGACCGGGCGGAGTGCTCGACCGCCGGTGGTCGATGATCGGCTCCGACGTCGTGCGCCTGGCGCTGCTGATCGTCGCGCCGCTGTGGATCGACTGGGTGCCGGACAACGCGGTCGCCTGGCTGCTGGTCACCGTCTTCGTCACCGGGGTGGCCGAGCGGCTGTGGACCGTCGCCAAGGACGGTGCCGCTCCCGGTCTGCTGCCCGCGCCCGCGCCGGGCGCGGGAACGGTACGTCCGCTGCCCGACCGCCTCGACGCGCTGCGCCGCCTCGACCAGCGCACGGGCTTCGTCGCCTTCCCGATCGCCGCCGCGAGCCTCGTCGTCGTCACGCTCGTCGGCAACCTGATCGGCCTGGGCGTCGTCTGGTTCGGCGTGCACCAGGCCGCTCTCGCCTCCTACGTCGCCGCCGGGCTGTTCGCCGCCTCCGGCGCCGTGCTCTACCTGCTGGAGCTGCCGGGCGACCAGGCCACCCCGCCGCACTCCCCGCTGCAGGGCCTGCGCAGCAACGACCGCGGGCGCACAGGCGCCGTGCCGCTGCTCGTGCTCGGCACGGCCGCCGTCGCCGGCGCCGTCGCCGCCGCCGTGGCACTCGCCGTGCTGCACGCCGCCGACCTCGGCGGCGGCCCGGTCGGCTACGGCCTCCTCGTGCTGGCGCTCACCGCCGGCCCGGTGCTCGGCATCCGGATCGCCCCGCGCACCTTCCCGGGCCTGTCCAGGCGCCGCCTGCTCGCCATCGCCATCGCCGTCACCGGTCTGGCCCTGCTGCTGACCGGCATCGTGCCCGACCCGACGACCGTGCTGCTGCTGGCGCTGCTCGCCGGCGTCACGGCCGGGATCACCGCCGGCACCGGGCACGTCCTCATCGACCAGGAGACCGAGGAGCCCCGCCGGGCCCGCGCCACCGACCACCTGCACGCGGTCACGCACCTGCTCATGGCGGTCGGCGCCGTCGGCGCCCCCCTGCTGGCCGGCGGCATCGGCCCGCACCGCGTCGTCAACGGGCACTTCACCTTCGACCACGGCGGCGCCGCGTACGCCCTCATGCTGATCGGCGCTCTGCTGCTGCCCGTCGCCGCCCTCGTCCTCGGTAAGACCGACGACCGCCAGGGCGTGCCGCTGCGCCGCGACCTGCGTGAGGCGCTGCGCGGCGGCGACCCCGAGCAGGCACCCGCCCCCACCGGCTTCTTCATCGCCGTCGAGGGCGGCGACGGGGCCGGTAAGTCCACCCAGGTCGAGGCCCTCGCCGAGTGGATCCGCGGCAAGGGCCACGAGGTCGTCGTCACCCGCGAGCCGGGTGCCACGGCGGTCGGCAAGCGACTGCGCTCGATCCTGCTCGACGTCTCCAGCGGCGGGTTGTCCCACCGCGCCGAGGCCCTGCTGTACGCCGCGGACCGCGCCGAGCACGTCGACACCGTCGTACGCCCCGCGCTGGACCGCGGCGCGGTCGTCATCTCCGACCGCTACATCGACTCCTCCGTCGCCTACCAGGGCGCCGGACGCGACCTCGCGCCGACCGAGATCGCCCGCATCTCCCGCTGGGCGACGGACGGGCTCGTCCCGCACCTGACCGTCCTGCTGGACGTGACCCCCGAGGCCGCCCGCGAGCGCTTCACCGAGGCGCCCGACCGGCTCGAGTCCGAACCCGCGGAGTTCCACGACCGCGTGCGCGCCGGCTTCCTCACGCTTGCCGCGGCCGACCCCGCGCGCTACCTGGTCGTCGACGCGGCCCAGGAACCGGAGGCCGTCACGACGGTGATACGGCACCGGCTCGACGAGATCCTCCCCCTGTCGGAGAAGGAGATCGAGGCCCGCGAGGAGGCCCGCCGCCAGGCCGAGGAGGACGCCCGCAGGCGCGCCGAGGAGGAGGCCGCCCGCCGGGCCGAGGAGGAGCGGCTCGAACACGAGCGCCAGGCCCAGCTGGAGAAGCTCCGTGCGGAGCAGGAGGAACGCCGCCGCGCCGAGGAGGAAACCGCCCGCCGTGAGGCCGAGGAGGCCGCGGCGGAGGAGGCCCGCCGCCAGGCCGAGGAGGCCCGCCGCCAGGCGGAGGAGGAGCGCGCCCGCCGCGAGGCCGAGGAGCGCGTCCGCCGCGAGGAGCAGGAACGGCTGCGCCGCCAGGCCGAGGAGGAGGCCCGTCTCCGCGCCGAGGCCGAGGAACGCCGCCTGGAGCGCCAGCGCAAGGCCGAGGAGGCGCTGATGCGGGCCGAGCAGGCCCGCATCGAGGCGGAGGACGCGACGAAGACCGTCGAGACGCCCCGCCCGCAGGCCCCGTCGGCCGACGCGGCCGAGGACGCGGAGACGGCTGTGCTGCGCGCGATGCCCGTCGACGACGAGACGGCGGTCCTGCCGCCGGTCAAGCCGGCCTTTCCGGACTTCACCAAGACCGTCGAGACGCCGCGGCCCGCCGCGCCTTCCGACGTGGAGGAGACCGCGGTCCTGCCGCCCGTTCCCTCCGCCGACCGTGTGCCGCCCGGCATTTTCCGGCCCGAGGAGCCGCAGGCGGCGCCGCGTGGCCCTGACAACGAGCGCACGCGCGAGATGCCGTCCGTCCCCGCGGAGGGGCAGCGCCCCCGCCGTCGGCCCTCGTGGGCCGAGGAGACCCCGCTCGACGACCTCCCCTCCCTCGCGGACGAGTTGCTCGGCCCGCGTGAGGAGGACGACGACCGGGACGGCGGCACCGCCAGGTAGGCGGCGCCCGCTGCGGCCTGTTGCCGTGTGCGCGGCTTCGCCCCGCGGCGCGGCTTCGCCCCGCGGCGCGGCTTCGCCCCGCGGCGCGGCTTCGCCCCGCAGGGCCCGCACCGGGAGAATGGCCCCGTGCGATACCGGTACCTGATCCTCGGCGCCACGGAGGCGCGCACCCCCACCGGGGCGCCGGTGCCCCTGGGCAGCGGCAAGCGACTGCGCGCCCTGCTGGCCGCACTCGCGCTGAACGCCCCGCACGCGGTGTCCCCGCAGGCCCTGATCGCCGAGGTGTGGGGCGGCGAGGGCGACGAGCCGCCCCAGGACGCCTCCGGCGCCCTGCAGGCGCTCGTGTCGAGGCTGCGCCGCGCCCTCGCGCCCGGGGACATGAACGGTGCCAGGGACATCGTCGCCTCCGGCCCCGCCGGCTACCGCCTGCTCACGGCCACCCCGGACGACGTCGACCTCCACCTCTTCGAGCGCCTCGTACGCGACGGCAGCGCCTCCCTCGACGCGGGCGACCCGGCCGCCGCCGCCGAGACCCTGGAGTCCGCGCTCGCACTGTGGCGCGGCCCCGCGCTGGCGGACCTGCCCGACCGGGGTTCCGCCGCCGCGCGGGCGGAGGATCTGCGGCTGACCGCGACGTACCGCCGCATCGAGGCGTGCCTGGCGCTCGGCGGCGCCGCCGAACTGCTGCCGCAGCTACGCGGGCTGGTCGCCGAGCACCCGCTGCACGAGCCGTTCCGGACGCAGTTGATACGGGCGCTGCGCGCGACAGGCCGCCCCGCCGACGCCCTGGCCGCGTACGAAGACACCCGCCTGGCCCTCGCCGACCGCCTCGGCACCGACCCCGGTCCCGAACTCCAAGCACTGCACGCCGAGTTGCTCACCGCACAACCGCGAACGCAGCCGGCCGCCGCCCCGCCCCGCACCGGAAACCTGCGGGCCCGCCTCACCAGCTTCGTCGGCCGCGAGGCCGAACTCGGCGCACTACGCGCGAGCCTGACCGACGGCGGGCACCGCCTGGTGACGCTGACCGGCCCGGGCGGCTCCGGCAAGACGCGGTTGTCGCAAGAGGTGGCGGCCGCGGTGGCCGGGTCATCGGCGTACCCGGACGGGGTGTGGCTGGCGGAGTTCGCCCCGCTGGACCGCCCCAACGCCGTGCCGGACGCCGTGCTGAGCGCGCTCGGGCGCCGTGACACGGCCGTGCTGGCCGCCGCCCGCGAGTTGCGCAGCGCGGGCCAGGAGGCTGACCCGGCCGCGCGGCTCCTGGAGCACTGTGCACACCGCCGAATGCTGCTGGTGCTGGACAACTGCGAGCACGTCATCGACGCCGCGGCCGCGCTCACCGACCAGTTGCTCGCCGCCTGCCCCGGAGTGACCGTGCTCGCCACGAGCCGCGAGCCGCTGGGCCTGCCCGGCGAGACGGTGTGCCCCGTGGAGCCGCTGCCGCTGCCGACCGCGCACCGGCTGTTCGTGGAGCGGGCGGCGGCCGTACGCCCCGGGTTCGATGCGGACCGCGACCACGCGGAGGCGGTGGACGAGATCTGCCGCCGTCTCGACGGGCTTCCGCTGGCCATCGAGCTGGCCGCCGCGCGGCTGCGGGTGCTCACCCCGCGGCAGATCGCGGAGCGCCTCGACGACCGCTTCCGTCTGCTGACCGGCGGCAGCCGCACCGCGCTCCCCCGCCAGCAGACGCTGCGCGCGGTCGTCGACTGGAGCTGGGACCTGCTCGGCGAAGCGGAACGCACGGCGTTGTGCCGACTGAGCGTCTTCGCCGGCGGCTGCACGCTGCAGGCGGCCGAAGCGGTGTGCGGGGAGGAGGCACTGGAGCTGGTCGGCCAGCTCGTCGACAAGTCCCTCGTCGTCGTCGATCACGGCGCGCGGGAGGTGCGCTACCGGCTGCTGGAGACGATCCACGAGTACGCCGCCGAGCGCGCCGCCGGCGAGCCGGCCGACCTGGCGGAGGCGGCGCGCCGGCACACCGCGTACTTCACGGACTTCGCCCGCACCGCCGACTCCGGCATGCGCGGCCCCGACCAGCTGCTGTGGGCGGCCCGCCTGGAGGCGGACCTGGACAACGTCCGGGCCGTGCTGCGCCGCACGATCGAGGCGGGGGACGCGGACGACGCGATCGAAATCGCCCTGGCCATGGGCTGGTTCTGGTGGCTGCGCAACTTCCGCGACGAGGCGCGGGAGTGGCTCGGGCGGCTGATCGCGATCACCGGCCTCCCGGACGACCCCGCCGCCCCCGGCTTCTGGCCGCGCATGAACCTGCGGCTGCTCCACCTGTTCGTGGCCGGCGACACCATGCCCCGCGAGGAGTTGCAGAGCCCAGAGGTGCTGGCGCTGGCCTCGAGGATCATCGAGGTCTACAGCGTGCCCAGCGTCCACTCGGCCCGCTTCCCCGGAGTCCTGTGGCCGTTCTCCGGCTACGTCGTGGGCCGCCACGGGGCGATCCGGGAGCACGCCGACGCGATGGTGGCCACGTGCCGCGTGTACGGCGGCGAATGGGAGCTGGCGGCCGCGCTGATGTTGCGCACGCACATCACGATCGACCTCCCCGGCGGGCTCCCCCGGGCCGACGCGGACTGGCCGGAATTGCTGGAGCTGAGCGAGCGGCTCGGCGACCGCTGGATGCGCGCCCAGGTCTGCGAGGCCGGCGCCGAGATGGCCCTGGCGTACGGGGACTACCCGGCGGCCCGGGCGGACCTGGAGGAGGCGCTTCGGCTCGGTTGTGAGCTGGGCGCGCACGCGGAGGGCATCTTCGTCCGTTCCCGCCTGGGCGAACTGGCCCACCGGGAGGGCGACGACGACCGCGCCGAGAAGCTGCTGCGCCAGGCCGCCGAGGAGGCCGAGCAGTACGGGGTGTGGGACGCCCGCGCGTACATCCGCGCGCTGATGGCGACGATCCTGCTGCGCCGCGGCGAACTCGGGGAGGCCAGGACGCTGGTCGAACTCGCCCACGGCGAGGGCTGGCTGGGTACGCCCCCACCGGACTTCGAGCTGCTCGTGGCGAGCCTCGCGGCCCGGGTCGCCGCCGCCGGGGGCGACCAGGCGGACGCCCTGGCCGGGTTCGCGCGGGCACTGCGCGCGGGGCTGGACGGCTTCTGCGCCGAACCGCGCACGGCGGCGGTGGTCGAATACGCCGCCGAGGTGCTGGTCGCCCTCGGTGATCCTGTACGGGCCGCCCGGCTGCACGGCGCGGCCGACGGGCTGCGGGCGGGTCTGCCGCGTCCGGTGCCGGAGGAGGAGGGGGTGCGCGCGGCGGAAGCGACGGCCCGCGCGGCGCTGGGGGACGGGCCGTACGAGCGGGCCCGCGCCGCGGGCCACGAGCTGGGTGGCGAGGGCGCGTACGCGCTGCTGGCCGAGGCGACCGTCTAGCCGTGCGCGGGGCCGAACCCACGAGGACGGCCGGGGCGACCGGGGAATGGCCGGAGACGGGCCCTTCGTTGCAGCGTTGAGGATTCAACTGACGATTTCGATGACGGAGAGAGCATGAAGGTCGAGATCTACAGCGACATCGCCTGTCCCTGGTGCTACGTCGGCAAGCGCCGCTTCGAGCGGGCGCTGGCCGCCTTCCCGCAGGCCGATCAGGTCGAGGTGGTCTACCGCCCCTTCCAGCTCGCTCCCGACAAGTCCGAGACCCCCGAGCCCCACCGCGCCTACCTCAACGAGCGCTACGGCCCGCAGTCCGCGGCGATGGACGCCCGGCTGGAGGAGCTCGGCCGCGCCGAGGGCCTGGCCTTCGACTTCGACCGCGCCATCGAGAACAACACCCTGCTCGCCCACCGCCTGCTGTGGCACGCCCTGAACGCCTACGGCGCCAAGGAGCAGGCCGCACTCAAGGACCGGCTGCTCGTGGCGCACTTCGCAGAGGGCGCCGACGTCGGCGACCGCGCCACCCTGGCCGCGCTCGCCGCCGAGGCCGGGCTCGACCGCGACCGCGCGGCCGCCTTCCTCGCCTCCGACGAGGGCCTCGAGGAGGTGCTCGCCGAGATCGACGACGCCCGGGGCATCGGTGTGAACGCCGTCCCGACCTTCGTCTTCGAGGGCAAGTGGGCCGTCCAGGGCGGCCAGGAGTCCTCGACCTTCCTGCGCGTGCTGGAGCAGGTCGCGAAGGAGACCGGCGCCGTGCCTGCCGCCCCCGCGACGGACGCCTGCGCCGACGGCGCGTGCGAGGTCCCCGCCGGCTGAACCGGCGGGGATGCGGCGGGCGGACAGGGTTCAGTCGCAGGTGATCCGCGACACCGCCCAGTCCGCCACGTTCACCACCTGGAACCTGTGCGTCGGCTCGACCTGCAGTCGGATGGAGCGGTTGCCAGCGATCGGCACGTGCACCGGCACGCCGGGGTCACCACCGCGCAGCACTTCGGAGCGCCACAGCCACCCGTTATCGCCGTGGACCGAGAAGCGCGCCGCGCCGAAGCCCAGGGCGATGTCGTCGATGCCGACCACGGCGTCGAAGGCGGTGCAGGAGCGGTTGAGGTCGATGGTGACGGTGGACGGCGCGCCGACCGTGACGCCGTCGGAGTAGCGCGTGCCGTCGATGCCGAGGCCCCAGCGCTGCCAGACCCAGTCGCCGAGCCGGATCGTGGGCCGGTCCGACCGGCCGAGGACGCCGTGCTCCAGTGCGCTCAGCCGGTGGACCGTCGGCTCGGGCGCCGGGGTGGGCGTGGGCGGGGGCTCGGCGGTACGGCTGGGCGACGGGGCGGGCGGCTCGCTGCGCGTGGGCGCGGGCGCGAGCTCCTCGACGGGACGCGCCGGAGGCGTCGGGGTCGGTGCGGCGGCCCGTACGGGGGGTAGGACCGGCGGCGTCGGGCTCGGCGCGGGGGAGCGCCGCGACGGTGAGGGGGGCGGCGTGGGAGCCGGCGCCGGTACGACCGGCGCGGCCGAGGGCCTGCTCTCCGCCTGCGGCCGGGGCGTGCTGTCGTCACCGGTCAGGGCGATCGCCACCACCGCACCGGCCGCCGCGAGGGCCAGCCCCGCGGCCACGGCGATCTTCACCGGTGCCGCGGCCCCTTCCGCGGCCACGGCGCCACCGGCACCCGCCGCCGCGCCCCCTCCCGCGCCACCGCCCGAGGTGGCGGCGGCCACGGCACCCGCGCCGGCACCGGCCACCGCGCCACCCGCGGCGACGCCCGCCGCCTTCGCCGCGTACGCGGCGCCGAACCAGCCGACGACCGCGACCGGCAGCAGCCCCTTGAGCGCCGCGTTCACGTCCGCCAGCTCCGCCGCCGCCAGGCGGCACTTGGCACACTCCTCCAGGTGTTTGCGCAGCTCCCGGTCGGCCCGCATCCGCAGACCGCCGCGGGCGTGCGCGCCGAGGCGGTCCGCGTAGCGGGCGCAGGACCCCTGCGCGGTCAGCGCGGACGAGACGTGCGCCTGCAGGTAGGCCTGGCGCAGTCCCTCGCGGGCACGGTGCGCGAGGACCGCCGTCGCGTTGGCCGACAGACCGAGCAACGGCGCGACCTTGCTGGGCGACTCCTCCTCGACCGCGGTGTGCCACAGCACCGCCTGCCAGCGCTCGGGGAGCGTGCGGAAGGCCTGGATGGCCAGCGACCGTTCTGCCTCGTGCATGGCGCGCACGTCCGCGCCCGGCTCCTGGCTGCCCTCGCCCGCCGCGGCACCGGCCGACGTGACCGCGAACACCGCGAAGTCGTCCACCAGTTGCTCCCGCTTGGCGGTGCTGCCCCACGACGCGGCCACCCGCCGCACCGTGGTGAGCAGGTAGGCGCGCACCGCGGCGTCCGGACCGCTGCCGCTGCGGATCGCCTGCAGTGTGCGGGCGAAGACCTCGCCGGTCAGGTCCTCCGCGGTGTGCCGGTCACGGCAGCACCCCCGTGCGTAGCGCCGTACGGCCGCGACGTGCCGCCGGTACAGCTCCTCGTACGCGCTGTCGTCGCCGCCGCGGACACGGGCCACCAGGTCGGCGTCGGACAGCTGCGCCCCCGGAATGTCACCGGCCTCGGGGACGCGCTCCGCCAGCGGCTCCCGCTGCCCGGGTACACGGCCGGACGGCGGGCCCCCACCGGAGTCCGCCCCCGCCCCCGTGGGCGGACCGGACTCCCCGTTTCCTTCATCCACGGGCGTAAGAGTGGCACACGCGTACCGTCCGACGGCCTGTCAAGCACCAGAACCACTCGTCCGGGGAGTTTCACCCCCCGGACGCGACTCATCACCTGAACGGGTCAGCCCTCACGCCCCCGGACGGGAGCGCAGTCCCTCCAGCAGGATGTCCAGCAAGCGGGCCGAGGCGGCCGCCTGCTGGGCGGAGTCCGGCAGCGACGGCGCCGAGGTGGCGATCACCAGCAGCACATCGGCCACCGACACGTCCGCGCGCAGCTCACCGGCCGCCCGCGCCCGCTCCACCAGCTGTCCGACGACCTCCAGCAACGTGGCTATCCCGGCGCCCGACGCGATGTCGTCGGCCCCGCCGCGCTGCTGCGGCACCCGCGTCCCGTCGGCCGCACCGGCCGGCCGCACCTGAAGCACCTGCGGCGGCAGCAGCCGCCCGGCGCCGGAGGCCACCGACGTCCGCAGGAAGCGGGACAGCGCCGACCAGGCTTCCTCCTCCTGGCCCAGGGCCGCGCGCGCCTGCTCCGTCAGCCGCGCCGTCTCCTCCTCGGCTATGCGCCGCACCAGCACGTCCTTGCTGGGGAAGCGCCGGTAGACGGTGCCGACGCCCACCCGGGCCCGCCGCGCCACGTCCTCCATCGGCGCGCCGTACCCCAGCTCGCCGAAGACCTCCCGGGCGGCCCGCAGGACGTGCTCGAGGTTGCGCTGCGCGTCCACGCGCAGCGGGGAAGTACGACTCCCGCCGCCACCGCGCACGACCGGATCCGGATGGCCGCTGACGGTCGCGGTCATCGCCCACTGAGAGTCCTGGATATGCATATGTGTATCCCCCGGTTGATCGCGTCTCCCCCCGGAGACTCCCCACCCCATGATCGCCGGGAGGCGGCGGACGATGCCGCGCGTGCTCCCCGGCGGGATACGAACATAGTTGAGCCCTGGTCAAGAATGAAGGGGGCGCCCACCCACGATCGGAGTACCGCGGCCGCCGATTCTCCGTCCCGGCGGTTCACACCGGTCAGTACCCGCCCGTGACCTGCCCGAGAACAGGATTCGGCCATTCATTGCCGTACGCCCTGTGGACAAACCCCGATGGCCCATTGCCTCATGGAACGATGGCAGCATTCAAGGGGCCGTCCGGCGCGGCAGAAGGATCCGGGATCCCGCGCATCCTGGTCGTCGGCGGCGGATATGTGGGCATGTACACCGCTTTGCGGCTGCAGCGCAGGCTGAAACACGACGAAGCGGAAATCGTCGTGGTCGAACCGCAGCCCTACATGACCTATCAGCCCTTCCTGCCCGAGGCGGCGGCCGGCTCGATCTCCCCCCGCCACGTCGTGGTGCCGCTGCGCCGGGTCCTGGACCGCTGCACGCTGGTCATCGGCGAGGCCCGGCGCATCGACCACGGCAAACGGGTCGCCACGCTCGCCACCCTCGCCACCGACGAGGAGGGCTCCGGCGCGCTGGAGCTGCCGTACGACCACCTGGTGCTGGCGCCCGGCTCGGTCTCCCGCACCCTGCCGATCCGCGGCCTCGCCGAGCACGGCATCGGCTTCAAGACCGTCGAGGAGGCCATCGGGCTGCGCAACCACGTCCTGGAGCAGCTCGACATCGCCTCCTCCACCCGGGACGTCGAGGTTCGCGAGGCCGCCTTGACCTTCGTCTTCGTCGGAGGCGGCTACGCGGGCGTGGAGGCCCTCGGCGAGCTGGAGGACATGGCCCGCTACGCCGTGCGCTACTACCACAACGTCGAGGCCGACGACCTGAAGTGGATTCTGGTGGAGGCCACCGACCGTATCCTCCCCGAGGTCGGCGAGGAGATGGGCAGGTACGCCGTCCGCGAGCTGCGCGGCCGCAACGTCGACATCCGCCTGAACACCCGGCTGGAGTCCTGTGAGAACCGCGTCGCCGCCCTCGACGACGGCTCCCGCGTGCCCACCCGCACCCTGGTGTGGACGGCCGGCGTCAAGCCGCACCCCGTGCTCTCCCGCACCGACCTGCCGCTGAACGGCCGCGGCCGGATCAAGTGCACCGCGGCCCTGCGGATCGCCGGCACCGAGGGCGCCTGGGCCGCGGGCGACGCCGCCGCCGTCCCGGACCTCACCTCCGGCGACCCCGAGGCGCTCTGCGCGCCCAACGCCCAGCACGCGCTGCGCCAGGCCCGGGTCCTGGCGGACAACATCGTCGCGAGCCTGCGCGGGGAGCCGCTGACCGACTACCGTCACCAGTACGCGGGCTCGGTCGCCTCACTCGGCCTCCACAAAGGCGTGGCGCAGGTCTATGGGCGCAAACTCAAGGGCTACCCCGCCTGGTTCATGCACCGCGCGTACCACCTCAGCCGGATGCCCACCTTCAACCGCAAGGCGCGCATCCTGGCCGAATGGGTCCTGTCCGGGCTCTTCAAACGGGAGATCGTCTCGCTGGGCTCGCTGGAGAACCCCCGCGCGGAGTTCGAGCTCGCCGCGGAGACCGGCCGCAAGCCCGACGCGCCCTGACCGCCAGTGCGGATGCGGTGGCCGATTCCCCCGGAGCGGTGGGTCGGCCACACTGGACCCGTGACCAAGCGTGCGTCAGCACCTGCAAAGAGTGACAAATACGAGGAATCGGACGTTTGAACCTCACGCGCTGGAGCGCCCGGCTCCCCGGAACACAACGACGCAATGCCCAGGCGGCGGCCGCCGGATCCGAACCCCCGTCCGGCGGAGCGGTCCCCCCGGCGCGCGGGGAGGCCGCCGAGCACCCCGACGCGCCGGCGCACACCCTCGACGCCCTCCCCGTACGCGAGGTGCTGGGCCGGCTGCCCGCCCTCATCGCGGTCACGCACGGAGCCACTCACCACCTCGGTTATGTCAACGAGGCCTGGGCCGAGGTCTTCGGCCCCCGCGCCCCCGGGGAGCCCGCCCGCGAGTCCCTTCCCGAGCTCGCCGAGCTCGGCCTGCTCCCCCTGATGGACCAGGTCTTCCGCAGCGGCAAGCCGCGTACCGTCAAGGCCCGCAAGGTCGCCACCGCCACCCGGCAGGGTTACTTCACGCTCACCTGCAGCCCCGTCCCGGTGAAGGACGGCGGCGCCACCGGCGGGGTCCTGGTCTTCGCCACCGACGTCACCGACCAGGTCCAGTCCGCCGAACGCCTGCGCGAGAGCGAGCGCCGCCTCCACGCGACCGCCGTGACCCTCCAGCGCAGCCTGCTCCCCCAAGAGCTCGAACAGCCCGACGACCTGCGCGTCGCGGCCACCTACCAGCCCGGCGGCACCGACGCCGCCGTCGGCGGCGACTGGTACGACGTCATCACCCTCGGCGCAGGCCGCACCGCCCTGGTCATCGGCGACGTCATGGGCCGCGGCGTGCGCGCCGCCGCCGTCATGGGCCAGCTCCGCACCGCGGTCCGCGCCTACGCGCGCCTCGACCTCCCCCCGCACGAGGTCATCCAGCTCCTCGACGGCCTCGCCGCCGAGATCGACGCCACCCAGATCGCCACCTGCGTCTACGCCGTGCACGACCCCAGCGAGGGACGGCTGTCGTACGCCTCCGCCGGCCACCTGCCGATCGTCGTCCGCGACGCCGACGGCACCGTCCGCCGCGCCGACGAACCCACGGGCCCGCCGCTCGGCACCGGCGGCTGGGTCCACACCTCCGGATCCGTCCCCCTCGGGCCCGGCGCCACCGCCGTGCTCTACACCGACGGACTCATCGAGCGCCGCGGCGAGGACATCGACGAGGGCGTCTCCGCCCTGATGAACGCCGTCGCCGGCGCCACCGGCAGCCCCCAGGTCATCTGCGACCGCCTGCTGCGCGCCCTCGGCGTCACTTCCGAGCACGCCGACGACGTCGCCGTGCTCGTCATGCAGTACCCGCAGCGCGAGGGCAACGACTCCGAGCTGTTCCGCAACGCCTCCCTGGAGCTGCTCGGCGGCATCGAGGCGGCCCCCCGCGCCCGTGCCTTCGCCCAGGGCGTGCTGACCTCGTGGCGTTTTCCCGTCGAACTCGTTGACCTCGGTGTCCTCGCCGCCAGCGAACTGGTCGCCAACTCGCTCCAGCACGGCGTCCCGCCCATGCGGCTGCGGCTGCGGCGCACCGACCGGCGCCTGATCATCGAGGTGACCGACGGCGACGACCACCTGCCGCGCCGCCGTCGCGCCGAACCGGCCGACGAGGCCGGCCGGGGCATCTCCATCATCGCCACCATCGCCTCCGCCTGGGGATCCCGGCGGACCCCCGGCGGAGGCAAGGCGGTGTGGTGCGAGTTCGCGCTCCCCACCTGACGGAGGATCACGCGGCCAGCACGGGCTCCCGCATCGGCGCGTCCTGTCCGACGGTGAGCCGCCGGCCCAGCCGTACGGAGAGCACGCTGACCGCCAGCGAGCACGCGACCAGCATCACGATGTACTCGGTGTACATCCCGCCGCCCGCCATGAGCCCGCCGACCGCGGGCCCCACGGCCAGCGCCAGCTGCTTCACCAGGGCGAACGCCGCGTTGTACTGGCCGACCATCCGCTCCGGCGCCATGTCCGCCACCAGCGGCGCGACCGTCGGCGACAGCATCGCCTCACCGAGCCCGAACAGCGCGTACGTGCCGATCAGCATGGCCGTCGCGACCCCGTGCGCGGAACCGGTCAGCCCCGAAAGCCCGGCGACGACCCACGCCACGGCCCACAGCACACCGACCGCCGCGATCACCCGGCTGCGCCGCCGCCGCTCCACCGGCCGCAGAACGAGGAACTGCGCCACCACGATCGCCGCGGTGTTCGCGGCAAGGGCGACGCCCAGCGTCGCCGGCGACACCTTCGTCACCTCGACCGCGTACGCCGACAGGCCCGACTCGAACTGCCCGTAGCAGGCGAAGAACAGCACCCCGCCCAGCACGCACAGCTGCACCATCGCCCGGTCGGCGAACAGCGCCCGCCAGCCCCCGGCCGCCTTGTCCGTCGGCGCCGCCTCCATGCGCGCCGCCTTCGGCAGCCGTACGGAGGCCGCCACGACACCGAGGACCACGAACATCGCGGCCTCGACCGAGAACAGCAGGGTGAAGGAGCCCGGCCGCGAGGTGTCGACCAGCAACCCGCCGAACAGGCCGCCGACGCCCAGCCCGAGGTTGCTCAGGAAGAACTGCGTCGCGAAGGCCCGTGACCGCGACCTCGGGGTGGAGCACCACACGATGAGCGTGGCCAGTGCCGGCTGCATCACCGCGATGCCGGCGCCCATCACCGCGGACGCGGCGATCACCAGGGGCGCGCTCGACGCCAGCCCGAAGCCCATGGAGCCCACCGCCGCCGCGAAGGCACCGGTCAGCAGCACGGGCAGCGGGCCGCTCCGGTCGATCGTCCGGCCGGTGAACGGCAGCACAGCGAGCGCGGCGACGGCGAACGCGGACAGCACGACACCGGCCGTGCCCGCTCCCAGGTCCCGCACCCGCGCCACGTAGACGAACAGGAACGGGACGGTGAAACCGTTGCCGAACGCGCTCAGCGCGTTGCCCATCTGGATCCGGCGCAGCGCGGCGCCCATCGCGGTGGTCACACTCACCCCTTAGGTCAGTAGTCCTCGAACTTGAAGACTTCAAGATTAAATTTCGAAGCTAAACAGTACATGCCAGAAGCCTTTAGGGCCAATGAGTTTCGTGGGACACTCCTGCCATGACGAGCGCAGCCGACGGCCCTGCCGGCACCCCGCAGGAGCTGGACCTCGATGAGCAGATCGCGATCTACCAGCGTGAATACCCCGAGGTGGACCCCCAGGTCGAGAAGATCGTCACGGCTCTGGGCAGGCTCAACCGCCGTATGAACGTGGGCTACGGCCGACACCTGTCGGCCGTCGGCATCACCAGCGCCGAGTGGGAGGTCCTCAAGGCCCTTGTGGTGGTGGGACGTCCGTACCGACTCGGCCCCGGCGACCTGGCCAAGCGGCTCGGCCTCACCCCCGCCGCCATGACCCACCGCATCGACCGCATGGTCTCGGAGGGCCTGGTCACCCGGGAGCGGGACGAGAGCAACCGCGTCCGTGTCATCGTCGAGCTCACCGACCTCGGCCGCAGCAAGTGGCTGGAGACGATGCGCATGGCCTCCGTCTTCGAGGCGGATCTCCTCCAGGACCTCGCGCCGGACGAACACAACGTCCTCGGCGACCTTCTGACCCGCATCCTCCGCCGCGTCGAGGCCGACCAGCCCGATGCCGGCGGCCGCCTGAAGGACCTCGACTGACCCGGCTGCCCCGGTTTGACAGCCGTACGGGGGATCCGTAATGTTCTCCGGGTTGCCCGCTGGTGAACACCGGCTCCGGTCGGCCCCGGGCAGCCATCCCGCAAGACCTACCTCGACGAACGGCCCTGTGCCGTCTCGTTCGTGCGTGCGTTTTTCGGAATGAGGATCGACGGAATTGCTCGATTGGCGTCGGGCGCCACTGATCCGCTAATGTCTCACCAGTCGGAACGGCCCAACGGCCGCGAGGACAAGCCCCGCTGACCGGGGATCAGGCCGGAAACGGTCTGATAGAGTCGGAAAAGCCGAAAAGCGAGAGCCGGACGGCG